>NZ_BMRI01000026.1:31472-99916 GCF_014648555.1 Kitasatospora griseola
GCTACCCTGCAAGGGTTCGAAACGACCGAACGACCGCAGCAGAACCCAGGACGACAGGAGAACGGGTGTGACCAGCGACGGCGTGCGCGATGAGAAGGCGCGTCGCAAGCAGATGATGATCCGCGCACTGATCTACATCGTGGGGACCCACCTGTTCGCCGGCTTCGTGGGCCTGCTGTTCGTCGTCGGGCACCGCTGACGGAGCCCCCCGGCCGTCAGTGCGCGGCGGCGTCGGCCCCCGGTGCGGGCAGCGCCCGGGCCGCGACCTGCGCCAGGTGCGCGTCGAACGCGGCGGCTGGGTCCGGGTGCACCCGGACCAGCGCGACCATCGCGGTGATCATCACGTCGCACAGCTCGCCCGCGACGTCGTCCCAGGTGTGCGAGAAGCCCTTGCGCGGATTCTGGCCGAGCACGCCGATCACCGCCTCGGCCACCTCCCCGGCCTCCTCGCTGACCTTCAGGCACTGCAACACCCGCTGCATCTCCGCGGGTTGAGTACTGCCGTCGGCCAGCCACGCCGCCAGCCGCCGCACCGTCTCCCACTGCTGCGCGTCCACGTTCCCGCCCCTTCGCCGCCGTCACTCGTCCTGCCGCAACGACCGTACCCGGCGCGGGCGGTGGCCAGGGCCGGGTACGGTCGTTGCGACAGGACGAGTACGGTCGCTGTGGCAGGGCGGGGAGTCAGCGCAGGCGCTGCTGCCAGTCGATCGGGACGTGCCCGGCCGGGCCCGGGGTGGGCTGGGTGACCGGGTGCGCGGACGGGCCGGCCAGCGGCGGTCCCTCGTAGAACTGCTCGGTCTCGGTGTTCCAGAACCAGTCCTCGCCCGGTTCGAAACTGGTCAGGAACGGGTGGCCGGCCGACCGGGCGTGCGCGCTGGCGTGCTGGGACGGCGAGGAGTCGCAGCATCCGATGTGTCCGCACGCCGCGCACCGGCGCAGGTGGAACCACCAGCCCTGGCCCTCGCCGGCCAGGCACTCCATGCAGCCGTCGCCACTGGGCGGCACCTTCGGGTCGATACCGGGGATCGTCGTGTCGTCACTCATCTCGGGCACCTCCTCGGAAAGGGTATGCCCGGGGTGGCGGCCGACGCCGGTAGGCGGCTCCCGGCGCGGCGCGCCTCCCGGGGTGGGGCGTTTCTTTGCCGTCCGTTGGGGTGCTGACGGTGTGAAGGTGGATTCCGTCCTGATCTACAGTGCTGTAGATTCAATGGCGGGGCCTGGGCCCGCGGACGCGGCCGGGGGCCGGCCGCCGGACCGAACTGCCGGTCCCGGCACGGGGATACCACAGGAGGGCAATATGGGAGTCTCGCTCGCCAAGGGCGGAAACGTCTCGCTGACCAAGGAGGCGCCGGGACTCACCACCGTCATCGTCGGCCTCGGCTGGGACGTTCGGGCCACCACGGGCGCCGACTTCGACCTCGACGCCAGCGCACTGCTGTGCAACGAGGCCGGCCGGGTCCTCAGCGACCAGCACTTCGTCTTCTACAACAACCTGCGCAGCCCCGAGGGTTCGGTCGAGCACAGCGGCGACAACCTGACCGGCGGCGGCGACGGTGACGACGAGCAGATCAAGGTCGACCTGACGGCCGTCCCGCCGCAGGTCGCGAAGGTCGTCTTCCCGGTGTCGATCTACGACGCCGAACAGCGCCGCCAGAGCTTCGGCCAGGTCCGCAACGCCTTCATCCGAGTCGTCAACGAGGCCGACGGCACCGAGGTCGCCCGCTACGACCTCTCCGAGGACGCCTCCACCGAGACCGCGATGGTCTTCGGCGAGCTCTACCGCTACGGCACCGAATGGAAGTTCCGCGCCATCGGCCAGGGCTACGCCTCCGGCCTGCGTGGCATCGCACTCGACTACGGCGTCAACGTCTGACACCCGGAAAGGGCCGGATCCTGCGGGATCCAGCCCTTCCTGCGTTCTCCGTCCCGCCGTTGCCGAGGGCCTGTCACAGAGCGGGGAGGCTCCCGGACTTCACCGCCGAGACGAACGCCTGCCAGGTGTCGGTCGAGAATCCCAGAACGGGGCCGCCGGGGTCCTTGGAGTCACGCACCGGCACCACGCCGGCGTCGACGAAGTCGTATGCCGCTTCGATGCACTGCCCGCCGTCGCTGCCGCTGTAGCTGCTCTTGAACCACCGGGCGGCGGACAGGTCGACCTTCGGACTCATGTTCAACAGCCCTTCCATGATGCGGAGGATCAGGCGGGACGATTCCGGTGCCGACAGGACTTCGGCCCGGAGCCGATCATAGGCGCGGGATCGCTCACCGACCTGTCTCGGATTGTTGGAGAACGCCCCTCTGCTGAGCGATTCCGCGTACTGCCACTCCGGCCCCTCGGGCAGTCTCAGCAGAGTGAACGACGCGCCGAACGGCGCACGTTCTCCGATGCCGTAAGGCGCCACCTGGAGAACGATGTTGGGGCGCTGCGCCAGTCGCAGCAAGTGGCGCAGTTGGTCCGCCATGACCACCGGGCCGCCGACCGCCCGGTGCAGGACTGCCTCGTCCAGGATGACCACCAGGAACGGTGCCGAGTCCGCTTCGAGGAACCGTGCCTGCCGACCCAGCCGTGCCGCGACCCGCTCATCGATCAAGTCCTCGTCACCCGCTGCGTCGCCCTGTGCGAGCAGCGCCCGAGCGTAGGTCGGCGTCTGCAGCAGGCCAGGAATCCAAGCGATCTCGTACTGCCGGAGGACGGTGGCCCGCGCCTCCATTTCGGCGAAACGGCGGAACCAGTCCGGGTGTTCGACCTCCCGGTGCCAAGGGACCTTCTGCCAGACGCGCAGCAGCATGCCTCCTGTGCCTAGGAGCTTGTCGCAGGCGTGGACGAAGTCCTCCTGCGGTACGCGCTCGGCGGCCTCGATCCGGCTGATCAGCGACCGGTCGCAGGGGATCAGCCGCGCCAGCTCGCCCTGTGACAGCCCCGCGCGCTCGCGGGCCTCCGACAGTTCCGAGGCGAAGAACCCCGGTGAGCAGAACGCTTGTTCCCGTACGGCCTCCCGACGGCCCACCCGTGCTCC
Source organism: Kitasatospora griseola (assembly GCF_014648555.1). Lineage (GTDB taxonomy): Bacteria > Actinomycetota > Actinomycetes > Streptomycetales > Streptomycetaceae > Kitasatospora > Kitasatospora griseola. Next base: position 34,490 of record NZ_BMRI01000026.1, read on the forward strand.
CTCCGGTGACAGGCCCCGATGTCACGACCTGACGCCTACTCAGCGTAGCCCCGCAGGCCGACTCTTGTAGCGGAAAGCACAGCGCGGCGCACAGGAGCACCCTCATGTCGACAGTCGTCCAACTCCCGCCCCGGTGCAGGGTCGTACCCCTGCCCTCGCCTCCCGGCGCGGTCGACCTGTGGGGCGTGGCCGTGGAGGGCGACGGAGGTTGCCTCGTGCCCGGGCCGGACGGCGAGCCCCTGGCCTTCCACAGCTTCACCGAAGCCACCCGATGGGTGGCGTCCCTGGCGGAGCCGTGGCGGCCCCGGGAGGGCCGAGCTGCTCACGACCAACGGTCGGGCCAGGACGTGCGGGTGATGGCCATTCACGAGTGCGGCGTGTTCGTGCGGCGAGTGCGGGACGGACGGGAGGGCGTCACGTCGCTCGACGACCTGTCCCCGCCGCAGCGAATCGCTCCGCCGCGGTGACGGAGCCTGCCGACCGGGCGTGGGACGCGGCTGCCCAACTGGTCGCGCTGACCGGGGAGGAGGTGCGGCTGGCACACCTGGCGGACGGCGTCCGGCTCCGATTCCGAGCACCGTCCCTCGCCGACGGGTCACACCTCGAACTGCTGCGGATCCTCGGAGAGTCCGACTCCTTCGGGCGCGAGCGCCGGTCCGACGGCAGCGGCGAGCTGTGGGCCTTGGCTCTCGGGTGTCCAGGCCGTGGCCGCGGCCGAATTCTCCGATCGGATTCAGATCACCCATAGATGTGCAATTTCTCATTCGCACACCTCGCTCGGATCCGGTGGATCCGCTAAGGATTGGACCGCGGAAGGCGGAAATCGGCCCGCACCGCCGATGCAGTCGTTGTCGAACTTCCGGACGTCTTGTCAGTACATGCCCCTCTTGCGTGAGTTCGAGGTGCCTCGCACGCCGGTCGGGCTGCCGTCGCGGGATCGTTACCGGACTTCGAAGCGGAGATTTCAGGCATATGGCGAAATTGGCGCTTCACATTTCGATCCCGCACAGAGAACATCTAGGAATCAAAGCCTTCCACCCGGTCGGCGACTCACGGAAATTGGGTGCGATTCATGTCCGATCGAACTTCCGACCTGCGCAAATCGCGGCTCTCCGGCCCCAAGGCGCGCCAGTTGCCACGCCTGCTCGCCCTGATCGCTTCCGGCGCTCTCGGAATCGGCCTGCTCGGGATCCCGGCCGCCGGCGCGACCAGCTTCGACGTCTCCCTGTCCCCGGCCACGGCGTTCACGACCGAGGGCATCGCCTACAGCGACGTCACTGGCGACGGAGATGCGGACATCCTGCTGCCGGACAGCGCCGGCAATCTCCGCGTCATCCAGAACACCACCGAAACGCCCGACACGGGTCGGCTCTTCGGATACGCAGCCGACTCGCCCACCGGCACCTGGCAGGGCGTCCAGATCACCCACCACGGCTCACTGTTCGGCGGCGTCTACCGCAGCGACCTGATCGCCCACCCGGCCGGCGACCGACGCATGTACCTGTACATGAACTCGCCCACCGGATTCTCCATCAGCACCGGGTTCTTCCTCAACGGCAGCACCACCCAGGGCGCGGTCACCTGCCTCAGCGCTGGCGGCGTCACGGTCACCTGCCCGTCCGAGCTCGGCACCGACTGGAGCAACGCCAACCAGATCCTCGCCATCGGCTCCGTCAACAACGAGACAACCAGCACTCCGGCCAGGACCAACCTCGTCGCGGTGATCGGCACGAAGCTCTGGCTGTTCTCCCCGGGGAGTAACAGTGTCAAGCTGCTCGCCCCGACCGACACTCTGCTCTCCGCCCTCGACTGGAGCGACTACGACCTGATCGGCCCCGGCCCCGCCAACGGCACCACCACCTGCACCGACGCTGCCGGGACGACCACCACCACCTCGCAGGCCACCCTGTGGACTCGCGAGCGCAGCACCGGCCGGATCCTCGCGTACCCGATCACCAGGAACCCCGCCAACAACTGCGCCATCGACTACTCCGCGCTCGCCGACCCGGCCCAGGGCACCGTCATCGGCAACGGCATCGCCCCCAGCGCCTACCCCGTCGTCGGCTCGGTCGGCGACCTGACCGGAGACGGCATCCCGGACCTGTACGGGCAGAACCCGGCGGGCCAGGTGACCGTCTGGCCGGGTGCGGTCGGCGACGCGACCGGGCGCCCGGGCGCGGTCACCGGCTTCGAGGCGCCGCTTGCCGGCTAGGAACTGTCCTGGTGGAAGCGTGTGAGTTCCAGGAACCCTGACAGTCGAACGGCCGGAGGGCGGTGCTGGTCGTTCTGCACGCGGGTTGACGGTGGAGGCCCCTCTCGCCGGGTTGGGCCTCCGCCGTCGAACGGCGCGGCAGGTGGCCCACCGGTGGTTCTGCCACGAGGCGCTGCCGGTGGCGGGACGCGAGGGCCGAGCCGTCGTCGGGTCGTGGGCGGTGGGCAGTCGGGGCGGTGTGGTGCTCGTGGTCGCAGGCGAGGAAGACGTTGACTCGCAGGCCGTGATCGTCGTTCGGCCGGTACACGGTGTCCTGGTAGTCCATCCCGGCCGCCCGCTCGTCGATTCGGTGCATGCCGGGACTGTTGTCCGCCAGCAGCGAGACCGACAGCAGTTGCTGCGTGTCGCACAGCCGGTCGGGGTGACCGCACCTGCGAGGGGCTCCTGCGGCACAGTGAAACCCTCGGTCGGCCCGCGCTAGGCATTGATCGTCTCCGTCGCCGTGCCACCAGGAGACCCAGCCCGCACGGAGACTCGGCGCGCCCATCACGTCTTCACCCGGGCCGGCCGCCCGGCTCACGCCGGTCCGCCTGCCGCGCGGTGCACGCCCCGACTCCCGCCCGTCGTCGGAGCGTCAGCCACCGGCCGACCGCCCCCGGTGGCGGCCGTCCGTCAGCCCGCGAGCGAGGCGGAACGGCGTCGGCGGCGGGCCCGGACGGCCAGCCGGAGCCAGAGCAGCAGTCCTGCGAGCCCGCCGGCGGCGATCCCCAGGCCGCGCTGCGCGGCTCCGCCGCCGTCCGGCGGGTACACCTTGCCGTCGTGGCCGACCGCCCGGGCTTGATCGCCCAGCACGCGAACCGGGAGACGGCCCATCACCTGGGCGCCGGTCAGGGCGGGTTCTGCCGGATCGTCCGGCTTGAAGGTGCCCTCGACCACGCAACGGCCGCAGTTCACGGCCTCCTTGGTGACGGTGAACACCCCCGGACTGCCCGCGCCCCGCGCCACTGCCCGGCCCGACGCCGCATACCCGGCGCCCACCATCAGCAACAGCAGCGCGACCACCAGCACCACCCAGCGGATCGCCGCGGCCTGCGCCCTGCTCCGCCGGTCGTCCATTGCCGCACCCGTCCTCGGCCCACCCGTCGAAAGACCGTCATCGTGCCATACGCGTGCTGGATCGTCAGAGGACGGTCAGGGCGGTTGCGGAGCTCAACTGGTCGTGGCGAGCCGGGACCGGGCCGGCACAGAGTTCGGCAAGTCGGGTCATGCGTCGGAGCCTTCCCGGAGTCGGTCAGCGACAGCGAAAGCGATCGAGTCGGGGTGCCATGCCCACGGCCCGTTTGGGGTTGCATTCAAGGAAGCACCAGGCACCGGCCGCGGTGACGGCGAAGTCGAGCGCCTTCGCCACCAGGGCCTGGAACAGGTGAGGGCAGGCGGCCACCGCGCCGGTGATCTCGTGCGCGCGCACCTCTCGCACCCACACGTGTCGCGCCCGGCCGTCAACCTGGCACGGGGTGTTCCGCCGCGGCTTGTGGACCACTCCGCCCAACTGACGGTCGATCAACACATGTGCTCTGCCGGGGTCGTTGGTGGTCATGGTGTCGGGGACGGGGAAACCGCTGCGCTGCGTGGCGACGAGCTGGGCCGGCGCGTACTCCGCCGCCCGGGTGTTCCACGGGGTAGCTCAGGTCGTGGGCCCGGAGCGACGCCAGGATGCCGCCGGCGGGCCGGCACGCGGCCTGCGTCGCCGGTCTCCGGCGCCTGGTGCTGCTACTGGGGCAGCTGCGCCAAGTAGGGGAGGAAGGGACTGCTCTCCATGACGTTGCCGTTCTCGTCGTAGAAGGTGGTCTGTTCGAGGACGCCCGGCAGGGTGTGGACCATGTACAGCTCCCAGTCGGTGACGCTCGGAGCGAACTGCCACTTCTCGGCGAACGGCAGGATCTTGCCGTTGAGCTGAGGGATCTGTCCCCTCCACCTGGGGTCCGTCTCCCATGTGTAGCCGCGGAGCAGGATATTGGGGTAGTCCGTCCTGCGCATGTCCTTGAGTGAGAAGTGGATCCGGTAGTTCGGCGAGTTCAGCCGGCTGAGGGTTTCCCGGCGCAGCTCGGCCCTCGTGATGTCCCTCCTCATCAGGTGCTCGAAGCTGTTGGCCTCTGCGAAGCCCTTGATCCCTCCGGACGACAGCCCGAGGGCCAGGTGGCGGACCTGTTGGTCGGGCTGGGGCGCGGCAGGCGCGTCGACCGGCCGGACCTCGGTGATGAGGATCTTCTTGCCGTCGACGACGGCGATTCCCGCTGCGCCCCGGCCGACGGTGTCGTCGAACGCCGTCTCGGCCGCGGTCGGCTTCCGGGCGGAGTTGCTCAAGTACAGGGCGCGGTAGGTGCCGTCGGGCTTCTTGACCAGCCCGTCGTAGAACCGCAACGGCGGGAGGGCGCCCACGTGGTCGGAGCTCGCCTTGGATACGGCGTTCGGGGACAGGACGGCGGTGACCGGCCGTTTGTCGACCTTCTCGCCGGTGCGGGCGGCGTACTGGTCCAACGGCTTGCCCGAGGTGGCGCCCGAAACGCTGTCGCCGCCGTCGACCTCTCGCCCTGGTGTTCTGGAACTTCGCCCCGCCTTTGAGACGGGATCGTGGCGATGTCGTTGCACCTGGTGACGTGAACACGACCCGGTCCGGGCGACGGCTGCTGCGCCTGCGGTTGCCGCACTGGCCGTGTTCTCGGTCAACAGCCGTGGATTTCTCGGTCATTTCGACCAAAAGGCCCTGCCGCACGGGCGCCGACACCATACCGTGGAAGGAGTCTGCCCTGGTCCGGGGCGGAACGGGGTGATCGAAGCGCACGGAGGGAGGGAAGCCATGGGGGTACGTGCACGGCTGCGCGGGAGCGCGGTCGCGGTGGGGGCCGCGGTGCTGGCGGTTGGGGCCCTGGGGGCCGGGGTGGCTCCGGGGCGGGCGGCGGCTGCCGACCAGTGGCGGCCGCAGCCGGGGACCCTGTACATCTCCGACTTGCCGAAGACCGAGTCGTGGCGCGCCAGCCCGACCGCCCGGGGGTGGGGCGACGATTTCGACTGTCCGGTGGGCTGGCCCGCCGAGCCGGCCGAAGTCAATGTATGGCACCGGGACTTCACTACCGCGGAAACCGCGCTGGCCCAGCAGAAGGTGGCGGTCTTCGACACGGAGGCCGAGGCCATCGCCTTCGCGGACAAGGCCCGGCAGGACTACATCGCCTGCGCGCACGCCCCGCAGCGGCCCGGCGTGACCGCAACCTACTTCGACCACGGGGTGATCAACGTCGAGGAGGGCGCCACCCTTCAGGGGATGCACACCTTCGACTCCAACGCCACCGAGCGCCCCGACTACAACTACCTGTGGGGCGTGGGCCGCGACGGCGACACGGTGACGCTGGTCCTGTGGCAGAGCTACTGGGGCGATCCGCCTGTGATCCCGTGGAAGAACACCCTGAACACCGCGGTGAAGAAGCTGTACTGAGCACCCGCCGCCGACTCCTCGCCGCGGGTCCCGGCCGGGGCGGCGCGGCGGGCCGCGGTCGGATCGAGCACGTGGCCGCCGCCGCTCCCGGCGGGGCCGATAGCAAGGAGACCAGATGCCGGCCGACCGACGGAGCCTGGGCGGAGGATCCCCCGCTCGACGTTGCCGTCGGTGATCTTCCTCGGGGCGCCAGGCCGCGGGTCGTCACACAGGCCGTCCAGGCCCCGCTCGATGAACCGGCGCCGCCGGGTGCGGACCGGGTCCGGAGCGACCCGCAGCCGGCGGGACACCTCCGTGATCGAGTGGCCCTCGGCGCACTCCAGCACGATCCGCGACCGCTGGGCCAGAGCCTGAGCTGTCGTGCGGCGACGCAACCAGCCATGCAGCACAGCCCGCTGGGCATCAGTGACCGACAACGGCGGAATCTTCGAACCCGGACGACTCATGCCCCGACTCCGGAAGAGAGGGCCCAGGCCGGTGCCGGCACCGGCATCGGCACGCCGGGCCCGCGTCCGGTAGATCATCTGATCGGTGATCGAAGCCCTGCTGGAGTGCCGGCCGAAGTGCGGGGTGAAGGGCACCACAAGCCCCAACGCTCCAGGTGGGGGAGTGTCGGGGGTTGGGCGGTGGCGGGCGTTGTGGCAGGCTCGGCGCATGGAACAGCGTGTACTTGGCAGGACCGGGCGTCCGGTGTCGGTGGTGGGTCTCGGGACGTGGCAGTTGGGCGCCGACTGGGGCGTGGTGCTGGAGGACGACGCGCTGGCGGTGCTGGACGCCGCGGCGGATGCCGGGGTGACGTTCTTCGACACCGCCGACGTCTACGGGGACGGCCGCAGCGAGCAGTTGATCGGTCGTTTCCTGAAGTCCCGGCAGGGCGAAGGCCTGATGGTCGCCACCAAGCTCGGCCGCCGGCTGCCGCAGCTGCCGGAGAACTACACCCTCGCCAACTTCCGTGAGTGGACCGACCGTTCGCGCCGCAACCTGGGTGTGGACCGGCTCGACCTGGTGCAGCTGCACTGCCCGCCCACCGCGGTGTACTCCAGCGACGAGGTGTTCGACGCGCTCGACACCCTGGTCGAGGAGGGCCGCACCGCCGCGTACGGCGTCAGCGTGGAGACCTGCGCGGAGGCGCTGACCGCGATCGCCCGGCCCGGCGTCGCCAGCGTGCAGATCATCCTCAACCCGTTCCGGCTGAAGCCGCTGGACGAGGTGCTGCCCGCGGCCGAGAAGGCCGGCGTCGGCATCATCGCGCGCGTTCCGCTGGCGTCCGGCCTGCTGTCCGGCAAGTACACCAAGGAGACCCTGTTCGGTGCGGACGACCACCGCACCTACAACCGGGACGGCTCCGCGTTCGACCAGGGCGAGACGTTCTCCGGTGTCGACTTCGTGACCGGTGTCGAGGCCGCCGACGAGTTCGCCCGCCTCGCCCCGCCCGGTGCCACCTCCGCGCAGACCGCGCTGCGCTGGATCGTCCAGCAGCCCGGTGTCACCACCGTCATCCCCGGCGCCCGCAGCCCCGAGCAGGCTCGGGCCAACGCCGAGACGGCCGCTCTGCCGCCGCTGTCGCCGCAGACCCTGCACGCCGTCCAGGACATCTACGACCGCCGCCTGCGCGCGCAGGTGCACTCGCGTTGGTGAGCGCTTGAGGGATTGACGGCGGCCGGTTGACCGGACGGAACGGGAAAGCGCTTACCGGAGGAGTTCGGCAAGCGCTTTCCCGTTGCCGGTCGGTGGTCGGTAGTCGGCGGTGGGGAAGCCGACGCTCAGGGCAGTGGCTCGGCGTGCATGGGCGTTCGGGGGGTCTGGTGGCCGCCGCTGGCCATCATCCGGACCTCGCCGGCGTCGCTGATCTCGGCCTGCACGATGCCGGATGCGTCCGCGTACACGGGGTGCCCGCCGGGTCCTCGGGTGCCGGTCGCCTCGACCACCACCACGTCCTGGTCGGCGTGGCCTCCGGTCTCCCCGGGGAAGGTGAGAGCGAATCGTCGAGCCATGGCCGGACCTCCTTCCCGTCGTTCGTTCCATCCTAGGCAGCGCCGCCGCCGACGGTCGCTCCCAGGCAGCGGGGCCGGCGGCCCGGTCGGGTTGCCGGGTCAGGCGAGCAGGTGGAGGCGCTGCTCGGCGGGGCCGATCCGGACGGTCTGGCCCCAGGTGAGGTGCAGGGCGTCGGACTCGATGCCGTCGCCGAACGCCACCAGCCGCTCGCTCTCCACGGTGAGGGTCAGCTGTTGCTCGGCGGTCAGCAGGCCCTCGACCCGGGACGTGCCGGTCACGGGGGACGGCCAGGCCTCCCGAACGAACCAGGACAGCTGCGCCACCGTGGGCCCGGGCAGCGGCAGCCGGCTGGACCGTTCCAGCCAGGCCGAGCGGCACCACCCGGTCGCACCGGTGCCGGTGCCGACGAGCACGCCCGAGGACGCCTGTGACTCCGGGTCGCCGCCGGGCGCGGACAGTAGGTAGCGGGCCGTCTGGTGGCCGGGCTGTCCGAGGTAGATCTCGTTCAGCGCCAGCAGCCGCTGGGTGTCGTCCGCCACCGCCTCCACCATGGTGCGCAGCTCCAGCCGCCGCTCCGCGCCCGGTCCGACGGCCGCCCGCAGCAGCGCCCCGGCCCGGCCGGCGCGGTGGCGGACCAGGACACCGGGGTTGCGGCCCGGCTCCGCGTCGATGCCGATCACCGGCTGCCCCGTCAGGTACTTGGCGGTGTTGGCGACCAGCCCGTCCTGGCCGACCACGACCACCAGATCCTCGGGGGCGAACAGGAACCGGTCCAGGTCGGCCCGCTCCACCCGGGTCTGCCGCCAGTCCAGCGGCACCGCCGCCGACACCTCCGCCAGCGCCTCCCGGGCGAGGTCGTGCCGGCGCTCCGCCTCGTCGAGGGAACGGCCCCGGCCGGCGAGGAAGAACTCGGCCTGGCCGTGCGTGCCGTGGTGGGCGATCAACTCCTGGTACTCGGTGCGCCGGTGGACCAGCACCACGCGCGGCGCGAGGCTCACCGTCCCGGCCGATCCGTGTCGCGGGCCGGGGCGGCCGGGGAGGTCGAGACGGTCGGGGCGTCGGCACCGGCGGCGGGGAGCGGGGTGGACAGCCGGGTGAGCAGACCGGTCAGCACGTCCGGGGTGAGGGTGATGCTGTCGATCCGGGGCAGGTGCTCGGCGAGTCGGATCAGCGCCAGCGCCTGCAGGATCTCCGGCCCGACCTGCTGGTGCGCCGTCAGCCACGCCGCCTCGGCGGCGGCCTTCGCCTCGCCCATCGCCCGTGCGGCCTCGGCCTGTTGGGCGGCCAGCGTGCCCGCCGCCTCGGCCTCCGCCACCGCCAGGCGGGTACGGCGGGACGCCTCGGCGTCGGTGCGCACCGCGTCCGCGGCGGCCTTCTGCTCCGCCTCGCGGCGCGCGTTCGTGCCCTGCTGCGCCACCAACTCCTCTTCGCGGCGCGCAAGTTCGATCTGGCTGGCGAGTTCGTTCTCGGCGATGGCGCGTTCCCGCTCGACCGCGACCGCGCGACGCTCGTAGGTCGCCCGGTCCGCCTCCTGCTGGACCTGCTCCCGGGCCGGGGTGCGCAGCGCCCGCTCCAGTTCGGCCTCGGGCCGGACGGCGGTGACGCGCACCGCGAGCACCGCCAGCCCGATCTCGCCCAGCCGGGGTTCGGCGGTCAGCCCCTCGGAGATCCGGTCGCGGACCACTGTCACCCCGTCAATCAGGGTGTCTGCCAGTGGAGTTCGGGCGATCAGCTGGAGGGCGTGCTGCTGGGCGGTCTCGGTGAGCAGGGTGGCGAGCTGGGCGAGCGGTTCGGCCCGCCATGCGCCGGTGTCGGGGTCGATGCCGAAGTCCATGCGGGTGGCGGCGATCGCCGGGTCGCTGATCCGGTAGGTGACGGTGGCCTGCACCGCGAGGTCCTGGAAGTCGGCCGTGCGGGCGTGGAACACCATCGCCAACTCGCGGTCGTCCGCCGGTACTTCGGATATCGCGGCGGTGAGCGGCCGGAACCAGAACGCCAGGCCGACTCCTTCGTGGGCGAGCCGCCCGCCCCGCAGGTGACGGATGTGGCTGGTCGGAGCGGAGCGCAGGTGGCGGAAGCCGAAGCGGCGGGTGATGTCGGCCATGGAGATCGCGACCGTCCTTTCTTTTCGTCTCTACGACGATAAGTCGGAGGATCGCTTGTCGTCAATACGACGAAAAGAGGGGTGGGTATGCCGATGCGCCGCGCGTCCGGAGGTGCGCGGTAGGGGTCGTTGCGGAGGGCGCCGGCGGAATTGCGGCGGCGGTCGGGACGGGGTGGCCAGCTGACCTGACGTCAGAGTGCGGCGCGGGTGCGGGAGGTGGTGGAGATCGCGGCGAGGTCCTGCTCGCCGTGGCCGTGGGCGACGGCCTGGAGCAGGGAGTCGCGCAGCAGCGAGCCGAGGGGGAGCGGCACGTTGGCGTCGGCGGCCGTGCCGAGGGCGAGGTTCACGTCCTTCAGCCCGAGCGCGAGGCGGAACCCGGCCGGATCGAAGGACTGCTCGGCGATCATCGCCCCGTAGCCGGCGTAAACCGGCCCGGGGAAAATGGAGTTGGTGAGGACGTCGAGCAGCGCGGCCGGGGCGAGCCCGTTCGCCTCGGCGAGCACGGCGGCCTCCGAGAACGCCTCGATCGCCGACACCAGAAGGAAGTTGGCGCTGACCTTCGCCACGTTCGCCGCCGCCGGGTCTTCGCCGAGATGCCAGGTTCGCCGGCCCATCGCGTCGAACAGCGGTGCCACCCAGTCGAGTTCGGCCGCCGGGCCGGACGCCAGGATGTTCAGGTTCCCGGCCGCCGCAGCCTCCGAGCGGCCCAGCACCGGCGCCGCGATGTAGCCGAGCCCGTGCTGCGCGTGCAGCTCCGCCGCGCGGCGTGCCAAACCCGGCGAGACGGTGGCCATGTTGACGTGCACGGCGGCCCGCGCCGACGACAGCAACTCCTCGTTCAGCAACAGGCGTTCGACCACCCGGTCGTCCGCCAGCATGGAGATCGCCACCTCCGCGTCGAACGCCTCAGCGAGCGTCGTCGCCGCCGACGCCCCGTCCGCGACCAGCTCCGCCACCGGCTCCGGCGACCGGTTCCACACCCGCACCGAATGCCCCGCCTCCAGCAGCCGACGAGCCATCGCCCGGCCCATCGCGCCCAGACCGACGAAACCGACGTTCATGTTCACTGCCTCCCAGCAGGGTGCGAACGATGCTCCGAGGGCGATGCTACGACGTTCACTCTCCGACCGGCCGGTGAACCTGCCGAGGCGTTCGGGCATCGCCGAGAGCCGGGCGACCGCCGGGGGAAACGGCGGTCACCCGTTCGGCCCGCTCCCGTCGGGCGGCGTCCGCCCGGGCCGGCGAGGACGACGGGCCCGGGCGCATACCGGTCCCGGCGCGCCCGTCCCGATCCGGACGTCCCCGCTGATCAGCGGCCCCAATGCGTGGGACCACTCGCTGACCGCGCTGTGGCGGTTCACCGACCTCGACCGGACGCCCCGGACCAGCCTCCGCAACGGCGTCCCGGCCCACCGCCCCGCTGTCGACGGCTCCGCCGATCTCACACTCGTGCTGACCGAACCCCAGCTCATGGGCCCGCCCACCGGCCACGGCCTCGACCGCATCGACCACACGGGCGACCCGACCGTGCTGACCACCCTCATGTCGGTCCTCAGCGAACCCGACCCCGGGTTCGCCGTCGTCACCCCCTGAACCTGAACCGCCCGCGACAGCCCGCGACCGCCAGAGACCCTGTTCGGCGGGTTGCCCAGGAGTGATACTGGCTGCATGGGGTTCATCGTCTTCATGACGCTGCCGGGCCTGGTGCTGCTGCTCACCGCACTCGCCGTGGTCGACCAGGTCCTGCTGCGCGCCGGGCGCGCCGGTCTGCTGCCCTGGCGCCCCGGCCACCGGCAGGGGCAGATCTCGGCGACCGGCTTCGAGCAGCTGCACGCCCAGTTCTCGGCCGGCAAGCAGAACGAACTGAAGGAACGCCAGTCGGCGCTGATGCTCCGCGACGAGGACGAGGACGGTGCCCCGCCGAACCGCACCCGGATCGACCTCGCACGCGGCTCGGCCGTGATCCGGCTGCCGAAGTCCCCCTGACGGCAGGCTCGTCGGACCCCGCAGGGAGAATGATCCCGTCGCCCAGCGGGAGTGGAGCAGCGGATGAACTGGTACGGGGTCCGGTGCGTCTTCGAGTGGACGGCCGCGAGCGGGCGGTCCTACGAGGAGCGGATCACCCTCTGGCAGGCTCCGTCCGCCGACGACGCGATCGCCCTGGCCGAAGCGGAGGCCGAGACGTACGCACGCGAGAGCAGCGTCGAGTACCTCGGCTTCGCGCAGTCCTATCGTCTGGGCGACCACGGGGTGCCGGGGGCGGGCGCGGAGGTGTTCTCGCTGCTGCGGGACAGCTCGCTGGAACCGAGCGCCTACCTGGACGCGTACTTCGACACCGGTGCGGAGCGTCAGCAATCTCTGCCGGATGGATGAGGCCCGGCGTCGGCGTCCCGCCTGCGGAAACGGACGGGACGCCGACGCGGCGCGGCGTCGGTAGCCTCGCGGCCGTGATCGACGAAGGAACGCCGGGAACGGACGACGGCGCCCCGACGACGACGCGCCTTCGCGAGGCGCTCGACCGCGCCGGGTACGTGGTGATCGTGGAGGGGCCGCCGGACAAGCGGAGTCCCCGGACGTGGTGCGGACCCTGGTGAACGGGGCCGGGATCGCCGAACCGGCCCGGCTGCCGGCCGTGGTGGACGGCGGCACCGGCGACCGGTGCCCGTGCAGCGGTCGGCCGACGATCATCATGCACGACATCGACGGCGAGTCGATCGCCTGCCGGAACCCGCACCACGGGACCGGCCTCCGTGGGCTCGGCGACCGCGACGCCGAGCCGCGCGACGGGTCGGCCCGCACCGCATGGCCGGCGGACCGGGGGCTGACCGGATCCCGGGACGTGCAGGCGGAGTTGGCCGAGCAGGCAGCCGAACGGGAGCGACGCCGGCTGCGCCGGCTCGATACTGCGCCCGTCGGGGTGCGTGCCGCGGCCGAGGCTGTCGCCGTTCACCCAGGGCGCGACCTGGAAGCCTGGTCGGGCCGCGCCCGGGAGGCGGAGGCCCAGCTCATCGCGCAGGTCCAACAGGGCTTTCCCGACCGGACCGAAAGGATCCAGGTCCTGTCGGCCCGGGCCGGAGCATCGGCCAGGGCGCACACCGGTGGCCTGACGTGGTACGACCGGGCCGTCGAGCAGCACCTGCTGGCCGAGGAGCCCGGCCGCGTCCTCGCCGCGCTCACCGCCGGCCCGCCCGGCCCGGGCCCAACTCGACGGCGGTGCCGAACTCTTCGGCTCGCTCGGACGGACCGAACGCAGGGGTAGCAGTCGCCGGAGTCCTGAGCTCGACACTGATCGGGCACATCCGGGCCGACGGCACCTCGGCCAGGAGGTTCCGACCGGGCAGCGGCCGCTACGGAGCCGAGCGCGACCGAGGACGCTGAGCGACGACCACCCCGACGGCCGGGCACTGTCCCAATGTGCCTGGGGCGGTGATGTGTTGGGGGCGTCGTCCGGCCGACTGCCGCCCTACCCCGGGGCCGAGGTGTCGGCCGTCGACGGCTCCGAGGTGGGTGCTGTGGGCCGGTGGTCGACGGGCGGTGTGGGGTCGGGGGCGGTGATGCGGGCGATGACGGCGGCGGTGGTCCGGTTCTCCACGTGGTCGAGGCGGCGGGCCGAGCCGCGCAGCAGGTGACGGGCCTCGATCGCGGCGAGGGCGAGGAGGCCCGGGAGCAGGTCGGTGGAGCGGGCCGCCAGCCAGCGGGTGCCCTGGGTGGCCATCCACCACAGGTTCGCGCCGGGGGCGGGTGCGGGGGCGGGAAGTTCGGCGGGCGGCGGGCCCACCGGGTGGCCGGCCTCGGCGAGCAGGGTGTGGAAGCCGTGTGCGATCAACTGGTGCCCGGCGGCGCTGGGATGGAGCCGGTCCACGCTCAGCAGAGCGCGCCGGTCCGTCCATGGCAGGTCCGCGAGATGCAGATGCACCGCATGATGGTGCTCGGACAGCGCATGGACGACCGCGTTGACGCCGCGCATCCGGCGCGCCAACGGGCGGGCGAGCGGCGCCGGTAGCCCCAGCAACCGTCCCGGATCGGGCAGGCAGGCCGTGAGCGGGACGGTGCCGGCTGCCGTCAACGAGGCGAATGCGGCTTCGAGATGACGTGCCGTCAGATTCAGGTCGAAGGAAGCGCGCAGGGTGTCGTTGCCGCCGACCACCACCGCCGCGTACTGCGGGCGCAGGGCGAGTGCGGCGGGCAGTTGGGAGACCAGCAGGTCGCGGCTGAGTGCGCCGCTGTTGGCGAGGTTGCGGAAGTCCACGGGGTCCGGCGAGAGGCTGGGTGCGAGCAGCGCTGCCCAGCCGCGCCAACCGCCGGGAACGGGGTCGCCGACACCCTCGGTGAGGGAGTCGCCGAGAGCAGCGAATCGTACCGTCATCACGTCCCTCCAAGTGGGGTTCGGTGGGGTGGGAATGCGGTGGGGGAATGGGGAGTTTGGCCCGCACTGCCCCGGCGCGGTGCGAGGTGGAGGGCGGCGGGCCCGGTGCGGAAAGGCGGAGTCGGAGGTGGGCCCGCTGCGCGCCGAGGCGCGGGCAGCGGACCCGAGGGCGGCGGAGGGGGTCGGGGACCGTCCGCTACGGGGTGCGGTGCCGGACGGCGGGCCCGGCGGCGGAGGGGAGTGGTGCATGGTGGGCGGCGAGGAAGGCGGTGACGGCGGCGTCCCAGCCGAACTCCTCGGCCCGGGCGCGGGCGGCGGCCCGCCGTTCGGCCTCGGGGCGGTCGAGCAACTGGCGTACCGCGTCGGCGAATCCGCTGCCGGTGTCGGTGGCGGCGAGGCCCGCCCGGCCGACCACCTGGGGGAGCGCGGAGGAGCGGCTCACCGCGACCGGGGTGCCGCAGGCCAGTGTTTCGAGCGCGGCCAGGCCGAAGGTCTCCACCGGGCCCGGCGCGATCACCGCGTCCGCCGTCGCCAACAGGGCTGCCACCTCGGCGCGTTCGGCCAGGTGGCCGAGGAAGGTCACGGGCAGCCGCAACTCGGCGGCCTGCCGCTCCAGCCGGTGGCGCAGCGGGCCCGTCCCGGCGACGGCCAGCACCGCCGGGACACGGTGGTGGCGCAGCTCCGCCAGCGCTTCGATCGCCCGCTCCGGCCGCTTCTCCCCCGACAGCCGCGAGCACATCACCAGCAGCACCTGCCCGGGATCGGCCAACCGCGCCCGCAGCTCGGGGTCGTGGCGGGCGGGGTGCATGGTCGTCAGGTCGACTCCCAGCGGGGCCTGGACGACGTTGCCCGCGCCGATCCGTTCGAACTCCTCGGCCGCCCACGCCGTCGTGCACAGCACCGTGTCATAGGCCTGCGCGGTACGGGAGTTGAGCCGGTCGGCGAGGCCGCGCGCGGTGTGCCCGGGCAGGCCCCAGGTGCCGAGCACGCCGGTGGCGCTCTCGTGCGAGACCATCATCGACCGCACCCCGTGCGCCTTCGCCCAGGCGCCCGTCCAACGCAGCGTGGTGCGGTCCGACACCTCCAGTCGGTCCGGGGCCAACTCGGCCAACACCGATGCCACTTGACGGCGGTCCCGGAGCACCCGGTAGCCGCCGCTGCCGGGCACCCGGGGCCCGGGCAGGGTGATGACCCGGCCCTGCTCGGTCCACTCGTCGCTGCGGCGCTCCCCGGGGACGACCAGCACCGGTCGGTGGCCCGCCGCCAGGTAGCCCGCGCCGAGGTGTCGGAGCGCGGTGCGCAGGCCGCCGGAGACCGGGGTGACGAAGTTCGCCACCCGGACGATTCGCAATTCTCCGTTCACGCCGGCTGCTCCTCGACCAGCTCGCCGGCGGGGGCGGCCGCGGCGGACGGAGCGGCCAGGGCGGCCGCGGCCTCGGGCTGGCGGGGCGTCGGTATCGGTGCTGCGGCCGCCGGCCCGTCCGCGGCGACCGAGGCCGGTGCGGGGGCGGCGGCGACGGAGTCGGAAAGCGCTTTCCGGTTGGTCGGGGAGGGCGCGGTGCCGGACCGGGTGCGGTGTTCGGCGAGGACGTCCTGGTAGTGCTGGACGAGCTGGTCGCCGACGGCCTCCCAGGTGCGGTCGGTGACGTCGGCGCGGCCGGCCGCGCCGTAGCGGGTGCGGAGGTCGGGAGCGGCCGCCAGCGCGGCGACGGCCCGGGCGACGGCCCCGGCGTCCCGGGGGGCGACCAGCAGGCCGGTGCGGTGGTGGCCGACCAGGTCGAGCGGGCCGCCGACGGCCGGCGCGACCACGGGGACGCCGCTGGCCATCGCCTCCTGGATGGTCTGGCAGAAGGTCTCCAGCGGGCCGGTGTGCACGAACACGTCCAACGAGGCGAAGCAGCGGGCGAGTTCGGCGCCCGTGCGGCGGCCGAGGAACACCGCGCCGGGCATCGCGGCCTTCAGCGCGGGGGCGCTCGGCCCGTCGCCGATCACCACCACCCGCACCCCGGGCAGTCGGGAGGCCTCGGCGAGCAGGTCGACCCGCTTCTCCGGGGCGAGCCGTCCGGCGTAGCCGACCAGCACCTCGCCGCCGGGGGCCAGGGAGCGGTGCAGCGACTCGTCCCGGTGGTCGGGGTGGAACCGCGCCGAGTCGACGCCGCGCGCCCAGATCCGGACGTTGCGCACGCCGTGCGCGGTCAGGTCCTGGGCGGCCGGGGTGGACGGGGCGAGGTTGCGCGCGGCGGAGCGGTGCACGGAGCGGATCCGCGCCCAGGCGAGCGCCGAGCCCAGCCCGCGGCCCATCCGGTACGCCTGCGCGTACCCGGCCAGGTCGGTCTGGTAGACGGCCACCGTCGGCAGGTCGAGGCGCTCGGTGAGCCTGGCCGCACGCGCGCCGAGGATGAACGGACTGGCGAGGTGCACCACGTCCGGCCGGTGGGCGGTCAGCGCGGCGGCCAGCCGGCGGCTGGGCAGCGCGATGCGCACCTGCGGGTAGCGGGGCAGCGGAACGGACGGAATGCGCACCACCGGCAGCGGTTCCCGGTCCGGGCCGAAGGACTGCGGCGGGCAGTGCGCGCCCCGGGCCGGCGCGGGCGTGATCACCAGTGGCTGGTGACCCCGCCGGACGAGGTGTTCGGCGGCCCGCAGCACGCTGTGGGCCACGCCGTTGACCTCGGGCGGGAAGGATTCGGTGACGATGGCGACTCGCATGCCAACGTTCTGGCCAAGCCGGGCATGCGCCCGGACAAAGGGATCTTTCGCGCAGGCGAACGTCTGCCGCCATTTCCGCACACCCGGGTGGCCCGATCGCTCGCCGCCGCGGCGATTCGCGCAAACGGTCTGCGCCGATTGCGCAAAACTGCGCAGAACACGGATTGAATGAACGCTTGACGCCATGCCGGGTTGCTGCTGCGATGTGTACCGCTCAACTCGCCGGATCGGCCCACCGTTCAACCACACGGCTCCGCAAGCGACTTGGCGCACCCCCACCCCTCCGTTCCGGCCCGGCGACGCACCGTCCACCGTCCGTCCCCGCTCGCTCAGGAGGAATCCCGATGCGTTCCGCCCCACGGACCCCGCTCTCCGGCCCAGGACGGCCACGAAGGCGCGGCGGCCCGGCCGGCGCCGGCCGACGCCCCACCGCGACCACGCTCGTGCTGCTGATGCTGGTGACACTGTTCGCCGTGTCCGGCCCGGCCACCGCCGCCCGCGCCACCACCGCCGGCAACGCCACCGCCGTCACGCGCTCCGGCGACACCTTCACCGTCGCCACGTCCGGCGGGGCCGCCGCCCGGATCCAGCTGGCCCGCGCCGACATCTTCCGGATCTGGCTCTCCCCGAACGGCGCGTTCACCAACGACCCGGCCGGCAGCGACCTCGCCGTCACCACCACTTTCGGCAGCGTCGGCGCCACCCTCTCCGACGCCGGAACGTACTGGCGCATCGACACCGCCGCGATCGCCCTGCGGATCAACAAGACCCCGCTCACCTTCGCGCTCTACCGCGCCGACAACACCACACTGCTCTGGGCCGAGTCCCAGCCCACCAGTTGGACCACCAGCCAGACCACCCAGTACCTGAACCGAGGCGCGGACGAGCAGTTCTACGGCACCGGCCTGCACCTGGGCGAGTGGGCGCTGCGCGACAAGACCGTGCCGGTCGCCGTCTCCAACCAGTGGACCGAGAACAGCAACGCCAGCCCCGCCCCGTTCTACCTGTCCACCAACGGCTACGGCGTGCTGCGCAACACCTGGGCCCCCGGCAGCTACAACTTCGGCGCGCCCACCCAACTCACCCACAACGAAAGCCGGTTCGACGCCTGGTACTTCGCCGGGAACTCGCTCAAGGACGTGCTGAACGCCTACACCGACGTCACCGGCAAACCCTTCCTCGCCCCCATCTGGGGACTCGAACTCGGCAACGCCGACTGCTTCAACGCCTCCAACCCCGCCTACACCGGCGACCACAACCGGCTGCGCCACCAGACCACGCCCGACGTGGTCGGCTACGCCACCGACGCCCGCGCCGCCGACATGCCCTCGGGTTGGTTCCTGCCCAACGACGGCTACGGCTGCGGCTACACCGACCTGCCCACGGCAGCCGCCGACCTGAACGATCGCGGCTTCCACACCGGCCTGTGGACCTCCACCGGCCTGAACAACATCAACTGGGAGGTGGGAACGGCCGGTTCACGCGCCGTCAAGACCGACGTGGCGTGGATCGGCGGCGGCTACAAGACCGCGTTCACCGGCGTCAACCAGGCCGTGGCCGGCATCGAGAACAACTCCGACGGCCGCCGCTTCGTGTGGACCGTGGACGGCTGGGCCGGCACCCAGCGCAACGCCGCGGTGTGGACCGGCGACACCCACGGCACCTGGGACGCCATGCGCTGGCACGTCCCGTCCATCGCGGGCGCAGGCCTGTCCGGCCTCAACTACGCGTCCGGGGACGTCGACGGCATCTACGACGGCAGCCCGAAGACGTACGTGCGCGACCTCCAGTGGAAGGCCTTCACGCCCGCGTTCATGACCATGTCCGGCTGGGGCGCCGTCAACCCGTCCACCGGCTACAACGACAAACAGCCCTGGCGGTTCGCCGACCCCTACCTGTCGATCAACCGCAAGTACCTGCAGCTGAAGATGCGGCTGATGCCGTACATGTACACCATGAGCCGGATCGCCACCGACACCGGCGTCCCCGCCACCCGCGCCATGGTGCTCGAATACCCCCAGGACCCGGTCGCCCGAGGCAATCTGACGAGCGGTCAGTTCATGGCGGGCGACTCGTTCCTGGTCGCCCCCGTGGTCAGCGACACCTCGGTGCGCGACGGCATCTACCTGCCCGCGGGCAACTGGACCGACTACTGGACCGGAAAGACCTATACCGGGCCGGGCTGGCTCAACGGCTACAGCGCGCCGCTCGACACCCTGCCGCTGTTCGTCAAGTCCGGTGCCGTCGTGCCGATGTGGCCGCAGATGAACTACACCGGCCAGAAGCCCGTCTCCACCCTCACCTACGACGTCTACCCGCGCGGGAACTCCACCTTCAGCCTCTACGAGGACGACGGCACCACCCGCGCCTACCAGGGCGGCGCCTACTCCCGCCAACGGGTCGACGTCACCGCGCCGAACGGCGGCACGGGCGACGTCACGCTCGCCGTGGCAGCCGCGAACGGCAGCTACGCCGGGCAACTCGCCGCCCGCGACTACGAGTTCACCGTGCACGCGGCCGGCGCGCCGAGCGGCGTCACGGTGGGGGCGTCCGCGCTGCCCGGGTTGGCCGGCAAGGCCGCCTACGACGCGGCGGGCGCCGGCTGGTACTTCGACGCCGCCGACCGCTCCGGCACGCTCTGGATCAAGGCCGGCAACCGCGCCGTCACCAGCGCCTTCACCGTCACCGCGACCGGCCTCACCCTGCCCACCGGCACGCCCGTCACCGCCAACGGCCCCATCCCGCAGGCGAATTGGAAGGTCGTCTCGGTCGACAGCCAGGAGACCGCCGCCGAGAACGGCGCCGCGACCAACGCCATCGACGGCAACAGCGCCACCATCTGGCACACCCAGTGGTCCACCACCGCCACCCCGCTGCCGCACGAGATCCGGCTCGACCTCGGCGCCCGCTACAGCGTCGACAGCCTCACCTGTCTGCCCCGCCAGGACGGCGGCGTCAACGGCCGGATCGGCGGCTACGAGATCTACGTCTCCGACAGCACCGGCAACTGGGGCACCCCCGTCGCCACCGGGACGTTCGCCGACACCGCCGCCGCCAAGACCGTCAACTTCACGCCGAAGAACGGACGTTACGTGCGCCTTCGAGCCCTGGGCGAAGCCGGGAACCGGGGCCCGTGGACCAGCGCCGCAGAGATCACCGCCACCGGAACGCCCGCTCCGTAGCCGCGGGCTCGTCCGCCCCGCGCCCGCCCCGACCCGCCACGCGGGAAGGGGCGGGCGCGAGGTCGTCCGGGGCGGGCCCGGCGGCCGCCCGCTGTCGCGGACCCGCGTGAGCAGGCGCCAGCGCACGGCAACCGGACCAATTCCCAAAGCTTGTAAGCACCATGGGCCCGATGACCACAAGGCGCGACCGCGCCGGCACGCCACCCGCT
Source organism: Kitasatospora griseola (assembly GCF_014648555.1). Lineage (GTDB taxonomy): Bacteria > Actinomycetota > Actinomycetes > Streptomycetales > Streptomycetaceae > Kitasatospora > Kitasatospora griseola. Next base: position 54,757 of record NZ_BMRI01000026.1, read on the forward strand.
TCGGCCCGGGCTCGGACGACGGCCACCACCGCGGGTCGCGGCGCTGTACCGGCGGAGGGTGCTACCGCGGGCGCCGGCCCGGCCGGCCGTGCTCAGGGTTTCGGATGCGGCAGTGGGCGCGCCAGCCGCCGCACCTCCTCCAAACGGGCCGGATCGGGCTCCTGCCGAGTGAACAGGTCGTGCCCGACCACCGTCGACTCCCACTCGTCCGGGGCCTCCGCGGACCGCGTCAACAGCCAGGCGGCCGAGATCCACTCCGCCCCGTTCTGCTGGTACTGGCCGCTCCACGAGGTCACCGAGCCGGCGTCGCCGCTGTCGTTGTGCCACGCCACCGTCCAGCCCACCGCCGTCCCGTGCCCGGGCTGCGCCGGTGCCACCAGGCGCCCCACCAGCGGATACGCGCCGCTCGCCCGGCCCGTCGCCGAGACGTACGCCCCGGTCAGCGACCCGTCCGGACCCGCCACCAACCGCATGTGCGAACCCAGTTCGCTGTACCAGTCGCCGGTGATGCCCACGCTGCTCCTCCCGCCGTCCTGCCGGCCGCCACCGCGTCCGGCCCGGACGCGCCAGCCACCACTGTGCCGCCCCCGGCCGCCCGGGCGGCGGCGACGCGCGGACGTCGCCCGACGGATGACCCGAGCTGCGGACGCCCTGGCACCGGCGCGTCCCCGGGAAGGGGCCTCGCGGCTTGGAGTGCCCCGGGACGGGGCACCCCCGCGACCGGGGACAATGGTGCCCGGACGGAACCGACCCGGGCCCGTCGCCCCCGCGCCGCAGGAGACCCCGCACCGTGACCGACCAGCAGCACCCCACCCCGACCGGCCGTCGCCTCGACCTGCTCGCCGACTGCTCCTCCTGCTTCGGGCTGTGCTGCGTCGCCCTGCCCTTCGCGAAGTCCGCGGACTTCGCGGCCAACAAGAACGCCGGCACCCCGTGCCGCAACCTCGACGCCGACTACCGGTGCGGGATCCACGTCAAGCTGCGCGACCGCGGCTACCAGGGCTGCACCGTCTTCGACTGCCTCGGCGCCGGCCAGAAGATCTCGCAGCACACCTTCGACGGGCGCAGCTGGCGGGACGACCCGGACGCCGCCCGACAGATGTTCGAAGCGTTTCCGGTGATGCGTCAACTCCACGAACTGCTCTGGTACTTGACCGAGGCGATGGAGCTCCCGCGGGCCCGTCCGGTGCACGCGGAACTCCGCCGCGCGAGCGACGCGATCGACGAGCTGACCCGCCGGGACGCCGCCGCCCTGGTCGCCGCCGACGTCCCCGCGATCCGCGCCGAGACCAGCGAACTCCTGCTGAGGGCAAGTGAGTTGACCAGAAACGCGCTGCCCGGAAAGAAGCGCAACCACCGTGGCGCGGACCTGATCGGGGCCCGGCTGAAGGGCGCCGACCTGCGCGGAGCGAACCTGCGCGGCGCCTACCTGATCGCCGCCGACCTGTCCGGGGCCGACCTGCGCAGCGCCGACCTGATCGGCGCGGACCTGCGCGACGCCGATCTGCGCGGCGCGGACCTGACCGACGCGCTGTTCCTGACGCAGTCCCAACTCAACGCCGCCAAGGGCGACTCCACCACCCGCATCGGCACCGGACTGGCCCGGCCCGCGCACTGGTGACGCCGGGCCCGGCCCGGTCCGGGCCGCGGGTGGACGGGCGTGGCGGGTCGCAGGGGGCGCGAGGGGCGCGCGGGTACCCCGGAAACGGGATTAATGGACTGCGCCCCGTGCGATGCGCGCGTATGGTCATGACCTCCCCGACGCGAGAGGAGGATCATCCGCGATGGGACTGTTCAAAGACGCCCCGCCCACTGCACATCCGGAGTTCACCAACCTACGGTTCATGGCCGCCGGTACGCCCTCGTGGTGGAAACGCAACCGCCACAAGGTGGTCGGCATCGTCGGCCTGCTGATCGGATTCTGGCTGGCCGGACACCACGACACCGCAGCACCTGCCACACCGGCGGCACCCGCGGCGCCCACCGCACCCGCCGGCTCCTGCACCCCGACCGGGCACTGACCGCCGAGGGTTGACCGTGGGGCGCTGACCACCAAGCGTTGACCGCCCGGCCCAGATCGCAGGGCGCGCCGACTGCCGGACGGCACCGGCGAGTCGAGGTCCGGTGCCAACGACCGATGTACGCGTAGGCCCTCGGTGCCGACGTCCCGTCACGACGACGGGCGGCACCGAGGGCCGAGTTCACTCACCGCCGGGCGAACCCGGGTCCGGGTCGGAGGCCGGGCGGCGCTTCGACGGCAGCCGATTCAGGAGTCACTTGCCGCCGTGCAGCTCGGCGAGCGTCGCCTCGAACGCGGCGCCGGAGTTGCGCGGACGGTTGTACGGCAGCTTGCCCAGCATCGCGCCCATCGCGCAGGTGTTGGTGGCCGCCGAGAACAGCAGGCCGAAGCCGACCGCGGCCGACACCCAGCGCACGCCGGGCACGGCCACGTCGACGACGACACCGGCCAGCACCAGCGAGCCCGCGACCATGCGGACCTGGCGGTCCATGGCCCAGCGGACCTTCTGGCCCGGCACCTTGTTCAGCTGGTGGCCGCCGGCCGCCCAGGCGGCGGTGCCGCCGGAGATCAGCAGGGCCGAGATGCCGGCGGCGGACAGCTGCTCGCAGGCGTTGCCGGCCCGGGCGCCCGAGGCGCAGGTGATCGCCAGCTCGCCGCGCGCGGCGGCGGCCCGCAGCGCGGGCAGCGCCTGGGACAGCTGGTCCAGCGGCACGTTGTGGGCGCCGGGAATGTGGCCGCCGGCGAACTCGCCGGGCGACCGCACGTCGATGACGGTCAGCTGCTGAAGCCTGGGCTGGAGCTGGTCGACGGTCAGGGGCGTGGTCATGGAGTGTGGGGCCTTTCGGGCAGGAGTGCCCCGGCAAGCGGTTGCCGCCGGGCGGGAGAGTGGAGCGTAGTGCGCAGGCGGGGCTGCGCGGGGCAGGTGGCGCGCTGCGCCTGCCGCAGGGCTGTGGACCCGGCGGTCAGAACACCGCGTCCACCAGCATCAGGGCGGCCACCGCCAGCAGGGCCGTGGCGAAGATCCGCTGCAGGGTGCGTCCCGACAGCTTCGACGCCAGCCGCTTGCCGTCCCACGCGCCGAGGACAGCGGCGGCCGCGAACGGGCCGACCACGGACCACGGGATGTCGGCGGCGCCGCCGAGCCGGGGCAGCAGTGCGGACAGCGAGTTGAGCACGATCACCAGCAGGCTGGTGCCGATCGCCTCGGCCATCGGGAACGCCAGGAACGACACCAGCGCGGGTACGGCGAGGAACCCGCCGCCGACTCCCAGCACACCGGTCGCCGCGCCCAGCCCCGCGCCCGCCAGCGCGGAGCGCCGCGCGGACGCCGGAGCGGGCGAGGCGTCGTCGAGGTCCGTGGCGGTGGCGGCACCGGGGTGCTCGGAGGGCGACGGGAAAGCGTTTTCCGTCTGCGGTTCCGCGACCCGGACCGCACCCGGCACGCCGTCGGCGGTCGCCTGCGCCGCGGCACCCGTCCCGCCGTGGGACAGCTGCACCTGCGCCGACGCCCCGGCGGGCACGGGCGCCGCCTGCTGCGCGGGGATCGGAGCCGATCCCGCGACCCGGCGGCTGCGCGACGCGCGGCCGGAGGACAGCATCCGCCAGGCGGCCAGGCCGGCGAGCAGCGCGAACGCGGCGGTCAGCGCCGGGCCGGGCAGGTGGCGGGAGAGCGCGCCGCCGAGCGCGGCGAACGGAAGTCCGGCGGCGCCGAACAGCAGCCCGCTGCGCCAGCGGACGCGGCCGGCTCGGGCGTGCGCGACCAGTCCGGTGAGGGAGGTCACGGCGACGATCAGCAGGCTGGCGGTGGTCGCGGTGCCGGGGGTGAGGCCGAGCAGGTAGATCAGCGCGGGGACGGCCAGCATGCTGCCGCCGCCGCCGAGTCCGCCGAGGGCCAGCCCGACCACCGCGCCGGCGATCAGGGCGAGGAGGACGGCGGTCATATCGCGGCGCCGCAGGAACACCCGCCCTGGTGCGACGGAAGACCCGCCTGCAGCCAGGCGCGCATCCCGCCCACCACGTTGACCGTCCGCACGCCGCGCGCGTTCAGCACATCGGTGGCCACCTGCGAACGGTTCCCGGAGCGGCACAGCGCCAGGACCAGCGGGCCGTCGCCGCCCGGGCCGGTGCGGCCCTCGGGGACGACGAAACCGTCCAGGCTGCCGAGCGGGAGGAGGACCGCGTCGGGCGCGTGCACCTCCGCGTACTCCGCGGGCTCGCGGACGTCGAGCAGCAGCGCCTCGCCGGCGGCGGCCAGGCGGTGCGCCTCGGCGGGGTCGATCTGCGCGGGAGCGGGCGGCTGGTGGGACGTGGCCACGGGGTCCTCCTGGGCGGTGGTGAGGGTGGTGCGGTTCGGGGGTCGTGCGAGGTCCGGCGGTACCTCGGGGCGGCGAGCCGCTCCGAGAAAGATACCGGAGGGGGTATATCGTTGGAGTCGAGCATATACCCCCACCGGTATCTCCCGGGATCCGCTACAGTCGAGAACTGCCTGCAATAATACCCATGGGGGTATCGGCGGGCCCGGGTGTGGGGCGTATCGGCCCTGTACCCGCATGCGGATCCGCGCCCGTACTCGAAAGCCGTACCCGCGCCCGCACCTCCACCCTCCAGCCGTGACCGGCCGACGCAGAGATGAGGACATCCGTGTTCTTCGCCCAGTACTACCTCGACTGCCTCTCCCAGGCCTCGTACCTGATCGCGGACGAGACCACCGGCCGTGCCGTGGTGGTCGACCCGCGCCGCGACGTGGACGAGTACCTGGCCGAGGCCGAAGCGCGCGGCTTCACGGTCGAGGGCGTCATCAACACCCACTTCCACGCCGACTTCCTCTCCGGCCACCTCGAACTCGCCGCCCGCACCGGCGCCTGGATCGGCTACGGCCGCCGCGCCGAGACCGAGTTCCCCGTCCGCAAGCTCGCCGAGGGCGAGCGGATCAGCCTCGGCACGGTGGAGCTGGAGATCCTGGAGACGCCCGGCCACACCCCCGAGTCGATCAGCGTGCTGGTGCGCGAGCGCGCCGAGGACGCCGTCCCGTACGGCGTGCTCACCGGCGACGCCCTGTTCATCGGCGACGTCGGCCGCCCCGACCTGCTCGCCTCCGCCGGCGTCACCGCCGACGAGCTCGGCCGGATGCTGTACGACAGCGTCCAGCACAAGCTGATGGCACTGCCCGACGAGGTCCGGGTCTACCCCGCGCACGGCGCCGGCTCCGCCTGCGGAAAGAACCTGTCCACCGAGCTCCAGTCCACCATCGGGCAGCAGCGCGCCACCAACTACGCCTGCGCGCCGATGACCGAGGGCGAGTTCGTCGCCATCGTCACCGCCGGCCAGCCCGCCGCCCCCGGCTACTTCGGCTACGACGCCGACCTCAACCGCCGCGAGCGCGAGCTGTTCGACGCCGCCGCGCTCGCCACCCCGCTGGACGCCGAGACCTTCCTCGCCCGCCGCGCCGAGGGCGCCGTCGTGGTCGACGCCCGCGACCCGCTCGACTTCGCCGCCGGCCACCTGGCCGGGGCCATCAACGTCCCCGCCGACGGGCGCTTCGCCGAGCAGTCCGGCACCGTCCTGGACCCGAGCTGGCAGCTGCTGGTGGTCGCCCCCGAGGGCCGCGAGCAGGAGACCGTCACCCGCCTCGCCCGGATCGGCTTCGACCGGGTCGCCGGCCACCTCGCCGACCCCGAGACGACGTTCCGCACGGTGCCCGAGCAGATGCGCCAGGCCGCCCGCCGTACCGTCGCCGACCTGCGCGACGAACTCGCGGGCAGCGAGCCGCCGTTGGTGATCGACGTGCGCGGCGGAGCGGAGCGCGAGGGCGGGCTGATCCCCGGCTCGGCGCACATCCCGCTGGCCGAGCTCCCCAAGCGCCTCGCCGAGATACCGCAGGACCGCGCCGTCGTCGTGCACTGCGCCGGCGGCCACCGCTCGTCCATCGCCGCCAGCCTGCTGCGCCACCACGGCCACCCGCAGACCTCCGACCTGCTCGGCGGCTACGGCGCGTGGGAATCCGCAGCCTGACCAGCCATGACCGCACCACCCCGACCGGTGGGCGGGAATTCCCCGCCCACCGCCCCGGTTGATACCGGCGGGGGTATGACCGGCCCCGCTCGGCACCCGCCGGAGCAAGGCCCAGCACGAGGAGGAGACCCGATGCAGGTGGACGAGGCGGCCGTCGGCGCCGTACTGAACCGGCTGCGCCGAGCCCAGGGCCAACTGGCCGGCGTCATCGCCATGATCGAAGCCGGTCGCGACTGCAAGGACGTCGTCACCCAGCTCGCCGCCGTCTCCCGCGCCCTCGACCGGGCCGGCTTCAAGATCGTCGCCAGCGGCATGCGCCAGTGCATGGCCGAGGCGGAGGAGGGCGGCGCGCCGATGAGCGAGGCGGAGCTGGAGAAGCTCTTCCTCACGCTCGCCTGAGCGAGGCACTCAACAAGGCCCTCATGGGGCTCACGGGGCTCACGGGGCCGGGTCGTTCGTCGGCGCGGCCCCGCGAGTCCACCACAGGCGCCACCACTCCAGCCGGTCCGCCGATTCCTGCGGGAACACCAGGTGGAGGGCGGCCACCAGCAGCGCCGTGCCCTGACAGGCGAGAATCGCCCACCAGGGCGCACCGGCCACCACACCCAGCCCGGTCGACCCGCCGACCACCCCGATCCCGGTGGCCGCGCGGGCGAGAGACGGCTGGGGCGACGGACGTCGCGGCATAGAATTTCCCCTCCAGAGTCAGTCGGTGATCCACCGCCTGGATCATTGCGGGCGGCCGAGCGTTGCCGCACGCGCACACCGTTGCGAGTTGCCCGCAACGGTGCGCCCGACCGGTGGGGGAGTGTGCGGTGGAGCGGGACGGCAGCCAACCCGAGATCGTGGTCGGCGAGTTGGTGCGGCAGTACGAAGGGCCGCGCGCGATGGTCTTCCAGAAGGACCTCGACCGGGCCGCCGTGGGCGAGGAGCGCTACCAACTCGCCCTCGCACTACGCGAATTGGCCCAGCGCCTCGGCATCTCGCTGACCCGCTACGCGGCCCGGGTGACCTGGGACCGCTCCTCACTGTCACGCTTCTTCAGCGGAATCGCGGTCCCGCCCGCCGACTTCGTCGAGCAACTGATCGCCGACGGCGACCGCGCGCTCGGGGCCGAACTGACCCCCGCCGTGTGCGAATTGGTCCGCGGCCTGCACCGGACGGCCCTCACCGTCGCCAACCCCAAGGGCGCCCAGCTGCAGCGCCTGCGCGACGAACTCGCCGACGCGGAACGGCAGAACGGGCTGCTCCAGCAGGAGCAGCGACTCCTGCGCGACATGGTCATCGCGGCGAAGCAGCAGATCGAGGACCGGGACGCCAAGATCCGCGCCGTGGAAGCCTCCGCCACCGCCGACCGGATCACCCACCGCGCCGAGCTCGCCCAACGGTCGGAGAGCTTCGAGACCCTGCGCGAGGAACGCGATCGGCTTCGCGCAGTGCTGGAGAAGCTGAGAGGTGAGCTGGCGGACACCGAATCGCGTGCGGCCAAGGCCGAGCGGCGCTGTGTCGAACTGGAGAACCGGCTGGAGGCGGCCGAGGAGGGGGCAGGTGACGAGCCGGACGGACGACTGCTGCGTGCCGACGCGGCAGCGACCGCCGCAGCTTCCGCTCCGTACCACGGCGACGACGTGGACCTGCGCGATGTCATCACCGAGCTCCAGCGGCGTGACCTGTTGGGCAGACGAGTCGTGGGCGCCGTCACGCGCGCCATGGACCAAGTGGTCGACGCGGCACGGACGGGGCGAGTCCGACTCGACCAGCTTCCCGCCGTTGAGCTCGCCTCGCTGACGGCGATCGTGGCGAACCACCTCCAGTACGTGTTGCGGCTTTCGGACGAGCAGTCCTCGGGACTCGTCGTCGCCGGTCGGCAGGTGCGCTTTCGATTCGCCCTGACTCCGGCATGGGCTGTCGCGCCCGAAGAATCGGACGACCTCTTCCTGCTGGTCGAGGTCAACGAAGCGGGCGGTTGGTGGCGGATCGGGGTGGCGCGCGCCACTCCTCAGAACCTGGCCGGCCCGTCGGAGATCCATTGGCTGCACCACCGGGTCGAGCTGGAGCCGAACGTCCTGGGCTTCATGACGGCGGAGGAACGTCGCTCGATCACCGCCGCAGGTCTGCCCAATGACCAGCTGGGCCAGCTGTTTCGCATGGTTCAACTCCGGCCGATCGACCGACGGACAGTGCAGGCGATCGCCCGTACAGAGTCCGTTGTGAGTCGAGCGCTCGGGGCCGCTGCCCGACTCGCGGCGGAAGGGATCATCGTGCTGACCCCTTACAGCGAGCGTTGCCAAGAGATCGCAGCCGAGCTCGGTCTCCCGGTGCCGCGGCGTAACTCTCGCAACTACCTCGCCGCCCGACTGGTGCATCTGCGCCCCGACCACGGCTCGGTTCCGTCGGTGGAACTGGCGGGGGAGCGGTGGTGCGTTGCCCGGCCGGAGGATGCCGTGGAGGCACTTCCACCGGGCCACCAGCTCCGGTGACCTACGCCAGGGTGAGGAACAGCTTCTCCAGCTCCGCCTCGGTCATCGGCGGCGTGTTCTCGTCCGTGGACGCGAGGCACTGCCGCATGCCGCTCGCCAGGATCTTGAAGCCGGCGCGGTCGAGGGCGCGTGAGACTGCGGCGAGTTGGGTGACCACGTCCTTGCAGTCTCGGCCGGCCTCGATCATCGCGATCACACCGGTCAGTTGGCCCTGGGCTCGGCGCAGTCGGTTCAGCACCGCGCCGACGGCCTCCTCGTCCACCTGCATGGAGCACTCCTCGCCTTCTCAGAACTCGCCCGATCATACGGGAGCCGTACGGTCGTACCTGCCGTCGCCGTCGCGCGTGGGCCGCCGGGGTCAGTGCGCGGCGTCCACCCGGGGCCGCGGAACCTCCCGGCGGTCGGGGACGCGGACCGGCGGCTCCGACGGATGGGCGAGCCGGTCCAGGTGGCGGCCCCGCTCCACCACCCGCTGGGCGGCGGCCGCCAGGTGGCGCCGGCCCGGGAAAAGCACGGGCGGCAGCTGCGGCAGGAACTCGACCTCGCCGACCAGGCCGCGCACTGACACCACCCGCCACAGCGACGGCAGCAGCCCGTCCTCGCCGACGAACGCGGGCACGGTGCTCGGGCCGTCCGCCGTCCGGTAGCGCAGCGTCACCGGCTGGACGGGGACGTCGGCGCGCACCGCCGCCTCGAACAGCGCGGGGCGGAACCGGCCGCCGCCGCGCCCGCACCAGGTGCTGCCCTCGGGGAAGACGACCACCCGCTCGCCGCGGCGCAGCGCCGTCGCGATCTGCTCGACCGTCCCGGGCAGGGCCCGCAGGCGGTCCCGGTCGATGAAGATGGTGCCGCCCCAGGCCGTGAGCGGGCCGAGCAGCGGCCAGCGGCCGACCTCGGTCTTGGCCAGCATGCGGCCGGGGCGGACGGCGGAGACCAGCAGGATGTCCAGCCACGAGATGTGGTTGGCCACCACCAGCGAGCCGCCGACCTCCTTGCCCGGCACGGCGATCGGCCGCACCCGCACCCCGAGTGCGGCCAGCAGCAGCCACGCCCAGCAGCGCACCAGCCGCTCGGTCGGCAGCCACCGCAGCGTCCGTACCACGGGCACCGCCGCGACGCCCGCGAGCAGCACCGCCAGACAGCCGGCCACCCGCAGCACCCGGCGCGCCACACCCGCCCGCGGCCCGGCGACCGTCACGCAGCCATCGGGCGTGCACGGCGCGGCCGGCAGCCAGACACTCATGCCGCCGTCGCCGCCTCGTCCGAAGTGCCCTCCACGTGACGGGAGTTGATGGCGGAGATCGGCAGGTCCGCCCCCGCGGCCAGGAAGTGCCGCAGGTAGCGCGGGTCGGTGCGCTCCAGCGACAGCAGCACGTACAGGTCCGCCACGTTGAAGTCCGGGTCGTACGCGGGCTCCCCGCACACCCACGCGCCGAGGCGCAGGTAGCCGCGCAGCAGCGCGGGGATCGGCGTCCGCCCCTGCCGGGCCACCCCGTCCGCCGACCACGGGCGCAGCGGCGTGACCCGGTAGTCCTTCGGCGCAAGGTACTTGGCGGACACCGCGTCCCACACCCCGGCCGCGGTCGCGCCGCCGTCGGACAGCGGGACCGAGCAGCAGCCGGCCAGCCACGCGTTGCCGGTGGCCGTCATGTAGCGGGCGATGCCGCCCCACATCAGGTTGATGACCGCGCCGTTGCCCCGGTGCGCCTCGGCAATGCAGGACCGGCCGACCTCCACCATGCCGTCCCGCAGCCTGCCGAGCCGGGCCAGGTCGAACTCGGTGTCCGAGTACAACCGGCCCGCCCGGCGCGCCTGTTCGGGCCGCAGCAGCCGGTACGTGCCGACCACCTCGCCGCTCTGCTGCTCGCGCACCAGCAGGTGGTCGCAGTATTCGTCGAACGGGTCCGCGTCCAGGCCGGGCAGCGGCGAGTTCAGCACCGCCCCCATCTCCTGCACGAACACCTGGTAGCGCAACCGCTGCGCGGCCCGCACCTCCTCAGCGGTCCGTGCGAACGCCAGCTGGTACGAGGGCTGTTGGTCGGCCGCGGTGGGCACCGGGGCCGAGGACGACAGGACGGGGCGAGCAGGAGCGGTGGTCATGGCGGACTCTCCGGGGTCTCGGGGCGCGATACGGTGGCGGCGAACAGCACGGGACGACACGCGACGACACTGCGCCCGCACCCGGCCCACCGGTCGGGCGGAGCCGGTCACGAGCGGCATGGGTATGTCTCCCCGACTCGCCTGGCCCTCAGGTGGACACCCGAGGGAGACCAGATGTGCACATGCTGAATGGCCGGTTCGCCAAGCGGAGTACGGCAGTTCGCAGCCCGCCGACGGTGGTCCGGATGCCCGGCCCCGGGTCCGCCCCGATTCGGACGCCCCGTGGTCACCAGCCGGACGCGGGCCCGTCGCCCGGCCGCCACACCGCTCTGCCAGCGTTCCCGGCATGCCGAACACGGGCGCGAACGCCTACCCGAGCCGGTACCGGTGGCTCGGACTCCTGGGATCGCTCGCCCTGGCCGCCGGCGCCCTCACCGCAGGCGCCCGCCCCGCCGCCGACACCGGGCCCACCCTGCGGGCCTCCGGCGGCGCCGGCACCGTCCTGGTCTTCGCCGGCCTCGCCGTCCTCACCGCCGCCTGGCTGCTCCTCGGGCGGCCCGCCGACGGCCAACGCCCGCCCGGCACCCGCTGGTTGACCACCACCCTGGCCTGGTGGGCCGCCCCGCTGCTGCTCGTGCCGCCGCTGTTCAGCCGCGACGTCTACAGCTACCTCGCCCAAGGCGCCATGCTCGCCCACGGGTTGGACGTCTACGCGCACGGACCCGCCGACCTCGGCGGGCCGGCCGCAGCCCAGATACCGCAGGTCTGGCAGCACACCCCCGCCCCCTACGGCCCCGCCTTCCTGCTGCTGACCCGCGCCACCGCGCCGCTCGCCGAACACCCCTGGGCCGGCACGATCGTCCTGCGCCTGACCGCCGTTCTCGCGGTCGCCGCACTGGCCGCCCTGCTGCCCGCCCTCGCCCGCACGCTCGGCATCGACCCTGCCGCCGCGCTGCGGCTGGGCGCGCTCAACCCGCTGGTGCTGCTCCACCTGATCGCCGGCGCGCACAACGACGCCCTGGCGTTCGCCCTCCTCCTCGGCGGACTGCTCGCCGCCACCCGGCGACAGGTCCTGCCCGCCGCGGCGCTGGTCGCGCTCGCCGCCCTGGTGAAGGCCCCGGCCGCGCTCGCCCTGCCCGTGGTGTGCCTGCTCGCCTCGGCCGACCGCGCCTGGCGTCCCCAACTGCGCACCGCCGCCCAGGCAGTGGCGGCCGCCACCGTCACGGTGCTCGTCGTCACCGCCGCCGCCGGCACCGGCTACGGCTGGATCGACGCCCTCACCACCCCCGCCACCAGCACCAGTTGGTCACCCAGCACCAGCCTCGGCCGACTGGCGGCCGACCTCACCGACGCCGCACCGGACGTCGCCGTCACCGCCGCCCGCCTGATCGGACTGGCGCTCGCGGCCGTGGCAACCGCCCTGCTCGTGCGACGAGTTGTCCGCCGGGAGAGCGAACCGATGGCCGCGCTGGCCCTCGCCCTCACCGCCCTGATCGTCCTCGGACCGGCCTTCCGACCTTGGTACGCCCTGTGGGCGGTGCTCCCCGCCGCACTCGCCGTCCGCACCCCGGCCGTCCGCCGGGTCGCCGAACTCGGCTGCGCCGTCCTGGCGTTCATCGTGATGCCGGACGGCTTCAGTCCCGACGGCGCGGAACTGGTGCTCGCCGTGGGCGGATTCGCGATCGGTGCCGCAGTCGTGCTGATGGCGGAACGCGGAACACCGCTCCACGAAAGGCAGTTGGCGTGCTGAGCCGAGGCACCACCACGGCCCGGGCCGCGATCCTCGCCGCCGCCGTGCTCGTCACCATCTTCGTCCTGGCGGTCATCCCCGGCCACCGCGGCTGGTTCGACATCGGCGTGTACTACGGTACCGTGCGGCACTGGCTCGACACCGGACAGCTCTACGACTACGTCCGCCCCGGCACCGTCTACGGGTTCACCTACCCGCCGTTCGCCGCGGTCTGCATGCTGCCGATGCGCCTGTTCGGCTGGCACCCTGCGATAGCGGTCGGCGTCGCGCTGTCCGCCGTCGCCACCGCGCTGCTGCTGTACTGGCTGATCGACCCGATCGCCCGCCGGCGCGGCTGGTGCCGCTGGTACACGTTCGGGCTGGCCGCCTGCCTGTGCGCCCTTACCAACCCCGTGCGGGACACCTTCAGCTTCGGCCAGGTCAACCTGCTGTTGGTCGCCCTGGTCCTCGGCGACCGGCAACTGGCCGACAGCCGCTGGAAGTTCCTCGCCGGAGTCGGCACCGGACTGGCCGCCGCGATCAAACTCACCCCCGCGCTGTTCATCGTCCACCTGGTGATCACCCGTCAGTGGCGCGCCGCCGCGACCGCCACCGCCACCACGCTGGGCGCCACCGGAATCGGCTTCCTGATCGGCCCCGAGGTCTCCCGCCAGTTCTGGACCACCACACTCTGGGACACGGACCGGGTCGGCGGCTTCGCCAACATGTCGAACCAGTCCCTGCAAGGACTCATCGCCCGCCTCGGACCCCAACTCCCCGGCCGCGTCCTGTGGGTGGCCGCCTCGCTCGCCGTCCTCGCCATCTGGGCCCACCGCCTGCGCCGCGCCGCCCGGGCCCGCGACACCCTCGCCGCCTACAGCCTCACCGGCCTCGCCTGCTGCCTGGTCAGCCCGATCACCTGGGTGCACCACCTGGTGTGGGCCCTGCCCGCCCTCGTCGTCCTCGCCGACGCCGCCCTGCGCGACCGCCGCCGCGACCTGCTCGCCGTCAGCTGGCTGCTCCAACTGGTCATCTCCAGCGGCATGGTGTGGCTCTGGCACCCCGACGGACGCACCCCCGGCACCCTGTTCGGCGGCAGCGCCTACGTCCTGCTGACCTTCGCCCTGCTGGTCGCCATGCCGATCCGGCGCCATCCCGACGACCACCCGGATCCCACCGTACCCCTGCCTCCCTGGCACCACACCGCCGGAACGGACCCCGACACCGCCGCCGACCCCCGCTCCGGCCGGCCCCGCAAACGCCCGGCCGCCGTCGGCTGAACCCTCTGCGGGTGGACGGAAGCACAGCCGGCGCGGCGGACCGGGCCTGCGCGGACATGCGATGGACCCCGGCTGCGCCCGGTGTCACAGTGAGCGGCATGATCACGCCGGATCCGCCGTTCGTCCCGGGACTCGAACTCGCCGCGGCACTGTACGAGGACGCCGTCCGACCCTTGCTGGAAAGCGCTTACCCGCAGCTCCGCTACGCGGCCGCGCGCATCGGTCCGGGCTCCGAAGTGCTCGGCTTCGACACCGCCCGCTCCACCGACCACGACTGGGGGCCACGACTCCAGCTCTTCCTCACCCCCGAGGACGCCGAACAGCACGGCGCGGCCATCACCGCCCTGCTCGCCGAGCACCTGCCCCGGCAGATCCGCGGCTGGTCCACCCACTACCGCCGCACCGGCGACCCGCACAACCCGGTCAGCCACCTCGAACCCGCCACCGGCGCCACCATCGACCACCGCGTCACCGTCCACGACCTGCCCGGCTGGCTCACCACCAGGCTCGGCCCCCGAGCGGCCGCCTGGATCGACACCGACCCCGCCACCACCGACTGGCTCGCCCTCCCGCAACAGCGACTCGCCGAACTCACCGCCGGCACCGTCCTGCGCGACGACCACGGCACCCTCACCGCCGTCCGCCGACGCCTCCACTGGTACCCCGACCAGCTGTGGCGCCACCTGATGGCCTGTCAGTGGCAGCGCATCGCCCAGGAGGAGGCATTCGTCGGCCGCTGCGCCGAAACCGGAGACGAACTCGGCGCCGCGATCGTCGCCGCCCGCCTGGCCCGCGACCTGATGCGGCTCGCCCTGCTCCAACACCGCACCTACGCGCCCTACAGCAAGTGGCTCAGCCGGGCCTTCGCCCGCCTGCCCACCGACCCCGCCCTCGGGCCCGCGCTGCGCGCCGCTCTCGCCGCGACCGACCACGACACTCGCGAACGCCACCTGTGCGACGCCTACGAGTCCGCCGCCCGTACCCACCATGCGCTGGCCCTCACCGAGCCGGTCGACCCGACCTGCCGCCCGTACCACAGCCGCCCGTACCAGGTCCTGCACGCCGACCGCTTCGTCCACGCCCTCCGACGCACCGTCACCGACCCCGACCTGCGCGATCTCCCGCCGACCGGCAGCGTCGACCAGTGGGCCGACAACACCGATCTGCTCGGCCGCCCGGCAGCGCTCCACGCAGCCGTCGACGCACTGGTCGGCCAGGTGCACTGAGCGGGCGGGCAGGCTGGCAGGCGGCTTGCCCACCGCTCCGGTGCCGCAGGCGGGCGCCCTTGGCTGTGGGATCTCGGTGGACCGGAGCCCGGACGGTGCTGCGGGAACCGGCCGGGCGTCAGGACGGTCGGGAGGCGCGCAGCGAGTAGACCAGGGGGAGGCGGGGGCCGGGCGGCAGGAAGAAGTGTCCGTGCGCGTGTTCGTGCAGGAAGTCCAGGTGCAGGCCGGAGGCGGCCAGCGCGCTGACCACGTCGCCGATTCCGTGCCGCCACTGCACCGTGCGGGTGGCCGTCATCGTCGCGTCCCGGTCGGCGTAGCTGCCCGGCGTGTCCAGCACGGCCGGCGCGCGGTCGAAGTAGTCCTCCACGACGGTGCGGCCGTCCGCTGCGACGAGTTCGGCGATCGGGTGGAACTCCGACAGGTAGGCGAACCCGCCCGGACGGACCAGCGCCGCCACCGTGCGGGCCCAACGCGTCAGGTCCGGCAGCCAGTTCAGGGCGCCCATGCCCGTGTACACCACGTCGAAGGTCTCGCCGCCGAGTGCCTCCACCGCGCCGTACACATCGGAGGCGACGAAGCGCGCCGAGTCCACCCCGAGCTGCTTCGCCAACTGCGCGGCCTCCACCAGCGCCGGCTCGGAGAAGTCCAGCCCCGTCACCAGTGCGCCGCGACGCGCCCACGAAAGAGTGTCCAGGCCGATGTGGCACTGCAGGTGCAGCAAGCGTTTTCCGGCAACGTCCCCGACCTCCGCGAGCTCGAAGTCCCGCAGCACCTCCGCTCCGGCCACGAACGCCGGAACGTCGTAGAACGCCCCGCCGACATGGACCGGCACCCGCTCGTCCCAGTTGGCGCGATTGGCCGCCTCCCAGTCCGTCCAGTCGGCGGGCGGGACGGACTGGGAGGCGGGTGGAGGCTGGGGAAGGTCGTCGGAGAAAGTAGACATGACGACATAGCCTTCCGGGTTGCCGGTAATGGGTCAACGAAATATCGGACCGGCCGGGCGGACGACCACCTGGTCGGTCGGCGGGCCGGGGACCCGGTGGGTCGATGCTCGATCAGGTGCGCGCCGCCCACTGCTCCGCCAGCGTGGCTCCCGCCCGGTGCAGCCAGCGGGCCGGTTCGGACCGGGCGGCGGACGCGGATCCCGCCAGCGAGGAGAGGGTGAGCACCCCGTCCGCCGCCGACTCGCCCGCCACCACGCTCGACGGGACGCCCGCCGCCTCGGCCAGACGCACCACCTCGCCGACGGCCTTCCCCTGCAGACTGGTCGCGTCGTACCGGCCCTCGCCGGTGATCAGCAGATCCGCGGACGCCAACAGGCCCGGCAGCCCGAGGAGTCGAGCCACCGCCGGTGCGCCCGGCTCGACCACCGCGCCCCAACCGGCCAGCAGCCCGTACCCCGTCCCGCCCGCCGCGCCTGCGCCCGGATGCGACGGGTCGCCGCCCATCAGCTCCGCCAGGCGTTCCAACCTTCGTTCCAACAAAGGAAGTTCGCGCTCACCGGCACCCTTCTGCGGGCCGTACACCGTCGCCGCGCCGCGCTCGCCCAGCAGCGGATTGGTCACATCCGTGAGCAGCACCACCCCGCCGGGCGGGGCGAAGCGAATCCGCGAACGGTCGAAGGCGGTCGCAGCGTCGAGCGCGGCATCGAGATCCGACAAGGCGTCAGGAACGACGTGGCCCGTGCGGTCCAGCAGGCGGGCGCCGAGCGCGGACAGCAGCCCGAAGCCGCCGTCGGTGGACGCCGAACCGCCGAGGCCGACCAGCAGCCGGGTCGCCCCGGCATCCAGCGCGGCGGCGACGGTCTCGCCGGTGCCCCGGGTCGTCGCCGTCAGTGGACGCAACTCGCCGCCCAGCAACGGGAGTCCACTGGCCACGGCCAGCTCGACCACCGCCGTGCCGTCCGGCAGCAGCGCGAACTGCCCGCGCACCGGCCGCCCGTCCGGCCCCGCCACGTCGGGCACGTCGACCAGCCGCGCACCGGGACTGGCCGAGACGACGGCCGCGAGCGTCCCCTCCCCGCCGTCCGCCATCGGCACGCACCGCATCTCGTCCGCCGACCGGACCGAACACCAGCCCGAGGACAGCGCCTCGGCGGCATCCGCCGCGTCGATCGTCCCCTTGAACGAGTCCGGCGCCACGACGATCCGCATCCGCCCCACCTCCGCCTCTCTCGATCTCGACCCGCCGACCCCGACAGGACCCCGACAGGCCACCTCCGGCCCGCCAACTCCGCCGGAGCATCCACTCCGACGCGGCACCACTCAACCGGACCGCTCCACGTGCCCACCACCTCGACACGACGCGCGCGACAGTCTGAGGCACGACACCATCGGACAGCGACGGGCGAGCCGGCCGAAGACCCGCTCGCCCCTCCACCTACCTGCGCGTGCCGGCCTGCCCGTCCGCCCCTCCACCTGCCTGCGCGAGCCGGCCCGCGCGCCCGCCGGCGTCAGCGACGCACCAGATGCGTGCGGTGACGCTCCTTCAGCGTGGCGAGGGTCTGCTCACCCGGGGTGTTCCACACCTGCTCGTTGAAGAGCTCGACCTCGATCCAGCCCTCGTAGCCGGCCTCGGCCACCCGGTCGGTCAGCCAACCGAAGTCGATGTGCCCGTCGCCGACATGGCCCCGGCCCAGCAGCGCGTCCGCCGGCAGCGGCAGCGTCCAGTCGCACACCTGGTACGAGGCGATCCGGTCGCCCGCCCCCGCACGCGCGACCTGCTGCTCCAACTCCGGGTCCCACCACACGTGGTAGCTGTCCACCACGACGCCGACCTGCTCGGCCGGATGGGCCTCCGCCAGATCCAGCGCCTGGCCCAGCGTGGAGACCACCGCCCGGTCCGCGCAGAACATCGGGTGCAGCGGCTCGATCGCCAGCCGGACGCCGAAGTCACCTGCGTGCGGAGCGAGTTCACCGATCATGTCGGCCACCTGACGGCGCGCCCCGACCAGGTCGCGACTGCCGGACGGCAGGCCGCCCACCACCAACACCAGGGTGTCGGTGCCGAGTTCGGCCGCCTCCTCGATCGCCGCCAGATTGTCCGCGAACGCCGCCCGGCGCGCCGCCTCGTCACCGGCCGTCAGGAACCCGCCCCGACACAGGCTGCTCACCGCGACACCGGCGTCCCGACATAGTCGCGCCGCCCGTGCCAGGCCCGCCTCGGCGACCTTGTCGCGCCACAGGCCGATCGCCGGAATCCCGGCGTCCACGCAGCCGCGCACCGCCTCCTCCAGGCTCCAGCCCTTGGTGGTGATCTGGTTCAGCGACAGCCGCTCGCACCCCTCGGCCACCTTCAGCACCGCCGCGCTCATGCCCGCACCCCCGCCAGCGCCAGGAACTCCCGCATCCGACCCGCCGCCAACTCCGGATCGCCCAACACCCCGGCCGCGTCCGCCAGTCGGAACAGCTCCACCAGGTGACTCACCGAACGGCCGCTCTGCGCACCGGCCACCATGGTGAAGTGCTCCTGGTGCCCGCACAGCCACGCCAGGAACACGATGCCCGTCTTGTAGTGGAACGTCGGCGCCGCGAACAGATGACGGGCCAGCGGCACCGTCGGACCGAACAGCGCGTCGTAGCGCGCGAGATCACCGGCGTCCAGAGCCTGCAGCGCCGCCGCCGCGACCTCCGCGATCGGATCGAACACGCCCAGCAGCGCGTCACTGTGACCGACCTCGTCACCCCGCACCAGCTCCGGGTAGTTGAAGTCGTCACCCGTGTACATCCGCACCCCGGACGGCAGTTCACGCCGCAGCGCGACCTCCCGACCCGCGTCCAGCAGCGACACCTTGATGCCGTCGATCCGGCCCGGGTGGCTGCGAATCAGCTCCAGCACCGTCTGCGCGGCCGCATCCAGATCCGCCGAACCCCAGTAGCCGGCCAGCGCCGGATCGAACATCTCGCCCAACCAGTGCAGAATCACCGGCTGTTCGGCCTGCTCGACCAGCTTCCCGTACACCGACAGGTAGTCCTCCGGACCGCGCGCCGACGCCGCCAGCGCCCGGCTCGCCATCAGGATCGGCTGCGCACCCGCCGCCTCGACCACCGCGAGCTGCTCCTCGTACGCCGCCGACACCTCGGTCAACGAGACGTTCACGGACGTCAGTTGGTCGGTGCCCGCACCGCACGCCAGCCGGCCGCCGACGGCCTTCGCCTCCGCACCCGAACGGGCGATCAGCTCCCGCGTCGCGGCCCAGTCCAGGCCCATGCCGCGCTGCGCGGTGTCCATCGCATCGGCCACCCCCAGGCCCAACTCCCAGAGCCGGTGCCGGAACTTGAGCGTCCCCTCCCAGTCCACGGCGGCCGGCGCACCGGGCGCGTTCCCGCCCAGCGGATCGGCCACCACATGGGCAGCCGCGAACGCCACTCGGGACGAGGCCGGCCCCGTCGGGGCGGCGAGCGCCACGGGCTCGCGCAGCTGGTACCGGCCGATGCCGGGCAGATCGAGATGAGTCATGGTGTCAGGCCTTGGGATCGGGCGATCACACGGATCGGCGAGATGGGGGAGGGGTGCGGAGGCGGCGGCCACAACCTGCGGAAGGTCGGGGACGCGGGGAAGGGCTGCCGACGGGGTTCACGTGCCGGGCGACGCAGACGAGTTGAACGGGGCGGCGGCGGAGCCGGGTCTCGGCACGCGCCGCCCCGTCGGTCCCGTCGCCGGTTGCCGGTCCCGGATCCCGGGTCCCGGCAGTTGCGGCCGGACGAGTCAGAGGCTGAGCTCCGGCACGTCCAGTCGGCGGCCCTCGCGGGCCGAACGCAGGCCCAGCTCGGCCAGCTGCACGCCCTTGGCGCCCTCCAGCAGGTCCCACTGGTACGGCGCGCCGGTCACGACGTGCTTGAGGAACAGCTCCCACTGCACCTTGAAGCCGTTGTCGAACTCGGCGTTGTCCGGCACCTGCTGCCACTGCTCACGGAACGACTCGGTGACCGGCAGGTCCGGGTTCCACACCGGCTTCGGCGTCGAACCACGGTGCTGAATGCGGCAGTTGCGCAGCCCGGCGACCGCGCTGCCCTCGGTGCCGTCGACCTGGAACTCGACCAGCTCGTCCCGGTCCACCCGGACCGCCCACGACGAGTTGACCTGCGCGACGATCCCGCCCTCCAGCTCGAACACGCCGTACGCCGCGTCGTCCGCCGTCGCCGGGTACGGGCGGCCCTGCTCGTCGACCCGCTGCGGAATGTGCGTGGCGGCGTGCGCGTACACCGAGCGGACCGGGGCGATGATGCCGTCCAGCACGTAGCGCCAGTGCGGGAACATGTCCAGGATCATTCCGCCGCCGTCCTCGGCCCGATAGTTCCAGGACGGACGCTGCGCGTCCTGCCAGTCGCCCTCGAACACCCAGTAGCCGAACTCGCCGCGCACCGACAGGATGCGGCCGAAGAAGCCGCCGTCCACCAGTCGCTTCAGCTTCAGCAGGCCCGGCAGGAACAGCTTGTCCTGCACCGCACCGTTGCAGACCCCGGCGGCCCGCGCCAGCCGCGCCAATTCCAGCGCCGCGTCCAGCGACTCGGCGGTCGGCTTCTCGGTGTAGATGTGCTTCCCAGCCGCGATCGCCGCCTTGATCGCGGACTCCCGGGCCTGGGTGACCTGCGCGTCGAAGTAGATCTCCGCCAGCGGGTGCGCCAGCGCCTCGTCCAGCGAGGTGGTCCAGTGCGACAGGCCGTGCCGCTTCGCCAGCTCCTCCAGCTTGGCGGCGCTGCGCCCGACCAGGATCGGCTCCGGCCACAGCACCTGGCCGTCGCCCAGCGGCAGGCCGCCCTGTTCGCGGATGGCCAGGATCGAGCGCACCAGGTGCTGGCGGTAACCCATCCGGCCGGTGACGCCGTTCATGACGATGCCGATGACCCTGCGGGACATGGGGGGTCCTTTCCGTGGGCGGTAGGTGGAGAGGGGAGGGTGGGGAGCGGGGCGTGGAAAGCGCTTGCCGACTCCGTCCGGGAGACCCCGGGCCGGTGCGGGAAAGCGCTTTCCACGCCCCGCTGCCGACCGGCGCCGAACCCGTGGCGGGGTCGGCGCGGAGACCTGGGGGAAGTGTTGCGAGAGCTGATGGAAAGCGCTTTCCAAACCGGTCGGAGAAGACCCTTGGAAAGCGCTTTCCATGCGCCGAGGCTAAGCGGCCCGACCGCCTCGGTCAAGGCGTTGTGGTCGCCTCGGCCGCCCGGACCCGGTCGAGCGGTAACCTGTCCCTCGATCATCGGCGAGCAGGGCGAGGGAATCGGGGAGTATCGGGTGGCTGTCACTCTCGGGGATGTGGCGCGGCACGCGGGTGTCTCGCTGGCCACCGCCTCCCGGGCCCTGAACGGCTCGGCGCGGTCCGTGACGGAGGAGCTGTCGGCGAAGGTCCGGGCGAGCGCCGACGCCCTCGGCTACCTCCCCAACGCGCCGGCGCAGGCGCTGGCCCGGTCGTCCGGCGCGACGATCGGCGTGCTGCTGCACGACGTGGCCGACCCGTACTTCGGCGGGATCGCCCGCGGCGTCGGTGACGCCGCCGCCCGCGCGGGCCTGCTGTCGCTGGTGACCAGCACGGACGGTGACCCCCGGCGCGAGCTGGAGGCGATCCGGATGCTGCACGCGCACCGGGTCCGGGCGATCGTTCTGGCCGGGTCCGCGTACAACGACGTCTCGGTGATCCAGCAGCTGGACGAGGCGCTGGCGGCCTATCAGGAGCAGGGCGGCCGCGTGGCGGCCATCACCGATCACGGCCCGCTGTACGACACCGTCCAGGTGGACAACAAGGAGGGCGCCGCCTCGCTCACCCACTCGCTGGCCCGACTCGGCCACCGCCACTTCGCGGTGATCACCGGCCCCGAGCGGATGCGGGTCGCCGAGGACCGCCTCGACGGCGTTCTCGACGCCCTGCGCGAGATCGGACTGGCGCCGGCCGAAGGGATGCTCCAGCGCACGGAGTTCACCCGTGAGGGCGGCCGGGCCGCGATGGCCCGGATCCTGGACGTCGCCCGGGAGAGTGGAACTCCGCTGCCCACGGCCGTGCTCGCGCTCTCCGACATCTGCGCTGCCGGTGTCCTCGCCGAACTGCGTGACCGTGGCATCTCCGTCCCCGGCGAGATCTCGGTGGCCGGCTTTGACGACATCCCGCTGGCGACCGATCTGGCCCCGGCGCTGAGCACCGTCCGCCTGCCGCTCGCCAGGATGGGCGAGTCCGCCGTCCGCCTCGCTCTCCGCGAGGGCGGCCGACGCGAGGCCGCCGAAACCAGTTCGGCTTACGCCGAGGTGGTGCTGCGGGACAGCACGGCTGCCCCGAGGGTCGACTGACGTCACATCAGGGCACAACTGCGCAGACCCGTCAGGCCGTTGGAGCAGGCGCGAGCCGGTGGGCGAGGCTGTGACGCCGCACCGGCCGGTGGCCGCCGACGGACGGCGGGGGCGCGGTCGGCCGCGTAGTCGCATGTGACAAACCCGGGGACGGCAGTGGTCGTTCCCGGGATACTGGGTGCCCATGGATGAGGTGGAAGTCGTCGTCGCGCATTCCGAGCGGGCGACTCTGCGCGTCGGTGACGTGTTCCTGAAGGTGGACGCCGATCGGGCGCGCATCGACGCCGAGGTCGAGGCGATGTCCCTCGCGCCGGTCCCGACGCCGGAACTCCTGTGGTGCAAACCGCCCGTACTCGCGCTGGCCGCCCTTTCGGGGACGCCGCTCGGACGACTCGGCGGGCCGTCGACCGGATCGTCGGCAGGCTGGGCCGCGGCGGGCGCCGCCATCCGGCAACTGCACGACGCGCCGCTGCCGCCCCGGCCGGGGCGGGCCGGCCGGAGCGTCGCCGCGCTGGTCGCGGAACTCGACGCCGAGTGCGAACTACTCGTCACGAACGGCGTCCTGCCCGCCGACCTGGTCACCCGCAACCGCCAGGTCTCCGAGGCCGCGCTCCGGCCGTGGACCCCGGCCTTCACGCACGGCGACCTGCAGATCGCCCATGTCTTCGTCGACGGCGACGAGGTCACGGGCATCATCGACTGGTCCGAGGCGGGCCAGGGCGACGCCCTGTACGACCTCGCCACCTTCACGCTCGGACACCAGGAACACCTCGACGACGTCCTCACCGGCTACGGCACCGACGTCGACCTCGACGTGATCCACGGGTGGTGGTCGCTGCGAAGCCTGCTGGCGGTCCGCTGGCTGGTCGAGCACGGCTTCGACCCCTTCGCGCCGGGCTGCGAGGTCGACGTGCTGAGATCCCGGATGTGAGGGCTGCGACGGCCGCTGCTCCGGTCGTCGTACGACGCGCGGCAGCAGCGCCTGTTGTCGGCAGGGGATAGGTTCCCGGCATGGCTTCACATCTCAGTCCTGGTGCCTCCGGTGCCATCCGGCGTTTCGCCGGCCGGCTCGCCCGTGGTTCGGTCGGTCATCCGATGCTGGAGGGGATCGACTACTGGGCGGAGCTCCGGGATTCGCCTTCGCAGGCGGAGACCTGCTTCGCCGTCTTCGTCAACGTCCTGGAACTGGACGAGAGCGGGGAGCCGGTCAACGAGAAGTACGCCGAGCGCCGGGCGGCGACGTTCCTCTACCGGTACTGCACTGGGGAGTTGCCGCCGGGTGAGCCAGAACTCGAAGGATGGGAGTGCGAGTTGTACTGACGCGGGTCGGGAGACGGTGCCAAGGAGCCTTGCTGGTAGGGGCCTTGGCGACGGACGAGCTGCTGGAGCGGCTGGTTCCGGTGGTGCGGGCCGGAGTTGCCGATGCGCCGTCGTGGGCGTTCGACGATCCGGCGTCGCTCTGTGCGGGCAGCCGGGATCGGGAGTGGCAGTGGCTGTGGGCCATTTGGGCGGGGCGGGCGCGGGTGAGCGAGGACTTCTGGCGGCGGTACTTCGTGGTGCTGCTGGACGGTGAGCCGATCGTTCGTCGACAACCACGCCTCCAACAAGGTGTCCCGGGCGCTGGGTTACGAGCCGAACGGCACCGCGTGGGACACCCGCCGCGGCGAGGCCGCGCCGATCCAGCGCCGGCGGCTGACGCGGGACGCGTGGGAGCGGACCCGCCGTGACGACATCGAGCTGGTGGGCGTTCAGGCGTGCCTCCCCGGGCTGGGCCTCCCCGGGCTGGGCCTCCCCGGGCTGGGCCTCGCCCGACCGTCGGCCCCGCGTGGAGGGTCCACACGTGGCCGCCCCAGGGTCAGGTGTCGGCCGGGGCGGTGAGCAGGTTCGTCGCGGCCCGGTGGACCTTGGTGAGGGCGGCCAGCAGGAGTGCGCGCTCGGCCGGGGTGAGGTCGGCCAGGACGTGGTCCTCCATGGCCCAGCGTTCGGCCTCGACCGGTTCCTGCAGGGCGCGGCCGGCGTCGGTGAGCCAGAGGCGGACCAGGCGGTTGTCCCGGTCGTCGCGTCGGCGGGTGAGGAGTCCGGCGGTGGCCATCCGGGTGGCCATCTTGACCACGGTCGGCGTGGTGACGTTGAGCGCCGCGGCGATCTCACCGGGGGTGCGGCCGTCCTGTTCCCACAGGGCGGCGAGCAGGTGGTTCTGTCCGAGGTGGAGGCCGTGGCGGCGCATCGCTCCGTCGGCGAGCGCCCGGAGCGCCTTCGAGGTCTTGCCGTGCAGGTCCAGGAACTCGGGCATCTCGGCCTCCGGGGTAGAGCGGGCGGATCGCGGAACAGGCATGCGCAGCAGATCGATTGACGGCTAATCAGTTCCTGGCTAGCGTTCTCGCCGAATCGCTAGACGGCTAACGTCTCCAGGGGGAACGATGATACTGATCACCGGCGCGACCGGAAACATCGGCCAGGAGCTGGTCCGCGCACTCGACGCGCAGGGCGTCGAGCTGCGCCTGCTGGTCCGCGACCCGGCCCGGGCCGCCGCACTGCCCGCGCGGGCCGAGCGTTTCGTCGGCGACCTGGACGAACCGTCCACACCGGCAGCCGCGTTGGCGGGCGTCGAGAAGCTGTTCCTGCTCACGCCCGGCATCGGAACGGCGCACACCGCGCATGCGGTCGCCGCCGCCGAGGCGGCAGGGGTGCGCCACCTGGTGCACCTGTCGTCCGCCAATGTGCTGGGCGATCCGATGCCCGCGATGGGGCGCTGGCACCACGAACGGGAGGAGATCGTGCGCGGCTGCGGCATCCCGGCCACCATTCTGCGGCCCGGCGGGTTCATGACGAACGCCCTGGAGTGGGCGCCGACGATTCGTGCGGAGGGGTACGTCCTGGACCCGGTCGGGCCGGGCCGCTTCGCGCCGATCGACCCGGCCGACATCGCCGCCGTCGCCGCCCGGGTCCTCACCGAGGACGGCCACCAGGGTGAGGAGTACGTGCTGACGGGCGACGAGTGCCTCACGGTCGCCGAGCAGGTGCGGATCCTCGCCGGAGCGCTCGGCCGCCGCATCGAGGTCCGCGAGGCGCGGACGCCCGCCGAGGCCGTCCGCGCCCGCTTCCCCCGCGGCGTGCCGCAGGCGCTGGCCGACGCCATTGTCGAAGGGTTCGCGCTGATGCGCGCCGACACGGTCGGGCTGCGCACCGACACCGTGGAGCGGCTGCTCGGACGTCGGCCGGGCACGTTCGAGGCCTGGTGCGTGCGCAACGCCGACGCCTTCCGGTCGGCGGCCGCGGTCGGCTGAGCAGCCCGGCCGGCGTCCGAGCAGCCGCTCCGCGGTCGGCCGGTCAGGACTGCATGCCGCCGAGGTACTGCTCCAGCTGCTGCTGGTTGACGACCAGGCGCAGGCACAGGTGCCGGAACTGCGCGAGTTCCTCGGGAGTGAAGCCGCGGAAGATGGCGGACATGGCGCGCTGGGTCGGCAGGCGGAACGCGTCGAGCCATTCGCGGCCGGCGGGGCTGATGGTGACGCGGACCGAGCGCCGGTCGTCGGGGTGCTGGACGCGGCGGGCCAGGTTCTCGCGTTCCAGGGTGTCGACCAGGCCGGTGACGTTGCGGGAGCTGACGCCGGCCGCGCGGGCGAGGGCGCCGATGGTGAGGCCTTCCGCGTCGGCGTTGCCGAGCCGGGTGAGCAGGTCGAGGGCTCCGGCGCTGAGGCCGCGGCCGCCGGCACCGTGGGCGCGCAGGCGGTCGATGGACTGCGAGGCGGAGCGGACGGCGGCGGCGGCCTCCAGTGCGAGGGTGTCGTCGCCGAGCGCGAACGCGGCCATCGAGCTGCGCACGCCGGGGTCGTAGAGGTGGCCGTCGGGGTCGTTGGCGAGGGAGGGTTCGGGGGTGGGCGAGTTATGTACGTCCTTCAACATGAAGCAGTACCTTAATCGGCAGGGGTGATCCGGTCCAGCCCCGAGGCGATTGACAGGCGATCAACCCCGGTGAGTCGAGCGGTGCTTGACGGCTCGCCGCCCGCTCGTCCGTTCGGCGCAGCGACGCGCCACCGACGGTGCAGTGGGCGCGCGGGGAGGCGGAGGTGCTGGCTAGCGTCCGAGGGTGGGCGGGCACCGGGGTCGGCATGCCGGGCGCCCGAGCCCGGAATCGAACCGAGTCGAGCGCTAGGAGAGTGCGCGTGGCCGCGACACCGCCGCCCCCCGGGGGGTCGCCGGACGGGAGTGCGGGGGGCAGTTCGGCGGGGGACGGGCCGCCGCCGTACCGCCGGGGAGCGGTGCCGGCG
Organism: Kitasatospora griseola; assembly: GCF_014648555.1. Classification (GTDB taxonomy): domain Bacteria; phylum Actinomycetota; class Actinomycetes; order Streptomycetales; family Streptomycetaceae; genus Kitasatospora; species Kitasatospora griseola. Next base: position 81,149 of record NZ_BMRI01000026.1, read on the forward strand.
GAGACGCGGCCGGACGTCACGACCTCGCCGGCCGGTCGGGCGTCGATGGTGGCCGGGGCGGCGAGCGTGCTGCTGATCGCGGCGATCCTGCTGGGCAGCCGGGAGCTGCGGGACTTCGACTCGGCGCTGGTGCCGTATGCGGTGGCGACGGTGTTCCTGACCTTCGGCGTGGTGTACCGGTACATGATGTGGATCTCCGCCCCGGCCGCCCGCCGAATGTTCCGGGAGGGCTGGGCCGCGGCGCTGTCCTGGGAGAACCTGAAACGCTCGCCGACCGCGCTGCCGCGGATGGCGGCCACCTACCTGGGCTTCCAGAAGTTCCTCGGCGCCCGCTCGCACGCCCGCTGGGCAGCGCATCAACTCATCTTCTGGGGCTGCCTGTCGGCGGCCGTCATCACCTTCCCGCTGACCTGGGGCTGGTTCACCTTCACCGCCGCCGGCGCGACCGGCCCGGGCTACGAGATGCGGCTGTGGGGGGTGAAGTTGTTTGGCTTCGACTCCGGCAGCTTCTTCGGCTGGGCGCTGTACCACGGACTGGACCTGGCCGCGGTGATGGTGATCGGCGGCGTCGGCTACTTCCTGTGGCGACGGGTGCGGGACCGGGCGGCGACCACCGGTCAGCGGTTCGGCTACGACTTCCTCCCGCTGCTGGCCCTGCTCACCATCTCGGTGACCGGCCTGCTGCTGACCTTCTCCGAGATGTTCCTGCACGGCGGCGGCTACGAGTTCCTGGCGATCCTGCACATGGCGTCGGTGGTGCTCACCCTGGTCTACCTGCCGTTCGGGAAGTTCTTCCACATCGTGCAGCGCCCGGCCGCGGTCGGCATGCAACTGTTCAAGTACACGGCGCGACGCAAGGGTTCGGACGCCGAGGAGCTGCGGGCGTGCCGCCGCTGCGGGCAGCCGATCGACACCGCCGCCGCCGTCGACAACCTGCGCGCCACCATGCGCGACCTGCGGCTCGGCTTCGACGAGTGGGCCGAGTACTGCCCGCGCTGCAAGCGGGTGCTGCGCGGCACCGCGTACCTGTCGGACGTCAAGCGAGGGTTCAAGTGAGCGGCGAGCAAGTCCCGTTGGACCCGAGCGTCGCCCCGCTCGGCACCCGCGAGTTCCGCGACGCCGGCGGGCTTCCGGCCGCCGCCTGGCGGGCCGACCAGACCGAGCAGACCCTGGTGCCCACCCACTGCTGCTTCTGCGGCATCCAGTGCGGCATGTACCTGCGGGTGGACGGCCGCGGCAAGGTGTTCGGGGTCGAGCCGCGCAACCACGACATCAACCGAATGCGTCTGTGCCCCAAGGGAATCAACGCCTATCAGCAGGTCAACCACCCGGACCGGCTGACCGCGCCGCTGCTCCGCCGCGACCGTAAACAGCCGTTCCGCGAGGTGAGTTGGGACGAGGCGCTGGAGTTCACGGTCGAGCAGATCAACCGGATCCAGCGCGAGCACGGCCGGGACGCTTTCGGGATGCTCGGCGGGGCCAGCCTGTTCTCCGAAAAGACCTACCTGGTGGGCAAGTTCGCCCGGGTCGCACTGAAGACCCGGCACGTGGACTACAACGGCCGGCTGTGCATGGTGAGCGCCGCGGGCGCCAACAAGCTGGCGTTCGGCATCGACCGGGCGGCCAACCCGTTCGCCGACATCCTGCAGACGGACTGCCTGTTGATCGTCGGGGCGAACGTCGGCGAGTGCTTCCCGGTGCTGACCCAGTACGTGTGGGGCGCCCGGGACCGGGGTGCGACGCTGATCGTCGTCGACCCGCGGCAGACCGCGGTCGCCCGCACCGCCGACATCCACGTCGCGCTCAAGTCCGGTACGGATTCGGCGTTCTTCAACGCGGTGCTGCACGTGATCGTCGAGGAGGGGCTGACCGACGAGGCGTTCCTGGCGGCGAACACCACCGGCTGGGCGGAGGTGAAGGCCGCCGTCAAGGAGTACCCGCCGAGCCGGGCCGCCGAGATCTGCGGCGTCCCCGCCGAGCAAGTCGTGGAGGTGGCACGGTCGTTCGGCCGGGCGCGGCGGGCGATGGGCTGGCACGCGCGCGGCATCGAGCACCACACCCAGGGCGTGGAGAACTGCCTGACCGTCATCAACCTGTGCACCGCGACCGGCAACCTGGGCCGCCCGGGCGCCGGTTACGGCACCCTCACCGGTCAGGGCAACGGGCAGGGCGGCCGCGAACACGGCCAGAAGTCCGACCTGCTGCCCGGCGGCCGCTCCATCAACGACCCGGCGCACCGCCGGCAGATCGCCGCGATCTGGGGCATCGAGGAGTCCGAACTCCCGCCCGCCGGAACGTCGATGATGGAAATGGTGTGGCAGATGCAGCGCCAGGAGATCCGCGGCCTGATCGGCGTCTGCAACAACCCGTTCGTCTCGCTGCCCAACTACGCGGTGGTGAAGGACGGTTACGACAAGCTGGAGTTCCACGCCCAGTTCGACTTCTTCCTGTCCGAGACCGCCGCCAACGCGCACGTGGTCTTCCCCGTCACCACCTGGGCCGAGGACGAGGGCGTGATGGCCAACGCCGAGGCCCGCGTGGTCAAGCACAACAAGGCGCAGGAGCCCCCCGAGGGCGTCCGCACCGACACCTGGGTGATGTGCGAACTGGCCCGACGCCTGGGCGCCGGAAGCAAGTTCGCCTTCGAGGGCTCGCGCGACGTGTTCGACGAACTGCGCCGTGCCTCGGCCGGCACGGTGATCGACTACTACGGCATCACCTACGACCGGCTGGAGCGGACCGGCGGCCTGGTGTGGCCCTGCCCGGGCCTCGAACACCCGGGCACGCCAAGGCTGTTCGAGGACGGCAGGAGCTACCACCCGGACGGGAAGATCCACCTCCAGGCAGTCGAGTGGCACCCGCCGGCCGACCCGTACGACGACGACTTCCCGATGACGCTGACCACCGGCCGCACCGTCGCGCACTTCCTGTCCGGCAACCAGACCCGCCGCCTCGGCGCGCTGGTCGAGCAGACGCCGCGGCCGTGGGTGGAGGTGCACCCGTCACAGGGCTTCCGCAACGGCGAGCCGGTGCGGGTGGTCACCCGGCGCGGCAGCGCGGTGCTGCCGGCGCTGGTCACCGAGGCGATCCGGCCGGACCACGTGTTCGTGCCCTACCACTGGCCGTACCCGGTGGCCGCCAACGAGTTGACCGTCGACGCCCTCGACCCGCGCTCGAAGATCCCCGAGTACAAGGTGTGCGCGGTGCGGATCGAACGCGCCCGGGCCGTCGACGAGGTGCCCGCGCCGCCCACCCCGCCGGGCCGCGAGGCGTACCCCGAGACGCAGGCGCCGCGCACCGACCCGCTGCCGCCGACCTCGTCGCAGGGCGTCGGCACCGGAGAGAGGGGCTGAACCACGATGCTGGGACGCACCATCTTCATCGACCCCGGCCGCTGCATCGGCTGCCAGGCCTGCGTGTCGGCGTGCCGCGAATGCGACTCGCACCGCGGCAAGTCGATGATCCACCTGGACTACACCGACGAGGGCCGCACCGTCGCCTCGCTGCCCACCGTGTGCATGCACTGCGAGGACCCGGTCGCCCCGTGCGCCGAGGTCTGCCCCGCCGAGGCGATCCTGATCACCGCGGACGGCGTCGTCCACGAGGCCGACCCGACCCGCTGCATCGGCTGCGCGAACTGCGTCAACGCCTGCCCGTTCGGCGTGCCCAAGATCGACCTGGCGGCGAAGCTCCAGATGAAGTGCAACCTCTGCTACGACCGCACCTCCTACGGCCTGGCCCCGATGTGCGCCACCGTCTGCCCCACCGGCGCCCTGTTCTACGGCACCGCCGAGGAGTTGCAGGCCGAACGGCCCGGCGTGGACGTCTCCACCGAGTTCGTGTTCGGCGCCACCACCGTCTCCACCGGCGTCGCCATGGTGGTGCCGCCGGAGCGCCAGGCGCCCGTCCCCGGCGGGCTGTTGAACGTGATCGAGGTCAACGGGCGGTCCACGCCCGGGAACGGATGAACGTGATCGAGGTCAACGGGCGGTCCACGCCCGGGAACGGATGAACGTGATCGACGTCAGCGGGCGGCCCACGCCCGGGAACGGAGCGGTGGCGTGAGCAGCCCCGTCGACCCGCCCGAGCCGGGCAGCCCCGAGGACGGCCACCGGGCCGAGCAGGCCGCGCTGCGTGAGCGGATCAGCGCCGACTCGCTCACCACCCGCCGCGACTACCTGCGGATCGTCGCCACCGTTTCCGGCGGCCTCGCGGTCGGCTCCGCCGTCGTCTCGGCGGGCGTGCTGCACCGGCACGGCGACGGCATCGCTGCCCCGCTGAAGGTCGCCGACCGGCTGGAGCGCGGGCAGGCGGTGACCTTCGACTACCCCGGCGAGGATGATCGGGCGATGGCGATCCGCCTGCCCGACGGCACCCTGGTCGGCTACTCCACCGTCTGCACCCACCTGGCCTGCGGCGTGCTGTGGCGACGTGACCACGGCCCCGACGGCGACCTCTACTGCCCGTGCCACGAAGGGAAGTTCGACGCCCGCAGCGGCGAGGTGACGGCCGGCCCGCCGCCCCGGCCGCTGCCCAAGGTGGTCATGGTCGAGGACGCCCGGGGCGCGGTCTGGGCGATCGGCACCGCCCGCTCCGGCGAGGACGAGCAGGCGGGCCTGTGCCGGGGCCTGCGCGACCGCAACCCGGCGCTGGCCGAAGCCGCCGGATGCCCGAGCCGGAAGAGCGGCAAATGATGCTGGACGAAAGAGACCTGACGGTACGTCAGGAAAGCCTGGTGGGTGCGCGGTGAGCGTCCCCGAAGGCCACTTCCCCGAGGGCTACCACCCCGGCAGCGACGAGCCGTACCTCAACCGGCCCGTCCACGAACGCTATCCGCAGATCCGGCCGACCTCCGGGTACGCCGACGCCCGGGTCACCGCGACCGGCCCCGGACCCGGCGCGGGCACCGACCAGCAGCCGGAACGCTCGGCGATCCTCTCCGCCCGCGTCGGCCTCGCCATCACCGTCGTCATCGGCCAACTGTGGGGGCTCACCGTCGCCACCAACGCCTGGATGCGCGGCGAGATCGCCACCGCCTGGTGGGCCACCGGCTTCAGCATCGCCTCCTTCCTGGTGGTGCTGCTCGCCTGGCGGATCTCCCCGAACGACCGCTGAGCACCGGGTGCGCCTGCCGGCGGACACCCGGTGACGGCTCGCCCGAGGCACCCGGAGTGCGGTGCCCGGAATGTGGTGATACCTCTCGAAGAACCTGTGGAAGGGAGCCCCCGATGGACTACCCGTTGCTCAACCTGTTCTGGACGATGATGTGGTTCTTCCTCTGGATCCTCTGGCTGTTCCTGCTGTTCAAGGTGATCACCGACATCTTCCACAGCCACGACCTGAGCGGCTGGGGCCAGGCCGGCTGGACTGTGCTCGTCGTCCTGCTGCCCTACATCGGCGTGCTCGTCTACCTGATCGCCCGCGGAAAGTCCATGGGCAACCGTGACCGGGCGCTCGCCATGCAGGCCGAGAGCAGCTTCCAGGACTACATCCGCAAAGCCGCCGGCACCGAGAACCAGGACGCAGGGCGGCGGCACGTCGACGAACTCGCCCGGCTCGCGGACCTGAAGAACAGCGGCGCCATCTCCGAGGACGAGTACCGCGCGGCGAAGAGCAAACTGCTCGCTTGAGACCCCGCCGGCAGGCGGGCGGGAGGAGGACCGGCAGGGTGCCGGACACACCACTGACACCCGAGGTGTTCGACCGGGCCATCGTGGCGATCGCACTGACCGCCGGCGACGACCACCGGCTGGTGTACGTCAACGACGCGTTCCGCGACCTGTTCGGCGACCGCCCGCTCGGCGTCCCGGCCCGTGAGGTGTTCACGGAACCCGGTGCCGAGCGCTTCGTCGCCACCCTCGACGCCGTGCTCGCCGACGGCACCGCCCGGCAGGTCACCGCGCCACGCACCCTGAGCTGCCCCGACGGCGGGACGGCCCACCGGCACTTCGTCTACTCCAGCTCGCCCGCCGGCACCCTGCACGCCCCCGGCACCCCGCACGGGCCCGCCATCCTCACCACCGCCGTCGACACCACCGCCGAACTTCACTCCGCCCTGGAAGCCGAACGCCTGTCCGTCGAACGGCTGCAGACCCTGCGGCGCTACGAGGCCCTGATGGCGGCCGCGGCCCAGATGGTGTGGTTGGTGCACCCCGACGGCACCGCCGACGAACTCGTCCCCGGCTGGGAGGCCTTCACCGGCCGCCCGTTCCCCGGGGCGGTCGGCACCGGCTGGCTCGACGTCGTCCACCCCCAGGACCGCGACCAGCTCGCCACTCGCTGGGCCGACGCCGTCCGCGACCTGCCCACCACCTTCGAGCACGTCTTCCGGGTCCGCGGCAAGGACGGCGGCTACCGGCACGTCCGGGCCCGCGCCGTCCCCATCGTCCGCAACGGCGGACCCGCCGAATGGATCGGCACCACCACCGACATCGAGGACCAGTGGCGCAACCGGCTGCGCGAACGACTGCTCGCCCGGGCCGGCGCCGTCACCGAGGCCGAGCGCGCCGAGGACGCCTTCGCCGCCCTCGCCGCCACCCTCGTCCCCGACCTCACGGACGTGTGCGCCGTCTTCGTGCTGCGCGAACCCGACGCCGCCGGCGGCGCCGTCGTCGCCACCCGGATCGCCTCCGTCGCCCGCCCCGGACTGCCCCCGCTGCCACCCATCAACCGGCAGACTTTCACCCTCGGAGAACGCGCCGGGAAAGCGGTTTCCGGTCGCACTCCCATCACGCTCGAATTCGCCGACGGCAACGTGCCCGGCGGCAGCATCCCCGAAGTCTCCGCCCGCTGGCTGAGAGCCGCCCGCGCCACCAGCGTCACCCTGCTGCCGATCGTCGTCGACGGCGCCGTCGTCGCCCTCGCCGCCACCGCCGACTGCGAAGGCGCACCCCCGCCCGGCCCCGCCGACATCGAACTCCAGCACGAAGTCCTGCAACGAGCCCAGGCCCCGCTGCGACAGGCCCTCGCCCTGCAACGCGCCCGGCACTCCGCCGTCGTCCTGCAACGCGCCATGCTCACCACCCCGCCCCGGGTCGGCGGCGCCGACCTCGCCGCCCGCTACCGCCCCGGCAACCGCAACGCCGAAGTCGGCGGCGACTGGTACGACGCGTTCACCCTCCCCGACGGCGCACTCGCCATGACCATCGGCGACGTCGCCGGCCACGACCTGGCCGCCGCCACCACCATGGGCCAACTGCGCGCCATGCTGCGCTCCATCGCCTACATCCGCCCGCACGGCCACACCCCCGCCGACACCCTGCGCGAACTCGACACCGCCGCCGAAGGACTGGGCGTCGGCAGCTTCGCCACCGCCGTCCACGCCCGCCTCACCCGACACGGCGCCGACGGCTACTGGGAGGTCGAGTGGAGCAACGCCGGCCACCCGCCACCCGTCCTGGTCCCCGTCACCGGCCCGCCCCGACTGCTGGCCGCCGAGGACGCCGACGTCCCGCTGTCCGTCGACCCGCGCCGCCCCCGCGTCACCCACCGCGACCCGATAGGCCCCGGCGAGACCCTGCTGCTCTACACCGACGGCCTGGTCGAAGTCCCCGGCGAACACCTGGGCCGAGGCATCGCCCGCCTCTGCGAAGCCGCCGCCGAAGCCCGCCACCGCCCTCTCGCCGACCTGTGCGAACACCTGGCGAGCGGTGTCGCCGACCTCCGTGACGACATCGCCCTGATCGCCTTCCGGCCCACCCCGCCGACCCCGGGCCGGCCGTCGTGAACACCACCCCGGACGGCGACGCGGAAAGGAGGCACGTCGTGGACGGCCCGGACAGCACGGGCGAGGCGCACGCCGGCGGGCACCCCGCCGGCGACCCCGGGCGGCGCGCAAACGCAGCCCACCGCCACGGCCCGGACCACGGCCCCGACGGCAACGACGGCGAAGGCCACGACACGGCACTGCTCGACGCCCTGTTCGCCCAGGCTCCGATCGGCCTCTACCTGCTCGACCAGGACCTGCGGCTGGTCCGCCACAACGCCGCCGCCCGCAACGCCGGCACCCGCCCCGACGTCGGGACCGACCCCGGGACCGGCCCCGGGACCGCCGGTCGCCGCGCCGGCGACTTCGCCCCAGGCTTCGACGGCGCCGAACTCGAATCCCTCGCCCGCCAGGCCCTCGACGACGGCGACTGGATCCGCGAACACGTGATCCGCGGCCGCACCCCCGGCGAACCCTGCCGCGACATGATCGGCGCCGTCTCCTTCTTCCCTGTCGTCGCCGACACCGGCCGCCGCTACCTGGTCGCCGCCATCGAGGACGTCACCGAACAGCAGACCGCCCTCGAACGCCTCGACATCCTGCACACCGCGCACCGCAGACTCGGCGCCTCCCTGGACGCCATCGGCTCCGCCCAGGAACTCGCCGACGTCGCCGTGCCACGCCTCGCCGACATCGCCACCGTCGACCTGCTCGACGAACCCCTGCGCGGCCTGCTGCCCCACGCCGGACCCGTCGACCCCGCCGCCCCGCTGCGCCGCGCCGCCTACCGGGCCGTGCACGCCCCCGGCCGGCCCGCCGCGGAGCCGGGCCCGATCCCGCACGGCGAACTCTCCACCTACGGGGCGCCCACGCCGTACAGCCAGGTGCTCGACGACGGGCGGGCGCGGCTGGTGCGCGGACTGAACGGCGACGAGGACTGGCTGGCCGCTGACCCCGTGCGCGGACGCCGCCTGACCGGGCTCGGCGTGCATTCGATGATCGTCGCGCCGCTGGTGGTGCACGACACGGTGCTGGGCGTGCTGTCCCTGTACCGGAACCGGCGGCCGGACCCGTTCGAACAGGCCGACCTGGACCTGGCCGTCGAACTCGCCTCCCGCGGTGCCCTGTCCATCGACAAGGCCCGCAGCTACGCGCGCGAACGCACGATCGCCACCACCCTGCAACGTCAACTCCTGCCCAGGGAACCGGCCGAACTCAGCGCCGTGGAGACCGCGCAGGTCTACCTGCCGGGCGCGGTCGGCCCCGGCGGCGACTGGTACGACATCGTCCCGCTGTCCGCCGCCCGGGTCGGCCTGGCGGTCGGCCGGATCACCGGAACCGGCATCGAGGCCGCCGCCCTGATGGGTCAACTCCGCACTGCATTGCGCACGTTGGCCGTGCAGGACCTGGCGCCGGACGAGCTGCTGGTGCGCCTGGACGAGGTCGCGCGGGTCCTGACCGACGAGCAGCGCGGCAGCCTGCCGCCCGGTGCGGACCGGCTGCCGGACGGCCTCGCGTCCTGCCTGTACCTGGTGTACGACCCGATCGCCCGGACCTGCACCGCCGCGTCCGCCGGGCACCCCGCGCCGGTGCTGGTCGGCCCGGACGGCGAGCCGCTGCCGTTCGACGTCGAGCCCGCGCGGCCGCTCGGCTGGGGCGACTGCTGCTACGAGACGACCACCGTCGAACTGGACGAGGGCAGCGTACTGGCGCTGTACACCGAGGGGTTGATGTCCGGCCGGGCCCGGCACCCCGACCGGGACGGCACGCCCGACGGCCCGGGCGAGCGGCGGGCGGTGCTGGAGCGGGTGCTCGCCCGGCCCGGCGAGGAGCACCTGCCCGACCTGTGCGACCGGGTGGTGTACGCGCTGCTGCCCGAACGCCAGCGCGAGGACGCCGTGCTGCTGCTGGCCCGGACCCGGGCGCTGCCGGACGAGCGGGTCGCCGTGTGGACGCTGCCGGACGATCCCGCGGTGGTGCGCACCGCCCGACGGCTCGCCGAACACCAGCTCGCCGCCTGGGAGTTGGGGGAGCTGGAGTTCGCCACCGAGATGATCGTCAGCGAGCTGGTGACCAACGCGATCCGCTACGGGGAGCCGCCGATCCGGCTGCGGCTGATCCACGACCGGGGGCTGATCTGCGAGGTCTCGGACAGCTCGGCCAGCACCCCGCACCTGCGGCGGGCGAAGAGCACCGACGAGGGCGGCCGCGGGCTGTTCATCATCGGTCAGCTGGCGCAGCGTTGGGGGACCAGGTTCGGCCGGCACGGCAAGACCATCTGGGCGCAGCAGGAACTGGCGCCGACGGGCGATTCACGTAGGGACGGTGACGGGGTCGACTCGTCCGAGCCGTAGCGGGAGGGCGAGTCGACGGCCGGTCCGGCACCGGGGACCGATGGGTGCCGGACCGGCGTTGCGTCAGGGGCGGACCTTGGGAGCGTTCTCTGCGGTCTTCGCCGGGTCGAACTCGGCGACGGGCGCGAGGATTTCGTCCATCCGGGCGAGCAGCTCCGGCTCCAGCTTCACGCCGGCGGCCTTGACGTTCTCGGTGACCTGCTCGGGCCGGGAGGCGCCGATGATCGCCGCGGACACGTTGGAGTTCTGCAGCACCCAGGCGACGGCCAGTTGGGCGAGCGACAGCCCCGCCTGGTCGGCGAGCGGACGCAGCAGCTGGACGCGCTCCAGGACGTCGTCGCGCAGCCAGCGGGCGACGAAGTTCGCGCCGCCCTTGTCGTCGGTGGCCCGGGAGCCCGCCGGCGGCTCCGCGCCGGGCCGGTACTTGCCGGTGAGGACGCCCTGCGCGATCGGCGACCAGACCACCTGGCCGAGGCCCAACTCCTCGGACACCGGGACGACTTCACCCTCGATGACCCGCCACAGCGCGCTGTACTGCGGCTGGTTGGAGACGAACGGGACGCGCAGCTCGCGGGCGAGCGCGTGCCCGGCCCGGATCTGGTCGGCCGTCCACTCGGACACGCCGATGTACAGCGCCTTCCCGGAGCGCACCACGTCGGCGAACGCCTCCATGGTCTCCTCGAGCGGCGTGGACGGGTCGTAGCGGTGCGCCTGGTAGACGTCCACGTAGTCGGTCTGCAGGCGGCGCAGCGAGCCGTCGATCGACTCCATGACGTGCTTGCGGCCCAGCCCCCGGTCGTTGCGGCCGGGCCCGGTCGGCCAGAACACCTTGGTGAGGATCTCCAGCCCCTCGCGACGCTCGCCCTTGAGGGCCCGTCCGAGGACCGACTCGGCGCGGGTCTCCGCGTACACGTCGGCGGTGTCGAAGGTCGTGATGCCCGCGTCGAGGGCGGCGCGGATGCACGCGGCCGCGGTGTCCTCCTCGACCTGCGAGCCGTGGGTGAGCCAGTTGCCGTAGGCGATTTCGCTGACGATCAGGCCGCTGCGGCCCAGGTGACGGAATTCCATGATCTGTACGGTACGTCAGCCGACGGCTGCGGTGGGTACCATCGCCGTGCCGCAGGAACCGGGAGCGGGCCGGTGCCGGTGGGCGTGTCGAGGCCGGATTTCCCGGCGGCGACACGGGGTGTGACGACCTGGACGTGGACAACAGTTGAGTGTGTGACGGTATTGCCGGCGGGGGCGGGCGGACTGTCCCGACCGGAGAAGAGGAACCGTGACCCACCCGCAAGCGATGCCCGTCGCGCGGAGACGGACCGCAGGCGCGGCGCCCGAGCCCGTCAGGTGGAACCGCCAGCGGCTGCGCAGCAACAACGAGTGGCTGCTGCTGGAACTGCTGCGCACCGGCGGCCCGTCCTCGCGCGCCCAGCTCGCCCGGGACACCGGTCTGTCGAAGCCGACGGTGTCGGCCGCGCTGGGCTCGCTGGAGACGGCCGGGCTGGTCCGCGAGGCCGGCACGCTGGCCCCGGACCGGGGCCGCACCGCCGTCCTGTACCGGGCCGACGCCGGCGCCGGGCACGTGCTCGGGATGGACGTCGGCCGGGCCCGCCTGCGGGTCGCCGTCGCCGACCTGTCGGGCCGGGTGGTGGCCCGCCGGGACGTCCCCAACCGGGGCCGGACCGGTCCCGCCGTCGCGGACGCGCTGGTCGCCACCGCCCGCGACACGCTCGCCGACGCCGGGCTCGCCGCGGGCGCCGGCTGTCCGTCGGCCGGCCCGGCGGACGGGGTGGTGCGGGCGGTGATCGGCAGCCCCGGCGTGTGGGACGGGCGGCGGCGGGTGATGCGGCACGCCGCGCACCTGCCCGGCTGGGCCAGGCCGGGCCTGTTCGACCGGATCGCGGACGGCCTCGGCATTCCCGTGCAGGTCGCCAACGACGCGAACCTCGCCGCCCTCGGCGAGTACACCTACGGTGTGGGAGCGGGCAGTTCGGTCTTCGCCTACCTGCTGGTCGGAACCGGCGTCGGCGTCGGCCTGGTACGCGACGGCGAACTGTGGACCGGGGCGCACGGGGCGGCCGGTGAGATCGGCATGCTCCGACTCCCCTGCCTGTCGGGTGAGCCGACGGACCGTCGGGACGTTCCGTTGGAGGACGTGGTGGGCGCGGACGCCGTGGTGGGCGAGGCGTGGCGGCTCGGGCTGACGGGCGCCGCCACCGCAGAGGAGGTGTGCGAGGCGGCCCGGGCGGGCGATCCGGCCGCGCGGGCGGCGATAGCCCGGCAGGCCCAGCAGCTCTCCTTCGCGGTCGCCGTGGTGGCCGCCGTCGCCGACCCCGAACTGGTCGTGCTGGGCGGTGGGATGGGCCGCAGCGCGGACCTGCTGCTGCCGCCGCTGGAGGACGCACTGCACCGCAGCTGCGAGCTGCGGCCCCGGGTGGTGGCGAGCACCCTCGGCGAGGACGCGGTGCTGCTGGGCGCGCTGGCCACGGCCCTGGAGTCGGCCCGGCTGGAGGTGTTCGTGCAGCGCACCGCGTCGGCGTGACGCGGCCGGCGGACGGGTCGCGGGCCGGTCGTGGGCGGACCGCCGGTGGGGGAAACGGGACGGAGGTCGTCGGGCGGGGGTCTTTGGGCCCTACCGGCACGGCCGGTCCGAGGCGCACGCTCAAGCTACAGAGGCACGTGGAACGCGACGAGGATGCGGCGAGGAGTGATCCGCGATGGTCGAGTCGACGGCGGGTACGAGGGGCGGGCCGGGGGCAGCGCTGGGCGTGCAGGAGCTACGGGTACTGGTGGCCGCGGCCGGGGCCGCGCCGTCGCTGCACAACTCCCAGCCCTGGCGGTTCCAGGCGGCCGAGGACGGCCACGGGGTACTGGTGTTCGCGGATCCGGACCGGGCCGTCCCGGTGGCCGACCCGGACGGCCGCGGCATGCTGCTGTCGGTCGGCGCGGCCCTGTTCAACCTGCGGGTCGCGGCCGCCCGGCAGGGCCTGCCCGTGGAGGAGCTGGAACTGCTGCCCGGCCCCGTCACGGCGGACGCCCCGGTCGCGGTGGTGCACTTCGGTCCGCGCGGAGTCCCGGACGAGACCGCCGAGTTGGCGGACGCGATCGCGCTGCGGCACTCCAGCCGGGAGCCGTTCAACAACCGTGACGTCCCCGAAGCGGTGATCGGCGAACTGATCGCGGCGGCCGCTGCCGAGGACACCGTCCTCGAAGCCCTGGAGGAGTCCGAGGCGCGCCGGGTGCTGGCACTCGTCGCGGAGGCCGAGGCGCGGATCGTCGCCGACGCCGCCCGCCTTGCGGAGACCGGGAGTTGGCTGCGCGGCGAGCCCTCCGCGGACGGCATCCCGATGGCGGCGCTCGGCCCGCAGGACCACGAGGCCCGCGTCCCCGTGCGGGACTTCACCGGTCATGGCCCCACCCACTCGCAACGCTTCGAGGCGCTGCCGCAGTTGGTGACCATCGCCACCCGCGGTGACACGGCGGCGGACTGGCTGCGGGCCGGCCAGTCGATGGAACGCGTCTGGCTGGTGGCGACCGCCCACGGCGTCCGCGTCTCCGTCCTCCACCAGGCCGTCGAACTCCCCGACACCCGCTGGCGGTTGCGCAACCCCGAGGCCGGTGTCGGCACCGTGCAGATCGTGCTGCGGATCGGCTACGGCCCGCGCGGCGCGGCCACCCCGCGCCGCGACGTCGAAGAACTCCTGCGCGGAGCCGTCCACGCCTCCTGAGCCCACCGGAAGGTTGTCGGTGCGGAGTTGGATGATCGGTGTCGGCAACCTCGGGGCACGGAACGGGCGGAGCGGTCGGTCGATGAGCGGAAACACGCAGGTGGCGGAGCACGAGTTCCTGAACGGGATGGCGGGGGACCCGTACTACCCCGACCACCTGGTGGAGCGGGGCCGTGCGGTGCTGCGCGCGCTGTGCGACCGGATCGAGGCCGAACGCCCCGCCGGGCTCCGGGAGTTGTACGTGCTGACGCACGCCGCGACGGAGGAGTTCAACCGCCTGGGCGATGCCCTCGACGAGGCCGACAGCGAGATCGACACGGTCGCCCGGGAAGCGATCGGCGAGGACTTCGCGTTCGTCGCGGCAGCGTACGGCTTCGCCGACGCGGACTGGGAGGAGCTGATCGCGACACGCGAGTGGTGAACGGCGGGCCGGGGGTCCAGAGAACGAGCGGCACCGGATCGGTCGACACGCCGTCGGCGATCAGCGCTGCCGGCGGTGCGGTCAGGTCGCGCGGCGAGAACAGGTCCGGGCCGCGGTGGGCGGCGATCTCGGGCAGGGTCCACCAGCGGAAGCCGGCGATGGTCTCGGCGGCGAGCTCGTCGTCGGTCATCGCACCGCGGGGGCGGAACGACACGGTGCGGACCAGGAATCAGTCGTTGACGACGCCCGTGCGGCCCGCCGGGCCGCCGAGCCGGCGACCTCCTGGTGCCATCCGTGCGGTGGGGCGGCGTCGAGGGTGAGCCCCGCTTCCTCGCGCGGTTCCCGGCGCAGCGCGGCGAGGACGGTTTCGCCCGGTTCCGCGCCGCCGCCCGGCGCGGCCCGGACGGCGACCGCTCCGGTGAGTTCCGGAACGACGTGTCGGCAGAGCAGGATGCGGTGGTGTTCGTCGAGAACGACCGTACGGGCCGAGTGGCGCAGCGTGATCCGTGAACGCCTGGCGCTCACTTGGAGCCGGTGGCGAGCAGGGCGGTGTGGGGGAGGGCGAGGGCGCCGTCCGGGGTGCGGAAGGGGGCGGCGAGGCGGTCGTAGTGGCGGCGGGCCTCGGACTGGACTTCGGGGGTCTGCGCGAGGAAGGTCAGGCCGATGGTGGCGACGCCGGAGGCCGGACCGGCCCACCAGTCGTCGGCGGTGGCGTGGTGGTCCCAGCTGAGCGTGCGACACGTGGCGTGCCGGAGGCCGGCGTCGGTGAGGAGCATGGCCAGGCCGTCCGGGGTGCGCGGGAAGTCGTCGGCCGGGTCGAGCGGGCGCAGGTGCGGCGGCCGGACGGCTCCGGCGGCCTGCATCGCCTGTGGGATCAGGGCCTGGCCGGGGGCCGGGGCGCCGGACCAGATGGTCAGGGCGAGGCGGCCGCCGGGCCGCAGGACGCGGCGCAGTTCGGCCAGGGCGAGCAGCGGACGGCCGACGTGGTTGAGCACGAAGTTGGCCACCACCGAATCGAACTCGGAGTCTCCGTAGGGGAGGGCGGGAAGCGCGGCGAGATCCACCCGGGCGGACGGCGCGGCGCGACGGGCGAGTTCGACCATGCTCGGCTCGGCGTCCACGGCGGTCACCTCCGCACCCCGGGCGCAGGCTGCGGCGGCGACCGTGCCGGGGCCGGTGCCCACGTCCAGCAGCCGGGTGCCCGCGAACACCTCGGCGGCGTCCAGGAGTTCGGGCGTGCTGTGGGCGCAGAGCCGTCCGAACGTCGCGGCGTAGACGTCGGCCCGCCCCGCCCAGGCGGTGCGTTCGTTGGCGTCGAAGCTGGTGGTGGGTGCGGCGGTCGGCGGCACGGATTCCCCCTGATCGATCGGTTGGTGGGCGATCCTAGCCCGGTGCCGGCCCGGTGTGCCGAGATCCACCGGCTCGGTCGGCATTGTGCCCGGCCGGAGAGCAGGCGGTCACCGACAAGAAAATTTGTCTTGACAGGATTTCCCTTCGGAGGGAGGCTGGAGTCGTTCCCGGGAGCGCCGGGGGCCTTCGGACCGGAGGGTGGAGAGGTGCTGGACATTGCTGTGATCGAAGAGCCGGCCGCGGCCGAGTCGTCCCTGGATCCGATCCGGTCCCGGATTCTCGCCGCCCTGGCGGAGCCCGGCTCGGCCGCCATGCTGGCGGGCCGGCTGGGGCTGCCCCGGCAGAAGGTCAACTACCACTTGAAGGAGCTGGAGCGGCACGGGCTGGTCGAGCTGGCCGAGGAGCGCCGGAAGGGCAACGTCACCGAACGGGTGTACCGCGCCACGGCCGCCTCGTACGTGATCTCGCCCAGTGCGCTGGCCGCCGTCAGCCCGGATCCGGCCCGGTCGCCCGATCAGCTCTCGGCCCGCTGGCTGCTGGCGCTGGGAGCCCGGCTGGTGCAGGAGGTCGGCTCGTTGCTGACCGGCGCCGCCCGGGCCGGACAGCGGGTGGCGAGCTTCGGGATCGACGCCGAGGTGCGGTTCGCCTCCGCCGCCGACCGGGCGGCCTTCGCCGAGGAGCTGTCCCAGGCCGTGGCCGGCCTGGTCGGCCGGTACCACGACGAGTCCGCGCCGCAGGGCCGGAGGCACCGCGTGGTGGTGGGCCTGCACCAGATCCCCGACCCGCAGCCGGCCACGGACAACCACCGGCCCGACGCAGCACAGGAGAACCCCCGATGAGCCGCCCCTTCGAGATCGAGCAGGAGATCGTCCTGCCGGCCGACCCGGACCAGGTCTGGGAGGCGATCGCCACCGGGCCCGGAATCGAGTCCTGGTTCATGGGCCGCAACGAGGTCGATCCGCGCGAAGGCGGCACCGCCGTCATGGACGTGGGCGGCAACCGGGAGGAGGCGCTGGTCACCGCGTACGAGCCCGGCAAGCGGTTCGCCACCCGCACGGGCACGGCGGCCGACGGCCGGTTCATGGCCTTCGAGTACCTCATCGAGGGGCGCGAGGGCGGCAGCACCGTCCTGCGCGTCGTCCACAGCGGCATGCTCGGCGACGACTGGCAGGACGAGTACGACGCGCTGCGCCGCGGCTGGCCGTTCCACCTGCACACGCTCCGCGAGTACCTGACGCACTTCCGCGGACGCACCGGTCGCCCGGTCTTCGCCATGGCGCAGACCGGCGAGCGGCCCGCGCCGCGGGTCCGGGCCGCGCTCGCCCGCGGCCTGGCGCTGCCGGCCGGAATCGCCGTGGGCGCGCGGGCGCACGCCGAGCCGGCCGGGCTGCCGCCGCTGACCGGGGAGGTGACGTGGTCCGACGAGGAGCGCTTCGAGGTCCGCACCGCGGACGGGCTGTACACCTTCCACCACGCCCCCGGCCTGGTGCTGATGTTCCACCACCTGTTCGGCCCGGACGCGGCCGCCACCGCTGCCGAGGCCGGGTGGCAGCAGTGGGTGGCCGGCGTCCTTGCCGAGCACTGAGCACCGAGCGCCGAGCAGGCCGAGCACCGAGCAGGCCGAGCACCGAGCACATCGCCAGATTCGTCCATCGAGGAGAGCACCATCATGCGCACCCTGATCAGCACGGCCTTCGTCTCGCTCGACGGCGTCGTGGAGGGACCGGGCGGCGAGCCCGGCTACCGGAACTCGGGCTGGACGTTCAAGGACATCGAGTTCGTCCCCGAGGCGTTCGAGATCAAGGCCCGGGAGCAGGAGGAGTCCGCCGCCGTCCTGATGGGCCGGGTCAGCTATGAGGCGTTCAGCCCGGTCTGGCCGGACATGGCGGAGTTCGCGCGCTACCGGACACTGCCGAAGTACGTCGTCTCGACCACCCTCGGCGAGGACCAGTTGGTCTCCAACTGGGGCGAGACCAGCATCCTGCGCTCGCTGGACGAGGTCGCCGCGCTCAAGGAGACCGAGGGCGGTCCGATCATCGTCCACGGCAGCGCGACGCTGAACCAGGGCCTGTCCGACGCGGGCCTGATCGACCGGTACCACCTGCTGGTCTTCCCGCTGCTGCTCGGCGCCGGCAAGCGGCTGTTCAGCAGCACCGACAAGGACGCCCAGAAGCTGGCGCTGGTCGAGCACGCGGTCTACAGCAACGGCGTGCAGAAGCAGGTCTTCGACGTCGTCCGCTGAGCCCGCCCACCACCCGAAAGCCCGCCGTTGACGGACGTCAGCGGCGGGCTTCTCCGGTTCCGGGTGAGGTTTCAGCCGCGGGCGGCGCGGCTGCGGCGGAATTCGAGGGCGAGCGGGAGGAGGGAGAGGGCGACGATCACCGCGATGGCGGGGAGCAGGTAGCGGTCGACGCTGGGGATGGTGGAGCCGAGCGCGTAGCCGCCGAGGATCAGGCCGACGGTCCAGACGAGGCCGCCGACGGCCTGCCAGAGGGCGAAGGTGCGGGTGGGGACGCCGAGGGCGCCGGCCAGCGGGTTGAGGACGGTGCGGACCACGGGGACGAAGCGGGCCAGCGTGATGGCCTTGGCGTGGCCGTAGCGGGCGAGCAGCTCCTCGGCACGCTGGGCGCCCTCGTGCAGGCGGCGGTTGCGGGAACGTTCCAGCAGGGCGCGGCCGCCCTTGCGGCCGAGCAGGTGACCGACCTGGGCCCCGGCGAGGGCGCCGACGACGGCGGCGGCGAGGACCTGCGGGAGGTTCAGGTGCGGGCCGGAGTGCAGGCCGGGGGTGCAGAGCAGACCGGCGGTGAACAGCAGGGAGTCGCCCGGCAGGAAGAAGCCGATCAGCAGCCCGGTCTCGGCGAACAGCACGGCGGCGATGCCCAGCGCACCGAACGCCGCGAGCAGGGAGGAAGCGTCGAGGGGGTTGACCGCCAGCAGGACGGAGTGGGCGTACACGGCGTGGCCTCCGGGGCACTCAGCGTCTACAAGGAAGTAGACCGTCTATGTGACTGTAGACGAAAGTGGTGGGGGAGGCGCAAGCGAGGGCCGTCCGCGAGCGAGCGGCGGGCCGGAACGCCAAAGGGCGCGACCGTGGCGGTCGCGCCCTTCCGAGGCAGATGGTGACGGGTCGTCAGCCGGCCTTGACCTCGGTGGTGAGCTGGGGGAGGACGGTGAACAGGTCGCCGACGACGCCGTAGTCGACGAGTTCGAAGA
>NZ_BMRI01000027.1:0-93256 GCF_014648555.1 Kitasatospora griseola
ACCACTTCGCCGCCTTCGCCAGCATCGCCGCAGCCCTCATCTGCACCCGGCGGCTCTCCAAATGAGATGTCTTCTTATTCCTTCGCGCGTAAGCGGGGCCAGCCTCCGCGGCCTTCTCCGCAACGCCCCGGCCGCGTGCGGTGAGCCCGACACGAGGTCGAGTCCACACCGACCATGCTCCAGGTCCACGCGCCCCCGACCGTCCGAAGTCGCCCGCCCCTGGCGAGCCAGCGGCGCCAGCTCGACAGGGACGGGCGCGTGGGCCACCGCGCAGCTCACCGTCCAGCACAGCAGCCACCTCTCAGTCCCGGCACGGCTCGCAAGCCCGGCCCGGTGCCGGACGTGCCGTCGGCCGTCCCCCCGTGCGAGGTCGACGGTGTACGTCCGCGTCCCGTCCTGGCGTCGCGGCCGATTCCGACCTGGGCACGCTTCAGTCGACGGGCGGGGTGAGGCGCAGCAGGCCCTCGATCTGTCCTTCGGCGATGTCGGCGGCTCGGCTGAGGTAGTTGCCGACGACGGCGAGCTGGGCGTCGTCGTAGGAGGCGATGAGTTCGGCCTGCGCCTGCTCGGCCTGCTCCCAGGCGGCGGCGACGTCGGGCCGCCGTTCGAGGGTCAGCCGGACGTGGACGAGGCGGCGGTCCGCGGTGTCGCGGCGGCGGGCGACCAGCCGTGCCTGTTCGAGGCGGTCGACGAGCCGGGTCGCCGAGCCCGTGGTGAGGCCGGTGAGGTCGGCGATCTGCCGGGTGGTGAGTTCGCCGCGTTGCTGGGCCAGCGAGCGCAGGCACTGGACGTCGGTCAGGCCGAGGCCGAGGCCGGTGGCGAGCGCCTGCTGGTAGCGCACCCAGACGGCGTGCCGCCGGTTGCCGAGCGAGGCGACCCACGCCACCAGTTCCTCCCGGGTGCGCCCCGGGCCGGGGGCGTCCGGAGCCGGGTCGCCCGTTCGGTCCGGGCCGCCGTCGCTCGTGGGACGTGCAGTCATTGATCGCCTCTCCACTCTTCCCGTTCACGCAGTCACTGCGCGACGCAGCGACTGTGTAATGTGATTCCCGCAAGCGTACGTCGCGCCTGCCTTCCGCCGCCGGGCCGCGCCCGGTCGGCCGCCTTGCCATGCGCGGCCCCACTTCCCGGAGGATCCCTGGTGTTGTTCCCCGCCCTTCGTCGACCAGCGGCCCGCACCGGGCCCGCGCCGACCGCCCGCCACCGCGGCCGGGCGACCGCCCTCGGCCTGGCCGCCGCCCTCGGCGCCGCCCTGCTGGTGCCGGTCGGCGCCCCGCCCGCGGCCGCCCAGCCCGGCCCGCCGAACAAGCTGGGCCCGGTCCAGCTGCAGAACGTCACCACCGGCCTGTCCGTGGACGCCGCCGGACGGGACATGGTGGACGGGCAGCCGATCCTGCAGTACGTCTTCAAGGCCCAGACCAACCAGGAATGGTGGTTCGAGCCCGTCGGCTCCGCCTACTACCTCAAGAGCAACGTCAACGGGGCGTACTGCCTGTCCCGCACCGCGCCGGACGCCCAGGGGCAGGTCCTCGCCGAGCTGCGCACCTGCGGGGGCCCCGAGACCCAGTGGCAGTTCGAGCAGGTCAGCCCGGACGTCTTCCACATCAAGGCACCGGGCCAGGAGGTCTACCTCAACCCCGCCACCGACTTCGGCGGGGACTCCGCGAACGGCAGGCGGCTGACGGCGGGCGCGAAGCAGCCCGGCACCCAGAGCCAGTGGTACCTGACGAACACCTCGCTCCAGGAAGGCGAGGCGCCCGCGGACCCGCGACTCGACCAGGCCACGTTCCTGACCACGCACAACGCCTTCCACAACGCCGCCGAAGCGGGCCCGATCGCCCCCAACCAGAACCGCTCCCTGCTGACCCAGCTCCGCGAGGGCGTGAGCGGCCTGATGCTGGACGCGCACATGCGCGGCAACGACGTCGTGCTCTGCCACGCGCCCTGCCTCGACGGGGTCCGCCCGCCCCCTGTCGGACGCCATGGCCGAGATCGTCACCTTCATGAAGACGGAACAGGTGGACGGCCAGAAGCCGATCGTCACCGTCTTCTTCGAGGACTACGCCGACCGCACCCGCATGCGGCAGACCCTCGAAGCCGTCCCCGGCCTCAAGGATCTCGTCTTCGACCCGGAGACGAGCGGCGTCAGCACCAACGGATGGCCCACCCTGTCCGCGATGCGCGCCGCCGACAAGCGGCTGCTGCTCTTCACCGACGACCACGGCACCGCCATCCCCGAGGTCGGACTGCGCCCCGGCAGCGACTGGACGGTCGAGAACTACTGGAGCATCGGCGACACCGGCAGCAACTGGGACTGCTACAGCCGCTGGGGCGGCGTCCCGCTCACCCAGCGCAACGCCAAGTTCTCCCCGCTGTTCGTCATGAACCAGTTCCGCAACGCCCCGACCATCATCAGCGCGGCCATCGACAACGGCGACAAGCTGGTCGAGCGCGCCCGCAACTACTGCGGCCCGGCGGCCCGCAAGATGCCCAACTACGTGGCCGTGGACTTCTACGAGATCCCGCTGGGCGGTGCCACCCACCGGGCGATCCAGACGATCAACCGCCTCCACTACGTCGAGGGCCCGGCCGCGCCCGTCGCGCCGCCCACCGTTCCCGCCGGCTTCGCCCGCCCCGCCGACACCTCGGTGGCCAAGGGGTACTCCTTCCTGCGCAGTGCCATGAACGAGTTCCCCTACCCCGTCTCGCAGGGCCTGCCGCGCAGCTACCGGGGCGGCTACTTCGCCCCCGGCGACCAGTTCGGCCCGACCGGCTTCCAGTCGTCCTTCGTCTACGACGACGCCCTGATGATCGACGCGTTCCTCGGCAGCGGCAACGCCGACGACAGGGCCCGGGCGGTCACCCTCGGCGACGCCCTCCTCTACGCCCAGGACCACGACCCCCAGCCGGACGGCCGGCTGCGCTCCTCCTACCTGCCCGAGCCGTTCGTGACGAAGACGGGCACGCCCTACATCGGCGGCTGGTCCACCTACACGGGCAACATGGCGTGGGTGGGCATGGCCTGGTCCCACCTCTACCGGGCGACCGGCCAGCAGCGCTACCTGGACGGTGCGCGCAAGGCGGCCGAGTGGATCCAGAGCCACGCCGCCGACAGCCGGGGCGCCGGCGGCTACACCGGCGGCGTCCGGGCGCTCGACGAGGTCGGCGCCGAGTACCAGGCCATCACCTGGAAGGCCACCGAGCACAACATCGACGTAGGCGCCTTCTTCGCGATGCTCGCCACCCTGACCGGCGACCAGACCTGGAAGAGCCGCTCGGACGCCGCGTTCGGGTTCGTACGTTCCATGCGGGCCGCCGACGGCCACCTGTGGACCGGCACCGGACTCGACGGGGTCAGCGTGAACACCGACGTCGTCCCCGCCGACGTCCAGGTCTGGAGCTACCTCGCCACGCTCAGCCCCGACGACGCCCCGGCGGTGGACTGGCTCGTGCGCAACCAGCTCACCCAGGACGGCCCCTACCAGGGCGTCCCCTTCGGCAGCGCCGACCGCAGCAAGGTGTGGTTCGAGGGCACCGCCCAGCTGCTGAGCGCGCTCTACGCCCGCGGCCGCGCCGAGGACACCGCCACCGCCGCCGCCCTGGTCTCCTCCCTCGCCACCGCCCAGGACCAGGCACCCAACCACGACGGCTTCGGCATCGTCGCAGCGTCCCGGGACGGCCTGGACACCGGAATGGGCGACCAGTACTACGCCTCCCTCCACACCGGCGCCACCGCCTGGTACCTCCTCGCGGCCCGCAACGCCAACCCGTTCCGCCTCTGACCACCACCCTCTCGCTCGAAGGGCCGGCCTCCCGCCGGCCCTTCGACGCCTTCCGAGCTCGCCGGGGCGGGCCGACAGCCGGACCCCGGCTCGGACGCTCCGGCCGCCCCACCCGCAAGCGCCGGTGCCGAAGGCGACGAGACGGAACTGACGGAGCGTCAACACCTGTGCCACCGCGCACAACTCACCCTGCTGTCCTCCCAGTTCTGGCTCGCCTCCACCACCGTGGTCGAGCGCGATGTGCCTGCGGTAGGCGGGGGTGGCGGCGAGCGCGGCGGTGATCAGCAGGGTGCCGTTGGGGGCCAGCAGTTGGCCGATCCGGTGCAGGGTGGCCGTCCGGCTGGTCAGGAAGGCCACGGACAGGCGCATCGTGATCAAGAGGTACGGATCGTCGGCGGGGAGTTGCTACAGCTCGGCGTCCTCGATATCCACCTCCAGCCACCGCACCGCGGCGTCGGGGTGGGCCGCACGGGCGCGCTCCAGCGCGGCCGCGGACAGGTCGACGACGTCCACCGCGTAGCCGGCCAGCGCGAGGTGCGCGGCGAGGTCGCCCAGGCCACAGCCCATGTCCAAGGCGCGGCCTCCCCCGGCCGGGCGGGCGCGCACTCGGTGAGCGCGGCCTCTTCCTGCGGGCGCAGGGCACTGAAGGCTATGCCGTCCTCGTAGCTCTCGGCCCAGTGGGCGGTGGTGAACCGGGGGCGGTCATGGAACTCCGTGACGATGCGTCGGGCAGAAGCAGGGCGGGCGGTGCGGTTGTCGTGCCGCGGGAGTGGAGCAGGGGAGGTCACGGCGCAGGCCGCCCCGACCTCCTGGCGGACCACCGGAAGCCCCGGGAGAAGCAGGCCGCGCGGTGGCGGAACGGCCCGGCCCGCACTCCGGGGCGCTCCCCTACGGAGCGCCCCGATCGCGTTGGGTGACTCGGCCGGGCGGGTGATCCCCCGAGGTCAGGGCGGTGGGAGCGATAGGAGATCATGTCGCGACCGGTTGCATGGTCGCCCACCAGGGTTTCGCACGGTAGAGCACAGAGACGAGGCAAGGACATGAAGGTCGCGTTCGGGTGGAAGCTGCACGGGGACGGCCGCGCCCCGCAGCCCGGGGCGGTGGTCAAGCCGGACGAGCGGCTGTCGTGGGGGCGCACGATCGGGCTGGGGGCGCAGCACGTCGTGGCGATGTTCGGCGCCACGTTCGTCGCTCCGGTGCTGATGGGCCTGGACCCGAACCTCGCGGTGATGGTCTCCGGTGTCGCGACGATCTTCTTCCTGCTGGTGACCAGCGGCCGGATCCCGTCGTACCTGGGTTCCAGCCTGTCGTTCGTCGGTGTGGCGGCCGTGATCAAGGCGCAGGGCGGGGACGCGGCGACGCTGACCGGTTCGCTGCTGGTGGTCGGCGCGGTGCTGGCGGCGTGCGGTGCGGTGGTGCAGGGCTTCGGCGCGAAGGTGATCCACTCGGTGCTGCCGCCGATCGTCACCGGCGCGGTGGTCATGCTGATCGGTTTCAACCTGGCGCCGGTCGCGGCCGGCGTGTACTGGCCGCAGGACCAGTGGGTGGCGCTGCTGACGATGTTCTTCACGGGGCTGGCGCTGGTGGTGCTGCGCGGGTTCTGGTCGCGGATCGCGATCTTCCTGGGCCTGGTCTTCGGCTACCTGGTGTCCTTCCTGTTCGACCGGATCTTCGGGAAGATCAACTCCCCGGTGGGCGGCGGCGCGGCCGTCGACCACTGGCGCCTGGACCTGTCGGGCGTCGGCAAGGCCGACTGGATCGGCCTGCCCTCGCTGCACGCCCCGAGCTTCTCGCTGTCCGCGATCCTGGTGGCGCTGCCCGTGGTGGTCGCGCTGATCGCCGAGAACGCCGGCCACGTGAAGGCGGTCTCCGAGATGACCGGTGACCCGCTGGACGACAAGATGGGCGCCGCGATCATGGCGGACGGCGCGGCGACCATGGTGTCCACGGCGGTCGGCGGTCCGGCGACCACCACGTACGCGGAGAACATCGGCGTGATGGCGGCGACCCGGGTGTACTCGACGGCGGCGTACTGGTGCGCGGCGGGCTTCGCGATCCTGTTCGGCCTGTGCCCGAAGTTCGGCGCGGTGATCGCGGCCATCCCCGGCGGTGTGCTCGGCGGCATCACGGTCGTGCTGTACGGCATGATCGGCCTGCTCGGCGCGCAGATCTGGATCCACAACAAGGTGGACCTGACCAACCCGCTGAACCTGGTCCCGATCGCGGCGGGCGTGATCGTCGGCATCGGCAACGTCAACCTGAAGATCACCGACAACTTCGAGCTCGGCGGCATCGCCCTGGGCACCCTGATCGTCCTGACCGGCTACCACACCCTGCGCGCCATGGCCCCGGCGCACCTCAAGCACCCGGGCCCGGCCAACGGCCCGCTGCTGGACGAGGGCACCAGCACGTACGACGACAACAGCCGTCCCGAGAGCTGACCGGGATGGCCCGCCGCCCGTTGAACTCCGCCGAACGCGCGCTGCTTGAGCACCTGCTCTCGGCGGAGGCGGAGTTCGACGGCGCGGCCGAGCTGCGCGCCCAGCTGGACCGCACCGAGGTGGTGGGCCCCTGGGCGCCGGGCTCGGTCAGCGTGGACCTGCGGGTGGACGAGCCGGGCCGGCACACGGGGCCGTCCCGGCTCGCGCCGGTCGGCGCGGCGGTCCTCGACGGGGACGGCGAGTACATCGGCGAGCTGCTGCTGTGGACGGACGACGACGGCCGGACGCTGTCGGCGCTCGAATACGCCTGGGTGACGGACGACATGCCGACCGTCCTGCCGCCGATCGAGCACGTCCGCCTGGTGTGACGGCCCGTCAGCCGACCAGCCCCGCGTCCCGGGCCAGCAGCGCCGCCTGGACGCGGTTGCTGACGCCGAGCGCGGTGAGGATCCGGCTGACGTGCGCCTTGACGGTGCTCTCCCGCATCGCGAGCCGCTCGCCGATGTCGGCGTTGGCGCGGCCCTCGGCCAGCAGCGCCAGCACCTCGCGCTCGCGCGGGGTGAGCCGGTCGAGCCGGGACCGGGCGGCGCTCGCGGCGGTGCGGCCGGTGGCGTGGTACCGGTCGATGACGCGGCGCGCGGCGGCCGGGTGGAGCATCGCGGAGCCGGCCGCGACCAGGTGGACGGCGCGCAGGATCTCCGCCGGGTCGGTGTCCTTGAGCAGGAACCCGTCGGCCCCGGCGGCCAGCGCGTCGTAGACGTACCGGTCGAGGTCGAAGGTGGTCAGCGTGATCACCCGCGGCGGCTGCGGCAGGGCGCGCAGCCGGGCGGTGGCGGTGATGCCGTCCATCCGGGGCATCCGGACGTCGACCAGCGCGACGTCGATGCGGAAAGCGCTTGCCCGTTCGATCGCCTGAAGGCCGTCGGCGGCCTGTGCGACCACCTCGATGCCGGGGTCGCCGTCGAGCAGGTCGGTCAGGCCGAGACGGACGAGTGCGTCGTCGTCGACCACCAGGGTGCGAATCATCGGGTGCCGCCCTTCGGTGAGCCGTTCGGTGAGCCGTGCGGAAAGCGCTTGCCCGCCACCGGCTCGTCCGGCGCGCGTCATGCCGGACCGTCCTTCGGGGCGGGGTGCGGGAGGCGGGCGGACAGCCGCCAGGAGCCGGTGCCGGCCGGGCCCGCGTCCAGGTGGCCGCCGAGCGCGGTGACGCGTTCGCGCAGGCCGACCAGACCGTAGCCGGAGTCCACGGCGGCGGACCCGGCGGCGCCCGCGCCGTTGGTGACTTCGACCCGGGTGGCGGGCGGCCGGTAGTCGACCCGGACCTCCGCCGCCGCCCCGTCCGCGTGCTTGCGGGCGTTGGTCAGCGCCTCCTGGACGATCCGGTACGCGGCCAGCCGGTGCGTGGTCGGCGCGTCCGCCGCCCGGCCGGTGACGGTCAGCGCGACCTGCTGCCCGGCCGCGCGGGCGTCCGCCACCAGCGCGGCGACCTCGCGGACGGCGGGTGCGTCGGCCGGCCCGGCGTGCGGGTCGTGGAGCGCGCCGAGCACCTCGCGCAGGTCGGTGAGCGCCTCGACGGAGGTGGCGCGGAGCATCGCCAGCCGGTCGGCGACCGGGCCGGGCAGCGCGGCGCCGCGGGTGGCGAGGACGCCGGTGTGCAGGGCGATCAGGCTGAGCCGGTGGGCGAGGACGTCGTGCATCTCGGCGGCGATCCGGGACCGTTCGGCGGCGCGCGCCGCGTCCTCCCGCAGCCGGGCCTCCACCCGCAGCTGCTCGACCTGCCCGGCCAGGGTGTGCACCAGGCGGCGCCGGTTGCCCTGCCACAGGCCGAGCACCAGCCCGAACAGCAGCACCGTCAGCGTGGACAGCCAGCGCTGCCCGACCCACACCGAGGCGGCCCGCACCCCCGCCAGGTTTCCGGCCAGTGCGAGCGCCGCGCACAGCAGCGCGAGCCGGGTCCGCCGGGCCACCGCCAGGTCGAACATCACCACGGCGAGCAGCAGATCGGTCAGCCAGCCCCACCACGCGGTGACCGCGACGGCCGCCAACGGGCCGACGGTGAGCCGTAGTCGGGGGACCGCCAGGATCACCGCGCACACCGTCGCCGCCGCGGTCACCGTCAAGTGCCGGTGCCCGTCGCCGAGTTTGGCGCCGTTGTTGTCGATCGCCATCACCAGGAACGCCAGCGCCGCCGCCCGCCCCAAGGTCGCCCACAGCGGGCTCCGCCACCACCTCACGACATCCATGCTAGGCAGCCCGCCCGGCTCGCGGAATCGACCAACGGCCGTTCCCACCACCGACTTTCGTCGGTCCGGACGGCCGCCGCCCGGCGGATCTGCCGGGCCCTCGCGATTCCTAGCGTCGAAGCCATGACCGAGCAGACCTCTCCCCCGTCGCGGCCCCGGGCCGACGGCTGGGCGTTCCTCCGCGAAGCCGTCCGCGACCTGCGCACCACCGGTGCGGTCGCCCCCAGCAGCCGGGCCCTGGCTCACGCCCTGGCCGCCCCCGTCCGGGCCCGCGCCCCGCACCCGATCGACGTCCTGGAGGCCGGCGCGGGCACCGGCGCCGTCACCCGTGTCCTGCTGCCCCAACTGCCGCGCGGCGCCCGCCTGGACGTGGTGGAGGCCAATCCGCGCTTCGCCGACCGGCTGCGCGACCTGGTGGCCGCGCAGAGCGCGACCCGGGTGACGGTGCACCAGGCGTACGTGGAGGAGCTGGCCACCGACCGGCGCTACGACGTGATCGTCTCCGGCCTGCCGCTGACCAACTTCACGCCCGCCCAGGTCGACCGCATCATGGCCCGCTACCTCGAACTGCTGCACCCGGGCGGCACGTTGACCTGGTTCGCCTATCTCGGCACCCGGCGCGCCCGGGCGATGTTCGCCACCCGCGCCGAGCTGCACCGGCACGCGGCGGTCGATCGCGCGATGGCCGCGCACCTGCGCGGCGGCCGGACCGAGTGCCGCACCGTGCTGGCGAACCTTCCCCCGGCCCGGGTCTGGCAGCTGCACTCCAATAACTGACTGAGCGTCAGTTATCTTGATCCATAAGGGTCCTGACCCGGGGCACCACCTCCTCGCCGACCCGGTACGCCTCCTCCAGGTGCGGGTAGCCGGACAGCACGAACTCCTCGATGCCCAGGGCGTGGTACTCGGCGAGCCGGGCGGCGACCTCGTCGTGCGAGCCGACCAGGGCGGTGCCCGCGCCCTCCCGGACCAGGCCGATGCCGGCCCACAGGTTCGGGGCGACCACCAACTCCCGTCCGGCTCCGGTGCCGTGGCCGTGCAGAGCGGCCATCCGGGCCTGACCGGCGGAGTCCATGGCCGCGAACCGGGCCTGGCTGGCCCGCACCGCCGCCGGGTCGATCCCGGCGAGGATCCGATCGGCCTCCGCCCAGGCCTGCTCGGCGGTGTCCCGGCTGATCACGTGCAGCCGCAGCCCGTACCGCAGCGTCCGCCCCTGCCCGGCGGCCAGTGCGCGCAGCCGCCCGATCCGCTCGCCGATCGCCGACGGCGGTTCGCCCCACAGCAGTTGGACGTCGGCGCGGCGGGCGGCGACCTGCTCGGCGGCGGGCGAGGCGCCGCCGAAGTACAGCGGGACGGGGTGCTCGACCGCCGGATCGACCAGCTGCGCACCCTCCAGGTGCAGGTGGGCGCCCCGGTGGTCGACCCGCTCCCCGGCCAGCAACTCCCGCAGTACGGCCATCAGTTCGTCGGTGCGGGCGTAGCGCTCGTCGTGCGCGAGCCGGTCGCCGTACGCGCGCTGCTCGGCAGGGTCGCCACCGGTGACCACGTTCAGCCGGAGCCGTCCGCCGGCGAACCGCCGGAAGGCGTCGGCCTGTTGGGCGATCAGGGTGGGGCTGGCCAGGCCGGCCCGGAAGGCGATCAGGAAGCCGATCCGGCTGGTGTGCCGGGTGAGGGCCGCGCCCAGGATCCACGGGTCGACGCAGCCGAGTCCGACCGGGGCGAGCAGCGAGACGAACCCGGCCTGCTCGGCGGCCTGCGCGACCTGCGCGAGGTATCCGACGTCGGCGGGCCGCCGGGTGGCGGCGCCGGTCCGGCCCTGCACGGCGGTGACGCCGCCGGGGTCGCGGCCGTCCCCTCCGGTGGGCAGGAACCAGTGGAACACGGGGGCACGGTCGGACAACGGATCGATCCTCTTCTGCGAAACGGTGCGCGGCACCGCCGGGGGCGGTCGGGACGCGGGGGCGGACGGTCGCACGGCGGCCGGGACGCGGGGATGCCGCCTCGGAGAGTCGCGCGGCGGGCGAGGGAGGACGGGGCGGTCGCTCAGGAGCGGCGACAGGCAGCGGAACACACCCGGAGGAGGTCGATGTGACCCCGGGTGGTCAGGAAGAGTCGCTGCGGCACGCCCGGAAGTTACCACGTTCGCGCAGCGCACGGCGTCCTCGTCCGGCGCACCCCCTTGACCCCGCCCGGTACGGCGCTATCGTCTCCCTCGGCATCCGGTCTAGACCTATGGCCGTCTCCCGGCCCGCCCCATCGGCGTCGGGAGGGATCGCCCTGACCCCACATCAGGAAGGCACGGAAATGAAGGCAAACAGAAAGGTGACCGCCGCGATCGGCGCGCTGGTCGCCCCGCTGCTCGGGCTGACCCTGTCGGCCGGCACCGCCAGCGCCCACGGCTGGGTCACCGACCCGGCCAGCCGCCAGGCGCAGTGCGCCAACGGCGTCGTCGTCTGCGGGCAGATCAAGTACGAACCGCAGAGCGTCGAGGGCCCGAAGGGCCTGTTCAGCTGCAGCGGCGGCCACTCCGAGTACGCGGAGCTGGACGACGGCTCCAAGGGCTGGAAGGTCGCCAACGTGTCCTCCACCCAGACCTTCAGCTGGCACCTGTCGGCCCGTCACGCTACCGCGAGCTGGCAGTACTTCATCGGCAGCCAGCTGATCGCCCAGTTCTCCGGCAACAACGCCCAGCCCCCGGCGGACGTCAGCCACCAGGTGAACTTCGGCAGCTACACCGGCCGGCAGAAGGTCCTCGCGGTGTGGAACGTCTCCGACACCGCCAACGCCTTCTACTCCTGCATCGACGTCAACATCGGCGGCACCGGCGGCGGCACCCCGGGTGGCGGCGGCAACGGCAGTTGCACGGCCGCCGCGTGGGACCCGGCCAGGGTCTACAACAGCGGCGACGGCGCCTCCTACGGCAACCACAACTGGCGTGCCAAGTGGTGGACCCAGGGCGAGCAGCCCGGCTCCACCGGCCAGTGGGGCGTCTGGGAGGACCTCGGGGCCTGCAAGTAGCCCCGGGCGAGCAGTCCCGGTTCCGCATGACACCACGACCGCCCGGCGGCTCCCTGTGGGGGAGGGCCGCCGGGCGGTCCGGTGGTCAGGCGAGCCCGCCCAGCGCGTCCCGCAGTTGGGCGCGTGCCCGGATGCCGAGCTTGGCGAACACCTTCCGCAGGTGGTAGCCGACGGTGCGCGGCGACAGGTAGAGCCGGGCGGCGATGTCCCGGTTGGTCAGTCCCTGGGCGGCGAGTTCGGCGATCCGGCGCTCCTGCGGGGTGAGCGGCTCCTGCGCCGCCCCGGCGTCGGCGGCGGGCACCTCCGCGCCGGCCGCCCGCAGTTCGGCGGCCGCCCGGTCGCGCCACGGCCCGGCGTCCAACCGCCGGAAGGTCTCCAGCGCCGCGCCGAGCAGCGGACGGGCCTCCGCGGACCGCCGCCGGCGCCGCAGCCACTCCGCGTGGTCCAGCTGGACCAGCGCCCGCTCGAACGGCCAGCCGGCCCCGGCCGGATCGGCCAGCGCCGCCCGGAAGTGCCGCTCCGCGTCCGCGCCCTCGGCCAGCAGCGCCGCCGCCCGCTCGACGATCGCGTGCAGCCGCGGCGAGCGGTCGTTGCCGAGGTCGGGCTGGACGGACTCGAACACCGCCCGGGCGTCCGCGACCTCGTCGGCGTGCACGGCGGCCGCCGCCAGATCGCCCAGGTAGTACAGCGAGGCGTGGTAGTGCACCGGCCGGGGCCGGATGTCCCGCGTGAACAGCGTCCGGACCTGCCGGTACGCCTCGGTGTGGTCGCCGGCCGCGGTGGCCGCGATCGACAGCGCCACCCGGTGGCGCACCTGCAGGGCCAGTGAACGGCGCAGGTCGACGCCGCGCACCGCCGCCTCGGCCCGCTCCCGGGCCGCCGGGTCGCCCTGCCGGGCGTCCAGGGTGGCCTGCAGGATCCGGGTGCCGACGGCGGACAGGTCGGCGCCCGCCTCGGCGGCCATCCACAGCGTGTCCTCGGTGCTGTTGCGGGCCGCCGTCCAGGCCCCCGACTCGTACTGGGCGAGCGCGATGGCCTGCGAGACGGTGGCGTTGGTACCGGCCGTGCCCGCTCGGCGCAGATGCTCCAGGGCGCGGCCGAGCAGCTCCACGGCGAGCGCCGTCTCGTCCATGCACCAGGCGGTGCCGCCGAGGACGGTGAGGGCGCTCAGGTCGTCCTCACCCATCGCCGCGTGCGCCGCCGCGAGCAGCTCCAGCGCGCGGGCGCGGCCGGTGTGCGGGGCGGTGGCGGCCGCGATCCAGGCCTGGCTGTTCGGGTCGGGCAGGTCCGTCAACCGCTCGGCCAGCCGCCGCAGTTCGACCCGGTGGAACGGGTCGCCGGAGGCGTAGGCGGAGGTCGCGGCGATCCCGAGCGCCGACAGCGCGGCGTCCGGCAGCGCCGCCACGTGCTGCTCGGCGACGGCCAGCAGGGTTTCCAGCGCCGCATCATGACGGAGCGTCACCCCGAGCGCCCAGCCGGAGAACACGCCTGCCTGGGCCCGCAGCTCCGGCCGGTCGGTGTACCCGGGCACCCGGGCGGTCAACTCGCCCACCCACTGCGGGTGTCCGCCGAACATCGCGGACCGGGCCGCGGCCAGCAGCCGCTGACAGCGCAGCTCCGGATCGGGCGTCAGGTCGGCGGCCCGTTCCAGCGCGGCCGCGGCGGCGGCGTGCCCGCCCCGGCTGCGGGAGCGTTCGGCGCTGGCGGCGAGCGCGTCGGCGACCTCCGCGTCCGGGCCGGTCGCGGCGGCCGCCAGGTGCCAGGCCTGCCGGTCCGGTTCATGGACGAGCGCACCCGCCAGCGCCAGGTGCGCGGACCTGCGCTCGGTGAACGACGCCGCTCCGTAGATCGCGGACCGGACCAGCGGGTGCCGCAACCGCAGCAGACCGTCCTGGATGCGGACCAACCCCGCCCGTTCTGCGGGCTCCAGCGCCCCCAGGCAGTCCAGGCCGCCGGCCGCGCCGACCACGTCCGACAGCTCGCCGGTGTCGGTGGCCGCGGCGAGCAGCAGCGTCCGCCGGGTGTCCGCCGGCAGGTCCGGCAGGTCCGCGGCGAACAGGTTCTCCAGCCGCTTCGTCAACGGCAGCGCCCTGCTGCCGCCGGACTCGACCCGGCCGTGGGCGAGGGCCCGGCTGAGCTCCACCAGCGCCAGCGGGTTCCCCGCCGCCTCCTGGAGGATCCGCGACCGTGCCCGGCCGCACGGCGGAACCGGCTGGGCGTCCAGCAGCAGCCCCGCCGAAGCCCGGTCCAGCGGCCCGGCGGTCACCTGCGGGAAGTCCCGGTCGAACCGCAGCGGAACGGTGTCCTCCCGGGCCGCGGCCAGCAGTGCGGCGGCCTCGCCGTCCAGCCGACGGGCGATGAAGGCCAGCAGGTCCAACGAACCCAGGTCCAGCCATTGGAGGTCGTCGACCACCAACAACAGCGGCCGCCGGGCGGCCGCGTCACCGACCAGCGTCGACACCCCGACCCGCAGATGCAGCGGATCGACCGGCTCCCCCGCCCCCGCCCCGATGCCGAACGCGCCGCGCACGGCCCGCCGTTGACTCTCCGGCAACCGCCCGGCACCGGACAGCAGCGGCCGCAACAACTGGTGCAGCCCGGCCAGGCCGATCCCGTGCTCACTCTCGCTGCCCCGGGCCCGCAGCACCAGCGCCCCACCTGCGGCCGCCCGGTCCGCAGCCCGGTCCAGCAACGACGTCTTCCCGGCGCCGGGCTCACCGGTCACCACCAGCACCGACGACCCCCGGCTCGCACCGACCGCCGACTCCACCAACGCGGCGATCCGCGCCCACTCGGCGTCCCGGCCGAGCAACGACTCCTCCCCCGGAACCTGGGGGCGACCGGCCCCCGAAACCTCGGACGGCCTGTGCAGGCCCCCCGATCCGGTGCCGGCAGGGGCGGTCGTCACGTCGCTGACCTCGTCGTTCTACTGATCCGTCAAGTCCCGCCCATCCTGCCACGCGGCACCCCGCCCTCCGCCACGCGGCCGCCGGGGGCACCCCGAACCGCCCGGCAGCCCCAGCCCGGACGGACCCGGGTACGCGGCCCCCGACCGCCGTCAGCCGGCCTGCACCCCCGCGAGCCGGGCGTCGGTGCGGGCCTGCCACTGGGTCGGGGTCAGGCCGTAGGCCTCGCGGAAGACCCGGCTGAAGTGCGAGGGGCTGGCGAAGCCGAAGCGGCCGGCGACGACTGCGACCGGGACTCGACGGTGGGGCGGCCGGTCGAGTTCCTGGCGGCAGGCTTCGAGGCGGCGGTGGCGGATCCACTGGCCGACGGTCGTGCCGTCCTGCTGGAACAGCTTGTGGAGGTAGCGGACCGAGATGCAGTGGGCGCGGGCGACGGACTCCGGCGACAGGTCGGGCCTCGTCAGGGTCCCTTCGATGTGGGCCCGGATCCGGGTGAGCAGCGCGGCGGAGCCGCCCGACCGGTCGGGGGCGTCCTCGTCCAGCAGGTCGGTGATCAGGAGTGCGAGCAGGTCGGCGGCGCTGCGGGCCAGTCGGATCCGGGCCAGCGGGGCAAGGCCGTCGGAGTGCACGGCCAGCGTGGCGAGGAACTGCGAGGCGAGCGAGCCGACGCCGGTGGAGCCGGGGGCGTGCAGGGCGCCGGCGGCCCGTACCTCGGCCGCGGAGATGCCCAGTGCCTGGCACGGCACCCGGAAGACCCGGCTCGCGCAGTCGGCGCCGCGCAGCAGGTTGACCGGGTGCGGGCCGCCGCTGATCACCAAATCGCCTTCGGCGACGGGCAGTTCGCCGTGCGGGCGGCGCAGGACCGCTCCCCCGGCCAGGTGCAGGGTGACGTGGACGCAGTGCGCGTCGTCGGCGCCCTGCGGCACGGGCAGCAGGTCGAGGCGGCCGCTGCCGGAGCCTGCCGCCGGGGCGGTGGCCGAGGGTTCGGTGGGGGCGGACAGGAGTGCGCCGGTGCCCGAGTGGTGCATGGGAGGGTCCCATCGTGTCGTTCCGAAGGTGGGTGCGGGCCTCGCTTCGACAAAGTTCGAGCACGTCCGACCGGTGCGGGATCGGTGCGTCGAACGTTCACGCCGCGCAGCGGGCGAGCCGGGCGAGGAGCGCGCCGGTCGGAGTCCGTCCGGGGTGCGTCGCGCCCTCTCGCTCTGCGACATTCCTACCGGGCCGCTCCGGCGCCGGCCAACCGCCCACCCGCCCGAACCCGCGACTCACCGGCCACCTACCGGAGCACCAAAACCTGCCCTGACCTGCACCGATGCCACCCGGAACGAGGCCGGGGCCCGGACGGCGCCACCACCGACGACTGGTCATTCGACCGATGCCCGACCGGACGGCAGAAGCGACGCCCCCGGCACCGGAAGACCGGCACCGGGGGCGTCGCCCTGTTCCCCGGAATCTCAGCCGCGCAGCTTGGCCATCAGACCGGCCCACCAGCCGCGCCGCTGCTCCGGCACGACCGGCGCGGGCGCGGCCGGCAGGACGGCCGCGGCGGGCGGGGTGTGCGGCGCGGGCTCGGGCGTGGAGACGACCGGGGCGCTGGCGGTGGTGGTCGGGTCCTGCGGCTGGAACGCGACGCGCGGGGTGAAGCGGGCCGGGAGTTCCGTCAGGTGCCGCGACATCCAGTTGCCGCGCCAGACCAACTCCTCTTCCTCCACGGCGAGTTGCAGGTCGGGAAGGCGGGTGAGCAGGATGTCGATGCCGGTCTCGGCAATGGCCCGGCCGATCTCCTGGCCGGGGCACTCGTGCGGGCCGCTGCCGAACGCCAGGTGCGAACGGTTGCCGAACAGCGGCTGGTTCAGGTCCGGTCGCACCGCCGGGTCCGCGTTGCCGGCGGCCAGGCCGATCAGCAGCATGTCGCCGGCCTTGATGTGGCGTCCGCCGAGCTCGGTGTCGCCGGTCGCCCAGCGGCCGGGGACCAGCATGAACGGCGGGGAGTCCCACAGCACTTGGTCGAGCGCGTCGGGCAGGGTCATCTGACCGCCGGACAGGTGGGCGCGGAAGCGGCCGTCGGTGAGGACCATCTTCAGCGTCTCGGCGATCAGGTTGATGGTGGTCTCGTTGGCGGCCAGCAGCACCGAGCGCACGTGCTGGAGCACCTCGTCCTCGGTGAGGCCGGACGGGTGCTGCATCAGCCGGGTGACCAGGTCGGCTCCGGGGTCGGAGCGCTTGCGGTCCATGGTGCGGCGCAGCGACTCGACCACGTACTCGTTGGAGGCCACGGCGGTCTCGGTGCCGCGGACCAGGTCGCGGGCGGCCTCGACCAGCCGCGGGCCGTACTCCTCGGGCATGCCGACGAGCTGGGTCATCACCAGCATCGGCAGGTGCTCGGCGAACTCGGAGACCAGGTCGACCTTGCCGATGGAGCCGAACTCGGCGATCAGCTGGTCGGCGAAGCGGGTGACGTAGCGCCGCATGCCGCGCCGGTCGAAGTTGTTGAGGCCGTCGGTGACGGCGGTGCGCAGCCGGCGGTGCTCCTCGCCGTCGACGAACGAGCAGGTCGGCTGCCAGGCGATGACCGGCAGCACCGGGGAGTCGGGGGCGACCCGGCCCTCCTGGAACTCGATCCAGCGCCGGGAGTCGCGGGAGAACCGGGACGGGGTGCGCATCGCGGTGAGGTTGGCGGAGTAGCCGAGCACCAGCCAGGCCGGCAGGTCGCCGTGCAGCAGCACGGGCGCGACCTCGCCGTGTTCGGCGCGCAGCTTCTCGTACAGGCCGGCCGGGTCGGCTTCGGCCTCCGGCCCGAACAGCCGCCGCAGGTCGTCCTGTTGGAGGGGGGTGGCGCCGTGGGCCGGGCAGCCCGGCGGGGGGACGGCGCCGTTGTACGTGCGCTCTTCGGGGATCACGGAAGTTCTCCAGGAGATCGGGACGGTGCGGGGCGTCAGCCGACGGGCTGGGCGGCGAGCTCGTACAGGTAGCGCATCAGGGCCATCAGCACGTCGCGGCTGGACTCCCGGGTGCGGGCGTCGCACTCGACGATCGGGACGTGCGGCGGCAGGTCGAGCGCCGCGCGCAGTTCGTCGAGCGGGTAGCCCGGGGACTCGGGGAAGGAGTTGACGGCGACGACGAACGGCACGCCGCGGTCCTCCAGCCGGCCCAGGACGTCGAAGCTGACCTCCAGACGGCGGGTGTCGACCAGCACGACGGCGCCGAGCGCGCCTTCGAACAGGCCGTTCCACAGGAACCAGAAGCGTTCCTGACCGGGGGTGCCGAAGACGTACAGCACGAGTTCTTCGCTGATGGTGATCCGGCCGAAGTCCATCGCGACGGTGGTGGAGCTCTTGCGTTCCACCCCGGCCAGGTCGTCGATGCCGACGCCGGCCTCGGTCATGGTCTCCTCGGTGGTCAGCGGGCGGATCTCGCTGACCGAGCCGACCAGGGTGGTCTTGCCGACCCCGAAGCCGCCGACGATGACGACCTTGACGGCGGCCGCCACCGTGGCCGGGAGCAGTTCGGCCTCGCGCGGCCCGCGCACCGGCTCAGAGCCGCTGAAGTCCATGGATCACTGCCTCCAACAGGGAAAGGTCGGGAAGGGCTGCCGCCGGGATGGGGGCGCGGGCCTCGATCTTGTGCGTGCCGAGCAGCTCGGACAGCAGAACGATGACCAGGCTGTTCGGCAGGCTCAGGTATGCGGAGATCTCGGCCACCGACAGCGGCGAGCCGCAGATCCGCAGGATCGCCGCGTGCTCGGGCTGCATGGTGGGTTCGGGCCGGGAGCGGGCGACGACCAGCGTGACCAGGTCGAAGTCCGTCACGGCGTGTTGCCGGTCTCGGCCCCGGGTGATCACGAAGAACCGCTCGGGGCCGACCTCTTCCCAGTTGCTCATCGGAGTCCCCGACTCACGCGAGTTGTTCGCCGGTGCGGACGGGTGTGGTGAGGTGCTCGCCGATCCGTGCCACCAGGTCCCGCATCCGTTGGCCGACCAGTCCGGCGTCCACGCCCTCGTCGGCGAGGACCGCGAGGAACGCCCGGGAGCCGGCCGCCATCAGGTAGAAGAAGCCGCCGCCGACCTCGATCACCACCAGTCGCATCCGGCCGTCGCCGTGCGGGAACTCACTGCCGACCGCGTGCGCCAGGCTCTGCAGTCCGGCGCAGGCCGCGGCCAGCCGGTCGGCGGTGTCCGGGTCGGTGCCGTGCTGGGCCAGCCGCAGGCCGTCGGCCGACAGGACGATGGCGTGCCGTGCGTGCGGGACGCTCTCCGCGAGGTCCCTGAGCATCCAGTCCATGTTGGTCCGTTGCTGAATCACTTCTCGCCTTTCCCTGCTGACTCTTCACTGGCGTGGCGGCCGTCCGACGGGTCGCTGGGCGTGCTGCCGTTGACCCCGTCGGTGAACGCGGCCAACCACAGGCCGGGCTGGACCGGTTCGGCGGCGGGCGCGGGCGCCTGCCGTCGGGGGGCCGACCCGCCCGGGCGCAGCGGCGCGGCGTGGCGGCGGCGCTGCGGCAGGCCGTTGGCGGTGCGTTCGGTCACCACCGGGTAGTCGTCCTCGGCCGGGGACGGCGCGGGCACCCGCGGCCGGCTTTCGGCGGGCGGGAAGGCCGCGGCGGCGGCGAATCCGCCGGACGGCGTGTGGGTCGCGGTCGGCTGCTCGGCCGGCGGGCTCCACACCGGGTTCTCGGGGTGCTTGGGGTGCTGCTGGATCACGGACGGGTGGCCGGTGGCCATCCGGCCGATGCCGTGCGCGCGGCTGGGCGCGGGCGCGGTGGTGATGTAGCGCTGCGGGACGATCAGCACGGCGCGCACGCCGCCGTACGCGGACGGGCGCAGCGAGACCTGGAAGCCGTAGGCGCGGGCCAGTCGGCCGACGACCGCGAGGCCGAGCCGCGGGGTCTCGCCGAGGTCGTTGAGGTCGATGCCGGACTGGGCCTCCTCCAGCATCCGTTCGGCGCGGGCCCGGCCTTCCTCGCCGAGGCTGAGGCCGCCGTCCTCGATCTCGATCGCGATGCCGGTCTGCACCTCGACCGCGGTGAGGTGGACGTCGGTCTGCGGCGGCGAGTAGCGGGTGGCGTTGTCGAGCAGTTCGGCCAGCGCGTGGATCAGCGGTTCGACGGCGGGGCCGACGACGGCGACCTCGGAGACCGGGTGCAGTTCGACCCGGCGGAAGTCGAGGATCCGGGAGATGCCGCCGCGCAGCACGCTGAACAGCGGGACGGGACGGCTCCACTGGCGGCCCGGGCGGGCGCCGCCGAGCACCGCGATGGAGTCGGCGAGGCGGCCGATCAGCGCGTTGCCGTGGTCGAGGATCAGCAGGTCGTCGAAGACCGCGGGCAGGTCGCCGTGCCTCTCCTCCATCTGCCGCAGGTCGAGGGCCTGGCGGTGGACGATCGCCTGGACGCGGCGGGCGATGTTCACGAACGCGCGCTGGGCGGACTCGCGCATCGCCTCCTCGTTGTCGACGGCGTCGAGGACGGCGCGCAGCACGGCGTGCCGGGCCTCGTGGAAGTCCTCGCCGGCCTCGGCCAGGTGGCGCTGCTCGTAGGAGCGGAGCACGTCGGTGATGAACTCGCCGCGCTGGAGCCGGTCGACCGCCTCGGGCAGTTCGTTCTTGGCCAGGTCGAGCATGCCGGCCTGCTGGCGGGCCAGCCGGGCGCGCAGTTCCTCGCCCTGCCGGGCGCCGTCCGCGAGGGCCTGTTCCAGGGCGCCGCCCCGGTGGGCCGCTGCGAAGCCGACCGCCGCCACCGTCAGGGTTCCCACCAGACCGCACAGCAGGATTCCCGAGATCGACTGTCCGGGCCCGGCGGTCTTGGCGAGGGCCACCGTCACGCCGATCACGACCGCGGGCAGCAGGCCGACGAGTACGGCTGCGGGCAGCCGGGTTCCTGGCGACGATCCGGGTCGAAGCATCGGTGTCCTCATACGGTCAAAGGGATGGGAACGCGGGTCCGGGCGGTGCGGCGGGGCCCGGGCGCGAAGCAGCATAGCCGGTGCACGACAGCTCCGACGGTTCGTCAGCATCCCGTTCCACCAGCAGAGTTGTGCTGGTCGACGGAGGTGTCGAACACGCGACGGAAAGGTTCGTGCGCCCCTCGCCGGGGCTCTTAGGCTTGTCGCACCGGGCACCCCACAGCAGCCTCCCGGCCCGGATTCACCCGGACGAGCGGCAGTCGCGGCGTTCCTCGCACGGCAGACCCTGTGATGGTGCTAGGGCCGCGCTCGAAGACCGACAGCGACACGGCCCGCGCCTCCGGACAGGAGGAACGAGCCTTGGCGGCATATTACTGACGGATGATCAGTTCGTCATATTCACGCCTGGCGTTCACGCGACGCACCGAACCTCCGCGCCGGACGTCCGAACGACTTTCACCACCTCTCCGCCCACCGGTGGGCCGCACCTCACCGCCGGTTCACCCCGCCGGGTAGGCAGCCTTGCGTCCCGCCCGCCGAACCTCCGGAGGCCGCCGTGCCCGACTCCCAACTCCCCTCGACCGACGGCGCGTTGCCCGGACGCCGCGCCGTTCTGCGCACCGGCCTGGCCACCGGCGCGGTCGCCGCCGTCGGACTGGCCGGATCCGCCGGGCGGGCGCACGCCGAGACGCCCTCCGCCGATCAGGTGCTCACGCTCACCGGCCAACTACCCACCGGTGCACCCGACTTCGTCTACCTCCCCGTCGAAGTACCGCGCGGCGTACGGGAGATCGCGGTCTCCTACAGCTACGACCGGCCCGCCGTCCCGCCCGGCACCCCTGGGAACTCCTGCGACATCGGCATCTTCGACGAGCGCGGCACCGCCCTCGGCGGCGACGGTTTCCGCGGCTGGTCGGGCGGCTTCCGCACCGAGTTCAGCCTGTCCCGCGAGGCCGCCACGCCCGGCTACCTGCCCGGGCCGATCAATCCCGGCACCTGGCACGTCGTCCTCGGCCCCTACCAGGTCGCCCCCGCCGGGCTGACCTACACCGTGCAGGTCACCCTCCGGTTCGGCGCACCCGGCCCGGCCTTCACCCCCGCCTACCCGCCGGAGCGGGCCCGCGGCCGCGGCCGGGCCTGGTACCGCGGCGACTGCCACCTGCACACGGTGCACTCCGACGGCCGCCGCCTGCCCGCCGAGGTCGCCGCCGGGGCCCGCGCCGCCGGCCTCGACTTCATCGTCTCCACCGATCACAACACCTCTTCCTCGCACGGCAGTTGGGGACCGCTGGCCGGACCCGACCTGCTGATCGTCCCCGGCGAGGAGGTCACCACCCGCAACGGCCACTGGCTGGCCCTCGGCCTGGCCCCCGGCCAGTTCGTGGACTGGCGCTACCGGGCCCGCGACGAACAGTTCCCGCGCTTCGCCCGCCAGGTCCACCGGTCCGGCGGCCTGGTCGTCGCCGCCCACCCCTACTGCCCCTACGTCGCCTGCCAGTGGAAGTTCGGCTACCAGGACGCCGACGGCGTCGAAGTGTGGAACGGCCCCTGGACGTACGACGACGAATCCGCCGTCGACACCTGGGACGCCAACCTCGCCACCGCCCTGCACGAGGGCCGCAACTGGCTCCCCGCCCTCGGCAACAGCGATGCCCACAGCACCCCGCAGGTCATCGGCGCCCCGCACAACGTGGTCCTCGCCGACGACCTCCACCGCACCGCGATCCTGGCCGGCCTGCGCGCCGGCCGCTCCTGGATCGCCGAATCCGCCGCCGTCCAGCTGGAGTTCACCGCCACCGGCCACGGCCGCCAGGCCGGCATCGGCGAGCGCCTCACCGTCCCCGCCGACGCCCCCGTCGACATCCGACTCGCCGTCTCCGGCGTCCCGAACGGCACCGTCCGCCTGATCACCGACGAGGGCCAACTCCACCAGGAGTCCCTCCCCACCACCGGCACCGGTACCATCACCTGGCACACCACCGCCTCCCTGGCCGCCTACGTCCGCGCCGAAGTCCGCCACCCCAAGCCCGACGGCACCCCGGGCAAGGGCAACTCCATGGGTCCCGACCTCCCGTGGGGGCCGATGGCGGCACTCACCAACCCGATTGTGTTGCACGGTTCCTGACGGAGCGTCAATTCGCCTTCAAGCGGCGGTCGGACGAGGACGACGGCGCGGCCGAGGCCCGACGGCAGAGCGCCGTCCGGGGCGGCGGTGGGCAGGCGGAGCGGCCGGGCCGGCGGACGGCCCGCGGCCCAAAGACGTGGTCGCCAGGCGGTGAGGGCGCGGCCGTCCTCACCCGCTGCGGCGCGCCGGCCGAAGCCGCCAACGCCGAGCTGCCGGCGCCGCTCGCCCCCGACGAGCAGGCGCAGCTGACGGCCCTGCCGACCCGGTTCCACGAAGCCTGATCCCACCCGCCCTCGCCATCGGGCCCGCCCTGGGGGCCCGATGACGCCGCTCCCGGCGCTACGTCAGCTCCACCACCTTCCGCCCGCAGCGCAGGAACACCCGCCGCTGCGCGCTCGCGCCCGCCAACTCGTGGGCGCCGAGCACCACCAGCAGGCGTTCGTCGGCGTCGGCGCGGGACAGCGGCACGGTGTGCCGCCCGCCGTCGAGGCGCTCCACCACCAGCTTCAGGCCGCCCGCGTCGGCGACCCGGCGGACCTGGTTGAGGCTCGGCAGCTCGCCGCTGACCTTCACCAGCAGTTCGGCCGGTGTCGCCGCGCCGTGCCGCGCCGCGTCCACGGCGGGCAGCGGGCCGGCGTCGGAGAAGCGGCGTTGCGAGAAGCGGGCCCGGAAGGCGTCCCGGGCGGCGAGGGCGGCCGGGGCGCCGTGCACGGTGGCGGTGACGGCGGCGGCCAGCAGGGTCTTCACCGCCATCGGATGGCGGCGGCCGTCGGCGGCCTGGGC
Source organism: Kitasatospora griseola (assembly GCF_014648555.1). Lineage (GTDB taxonomy): Bacteria > Actinomycetota > Actinomycetes > Streptomycetales > Streptomycetaceae > Kitasatospora > Kitasatospora griseola. The sequence goes on from NZ_BMRI01000027.1 coordinate 23,196, forward strand.
GAGCAGCAACTCGACCTCCTCGTCCAGGAGTTCGGTGAGCAGTCGGAGGTAGTCCGGGAGCAGCCGGTCCGCGCAGGCCATCAGTCGACCGAACATCTCCTCGGCGGGGAAGGACAGTCCGACGTAGTTGTTCTTGGACTTGCTCATCTTGGCGCCGGTGCCGTCGGTGCCCTCGATCAGGCCCGTCGCGAGCACCACCTCCGGCTGCTGGCCGTGCACCGTCTGCACCCGGCGGCACATCTGGAGGTTCAACAGCTGGTCCAGGCCGCCGAGTTCGATGTCGGCGACCAGCTCGACCGAGTCCAGCGCCATCACCACCGAGTACACCAGCTCGGCCAGCGTCAGCCCGCTGCCCTCGGCCAGCCTGGTCCGGAAGTCCTCCCGCTGCAGCGCCGCCGAGGCGGGCAGCCGGGACAGTACACCGAGGAAGTCCGGCAGCGTCAGCGGGCCCAACCACTCGCTGTTGAACCGGAATTCGGCCCGCTCGAAATCGAAGAACGGCCCGACCTGCTCGCGGTAGGTCGCGACATTGCGCGTCACGTCCTCGGCGGTCAGCGGCGGCCGCTCCGCGCTGCGCCCGGACGGGTCGCCGATCCGCGCCGTCACGTCCCCCACCAGGAACACCACCCGGTGACCCATCCGCTGCAGGCGGCTGGCCAGGATCATCGGCACCGCGTGCCCGAGGTGCACCTCCGCCCCTGTCGGGTCGATCCCGTACTTCACCGTCAACGCCCGCCCCTGCCCGAGCAGTTCGGCCAACTGCCGGTCCCCCGGCAGCACGGCCGCCGCCCGCGCCCCGAGCAGCTCGGCCTGCCGCTCCGGGGCCAGCTCGGAGAGATCCGCGCGCTGCCGCTCCGCCAGCACCTCCAGCAGCCGGCCGAGCGCCGGCCCCTCCCTGAGCTCGTCCTCCTTCTCGATCAGTTCACTCATCAGCTCGATGCTGCGGTCGAATGCGGTGGCGGCCATGGCCATCCTCTCGGGGTACAGGAACAACGGACGATCGGACGCACCCGCCCCGCACAGAAAGCACCACCAAAAAACGACGACCGCACACCGCACCCGCGCACAGGCAGGCAGGTTTCACCACAGGTCGTCCAAGAATCCGGAGGCCCGGCCGCCGCTACTTCAGGCAGGCCGGAGGGCGGTGGGGACCGCCACTAATATCGCTTCACCACGCGAAACCTCCGGGGAACAGGAAGCGGCAGAAGCCCCTCGGCTCCACCGCGAGCCCCCATCCTGCCTCATCCCCGCACCTGCCCGCACCTGCATTTTTCTCCCGCCCACCCGCGAGCGATCAGCGCGCCAGGACGAGAATCGGCAGCCGGAGCGTCAACTCCGGTCGACAGTAAGGCGATCGGCATCCGGTGTCGGCTTCGGCAGCACGATGACGGCGCGGCCGGATCCCAGATCGACGATCGAGCGGGGCGGGGCGGCATCCCCCTCCTCGTCGCGTCGCATCGCCTCGCCGGAGCGTTCCTCCAACTCGGCCGCCTTGCCGGTGTTCACCGAGCCGGTGAAGACGTCCAGGGCCACGGTGGACGTCGAGGACAGTCCGACGAACCCGCCCGGCCGCCTGCGGTACCGCGCCGGGACCAGGCCCGAGCCGGCCAGCCGTCCCACCACTCGGGACGCGACCAGGAACATCACCAACGCCAGCGCCAACCCCGGCAGCGTGAGGGAGAACACCAGAACCACCGACCCGCACCCCCGTCCGCACGACCCCCTGGAGTCGTGCACCGACCGGCCAACGGCTCGCGTCCGCCCGGGAGTTCCCCGATCACGAACGCCGCGCGGACCCGCCGCTGCGCCGGCGGGCGGGACACCTCCGCGTGTCTCGTCTTGGCACGCCCCCGGCCCCCTGCCATCGTGGGCACATCATCTGCTTGTCGGTTTGTCACCGAGGGAGGATGCATATGACCGCACCGGTGCTGACGGTGGACCAGGTGGTCGACCGGATGGCGAAGCTCGCAGCCGAGCTGCCCGTCGCGGACGGGGTCGCCGTGTTCAACGCGATGTACCTGACCGTGACCCGCCTGATCCGCGACCATCTCGCGGTCGCGTACTTCGACGACCCGGCCACCATGGCGGAGCTCGATGCCGTGTTCGCCGCCCGCTACCTGACCGCCGTGGACGACGACCGCGCGGGGCGGCGGCCGGCGGCCTGCTGGCGGCCGCTGTTCGAGCTGCGGGCCGCCGAGAACGTCCACCCCCTGCAGTTCGCGCTCGCCGGAATGAACGCCCACATCGAGAACGACCTCCCGCTCTCCGTCCTCGACACCTGCCGGCTGACCGGCCGCACCCCGGAGCAGCTGCACCCCGACTACCTGCGGATCAACAGCCTGCTCGCCGAGGTGGAGGCCGGGGTCCGCGCGACGCTGCTGCCGCTGCCGTCCGTCGGCGACCCACTGCTGCACATCCTCGGCGTCTGGAGCATCGACCGGGCCCGCGACGCCGCCTGGGCGTCCGTCCTGGCGCTCTGGGAGCTGCACCGCCTGCCGCCCGCGTACCGCCTGGTCGCCGACGCGCTGTCGGGGTCGGTCGGGATGGTCGGCCGGGCGCTGCTCACCCCGCTCTCCGTCAACTGACGACGAACGGGCGGGCCCCCGCGGAGGGAGCCCGCCCGCAGCAGGGACCGTCAGGCCCAGCTGGAGTGCAGCGGCTTGCCCTCGGCGTAGCCGGCGGCGCTCTGCAGGCCGATGATCGCCTTCTGGTGGAACTCCTCCAGGTCGGCCGCACCGGCGTAGGTGCAGGAGGAGCGGACGCCGGCCACGATCGAGTCGATCAGGTCCTCGACGCCGGGGCGGGCCGGGTCGATGAACATCCGGGAGTGCGAGATGCCTTCCTCGAAGAGGGCCTTGCGGGCGCGGTCGTAGGCGGAGTCGTCGGCGGTGCGGTTGCGCACGGCGCGGGCCGAGGCCATGCCGAAGCTCTCCTTGTACTGGCGGCCGTCGGCGGTGGTCTGCAGGTCGCCGGGCGATTCCAGGGTGCCGGCGAACCAGGAGCCGACCATCACGTTGGACGCGCCGGCGGCCAGCGCCATCGCGACGTCGCGTGGGTGCCGGACGCCGCCGTCGGCCCAGACGTGCTTGCCGAGCCGGCGCGCCTCCGCGGCGCACTCCAGGACGGCGGAGAACTGCGGCCGGCCGACGCCGGTCATCATCCGGGTGGTGCACATCGCGCCGGGGCCGACGCCGACCTTGAGGATGTCCGCGCCGGCCTCGACCAGGTCGCGCACACCGGCGGCGGAGACCACGTTGCCGGCCACGATCGGGACCTGCGGGTCGAGCCCGCGGACCGCGCGCAGCGCGGAGATCATCGACTCCTGGTGGCCGTGCGCGGTGTCCACCACCAACACGTCGGCGCCGGCCTCCAGCAGGGCCTTGGCCCGGCCGGCGACGTCGCCGTTGATGCCGACGGTGGCGGCGACCCGCAGCCGGCCCGCACCGTCCACGGCAGGGGTGTAGAGGGTGGCGCGCAGCGCGTTCTTGCGGGTGAGGATGCCGACCAGGGTGCCGTCGGCGGCGACCACGGGGGCGAGCTTGCGGTGCGCCTCGTTGAGGCGGTCGAACGCGTCGCGCGGGTCGATGTCCTGGTCGAGCAGCAGCAGGTCGCGGGACATCACCTCGGACAGGCTGGTGAACCGGTCCACGCCCTGGCAGTCGCCCTCGGTGACCACGCCGACGGGCTTTCCGCCCTCGATCACGACCAGCGCGCCGTGCGCGCGCTTGGGCAGCAGCGCCAGGGCGTCGGCGACGGTGTCGCCGGGGCCGAGGGCGAGCGCGGTGTCGTGCACCAGGTGACGCTGCTTGACCCAGCCGATCACCTCGGCGACGACGTCGATCGGGACGTCCTGCGGGATGGCGACCAGTCCGCCGCGGCGGGCGACGGTCTCGGCCATCCGGCGTCCGGCGATAGCGGTCATGTTGGCGACGACCAGCGGGATGGTGGTGCCGGTGCCGTCGTGGGAGGAGAGGTCGACGCCCTGCCGGGAGCCCACTGCGGAACGGCTGGGGACCATGAAGACGTCGTCGTACGTCAGGTCGTACGCGGGCTTGAGGTCATTCAGGAAGCGCATGAAGAGGCTCTCTGGCTGGGGGAGGAACGTTTCACCGGGGGCGCGGTACGGCAGTGCCGTGCGGCGCGTCTCGGGCGCGCCGCACCCAGCGTTCAATCCTTATGGATTCCCCGATCCAGGGCCAGCTAACGAGCGAATCCTGAAGATCGACACAACCGGAGGTCCGTCCTTCCACAAACGGTTTGGAGGAAGCTACAAGATCGTGGAGGCGAGGCGGCGCCCCTCGGCCAGGAACGCCGTGGTCGCCGACAGATCGCCCAGCTCGGCGAGGGTGCGGGCGGCGCCGAAGGGGGCGTTCCAGAACGCGCCGCTGCGCGGCGTCGGCGGGCCGACGTACGCGTACGGCTCGGCCTGGAAGTCGTCGCCCGGCGAGAGGCCGTAGTTCACGCCGTCCACCGTCACCGCCAGGTCGAAGTGCTCGGGCCACAGCACCGGATCGGCCTGCGCGAACAGCGCCCGCAGCGCCGCGTCGCCGTGCGCGAAGCAGGCGGCGACGGCGTCCGCACCCGCAGCGTCCAGCTCCAGCGGCTGGTCGAGCGCCACGCCCGAGCCGTCCCGGTACAGGCCCTCCGGTCGGCCCGCGACGATCCCGGCGGCCGCGCCGAGTTCCGCACAGCTCACCCCCGGAAGGTCCAACGCCCGCCCGGCGGCGATCAGTTGGGCACTGCGGACGCGCAACCGGGGCTCGAAGCGGGTGGCGAACCCGCCGGGATAGGCGCGCAGCCGGACGGTGCCCGCGAGCCGGTACTGCGGACCGGCCAACAGGTGCTCGGCGACCGCGTGCAGCGCGGTACGGGCCTTGGCGAACCGCTGCGCGTCCATACCGCCATCCTCGCGCGCGACGCGGGCCGTGGCCAGGGGCGACAGTCCCGGATCGGTCACCGTCCCGGCCGGACCAGGCCGGTCTCGTGGGCGAGCACCACCGCCCGGGCCCCGTCGCGGAGGGCGAGCTCGGCGAGGATCCGGGCGACGTGGGTCTTCACGGTGGCCTCGCCCAGCGTCAGCCGTTGGGCCGGTTCGCCGTTGGACAGGCCGTCGCCGAGCATCGTCAGGACCTCCAACTCCTGGGGCGTCGGCGCCGCCAGGTCGCGGTGCACGGCCGGGACGGGACCGGCGGGGTCGGTGCCGAACGGCCGGTCGGCGGCGAAGCGTTCCACCGGCCGGCGGGTGAGGGAGGGTGCGAGCAGCGCGTCGCCGGGGTCGACCGACCGGACGGCGGCGACCAGGTGAGCGGCCGTCACGTCCTTGAGCCGGAAGCCGCTGGTGCCCAGGGCCGGGGCGGCGTAAACGTAGCGGTCGAGGTCGAAGGTGGTCGGCATCAGCACCCGGGGCAAAGGGGCGAAGGGCGCGCTCATGCGCCCGCCAGCGGGATCCGGGCGCGCACCCGGCACCGGCTTCGGCGGCTCGGCCGACCGTCGCCGAGGTGCTGCGCGGCGAGTGAGCGTCTCCCGGTCCCGGTCGGGGTGAGCGCCGCCCCCGTCGGTCGGGTCATCGGGCTCTCAGCGAGGGTCCCTGCGCATGCACCAGGTGCGGGGGCCGTCGCCGGGGAGGCGGACCTCGGCGGTGACCCGGAAGCCGAGGCGCTCGTAGAACCGCACTTTCGCCTCGCTGGAGGTCTCCAGGAACGCCGGACATCCGGCGCGCCCGGCCTCCTGGATGCCGGGAAGCAGCACCGCGCTGCCGAGGCCCTTCCCCTGGACTTCGGGGGCGGTCGCCACGGTCTCCAGGAACCATCCCGGTTCCCGGGGCCGGTACGGGGCCATGGTCTCGTCCGCAGCGATCGAAGCGGCCATCCGGTCGCCGCTGAGTTCGCCGAGGGTCGGCCCGAGCTCGTCGAGGACGGGCGACGGGTCCTGGCCGGGGACGGCCCAGACGGCCACGGCGCGGCCCTCCTCGGCGACCCAGACCCGGCCGTACACCATGCCGATACGCGTCAGACACAGCTCCTGGTAGCGCCGGATCCGCTCCTCGTGGCCGTCCGCCGCGATCACGTGCCGCGTGAAGGGGTAGTCGGCGAAGGCCCGGGCGAGGGTGTCGACCGCAGTGGGGACGTCGCCATCGGAGATGGGGCGCACGGAAGGCGCGTTCTGGGACATTTTCACCGTTCGATCCTGACAGCGGGCCAGTTCCTCGACAAACGATTTCGACCGGACGCACGGCGGTGCCGGGCGCGGCCGCTCGTCACGCCCCGAGGTAGCGCAGCACGGCCAGCACCCGGCGGCTGTACCCGGCCGTGCGAGGCAGGTCGAGCTTGTCGAACAGGGTGTTCAGGTGCTTCTCGACGGCGCTCAGCGACAGGTGCAGGCGCTGGGCGATCGCGGCGTTGGTGTGGCCCTCGGCGAGCGCCTCCAGCACGGTGCGCTCGCGCGGGGTGAGCCGGGCCAGCGGGTCGGCGTGCTCGGTGCGCACCACCAGGCGGCGGACCACCTCGGGGTCGATCACCGCGCCGCCGGAGCCGACCCGGGTGAGCGCGTCCAGGAACTCCTCCACCTCGGCCACCCGGTCCTTGAGCAGGTACCCGACCCGCTCCGCGCCGGACGCCAACAGCTGGGCGGCGTACCCGCGTTCGATGTGCTGGGAGAGCACCAGCACGCCGACCTCGGGCCGGCTCTCCCGGATCCGCACCGCGGCCCGCACCCCTTCGTCGGTGTGCGTGGGCGGCATCCGGATGTCGACCACCACCACGTCCGGCGGCTCCGTGTCCACCGCGGCGAGCAGCGCCTCGGCGTCGCCGACGGCGGCCAGCACCTGGTGGCCCTCCTCGGCGAGCAGCCGGACCAGGCCCTCCCGCAGCAGCGTCGAGTCCTCGGCGACGATCACCCGCATGGCAGCTCCGCAGTGACGACGGTGGGGCCCCCGGCGGGGCTGTGGACGTTCAGGGTCCCGTCGAGCGCGGCGACCCGGCCGCGCAGCCCCGACAGGCCGCCGCCCGCCGGATCCGCGCCGCCCCGCCCGTCGTCCTCGACCCGGACGGTGAGCCGCTCGCCGTCCCGCTGCACGGCGACCTCGATCGCCCCGGCTGCGGAGTGCTTGGCGGCATTGGTGACGCACTCGCTGACCACGAAGTACGCGGCGGTGAGCACCGGCCCGGGCAGCGTCCCGCCCACCCGGTGACGCACTCGCAACGGGATCGGGCAGCGCTCGGCGAGACCGGTCAGCGCCTCGTCCAGGCCCAGGGTGTCCAGCGCGGACGGGTAGACCCGCCAGGCGACCTCGCGCAGCTCCGTGAGCACCTCGGCGGCCTCCCGGTGCGCCTGCCGCAGCAACTCGTCGGTCCGCTGCGGGTCCCCGCCGCGCCGGGCCCGGCCCAGCAGCAGCCGCAGCGCGACCAGCCGCTGCTGGACGCCGTCGTGCAGATCGCGCTCGATCCGCCGCCGCTCGGCGTCCACGGCGTGCAGCACGGCGGCCCGGCTGTCGGCGAGCTCGGCGATCCGCCGGCGCAGCAGCTCGGCCTCGGACGGGCCGAAGCACTCCCGGGCCAGCCGCGCGTCCAGCTCGGCCAGCGAGGCCAGGCCCTGCACGGCGAGGAACAGCAGGACGCCGCCCAGCAGCACCTGCCCGAGCAGATCCGCGACGCTCAGCGTGCCGCGCAGCACCCCCGCCGCGAGCAGCACCACCAGCACCGCCCCGAACCCGATCAGGCCCAGCACCAGGCCCGCCACCAGCCCGACACCGGTCCGCCGGGCCAGGTACCGCAGCACCTTCCGGCTGTCGGCCCGGTAGTGCTCGGGGAACCGGTCCCCGAACCACGTCACCCGCCGCGCCCGCTCCACCCCGGCCAGCCGGACGACACCGCCCTGCCACGCGGTCCGGGCCCACGCCCCCGTGCCCGGCCAGGGCAGCAGCGGCCCCAGCAGCGCACCGGCCAGCACCAGGTACAGCGCGGCGAACGGCGCGGTCAGCATCCCCAGCAACCCGCCGACGGCCCGGCGCGGCACGGGAACGGTTTCCGTCACGATCGGTTCCTCCCCCATGGAACGAGAGCCTACTGTCCGTCATGATCGTCGGTTCGTCGAGGACTTGACGCATCGCCGAGAAGGACCCGCCACCGGCGGTGCCCGGGCTCTGCCCGCCGCCCGGACGGGCGCGCGAAATCCGGTGGCCGCCTTCTCCGCCGCGTCCCTAGGCTCAGCGGCCATGGCCCACAACACTGTCGACCCGGCGACGATGACGCCGGAGATGGCGGCGCAGATCCGCGCCTGGCGCTGCGACGAGGACTACAGCCGGCGCACCGTGGCCCAGGCCGCGACCGACCTGTGGGGCTCCGACTGGGGCAGCAACCAGCTCTACGGCGAGGACCTCTGCAGGGCCGCGGCGAAGCTGCTGGGCGAGAACGTCGACCGGGAGCCGTGGAACTGAACGGCCGGGTCTCGGATCCGGTGAGCGGACCGGACACCGGCGGCTCCCCGTGAGCGACCCCCTGCCGCCCGTCGTCGCCCGACGGCGCCCGGCCGTTCAGCGGGCCCGGCGGTGCCGGGAGTCGCGGCTGCGCAGGCGCAGGCCCAGGTAGACCGCGATGGCGATCAGGGCGAGGACCAGGACGGTCTTGGAGAAGATGCCGACGTAGCCCTCGACCACGTCCCAGCGGTCGCCGAGGACGTAGCCGGCCATCACCAGCACGGTGTTCCAGGCGAGGCTGCCGACGGCGGTGAGGGCAGTGAAGCGGGCCAGGGCCATCCGTTCGACGCCGGCGGGGACGGAGATCAGGCTGCGGAAGATCGGCACCATCCGGCCTAGCAGGACGGCCTTGGTGCCGTGCCGGGCGAACCAGGCTTCGGTGCGCTCCAGGTCGGAGACCTTGACGAGCGGGAGCCGGGCCCAGATCGCGTGCATCCGGTCGCGGCCGAAGACCGCGCCGAGCAGGTAGAGGGCGAGCGCGCCCGCCACCGAGCCGGCGGTGGTCCAGCCGAGGGCGGACAGCAGGCTGAGGGTGCCGCGGCCGGCCGCGAAGCCGGTGAGCGGCAGGATCACCTCGCTGGGCAGCGGCGGGAACAGGTTCTCCAGGGCGATGGCGAGGCCGGCGCCGGGTCCGCCGAGGGTGTCGACCAGGCCGGCCGCCCAGCCGGCGACGCCGTCGGTGGGCGTCTGTGCGGTCGCCAGGGAAATGAGCTGCATGACCGGGTTCTCCTCAGATGGGCACTCCCCCGGGCGGTTCTCCCGGGGGCGTCACTCATCCTGGAATCCGCAGCTCAGCGGCGGTACGCGGTTTCCCACCCAGCCGGATTACGGGTTTCCGCACCCCCGGACACGCCGCGGCCCCCGGTGGAGGAGCTCCACAGGGGGCCGGGCGGCGGACGAGGCGACTTAGTAGCCCCGCCAGTAGGCGCCGTAGCCACGGGCGGCGGCCATGTTGTCCATGGAGCCGTAGCGGGCGTCGCAGTAGCGCGAGCTGGCGATCAGGTTGTCGACGGGGTTCCGGATGTCGGTGTGACCGGGCAGCGCGTAGGCGCGGAAGGTCGGCTGGATCATCTGGGTCAGGCCGATCGACGGGGTGCCGTTCTTGGCGTTGATGTCCCAGTTGTTGATCGCGTTCGGGTTGCCCGACGACTCGGCGATCGCCGCGGCGCGCATCGCCTTCGCGGACGGGACGGGCTTGCCGGCGGCGGCCAGCACGTCACGGGCCTCGGCGATCCAGCCGTCCAGGTTGTTCGCGTAGGTCGGCTTGGCGGGCGCCGGCGCGGGCTCCGGGGCCGGGGCCGGAGCCGGGGCGGGGGCAGGCGCGGGCTCGGGGGCCGGCTCGGGCTGCGGCTGCGGCTCGGGCTGGGGCTGGGGCTGGGGCTGCTCGGCGGGCTGCTGCTGCTCCTGCGGCTGCTGCTCCGGCTGGGGCTGCGGCTGCTGCTGGTCCTGCGGCTGCTGCTCGGCGTTCTGGCCGTCGGTGGCGACCGCCGCGGTCTCGGCCTTGGCAGGCGCCGGGGAGGCGACCGCCTGGCTCATGGGCAGCAGGGCGCCGACGGCGATGGCGCCGGCCAGGCCCACGCCGAGGAAGGCGTCGGGCATCCGGTGGTGGCCCATCCGGATCTGCGGCAGTCGGCCGAGATTGGTCTTGATGCGTCGCATGTCGAGTACCTCCGAGAGTCGTGTTCCAGGTCACGCCGCACCCGGGCTGGACATGGCGGAACTCCGCGGTACTGCGGGGTTCCTCGGCCCGGGACGGCCGGCCCGGCGGCTCGTGCTCACCGGGGACGCGGCGCCGCACTGGTGTGTGGCGGTCTGCTGCGTCGTGAAGCCCCGTGAGCATCTGAACGGCTCGGGGCACAACCACGACATTGCCTGAGCCCCCAACCCGGCGGCAAACATCCCGAAATGGGGCACCTCGGACCCGTCGACCAGCCTGCTTCCCTTGCGCGACAAGGGATCTGGCGGCCCGCCGGGGCCGACTTTCCCAGCTGCTTATGAGGAGGCTCACAGGCCGCTCCCAGGAAGCGCCAACCCCGCCCGGCGACACGGAATTTGGGCCCGCGCCCAAGCGCGCCAAGGCCTCCGGGCCACCCCGGGCCCGCCGCCGGACCGCATCCGCCCGGCCCGCCCTGTGACCCCGGCCACCGGCCGTCCGCTGTGGCCCGGCTCTCACCCCGGCCACCCGCCGCAGCCGCCCCGCCACCCGCCGCGCCCGACCTGTGACGGGGGCCACCGCCGACCCCCGCGAACGCCCCAGCCCGACTGTGGCCCGGGCCACCCGCACCGCCCCACCGCCGCCGCCCGGCTGTGACCGGGGCCACCCGCCGACCCCGGCGAACGACCGTTCGGGCACGCCTGGTTGACTGCGGCGGGAGGTCAGGTGGAAGCGTTGGTCGCGGCGTTCGCGCCGATCTGGGTGCTGACGGCGGTCGGCTGGGCAGCCGGGCGGACCGGGCTGCTGGGCGGGGACGCCGAGACGGTGCTCGGCCGGTTCGTGTTCCACGTGGCGATGCCGGCCGCCCTGTTCACGGTGGTGGCCCGCACCGATCTGGCGGGGTTCGCCAACACCTCGATGCTGGCGTTCGCCGCCGGGACGCTGGTCGCCTCGCTGCTGGGCCTGCTGGCGGGCCGCCGCCTGTTCCCGCGCGGGTCCGCCGAGCGGACGGTGGCGGTGATGGCGGCGGGCTACGTGAACTCGGGCAACCTCGGCATCCCGGTGGCCGCGCAGGTGCTCGGCGACGCGTCCTTCGTCGCGCCGGTGCTGCTGTTCCAGGTGCTGCTGGTGACCCCGGTCATGCTGGCGCTGCTGGACGCAGCCACCGGCTGTGCCGCCCGCCCGGCCGAGCGGCTGCGCCGGCTGGCGCTGCTGCCGCTGCGCAACCCGGTGATCCTCGGCGCGGGCCTGGGCGCGGTGTTCTCGGCGGCGCACTGGCGGCTGCCCGGCCCGCTCGCGCACTCGGTGGACCTGCTGGGCGGCGCGGCCGTCCCCGCCGCGCTGGTCACCCTCGGCCTGTCCCTGCACACCCCGCCCGGCGCGGCCCCGCAGCGCCCGGACCGCGCCGAGCTGGCCGTCACGGTGCTGCTGAAGACCGCCGTCCAGCCGCTGGCCGCGCTGGCGGTGGGCGCGCTGCTGCTGCACCTGCCGGGCCCGCAGCTGCTGGCGGCGGTGCTGCTGTCGGCGCTGCCGACCGCGCAGAACGTGTACGTGTACGCGCGGCTGTACGGGGCGGCGCCGGTGCTGGCGCGCTCCTCGGTGCTGATCTCCACGCTGCTGTCGATGCTCACCCTGTCGGGCATCGCCTGGGCGCTGGGCGGACGTTGACCGTCGACCGCCTGTGCGGCAGGTCACAGGCTTCGCCCCGGCCCGGCCCGCTCACGTAGAGTTCGCCGGTATCCATGGGGAGATAGAGGAAGCATCCGCAGTGACGAACGCGCAGACCCAGCCGGCCACCGAACCGGTCGAGGACGACATCGACTACGGCAAGGGCATCGACCCCGAGCGCCTTGAGCTGTGCCTGAGCGTGATCGCCGAGCTGGACGAGATCCACGTGGACCACCCGGACGCGATCCGGATCCGGATGGCCGTCGGCGGGATCTTCCGCACGCTCAAGCAGCGCCGCCGCCAGGAGACCCGGGCCCGCAAGACCGCCAACGACCGCGCGGTGACGTCCAGGACCGCGACCGGCGCGCCGGGCCGGATCGACGACGAGACGGCGGGTGCGTTCGGTCTGACCACCGAGACCACCACCGAGCTGGCGGGGATCCTGGAGCGGGCCCGCTCCTGCTACATGTGCAAGCAGCGGTACACCGAGGTGGACGCGTTCTACCACCAGCTGTGCCGCAACTGCGCCGCGCTCAGCCGGCAGCGGCGGACCGCCCGCGCCGACCTGACCGGCAAGCGCGCACTGCTCACCGGCGGCCGCGCCAAGATCGGCATGTACATCGCGCTGTGCCTGCTGCGCGACGGCGCGCACACCACCATCACCACCCGCTTCCCGAACGACGCGATCCGCCGCTTCTCGGCGATGCCGGACAGCGCCGACTGGATCCACCGCCTGAAGGTGGTCGGCATCGACCTGCGCGACCCGGCGCAGGTGATGGCGCTGGCCGACGAGGTCGCCGCGGACGGCCCGCTGGACATCCTGATCAACAACGCCGCGCAGACCGTGCGCCGCTCCCCCGCCGCCTACCGGGAGCTGCTCGCCGCCGAGTCGGCGCCGCTGCCCGCCGGGGCGCTGCCCGCCTCCACGGTGATCGGCCGGTTCGGCTCCGGCGCGGTGGACGTGCCGGCGCTGCCCGGGCAGAGCCGCAACGAGCAGCCCGTGGTGAGCGCCGAGGAGGTCACCGCGCTGGCGCTGGTGACGGGCTCGGCCTCGCCGGAGCGGATCGCCGCGGGCACCGCGATCGACGCCGGCGGCCTGGTGCCGGACCTGGCGGACACCAACAGCTGGGTGCAGACCGTCTCCGAGGTCGGCCCGATCGAGCTGCTGGAGGTGCAGCTCTGCAACTCCACCGCCCCGTTCATCCTGATCAGCCAGCTGCGCCCGGCGCTGGCCGCGTCCCCGGCGCGCCGCAAGTACGTGGTGAACGTGTCCGCGATGGAGGGCGTGTTCGACCGCGGCTACAAGGGCGCCGGCCACCCGCACACCAACATGGCGAAGGCCGCGCTGAACATGCTGACCCGCACCAGCGCGCAGGAGATGTTCGAGACCGACGGCATCCTGATGACCGCCGTCGACACCGGCTGGATCACCGACGAGCGCCCGCACCCGGACAAGATGCGCCTGCACGAGGAGGGCTTCCACGCCCCGCTCGACCTGGTGGACGGCGCGGCCCGGGTGTACGACCCGATCGTCCGCGGCGAGCTGGGCGAGGACCTGTACGGTTGCTTCCTGAAGGACTACCAGAAGGGCAAGTGGTGACGGACGCTCAACTCCCGGTCGGTCCGCACTCCCTGGCGCCGCTGGTCGGCGCGGGCGTGATCGTGCCGACCGGGGACGGCCGGGTGCTGATCGGACGGCGCACCACGGCCGGCGAGCCGCCGACCTGGAGCCTGCCGGGCGGCAAGGTCGACCACCCCGGCGAGTCGTTCGAGCAGGCCGCGGCCCGCGAGTTGGCCGAGGAGACCGGCATCGTGCTGCCCGCCGGGCAGATGCGGGTGCTGGCGGTGCTGCTCGACCACGAGCTGGGCCGGACCAGGGTGACGGCGGCGGTGCTGGCCCCGCCGAGCCTGGCCGAGGCGCTGGTCACCGAGCCGCACGCGTGCGCCGGCTGGGAGCGCGTCCCGGTGGACGCGCTGCCCGAGCCGATGTTCTACCCGTCCGCCCAGGTGCTGGCCGCCTGGCTGCCCGAGTACCGCGCCCCGGGCGGCACCTGGTGCTACCCCGCCTGATGGCCGCCACGGCCGCCTGACGGGCCGTCACGCCGCTCTGGCGGGTGGGGTGTCGTCTTGTCCGGCGGGCGCCGTCAGGCCCGCCTGGCGGCCCGCAGCGGGGCGCCGCGGCCCGTGCCCTCCCGCCGCACCAGCAGGATGAAGGTCCGGGCCCAGGCCCGGCCGCCGGTCACCCGCGGCCAGTCCAGCCCGGCGAGCGCCGCGGACGCGGCGGCGTGCGGTGCGCCGTTCACCCGGACTTCGGCGGTCTGCTCGCCGTCCCCGCCGCCGAACAGCACCTTGATGCCGACGAGTTGGTCCCGGCCGAGGTCGCCGCCCAGCGCGGGGGCGAGGGCCGGCGGCAGCGGGTTGCGCACCAGCCAGTCCTGGACGGCGTGGTAGCGGGCGCCGGTGCCCCAGCCGACCACGCCACCGTGGATGGCGTGCCAGCCGGGCATGCCGTCCGGGTCGCGCGGGTCGAGGTGGCCGGCGAACCGGCCGTTGTGGGCGACGAGTTCGATCAGCGAGGCGCCGGTGGTGGCCGCCCACACCTCGATGCCGCGGCGCACCGGGTCCCGGTCGCCGTCGCCGATGCCGGTCACGCAGTCCCGGACGGCCGTCTCCGGACGGTCACGGTCCGCGAGGAACACCAAGTCCAAATGGTGCGGATGCGGATCGTCCGATTCTGCGAGCCGGACCGCCATGCCTCCCGGCCCCCGGACCTCGACCCCGCCCTCCCCCTCGACCCGCCACGGCTCGCCGTGCAGTGCCGACAGTTCGTCTGCCACCGCACCCAACACGACCTGCGCGGACGGCCGTTCGGCGCTTCTCCCGGCGGCGGCCGGACCGGTCCCGGACCGGCCGCGCCGCCATGATCCCCATGCCATGCGCACACCGTAGCCAGGTCCCGGTTTGCCGACAATGCGGATAACACTCGGGTTTGGCAGGTGGTCGGCGGCGTGCGGTATGTGTATCGTCGCAATGCGCTATCAGGGACTTACCGCGGGCAGCAGCTGGGGGCGGGCAAATGGCGGTGCAACTACCATCGGGACTCAACGGGGTCATAGGCCTGCTCGGCGTACGGTTCCCCGGTGCCAATGAAGACGAACTGAACCAACTGGCCAGCCAGCTGGAGAAGTTCGCGAGTGCTCTGGACTCCGCCCAGATGGCGGCCGACCGGGCACTGACGATGCTTCACGAGGTCTACAAGGGCTCCTCGGCGGACCGACTGTCCGAGCTGTGGAGCACCATCACCAAGTACTCCAAGGTGATCGTCGAGGCGTGCCAGACGATCGCCAAGGTGCTGCGCGCCGCAGCAGTGGTGATCGAGGTGGCGAAGACCCAGTCGATCGTCCAGCTCTTCTCCATCCAGGCGAGCCTGGCGGCGGCCTCGTCGACCGGCCCGTGGAGCACCGCGGCGGTGCTCCGGCTCGGCCGCGAGCTGATGAACCGGCTGCTGTCCGAGGCGGTCAGTCGGCTCGGCCACGCGCTGCTCCAGCCGATCGAGGACATGATCGTCAAGGCGGCGCAGCACATCGTGCCGACCCCGGCCAACAACTCCAACGGCCAGGGCTTCAACGTCGATCTCGCCCAGGTCGCCTCCTGCGCGGCCGACCTGCGCCGCGGCGCGGACGACATCGAGTCGCACGGCATGGACTTCAAGCGGATCGTGTCGGGCCTGAAGATGGGCGAGTCCGGCGACCCGTTCGGCAAGCTGGTGATCCAGGTCGCCCAGAAGATCCTGCAGACCATCGCCGAGGACGTGCTCAAGCGCATCCTGGGCTCGTTCCGGGACACCGCCGGCAAGATGGACAAGCTGGCCGGCAACCTCAGCGAGAACGAGGCCAGCAACCGGACGTCGCTGAACAGCATCGCCTCCATGGTGGCGAACCCGCTCAGCCCGGACCTGTCGCCCGGCACCGGCCTCAACTCGGCCGGCACGCCCCGGATCGGCGGGGGCGGCGGCTCCTCGGACGCCGGGCTGGCCGCGTCGTTCGCCGCACTGTCGCCCAAGCTCGGCCCGGTCGGCGGCTCGTCCTCGCGCGGCGGCAGCGGCAGCGGGGTCAACACGCTGGGCCTGAAGGAGCCGAACCTCAAGGGCATCGGCGCCGCGCTCGGCGGCCACTCCGGTGGCGGCGGTGGCGGTGGCGGCGGTGGGGCGGACTCGCCCGGCGTCGGCGGAGCCGGAGCGGCCGGAGGCTTCGCCACCCGGCTCTCCCCGCCCGGCGGCAGCGGCTCCAAGACCGGCGCCATGCGCCTGGGCACCAGCCTGGAGGGCGACCACCACGAGGGCGTGTCGGGCGTCGGTTCCGGCTCGGGCTCCGGCGGCGGTACCGGCACCAGCACCGCAGGCCTGGCCGGCCGTCCCCCGATGGCCGGCGGCATGATGGGCGGAATGCACATGGCCGGCGGCGGCAGCTACGGCCCGGTCGGCGGCAGCGGCATCCGCGGCGCGCAGCGCCGCGGCGGCGGCGGCCAGGGCGGCAACGGCGGTGCGAACGGCAACGGCAGTGAGAACGGCGAGAACCCCGCCGACGGCGTGATCTCCGACGCGAGCGCGTCGGCCGCGCACTCCGCCCTGCAGCTCGGCCGGGTCGCCCCGGTCCGTCGCGAGCCCGGGGAGGAGCGCGCCGAGCGCGACGACCGCTACGACGACGACTTCGACGCGGACCTCACCGACCTCCCGGACTTCACCGAGTTCTCCGACCCCGCCTGACCCACCACCCCAAGGGCCCCGCGCCCGGGCACCCGCCCGGCCGGGGCCCTTGGCGTTGCCCGGCACTGTTTTTGACGGCACGTCGGTCGCCAACTAGCAAACCTCAGCAGCCCCAACAGTTCCCCATTCCTCCGCGCCGCTTCCCGCCCCCCTGCCCCATCTCCCCCACCCGCCCCAACAGTTCCTCCAGCCCCACCCCTCTGTTTCCTCCGTGCCACTTCCCGCCCCCTCCACGCAATTGGCGCCCCCGGCGCCCCATCACCCCCCGCCATCCACTTCCCACCCTCCTGTCCCATCTCCCCCACCCGCCCCAACAGTTCCCCCAGCCCCACCCTCCTGTTTCCTCCGTGCCACTTCCCTTGAATTGACCGTGAACGGTAAACTTTCCCCCTTGGTGGTATGGACCACGAACGAAGGCGGTGGCTAGGGTCGATTTCGGCCCGCACCCTCGAACCTGCGACGGGACATGTCCGTGACCGACACTCTGGCGGTGCCTGACACCGACGGCGCCCGCTACGAGGCCGACCGGCTCGATGCGACGGCCGCCTGGGTCGCCCGGCACCGTCCGCCCGGCAGTGGCTCGCTGGCCGAACTCGGCGCGCGCGACGGCGCGTTGACCGGTCGGCTGCTCAAGGCCGGCTACACCGTGCACGCCGCCGAGCCCGATCCGGCGTTGCGTCAGCGCCTGCTCTCGGCGTTCGGCCGCCGCACCCGCCTGCGGCTGAGCGCGGCCGACCTGGCCGCCCCGCCGCCGGTACGCCGGCGCTTCGGGGCGGTGCTGCTGATCGAGGCCCTGCAGGCCGGCCAGGACCTGGAGCTGCTGCACGCTCTGCGCACCGACCTGCTGTTCGTCGCGCTCGCCCCGTCCGCCCTCGACGGGCGCCTGCGGCCCTGGCTGTCCGCCCAGCAGGGCTGGCTCCTGGTCGAGGAGATCGATCTCGCGGCCCCGCGCGCCACCGCCGCCTGCCGCCCGGCCCCGGGCAGCCGCGGCATCCTGCTCCGCCGCTCCGTCTGACTCCCCGTCACCGCCGAACAGGAATACGCTGACCGTCGTGTCGATCTCCGGAACCGCCTCCTACGCCGACCGCGCCGCGCTGCCCGAACCGGTCGTCCGCGCCGTCGAGTTGGCCGAGCGTCTCGGCTTCGCCCAGTCCTGTCGCCCGGAGCACGGCCGGCTGCTCCAGGCGCTGGCGGCCGGCGCGGCGGACCGGATCGGTGAGACGGGCACCGGTTGCGGTGTCGGCCTGGGCTGGCTGCTGGCCGGGCGGCGGCCGGGGGTGCGGGTGGTGAGTGTCGAGCGGGAGGCCGAACGGGTCGCGGCCGTCCGGGAGTTGTTCGCCGACGTCCCCGACCTGGAGATCGTGCACGGCGACTGGACGGCGATCGCCGCGCACGGCCCGTTCGACCTGCTGGTGCTGGACGGCGGCGGCAACGGCAAGCAGTCCCCGCCCGCCGACCCGGACCTGCTGCTGACCGCGGCCGGCACCCTGGTGGTCGACGACCTGACGCCCCTCACCGCCTGGCCGCCGACCCACCAGGGCCGTCCGGACACCGGCCGCACCGCCTGGTACGACCATCCATCGCTGCTCACCACCGAGGTCCGGCTCGCCCCGGACCTCGCCACCCTGCTGGCCACCCGCCGCCCCTGAGCGGCCGTCAGGACTCAGTACCCGACGGCCTCCCGGAGCAGCAGCACGATGCCCTGGGTGAACCGGGTCGGCGCGTTGAACACCACCAGCTGGTTGACGGCGCTGGGCATGCCGTAGGCGGCCTCGGTGCGGGCGCTCTCCAGCGGGAGGACGTGCTCCTCCAGGCGGTGCAGCGCGGCGGGCAGGTCGGGGACGATCTTCTGTGCGCCGACGATCCAGATCGCACGGGCGGCGCCCCCGGTGTACGCGGGCAGTTGGCTGCCGCTGCCGGAGGCGACCACCAGGGAGCCGGTCTCGGTGAGCGCGGCGACGCTGCCGATCACCACGTCGGGGGTGGCGAGCAGGTGCCGGATCTCGTCGGCCTCGCTCTCCCGGTCCATGGTCAGCACCCGGGGCTTGACGGACCGGGGGTGGCGGTCGCCGTTGAGGTCGTCGTCGATGCCGGACAGCCGCAGCGTCTCGCTGGCCGTGGTGTAGACACTGGCCTTCTCCGCGACGAGTTCCCGGACCCGGGCGCGGGCGGCTTCGGCGTCCGCCAGGATCTCCACGCCGAAGCCGCGGGCGGCGAGCGCGTCGGCCGTCCGCTCCAGGCGCTCCGCGGAGACCGGCTCGGTGTACTGGGCGGTCGGCGCCGCGGCCTGGTCGGGCGCGGACCCGGCGAGCGGGCTGGTGTCCAGGTAGCGGAGCTCGTAGACCCGCTCGGTGAACCGCCAGCCGTCCGGGGTGCGCCGGTAACGGTCGTGGTAGATCGCGTAGTTGAGACCCTGGATGCCGTTTCGCAGCCGGGCGATCTCGTGCATGTGGGCGCGGCCGGTGGCGGTGTCGCCGTCGATCACGATCGCGCCGGGGTGGGTGTTCTGCACGAAGAACTCCCACTGCTCCTGGAGCTTCTCGCCGCCGAGCCGGATCTGCTCGGGGCCGGTCAGCTCGATCGGGATGTTGGGCATCCGCAGCACGCCGTCCGCGGTGAACAGCGCGGCGAGCCGGGCCCGGTCCCGCATCATCGCCGCGTCGGTGAACTCGGCCTGCAGCGCCTGGATCTCGACGCGGTCGGCGGTCGCCTGAAAGGTGGTCATCGGATTCTCCGTTCGTCTTCCTGACCAGTACGACAAGGCGGCCGCACGGAATGTGAGGCGGCGGCGCGACGTCACATTCCGACCCGCTGCTCCGTCGTACCGATCGGGAGCCCGGGACCGGGCGCCGACCGACGAGGAGTGCGAGGCAGCGTGAACGAGACTCACGAGGACGACCTGGACGACGCGATCATGGGCGAGCGCCGCCGGCTGACCAACCTGGCGTACCGGCTGCTCGGTTCGCTGGCCGATGCCGAGGACGTCGTGCAGGAGACGTACGCCCGCTGGTACGCGCAGTCCGAGCAGCAGCGGGCCGCGATCGAGTCGCCCGGCGGGTGGTTGACCACGGTGGCCGGGCGGATCTGCCTCAACCTGCTGGGCTCCGCGCGGGTGCGCCGGGAGCGCTACGTGGGCGAGTGGATCCCCGAGCCGCTGCCCGCGCACCGGGAGGGGGCCGCCGGGGCGGCGGCCGACCCCGCGGACCGGATCACCCTGGACGAGTCGGTGCACATGGCGTTCCTGGTGGTGCTGGAGTCGATGACGCCGGCGGAGCGGGTCGCGTTCGTGCTGCACGACATCTTCCAGTACCCGTTCGCCGAGGTGGCGGAGGTCCTGGGCCGGTCTGCGGCGGCCTGCCGCCAGTTGGCGACCTCGGCGCGCCGCCGGATCCGCGCCTCGCCGGCGCCCGCCACGCCGTCGAGCGCCCAGGCGGGCGTCGTGCGGGACTTCAAGCGGGCCTGGGAGGCGAAGGACGTCCGGTCGCTGATGGACCTGCTGGACCCCGACGCCACGGTGATCGCCGACGGCGGCGGCCTGGTCGGCGCCCTGCTGGAGCCGCTGACCGGCCGGGAGAACATCGTCCGCGCCTATCTCGACGTCGCCCGCTTCGGGCCGGAGACGACCTTCCTGGAGCGCACCGTCAACGGCCAGCCGGGCCTGATCGCCCAGCAGGGCGGCGTCACCGTCACGGTCTTCGCGTTCCGGATCGTCGACGACCGGATCACCCACATCTGGGGCGTGCGCAACCCGGAGAAGCTCCGCCCCTGGACGAGTGCCGACGCCTGACGCCCCGCCGGCCCCCGTACCCGCACGGGGGCCGGCTACTGTCCGGTATTCCCGTCCAGCAGTTCGCGCACGATGTCGAGGTGCCCGTTGTGCCGGGAGGTCTCCTCGATCAGGTGCAGCAGGATCCACCGCAGGTCCATGTGCAGCCCGCCGCGGGACGACCGCACGGCCTTCGCGTCCAGGTCGTGCTCGGCGACCAACTTCCGGAAGCGGACGCTCTGTTCCTCGTACTCCGCGAGCAGCTGCGCCAGCGGGACGTCGACCGCCGTGCGCATCTCCGGGTCCGGGTCCTCCTCGGTGGCCGCGGCCAGCGGCCCGACCAGCTCCTCCCCGAGGAACACCGCCTCCAGCCACCAATGCTCGTTCCACCGCAGGTGGCTGATCAGCCCGCACACCGTCATCAGCGGCGAGTCGGGCAGTGGCGACCGCCGGGCGTCCTCGGCGGAGATCCCCTCGCACTTGGCGCGTGCGGTGGCCCGGGCGTAGTCGAGGAAGGTGGTCAGCTGGGTGCGCTCGTCCCAGGTGGGAGGCGTGTCGGTTCGCTCAGTCATCGCGCGCAGTCTGCCGCAGGCCCGACGATCCGTCGACGAGTTTTCGGCCCGCCCGGCGGGAGCGGCGCAGCTCCCGTGCGCACAGGACGGTGCCGGTCGGGCCTGCCGAGCGGACTCACCCCGCCCGACAGGCCCGTCCCGCACCGGCGTTGACTGCTCGCGGCGTCACACCAGCTGGGCGACCCCGCCGTAGCAGCCCGCCTGCGCGTCGGTGACGGCCGTGTCGTCGCCGCCGGGGTTCCACCGGGGGCTGGCGACGACACCGGGGTCGAGCAGGCGCCAGCCCTGGAAGAGCGTGGTGACCTCCTCCTGGCTGCGGGCCTGCAGGTCAGTGCCGGAGCTGCGGTAGACGTTCTCCATCCGGGCGGTGGCCTCGGGGTCGAAGTCGGCCGTGAAGTGGGTGATGACGAGGTAACTGCCCGGCGCGAGGCGCGAGGTGAACGCCTCGACCACGTCGAGGGCGCTCTGCTCGGGCCGGTCGGCGACGAAGTGCAGCACGGCGACCATGCTGAGCGCGACGGGCCGGTCCAGGTCCAGCGTCCGCGAGGCCGCGTCGAGGATGGTCCGGGCGTCCCGGATGTCGCCCTGGACGTAGTCGGTGCGGCCCTGGGCGGTGCCCTCCAGCAGGGCCTCGGCGTGGGTGAGGACGATCGGGTCGTTGTCCGCGTAGACCACCCGGGCCGCGGCGTTGACGCCCTGGGCGACCTCGTGCAGGTTCGGCGAGGTGGGGATGCCGAACCTGGGCGACCTCGTGCAGGTTCGGCGAGGTGGGGATGCCGGTGCCGATGTCGAGGAACTGGTCGATGCCGAGCTCGGCCATGGTCCTGGTGGCGCGGCGCATGAAGGCGCGGTTGGCGTGCGCGGCGAGCCGGGCGTTGGGGAAGGCGTCGAGCGCGCGACCGGCGGCCTCCCGGTCTGCGGGGAAGTTGGTCACGCCGCCCAGGTAGTAGTCGTACATCCGGGCCGAATGGGCCTGGTGGATGTTGAGGTTGATGCCGATCTGCGGCGTCTGCTGGGCGGTCTCGTCAGCCATCGCGCGTCCCCCTGGTCGCTGAGCGTTCTCCGTCTGCTCCGCCCCGAGGGGGTATGCCGCGGCACGCCCCCTCAGGCGGAAGTCATACGATCATTCCCCTATGATCACGCCCGTGAACCGGCCCGGGCAACCGACCTGGTCGCGCCCTGCGGACTCCATGCCCACGCCCGCCCCGACCAACCCCCGCGCGACTCGCCGACCGGGTTCGGCTGCTGACGGAGCCTCAACTGGCCGTCCGACTTTCGCTTCTGTGCCACGGATGTTCACAGAGTTCCGCTTTCACCACAGGGATCCCGATACGCTGAAATGGTGGTGTGAGGGGGGCACAATCCCCTCGTCAGGGCATCGGCGTCTGGCGCGAAGGAGTCGCGGGCCGCGATCCGATCGATGCGGGAGGCGCTCCCGCTGGGAGGGGTGGCAGTGGACCCGGAGTTCGGATTGGCGGCACCGCAGCGGCGAGATCAGCTGACGTTCGACGCGTTCTGCGAGACCCACGAGCAGGCGTGGCTCGCTGCGGCACGCGCCTGCCGACTGTCCGACGAGCAGGCCCACGCCGTGGTCGACGCGGTCCGCGACTGGCTGTGGGGCGACTGGCAGATGCTGCTGCGCGAACCCGCCCCGGCCGCCTCGGCCTGGCGGGTGCTGAAGGAGGAGATCTCCAGGGCGGGCCTCGCGGCGACGGCCGACGGCGACCAGCACGGCCCCCAGGACCAGTGGCGGGTGGCGATCCGAACGGCCATGCACCGCATGCACATGGGGTTCGCCTCGGACGTGCTCGGCACCTACGAGGCGATCCTCTCCCTGCCCGAACGCCAGCAGGACGTGATCATCCTCCGCTACGCTCTGGACCTCCGGGACGAAACGGTCGCGGAGTACCTGGACTCGACGGTCGTGACGGTGCGCTCCCACGCCCGCCACGCCGAGAGCCGCCTCAAGGAGAAGCTCGCCCGGAGGAACGCGTGAGCGGAAGATCCGCCGCCACCAGAGCCGCCCTGGAACGCGGCCGGGGCGCGGCCCCGGCCCCGCTGCGCCTGGCGCACCGTCAGGCCCGCCACGAACTGGCCATGCTGTGCTCGCTGATCCTCGCCAACCCGGCGGCGGCCAGCTCCCTCGCCAAACTCGTCGACAGCGAGGTCGAACGCCCCGACGGCGCCCTGGTCCTGGGCGTCCTGCTCAACCTCGCCGACTACGAGGAGGGCGCCCGTTTCTGGTGGGAGTTCGCCGCCGGCGGCGGCAGCCACCTCGCCGCCTCCTGCCTGTGGTTCCTGCACCAGTCCCGCGGCGAGCCCAAGGACGCCAACTTCTGGCGCCTCCAGGCCGAGTCTCTGGCCCAACTCCCCCAGCCCGCCTGGCAGTTGTCCTCCCCCGACCGCCCCCTGGTGCCGCGCAGCGTCCGCGCCGAAATACTCGCCCTCTGCAAGCAGGGCATGTCCCCGCGGCTCCCCCCGCGCCTGGCCGCCGTCCTCAAGTCCCTCCCCGTGGAGGACGACAACGGCGACTGGCCCGAAATCCCGCACTGGAGCCCCGACGTCGTCCACCACCTCCGCGCGGCCACCGAGGACACCCCCCGCTGACCGGCCGGTTCAGGCCCGGGCGGCCTCGGCGGCGATGCCCTCCAGGACCGCCCCGATCCCCTCGCGGAGACTGACGAGGCGGGCCTCGACGATCGCCTCCTCCCGCTCCGGGTTGGCCGCGACGAAGGCGTGCAGCGGGGTGGGCAGGTTGCCCATCCCCATGCCGTGGCGCACCCTGGTCCCGGCGCCCTCGGGGGTCAACTCGTAGAACCAGTGGGCGAAAGCGTCACCCTGCGCGGTGGCGGTGTCCGGCAGCACCGACCAGGCGAAGCGTCGACTCGGGCTGAGCTCGGTGATCCGATTGACGGTCTGCCACCGATGCCCGTCCGGCCTCGCGTTGTGCCCGGCGAAGCACGCCCCCACCGCGGGCCCCTCCGCACCCTCCAACCACTCGGTGCGCTGGAGCTCCGGACTGAACCGCGGCGAGGTCGAGATGTCCGCCACCAGCTCCCACACCCGCTCCGGCGGCGCGGGAATCGTCGCCTCGACCACCACGCCGAATTCCTGGGAGAGTCGCACGTTGCCTCGTTCCTGTTGATCCCGATCCACCCGGCCCACGGCCGGGGCCCTGCTCCCGCCAGGGTGTCATGTACCTACAGCCCACCCGAACGTGGGGCACGATCAGGCCCGGCACCGCACTCCCGCTACCCGGGCCTCGACCGGCAGCGCAGTCACGCCCCGTCGTCGACCCGGCGCCGAGTTCGGGAAAGCGGCCTGGTCCCGTCCGAGCGTGTGCCACCATCGAACTGTGCCGGAGCGGGGGACACTCCGGCGCAGGGGGTGCGGAATGCTTTCCGGATGGCGAACGGTTGCCCGCCTGATCACTGCGATCGCCCTGACTGCCGGCTACCTCACACTGCACCTCGCGATCACCGCAGCTCAGGACATTCAGACCGGTGACCGCTTTCGTGATGCCCAGGTCCGCGCCGCGGCCTTCGCCGCCCGGGTGGACCGATTCGCGAGTGGCGACACGGCCGTCCGGGCCGAACTCGTGGCGGCCGCACAGTGGTTCGAGGAGAACGCCCCGCCCGGCCGCGCCCGGAGCACGGTCTCCACCACCGTCGACCTCGTACGCCGGAACGACGGACCGGGTGCCCTGGCCCGCACCGGCACGCTGCAGGCGGACGTCGAACGGGACCGGTCGGCACTCCGTCGGGCCGTGGACGCGGAAGCACAGGCGGCGCTGTGGCTCGCGGTCGCGGCTGTGGTCCTCACCGCACCGGCGCTGATGTTGCGTCGGCAACGTCTGGCGGCTGCGGCGGAAGCCGCCCGCACCGTCAGCCGATTCGCCGAACCGCAGCCGTGGTGGCGCCGACCGTTGTTCCTGACGGCGAGCAGCATCGGGTACTGCCTGTTCACCGCCGGCTACTTCGCCGTCAACACGGCCCAGCGGTCGGGCTTCCAGAATCCGGTGGCCGTCCAACTCGTCCTGCTGCCCGCGGGACTGGCCGCCCTCGGCGCAGGCTTCCTGATTCTGCGACGCACCCGGCCCCGCTCGGCGCGGCCCGCCGCCCGCGCACTGCAGGCCGACGGCCGTCGGCCCGTGCTCTACCTGCGCAGCTTCGCCGACGACGGCACCGCCGCCAGGATCGACGACTGGGTGGCGCTCAACCTCCACTCCCGGGAGGAACAACTCGCCGCCGCGCTGGCCTCGTTCGGCCCCGTGATCGCGGTGGGCCGACCGGGCGAGCCCCTGCCCCTGCTCGGCGCGGCCCGGTTCTACCTGCCACTGGACGACTGGCAACCGACGATTCTCCACCTGATGGACCTGTCCCGACTCATCGTGCTGCGAGTGGGCACCGGGGCGGGGCTGCGGTGGGAGATCGAGCAGGCCGTCGCCACTCAGCCCGCGGGCAAGCTGGTCCTGCTGACACCGGGCCGGGTCAGCGACACGGCCGCCAGCACGGACGGCCGGCTACCCGTGCCGCTGCGGCTGGAGGAGATCGCCGCGGACACCTCCTGGATCTCGGCCGCCGTCACGTTCGGCGCGGACTGGACGCCGCACGTGCGGGCGATCGAGCCCGCTCCCGGCACAGAACCGCCTCGCGGCAGGCTTCGACGCACGTTCACGCCGGTCCAGGCAGTGTTCTGGGAGCCGTCGCCGGCCCGTCGGACGGTCCGCGCGATGAAGGCCGCACTCGCAGCGACGGGCGTCCGCGGCCGCATGTTCGTGCTGCGCAGCGACAGCAGCCCGCTCGCCACCCTGGGCAAGGGCTCCGTGGCGATCGCAGTCCTGGCGCTGCCGTACCGGCTGCTCGAACTGGCAGGCCTCTGGTAGCACCGCTCGGCGTGACTTCGGAAGAACTGACGTCAAGAGAGGGGAACCATGGACAACGCACAGCAAGGCAGTACCGGTGCCGCGAGCGCCACCGAGGGAACGCGGCGCAGGCCGGTGAGCGGGTGGGCGGCAGCGGTGACGGTGCTGATCCTGATCGTGCTCCTGCGGGAGCTGGTGGTCCTGGTGGCCAACTGGCGGGACTACGAGCTCATCCACGCCTACCTCGACGGGACGGCCACCGAGGCGGAACTCGTTGCCGCCGACGCCGACGCCCTCACGGCGTTGTCGGGGTCGGCGCTGCTGTCGTACCTGCCCTGGAGTGCGGCGGGCGTGGCGTTCCTCGTCTGGCTGTGGCGGGCCCGCATCAACGCCGAGTCGCTCCGCGGCCGCGATACGCAGCGCCGCACCCGGATCTGGATCGTCGGCTCATGGATCACCCCCGTGGTGAACCTGTGGTACCCCTACCAGATCGTCTCGGACGTCTGGCAGGCCAGCTCGCCCCGGCGATCCGCCCCCGGCGCTCTGGTCAAGGCCTGGTGGGCATGCTTCGTCCTGCTCGGCCTGGTCAGGCCGATCCAGTGGCGCCTGGCCAAGCAGGACTGGACCAGTGAAAGCGACGTCCTCGCCAACGCGAACGTGTCTCTCCTGTTCGCGGTGCTGGCCGTGGCGGCCGGCGTGCTGGTCGTCCTCATCGTCAGGCAGGTCACCGCGTGGCAGAACCAGGCGCCGCAGACCGTCGGAGACGACCAGTGACCACCGCATCCGCACCGCCGTCGCCATCGCCATCGCCATCGCCATCGCCCGAGCCGAAACCTTCGCCGGAAGTCCTGGAGCTGTACAAGCTCGCGGTGGAGATGGCCGACCGGGTCTCCGCCCGCCGCGGCACGGCCAACGCCTTCTTCCTCTCCGTACAGACCACCCTGGTCGCCGTAGTGGGGTTCGGCGCCCCCTGGCTCGCACAGTCCGCGTGGTGGACGGTCGGCGCCGTCACCGCGGCCGGCCTCACCCTCTCCACCGCCTGGTGGCTCCAACTGCAAAGCTACCGCGACCTCAACACGGCGAAGTTCAAGGTCATCAACGAACTGGAGGACCGCCTGCCGGTCAAGGTCTTCACTGCCGAATGGAACTACCTCAAGCAGGACCCGCCCCCGGTCGGACGCAGGCGCTACGCGGAACTGGGCGTCTCCGAACGGTTCGTGCCCTGGATCTTCGCCGCGGTCTATCTCTTCATCCTGCTGGGGACAATGCTCAAGTGACCTACCTCGACCAGCTCGCCGAACTCATCCGCTCCTGCCTGCCGCCGAGCGCCTGGCCCCCGGCCGACTCCGACGACCTGTTCCGCAGCTACGCGGTCCTGCTCCGGGCCAAGGGCACCCAGGTCACCGACGAGGACGTCCACGACGCCTGGTCGGCCTGGATGCAGTCGGTGAACCCCACCCACCGCGCCCTCGTCCCCTTCCACGACCTCCCCGCCGAGACACAGGCCTTCGACACCCCGTACGCGGAGGCGATCCGCGAGGCGGCACGCAAGACCGGGCGGTGAGGGTGGTGCCGGGCGCCCGGCTCACCACGCCTTGGTCAAGAACGCGGAAGGAGCAGCCCCCTGATGGCCGATACCTTTCCGGCCGCCGACGCGTGGACTACTACGGGTCGGCCAACGGGGCCGGCACGGAAGGGGGAACGACATGCGACGGTGGACCACCGCGCTGGCTGCCGTGATGCTCGCCGCGGGGGTGGCGGCGACCACGGTCCCGACGGCCTCGGCTGTCACGGCCACCACTGACTGCTCGACCGCGTGGGGCAGCCTGGACCGGCAGGACCGGACCGTCCCGTACCAGCCGCAGGCGCTGACGAACGTCCGCACCGGCGCCCACGAGTGCTTCGACCGCCTGGTGATCGACGTCCCGGGCACCTCGCCGGAGAACCCGCTCGCCTACCAGGTGCACTACACGAACGCCAACGTCGTCTACCAGGCCGGCTCCGGCACACCGATCCCGGTGAGCGGCGGCGCCGTCCTGGAGATCGTCGTCGGCGCGAGCACCTACGACCCCGCCACCTGGCAGAAGGTCTACCCGGCCCGCTCGGGCGACCCCCTCCCGGGCGTCGACCTCACCGGCCACCGCACCTTCGTGGACGCCCGCTTCGCCGGAAGCCTGGAGGGCGAATCCCAGTTCGGCCTCGGCGTCCGCGCCCGCCTGCCGTTCCAGGTCTTCCAGCTCGACAACCGCCTCGTCATCGACGTCGCCCACAGCTGGAGCACCACCGCCTGACCCGGGGGTCCCGCACAGCCCGGCGATCCTGTGAGCGCTCCGGCCGAGCGACACTCGGGAGGCCGAAAGCGCGCAGGCCCCACCCCTGGAACGGGACAGGGCCTCCGCGAGCCGACCGCTCGGCCAGGACCGGGAACGGGCGATGATCTCGTCGCGGGTGGTCGCGCCATTGACCGGGGGAAGCGGCAGGAGGAGAGGCTCGGGTGTTGCGCGGCGGCGGCGAGCTCCGACGAGGTCGCCGCCGCGGGACTCGGCCCCACTGGGATTCGGTACTCTTCACCCGCTTGCAGCACCAGACGCGATGGGCGGGCATCGACTCAACCCCTTGACCCCCAATCAAGTGCATTCGCTAACGTGCAATCGGCCGCCTGCTCGACAAGTCTCGAGCGGGCAGTCAACTTGCTCTACAGAAAACCGAGTTGGACCGCAAGAGCTACTCGCATGGTTCATGTGGGCTGGCGGGGCCCAGCAACAGCCGTGGCCACGCCGAGTATCAGTGCTCCAGCCGCCACTCACTGCACACCGGTGATGCCTCCCGAGACTCCAGCCTGCAGGGTCGCCTGCTGCAGGGCATCCGACGGTGGATCAGAACCGCCTACTCGCCGACTACGTGCCGTGATCTCCCGAGCGGCGTGTCGTCCTGCGAGGTCGTCGCCGAGCAGCCGCTGCGTGCTTCACGCCCTGCTGTGCACGCTATGCCGACACGCCGAACGAGGTGGCGAGCCCTTAGGGCGAGCTGCGCGGGTCTACGAGAATCGCAATACAGCAGCCAAGCTGACGAACCGTCATTCAAGATCGAGATTAAGGCAGGACGGGCCGCCCCGAAGCTGGGGGCGGCCCGACCGAGGTTTCTTGTCACTGAAGAACCGGAGCGAGAAGCTCCCGACTCACTGCCGAGGGCGCTGGCCTCTCAAAATCAGCCGATCCGATCTCACCATCCCAATAGCTTGGGCAACTCATCGATGTACGGCCCATAGTCGGGCTCCTCCTCGACAATGCGGCCGAGTACGCGCCTGAACTCCTGACGCTCTGCTTCGTTCATCGAGTTCAGGTCCGATGCGATGTTCTCAAGCCCTTGAGAAGCAACATCTCGATCGATCTCATCGTCCGATGAATGGTCGAGCAGCATAATCGCAGAGAGCACTGCCCTTGCAAGGTGGGTTTCAATCACTAATTTGCCTGCCTTGTGACGATAGTCGTAACACCCCAGCTGTCCAGCAGTCTTCTGGCATCGTCGGCAGCTGCCTGGGTGGGAAATTCATATACTGCCGTTAGTCCGTGATAGGCCGCCGTTCCCGCCTGCCGCTGGGCCTGGAGTTTCTTATCGGCAAAACTCGGAAGCGAAAGTTTTCTGTCAATCATCTCATTGCCGAAGGCACCGTCAAACTTCGCCGTCACATCGATACCATCGGCTCCAGGCATTCGCAACATCGGGGCAAGGCTCCTGCCGGTCTGAGGATCACTTCTGGCGCCTGCCGCACCGGATTGGTAGCGGTACGCAGCCGGAGACATCCCTCTGGCCGGCGGCGTCAACCGCAGATCACCAGCCTCGGGTACCCATTCTGCGATTGCACCGGCCTTGTTTTCAACACCACAGTTGTGGACGAGGACCGGCGTGCCCCCAATCTCCACATAGTACGTGTGGAGTTCGGTGACGGTGAGGTTGTACCTGTCTGCGGTTCCGGGGGTGACGGTGACCGTAATGACGCGAAGGTGTGAGCCCGCACGGGTGACCAGGCCGTGGCCGGGTTCGAGCGCGCCTGCGGAAACCCAGGTGTTGGTGGTGGCGTCCCAGAACGGGTGCTTGGAAGTGGTGTGGATCGTGTCGTCGGATCCGTCGCCGGTCTGGACGGTGACGTCAACGAGGTCCTCGTCGTGGTTGATCCAAGTGGCGGTTACGGTACGTGCGCCCTGGTCGGCGCCGGTGTCCGGGTCCGCGGCCTCTACCTGGTCGCCGGCGGTGAGGTCGGCGATGGGTTTGGTGGTGCCGTTGCCCATAAGGACCTGGGTGTCGGGCGAGAAGCTACACCCGCCTTCTCCCCCTCCCGTGGAGTGAGCGGATTCGCTGGGCTTTCCAGAAGCGTGGGTCGGCTCAGCGGGTTCGCCCTTGGGAGTTGACGGTGCTTCAGGGGATGCGGGGTCCGGTTTGACCGCACTGCCCTCTTCACGAGCACCGATCTCGACGGATTTCTTTTCTCCCTGAGACTTTGCCAGGTTCTTCGCGGCAGTGGCCTTGGCTGCACTCTGGGCTGCCTCCTCGCCCTTCCCGACGAGCGATTTTATCTTTGTGAGAAATCGGCCGAAAAATCCCTTCGCCAGTGCCGCGACTTCGCCTTCCGGACCGGCGATCGGGCTTGTCACCAGGTCGGCCACTAGGCCGCCACCCTCGTATTTTCGCGACTTCGTATTTGTTCCAGCCCTCCCCCAGATCCGGTCGAGATCATCTTCGGAATATGGCGCAAGGGGGGGCTTGGTGAAGATTATGATCTTCGTGACGAACCCAGCGAGCATGTCACGGTATCCGCCCTCATTTTCGGAGGAGCAGTCAACCGTGATGCCACAGACGGGCTTGTTGACCGAACTCTGGCCTTCATTGCCGTAGAGGATGCTGAGACCGGATGGGTCACTGTGGGTGCTGGGGTTGTCGCCGGCGTAGGTGTAACCGCCCATCTGGTTGGGGTCGCCGACTTCGAGGACGGGGTCGACCGTGAGGAATCGGCCGAGGGCGGGGTCGTAGTTGCGGGCTCCCAGCAAGTTGAGGCCGGTGGTGGGATCGGCGGGCTTGCCGAGGTAGCCGTGGTTGTCGGCCCAGTTTGTCGGTTGGGTGCCGCGCGGGTTGCCGTAGGGGTCGTAGGAGCGGCGGGTGACGCCCAAAGTGTTGGCGTCGACCTGGAGTTGGGCGGTGCCCTGGTGGTTGGCGGGCTGGTAGGTGACGGTGCCGTTGCTGGAGCGGACGATGGTGGTGCCGTCGGGGTTGCGGTAGTACCGCAGGCCGCTGACGGTCTTAGTGTTGTTGTCCAGGGTGAGCTGTTCGGCGCCGCCGAACAGGTAGAGGACGGCGTTGGCAGTGTTGCGCTGGATCAGCAGGCTGCCGTCGGCGTCGTACAGGTAGCTGGTGTTCTGGTTGACGGTCTTGGTCCGGCCTTCGGCGTCGTACGTGAAGGTCTGGGTGCCACCGGGTGTGCCGGTCGTCACCCGGTCCTTGGTGTTGCCGGCCGCGTCGTAGTGCGGGGTCAGCGTGGTGGTGCCGGTCGGGCCGGTCGTGGTGACGGTGGTCACCGCGTTTGGCTGGTTGGCCTTGGCGGTGCCGTTGCCGGGGTAGACGCTGGTCTGGGTGATGTCCTTGGCGATGTTGCCGGTGACGTCGTGCTGGACCTGCTTGGTGCGGTCACCGAGCAGGTTGTACTGCCAGGTCTGCCAGTACGGGGCGGGGCCGCCGATGGTGGCTGGGGCCGGGGATGCCGTGTTGCACTTGGCTAGTTGACCGGTCGTCGGCGTGGTGATTCCTGCGGTGTCGGTCCAGGCGGTGGTCAGCCGGTCCAGGCCGTCGTAGCCGAAGCACTGGGTGTCGGCGACGGGCGTGCTGGCACCGGTGGACTGGAGTTCGGAGACGGTGGTGAGGTTGCCGGTCTGGTCGTAGCCGTAGGTGGTGTCGGAGAGCGCGTTGGTGCCGGTCTCGATGCTGACCCGGTTGGTCATCAGGCGGCCGGTGGCGTCGTCGTAGGTCTGCGCGGTGCGGTACTGCTTGCCCGCGTCGCCGTAGGTGGACTGCAGGATCTGGCCAAGTGGACTGTAGTTGGCGGAGCTCAGGTAGTGGGTGAACCGTCCGGAGCCCGACATGATCAGCTCGTTCTGGAGGTCGTACGCGTAGTTGACGGACTCGGCAGGCAGGGTGCCGTCCGCTCCGAAGTCGGTGTAGTCGAGTCGGCCGACGTCGGGGGTGTACCTGGCGCCCAGGCTGTAGATGCCGGCGAGCTTGCCTTCCGCCGCCGGGATGGTGACCTTCGATCCGGCTGACTGGTAAGCGGTGTTGTAGCCGGTGACTTCCTGGATGTAGGCACTGCCTCCGGTGCCGGAGCCGCCGATGTAGCGGGTGCTGGAGGTCGGGTAGCCCTTCTGCAGGGTGTCGTAGACATACCCGGTCAGCTGCTTGGTCGGATCGGTGGTGCTCGCACCGTCGAAGGTGCCGATCAGGCGCCCGAGAGTGTCGTACTTGTTGGAGATGGTCTGCTGGCGCGCGTCCGTGGTGGTCGCGACGCGGCCCGAGGTGTCGTAAGTGATGGTGGAGGTGCCGCTGCCCGGGTCGGTCTTGGAGTACAGCCGACCCAGCAGGTCGTAGCTGGTTGTCCAGGTATTGCCAACGGCGTCGGTGAGGGATGTGACCTCGCCGGAGGGGCGGTAGCCATAGGTGCTGGTTGCGTCCCCGATGCCGGTTCCGCCATGGACGGTGCTGGAGACGGTCCGGCCACGGGCGTCGGTGATGACGGTGGTGGGGCTCTTTCCGGGCGGCGGGGTGCTGTCGATGCGGTCCACGCCCGGGTAGGAGGTGGTGGACTGCCAGAGCTGCTGCGCCTTCTTGTACAGGACGCGGGCGGTCGGCCGGCCCAGGCCGTCGTACCTGGTGACGGTCTGGGAGGGGAGAGAGTTCTCGTTCTCGTTGAAGAGTGTGGTGCCTGGTGCGGTGGTCGGATCCGCCCACGCCGGGACGGAGGAGACCTGCCAGCCGTGCGAGTCGTACTTCGTCGAGGCGATCAGGCGGCCGGGCGAATCGTTGGCGGTGGTGCTCTGGGTCTGCCGCAGCCCGAGGAAGCCATCGTAGATGGCGACGCTGGTGTTGTACGTCCCGCCCTCGCGCAGGGTCTGACTGGTGACCGTCGATGGGTCGGGGTGGTCTCCAGTGCCATGGACCGCGTAGGAGAACTTCCGGTCAGGGGTCTGGGTCGCCCGGTCGCGGCCGGGCATCCAGATCTGCGTCCGGCGGCCGAGCGCGTCGTAGGTGGCGTCGGTGATCTTGCTGTTGACGTCCACCGCGTGTGTCACCAGACCGCGCGCCGGTGCCATGGTGCTGCTGGAGGTCCAGCCGAGCGGGTTGGTGGCGGTCACTCCGGTCGGCAGAGTGGTCACGGCCGGGGTGTAGACCGTCGACTCGGTGTTGCCGAGGGCGTCCATGCTTCGGGTGACGCGGCCGTAACTGTCGTACTTGGTCGCGCCATTGGTCTGGAAGACCGGGTTGCCCGAGACGTCGTACGAGCTGACGTTCTGTACAGAGGTCAGCAGACCCACGGTGGACCCGTTACCTCCGACGCTGCCGAGAGTCCCGAGCTGGGTGAGGCTGCCGTCGCCGTCATAGTAGAAGCGCCGATGGTCGAGGGTGGTGGAGTTGCCGGGCGCCGTGGTGCACGGGCCCGAGACGATCACCGTCTCCTTCGGCAGGGTCAGCATCATCGGATTGGACGCCGGCGCCGCCGCGTACGAGGTGGTGGTGCAGACCTCCTGCGAGGGGTCCGTGAGGTCGCCCTTGTCGTCGCTCTTCTCCGGCCGTCCTAGGCTGTCGAAGGAGGTTTCGGTGCTGGTGGTACGCCAGCTCCCGTCGGCCTTCAGAGCCATGGAGCGGACACTGGACCTCGTAGCCCGGCGGGCCGTCAGATCGGGTAGGGCCGACAGGGTCCCGGTCGGCTTCATCGAGGTCCATGCGGTCCGACTGCGACTCACCACGTCGGTCAGTCCGATGACCGGGCTGAGCGACTTACCCACGACGGTGCCACCGGCCCTATCGTAGACGTCGCTCTCCTGGCTGCCCCCAGCCAGCCACGGGCTGTCGGTCGTCGACTCGCCGAGGGAATTTGTCAGCGAGACCGACCGCTTGCTTCCATCCGCCTTGTAGTCGCCGTCCATACCCTGGAAATAGGATGTGACGCTCTGGGTGATCGGGTCCGGAGCCGTGCCGGTCGTGGTGACGATGGTGCGGTAGCCGCGGAAGTCGTTCCAGGTGCGGTACTGGTCGTCCGTCAGGTCGGAGTCGTCGCGGTGCCAGGCCGCACCGTCCTGGTAGGTGTACTTGGTGACGCGGGCGGGCGAGCCGGCCTTGGTCAGGTCGTTGTCGCCAATCTCGGCGACCAGGGTCTTGTGGAACCAGTCGGAGACCGGGGTTTTCACGCCGGACGGGTTCCAGTAAACCGGGAAGCAGGCCATGGTGTTGCTGTCCGGCGAGGCCGGCATGGTGCCGTTGACCCGCGAGCACTCCGGGTCCCGGTACTTCGCGGTGATGGACGCGCCGGCCTCGGTCCGGATCGCGGAGATCCGGGGCCGCCACAGCGGCGGCGCGGCCGGACCGCCGTCGACCCGGTTGTTCATCTCGATTCCGCTGAAGACCACCGGATCGAGCGGTGCGCTGACGCTACTGCCGGCCGAGGTGTCCAGGCCGGTGTGCTGGATCTGGGACAGCCACATCACGGACTGCAGCTGGCCGACGTTGGCCGGGTCGACGGTCTTGCCCGTCACCGGGTCCACTACGCCGCCGGCATCGGAGAACAGATGGGTGAGTGTGTAGGAGTCGACGTCCTGCCAACCGCCGGCCGTCTTCACCTTCGTGGTGATGGACTTCAGCCGGACGGTCGACCAGAAGGTCGGCGAACCGACCTGGCAGACGTTGCTGCCGCTGCCCGAAGTGGCCATTCCCGACGTGCAGTTCAGGTTGTACGGGACATCGGGCCAGTTGGTGGCAGTGGTCGCGGACAGGTTACCGTACTGGCAGACGCTGTCGGAGGTGACGCACCGCTGGGCCGGGTCGAAGACAATCTTCGCTGCCGGGTCACGGCCGGCCTGGGCATCGGCGAGCTTGTAGCCGTAAGAGATCTGGGTGAGGTAGCCACCACGGGTGTACTGGCTCAGGGTGCCGCCGCCGCCCGAGCTGGCGACCTGGCCGTAGCCCCGGTTGTAGTAGCTGGTCTCGGTCGCCCAGTCGTAGCGCTGCGTGTTGCCGTTGGCGTCCACGACGAAGTCGATGTTGAACCGGTAGCCGGGGTTGGCCGAGCAGAGCGAGTTCTTTCCGGAGCCGCTGCTGTAGCAGGGGTCGCCCGCGTTCGGGTGATAGACCGGCACGCCCCAGGCACTGTTGGTCGGAGCGTCGGACGTGGTGCCGGGCGCGTGGTTGAGGCCGAGGTAGTACTGGGTGCCGTCGGTCGTGGTGACCTTGAAGTACTCGCCGTTCCACAGGCCGTTCGACGCGCCGGTCAGGTCCTCGATCTTGGTGCCGTCGTCGCTCTGCAGGTGGTAGATGCCACCGCTGTCGCGAATCAGTTCACCGGAGTGCGAACCCAGCGAGAGGGTGGCGTTCCAGCCCGCCCAGCACTCGTCACCGGAGTCGGTGATGCCGTCGCCGGAGCACGGTCGGTAGGAGCGCTCGACGAAGCCCGGCGAGTAGTCCCAGCCGTCGCCGATCCAGGACGCCTGCGAGTTGCGGGCCGAGGTCTTGCCGTCCACCGACTGCGAGTTGTACGACAGCGCCACCGACGGGGACGAACCGCCCAGCGACGCGGGCGCTGCGATCGGGTAGCTGTAGGTGAACGCGCCCTGGGTCGATCCCCAGCTTCCGGACGCCGACAGCGAGGTGGCGGTGTAGCTGCCCTGCGAGCCGCCGGTGTCGGCGACGGCCGCGACGGCCGCCCCGAAAGCGACGGCATCGGCCCGAGCCGCGGACGATCCGCTCTCCGGGGTGGGGAGTTGGACGGTCGCGGTCAGCGTGTGGGTAACGGGGTCGTTGACCGTCTCCAACGGCGTCCGCGTCCGGCAGGACGCCTCCTGCGGTGTGGTCAGCGCGCATGCCGGCAGCTGCACCAGGTGCAGCCGCGAAGCCCAACCGCCGCCGTAGGCCTGCGCGATGGAGCCGTAGTCGAGCGCGACGGAAACGCTGCCGCCGGAGCCCTCGACGGGCTGCAGGCCCACCAGCAGGCCGTCCACGTTCGCGGCCTGAGCCTTCGCCCGGTCCGCGGTCTCGACCTTCATGGAGGTCGGAGCCTTGGCCTTTGACACGCCGGTCGGGGCAGCGAGCTTCACCGCGCCGGACGGGTCGGCA
The DNA here is from genome assembly GCF_014648555.1 of Kitasatospora griseola. Lineage (GTDB taxonomy): Bacteria > Actinomycetota > Actinomycetes > Streptomycetales > Streptomycetaceae > Kitasatospora > Kitasatospora griseola. Next base: position 59,323 of record NZ_BMRI01000027.1, read on the forward strand.
GAGCCGACCAGCACCGTGGCGGTCGACGCCTTGGGCCAGATGGCGGGCGTCACCTTGTGGGTGCGCAGCTCGCGCGACCCGGCGGCGACGCCGTGGTTGGGCTGTGCTGTGTTCCCGGTGGCGTTGTGGCCGGTGACCTTGGGTATGGCGGGCAGCGGGTCGGCCGCCCAGAGCTTTCCGTCAGAGCGATAAGGGCTGATGACGGTGGCACTCGCCATCGGCACAATAAGGGACATTGCGGCAGTAAGTGTCGCGGCGACGGTCATTCCGCGATATTTGAGTCGACTGCGCGCCCGAGTAGGGCGTTTTATCCGATCCGACATGGAACGCTCTCTCCTGGTTGTTCCGACATGGCTTGGCCCTGACGTTGCATCATCTTTGGCGCAGGTAAAGGCACATGACTGGCGGCGGAACGCTATTGCCAGGTCGTTCGTGTCGCAATATCCTTCGCTGCCGAATGGCCGGGGGGAAGCGGTGGGCGCGAGGTGACGGATCGTCACACAGGTGCCACCCATAAGCACAGTGGTGGCACGAATCGGACACAGTCCGCGCTGCGGCGGTCCCTCTCGGTGATGTTCGACTTTCGACTCGTGTCGACATTTGACCAAGATTTTGGAATTCCGAGGGGACTGTAGTGCACGCACGTAATGGGAGGCCGCCCGGAGGGTGGTCCCGTCGCAGCGCGGTGGCGCTGTTGACGGTGGCTTGCGCCGTCCTGGCCAGCACGACGAGCCAGGCAATGGCCGATGACCGGCCGTTCGCAGTGGCTCCGGGCAACACCGTGGCGCCGCTCACCGGACAGCCGGATTCGGTGCCGGACGGGCCGGTCCAGGTGGCCCGGGCGAAGGCCAAGACGACCGGGAAGGCGGTGACGGTGGAGGAGTTGACCACCGAGACCAGCCTGACAGTGGCCAATCCGGACGGGACGCTGACACGGACCGACAACATCCGGCCGGCTCGGGTGAAGAAGAACGGCTCCTGGACCCCGGTCGACGCCTCGCTCGCCAGGAACGGCGACGGCACGTGGTCGCCGAAGGCCACCCCGTCGGGTGTGGCACTGTCCGGCGGCGGCACCGGCCCGCTGGCGACGTTCACCGACGCCAAGGGCCAGAGCCTGTCACTGACCCTGCCGTTCGCACTACCGACACCCACCGTGTCGGGTACGGGCGCCAGTTACCCGAACGTGCTGCCTGGTGTCGACCTGAAGGTGACGGTCACGGACGAGGGCGCCTTCAAGGAGGTGCTGGTCGTCCACGATGCCGCGGCCGCGGCCAACCCGGCACTGCGCCAGCTCCGACTGGCCACCACCACCAAGGGTCTGACGACCAGTGTGGACGCGGACAGCGCGATCACAGCCGCTGCCTCGGACGGCTCTGCTGTGTTCGCCGCACCCACTCCCGTGATGTGGGACTCCTCAACCGACTCGGCTCGCGACTCAGCCACCGCACCGAGCGGCCTCACCGTCGACCCGGCGGACTCCCCGGTCTCGACGGCCAAGGGCCCCGGCCACTATGCGCACCTGTCCGCGATCAAGGTCGACCAGGACGCCACCGGCCTCACCCTCAGTCCGGACACCGTTGTCCTCGACAGCCCTAACACGGTGTGGCCGATGTACATCGATCCGTACGTGAACCCGGTGCCTGGACTGACCAACCACTATGTGCAGGTCAAGGAGGGCTGCGCGTCGGAGCCGACCTACGACCAGGCCCAGGAGAACGGGGAAGGCGCCGGCTACCAGCAGTACAGCTCGAAGTGCTTCGGCCTGTACCGGTCGTTCTTCGAGTTCGACACCAGCTATCTGCGGCCCAACATGGTGATCTCCAAGTCCACCATGCTGTTCGCCTCGACCCACGGCGGCGCCCTGGACTGCAACGCCGACCTGCCCGTCACGCTGAAGCTCACCGGTGGGATCGACCGCAACACCGTCTGGCCGGGCCCCGGCGAGGTCTCGACGATCGACACCAAGACCGTCAAGAGCGCCAACGTCAATGCCGGCTGCGGCATAAAGTACATCGATTTCGACGTGACCTCGACCGTCAAGCAGTACCAGAACTACTCGAACCTCACGTTCGGCGTATTCGGCAACGAGAACAAGAGCTCCACCAACTACGGGTTCATGCGGTTCGCAACCAACCCGACCCTCACCACCGAGTTCGACGTCCCGCCGAATGCGCCGCAGAACCCCGGCACCACCCCGGCTTCGCAGAACCCCGCGTCGCCGGCGTGCGGTTCGGGCAGCCCCGGCTGGATCGGGCTGACCACGATGAACGGCAACAGCTCCAACCTCAGCCTCGACGCCGCGCTCTCCACCGACATGGCCGGTGTCAACCTCCAGGCGCGCTACCACGTCTGGGACAACATGGCCAACAACGGCTCCGGCAGCCCGGCCGACGCCGGCTGGCCGGTCAGCCCAAGCTGGGTCGCCTCCGGCACCACCGTGCACACCCCGATCGGTGTCGCCCTCTCCGACGGCCACCAGTACGGCTGGAACGCCTGGTCGCAGGACGGCACCTTGAACGGTCCGAGCTCCCCGTACTGCTACTTCAACGTCGACCTCTCCGCGCCCACCCCGGCGGCCATTACTCCGTCAACGGCCTTCCCGCCGCTGGGCAGTGGCACCACCGCGACCAAGCACGCCGGTGACACCGATGCGGTGAAGGTCTCCTCCACCGACCCGGCGCCGACCGGATGCACGCTCAACGCCTGCATCAGCAGCGGTCTCAAGGGCTTCGAGTACTCGCTGGACGCGAACATCCCCGCCGTCGGCGCGACGTTCGTACCTGCGACTGTCGTCAACGGGACGGGGACCGCGAGCATCCCGATCACCGTTCCTTCCAACCAGTGGGGCACCCACACCCTGTTCGTCCGCGCGATCGACAACGCCGGCAACGCCCGGGCCACCACCGCGACCTACAGCTTCTACGCCCCGTGGAACTCGGCCGCCAAAGTCACCGAAGGCGACCTGACCGGCGATGGCGTGCCCGACCTGCTGGCCACCACCAAGGACGGCAACCTGGCGCTGATCCCCGGCAACACCGACCCGAGCACCACACCCGTCACCGCATCCACCGCCGCGCAGAGCCCCATCGCGGGCACCGGCTGGGACAAATTCCTGATCGCCCACCGCGGCAGCATCACGTCCCAGGACAAGGACGACCTGTTCGCCTACGACACGGTCGGCAAGAACCTGTACGTCTACCGGAACGACGCGACCGTGACTCCGCCCGGCACGCCCGGACACTTCACCCAGCAAAGCCTCATAGGGCCGATCGGCCGCCCGGCCTGCCACGCGGTCGGGGCGAACGACTGCAACGGCTACCCCGCCAGCTGGTCCTCCCTCAGCCAGATGGCAGCGGCGGGCGGGCTGTCCACCGCCGTGTACGGAGCCACCCACCCCGGCACCCCGCAGTCTCCCGATCTGATCACCATCGAGAACGGCAAGCTCTGGTACTACATCTCCGGCCGCAGCCCGATCCCGTTCGACAGCGTCTACCCGATCGGCACCGGGGACTGGAGCGGCACCACACTCGTCGGTGTCGGCAACGTGGGCGCCATGGTGACCGCCACCGGGGCCGGCGCCACCTCGACCGGCGGCACCCCGACGCTCTGGGTCCGCAACAACACCACCGGCGCGATCAGCAGCTTCCAGCTCACCTTCGACGCCGACGGCATCCCCACCAGCAAGATCACTGCTCCGACCCGGGCCGCCCTGGTCTCCGGCGTCCTGGACTCCACCGGCAAGAACATGTGCCTGGACATCAACAACGCCAACACCGCCGACGGCACCCCTGCCCAGATGTGGACCTGCAACGGGTCCGACGCCCAGAGCTTCACGCTGGGCCAGGACAACACCGTCCACGTGGTCGGCAAGTGCCTCGACGTCTACCACAGCGGCACAGCCAACGGCAGCCCCGTCAACCTCTGGAACTGCAACAACAGCGCCGCCCAGCAATGGGTCCCCGGCCCGTTCCCGGGCGCGCTGCTCAACCCCAACTCCGGTAGGTGCCTCGCCGACCCGGCCGCTTCGAACACCTCCGGCACCCAACTGGTCATCTGGGACTGCCTGACCAACAACCCCGAGCAGAACTGGGCCGCCACCACCACCGGTTCCGCCCTGCCGGCCGCCCAGCCGGTCCTCCCGCTGGGCCTCAACAGCAAGACCTACCCGACGCTCTCCACCCCGGGCGACGTGGACGGCGACGGCAACCCCGAGCTGTACGCGCTCACCTCCGACGGCCGCATCATGAGCCGACCTGGCGCCGGCCTGTTCACCGGCCCGCTCGTCGACCGGTGGAAGCTCGCCGACACCACCGACACCGTCCGCACCAACAACCTCGCCCTGAACGGCGGTGCCGCCATCGGCACCGATGCCGCCCGCGGCCCGGTGCTCTCGCTCAACGGCACCACGGCCTACGCCTCCAGTGCCACCACCAGTGTGAACACCAGCCAGAGCTTCACCGTCTCCGCCTGGGTGAACCTGTCCACCGTCCCCAACCAGAACGTCACCGCCGTCTCCCAGGACGGCACCCAGAACGCGGGCTTCTACCTGCAGTACAACGCCGGGGTGCACGGGTGGTGCCTGAAGACCCAGGCTTCGGACACCGCGACCTCGAACGGCAGCGGCGTCGCGGCCTGCTCCACAACGAGCGTGGCGCCCAACACCTGGGTCCAGCTGACCGGTGCCTTCGATGCCACCGCGAAGACCGTCAAGCTGTACGTCAACGGCAACCTCGCCTCGACCGGCACCGGACTGACCAACTGGGCAGCCGGCGGCAACGTCGCGATCGGATCGGCCCTCTATCACGGAAACCGCACCGACTACTTCCCCGGCCTGATCAGCGACGTCCAGCTCCGCACCGGCGCGACGGCCGCCGTCGCCCAGTTCGGCCCCTCCGGTGCCCTGGGCTACCTCCAGCCGCAGCCCACCGACGAATGGAAGCTCACCGACACCGCCGATGCCGTCCGCACCGGCAACAACCTGACGCTCGCCGGCTCGGCAGGCTTCGCCAACGATGCCCAGCGCGGCACGGTGCTCTCGCTCACCGGCGCGAGCGGCGCCCACGCCGCCGCCCCCGGACCGGTCCTGGACACCACCAAGTCGTTCACCGTCAGCGCCTGGGCCAAGGCCAACGCCAACGGCGGCGTGATCGTCGGCCAGGACGGGACCACCACGCAGGGCTTCATGCTCTGGCCGGACAACGGCGTCTGGCGGTTCGCCATGGCCACCGGTGACACCACCGGCTGGCCGTACGACACCACCGCCGACGTCAACAGCACGGCGACCGTGCAGACGGGCGTCTGGACCCACCTGACCGCCGTGTACGACGCCACAAGCGGCCAGCTGAGCCTCTACGTCAACGGCGTGCTGGCCGGGACCGGGGCCCACCAGAGTGCCCCCGCCTTCAACGGCAAGCTGGCGATCGGCCGTTGGCAGAACAACGGATCGAACGCCAACTTCTTCAACGGCAGCATCAGCGACGTCCAGGTCTGGTCGTCCACGCTGTCCCCTGCCACCGTGGCCGTACTCAACTCCGGCACCCAGCCCGTACCCGTCCAGCTGAGCTGATCCCGGGCCGGCCTCAGCCGGCCGCGCAGCAACCACCGTGCCGCCGTGAGGGGAACTCCCCACGGCGGCACGGGCGTCCATGCGGGCAGTGCTCGGCTCGGACCACGGGAGTTCGCCACAGGATTCGGCGAAGGCCAAGGTGGGGTTCCCGTTTCTGCCCGGCTGACGTATCACGACGCAGACCCGTTCGCGGTCTACCTCGGTACCAGCCGCGATCTCGCCGACCCAGGCACCTGAGTCTTCGGCCGAAACTCCTCGCCGAGGACCTGCCTGGACTGCCAGCGGCGGCAGGATGCCACCCTCCGCCCCGTGCCGAGGCCGTGTGCGGACGCCCACTACGGAAGCCACCCGCAGGGACCCGGGACCTGACCACGGCTGCAACCGGGTCGGCGGGGCCGATCGGTTGCAGCCGTGGTCGCGGCGGGGCGCGCCTAGTTGGTCGGGTCGTTCACGGGGTTGGTCCTGGCCGGGTCGGACATCGCCGCGAGGATGCGGCGCGGGCCCTGGAAGGGCTCGCGGGCGTGTGCGGTGATCATGTTCTCGACGAGCAGGACGTCGCCCCGCTGCCAGTCGAACCCGGTGGTCTCGGCGGCGTAGGCGGCGCGCAGCTCGGCGAGGACCTCGTCCTCGATCACCCCGCCGTCGCCGTAGTAGGTGTTGTACGGGAGGTCCTCCTCCGGGAGGGCCTCCCGCAGGCCCTGGCTGACCTCTTCGGGCAGTGAGGTCACGTGGAAGAACACCGCGTGGTTGAACCAGGTCCGGTCGCCCGTCACGGGGTGGCGGTGGATGGCGGGCCGGACCTGGCGGGTGCGCAGGTGTCCGTCCTCGGCCCACTCGACGGAGATGCCCTCGGCGGCGCAGTACGAAGCGACCTGGTCCGGGTCCTCGGTCTGGAACGCCTCCTGCCAGGACAGGCTGATCCCGGGCAGGTAGTTGCGCACGTACTGGACGCCGCGCTGCTCGAACGCGGCGACGGTCTCCGGCCTGAGCGCGGCCAGCACGCGCCGGGAGTCGGCGAGCGGGGTGCGCCCGCCGCTCAGTGCGGGCCGTTCGCAGCAGAAGACGATGCGCATCGGCCAGTTCTCCGTGTAGGACTGCTCGTTGTGCAGCAGGATCTCCTGGTCCGCGGGGTACTCGGTGGACGTGTAGATCCCCTCCGACACCTCCGTGCGGGGCGAGGACCGTTCGCCGTACTCCAGAACGTCCTTCGAGAGTGCGTCCATGACGGCGCGGAACTCGTCGGGGCCGGTGACGGCGAAGCCGCGGAAGAGCACGGCCCCGGCCCGATGGGCGAGGTCGTCGGCGAGGTCGTGGTGCCGGCCGAGCCAGGCGGCCAGGTCGGCGCCGGGTGCGTCCGCCTGGACGAGGGCGGGCAGGGTGCGGCCGTCCCACTCGTGTCGGACGGTCGCGGCAGGGTCACTGTTGGTGTCCGACGCCGCCGGTTCGTGGAGCTCGCGGTCCGTCTGGGTCATCGGTCATCTCCTTCGGGCTTGTCGATCTCGGGGTGGTCGACCGCAGGAGGATCCGCGGTCGAGTCGATGGGGGTGGTGCCCTGGTTCCGCCGGAGGCGTCGTGGGGAGGCGGCCGACGAGGGTCAGGCCGAGGCCCTCGCCAAGCCGCCTGTCTCCCTCTCCGACAGCTCGGACAGTTCCGACAGCTCAGACAGCTCGGACAGGTCGGACAGGTCGGACAGCTCCGACAGCTCGCACGCGAAGGCGTACAGCAGGTCGTGCATCCGGTACCGGCCCGGCGCGTTCTGCAGCAGGAGGTGCTCGTCCACGAGCAGTTCCAGCGCGGCGCGCGCCGTGTGGACGTCGAGTCCGGCCAGCGCGGCGACCCACTGCGCGGTGACTCGGCGGTCGCGGCCCGCGGCCAGCAGCCGGAACACCCGGGCCGGCAGGGCGGGCAGGTTGCGGTACGAGGACCGGAACGCGGCCCACAGCGAGCGGTCTCCGACGCCGGCGGCGAAGCCTCCGTCCTCCAGGTGCCCCGCCAGGTCCGCCAGGCTCCACGCCGGCCGCGTGCGGAGGCGGTAGGCGGCCAGGGCCAGCGCCCTCGGCAGGTGGCCGCAGAGGTCGGCGACGCGCATGGCCGCCTCGGGCTCGGCGCCCACCCGTTCGGCGCCGAGGACTGCGTCCAGCAGGTCCAGGGACTCCGGCGCGGAGAACGTCCCGAGCCGCAGTGGGGTCGTGCAGTCGAGGCCGGCCAACGAGCGCCGGCTGGTGACGAGGACGAGACACCCGGGCCCCGACGGGATCAGGGGGCGGATCTGCTGCTCGTCCAGGGCATCGTCGAGCAGCAGGAGTGCCTCGCGGCCGTGCAGGCGGTCGCGGAACAGCGCCGCGCGGGCGTCCACGCGGGACGGGATCCGCGACGCGTCCACGCCCAGGACGCGTAACAGCCCGTCGAGCACGTCGGTGGGCTCGGCACGGTCCTGGTGGGGATCGAAGCTGCGCAGGTTCGCGTACAGCTGGAGATCGGCGAACCGGCCCGCGCGAACGAGTTCGTGCGCGACCCGGACCGCGAGGCTCGTCTTGCCGACCCCGGCCATGCCCTCGATGACCGTGATGCCCACGGACGGCGGGCGGCAGCCCGACCCCGTACCCCGGCCGTGCGGCGCACCACCGCCGAACAGGGCGCCACCGCCACGCAGCGCGCCGCCGCCGCCGAGCAGGGCGTCGAGCTCCGTTGCCCGTCCGACGAAGTTCGGCAGCTCGGCGGGCAGCAGGTGCAGCACCCCCACCTCGTCGCCCGCCGCCGCGTGCACGGCGGCGGGCGTCGCGGACGTGGCCGCGGTACCCGCGTGCGGATCGGCGTCCGGTCTGCCCGCCCGGTCCGTTCGGACCGGAGCGGTGCCGGGTTCCGCCCGCGCCCGCCCGGCGGCTCGCACCTTCAGGGCGCCTGCTGCGATGGCTCGTTGATGGGCGGCGGCGGCCTGCGCGCCGGGTTCGATGCCGAGCTCGCCCACCAGGACGGTGCGGAGTCTTCGGTAGACCGCGATCGCCTCGACTCTTCGGCCCGCCGCCACGAGGGCCTCCATCAGCAGCGCGTGCACGCTCTCCTGGTAGGGGTTCTCGGCTGCGAGCCGCTGCAGCGCGAGCACGGCCTCGGCGGTGCGGCCGAGCCTCAGATCGGCCTGAGCGGCGAGGTCGACGGCCTCGACCCTGGCTTGGATCCAGCCCGGAACCTCGTCCCGGTGGAGCCGGTCGCAGGCCACGTCGGCCAGTGGTGCGCCGCGCCACAGTTCGAGTGCCGCGTTGGTGTTGCGCGAGACCTGCGGCCAGTCGCGGTTCCGGGCGGCGGTACGGGCCGCCTCGTGGAGCTCGGTGAACACCATGATGTCGAGCTCGGAGCACGGGTCCAGGTGGATCTTGTACCCGGAGCGCGAGGTGCCCACCCGGTCCCCGGCCTCTCCCAGCAGCCGACGGAGTCGCAGCACGTGACTGCGGACGGTGCCCGACGCGCCGCGCGGCGGTTCGCCGTTCCACAGGATCTCGGCGAGCTCGTCGACCCCGACCGTGCGGTTGGACCGGCACAGCAGGATCGCGAGCAGGCTCCTGACCCGTGGTGGTACCGGTACCGGCCGGTCCGCTACGCGGGTCTCAAGGCTCCCCATCAGGCCGAACCACACCTTCCCGGCCATCCCCAACCTCCCCTTCACGATTCATCTCCCCCTGCGACCACCGGCGACAGGAGGTCTCGATGGGTCCCTTGGCAAAGCCGACGGACGCGGATCGGTCGGGCGCACTCCGTCGGTGCCCCGGGGAGCCCGGCCGGTCGGCCGGGGGCCCGGGTCGGATCCGTCGCGAAGGCCGTGCCGGTGGGCAGGTCTTCGCGCGATCGCACGCGGCAGGCACTCGTCGCGCCGGCCGCGCCCTCGCTCAGCGGTGCACGGCTGCCGACGACCGCCAGCGGAACAGCAGGCGGCGGCACAGCTCTTCGGCGCCGAGCGGGAAGTGACCTCCCTCCACGCGCTCGAACTCACAGCCCGCGGTGGTGAACCGGCTCCAGCCGTCGAGTGCCCCGGGTGGCAGCTGCGGGTCCTTCGGATCGCCGAGGACGAGCAGCGGCACCGGCACGGGGGCGCCGTCGCAGTGGTGTCCGGCGAGCATCGCCAGGTCGTCCGCGAGCGCTCGGACCACGTGGTCGAGCAACTGCGGGACCTCGTGCAGCTCGGGCGGAATCCCGCTGAGACGCCGCATCAGCTCGGCGGGCGGCAGCCGTCGCGTCCTCGTCCAGCCGGGGTGGTCCGGCGCCGGGCTCGCGACCGTGACCAGTTCCAAGGGCCGTGGCGTGCCGGCGTGTTCGAGCCGCCGGGCCGTCTCGTGGGCGAGCAGCCCGCCGAGGCTGTGGCCGAGCAGGACGTACGGGCTCCGCTCGCCGATTCCGACGGCCACGAGCCGGGCGGCCAGGGCGTCTGCGACCTCGCCGAGACCGGTGGCCGCAGGCTCGGCCAGCCGGGTCTCGCGTCCCGGCAGGATCGCGACGGAGACCGAGGTCTCCGCGTCCGCGGCGTCGATCAGTGTCGCGAAGGCCCCGGCCGCACCGCCCGCCGGCGGGAAGCAGACCACCTGCAGTGCGGCCTGCCCGCTCGCCGCCGGGAAGGTGCGGAGCCAGCGCGGGTCCGTCGCCGTCGGGTCTCCGGTCGACGACGGGCCTCTCATCTCCGCCTCCTGGGGGGCTCGGGGAGGGCGGCCCGGTCGAGCTTGCCGTGCGCGCCGGTGGGCAGCTCCGCCAGTTCGACGAGGCGCGCGGGCACCATGTAGTCCGGCAGCCGTTCGGCGAGGTGGGCGCGCAGCACGGCCTCGCCGTCCGCGCCGAACTCCCCCGCGGGCACCACGTAGCCGACCAGCGACCGGTCGTCGCGCACGACCACGACGGCTGTGCGCACGGCGGGATGGCTCCGCAGCGCCACCTCGATCTCGCCGAGCTCCACCCGCTGGCCGCGGACCTTCACCTGGGTGTCGATCCGACCGAGGTAGTCCAGGTGGCCGTCCGCGGACCAGCGGGCCAGGTCGCCGGTGCGGTACACCCGCTCCTCCCGGTCGCCCGCGCGGAAGCTGACGAATCGTTCGGCGGTGAGGTCCGGCCGGCCGGCGTATCCCCGCGCCAGGCAGGCTCCGCCGAGCAGCAGCTCTCCGGCGACGCCGACGGGAACCAGCTCGCCCTCCTCGTCGACGACGTAGGCGGACACGTTGGACAGCGGTCGGCCGATCGGCACCCGGTCGCCGGGCTCGGGGCGGCGGCACGGCCACGCCGTCACGTCGATCGTCGCCTCCGCGGGACCGTACATGTTGTACAGCGCGGTCCCGGGCAGCGCCGCCGCCAGCTCGTTCAGCAGCCGCGGCGACGCGGCCTCGCCGCCGCTCAGGATCACCCGGAGCGAGGAGCACGAGCCGACGTCCGGCTCGGTCGCGAAGAATTCGAGCATGGACGGCACGAAGTGCACCATCGTGACGCCATGACCCGTGATCAGCTCGATCAGCGCCTCCGGATCGCGGTGCGCGTCCGGCGGGGCGACCACGAGGCTGCCGCCCGCCATGAACGCGAGCAGCAGTTCCCAGATGGAGACGTCGAAGGTGTAGGGGGTCTTCTGCAGCAGGACGTCGTCGGGGTCGACGTCGAAGTCCGCGAGCATGCTCTCCAGCCGGTTCGCCAAGGCGGCGTGGGTCAGTTCGACGCCCTTGGGTTCGCCCGTCGAACCCGAGGTGAAGATGACGCAGCCGCAGCCGTCGAACACCTCCGGGCCCGCCGTGTACCGCCGCCAGTCCACGGGTGCGGCGGCCGGTTCGCGCCGGTCGGCGAGCGGCCGGACCCGCACCGGATGCCCTTCCGGCAGCGGCGCCCCCGTGCCGTCCGCGAGCATCAGGACGGCCCCGGCCGACTCGATCATCGAACAGACCCGCTGGACCGGGTGCTTGGGGTCGACGGGCAGATAGGCCGCGCCGGACAGCAGGATCCCCAGCACCGCGACGACCATGTCCGCACCGCGTTCGGCGCACAGCGCCACGATCGAGCCCGGCCCGGCGCCGTCGGCCACCAGCCGTCCCGCCACGGACGCCGCGCTGTCGAGCAGCTCCCGGTACGTCAGGACTCGGTCACCGCTGCGCAGGGCGACTGCGTCCGGTGTCCGCAGCGCCTGCCGGCAGATCGATTCGTGCACCGGACGTTCGGGGCGCGGACTCGGCGCGGGGTTGAAGCCGAGGACCAGGTCGCGCTCGGCCGGGCCGAGTCGGTTCTTCGTCCGTGTCGTCATCAGCTGTGTCGTCATCAGCGTCCTCACTCGTTCCGCAGTTGAGCGGCGATCGCCCTGGGAGTGGGCGTGTCGGCGAACTCGGCGATCTCCGGCGCGACGCCGAACCTGCGCCGCACCCGCGAGATCATCCGGATGAGCAGCAGCGAATCGCCGCCGAGCGCGAAGAAGTCCGAGTCGGGCCCGACCGCGGCGACTCCGAGCATCGAGCGCCACAGCTCGACGACCTCGTCGAGCGCGTCACCCGGACCCTCCTCGGCCCCGGTCGCCGCACCGGGCGCCGACGCGGGAGAAGCGGGCGCGGCGGCATCGATCCAGTGCCGTTCCGCGGCGAACGGATAGGTGGGCAGGGACACCCGGCCGACGTCGGCGCCGCCGCGCACCGCCGCCCAGTCCACCGCCACGCCGCCGGCCCACAGTGCGCCGAGACCGCTGAGCAGTTCGTCCCGGCGGGCCTGCAGGGGCACTGTCGCCGACCCCGCTGCCTGCGGGACCTGCCGGGCGCTGCCGATCAGTCCGGTGCCCGGCCCCACCTCCACGAACACGACGCGCGGTCGGCCCGTCGCGGCCTCGACGGCTGCCCGGAAGCGGACCGGACTGCGCAGCTGCCGTCCCCAGTAACCCGCCGGGCGGGTCGCTCCGGGCGGCAGCAATCCGCCGTCGACGCTGCTGATGACGGCGAACTCGGCGGGGCGGGGCTCGATGCCGCGGGCCTCCTCGTCGAGTTCGGCCGCGGCGTCGGCCATCATCCAGGAGTGGAAGGCCCGTTGTGCGGGCAGCAGCCGGTGCAGGATTCCTGCGCCGTCCAGCCGCTTGCGGAACTCGGCGACCGACTCGGCCGGTCCGGACACGACGACCACCTCAGGGGCGTTGACCGCCGCGATCCCGAGGTCCTCGAAGGCCCCGAGCTGTTCCAGCACCGCGGCTTCCCCGGCGAGTACGACGAGCATCGCTCCCGGCGGGGCCTGCTGCATGAGGGCGCCGCGCCGGGTGACCAGCCGCAGCATCTCGGCGAGTTCGAGCTCCCCGGCGAGGCCCGCCGCCGCCAGCTCGCCGACCGAGTGACCGATCAGGGCGCCGGGCCGGACGCCCCAGGACAGCAGCAGCCGGCCGAGCGCGTACTCGTGCAGAACCAGCGCCGGCTGCGTCAGATCCGTCCGGTGGAGCAGCCGGTGCGGGTCGTCACCGATCAGCAGCTCGCGCAGATCGATTCCCAGCAGGCCCTCGACGATGTCGCAGCCCGCGTCGATGTCCGCGGCGAAGGACGGGTACCGCCGGTAGGCCCAGGCGGACATGCCGGGAGCCTCGGCGCCCTGGCCGGGGAGGAGGAACACCACGTCGGGCTGTCGCAGCGCGGTGCGGCCCGTCGCGGCTTCGAGCGCTGCCGCGGCGCCGGCCGTGTCCTCGGCGGCCACGGCGAGCCGGTGGGTGAAGGACCTGCGGTGTTCCTGGCTGGTGAACGCGACGTCCGCCAGCGGGAGTTCGGGGTGGTCGCGCAGGTGCGCGGCGAGCCGGTCCGCCGAGGCGCGCAGCGCCTCCGCCGTGCGCGCGGAGACCACGACGACGCCCGGCCCGTCCGTTCGCCCGGTCGTCGTGGGCCGTTCGGCCTCGCGCAGCACGATGTGCGCGTTGGTCCCGCCGAGCCCGAAGGAGCTGACCGCGGCCCGGCGCGGCGTCCCGTCCGCGGACGGCCACGCGCGGGCGACGGTGTCGACGGTGAACGGCGTCCCGGGCTCGCCGAGTTCCGGGCGCGGCTCCTTGAGTCCGGCCAGCGGCGGGATGCGCCGGGCGCGCAGCGCGGAGACCGCCTTGACGAGTCCGGCGACGCCCGCAGCGGCGGACAGGTGCCCGATGTTGGCCTTGACCGAGCCGAGCGAGCAGCGGTCCGGCCTTCCGCCGAACACCTCGCGCAGCGCGGCCAACTCGATCGCGTCGCCGACCTCGGTGGCGGTGCCGTGCGCTTCGAGGTAGCCGATCGCGGACGGTTCCACCCCGGCGGCGGCATACGCACGGGCGAGCACGTCGATCTGCCCGGCGACCCCCGGCGCCGTGTAACCGACCTTGTCCGCACCGTCGTTGTTGACCGCCGAACCCTCGATGACGGCGAGGACCAGGTCCCCGTCACGACGGGCGTCCTCGGCCCGCTTGAGCGCGACCGCACCGACCCCGCTGCCCGGCACGGTCCCGTTGGCCGTGGCGTCGAAGGGGCGGCAGTGGCCGTCCTGCGACATGATGCCCTTGGCCTCGTGGAGGTAGCCGGTGTTCTGCGGGAACGCGACGTACGCGCCACCGGCCAGGGCCAGGTCCGAGTCCCCGGTCCGCAGGCTCTGGCAGGCCAGATGGACGGCGACGAGCGAGGTCGAGCACGCGGTCTGCACGGCGATCGCCGGGCCGCCGAGCCCCAGCCGGTGGGCGATCCTGGTCGCGAGGTGGTCCTTCTCGTTGCCCAGCACCAGGCCCAGCAGTCCGTGCGTCGCCAGCACTTCCGGCGCCGCGAGGACCTGCTGGTGCAGGTAGTAGTTGAAGCCCGCGCCGGCGAACACCCCCACCCTTCCCATCGGCGCGTTCGTGATCAGGCCGCCGGATTCGAGCGCCTCCCACGCGGTCTGCAGCAGCAGCCGCTGCTGGGGGTCCATGATCGCGGCCTCGCGCGGCGGGATCCCGAAGAACCCGGCGTCGAAGCGATCCGGATCCGCGAGCACGCCGCACACCGGAACGTAGGCCGGATCGTCGGCCTCCTCGGCCGGCACGCCCGCCTCCAGCAGTTCCCGTCGGGTGAACGACGTGACGCTCACCCGCCCGGCGAGGAGGTTGGACCAGTACTCGTCGACGTTCGCCGCGCCGGGGAAGCGTCCGGCCATCCCGACGATCGCAATGTCCTGGCTCATCGTGTCCCTTCCTGCACGGTCCTGCTCAGCTGCCGTGCCAGGGACTGCACGGTGGGAAAGCGGTACAGGTCGGTCAGGGAGATCGGACGGCCGCCGAGGTGTTCCCGCAGTCGGCGACGCACCAGGGCGGCGGACAGCGAGTCCCCGCCGACCTCGAAGAAGCCCTCGTCGAGCCCGAAGTCGTCGCTGCCGAGCACCTCGGACCAGACGTCGGCGATCAGCTCTTCGAGATCACCGGGACCGGTCGCGGCGACGGCGGCGGAGCCCGCGGGCTCTCCGGCGCGCGCCGGGGAGGCGTCGGTCCCGGCGGCGCCGAAGCGGGCGCCGAGCGCGCGGAGGTCGACCTTTCCGTTGCGGTCCAGGGGGAACTCGTCCACCGTGATCCACTGCTGCGGCCGCTCGTACGGCGCGAGCGCGGGCTCGACCTCCGCCCGGACGCGTGCGCGGATGTCGCCGTCCGCCTTGATCGCCGCGCACAACCGGTCACCGGCGAGGAGGACGACCGCGTCCAGCACGCCGGCCTGTTCCCGGATCCGCCGTTCCACGGCGAGCAGTTCGACCCGGTGTCCGGCGATCTTCACCTGGCGGTCGGCGCGGCCGAGGAAGCGCAGCTGTCCGTCGGCGCCCCAGCGGACCAGGTCGCCCGTGCGGTATTCACGCACCCCGTCGCGCTCGGTGAAAGCGAGGCCGGTGCGCTCCGGGTCGCCGAGGTAGCCGTCGGCCAGCCCGGTGCCCGTGGCGCGCAACTCCCCCACGGCGCCCGGGGGCACGGCTCGGCCGGCGCCGTCCACGATCCGCAGGCCGGTGCCGCGCACCGGACCACCGATCGGGAGGGGGTCCGGCACCTCGTGCGCGCCGTCGGCGTGGAAGACGGTGGTGAACGTCGTGTTCTCGGTGGGTCCGTACCCGTTGGTCACCCGCAGTCCCCGGCACTGGTCCAGCACGCGGCGCACGTGCGCGGGTGAGACCACGCCGCCTCCGGTCAGCACCTGGCGCATGCCGCGGAACGCGGCCGGGTGGTGATCGGCGACCAGGTGGAACAGCCCTGCGGTCAGCCATCCGTGGGTCACCCGCCGGGTGCGCAGGAAGTCGGCCAGGCCGCTCGGTGTCGGCTCACCGGCCGGGTGCACGACGACCGTCGCCCCGTTCGCCAGCGGCACCAGCAGTTCCAACGTCGAGGCGTCGAACGCGAGCGGCGACAGGCGCATCATCCGCTGTCCGGTCGCGGCGGCGAAGAGGTTCTCGTCGTCGGCCAGTCGCAGGACGGCGCGATGCGGAACGACGACGCCCTTGGGCACGCCGGTGGTCCCCGAGGTGAAGGAGACGTAGGCCGGCGCCGCGGCGTCGGCTTCCGCTCCCCGGGCGCCGGCGTCGGCAGCCGGCTCGGACGCGTCCGGCCCCCACGCGACCGGGGGGCAGCCGGGCACGTCCGCGAATGCGGGGTCCGCGGCGTCCCCGCCGATCCGGGCGGCGGGTGCGACCGCGGCCGCGATCCGCATCCGCCACTCCGCCGTCGCACCGGGATCGACGGCGACGTACGCCGCGCGCAGGCACAGGACGCCCAGCACGGCGATCGCCTCCGTGGCCGACCGCGGGACCTCCAGGACGACGCGGTCCCCGGCGCGGACCCCGCACCCGCGCAGCAGGTCGCCCTGGGCCAGCGCATGGGCCCGCAGCTCCCGGTAGGACAGCGTCACGTCGGCATCCGCGTCGACGACCGCCACCGCGTCCGGCTGCTGCGCGGCGCGGCGTTCGAAGCGGGACCAGAGGTCGTCGTCCGTGTCGAAGCCGACGCCCCGGCCGAGTTCGGCCAGGCGGTCCCGCTGGCCGCGGGAGAGGCCCGACACGGTGCCGAGCGGAGCGTCCGGACGGCTCGTCAGTTCGCCCAGCACGGCGACGAGGGACTCGGCGAGCTCACCCGCGTCCGCGGCCGTCTGCGCCGAGGTCGCGTATTCGAGGGCCAGCCGCGGTTCGGGCGACCATGCCTGGACGAAGAGCAGCGCGTCGAAGGTCGAGCCGTGGCAGTGCCCCTCGTGGACGCGCCAGGGTCCGGAGGGCGAGTCGATCGCGTCCGGGACCAGTTCGTGGTGCGCGGCGAAGCCGATCTGCGCCACCGGGTTCCGGCTGCCGTCCACCTCGCCCGCGAGGTGTGCGACGACGTTCGCGAACGGGACGTCCGCGTCGGCGACCGCACCGGCGAGGGCGGCCGCGGTGGCCCGCACGAACTCCGCGGCCTCGATGCCGTCGTCGGTGGTGCAGCGCACCGGGATGATCCGGGTGCACAGCCCGACGACCTCCTCCATCCCCGCCTCGAACCGGCCGGCGGCCGCGACGCCGAGTACGACGTCGTGGGCGCCCAGTCGGCGGTTGACGGCCAGTGCCCAGGCGGCGAGCAGCACGGCGGTCACCGTGGTCCGGCAGGTGTCGGCGAGTCGGTCCACGCGCTCGGCGAGTGCCGACGGCAGCGGGAACACCAGGCGCTCGCCGCGCCCGTCGGCCTCGTCCGCGCGCTCCAGGTCCGTGGGCAGCGCCGCCACCGGCGGGGCCCCGTCGAGCCGTTGGGCGACGCGGGCCAGCGCCGTGTCCAGCGCGCCGGACGCCTGTCGGTCGGCGAGCCGCGAGCCGATCCAGTCCGGCGACGGCGCCTCGTCGGTCGGGGCCCCCGCTCCCTCGCAGAGTGCCGCGAACTCCCGCCAGAGCACCCCGATGCTCCAGCCGTCGATCAGCGCGTGGTGGGCGAGCAGGGTGACGAAGGTCCGCTCCCCCGAGGTGGTGAGCACGAAGACGACCGGTGGTTGCTCGAACGGGCGCAGCAGTTCCGCGCCGCGCCGCCCGTAGCTCTCGTGCATTTCCCGCACCGCGTCGGCTCCGGCGGGCAGGGTCTGGTGGAGCAGGCGCGGTGCGTGCGACGCGGGCAGCACGACCCGCAGCGCGGTCTGCCGTTCCCGGACGAACATCGTCCGCAGCGACTCGTGCCGCGCGGTGAGCCTCCGCAGCGCGGCGCGGACCTGCTCCTGGCTCAGCGCGACCGGCGGCTGCACCGTGAACATCAGGTGGTAGGACTGGTCCCGGCCGGCCAGGTGCGCGGCGAGCATGGCCTTCTGACCGGGCAGCAGCTCGCGCCGCGCCGGAGCGGCCTCGATGTCAGTGGCGGTCGGGGCGGTCGGCACGTACTCCCGCGCCTCGGCGAGGGCGTCGGCCAGGGCGAGCGGCGAGATCAGCAGCGCGACCTCGACGTCCTCGGCGAGCCGGCGCTGGCCGGCCGAGGTCAGCGCGATCGCCTGCAGGGAGCTGCCGCCCAGCTCGGTGAAGGATTCCGTCCGGTAGCGTGCCTGGACCTCCTCGGCCGGGAGGCCCAGTACCTCGGCGGCGAGCGGGAGCCAGTCCGCGGCCGCGGTGCGGCGTCCGAGAGCGGCGGTCATCAGTGCGTCACCACTCGGGACACGGCCTCGGGTCCGCGCGGCGCCCGGGCGGCGACGGCGAGCAGGTCGCCGTAGCGCGGGTTGGCCAGCACCTGCTGGAGGTCGACGGCGATCTCCAGTTCCCGCTGGATCAGCGAAGCCAGCCGCAGTGCGGCGAGCGAGTGGCCGCCGATCTCGAAGAAGTCGTCGTGCTCGGTGACGGAGTCGACCCCGAGGACCTCCAGCCAGAGCTGGGTGAACTGCTCGACCCAGGTGCCGTCGTCGTGCGTGCCCATCACAGGTCCTTCCCCTTGGCGGCCGGAATCTCGAAGTAGTGGCGGGTGCGGGCGAACGGGTAGCCCGGCGCCGGGACCCGGCGCAGGCCGTGGTCCAGCTCGGCGTCCCAGGGGCCGCCGATGCCCAGCTCCCAGAGCAGGCCGACCGAAGTCAGCAACTTGTCGTAGCCGTTGGACATCTCCGGCTCGGTGCCCTCGACATGAGGGATCGTCTGGCAGCCGATCTCCAACCAGGCGGCCGGGTCGAGGCCGACCAGCGTCGGCGGCGCGAAGCGGCCGTCGTTCGGCTCGTCGAACCTCGAAGCCCAGTACCCGAGGTCGGTGACCAGCTCGGCGGCGATCGGCCGGCCGTCCACGGGCGAGTGCAGCGGGGTCTCCGGCACGGCGAGCCTGCTGTCGACCGAGGGCCGGCGCAGCGCGAGGTCCACGCCCTGCTCGAAGGAGAGCGCCCCGGCCGCACACGCGGCGGCGACGGCGCCGACGCCCACCCCGGTCATCGCCACCGGGTGCACGCCGTAGCGGCGGAGCGCCTGGCACCAGGCCACCCCGATGGCGAACCGGGTCACCCGCTCCTTGACCACCGGATCGGGGTGGCGGCCCAAGTGCCCGATCGCCGCGTACCCCAGGTCGAAGTACTGGCGGAAGACGCGGTCCCGGTCGTACATGATCGGGCTGCCGGGCATGCGTCCACTGCCGGTGAGGAAGTACGCGACCCCGCGACGCGCCGCCTCCGGGGTCGCCCGGCGCACCGGGCGGAGCGAGCGCAGCGGCTCGTCCGTGGTCCGCACAAAGTAGCCGCGCCACGGGAATTCGACGCGGCCGGTGCGCAGGGTGTGGGCGAGGTCGGGCAGGTCGGCCGGGTCGATGTCGGCAACGGCGTCCCGCACCCGCGCCAGGCTCTCGGCCGCGGCCTCCTCCGTCTTGCCCGACACGAGCAGCAGTTCGATGCCGACGCGGCTGCGGCGCCCGGTCCGCGGGAGCGCGGGAGCCTCTTCGAGCACCACGTGCGCGTTGGTGCCGCCGATACCGAAGGAGCTCACGCCGGCGCGGCGCACTCCGTCGATCTCCGGCCACTCGGTGGCCGTCCTCGGCACGGTGAAGACCGACTTCTCCAGTTCCAGCGCGGGGTTGGGGGCGGTGAAGTGCGCGACCGGCGGGATCGTCCGGTGCTTGAGCGCCAGCACCGTCTTGATCAGCCCGGCCACGCCCGACGCCGAGTCGAGGTGTCCCATGGTCGACTTCAGCGCGCCCAGCGAGCACGGCGGCCGCCCGCCCCGGTCGACGCCGAACACCTCGCGCAACGCGGAGATCTCGATCGGGTCCCCGAGCGCGGTTCCGGTGCCGTGCGCCTCCAGGTAGCCGACGGTGTCGGGATCGACGTCGGCCACCGAGAGCGCCGACCTGATCGCCGCCGCCTGGCCCTCGGGCCCCGGCGCCGTGTAGCCGGCCTTCCGCGCGCCGTCGTTGGCGACCGCGCTGCCGAGGATCACGGCGTGCACGGTGTCGCCGTCGCGCACCGCGTCCTCCAGGCGCTTGAGCACGACGATCCCCGCGCCGTCGGCGCCCACGGTCCCCTGCGCGTGCTGGTCGAACGGGCGGCACCGGCCGTCGGGCGAGGAGATGCCGCCGGGCTCGTAGAGGTAGCCGCGCCGGGTCGGCGGTGCGATCGAGGCCCCGCCCGCGAGCGCGAGGTCCGCGTCGTAGGTCAGCAGGCTCTGCACCGCGAGGTGCACGGCGACGAGCGAGGTGGAGCACGCCGACTGCACGGCGAACGCCGGCCCCTGGAGGTTCAGCTTGTACGCGATGCGGGTCGCCGCATGGTCGCTCACGCTGGACATCCGGGTCAGCAGTCCCCCGGCGTTCCGCACCGCCCGCTCGTTCGGCCAGAGCAGGTCCAGCAGGTAGACGTTCATCCCGGTGCCGACGTGGACGGCGATGCGGTTGCCGTCCGGCGCGATCGGCGGGCGGCCCGCGTGCTCCAGCGCGCTCCACGCGCATTCCAGGAGGATCCGCTGCTGGGGGTCCATCAGCAGGCTGTCCTGCGGCGAGTAGCCGAACAGCCGTCCGTCGAAGCGGTCGTAGTCCGCGAGGACGGACCGCGCGGGCACGAAGTTCGGGCGGTCGACGGTCTCGTCGGAGACACCCCAGGCGTTCAGCTCCGCCCGCTCGAAGAACGTCATCGCCTCGACACCGTTCTCGATGTCGTGCCAGAACCGATCGAGGTCGCGTCCCGCGCCGGGCAGCCTGATGCCCATCCCGACAACGGCGATCCGGTTCGACCCGTGCTCGTCAGACATGGTTCCCCCCTCGTTCGACCCGCCGCCGCCGGGCGAGCGAGTCCCGGCCGCTCCTGCGCTGCTCGGCCTTGTCATCGGCGATCGGTACGGCTGCCTGTTCGAAGTGCGCGGCGCAGGCCGCCGCCGTGCCGCAGCGGAAGAGCTCAGTGATCGAGGTCTTCAGCCCCACGGCCGCCATCCGGCGCTGCGCGACGATGAGCGCGAGACTGTGGCCGCCCGCGTCGAAGAAGTTCTCCGTCGGCTCCAGGTCGGGCTGCTTCAGCACGTCGGCCCAGATCTGCCGGATCTGCTCGACGAGTCGGCCCGAGGCGGCAGGTTCCGGAGCCGCGTCGACCGGCTCCGGTGCCGCCTGCGTCGACTCCGCCGCGCGGTCGGCCAGCAACCGCCGGGTGTCGGCCCGTCCCGCGGCGTCCCGCGGGATCTCCGGCACCACGAAGACTCGGGACGGCACCATGAAGGCGGGCAGTTCGGCGCCGACGTCCGTGCCGGCGCCGGGATCGCAGCACACGAAGACGACCGCCTCGTCGCCGTCGGCGGCCGCGGCGCAGCCGTTGACACCCGGCAGCCGCAGGAACGCGGCCTCGATCTCGGCGAGGTCGACGCGGTGGCCACCCAGCCGGACCGTCGCGCGCCCGTCCTCGCGGTCGACGCGCATCAGCCTTCCGTCGTGGCTCCAGCGCACGAGGTCGCCGGTCCGGTAGACCGCCGCCGGGCCGTACGGATCCCGGCCGAAGCGTCCGTCGGCCGGTCCGTCCGCACCGAGGTGGCCCGACGGAACCGATGTTCCGCCGACGTGGAGCTCTCCGGCCACGTTCACGCCGACGGGTCGGCGCCCGTCGTCGAGCACGTAGCAGCGGACATGCGGCAGTGGTACGCCGAGGTCGCCCTCCCGCACCGTGTGCAGGTCCGCGGCCCGTACCCGATGGCCTGTCGCGTAGATGCCGCCCTCGGTCACCGCGTAGAGGCCGACGAACACCGCGGGCAGCCGCTCGGGATCGACGAGCGAGGCCAGCTCGGACCAGCTGAGCGCTTCCGCTCCCGACACGACGACGTGGCGCACCGCCACCGGTTCGTCCCCGGGCGTCGTGCCGAGCAGTGCCGGCAGCAGCCGGCGGAGGGCGCCCGGGGTCTGGTTCAGGACCGTGATCCGCTCGTCGCGCACGAGCCGGGCCAGCCGGTCCGGGTCGGCCAGGTCGGCCTCCTCGGCGAGGACCAGACAGCCTCCGGAGGCGAGGGCTCCGCAGAGCTCCCAGGTCGCCAGGTCCGTGCTGAAGTCGTGGGCCCCCAGCCAGCGGTCACTCGCGTCGACCTCCGCACCGAGCAGCCCCGGACCGCACAGCGCACTCAGCGCCCGGTGTCGGACCGGCACCCCGTGCAGGCCGGTGGCGTCGGACGTGTAAACGACGCAGGCGGTCTCGTCCGGGTCCGGAGCGGCAGCCCGCACGGAGGCCGCACGATCGGCCTCCCGTGCGTCGATCCAGGCGAATCCCCGCGCATCGGCGCTCTGCCGTACTTCCGATACGACGCCGTCCGCGACGACGGCGGTCGGCCGGGCGCTGTCGAGGATCTCGTCCAGGCGGTGCCCGGGCCACTCGGCATCGAGCGGCACATAGGCGCACCCGGCCTTCCAGACGCCGAGAATCGAGGCCGCGACGGCCGCGGAGCGCCCCAGCAGCAGCCCGACCCGGTCTCCCTTGCCCGCCCCGGCCCCGGCCAGGGCGGCGGCGATGCCGTCCGACCAGGCGTCCAACTCCGCGTAGGAGAGCGTCTCACCGCGGTGCGCCAGGGCCGCCGCGTCCGGCGTCTGCGCGGCACGCCCGAGGAAGGAGTGCAGCACGGAGGGCAGGTCGCCGACCGCGTCGGCGCGCGGGTTCCACTGGTCGATGACGAGTGCGCGCTCCTCGGGGCCCACCATCTCCGGCTCGGGCTCCGCGCCGGACACGACGGACTCCAGCAGCGTCTGGAAGTGCGTGAGCAGGCCCGCGATCGTGGCCTCGTCGAACAGCTCGGTGCTGAAGTCCGCGCGCAGGTACGGCGATCGGGTGGAGACGTCGAGCGTCACTCCGACGTCGAACTTGGCCGCGTCGATCTGGATGTCGACCTCGTTGACCCGCATCCCGGCGAACTCGGGCACGGTGAAGGTGAAGTTCTGCACCGTGAGCATCGTCTGGTAGATCGGCGAGTGGCTGAGATGCCGTTGCTCGCCCGACGCCTGCACGATCTGCTCGAACGGGACGTCCTGGTGGCCGAAGGCGGTCAGGGCGGTGCGCCAGGTGCGCGTGACCAGTTCCGCGAAGGTCGGGTGACCGGACAGGTCGACCCGGACCGGCAGCGTGTTGACCAGGCAGCCGAGCAGTTGCTCCTCGGCCTCCTCCACCCGGTTGGCGACCGGCACGCCGATCACCACCTCGCGCTGGCCGGCGTGCCGGCCGAGCACCTGCGCGTACGCGGCGAGCGCGACCGCGAACAGCGTGACGCCCCGCTCCTTCGCCCACTCGGTCAGCCGCCGGACCACCGCGGGATCGACCGGCCGGCGCAGCGCGGCGCCGCGGAAGGTCAGCACGTCGGGGCGCTGGTGGTCGGTGGCGAGCGACAGCCTCGGCGCACCGTCCAGCATCTCGCGCCAGTAGGCGACACCGCTCGAATTGTGCGCCCACGCCTCGCGCTGGGCCTCGGCGTATTCCAGATAGGTGATCTCGGGGGACCGACTCGTGCCGGTGTTGTACTCCTCGGCGATCGCGTCGAGGAGCAGGCCGACTCCCCAACCGTCGCAGGCGACGTGGTGCACCAGCACCACGAGCGCGTGCTCGTCGGCGGTCCAGGACACGATCCGGGCCCGCAGCACCTGGCCGGTGCCGAGCGAGAACGGCCTGCGCGCCTCCGAGGCGACCAGTTCGCGCAGGTACTCGTCCTGTGCCTCCCGACCGACCGGCGCGCGTTGCGTCCACTCGATGTCCGGCAGGACGTCGTCGCGGGCCTCCTGCTGGAGGTCGCCGTCGCTCATGACCAGGCGGGTGCGCAAAATGGCGTGCTTCCCGGCCACCCGGCGGATCGCGTCGGCGAGCTCCGCCCGGTCGAGGAGTCCCTCCATGCGCAGCGCGAAGGCCACGACGTACGCGGGGTTGCCGGGCTGCAACTCGTCGAGGAAGAAGAAGCGTTCCTGGGTGAATGAGGCTCTGCCGCGGTTCGTCATACTGTCTCCGCCTTCTCCGCGAACTCGTTGTGATGGGCGGCGAGTGCCGCCATGGCCACCGCGCTGCGCCGGGTGGCCGGGACGATCAGCCAGGCGGCGAGGAGCACCGCCGCGGCGATCAGGCCCCAGCCCCACAGGCCGCCGGAGATCACCAGGCCGGCCAGGATGACCGGCCCGACGACGTTCTGCGTACCGATGTGCAGGTCGAAGGTGCCCAGGTACTCGGCTTTCGCGTGCTCGGGTGCGAGCCCGAACGCGAGTCCCCAGGCCGACGCGGACTGCGTGATCTCCGCCATCGACATGGCGAGCACGGCCGCCATGATCGCCACGATGCCCACCACCGTCTGGTGCACGAAGACCGTGACTCCCACCGCCGCGCAGCCCGCCGCGATCCACACCCCGGCGATCCTGGCGGTCCTGGCCGCGCCGAGCACCGTCTCGGCCCCCTTGCTCGCCCGCACCTGGAAGAGGATCACGAACACCGTGTTGATCACCAGGAACATCGGCACGACGAAGTGCGGCACGGTCGTGCGGTGGAGCGTCCACAGCGGCAGGACCACCATGAGCAGGGTCATGTGCGAGGAGAGCACCGAGGAGAGCCCGACGACTCCGACGTAGGGCAGGTCCCGGATGGCACCGAAGCGCCGGCGCCGGACGATCGGCTTCCGCGGGCCGTCCTTGGGCAGCCGGAGCACGAGCAGGGCCGCCAGGCCGAGCAGGGCGGCCGAACCGAACGGGATGAGCATCAGGAGGTGGCGGCTTGCGGCCGCCAGCGCAGCGATCCCGATTCCCGCGCTGAATCCGATGTTGAAGACGGTGCGCATCATGGCGTTGAGGCGGACGCGCTCTCCGTCGGGGATGAGCGAGGCGATCATGGCGCCCTCGGTCGGTCCGAGGCCGGTGTCGAAGAACGAGATCACCATGGCCACGACGTAGAACTCGTAGGCGTTGTCGATCGCCGCGTAGAGCCCGAAGCCCACCGCGATGACGACGAAGTTGATGAACAGCAGCAGGCGCCTGGGCATCCGGTCGGCCACCATCCCGAACAGGACGGAGGAGACCAGCGAGGCGATTCCCGCCGCGGTCAGACCGAAGCCGATCTGCGCCGCGGCGAGGTGCACGTGCAGGGTGAAGTAGACGACGCTCCCGCTCAGCAGCACCCCCTTGCCGGTCGCTGCGGCGAATCGGACCGCCACGAGGCTGCGGCGCAGTGAGTCCTCGCCGGCCAGTTGCGCGAGGAAGCCGAGGAAGCCGGGCTTCGGCCGCTCGGCCGCGTCCGTGCTCATCGGGCCCGGCCCCCGGCGCGGGGCCCACCGGGGCCTGGCGGCGTCGTGTCGCGCCTCGGGCGCGCTCGCGACGTGAACAGCTGATCCAACAAAGGGTTCACCCTCCCTCGGGTAGGCGGTTCGGCCCGGCGCCCTCGTCCTGGACGGCGCCGGGCGTTCGGTCACCAACGGCGACCCTCCGGCAGGTGCGTTGCAATCCGGTTCAAGGTCCGTTCAAGCCGCGCCCCTGGTCGGATCTGACGATGCGTCAGGCGTGCGTCTCACGACGGAAACTGACGGTTCGTCGGTTCATCGCTTCACTCGCCTTTCGAGGGCGTCGGACGGGAGTGACCGTGGTGTCGTGCGGGAGAACGGCCTCAGTCTGCAGGGCCGCGCCAAGACGCCGGAAGGGGGCCAACATCCCTACCGGGAAGCCCAGTTCTGCCACCTTCACGACCAGGTCGAGCAGCTCGCGAGCCGTGATCGGCGTTCGACGCCGAGAAGCAGGAGGAGCTGCTCGGACGGCTGCCGCACCCGGAGCGCGAGTGGCGGCCGCAGCGTGATCCGGTCCGGGCCGAGGACCGTGGCTGCTCCACCGGGCCGAGGGCCGGGACGCCGGTTCCCCACGGGCGCCCACGGCCTGACGGCTGACACCGGTCGGATCGGCATCGGCGTGAATCACGGCGCTTCCACGTTCGCAGTCCCACGATCCGCACCGCGCGGCCGCCGTCGGCAGCGCCTCGGCGGCGACCGCACGGACGTGGCGAACGAAGCGGCCGGCGCGGTGGAGGGTGACCGGGCCGGCGGTGGTGCCGGCGCGATGGGCGAGGTCGGTGGCGGAGGTGGGGGCGTGCAGTTCGACGCCCGGGCCACGTCCGGCGTGATGTCGAGCGGGGAGTGTCTCGCGAGGGATCGCCGTGCTGCGGGCCGAACCGGCCGTGTTCGGGTCGACAGCCTCCGACCCGACGGTCTCCCGCCTTTCGCCGCCCCCGGCGGCAAGTCCCCAAAAGTCTTCCGTGCCGCGCGAGTCGAGCCCCGCCGGCACGCGTCGCGGCCGCGAAGCGCCCGGTGCCGGTGGGGCGGTGACCGTGGAGTGCCGGCGATCGCGCACGCGGGCGAGGAGTACGCCGCACCGACCCCGCTGCCGCGACTTCACCCGAGCGGACCGGTCCACGACCCGGCCCGAGCACGCCGTACGAGGCCGTGCGCGGGAACGGACTCCACCGGGCGGCCCGCACCCGCCCGGTGGAGTCCGGCCGTCACTGGGTCAGCAGCTGCTCCAGGACGTCCGCCGCCTTCGACGCGCCGCCCGCGCCGCGGACGACCCGGCTCAGGGCCGCCGCCCGCGGGCGGTAGGACCGGACGGACTGGACGGCGTCGCGCAGGCCCTGGACGGTCGGGTCGGTGAGCGTCCTGCCGACCTGAAGTTCCTCCGCCCGTCGGGCGATCGCCTGCTGTTCCGGGATCTGCGGGACCGCCACGAAGGGCACCCCGTGGTACAGGGACTCCATGGTCGAGTTCATCCCGGCGTGGCTCAGGAACACCTCGGTGTGTCGCAGCACCGCGATCTGCGGCACCTGCGCGTGCACTTCGACGTTCGCCGGGAGCGGGCCCAGCGACTGCCGGTCCAGCCCGCCCACGGCCATGACGACCTGCCAGTCGCTGTCCCCGAACGCCTCGATGCAGGTCCGGTAGAACTCGGGCCGGTCGTTGAAGACGGTTCCCAGCGAGATCAGCAGCACCGGGCCCGACGACCGGGGGCTCCACTCCCCGGCGGTCTGCCGGCTGCTCAGCGACGGCCCGACGAAGTGGAAGCGCTCATCGAAGGTGTCGCCCGCCAGCTGGAACTCGCGGGGGACGAACACCAGGCTCGTCGGGGGCACGTGGCCGAACATCAGGTTCGGGTCGTCGAGGAAGCTGTGGCCCTGCGCGAACTTCCCCATGTCCTGGATCGCGGCCACCAGCCGGGGGTGGGTGTGGTCGAAGTCGGCCGGCAGGTACACCTGCGCCGCCGAGAAGGACTCGTTCTCCGCGAAGGTCGGCACCAGGGAGACCTCCCGCACGTCGAGCAGGTTCGCCAGCATCCTCCCGGTGAAGGTCACCGAGTCGTAGCACACCGCGTCCGGCCGGTCGGCCAGGAAGTGCTCGGCCAGGACGGGGAAGGAGGCCCGCGCGTCGTCGAGGTAGTACTCCATCGTCACGGCGAGCTGCTCCGCCGTGAACTCCCCCCGCGACGCCAGGTCGGGCGGCAGCTCCGAGGGCAGGGTCACCGGCGACGCCCCGGCGGCGACGGCGGCGTCCATGGTGGCCGGACCGGTGGCGTAGCTGACCCGGTGACCGCGCCGGACCAGCTCCTCGACCAGCGGCAGGGTCGGGTTCACGTGCCCGGACGCGGGCGCGCTCACGAAGGCGAAATGGGCCATCAGCTCTCCTCCAGGATGACCGGCAGGGTCTTGTGGCCGTTGGTGAAGAAGGAACCCAGCGGCTCCAGTTCGGACGACGGGACGGCCAGCCGCAGCCCGGGGAACCGGGAGAACAGCGCGGACAGCGCCGTCGTCGCCTCCAGCTTCGCCAGCGGGCTGCCGAGGCAGAAGTGCACGCCGTGCCCGAAGGTGAGGTGGTCGGACCGCGACGACCGGGTGACGGAGAAGTCCTCCGCGTCGGCCCCGTGCTGCGCCGGGTCGCGGCCGGCCGCGCCGAAGGACAGCAGGATCGCCTCGCCCTTGCGGATCTGCACGCCGTCCACGGAGATGTCCTCCACGGCGTACCGCAGCGGCAGGTTCGGCACCGGCGCCTGCCAGCGCAGGGTCTCGTCCACCACGTCCTCCCACGTGCTGGCGCCGGAGCGGACCAGGTCGAGCTGGGACGGGTGGGTGGCCAGTGCGTGGACGGCGTGGTCGAGCAGGTTGACGGTCGTCTCGAAGCCGGCGGAGATGGTCAGCAGCAGGGTGTCCAGCAGCTCCCGCTCGGACAGTCGGGTGCCGTCCGCCTCCTGCGCGGCGATCAGGTCGCTGGTCATGTCGTCGCCGGGGTTGCTCCGCTTGGCGGCCACGAGTTCCTTGAGCAGCAGGTACAGCTCGCCGGAGGCGGCCTGCACGCCCGTCGGGTCCGCGTCGAGGCTGAACACCGCGTCCACCAGTCGCCGCAGGTCCGCGCCCGTCTGCGGGGTCACCCCGAACAGTTCGGTGATGACCTGGATCGGCAGCGGGAACGCGAACCGGGCGCGCAGGTCGACCGGCTCCCCCGGCGGCACCGCGGCCAGCTCTTCGATCAGCCCGGCCGTGATCTCCTCGATGCGCGGCCGCATCGTCTCGATCCGGCGCGGGGTGAACGCCTTGGCCACCAGGCTGCGCAGCCGGGTGTGGTCGGCCCCGTAGGCGGTGAACATGTTCTGCAGCGCGACCCACATGATCAGCGGCCAGTCCGGCGGGACGTCGCCGTCGCGCCACATCGGCCAGTGCTTGTTCGCGTCCTTGGACACCTTCGGGTCGAGCAGCAGCTTCTTCGCCAGGTCGTGCCCGGTGACGGCCCAGGCCGACACGCCGCCGGGCAGTTCGACGCGGGTGGCCGGGCCGCGCTCGCGCAGGGCGGCGGCCTCGCCGAAGATGTCGCCGCCCGAGGCGTCGATGACGTACGCGTCGGCGGGCGGGGCCTGCACGCGCACCGGCTCGGTGAAGGTGGTGGCGGTACGGGGCTTGGGCGGCTCGGTGACCTCCAGCAGGGCCGCGGTGAACCGCGAGCCCATGCCGAGGCCGATCGACATGATGGTGTCGCCGGGCTTCAGGCTCTCGTCGTGCAGCAGGTGGTCGATGCCGAGCAGCTGGTCGCACGGGCCGACGTGGCCGAGCTCGCGCAGCATCGGCCAGGTGGTGCGGCTCAGGTCGATGCCGAGCGGCTCCAGCACGACGACCTCCAGCTGGGCGAGGCCCAGACCGGTGACGACGAACCTGGTGATGTCGGCGATGTCGACGCCGCCCTCCTTGGCCGCCTGCTCGACCGCGCTGACCAGTGCCCCGCTCATCAGCGTCAGGTACGGGGCCAGGCCGGTGACCTCGATCGGCGTACGGTCGCGGTGGCCCGCGGGGTCCGGGATCGTCGGGGCCGCGAGGACCTCCATCTGGGTCGCGGAGCTGTTGGCGGTCGCGATCAGCCGCGCCCGGCCGCCCTCGCGGTTGAGCACGGCCGCGACCGCGCCGTCGGCCAGGAAGATTCCGATGGTGGGCTGCCAGCGCTCCCACCGCGGCGGCAGGAACCGGGCGGTGGCCGTGACCAGGGTCGCGGTCGCGGCCGGGTCGGCCACCAGGTGCGCGGCGGCGGACTGCAGCGCGGCCGAGCCGCCGTTGCTGGTCGCCTCGACCTCGTAGACCAGGGCGTGGCCGAGGCCGAGGACGCGCTGCAGGTGGCAGGAGGACGCCCGGTGGTCCTGGTGGTCCATCTGGGCGTAGGCGGCCATCGAGATGTCGGCGCCGGTGAGACCGGACTCGCGCAGGGCCCCGATCGCCGCGTGCACGGCCATCCCGTGCTCGGTGACGTCCTCGGAGCGGGTGAACGACACGAAGTCCGACAGCGCGAGCAGCCGCCGCATGGTCTCGGTGTCCGGCACGGCCTCCGTGGCGGGCGTGCGGGGCGGCAGGTACCGCCCCGTTCCGCCGATGTAAACGTTGTCCCAGATCATGCGTAGTCCTTTCCCCTGAGTTCGGACAGCCCGGCCCCGTATCCGGTGAAGTCGAGGAGCCACGTGCTGATGGCCAGCGCCGTGGCCGCGGAGTGCTCCTCCAGCACGGTGAAGTGGTCGCCCGGGACGGTGAGCACCTCCTGGGCGGTGGTGGACAGCCGGGGCCACGAGCGGTTCCCGGTGCCCACCAGCAGCACCGGCGCGGTGACGGGCTCCGGCGCGCCGGCCAGGTCGAGGTAGCGGCCCATGGCCACCAGCCGCTCGTCGTCGACCGGCTGGACCTGGTGGCCGGCGTCGAGCATGCCGGTGAGCACGCCCGGCAGGTCGTCGGGGTAGCCGTCGATGAGCACCACGGCGCTGGGCCGGGCCCCCCGCCGTTCCAGTTCCCCGGCGGTCGCCAGCGCCAGCCACGCGCCCACCGAACGGCCGACCAGCACCGGCGCGGCGACGACCGACGCGGCGTCGGCGAGTGCCTGGACCAGGACGTCGGCGGCCGCGGGCAGCGGGTCGCCGGCGAAGCCCGGCAGGGTGACCGCCGTGACGTCGCGGGCGGCCTCCAGCGCCGCGCCGAACCGCCGGTACTCCTCGACGCCGCCGGACGCCAGCGCGGACGGCAGGCAGACCAGCGACGGCTGGAGGAAGCCGGCCGCGAGGGCGACCGTCTCGACCTTGGGCGCGTCGGTGGCCTCGCTCAGCCGGGACGCCGTGGCCAGCAGGTCGAGGCCGTCCTGCGCGCGGCCCACGTCGACGGCCTTGCGCAGCAGGCGCTCCATCGGCCCGGCCACCCGGTTCTCCGGCGAGCACAGCTGCCCGTAGAGGTGGTTGACGAGCTGTTCGGGCGTCGGGAAGTCGAAGACCAGGGTCGCCGGGAGCTGGAGCCCGGTGGCCGCGTTGAGCTGGTTGCGCAGCTCGATGGCGGTCAGCGAGTCGACGCCGTGGTCGCGGAACAGCTGACGCGGATCGTCGATCCCGCCGGGGGCCATCCCGAGGATGCTCGCGCTGTGCCGGACGACCAGGTCGAGCAGCAGGGCGCGCTGCTCGGGCTCGGGCAGGGCTTCGAGCCCGGCCCGCAGGTCGTCGGGGCCGGTCGCCAGGGCCGGCGCGCGCCGCGTCCGGGCGAGTCCACGCAGCAGCGCGGGCGGGGTGTCGATCGCCGCGAGGTCGAGGCGGACCGGCACCAGCGCCGGACGTTCGCCGGCCAGGGCGGTGTCGAACAGGTCGAGGGCCTGCTCGGTGCCCAGCGGCAGCATCCCGGTCCGCGCCAGCCGGCGGTGGTCGGCCTCCTTCAGGTTCCCGGTGATGCCGCTGGACTCGGCCCACTGGCCCCAGGCCAGCGAAACGGCCGGCAGACCGCGCGCGTGCCGGTGCTCGGCGAGCCCGTCGAGGAACGCGTTCGCGGCGGCGTAGTTGGCCTGCCCGGGGGCGCCGAACACCCCGGACGCCGAGGAGAACAGCACGAACGCCCGCAGGTCCAGGTGCTCGGTGGCCTCGTGCAGGTGCCATGCGGCATCGGCCTTCGCGTGCAGCACGGCGTCGATCTGCTCCGGTGTCATCGATCCGACCAGGGCGTCGTCGACGACCCCCGCGGCGTGCACGACGACCCGCAGGTCGGGGATCGAGGCGACGAGGTCCCGCACGGCCTCCCGGTCGCCGGCGTCGCAGGCGACCACGGTGAGGGCGTCGCCCAGCTCCTCCCGGAGCCCGGGCGGCTCGACGCCGCGGCGGCCGGCGAGCACCACGTGCCGGACGCCGTGCCGCGCGACCAGGTGCCGGGCGACCAGGACGCCGAGGGTGCCGGTGCCGCCGGTGATCAGTGCGGTGCCGTCCAGCGGCGCGCCGTCCAGCGGCCCGGCCGCGGCCACCCTCACCAGCCTCGGGACCAGGGCGGTTCCGTCGCGCAACTGGATCTCGGGCTCGCCGTCGCTCACGGCGGCCCGCACCGCGGCGGGGATCGCCCGTCGGGACGCGTCGGTGCCGTCGTGCCGGACGGTCAGGATCCGCCCGGGGTTCTCGCTGTGCGCGCTGCGCAGGAAGCCGCGGGCGGCGGCCGAGGCCGGGTCGTCGCCGGTGAGCACCACGAGCCGGGCCGGCGTGTCGGTGGCCAGGAACTCCCGGACCGTGCCGAGCAGTTCACGGGTCACCGCATGGGCGGCCGCGACCGGCTCGCCCTCGCCGACGACCTCGTGGAGGACCGTCTCGGTGTCCGGGCCGTCCGGTGCCGCCATCGGCGTCCAGTCGACGGCGAACAGCGTGTTCGGCCGGCGCCCGGCCCCGCGGCCCGCCGCTTCGACGGGCCGCAGGACGATCTCGTCGATGCTCACCACCGGCGCCCCGGCGGTGTCGGTGATCCGCACCGCGTAGGTGTCCGGCCCGGTCGGGTGCAGCACCGCACGGCCCGTCGCGGCCGACCCGGTGACCGACACGCCGGAGAACGAGAAGGGCATCCGCGCCGGGCTGCCGCCGCCGTCCTCGGCGGCGAGGCCGGCGAGCAGGGTCAGCGGCTGGATGGCGGCGTCCAGGAGCGCGGGGTGGACGCGGTAGCCGGTGAGCTGCGCGGGGTCCGCCGGGAAGCTCACCTCGGCGTGCAGGTCCTCGCCGTGCCGCCGAATGTCGGTGAGCCCCTGGAAGGTCGGCCCGTATTCGTAGCCGGCTTCGGCGAGCCGGTCGTAGAGCGAGCCGATGTCGATCGGCACGGCCTCGCCGTCGTCCGCCCCGGGCGCGTCCGTCCGGTCGGCCCGGGTCGCCGACGGACTCAGCACGCCGGTCGCGTGGCGGGTCCACTCGTCGGGCTCCGCGGACGTGCGGGAGTGGACGGTGACGGGCCGGCGTCCGGTGTCGTCGGGCGCGCCGACGGTGACCTGCACGTGCGCACCGTCGTGCTCGGACAGCACGAGCGGCGCCTCCAGGACCAGCTCGGACAGCACGGGGCTGGCCGTGTGCTCGCCGGCGTGGAGGGCCATCTCCACGAACGCCATCCCGGGCAGCAGCGTCGAACCGAGCACGGTGTGCTCGGCCAGCCACGGGTGGACGGACGCGGAGAGCTTTCCGGTCAGCACCACGCCCTGCCCGTCGGGGAGCTTCACCAGGGACCGCAGCAGCGGGTGGTCCGGCGTGTCGAGGCCCTCCGACGGTGTGGTGGGCTGGAGCCAGTAGTGCTGGTGCTGGAAGGCGTACGAAGGCACCCGCACGCCCGCCGCGGTGGTCACGGGCGGCGACCAGCGCATCGCGCCGTCCGCCCACAACCGCCCCAGACCCGCGAACAACCGCTCCGGGGAATCACCACCACGCCGCATCAACCCGTTCCCCACCAGCACCGGATGCGGACCGACCTCCACGAACCCCGAAACGCCCTGGCCCGCCAGCCACTCCACGGCATCCGCGAACCGGACCGGCTCGCGGACCTGGCGCACCCAGTACCCGGGCTCACCCATGTCCACCGGATGTCCCACCACGGTGGAGACCACCGGAATCACCGGCTCACCGAACGACAGACCCGCCGCCACCCGACCCAGCTCCTCCAGCACCGGATCCATCCGCGCCGAATGGAACGCGTGACTGACCTCCAGCCGCCGCACCCGACGCCCACGCCCCCACCACACCTCGGAGACCGCCGCGACCGCCGCCTCGTCCCCCGACACCACCACCGCATCGGCCGCGTTGACCGCCGCGACCTCGGCGCCCGGCACCAACGACTCCACAACCTCCGCCACCGACGCCTGGAGCGACACCATCGCCCCACCACCCGGCAGCCCCTGCATCAACCGGCCGCGCGCACCCACCAGCGCACACGCGTCCTCCAGACTCAAAACACCCGCCACATGCGCCGCCGCCACCTCGCCGACCGAGTGCCCGACCACGAAGTCCGGCCGCACACCCAACGACTCCACCAACCGGAACAGCGCCACCTCCAGGGCGAACACGCTGCCCTGGGTGAAGAGGGTCTCCCCGAGAACCCCTTCCTCGTCCTCGAACAGCACCTCCACCGACAGTCCCAACAACCCGCAGACCTCGTCCAACGCCCGCGCGAACACCGGGAACTCGCGATACAGACCCCGCCCCATCCCCGCCCACTGACCACCCTGACCGGAGAACACGAACGC
>NZ_BMRI01000027.1:93297-94009 GCF_014648555.1 Kitasatospora griseola
CGTCACGGGCCTCGCCGGTCACCAGCCCGGGATGTGCCTCCCCGCGCACCAGGGCCGCCAGGGCCTCCGGTCCGGTCAGCACGGCCCGGTGGACGAACCGGGTCCGCGCGGCGAGCGCGGCGCCGATCCCGTCCGTGTCGGGGGCCTTGGCCGCGTACGCCTGCAGCCTGCGGGCCTGGTCGCGCAGGGCCTGCTCGGACTTGGCCGACAGTAGCCACGGCACCACGACCGCAGGAGCGGGCGCGGGAGTGGCAGGGGACTCGGGCAACGGCTCCTCGGCCGGTGCCTCCAGGATCACGTGCGCGTTGGTGCCGCTGATGCCGAACGCCGAGATGCCCGCGCGGCGGGGACGTCCCGTCTCCGGCCACGGCCGGGCCTCGGTGAGCAGTGAGACCTGGCCCGCCGACCAGTCGACGTGCGAGGTCGGCTCGTCGACGTGCAGCGTCGGCGGCAACTGCCCGTGCCGCATCGCCATGACCATCTTGATCACGCCGGCCACACCGGCCGCGGCCTGAGTGTGCCCGATGTTGGACTTCACCGACCCCAGCCACAGCGGCTCGTCCCGATCGCGGCCGTAGGTCGCCAACAGCGCCTGCGCCTCGATCGGGTCGCCGAGCGTGGTGCCGGTGCCGTGCGCCTCCACCGCGTCCACCTCGGACGGCTCCAACCCGGCATTGGCCAGCGCCTGCCGGATCACCCGCTCCTGGGAGGG
>NZ_BMRI01000027.1:94042-94435 GCF_014648555.1 Kitasatospora griseola
CGCGGTCAGACCGTTGCTGGCCCCGTCCTGGTTCACCGCGCTTCCCGCGACGACCGCCAGCACCTGGTGGCCGTTGCGACGGGCGTCCGACAGACGCTCCAGCAGCACCAGACCGGCGCCCTCGCCCCAGGCCGTGCCGTCGGCAGCCTCGGCGAACGCCTTCACCCGGCCATCGGTGGCGAGCCCCCGCTGGCGGGAGAAGTCGATGAAGGCGGCGGGTGTCGCCATCACGGTCACACCGCCGGCCAGCGCCAGCGAGCACTCGCCCGAGCGCAGCGCCTGCGCCGCCAGGTGGATCGCCACCAGCGACGACGAACACGCCGTGTCCACCGACACCGCCGGGCCTTCCAGCCCCAGCAGGTACGACACCCGCCCGGACGTCACACTCGTCGC
>NZ_BMRI01000027.1:94466-95632 GCF_014648555.1 Kitasatospora griseola
GGTGGCCATGTAGCCGTCCGAGTCGCGCGAGATCTGGTCCACTCCGCCCGCGTAGCCGGATGCCCAGATGCCGGTGAAGACGCCCGTCTGGCTGCCCCGCAGGGACGTCGGATCGATCCCCGCGTCCTCGAACGTCTCCCACACGGTCTCCAGCAGCACCCGCTGCTGCGGATCCATCGCCAGTGCCTCGCGGGGCGAGATCCCGAAGAACGCGGCGTCGAAGCCACCCGCGTCCGCGAGGAAAGCGCCCGACCGCGTGTACGAAGTCCCGGGAGCGCCGGCGGGATCGTAGAGACGACCCACGTCCCACCCACGATCCGACGGGAAGTCGCCCACCGCATCGACCCCGCCCGACACCAAGCCCCACAACTCCTGCGCCGAGCCCACCCCACCCGGATACCGGGCACCCAGACCGACCACCACCACCGGGTCGTCCGACACCGGCACTCCGACCGGCACGGGCGCGACCGTCCGGCGCTCCTTGCCGAGGACCACCTCGCGCAGGTATTCGGCCAGCCGGGCCGGGGTCGGGTGGTCGAAGATCATCGTC
Organism: Kitasatospora griseola; assembly: GCF_014648555.1. Taxonomy (GTDB): domain Bacteria; phylum Actinomycetota; class Actinomycetes; order Streptomycetales; family Streptomycetaceae; genus Kitasatospora; species Kitasatospora griseola. The sequence continues at coordinate 95,017 of NZ_BMRI01000027.1, forward strand.
GCCGACAGCCGGGTCCCGACCGCCGTGGACAGCCGGTTGCGCAGCTCAACGCCGGTCAGCGAGTCGAAGCCCAGGTCCTTGAAGGCCAGGTCGCCGCCGATTGCGTCGTTGCGGCCCAGCACGGCCGAGGCGTGGGTGCTGACCAGGTCGAGCAGGATCTCGCGTTGCCGGGCCTCGGGGAGCGATCCGAGCTCGCCCGCCAGCCCGGTGGTCCGGACCGGTTTGCGGGCGCGTGCCAGCGCGCGCAGCACCGGCCGGTCGCCCAGTGCGGACACCTTGAGTCGGGCCGCGACCACCGCCGGTTCCGCGGTGTCCAGGCCGCCGTCGAACAGCCCGAGTCCGTAGTCGGTCGCCATCGGCAGCAGCCCCGCGCGGGCGAGGCGCTCGCCGTCGGCCTCGGACATCTGCCCGGTCAGCCCGCTGGCCTCCGCCCAGTGGCCCCAGGCCAGCGACACGCCCGGCAGCCCGAGGGCGCGCCGGTGCGCGGCCAGGCCGTCGAGGTAGGCGTTCGCCGCCGCGTAGTTGGCCTGCCCCGCCGCGCCGAGCGTGCCGGCCGCCGAGGAGAACAGGACGAACGCCGTCAGGTCCAGCCCCCGGGTGAGCTCGTGCAGGTTCC
>NZ_BMRI01000027.1:95671-98842 GCF_014648555.1 Kitasatospora griseola
CGGCTCCCAGACCGCGGCCAGACGTTCGGGAGTCAGCGACTCCACCACGGCGTCGTCGAGCACACCGGCCGCATGCACGACCGCGGTCAGCGGGTGCTCGGCCGGAATCGAGTCCAGCACCGCCGCCAGCGCGTCCCGATCCGCCACGTCACACGCCGCGACGGTCACCTCCGCGCCCAGCCCGGCCAACTCCTCGCACAACGCCGCGCCGCCACCACTACGGCTGACCAGCACCACGTGCCGCACACCCCGCTCGGCCACCAGATGCCGAGCCACATGACCGCCCAACGTCCCCGTACCACCGGTGATCAACACCGTCCCCGCCGCATCGAAACCCGCCGGAACAGTCAGAACGATCTTCCCGACGTGCGCCGCCCGACTCATGAACCGGAAGGCGTCCCGCGCGCGGCGGACGTCCCAGGTGGTGAGCGGTGGCAGGCGCAGCTCGCCCGCGCCGAGCAGCCGGACGACCTCGGCCAGGATCTCCGCCAGCCGCTCCGGTCCCGCGTCGGCCAGGTCGAAGGCCAGCACGCCGGGCCGGATGTCGGCCTTGCCCATCTCCACGAACCGCCCGCCGGGCGCGAGCAGCCGCAGCGAGACGTCCAGGAACTCGCCGGACAGCGAGTTCAGCACCACGTCGAAGGGCCCGAACCGGTCGGCGAACTCCAGGGTCCGGGACGAGGCGATGTGGTCGTCGTCCAGCCCCAGGGCGCGCAGGGCGTCCCACTTGGCGGGGCTCGCGGTGGCGAACACCTCCGCGCCGCTGTTCAGTGCCAGCTGGACGGCGGCCATGCCGACGCCGCCGGTGCCCGCGTGGATCAGCACCCGGTCGCCGGGGCGCAGTTCGCCGAGGTCGAACAGCCCGTACCACGCGGTCATGAACGCGATCGGCACACTGGCGGCCTGGGTGAACGTCCACTCGTCGGGGATCCGCACCAGCGCCCTGTGGTCGGCGACGGCCACTCGGCCGAACGCGCCGGGCAGCAGTCCGGCGACCCGGTCGCCCGGCCGCAGCCCGGTGACCTCGGCGCCGACCTCGGTGACGACGCCCGCGCCCTCGCTGCCGAGCAGCGCCGGGTCCGGGTAGACGCCGAGGGCGATCAGCACGTCCCGGAAGTTCAGGCCGGCCGCCCGCACGGCGACGCGCACCTCCCGGGCCCCGAGCGGGGCCTGCTCGTACGGCAGGAAGGCGAGGTCGTCCAGGCTGCCCGTGCCGGTCTGCGTCAGCCGTCCGTCGAGCGCCTCCTCCGGTGCGGAGCGCACGAGCCGGGGCACGTGGACGGCCCCCTGGCGCACCGCCACCTGGTCCTCGTCGCCGACCGACAGGCCGTCGGGCAGCTCGTCGGCGTCCACCAGCACGAATCGGCCGGGGTGCTCGGACTGCGCGGACCGGACCAGGCCCCAGACGGCCGAGGCCTCCGGGTCGCTCACCGCGTCACCGGGGACGACGGCGACCGCGCCCCGGGTGTGCACCACGAGCCGTTCGCCGGGCCCGGCCAGGAAGTCCTGGACGGCCGTCAGCGCCTCGGCGACCGAGCCGGGCGAGACGACGGCGTCGCCGAGCACGCCTTCGGCGGGGGGCAGCGGAATCCATTCGAGGGCGTACAGCGGGCCGCGTTCGGCCATCGGACGGGTGGTCAGCGCCTCGACGGTCGCCACGGGCTCGCCGGACCGGTCCGCCAGGTGGACGGCGTACGTGCCGGGGCGCACCGCCGCCAGCCGCACGCGCGCGGAGGTCACACCGGTGCGGTGGACCGCGATCCCGCCCAGCGAGAACGGCAGCCGCACGTCGCCCTCCGTACCGGCCAGCAGCGCCAGCGGCTGCAGGGCGGCGTCGAGCAGGGCCGGATGGACGGAGAACCGGGCCGCGTCCGGGACGGTGACCTCGGCGAACACCTCGTCGCCGCGACGCCACACCGCCTGCACGCCCTGGAAGGCCGGTCCGTACTCGTAGCCCGCCGCGGCGAGCGTGTCGTAGAGCCCGGCGACCGGTTCCGCGCCGGCCGGCGGCCACTGCGTCAGCTCCTGCCCGACCACCGGCTTCCCGCTCACCGTGCCGGTGGCGTTCCGTACCCAGCCGTCCGTACGGGACCGGACGTCGACCGTCCGGCGGCCGGTCTCGTCCGGCTCGCCCACGACGACCTGCACGTCCACCGCGCCGTCGGCGGGCAGCACCAGCGGCGCCTCCAGGACCAGTTCCTCCACTGCCGCTCCGGCCGCGTGCACCACGAGTTCCACGAACGCCGTCGCGGGCAGCAGCACCGTCCCGAGCACGGAGTGGTCCGCGAGCCAGGGGTGGGTGGCCAGGGAGAGCCGACCCGTCAGGACCCGCTGCTCGCCCACCTCGACGGCGGCGCCGAGCAGCGGGTGGTCCACCGAGTCGAGCCCGGCCGCGGACACGTCTCCCGCGCCGCCGGCGAGCCAGAACCGGGTCCGCTGGAAGGGGTAGGTGGGCAGCGCCACCGGCTCCCCTTCGGGGAACGGCCACTGCACCGGCACGCCCGCGACGAACAGCCGCGCCGCGGCGGCCAGGAACTCGGCCGGGGTGCCGTGGTCGCGGCGCAGCGTCCCGGTCACCACACCCGCCTCGTGCTCCTCCAGCGCAGGCGTGAGCACCGGGTGCGGGCTGATCTCGACGAAGACGGGATCGCTGCCCGAGGCGAGCAGCAGCCGGGTGGTCCGGTCGAACAGCACCGGTTCGCGGAGGTTGCGGTACCAGTAGTCGGCGTCGAGGCCGGCGGTGTCGATCTCCTCGCCGGTCACCGTCGAGAAGAACGGGATCGTCGCCGACCGGGGCGAGATCTCGGCGAGGTCGGTCAGCAACTGCTCGCGGATCGCCTCGACCTGCGCGGAGTGCGCCGCGTAGTTGACCGGCAGTCGGCGGGCCCGGATGCCGTCGGCCTCACAGGCCGTCAACAGCTCGTCCAGCGCGTCCAGATCGCCCGACACGACGACCGAGCCAGGGGCGTTGACCACCGCCACCGTCAGCCGGCCGTCCCAACGGGCCACGAACTCGGCGGCCTGCTCATGCCCGAGGCCTATGGAGACCATCCCGCCCTGGTCGGCCAGGGCGACCAGGGCCTTGCTGCGCAGAGCGACCGCCTTGGCGGCGTCCTCCAAGGACAGCGCGCCCGCCACGTACGCCGCCGCGATCTCGCCCTGCGAATGCCC
>NZ_BMRI01000027.1:98876-99182 GCF_014648555.1 Kitasatospora griseola
AACCGCGTCGGGCTCCACACCGTGCGCACGCCACAGCTCCGCCAGCGCCACCATCACCGCGAACAGCGCAGGCTGCACCACATCCACGCGATCCAGCGAACCCCCGCCGGTCAACACCTCCACCAACGACCAATCGGTGAACGGCGCCAACGCCGCATCACACGCATCGATCGCATCCCGGAACACCCGCTCCGAGCCGTACAACTCCCCACCCATGCCCACCCACTGCGCACCCTGCCCCGGGAACACGAACACCGACCGACCCAACGGCCGGGCGACCCCGGTGACCAGACCCGGCACCGTGCC
>NZ_BMRI01000028.1:0-6384 GCF_014648555.1 Kitasatospora griseola
TGGCGGAGGTGGTCGCGCGGCTGGGGGCGGCCGCGTTAGAGCTTGCGAAGTCCACTGAGGACCCTTTCGAGCAGCGTCACGTCAGGCGTACCGCCCGACTCGCCCGCCGCGGCGGGCTGGTGGATGGCGACCAGGCCGGCCTCGGCCAGGTCTGCGACGAGGATGCGGGCCACTCCCAGCGGGACTCCCGCCAGCGCGGAGATCTCGGCGACCGACTTGACCTCACGGCACAGCGAGACGATCCGCGCGTGCTCGGGCAGCAGCACGCCCGGGGGGTTGGTGCCCGTGGTCGAGATCAGCGCCTCGATGGCCAACTGGTAGCGCGGCCGGGTGCGTCCGCCGGTCATGGCGTACGGGCGGACCAGCGGCTGCTGCTCGTAGCCGTCCGACTGCTGGCCGCCGTAGCCGTTTCCGTACCCGTTGCCGTATGTGCCGGCGGGTGTCGGGGGCATGCGTCCTCCTTGTGCTGCAGTCGTCCGCGGCCGGAGCCCGGGGCCAGCCGGCTGACCGGATGTCAGCCACCGTGCCGGGAAGACTTGGGGGTGGGTGTGCCGGACCCGGGATCTGACGGGTCCGGCACGGTGAGGGTGGTGCAGAGGAGTCGAAGGGGCCGACCGGCCGTCAGTGCAGCAGGCTGCCCTGGAGCTCGGCCCGCAGGGCCGGAGTGAGCACCGCACCGGCCCGGTCGACCAGCAGGGCCATCTCGTAGCCGACGAGGCCGATGTCGGAGTCCGGCGAGGCCAGCACCGCGAGCGCGGAGCCGTCGCTGATCGCCATCAGGAACAGGAAGCCCCGCTCCATCTCCACGACGGTCTGGTTGACGTCGCCGCCCTCGAAGATCCGGCTGGCACCGGAGGTCAGCGAGGTCAACCCGGAGGCCACCGCGGCGAGCTGGTCGGCACGGTCCCGGGGGAACCCCTCGGACATGCACAGCAGCAGACCGTCGGCGGAGACCACCACCGTGTGGGACACCCCGGGGGTGTTGTCCACGAAGTTGGTGATCAGCCAGTTCAGGTTCTGGGCAGCCTGGCTCATCATCTGACTCAACTCAACGCTCCTGGTGCTCGGGGCCGAAGCCGTTGTTGCCATCGGCGTCGAACTGGGCTCCCCGGTGGCCCTCGGACGTGCCGCCGAAGTCGAAGCCCGGCCGCTGCTGCGGCGCGGGACGGCCGGAGCCCGGCTGCTGCGCGCCGGCCTGGCGGCCCTGCTGGATGCCGCGGCGCAGGTTGGTCAGCCGGCCGCGCACCTCCTCCGGGCTGCGCGAGACCTGCGGACCCGTCAGCGGGCTGGCCTCGGCGCTGCCGGAGACCAGGTTGGCCTGCGGGGTGCGACGCGGCAGCCCCGAGGTGGTCAGGCCGTCGGTCTGCGGCTCGCGCATCTGCTCGGCCCGCCGCCAGCGCTCGTCGTTCGCGGACGGGCGCCACGGCGCGTCCGGACCGGGACCGGCCGGCTGCTGCTGGGCCTGCGGCTGCTGGGGCTGCTGCGGCTGCGGGGCCGGACGCTCCGCCGCCGGACGCTGCGGGGCGCCCTGCGGGCCACCCGGCACCGGCCGCTGCGGCATGCCCTGCGGACGCTGCTGCTGGAACGGGTCGGCCTGCGGCTGCTGCTGCGGCCGCGCGGCCGGAGCCTGCGGGGCCTGGGGCTGCGGGGCCTGGGCCTGGGCCTGCGGAGCCTGCGGGGCCGGCCGGGACTGCTGCGGCCGGCCGAACCCGGGCGCGCTGGTACCGGGCCGCTGCGGCTGGTACCCACGGGAGCGGACCTGCTCACGGGCCGGCGCCGGGGCGGCAGCCGACTCGCCGGCGGTCGGCAGCGCCATCGGCTGCGGCCGCTCCGCGAACTGCTGCGGGGCCTGCCGCTCCTGCGGCTGCGGCTGCGGCACCGGCGGCACGCCCTGACCCACCGGGTCCGGCAGCACCGGCTCCACCAGGCCGAGGCCCAGCGGGTCGCGCGGGTCGATGTCGGACGCCTCGAACCGGGGCCGGGCGAACCCGCCCGACTGGTCGGCAGGGGCGGCCTCCAGCGGCGCGGCCGACTGCTGCGGCGGCAGCGGACGGCGCGTCGGCAGCTGCTCGGCCCGGCCGTGCTGGGTCGGCTCGGCGCCCGGACGACCCTCGAAGCCCGGTCGACCCTCGAAGCCCGGTCGACCCTCGGAGCCGGGACGACCCTCGGAGCCGGGACGACCCTCGAAGCCCGGACGGCCCTCGGCCGGACGGGTTCGCTCCGGACCGCCCTGCGGCGCCTGCGAGTTCTGCGGCCCCTGCGGAGCCTGCGGGCGACGCGGCGGAAGCCCGCCCTGGGGAGCCTGCGGTCCCTGCGGAGCCTGGGGGTTCTGCGGACGGCGCGGCGGAAGTCCGCCCTGGCCGCCCGGCCCGCCCTGCAGGCCCGGCGCACCGGACGCACCCGGCACCCGCCGCGGCGGCAGCCCGCCACCGGCCGGCGCACCGGCGCCCGCGCCCGTACCCGCGCCCGGACCGGCCGGGGCCGACGGGCCGGAGACGCCCGGCGCCGGGTTCTCGCGCAGCGACTGGCCGACCGAACGGGTCGGCAGACCACCAGCGCGGCCGCCCGGGGCCCCACCGCCGCCGAACGCACCGCCGGGGCCGAAGCCGCCCTGCCCGGGCGCCTCGGCCGGCCCGCGCCGGCTGCCGGTGCCCGCCGGGCCCGAGGGCGCCGACGGACCGGACGTCGCGCCCGGGGTGAAGAGGTCGGGGCTGCCGCCCATCGGGCCCTGGCCGAGCTGCGGACGGCCGCCCGGGCCGCCCTGCCCGCCGGCCGGAGCCTGGCCGAGCGCGGTGCGCGCGCCGGGCAGGTCGCCCGCGGGGCGGCCCTGCTGACGCGGCGTCGGCGCGACGCCGCGCTGCTGGCGTCCGCCCTGGCCGGCCCCGGCGCCCGCACCGGGCCGGTTGCCGCGCCGTTCGGCGGAGTTGGTGACGTCCACCGGGAGCATGACCAGCGCGGTGGTGCCGCCGGAGTCGGACGGGCGGAGCTGGATCCGGATGCCGTGTCGCAGGGACAGGCGACCGACCACGAACAGACCCATGCGGCGGGACACCGAGACGTCCACCACCGGCGGGTTGGCCAGGCGCTCGTTGATGTCGGCGAGGTCGTCGGGGGAGAGGCCGATGCCGGTGTCGTGGATCTCGATCAGCACCCGGCCGTCGGGCAGGGCGTGACCGGTGACCCGGACCCGGGTCTGCGGGGAGGAGAACGAGGTGGCGTTCTCCAGCAGCTCGGCGAGCAGGTGGACGAGGTCGTTGACGACGCGGCCGGCGACCTCGGCGGTGGGCACCGAGGCGAGTTCGATGCGCTCGTACTGCTCCACCTCGGAGGCGGCGGCGCGGAGCACGTCGACCAGCGGGACGGGGCGGGTCCACCGGCGGCCGGGGTCCTCGCCCGCGAGGACGAGGAGGTTCTCGCCGTTGCGGCGCATACGGGTGGCGAGGTGGTCGAGCTTGAACAGCGAGGCCAGCTGGTCCGGGTCGGCCTCGCGGCTCTCCAGCTCGGAGATCAGCGACAGCTGGCGCTGGATCAGGCCCTGGCTGCGGCGCGACAGGTTGGTGAACATCGCGTTGATGTTGCCTCGCAGCAGCGCCTGCTCGGCGGCCAGTCGGACCGCCTCGCGGTGCACCATGTCGAAGGCGTGCGCCACGTGGCCGATCTCGTCGGCGGAGTCGACGCCGACCGGTTCGACGGTGACGTCGACGTCGTGCGGGTCGCTCTCGGAGAGCGTCTTGACCAGTTCCGGCAGACGGCGTTCGGCGACGTCCTCGGCGGCGGCCTGCAGACGGGTCAGCGAGCGCACCATCGAGCGGGCCACCAGGGCGGCGCCGGCGATGGCGACGACGAGCACCAGGGCGACCACGGCGGCGTTGATGACGGACTCGGTGTCGATGTCCGACTGCAGCGCCTGGGCCTTGCCGTCGAGGACGTTGAGCAGGTTGTTCTCGATGGTCTTCTCGGCGTTGACCTTGGCGGTCGACTTGTCGAACCAGTCCTTGTAGGACGGGTTGTCGGCCTGCCGGATGCCGTTGGTGTTCAGCGCGGCCTTGGAGAACCGGTCGGCCTCGGCGACGACCTGGTTGTAGCTCATCGCGGCGCGCAGCGCGCGGGCCTCGCTCTCGCCGTAGATGGCGGTGAAGTTGGCGAGCGCGTTGTCCTCGGAGCTCATCAGCCGGACGCCGAAGGTCTCGTCGGAGGCCGACATCGACGGGCCGCCGGGGTTCGCGAGCGCGGCGCTGATCAGCGCGCGCTGCATCGAGGTGTACTCCTTGGCCGTGGAGAACTGGTACAGCGCACGGGTGGTCTTGATCAGCTCGGTCGAGTTCGAGGTGATCGCGATGTCCTGGGTGGCGCCGATCAGGTCCTTGATGATCACGTCGTAGTTGGTGATCGTGGCCTGGATGTTCTCGGGGCTCTTGAACGCGCCGGTACGGGCCCGGGGCAGCGTGTTGAGGTCCTTGCGGACCTGCAGCAGCAGGGTCTTGGAACCGGCCAGGTCGAGGTTGTCGAACTTGTCGGCGCTGGCGTTGAAGGTCTTCGACAGCGTGTTGGTCTGCTTGTACGCGTCGGAGATCTCGGGGTCGCTGTCGGCGCTGGCGCCGGCGGCCAGCGGGCCGGCCGAGACGTCGCGCTCGTACTGCAGGGCGTTGGCCAGTGCGGTGGCGTTGCGGGCCAGTTCGGCCAGGTCGCTCATCTGCGACAGCTGGCGGGAGTTCTCCATCGAGGTCTGCACGCGCAGACCGCCCAGCACCAGGGCGACCACCACGGGCAGGAACAGCAGTGCGATCAGGCGGGTGCGGATTCGCCAGTTGCGCATGGCGAAGCGGCTCATGCCGGTGGCACGGCGGCGGTTCAGCGTGCCGCGCAGTCTGGAGCGGCGGCTCTGCTTGTCGGCCGGCGCGCTACCGCCCTCCGGTTGGGGCGCGCTCGCGGCGCCCGGGGCACTGCTGTCGGCGGCAACCTCGGCGGGGGCGCCGAACGGCCGCTCGCCCTGGCCAGGCGACGGTGCCGCCTGGTGGGGGCCGGCCATGGGCTCCCGCGACTCCGGGTCACCCGCGGCGCCGTTGCCCCTCTTGAAACGTCCCTGCACTGGCGTCGCAACCTCTGGACCGGGCGCCCTTCCCCGCCGGGCGGAGAGAGGGCGGTGTCGAGTTTTTCCGTGGCATTCCAGCACAGCGGGGGAAGTCCAACAAGGGCCGTTACGACACGGTGTCCAGGGCTACCCACCGCGTGCGGCGACTCACGTTCCGTGGTGCTTCGGGCTCGGAATACGGTTCTTTTCGGACACTCGCCGTAGTCATGTCAACTAAGAGGAAGATCAGTTTGTGCGGCAAATGTCCGGGATATCCCCAATAGCGGTTTTTTCCATTGGTCCGGAATCGTCACTTCCACGCCCTTTGAACCGGAAATTGTGAGCAACCTCACAGCCGGATGTATAGCTTTGGTCACGGCCACTGTGGAATGGGCTCCCTAACCTGGCAGGGTTGACCGGAGCCTGCCCAGCGGCGGGCCCGCGCAAAAGTCCGTTCGAGCGAAACAAGGTGCTGAGCAAATGTCCGAGACGACCACGAAGGCCACCCGTTCCACGGCCAACCCGCGCCGCACCACCCTGGCCTCCGTCGCGGACTTCTCCCAGCTGCCCGGCTTCGCCGCCGAGCGCACGGCCCCCCAGTACGCCGCCGCGCTGCCCACCGTGACCGCCAACCCGCGCCGCACCGTCCTGATGGCGGCACCGGCCCCCCGCCTGCCGCAGGGCTGACCCCCGCGCCGATAACCTGGTGGTACAGCCGGGCCCGGCACTGCGGGCTCGGCAACCGCCCGGGAGCGTCCGGGCGGCCGACGAACCGAGAGGTTGCAGGGCTGTGCGTATCGCCAGGTTCTCCGTCCGTGAAGGGAGCCCCGCGGCGGGCTCGGTCTCCTTCGGCATCATCGAGGGGGACGCCGCACAACCCGACTCGCTGGTGGTGCACACCCTCGCCGGCCACCCCTTCGGCGCCCCCCAGCCGACCGGGGAGACCCACCGGCTGCAGGACGTCCGGCTGCTGGCCCCGATGCTGCCCAGCAAGATCGTGGCGGTCGGCCGCAACTACGCCGACCACGCCGCCGAGCTGGGCAACGAGGTCCCGGCCGTGCCGCTGACCTTCTTCAAGCCCTCCACCGCCGTCATCGGCCCCACCGAGTCCATCGCCTACCCGCCGTTCTCCTCGGACGTCCAGTACGAGGCCGAACTCGCCGTGGTGATCGGCCGGATGTGCCGCGAGGTGCCGCTCGACCGGGTCCCCGAAGTGATCTTCGGCTACACCTGCGCCAACGACGTCACCGCCCGCGACGTGCAGCAGCGCGAGGGCCAGTGGGCCCGCGCCAAGGGCTTCGACACCTCCTGCC
>NZ_BMRI01000028.1:6407-8561 GCF_014648555.1 Kitasatospora griseola
CGCTCGGCCCGTGGATCGAGACCGACCTCGACCCCGCCGACCTCGCCGTCACCTGCACCGTCAACGGCGAGCTGCGCCAAGCCGGCCGCACCTCCCAGATGGCCCGCTCGGTCGCCGAACTGGTCGCGCACATCTCCGAAGCGATGACCCTGCTCCCGGGCGACGTCATCCTCACCGGCACCCCCGCGGGTGTCGGCCCCCTGAACATCGGCGACGAGGTCGCCGTCTCCGTCGAAGGCATCGGCACCCTCGCCAACAAGGTCGTCAAGCGATGAAGGATGCAGTAACCGTGGCTGACAAGAACCCCGACGTCCGGGTCCGCTTCTGCCCGTCCCCGACCGGAAACCCGCACGTCGGCCTGGTCCGCACGGCGCTCTTCAACTGGGCCTACGCCCGCCACAACGGCGGCACCCTGGTGTTCCGGATCGAGGACACCGACGCCGCCCGCGACTCCGAGGAGTCCTACAACCAGCTGCTCGACGCCATGCGCTGGCTCGGCTTCGACTGGGACGAGGGCCCGGAGATCGGCGGCCCGCACGCCCCCTACCGCCAGTCGCAGCGGATGGACATCTACGCGGACGTCGCCGAGCGCCTGCGCGCCGCCGGCCACGCCTACCCCTGCTACTGCACCACCGAGGAGCTGGACGCCCGCCGCGAGGCCGCCCGCGCCGCCGGCAAGCCCTCCGGCTACGACGGCCACTGCCGCGACCTGACGGCCGACCAGATCGCCGTCTACGAGCAGGAGGGCCGCCCGTCGATCCTCCGCTTCCGGATGCCCGACACCACCCTCACCTTCGACGACCTGGTCCGCGGCCCGATCTCCTTCGACCCGAAGGACGTCCCCGACTACGGCATCGTCCGGGCCAACGGCGCCCCGCTGTACACCCTGGTCAACCCGGTCGACGACGCCCTGATGGAGATCACCCACGTGCTCCGCGGCGAGGACCTGCTGTCCTCGACGCCCCGTCAGATCGCCCTCTACGCGGCCCTCGCGGACGTCGGCGTCGGCAACGGCACCACCCCGCGCTTCGGCCACCTGCCGTATGTGATGGGCGAGGGCAACAAGAAGCTCTCCAAGCGCGACCCGCAGGCCTCGCTCAACCTGTACCGCGAGCGCGGCTTCCTCCCCGAGGGCCTGCTCAACTACCTGGCCCTGCTGGGCTGGTCGCTCTCCGACGACCGCGACATCTTCGACATCGACGAGATGGTCGCCGCGTTCGACATCGACGACGTCAACGGCAACCCGGCGCGCTTCGACCTCAAGAAGGCCGAGCACATCAACGCCGAGCACGTCCGCCGGCTCGCCCCCGAGGAGTTCGTCCGGCGCCTGGTGCCCTACCTCCAGGCCGCCGAGCTGCTCCCGGCGGAGCCGACCGCCGAGCAGCTCGACCTGCTCGGCAAGGTCGCGCCGCTCACCCAGGAGCGGATGGTCGTCCTCTCCGAGATCGTCGCGATGGCCGGCTTCCTGTTCGTCGCCCCCGCCGACTTCACGGTCGACCCGGAGGACGCCGCGAAGGTGCTCACCGCCGGCGCCCGCCCCGTGATCGAAGCCTCCGTCAAGGCGCTCACCGAACTGACGGACTTCACCCCCGACCCGATCCAGGCCGCGCTGCGCGAGGCCCTGGTCGACGGCCTCGGCATCAAGCCCAAGTTCGCCTTCACCCCGCTCCGCGTCGCGGTGACCGGCCGTCGGGTCTCCCCGCCGCTGTTCGAGTCCATGGAGCTGCTGGGCCGAGAGGAGACGCTGCGCCGCCTGCTCGCCGCCCTGGAGCTGCTCCCGGCCTCCTGAGGCCCCCTGCGGCCCCCTGGGCCGCCTCCGGCACCCCTGCGGGCCAGGTCGCTGACCTGGCCCGCAGGTGTCCGGGGCACTGCCTGCAGTTATCGATTTTGGAGCCGGGCGGGGCGTCGGGTAATGTTCTTTCTGCGCCGCCCGGGCAGGGAGGCGCAAGACACCGAGGAAGACCCCCCGCAGGGGTTGAACTCTGGTGGGGTATGGTGTAATTGGCAGCACGACTGATTCTGGTTCAGTTAGTCTAGGTTCGAGTCCTGGTACCCCAGCGCAGCACGCAAGTGATGCAACGCCCCCGTTGTGTAGCGGCCTAGCACGCCGCCCTCTCAAGGCGGTAGCGCCGGTTCGAATCCGGTCGGGGGTAC
>NZ_BMRI01000028.1:8587-41512 GCF_014648555.1 Kitasatospora griseola
GCAATTCTTGACAATTGCAGAATGAATGAGACAAGCCCCCGTTGTGTAGCGGCCTAGCACGCCGCCCTCTCAAGGCGGTAGCGCCGGTTCGAATCCGGTCGGGGGTACTCATTCAAGCTAGGGCCCCCGTTGTGTAGCGGCCTAGCACGCCGCCCTCTCAAGGCGGTAGCGCCGGTTCGAATCCGGTCGGGGGTACTCATTCAAGCTAGGGCCCCCGTTGTGTAGCGGCCTAGCACGCCGCCCTCTCAAGGCGGTAGCGCCGGTTCGAATCCGGTCGGGGGTACTTTTGGGGTATGGTGTAATTGGCAGCACGAGTGATTCTGGTTCATTTAGTCTAGGTTCGAGTCCTGGTACCCCAGCCAAACGCTCAGAAAATCAAGCTCCGGGAAACCGGGGCTTTTTTTGCGTTTCCGGCCCACCACCCCACAGGCACCGGCCGGCTGAGCCTGCACCAGGCGCCCCGCCCGCCCTCGCCGCAGCCGGCTCGCAGGGCTTCCCCGCCTCCTCGGTCATCGTGTCCGTTGCCTTCCTCCTCGGTCTCCCGTGAAAACGCGTGCGCCCCCGGCGCGGCGCCGGGGGCGGGTGAAGCGTTGGGGGGTGGTGAGGTCAGCTGCGGCGGAGGGCCTCGGTGAGGCGGTTGGCGGCCTCGATGATGGCCTGGGCGTGGAGGCGGCCGGGGTGGCGGGTGAGCCGTTCGATGGGGCCGGAGACGGAGACCGCGGCGACGACGCGGTTGGAGGGGCCGCGGACGGGGGCGGAGACCGAGGCGACGCCGGGCTCGCGTTCGCCGATGGACTGGGCCCAGCCGCGGCGGCGGACGCCGCTGAGCGCGGTGGCGGTGAACCGGGCGCCCTGGAGCCCGCGGTGGAGGCGCTCGGGCTCCTCCCAGGCGAGCAGGACCTGGGCGGCGGAGCCGGCCTTCATCGGAAGGGTGGAGCCGACCGGCACGGTGTCGCGCAGGCCCGAGAGGCGCTCGGCGGCGGCCACGCAGATGCGCATCTCGCCCTGGCGGCGGTACAGCTGGGCGCTCTCGCCGGTGACGTCCCGCAGGTGCGTGAGCACCGGGCCGGCGGCGGCGAGGAGACGGTCCTCGCCTGCGGCGGCGGAGAGTTCGGCGAGTCGGGGGCCGAGAATGAAGCGGCCCTGCATGTCCCTGGTGACCAGGCGGTGGTGTTCGAGTGCGACGGCGAGTCGGTGGGCGGTGGGCCGGGCCAGACCGGTGGCGGCGACCAGCCCCGCCAACGTGGCGGGGCCCGACTCCAGTGCGCTCAGCACCAGAGCGGCCTTGTCGAGAACGCCGACGCCGCTAGTGTTGTCCATGTCTCGATACTGCAGTCTCAATCAGCGAGACGCAAGTTCAATCTTCCGAGAAAACCGCCACTCTGGAGTCAGCAGCCCGGGAGAACACCCAGCGCGGAGCCGTCACCCCGGTGTCCGCATGCTGGACGGTCCGGCGTGCAGGTCACGATGCCGAGCGAGCCTCACAGGGCGGCACGGGACAAGACCTCGACGATCACGAGAAGGCCGGCAGAGCGGCCGGCTGGAGGGAATCCGATGGGACGGACACTCGCAGAGAAGGTCTGGGACGACCACGTCGTCCGGCGCGCCGAGGGCGAGCCCGACCTGCTCTACATCGACCTGCACCTGCTGCACGAGGTGACCAGCCCGCAGGCGTTCGACGGGCTCCGGCTGGCCGGCCGCCAGGTGCGCCGCACCGATCTGACGATCGCCACCGAGGACCACAACACCCCGACCCTGGACATCGACAAGCCGATCGCCGACCCGGTCTCCCGGGTCCAGCTGGAGACGCTGCGCCGGAACGCCGAGGAGTTCGGCGTGCGCATCCACTCGCTGGGCGACGTCGAGCAGGGTGTGGTGCACGTGGTCGGCCCGCAGCTGGGCCTGACCCAGCCGGGCATGACGGTAGTGTGCGGCGACTCCCACACCTCCACCCACGGCGCTTTCGGCGCACTGGCGTTCGGCATCGGCACCAGCCAGGTCGAGCACGTGCTGGCGACCCAGACGCTGCCGCTGGCCCCGTTCAAGACCATGGCGATCACCGTCGAGGGCGAGCTGCCCGAGGGCGTCACCGCCAAGGACCTGATCCTGGCCGTGATCACCAAGATCGGTACCGGCGGCGGCCAGGGCTACGTCCTGGAGTACCGCGGCTCGGCGATCCGCAGCCTCTCCATGGAGGCCCGGATGACGATCTGCAACATGTCCATCGAGGCGGGCGCCCGGGCCGGCATGATCGCCCCGGACCGCACCACCTTCGACTACCTGCAGGGCCGCCCGCACGCCCCGCAGGGCGCGGACTGGGACGCCGCGGTCGCCTACTGGGAGACCCTGGCCACCGACGAGGACGCGGTGTTCGACGCCGAGGTGTTCATCGACGCCGCCGAGCTGACCCCGTTCGTCACCTGGGGCACCAACCCGGGCCAGGGCGCGCCGCTGGGCGCCAACGTGCCGAACCCGGCCGACTTCGAGGACCCGCAGGAGCGGACCGCCGCCGAGAACGCCCTGAAGTACATGGGCCTGGAGGCCGGCACCCCGCTGCGCGAGGTCAAGGTCGACGCCGTGTTCGTCGGCTCCTGCACCAACGGCCGGATCGAGGACCTGCGCGCCGCCGCCGCGGTGCTGGAGGGTCGCCAGATCGCCGACAGCGTGCGGATGCTGGTGGTTCCGGGCTCGGTCCGGGTCGCCCTGCAGGCCGTGGAGGAAGGCCTGGACAAGGTGTTCACCGCCGCGGGCGCCGAGTGGCGGCACGCCGGCTGCTCGATGTGCCTGGGCATGAACCCCGACCAGCTGGCCCCGGGCGAGCGCTGCGCGTCCACCTCGAACCGCAACTTCGAGGGCCGCCAGGGCAAGGGCGGTCGCACCCACCTGGTGTCGCCGCAGGTCGCCGCCGCCACCGCGCTGCTGGGCCGCCTGGCCGCACCTTCCGACCTCTCGAACAACGTCGCCGTGGAGGCCTGAGCCATGGAGAAGTTCACCACCCACACCGGCCGCGCCGTCCCGCTGCGCCGCTCGAACGTGGACACCGACCAGATCATCCCGGCGCACTGGCTGAAGAAGGTCACCCGCTCCGGCTTCGAGGACGGCCTGTTCGAGGCCTGGCGCAAGGACGAGGAGTTCGTCCTCAACCGCCCCGAGCGCCAGGGCGCCACGGTGCTGGTGGCCGGCCCCGAGTTCGGCACCGGCTCGTCCCGCGAGCACGCCGTCTGGGCGCTGCAGAACTACGGTTTCCAGGCCGTCGTCTCCTCGCGGTTCGCCGACATCTTCCGCGGCAACTCGCTGAAGAACGGCCTGCTGACGGTGGTCCTGCCGCAGGAGACCGTGGAACGGCTCTGGGAGTTGACGGAGGCCGACCCGACCGCGGAGATCACCGTCGACCTGGAGGCCCGCGAGGTCCGGGCGGCGAACATCACCGCTCCGTTCGAGCTGGACGACAACGTTCGCTGGCGGCTGCTGAACGGTCTGGACGACATCAGCATCACGCTGCAGAACGAGGCCGATGTCGCCGCGTTCGAAGCGAAGCGCCCGGGCTACAAGCCGCGTACCCTCCCGGTCGTCTGAGTGACGGCATTCTGACGGTCCGACAACAAGACCCGCCCCCCTCCGGGGCGGGTCTTCGTTGTTCGCAGGGGAGTTCGTCAGCCGTGAATAGACCCTGGTTCAGCGCAACTGCGCACAGATGGCACAATCGTTGCATGCACCACAACCCCGAACCGCCGTACCCGGGTGGCGAACCCGCGTTCGCGGAGGGTCGGGACAGTGCTGCCGACTCGGAAGTCACCCTGCTCCACGCACTGGTGGCCGAGCGGTTGAAGCAAGCCCACGCCCGCGTTCACGCGCTGAACGTGTCGACGGACGCAAAGACCGCTCTCACCCGACAACTGCTGATCGTCACCGAGACCGCCAAGCGTGATCTCCCGGAGGCGGCACGGCGGTTGAGTCGCTTTGTGCAGGACCTCGACGAGGGGCGGATGCCGCCCCGGTGAGCTCCTCCATGCGCAAATACGTTGCGACACTAGGGTGATTCACGCGTTTGGTAATTGAAAGTCCGCAGATACATACCTAACGTGCGAAAAGAACGGATGGAATCATCCGGCGCCCGTTTCCGAAGGGGAAGACGTGAACAAGGCTCAGCTTGTCGAAGCGGTGGCCGAGCAGCTGGGCGGTCGCAAGGCTGCCGCAGAGGCCGTCGACGCAGTGCTCGACACCATGGTGCGTGCCGTCGTGGCGGGTGACCGGGTGTCGGTCACCGGTTTCGGCACCTTCGAGAAGGTGGAGCGCTCGGCGCGCTTCGCCCGCAACCCGCAGACCGGTGAGCGGGTCAAGGTCAAGAAGACCGCGGTGCCGCGGTTCCGCCCGGGCCAGGGCTTCAAGGACCTCGTCTCCGGCAGCAAGAAGCTGCCGAAGGACGGCCCGTCCGTGAAGAAGGCGCCCAAGGGCTCGCTGACCCCGGGCAAGTCCGGTGTGGCCGCCACCCCGGCCGCCAAGCGCGCCGCCACCAAGCGCGCCGCTGCCGCCGCCCCGGCGACCAAGAAGACCGCTGCGAAGAAGACGGCCACCACCGCGGCCAAGAAGACCGCCACCACGGCGGCGAAGAAGACCACCGCGGTCAAGAAGGCCACCACCGCCAAGACCACCGCGGCGAAGAAGACCACCACCGCGGCCGCCACCAAGAAGGCCGCCGCCGCCAAGAAGACCGCTCCGGCGAAGAAGACCACCGCGCGCAAGACCACGGCGCGCAAGTCCACCGCCAAGTAGTCGCACCGAGCCCGGTGCCGGACCAGCCGGCGCCGGGGCGGCCAGGCCGTGACGGCCCCACGCCAGGGAACCCGGACCTCCGGAGGCCCCGGACCGGGGCCGTCGCGGCCTTTTCGCGTCCGGGAGAAGGATCGTTCGGGCACCCGTCGAAGTGCTGCGGCCGAGCGATCGCGGCCGGTCCGGAAATGCGCCGGGCCGGACGGAATTACTCCGGCTGTTCCACCGGCAGGTCGTAGATGATCTCCCAGCGGGAATCCGGAATCACCAGATCCGCGGTCTCCACCGGTCGGCCGGAGTCGTCCAGATACGTCCGCTCGACCAGCATCACGGGATCGCCCGCGCCGATCCCCAGCAGATTCGCCTGCTCCGGCGTCGCCCCGCCCGGGACGCGGCCGCTCCTCGGCGCGCACCACCCGGACCCCGATCGAGGCCATCCGCTCCACCACTCCCCGCCCGCTCAGCGGCCCCAAGTCCGGTAGCAGGATGGGAGTTCCGTCGGTGATCGCCATCGGCTCCCAGGACTCGGCGAGTTGGACCGGCTTGTGCTCCAGCATGAACTCGTAGCGGGTGTGGACCGTCAACTCGCCCGGCTCGATGCCCAGTCGGCGCGCGACCGCGGGCGGCGGCTCCACCCGGGCCTCGCTGTGCGCGTCCCAACTCCCGTTCGGCACGGCGGTAGCGGGGAACGCGTCGACCGTCCGGGCGCGCCGCATCGGACGCCGCTCCACCGGCTCGCGCAGATACGTCCCCGAACCCGCCCGGCCCTCCAACAGGCCTTCGGCGATGAGGACTTCCTGCGCCCGCTGGAGCACGTTGGCGCCCACGCCGTAGCTCACGGCCAGCTGCGCACGGGACGGCAGCCGCTCGCCGATCGCCCACTCGCCGTCCGCCACCCGGCGGCGCAGGTGGTCCGCGATGCGGAGGTACGGCGGGTCCTGTGAGGGCATCTGGCATCTCCCGGCGGAAGGCGAGACCTGCCGGATTGCGGCAGGACGGGTGATTCAGCTTGACAATCTAATGCATCAGGTGGAATCTAATGGCTTAGATTCACCTTGCGTGATCGGCCGACTTCGGGGGAGAGGGCGTGGCGTGCGAACCACCAGGGTGTTCGACCTTGCCTCCAGGCTCGCCGCCGCCACCGGAGCCGAAGCCCGGATCCGCCGCCTCCCCGGCGGCGGCCACCGGATCGAAGCCACCCTCCCCGGAAACCCGGACGCCGAGGTCCACCTGGTGCTCCTCGACGTCCTCACCGAGGCCGACCGCTACGGCCATCGTCACACCGCCCGGTCCCACACCGTCTGGGCCGAACTCGACCCGCCACAGGAGCCGCCGTGAAGGGCCAGCAGTCCGGATACGCCGTCAGCATCGAAGGCATCACCGAATCGGCCTCGTTCCTCTCCCTCGCCGACGCGCTCGCCTCGCTCTGGGGCACCCTCCGGACGCTTCCGCTCGGGTGGACGCAGTACGAGGCCTACCGCTACTTCTTCGGGCCGGGCGCCGCGCAGCGCACCGAGAGCTTCCTGCTCCGGGACGGCCACCTGATGCTGAGCTTCGTCCTGCTCGGCCAGACCCGGCTGATCCGGGTGGTCCCCACCGCGGCGGGTCCGCTGCAAGTCGCCCCGAAACGCCTGGAGTTGCTCAACACTCCGGCCGTCATGGCGCTCTGCCTGCGCAAGTCGGCGGCGTAGCCCGCCCGGAGGCGCACCTCGCCCGCGGATCGGTCCGAAGTCCCGTACGCCCGGCGGTTCCCGACGGAGCGTCAGGCGGACTCGGGGTCCGGGAAGGTGGGGAGGGTGAGGAAGGTGACGCGCCGGGCGGCGCCCTCGCCCGTGGTGCGGATGCGCAGGCGCTGGCCGGGGCGGAGGAGCCGCAGGCCGCCGGCGTCGAAGGCCGGGGCGTCGAAGGGGACGGGAGTGCCGTCGTCGAGCAGGACCGAGCCGGAGCGGGTCGTGGGGTCGAAGGTGAACGCGGTGGCCTGCATGGGAAGCAGCATAGAGCTTCGGAGCAGGGCGCCGGTGGCCGGGCCGAGGCCGAGTCGGAGGGCGTCGGCCAGGTCCTCGGGGGTGTCGACGTCGCGCCGGACGGACGGCACGTCGGGGAGCCGGAGTTCGGCCGCCCCGCCGGCCGCGTGGCGTCGCCGGGAGTCGGGCCCGAAGGCCGGCCGCAGCGGGACGCCGGGCGGGCCGGCCAGCAGGACGGTCCCGGTGCCGGGGGTGTCCGCGAGGAAGGCCCGGCCGTGCGGGAGCGCGGCGGCGAGGACGCGGGCGAGCTCGGCGGGCCGCAGCGCCGGCAGGTCCGCGGAGAGGGTGGCGACGGGGGAGTGCGGGTGCAGCCGGTGCGCCGCGCCACTGCCGTGCGAGAGCGCCGGGTTGAGCCCGTCGCCGGGTTCGTCGTCGAGGACGGTCGCCCCCAGCGCGCGCAGCGCACCGGTGGCGCGCGGATCCCGTCCCACCACCAACACCCGTTCGACCGTCGGGCAGGCGAGCGCCGCGGCGACGGTGTCGAGCGCGAAGGCGAGGGCCAGCCGGGGCCGTAGCGCACCCAGTGCGGCGAGCCGGCTCTTGGCCTCGGCCAGCGGCTTGACCGGGACGACCAGGGTCCAGCCGAGCCGCGGAGCCGCACGGTCCGGGCCCGGCCCCGGGGCGGACGGGCGGACGGTGGCTGGGCGTACGGTGTCCTCTGTCATCGGCGTCATTGTGACGTCGGCCGGGGAGGCCTGGCCAGCGGTTCCGGGGTGTTCGGGCCGTCGGCGGGGCACTGGTCGGCCGGTGGTGGTGGTGGCTGCTCGACACGGACTTCCCTCGCGGGTGAGACTGGTCGGCGCCTCGGAGCCGCTGCCCGGCCTCCGGCGAGGGAGAGAGACCAGCGGCACCGCCCGGGCGGGACGCCGCGCGAAAGAGGAGGAGCTGGGGTGGCCCGCCGCTCTAACGCCAGGTTCGGAAACGCCGACTACGGGATCTGGTACCGCCTGGCGGCGGCGCTCGTGAAGCCGGTGACGAACGCCTTGGCGACAACGGACTGGCGAGGCTGGGAGCACCTGCCCGAGAAGGGCGGCTTCATCGCCGTGGTCAACCACAACTCGGTGATCGACCCGGTGTTCTACGGGCACTGGCAGTACAACTCGGGCCGCCCGCCCCGGATACTCGGCAAGTCCTCGCTGTTCCAAGTGCCGTTCATCGGATTCATGCTGCGCAAGACCGGCCAGATCCCGGTGTTCCGGGATTCCACCGATGCCGCCGACGCGTTCCGGGCCGCGATCGACGCGGTCAAGGGCGGCCAGTGCGTGCAGTTCTACCCGGAGGGCACGCTCACCCGGGATCCGGACATGTGGCCGATGACCGGCAAGAGCGGCGCCGCCCGGGTCGCGCTGATGACGGGCGCGCCCGTGATCCCGGTCGCGCACTGGGGCGCGCAGGAGATCATCCCGCCGTACGGGAAGGGCGGGAAGGGCAAGTACCACCTGTTCCCGCGGCACAAGGTGACGGTCGCGGCCGGTCCGGCGGTGGACCTGAGCAAGTACCAGGGCCAGGAGATCACCGCCCAGGTGCTGCGCGACGCCACCGACGACATCATGGCGGCGATCACCGCCGTGCTGGAGGGGATCCGCGGCGAGCAGGCCCCTGCCGAGCGCTACGACATGCGCAAGGCCGCCAAGGACCGTGCCACGGCTGCCGAGGCCAAGCGTGAGCGCGCCGCCGAGGAGCGTGGCCGGTGACTCGCTGCGCCGTGATGGGGACGGGCTCCTGGGGCACCGCCTTCGCGATGATCCTGGCCGACGCCGGCTGCGAGGTGACCCTGTGGGGCCGCCGGCAGGAACTCGCCGACGCCATCAACAAGGAGCACGTCAACCGGGACTACCTGCCGGGTCTGACGCTTCCCCGGTCGATCCGGGCGACCACCGACGCGGCCGCCGCACTGGCCGGCGCCGACTTCGCGGTGCTGTCGGTGCCGTCCCAGACGCTGCGCGACAACCTCGCGCACTGGGCGCCGATGCTGGCCCCGGACACCGTGCTGGTCAGCCTGATGAAGGGCATCGAACTCGGCACCGCGAAGCGGATGAGCGAGGTGATCGCGGAGGTCGCGCAGGTCGGCCCGGAGCGCGTCGTGGTGGTGTCCGGCCCCAACCTGGCCGGCGAGATCGCCAACCGGCAGCCCGCCGCCACGGTGGTCGCCTGCACCGACGAGGACGTCGCCAAGCGCTTCCAGAAGGCCTGCCACACCCCGTACTTCCGCCCGTACACCAACACCGACGTGGTGGGCTGCGAGCTCGGCGGCGCGGTGAAGAACGTGATCGGCCTGGCGGTCGGCATGGCCAACGGCATGGGCCTGGGCGACAACACCAAGGCCACCCTGATCACCCGCGGGCTGGCCGAGACCACCCGGCTGGGCCTGCGCCTCGGCGCCGACGCGCACACCTTCGCGGGCCTGGCGGGCATGGGCGACCTGGTGGCGACCTGCTCCTCGCCGCTGTCCCGGAACAACACCTTCGGCACCAACCTGGGCCGCGGCATGACGGTCGCCGAGACCATCGCGGCGACCAGCCAGACCGCGGAGGGCGTGAAGTCCTGCGAGTCGGTGCTCGACCTGGCCCGGCGCAACGGCGTGGAGATGCCGATCGTCGAAGCAGTGGTCGACGTGGTGCACAACGGCCGGCCGACCCAGGAAGTGCTGAAGGGGCTGATGGCCCGTTCGGCCAAGCCGGAACGCCGGTGACCGGAATCGGACGGTAGTCTCAAAGCCGATATGAGCATCGAACAGACCTCCCCGAACCAGTCGGCCAAGCCGCGCGTCGCGATCGTCTTCGGCGGCCGGAGCTCCGAGCACGGCGTGTCCGTGGTCACCGCCGCCAGCGTGCTGCGCTCGATCGACCGCAGCAAGTACGAGGTGCTGCCGATCGGCATCACCCATGAGGGCCGCTGGGCCCTGGTCGGCGACGAACCCGCCCGGATGGCGATCACCGACGGCCGGATGCCCGACGTCGACCAGGTCGCCGAGTCCGCCGAGGGCCAGGTCGCGCTGCCCGTCGCGCCCGGCAACCGCGACGTGGTCTGGACCGAGCCCGGGGCCGCCCCCAAGGTGCTCGGCGAGGTCGACGTGGTGCTGCCGCTGCTGCACGGCCCCTGGGGCGAGGACGGCACCCTGCAGGGCCTGCTGGAGCTCTCCGGGGTGCCGTACGTCGGCTCCGGCGTGCTGGCCAGCTCGGTCGGCATGGACAAGGAGTTCACCAAGCGGATCATCGAGTCGCTCGGCCTGTACGCGGGCGAGTACACGGTGGTCAAGCCGCGCGAGTGGCAGACCGAGACCGGCCGGGCCGCCGCCCGCGAGCGGATCGCCGGGCTCGGCCTGCCGCTGTTCGTCAAGCCCTGCCGGGCCGGCTCCTCGATCGGCATCACCAAGGTCAAGGACCTCGCCGACCTGGACGCCGCGATCGACGAGGCCCGCCGCCACGACCCGAAGGTGATCGTGGAGAAGGGCGTCGAGGGCCGCGAGATCGAGTGCGGCGTGCTGGAGTTCGAGGACGGCCCGCGCGCCTCGGTGCCCGCCGAGGTGCTGGTCGACGCCGACTTCGAGTTCTACGACTTCGAGGCCAAGTACATCGACTCCTCCGAGGTCGAGATCCCGGCGAAGCTCACCGACGCGGAGCGCACCGAACTCCAGCGGCAGGCCGTCGAGGTGTTCGAGGGCCTCGGCTGCGAGGGCCTGGCCCGGGTCGACTTCTTCCTGCTGAACGACGGCCGGTGGATGGTCAACGAGATCAACACCATGCCCGGCTTCACGCCGATCTCCGCCTACCCCAAGATGTGGGAGGCCACCGGCGTGCCCTACGCCGAGCTGATCGACCGCCTGCTGGCCGCCGCGCTGCGCCGCTCCACGGGCCTGCGCTAGGAGTTGCCGTCCAGGCAGTCCGAGTCGGCCGTCCCGTCGATCCGCGGGACGGCCGCCCGGATGGCGGGCGAGAACGAGGAGAGCGGGTCCGCGTAGTTCGGGTACGCGCCCGCCGGGACGTGCACCTCGACGTACGCGAGGCGCAGCCCGGTGGCGAAGAAGTACCCGCCCCTCCCGTCCTCGCTCATGCCCCAGCCGACCTCGTCGACGCACGGGCCCTTGCGCAGGGTGTCGTTCAGGTAGTCGGGCCGGTCCCCGCCGCAGGTCAGCACCGTGCGCGGGGAGGACGCCCAGGCCGCCGTGTACGGCGAGGCGGGCGACGGGTCCTTGCGCGGGTGGCCGAGCACCTCGCCGGGCAGCTTCGCGTCCAGGGCCCGGCAGTACTGCGCGGCCTGGGCGCTCGGCGTCGGCGGGGCGACGTCGGGTTCACCGCTCCAGGAAGCGACCAGCCCCGCCGTCAGGGCGAGCAGCGCGGCGGGGGGCGCGAGCCAGCGCACCGGCGCGGGCAGGCGGTTCAGGAGGTCGCGAAAAGGCACCCGTCGATGGTAAGCGCCCCTACAGGCGAACCACCGGACAGGTCAGGGTGCGGGTGATGCCCTCCACCTGCTGCACCTTCGCCACCACCAGGCGGCCCAACTCGTCGATCGACTCCGCCTCGGCGCGGACGATCACGTCGTACGGACCCGTCACGTCCTCGGCGGTGAGCACTCCGGGGATCTTGGCAATGGACTCGGCGACCGCGGTGGCCTTGCCCACCTCGGTCTGGATCAGGATGTACGCCTGCACCACGGTGGACCTCCAGGCGGCTGGGTAAGGGGAGTTGCTGACCGGCAGTCTGATCACCACGCTACCGCGCGACAGCGGCACAGGGGAGACCTTCGCACCCTCGGAGGGCGTACGCTGCCGCGCGGGGGCGCACCCCAGACGGATCACGTGAAGGACTCGGGAGGACGGGCTGATGCAGGGGACCGTGGGCGAGCTCGGCGAGTTCGGGCTCATCCGGGAGCTGACCGCACGGCTGCCGATGACGCCGGCGGTGGAACTCGGGCCCGGTGACGACGCGGCGGTGGTCAAGGCCCCCGACGGCCGGGTGGTGGCCACCACCGACGTGCTCATCGAGGGCCGGCACTTCCGCCGCGACTGGTCCACTGCGTACGACGTGGGCCGCAAGTGCGCCGCGCAGAACCTCGCCGACATCGCCGCGATGGGCGCCGTCCCCACCGCCCTGCTGCTCGGCCTGGTCGCCCCCGCCGACCTGCCCACCACCTGGGCCACCGAACTGATGGACGGCCTGCGCGACGAGTGCCAGGTGGCCGGGGCCACCGTGGTCGGCGGCGACGTGGTCCGCGGCGACACCATCACGCTGGCCATCACCGCCCTCGGCGACCTGCAGGGCCGCCGCCCCGTGGTCCGCTCCGGCGCCCAGGTCGGCGACGTGGTCGCCGTCACCGGCTGGCTCGGCTGGTCCGCCGCCGGGCTGACCGTCCTTCAGCGCGGCTTCCGCTCCCCGCGGGCCTTCGTCGAGGCGCACCGCCGCCCCGAACCGCCGTACCACGCCGGCCCCGCCGCCAGCGACCTCGGCGCCACCGCCATGGTCGACGTCTCCGACGGGCTGGTCGCCGACCTCGGCCACGTCGCCCGGGCCAGCGGCGTGGACATCGACCTGCGGGCCGCGGACTTCGACGTCCCCGCGCAGATGGCCGACATCGGCCAGGCCGTCGGCGTCGACCCGCTGGTGTGGGTGCTGTCCGGCGGCGAGGACCACGCGATCGTCGCGACCTTCCCCAAGAGCGTCGGACTCCCGGCCCGCTGGCGGCAGATCGGCGAAGTGGTCCGCCCGGCCCGGGCCGGCCGCGGGGGCGTGGTCACGGTCGACGGCGCGCCCTGGGACCGCACCGCGGGATGGGACCACTTCGCCGAGCAGTAGCCCGCCCGCCGTTACCCCTCGGTACGGCCTCCAACGCGTAGGGTGGCGACTGTCGGGCGGACCGGCGGCGTCGGCGGTCCGGTCTCCACCTACGCGGGGGTCCCGTGCCCTCGGGAGCAGGAGAGCACAGCCACCATGCGCATCGGCGTTCTCACCAGCGGCGGCGACTGCCCCGGACTCAACGCGGTGATCCGCTCCGTCGTGCACCGCGGCACCGACGTGCACGGCGACGAGATCATCGGCATCGAGGACGGCTTCCTCGGCCTGATCGAGAGCCGCGCCCGCCCGATCTCGCACGACGACGTCACCGGCCTGCTCACCCTCGGCGGCACCATTCTCGGCTCCGCCCGGGTGCAGCGCGAGAAGATCCGCTGGGCGGTCGAGAACTCCGCCGAACTCGCCGCGCGGCTCGGCATCGACGCCCTGATCGCGATCGGCGGCGAAGGCACCCTGACCGCCGCCAAACTCTTCAGCGACGCCGGGCTGCCGGTGGTCGGCGTCCCCAAGACCATCGACAACGACATCGAAGCCACCGACGCCACCTTCGGCTTCGACACCGCCGTGCACGTCGCCACCGAGGCCATCGACCGCCTGAAGACCACCGCCGAGTCCCACCAGCGCGTCATGGTCGTCGAGCTGATGGGCCGCCACACCGGCTGGATCACCCTCACCGCGGGCATGGCCGGTGGCGCGCACGGCATCCTCGTCCCCGAGAAGCCCTTCGACATCGAGGCCGTCGCCCGGATGATCGAGGACCGCTTCCGGCGCGGCAAGAAGTTCGCCATCATCGCCGTCGCCGAAGGCGCGCAGCCGCTGCCCGGCACCCTGCGCTTCGAACACGGCGAGGTCGACCGGTTCGGCCACCAGACCTTCGGCGGCATCGGCACCCGGCTCGCCCTCGAACTGGAGAACCTGCTCGGCAAGGAGGCCCGGCCGGTCATCCTCGGCCACACCCAGCGCGGCGGCACCCCGACCGCGCTCGACCGCGTCCTCGCCACCCGCTTCGGCTGGCACGCCGTCGAAGCCGTCCACCAGGGCGCCTTCGGACACTTCACCGCCCTGCGCCACACCGAGATCCACCTCACCCCGATCGCCGACGGCGTCGTCCGGCTCAAGACCGTCCCGCCGGACCGCTGGATCGAATCCGAGGCCGTGCTCTGACGCGTTTCCCCCGGTCGGTAGGTTGGGGCACATGACCACCAACACCGCCCCGCCCCGGGTGCTCACCGTCGCCGGCTCCGACAGCGGCGGCGGTGCCGGCATCCAGGCCGACCTCAAGGCGATGCTCGCCCTCGGCGTCCACGGCATGAGCGTCATCACCGCCGTCACCGCGCAGAACTCGCTCGGCGTCCAGGGCTACTGGGAACTGCCCGCCGAAGCCGTCCGCGCCCAGTACCGCAGCGTCGTCGACGACATCGGCGTCCAGGCGATCAAGACCGGCATGCTGGCCTCGATCGAACTCGTCGAAACCGTCTCCGGGCTCCTCGCCGACGCCCCCGCCCCCGTGGTCGTCGACCCCGTCGGAGTCTCCAAGCACGGCGACGCGCTGCTCGCCGCGGAGGCTGTCGCCACCGTCCGCGAGCGGCTCCTGCCGGTCGCCACGCTGGTCACCCCCAACCTGCACGAGGTGACCCAACTCACCGGGCTGGAGGTCAGCGACGAGAGCCGGATGCTCGACGCCGCGAAGGCGCTGCGCGACCTCGGGCCCCGCTGGACGCTCATCAAGGGCGGCCACCTCGAAGGCGAAGCGGCCGATCTCCTCCTCGGCCCCACCGGCGAAACCCACTGGTACCGGGCCCCCCGCCACGACAACCGCCACACCCACGGCACCGGCTGCACCCTCGCCAGCGCGATCGCTTCGCAGCTGGCGAAGGGGGAGCCGATGCCGGTCGCGGTCGCCCACGCCAAGGCCTATGTGACGGGCGCCATCGAGCACGGCTTCGCACTGGGTTCCGGCATCGGGCCGGTG
This sequence comes from Kitasatospora griseola, assembly GCF_014648555.1. Classification (GTDB taxonomy): domain Bacteria; phylum Actinomycetota; class Actinomycetes; order Streptomycetales; family Streptomycetaceae; genus Kitasatospora; species Kitasatospora griseola. The sequence goes on from NZ_BMRI01000028.1 coordinate 23,143, forward strand.
GACCACTTCTGGCAGTACCGGTAGGTCATCACCAGGGGCCCGGGGGCGCACCACCAGGGCTCGGGGATGCGCCACCAGGGGCCCGGGGAACGGCGGGGTCATGTCTGCGGGTGATCAACGGGGCGCAAGGCGTTCCGCTGTTTCGGGTTCCTGTCTTTGGCCCGCCGCAGCCATGGCCAACCGCTGTCTCCGACCGCCAGCAACACGGCCTCGCCGTTCCCCGAGCCCCTGGTGGTGGCTCCCACAAGCAAAAAAGCGAAAGCCGACCACGGTCCCCGAAGGGTGTGGTCGGCTTTCACCGAGCAAGAAGGTGACCGGCGTACCGGTCTGCGCGTCAGCGCGAGACCTTACCGGCCTTGATGCACGAGGTGCAGACGTTGAGCCGCTTCGGCGTGCGCCCAACCACAGCGCGCACCGTCTGAATGTTGGGGTTCCAACGACGGGGGGTACGGCGGTGCGAGTGGGAGATGCTGTTGCCGAAGCCCGGGCCCTTGCCGCAGACGTCGCAGTTGGCAGCCACAGGAGTCACTCCAAGACTTCAGATCAGGAACTTGAACAGCCCGGAGTGTTCCAGGCAACCGGGAGAGCATACAACGGTGACTCCCGCTCAACGAAACTACCACGATTGCCGGGGTGATCGTTCCCGCGACCTGCGGCGGAGGGTGCCGCAGGTGGCGTCGCAGGGGCCGATAACCTGCCAGCATCGCCCTCGCCACCGCGTCCCGTCGCGTTCTCGTGGCGTTCACCCGGAGGAGATTTGGTGCTGGACACCCTCGACGCCGCGGCCGTCCGCACCTGGTGCCGGCTCGCGCTGGCAGCCCTCGGCCAGGCCCGCGAGGAGATCGACGCACTGAACGTCTACCCGGTTCCGGACGGCGACACCGGCACCAACCTGTATCTGACCGTGGAGTCCGCCGCCGAGGCGCTGGACGTGCTGTTCGCCGAGGAGGAGCCGCCCGCGCTGGCCGCCGCGGCGACCGCCGCGGCCCGCGGGGCGCTGATCGGGGCGCGGGGCAATTCCGGCGTGATCCTGGCGCAGTGGCTGCGCGGCCTCGCCGAGGTGCTGTCGGGGGACGGGGAGCTGGGGGAGGCCCTCGACAACGGCGCGCGGTCCGCCTACCAGGCTGTCGCGGAGCCGGTCGAGGGCACCCTGCTGACCGTCGCCGCGGCTGCCGCCGGCGCCGCGAAGGCCGCGCAGGGGCTGACGGGCCAGGCCCGGGAGGCGTACCGGGCGGCCCGGCAGGCGCTGCTGCTCACCCCGGACCAGTTGACGGTGCTCGCGGAGGCGGGCGTGGTGGACGCCGGCGGCCGGGGGCTGGTCGCGGTGCTGGGGGCGCTGGTGGACGCGGTGTCCGGACAGCAGCCGATGGGGCCGGTCGCGTTGCGGCGCGAGGTGGACCCCGTGGTGGTGGCCGGCTGTGAGGGCCATGAGCGGCCGCCGGGCCCGGGCCACCCCGCGTTCGAGGTGATCTACCTGCTGGAGGCCGAGGACGGACAGCTGCCGCGGCTGCGCGAGCGGCTGGGGCGGCTCGGCGACTCGCTGGTGATCGGCGGCGGCGACGGCCTGTGGAACGTCCACGTGCACGTGGACGACGCGGGCGCGGCCGTGGAGGCGGGTGTCGAGGCGGGCCGGCCGTACCGGATCCGGATCACGCACTTCGCCGAGGCGGCGGCCCGCTCCGGCGAGCGCGAGGAGACCGTCTCGCACGGCCGGGCCGTGCTCAGCGTGGTGACCGGCAGCGGACTGGCCCAGCTGTGCGAGCAGGCCGGCTCGGTGGTGCTGGCCGCCGATCCGGACCGGGCCCCAGCGAGCGCCGAACTGGTCGCGGCCGTGCACCGCTGCGCGGCCCGCGAGGTGATCCTGCTGCTCAACGACCCCGAACTGCGGGCTGCCGCCGGCGCCGCCGCCGACCAGCTGCGCGAGGAGGGCGTGCGGATCGCCGTGCTGCCGACCCGTTCGCCGGTGCAGGGCCTGGCCGCACTGGCCGTGCACGACGCCGGCCGCCGCTTCGACGAGGACGTGGTCGCCATGACCTCCGCCGCCGGCGCCACCAGGTACGCCGAACTCGCCGTCGCCGAGGGCGAGTCCTGGACGATGGCCGGCGTCTGCCAGGCGGGCGACGTGCTCGGTCTGATCGACGGCGACGTCGCGGTGATCGGCCACGACCTCACCGAGACGGCGCTCACCGTGTTGGACCGGATGATCGCGGCGTCCGGCGAACTCGTCACCCTGGTGCTCGGCGACGACTCTCCCGCCGAGCTCGCCGACCGGCTGATCGCGCACGCCAGGCGCACCCGTCCCGAGGTCGACACCGTCGCCTACCAGGGCGGCCAGGAGGCCGCGCCGCTGCTGATCGGCGTCGAGTGAGCCGTGACGTCGGTCCGGTGGTGTGAAATGGGACCCGATGGGCGCTCTCGATGAACCACTGAAGGACCTGGTCGGCGACCGCACCGCGAAGGTGCTGGCCGACTCCCTCAAGCTGCGCACGGTCGGCGACCTGCTGCACCACTATCCGCGCCGGTACGTCGAGCGCGGCCAACTCACCAGCCTGGACGAGCTGGAGGTGGACGAGCACGTCACCGTGCTGGCCCGGATCGAGAAGGTCACGCTGATCCCGTTCCGCGGCCGCAAGGGCGACCGGCTGGAAGTGGTGGTCACCGACGGCCGGTCCCGGCTGTCCCTGGTGTTCTTCAACCAGGGCTGGCGGCAGAAGGACCTCAAGCCCGGCCAGCAGGGCCTGTTCGCCGGCAAGGTCGGCATGTTCAACCGGACGCGTCAACTCGCCTCGCCCGACTACCAGTTGATCGACGACGAGGAGGGCTCGTCGGCGGCGAAGCAGTTCGCCGGGCGGCTCATCCCGGTCTACCCGGCGAGCGCCCAGCTGCCCAGCTGGAAGCTCTCGCTCTGCGTCGAGCTCGCCCTCACCAAGCACCTGGGGGACGTCGGCGAGCCGCTGCCCGCCGACCTGCGCGCCGAGCACGACCTGATCCCGCTGCCCGAGGCGCTCGAACTGATCCACCGCCCGCGGAACCAGGTGGAGAAGGAACGCGCCCAGAACCGGCTGCGCTGGGACGAGGCGTTCGTCCTCCAGGTCGCGCTCGCCCAGCGCCGGGCCGCCGACTCCGCGCTGCCCGCCGTCCCGCGCCGCGCCGTCCCCGGCGGCGTGCTGGACGCCTTCGACGCCCGGCTGCCGTTCACGCTGACGGACGGCCAGCAGAAGGTGTGCGCCGAGATCTTCGCCGACCTCGCCACCGAACACCCCATGCACCGGCTGCTGCAGGGCGAGGTCGGCTCCGGCAAGACCCTGGTCGCGCTGCGCGCCATGCTCGCCGTGGTCGACGCCGGCGGCCAGGCCGTGCTGCTCGCGCCCACCGAGGTGCTCGCCCAGCAGCACCACCGCTCCATCGTCGAGATGATGGGCGACCTCGCCGAGGCCGGCATGATCGGCGGCTCCGAGATCGGCACCCGGGTCGCCCTGCTCACCGGCTCGATGGGCGCCGCCGCCCGCCGCGGCGCGATGCTCGACATGGCCTCCGGCAAGGCCGGCATCACCATCGGCACGCACGCCCTGATCGAGGACAAGGTGCAGTTCGCCGACCTCGGCCTGGTGGTGGTCGACGAACAGCACCGGTTCGGCGTCGAGCAGCGCGACGCGCTGCGGGCCAAGGGCGAACAGCCCCCGCACCTGCTGGTGATGACCGCCACCCCGATCCCGCGCACCGTCGCGATGACGGTCTTCGGCGACCTGGAGACCTCCGTCCTCGACCAGCTGCCGTCCGGCCGCTCCCCGATCTCCACCCACGTCGTCCCCGCCCTGGAGAAGCCCAACTTCCTCACCCGCGCCTGGGAGCGCGTCCGCGAGGAGGTCGGCAAGGGCCACCAGGCGTACGTGGTCTGCCCGCGGATCGGCGACGAGGACGAGCAGCCGAAGGGGAAGAAGAAGCGCAAGGAGGACCCGGAGGAGGTCGACGCAGGCGGCGGCGCGGACAGCGAGGAGCGGCGGCCCCCGCTCGCCGTCGTGGAGACCGCGGACAAGCTCGCCAAGGGCCCGCTCGCCGGACTGCGGGTGGAGATCCTGCACGGCCGGCTCGCGCCCGAGGCCAAGGACGACGTGATGCGCCGCTTCGCCGCCGGCGAGGTCGACGTGCTGGTCGCCACCACCGTCATCGAGGTCGGCGTCAACGTCCCCAACTCCACCGTCATGGTGATCATGGACGCGGACCGGTTCGGCGTCTCCCAGCTCCACCAGCTGCGCGGCCGGGTCGGCCGGGGCTCCGCCGCCGGCCTGTGCCTGCTGGTCAGCGACATGCCCGCGGCCAGCGCCGCCCGCGCCCGGCTCGACGCGGTGGCCGGCACCCTGGACGGCTTCGCGCTCTCCCGGATCGACCTCGAACAGCGCCGCGAGGGCGACGTGCTCGGCCAGGCGCAGTCCGGCGTGAAGTCCTCGCTCAAGGTGCTCTCCGTCCTCGACGACGAGGACGTCATCGCCACCGCCCGCGCCGAGGCCACCAGGCTGGTCGCCGTCGACCCCGAACTCGCCGCCCACCCCGAGCTGCGCACGGCGCTGGAGAGCCTGCTCGACGAGGACCGCGCGGAGTACCTGGAGAAGGGCTGAGCGGGCCGTTCGAGCAGGACCGATTGTCAGTGCCCCGGGAGAGAATGTAGTTGTTCGGGGCGCACTCCAAGTGGCGTCCCCGGCACGAGACTTGGGGGTCATTGCATGGCATTCCGTCACCTCAACGAGCTCCCGCTCGGCGACAAGGTCTTCCGGATCGAGGTCGCCAGCGAAGACGACCGCGAAGTCACCCTCACCCTGACCGGCTGGCGCGAGGGCAACTCCGCCAACCCGGTCGCCTCCGGCAAGCTCCGCCTCCCGGTGGAGGACGTCGCCTCGCTGCGCATCGCGCTCAACCGCGCCCTGCGCGCGCTGGCGATCGTCGCCGACGTCTCCGAGCCCATCCCCGACCGCGACGTGCTGCGCGAGCTCTACCCCGGCCACGGCGCCCCCTGGGTGCCGCAGCACGAGGAGGAACTGGTCCGCCGCTTCCACGACGGCGACACCATCGCCCGGATCGCCGCCCGCTACGGCCGCACGCCCGACTCCGTCCGCACCAAGCTGCGCGAGCTCGGCCACGACCCGCGCCGCCCGGAGTACTGCCCGCCGGACGGCTGCCTGTCCTGGTCGCGCTACGCGTCGCCGACGCTGCTGGGTGCGGCTTCCAACGAGTAGGCCCTGACGGGGCTGCGCGCCCGGCCGGCTGCGATTTGTCGGCTATGGTCGGGCGCGCACCCCCTCCCACCTAAGGAACGTCATGCCCCGCGTCATTGCCGGCCGTGCCGGAGGCCGCCGTCTCGCCGTGCCGCCCGGCCGGAACACCCGTCCGACCTCCGACAAGGCGCGGGAGGCGATGTTCTCCACCATCGAGTCGCTGTTCGGGCCGATCGCCGGGGCGCGGATGCTGGACCTGTTCGCGGGCAGCGGCGCGGTCGGGCTGGAGGCGCTGTCCCGGGGCGCGGCGCACGCGCTGCTGGTGGAGGCGGACGCGAGCGCGGTAAAGACGGTGCGGGAGAACGTCCGGACGCTGGGGCTGCCGGGCGCGGAGGTGCGGGCGGACAAGGCGGAGAAGGTGATCGCGGGCGCCCCGCCGGCCGAGCCGTACGACCTGGTCTTTTTGGACCCGCCGTACGCGGTCGAGGACGAGGTGCTGCGGGAGATGCTGGTCACACTCCGTTCCGGGGGCTGGCTGTCCGAGCATGTTCTCGTCACCGTGGAACGCAGCACCCGAGGGGGCGAGTTCGGCTGGCCGGACGGCTTCGAAGGGCTGCGCTCGCGCCGGTACGGCGAGGGCACGCTCTGGTACGGTCGCGCCGCTACCGGGGCTGACCAAGACTCGTAGCAGAACATCCCGCCCCACAAGGGAGCACACCCATGCGCCGCGCCGTCTGTCCGGGGTCCTTCGACCCCATCACCAACGGACACCTCGACATCATCGAGCGGGCCTCGAAGCTGTACGACGTGGTGCACGTGGCGGTGGCGGTGAACCGCAGCAAGCAGGGGATGTTCTCGGTCGAGGAGCGGATCGCCCTGATCGAGGAGACCACCGCCCATCTGGACAACATCCAGGTGGAGTCGCACAGCGGCCTGCTGGTCGACTACTGCACGGCGCGCGGCATCCCGGCGATCATCAAGGGCCTGCGCGCGGTCAGCGACTTCGACTACGAGCTGCAGATGGCGCAGATGAATCACGGCCTGAGCGGCGTGGAGACGCTGTTCGTGCCGACCTCGCCGACGTACAGCTTCCTGTCCTCCAGCCTGGTCAAGGAAGTGGCCTCGCTGGGCGGCGACGTCTCCCACCTGCTGCCGGGAGTCGTGCACGCGCGACTGGTCGAGCGGATCGCCGAACGCCGCAAGTGACGGAGGCGTTGTGAGCGGCGGGGTGGGTGGCCGTACAGTCTGTACTCCCGGCCCCGGGACCGCGTTTCGCGGCCTCGTGGCACTGCCTCCGCCGCACCTCGGCGGCACACGGAAAGACTGAAGACACCCGTGGACGTGCAGCAGAAACTCGACGAGATCATCGCCGTGGTCGAGAAGGCCAAGGCGATGCCGATGTCGTCCTCCTGCGTGGTGAACCGTGCCGAACTGACCGGCCTGCTGCGCGAGCTGCGCGACACGATGCCCGCCGAACTCGCCCAGGCGCAGTCGGTGGTGGCGGACCATCAGCAGATGGTGGCCGACGCCCGGGCGCAGGCCGACCAGATCATCCGCGGCGCGCACGACGAGCGCGGCTCGCTGATCTCCGACACCGAGGTGGTGCGCAAGGCGCAGGCCGAGGCGGACCGGATCCTCGCCGAGGCCCGCACCGAGGAGCACACCAAGCGCGCCGAGGCGGACGACTACGTCGACTCCAAGCTCGCCAACTTCGAGGTGGTGCTCACCAAGACGCTCGGCGCGGTCGGCCGCGGCCGGCAGAAGCTGCGCGGCGAGGCCGGGGTGTACCAGCCGGAGGGCGAGGGCTCCGAGGACGGCGAGGAGTTCCAGCCGCAGCGGGTCAGCCTCAGCCCGGAGGCCGACGAGTACGTCGATGTGAAGCTCGCCACCCTGGAGGCGGTGCTCTCGGCGACCCTGGAGGCGGTCGGCAAGGGCCGGGACAAGCTGCTCGGCAAGGCCCCGATCGACGAGCTGGGCGCCTACCTGGCCGCCGCCGACGAGGTCCAGCAGCTCAGGAACCGCGCCGAGGCGGTGGCGGCCGGCTTCGCCGACGCCGACGGCGAGCAGTCCTGGTACGCGGACGTCCCGCAGCAGCAGACCTGGCCGGAGCAGACCCCGGCCGCGGCGGGCTGGCAGAACCCCGCCGAGGACCAGTACGGCCAGCCGCAGGCCCCGCAGTACGCCGAGGCGTACGGCGGCGGCTACGACCCGGCGGCGGCCCCGCAGGCCGACCCGTACGGGCAGCCCTACGGCTACCAGCAGCCGGTCGACCCGGCGTACTACCAGCAGCAGCAGTACCAGCAGCCGGGCTACGACCAGTGGGGCAACCCGCTGCCCGTCGACCCGAACGGCTACCCGCCGCAGCCGCAGCAACTGCCCCAGTTGCCCCAGCAGCAGCAGGCCGGGCTGGACGAGACCAGCTTCTTCGACACCAGCATGATCGACATGACCCGGCTGCGGGAGCTCGGCGGCCGGTGAACGGGCGAGTTGGGTTCGGCCCGGACTCTCGGGTAGTCTGACCACTCCGGCCTGCTCGTGCCGGGTTCGCCGCGTGCCCGCGTCCGGGCCGCGCACCGCAGGAACCTACAGTCCGCGTCACGCAGGAATGCGTGCGCCACCAGGAAGTCAGGAAGCCTTGAACCGCCTCGACCACCGCGACCCGCTCGTGTTCGACACGCATGAGCTCGGCCGTCGCCCCGGCTCGCTGCGCAAGGTGTCCCGCACCCTGGAGGCCCCCGCGGAGCTGGGCGTCGCGGATGTGATCGGCGTCCCCGAGAAGAGCGAGATCAAGCTGGAGCTCCGCCTGGAGTCCGTGGTCGAGGGCGTGCTGGTCACCGGCACCGCCGAGGCCCACGTGACCGGCGAGTGCTCCCGCTGCCTGGAGCCGCTGGAGGACGACCTGGAGGTCGACTTCCAGGAGCTGTACTACTACCCGGAGTCCGAGGAGCGTCACCGCGCGATCGCGGGAGACGACTTCGACGAGGAGTCCGAGGACGAGACTTACCGTCTGGAGGGCGACCTGTTCGACCTCCAGCCGGTGCTGCGTGACGCGGTGGTGCTCGCACTGCCGCTGCAGCCGGTGTGCCAGGACGACTGCCTGGGTCTGTGCTCCGAATGCGGGGCCCGCCTGAGCGACGACCCGTCGCACCACCACGACGCCGCCGACCCCCGGTGGGCGGCTCTGCAGGGACTCTCCGCCGCCCCCGGCGACGAGGGTGACGAGGAATAAGACACAGCGGTACCCGTGAGGGTCTCGCCGTAGAACCAGGAGATTTACCGTGGCTGTTCCGAAGCGGAAGATGTCGCGCAGCAACACGCGTCACCGGCGTTCCAACTGGAAGGCCGTCGTGCCCGCGCTCGTCGCGTGCGACCGCTGCCACGAGCCGAAGCTCGCGCACATCGCGTGCCCGAGCTGCGGCACGTACAACCGTCGCCAGGTCCTCTCGGTCTGATCGGCGGGGTGCACGGATCGATGTCGGACGGCAGCAATTCCTCTCGCAAGCCGAACCCCGGGACCAACGGGGGTAAGGGCGGCGGGCCGGCTTCGACCGAATACGACGTCCTGGAAGGGCGCCTCGGGTACCCACTTGAGCGCGCCCTTCTGGTACGTGCCCTGACCCACCGCTCGTACGCGTACGAGAACGGCGGGCTGCCCACCAACGAGCGCCTGGAGTTCCTCGGCGACTCGGTGCTGGGCCTGGTGGTGACCGACACCCTCTACCGCCTCCACCCGGAGGTCGCCGAGGGGACGCTCGCCAAACTCCGCGCCGCGGTGGTCAACTCCCGCGCGCTCGCCGAGGTCGGCCGCGGCCTGGACCTCGGAGCCTTCATCCGGCTCGGCAAGGGTGAGGAAGGGACCGGCGGCCGCGACAAGTCGTCGATCCTCGCCGACACCGTCGAGGCCGTGATCGGCGCCATCTACCTCGACAAGGGCCTCGACTCGGCGACGGACTTCGTCCACCAGCTGTTCGACCCGCTGATCGCGGAATCCGCGCTGCTCGGCGCCGGACTCGACTGGAAGACCAGTCTCCAGGAGCTCACCGCCGCCGTCGGCATCGGTGTTCCCGAGTACGTGGTCACCGAGTCCGGACCGGACCACGAGAAGACCTTCACCGCCGCCGCCCGGGTGGCCGGCCAGGACTACGGCTCCGGGAGCGGACGCTCCAAGAAGGAAGCCGAGCAGAAGGCCGCCGAATCCGCCTGGCGCGCCATCAAGGCGAAGCAGGACGGCAGCACCGAGGGCGACCGGCCGGCCGCGACCGCCTGACCGCCGTGCCCGAACTCCCCGAGGTCGAAGTCGTCCGCCGCGGTCTGGCCCGCTGGGCCGCCGGACGGACCGTCAGCGACGTCGAGGTGCTGCACCCGCGCGCCGTCCGCCGACAGGCCGGCGGCGCCGAGGAGTTCACCGCACTGCTGCGCGGCCGCACGCTCGGCGATCCGCAGCGCCGCGGCAAGTACCTGTGGGTGCCGCTCGGCGACGGCCTGTCGATGATCGGCCACCTCGGCATGAGCGGCCAACTGCTCGTCCAGGAAGCCGACATGGCCGATTCGGTGCATCTGCGGGCGCGGCTCCGGTTCGCCGACGGCGGCACCGAACTGCGTTTCGTCGACCAGCGCACCTTCGGCGGCCTCGCCGTCGAGGAGACCGAGCCGGACGACCCCGAGTCCACTCCGCTCTCGCTCGCCCACATCGCCCGCGACCCGCTCGACGCGCGCTTCGACGACGCCGCGTTCGTCACCGCGCTGAAGGCCAAGCGCACCACCGTGAAGCGGGCCCTGCTCGACCAGACGCTGATCAGCGGCGTCGGCAACATCTACGCCGACGAGGCGCTGTGGCGCAGCCGCCTGCACTACGACCGCCCCACCGCCACCCTGACCCGCCCCGCCGCGCTCGAACTGCTCGGCCACGTCCGGGACGTGATGTCGGCGGCGCTGGCCGTCGGCGGGACGAGCTTCGACTCGCTGTACGTCAACGTCAACGGCGAGAGCGGCTACTTCTCCCGCGACCTGGACGCCTACGGCCGCGAGGGCGAGCCCTGCCGCCGCTGCGGGACGGCGATGCGCCGCGACGCCTGGATGAACCGCTCCAGCCACTACTGCCCGAAGTGCCAGCGCCGCCCCCGCTGACCCGTCAGTGGGCGGCCTTCGCCTTCTCCTCCTCGGCGGCCGCCTGGATCGCCCCGCCGTCCTCGCCGAAGTAGGCGACGCCGACGGCGCTCACCACCGCGAGGACGAAGCCGAGCACGGCCAGCCAGGCCAGCCCCGGGCGGGAGGAGTCGCCGAGCCACAGGACGCCGACCGCCCCCGGGACGACGGTCTCGCCGACCACCAGCGCGGCGGTCGCGCCGTTGACGGAGCCGACCTGGAGGGCGACGGTGTGCAGGTACATGCCGCCGATGCCGGCGATCAGGATGGCGTACAGCGCCGGGTCGGAGAGCAGCGCGGTGATCGAGAACGGCTCGATGCCGTCCAGGATGCGCACCCCGATGCCCAGCGCGCCGAAGCCGAGACCGGACAGCAGACCGGCCACGATCGCCCCGCTGGAGCCGAGCCGGCGGACGATCAGCGAGCCGCCGGCGATCAGCACCACGGAGCCGATCAGCAGCGCCCAGTGGAACTCCCGGGCGGCGTGGTGGCCGCCCTCCGGCCCGGCGGCGACGGCGAGCAGCACCAGGGCACTGCACAGGATGCCGATGGACAGCCACTCCAGCTGACGGAGCCTCAGCCCGAGCAGCTTGATCGACAGCACTGCGGTGATCACCAGGTTGGCGCTGATGATGGTCTGCGACAGGAACAGCGGCAGCAGCCGCGCGGCCAGCGCGCCCAGCCCGAACCCGATGAAGTCCAGCACCGTGCCGAGGATGAACTCCCAGGTGACGGCGGCCTTGGCAGTGGAGGCGAGGCTCGGCCCGCCGTGCTCGGTGACGGTGCCGTCGGCCGCCTCCTGCCGGGCCGAACGCCGGGCGCCGACGGCTTGCAGCACCGACCCGGTGCCGTAACAGACGGACGCGGCGACGGCGGTGACGAGGCCGAGGATCACGCTGGGGTCTCCTGTCGCGGGAGGGAAGATCGTCACCACTATGCCTGCTCGCCGCCCGGACGCGGTGGGCCGGGGCCCAACTCCGGCCGGTCGGCGGGGGTTCTCGGGGGTCGGCTCGTTCCCGGGTAGGGGGAGACTCGGGGTCGGACCGTCCCCGGGTAGGGCGTGGATCCGGGGACGCGGCAGGTACGGTCTGAGTATGAGAACTGTGCTCCGCCGCTCCCGAGCCACCGGGCCGGCCGCCGTGCTGGCAGCTCTGCTCGGCCTGCTGATGGTCCTCGGGCTGTCCGTGCCCGCCCAGGCGGCCGGGCTGAACGACGCTGCCGATTCGCTGAAGAAGAGCCAGGTCTACGTCGACCCGGCGATGACCGGCCGGTTCTCCGACGACCAGGCCGAGGCGCTGGCGAAGAAGCTGAAGAAGGCCGACAAGCCGATCTTCGTCGCGGTGCTGCCGGACAGCCAGGCCTACGCCCCGAAGAACCTGATGAACGACCTGCGCACCAAGGTCGGCATCGTCGGCGTCTACGCGGTGTGGCGGGGCAACGGGTTCGACGCCAGCGCCGACGCCAAGGCCCTGTCGAAGGACTCCGCGACCAAGCTGGCCGGCGCGTCCTTCCGCTCGAACAACGGCGACATCAACGCCACCGTCAACGAGTTCGTCGACCAGGCCGTCAAGCAGACCAAGGGCGACGGCCCGCAGCACAGCACCTCCGCGGCCTGGATCGTCGTGCCCGTGGCGCTGCTGGCGCTGGCCGGCGGCGGCGTGTTCCTGCTGTTCCGCCGCGCCAAGAAGCGCAAGCAGGAGAAGGCCCGGGCCGAACTCGCCCAGCTGCGCACCGTGGTGGACGAGGACATCACCGCGTTCGGCGAGGAGCTCGACCGGCTCGACTTCAACCCCGGCGCCCCCGGCGCGGACGACACCCAGCGCGCCGACTACACCCGGGCGCTGGACTCCTACGACCGCGCCAAGCGGACCATGGACGAGGCCACCGAGCCCGACGACGTCCGCCCGGTCACCGAGGCGCTGGAGGACGGCCGGTTCGCGCTGGCCACGCTGGCCGCCCGCCGCGAGGGCCGGCCGGTGCCCGAGCGCCGCGTCCCGTGCTTCTTCGACCCGCGGCACGGACCCTCCACCACCGACGTCCAGTGGGCGCCGGCCGGCGGCGCGCCGCGCTCCGTCCCCGCCTGCGCCGACGACGCGGCCCGCCTGGCCGTCGGCCAGGACCCGTACATCCGCACCGTGGAGACCGAGCACGGCCACCAGCCGTACTGGAACGCCGGCCCGGCCTACAGCCCCTGGGCGGGCGGCTACTTCGGCGGCGGCATGCTCCCCGGCCTGCTGGTCGGCACCATGCTCGGCTCGATGATCTCCAGCCCCGGCTACGCCTACGCGGGCGGCCACGGCGACTACGGCCAGGGCGGTGGCGCCGACTACACCGGCGGCGCGGACGCCGGCGAGTACTCGGGTGCGGCGTTCAACTCCGCCGACTTCTCCGGGGCCGACTTCGGCGGCGGTGACTTCGGCGGCGGAGGCGGCTTCGGCGACTTCGGCGGTGGCGACTTCGGTGGCGGGGACTTCGGCGACTGACGTCCGATCACCCGCTGCCCCGGCCCCCGGTCCCTTCGCGGACCGGGGGCCGCTGTCATGCCCGGGCGGGGGAGGGGGCTTCGGCGGCCTCAGCGGCGACCGGCTCGGCAGGCTCCTGGCGGCCCAGGACCAGCAGGGTCAGCGCGCAGGACGCCACCTGCCAGGCGGCGCCGAAGCCCAGCACCGGGGCCGCGCCGACCCGGTCCGCGAGCGGCCCCGCCAGCGCCAGCCCGACCGGGCCGAACGCGAACGCGCCGAGCGTCCCGTACGCGCTGACCCGGCCCAGCGCCTCCGGCGGGACGTGCCGCTGCGTCAGGGTGGCGAACAGGGTGCCGCAGACGATCGAGGTGACCCCCGCGCCGACCGCGGCGACCGCCACCAGCGGCAGCGGCCAACCCAGCGCCAGCGCACCCGAGGGCAGCGCCCAGCCCACCGTCACCGCGACCGCCGTCCGCAGCGGCCGGGCGGGCCGGCGGCCGAGCAGCAGCAGTCCGCCGAGCACCGCGCCGACCCCGTACGCGCCCATCACCAGGCCCCAGCCGCCCGCCCCGCCGAGGCGCTCGTCCGCCACCACCGGGCCGAGGACCAGGAACGGCGCCCACACCAGCAGGTTGAACAGACAGGCCTGCAGCGCGCTCACCCACTGCCACCGCCGGGAGCTGAACTCGCTCCAGCCCGCCCGCAGCTCGGCGAACAAGGACTCCTCGGCGGCGGCCTCCGACACGGCGGGCGGCAGCCGGAGCAGGGCCAGCGCCACGCCGCCGACCGCGTACGAGACGGCGTCGACCAGCAGCACCCAGCCGGGGCCCGCGACGGCGGTCAGCACACCCGCGAGGGCCGGGCCGGCCACCGCGGCGCCGTTCCGGGCGATCCCCAACAGGGCGTTCGCGTCCGCGAGTTCACCGGCCGGGACGAGCCGTGGCAGCAGCGCGCCCAGGGCCGGCATGAACACCGCCTCGGCCAGCCCCCAGAACACCATCAGTGCGGCCAGCGCCCAGATCCGGCCGTGCGCGGTGAACATCAGCACCGCCGTCGCCGCCTGGGTCGCGCAGCGCAGCCCGTCCGAGCCGAGCATCACCCGGCGCGGGCCCAGCCGGTCCGCGGCCGCACCGCCGAGCACCAGCAGCAGCACGATCGGCAGGATCCGCGCGGTCATCACCACGCCGACCCCGGAGCCGCCGCCCCCGCCGTCGAGCACCGCGAAGGTGACCGCCACCGAGGCCATCGAGGATCCGAACAGGGAGACGGCGAAGCCGATGAAGAAGAGGCGGAACTCCCGCCCGCGCAGGACGGCGAGCCGCCGTGAGGTCAGCACCATGACCGGCAGACTGCCCCGCCGCCGAGGCGCCCGGCAAGGGCTTCCGGTGAAAAAGTTGAGCGTCTCGGCATCAATATTGCGAGGGGTCGGGTTGACCGCAGTAAACGCAGCATTTACCGCAGTGGAGCGCGGTGTTGACGATTCGCCGGGTGCGCGATTTACTGCGGCTGTGACACCTGTGGAGTTCGCCGTCGCGGCCGAGCACTACCTGGCGGAGGCCCGGCTGTCGGAGGGCTCCCGGCGGGTCTACCGGATCGCCCTGCACACCTGGGCCTGGCTGCTGGTCGGACGCATCCCGCCGGTCGGCGCCGAGCGGCGGCGGGCCGCGCCGCCGGTGCTGCCGCTCGCCCTGCTGGACGGGCCGGGCGCGCCCCGGCGGGTGGCCGAGGCGTTCGCCGCCCGCGCCGAGGCGGTCGGCGCGCGCACCGCCAACCGCGAGCTGTCCGCGCTGCGGGCCGCCGTCCGCTGGTGGTGCGCGCGGGGCTGGCTGGCCGCCGACCCCGCCGAGGGCCTGCGCCCGCTGCCCGCCGCCGCGCCCGAACCCGCGCTCACCGACGCCCAGGTGCGGGCCGTGCTGGCGCTGCGGGCGCCACTGCGCGAGAAGGTTCTGTGGCACCTGGTACGGGAGAGCGGCGCACCGATCGAACGGCTGCTGGCGCTGGACGTGGACCGGCTCGACCCGGCCGACCGGCAGGCTCGGCCCGTCGCCGGCGAGCGTCCGCTGCGCTGGCGCGGCGGCGCCGCCCGACTGCTGCCGCTGCTGATCGCCGGACGCAGCGCCGGTCCGCTCTTCCTCACCGACCGGCGCGCCCCGGCCGGCACCCCGGAGCGCGACCGCTGCCCGCTCACCGGCCGGGCCCGGCTCTCCTACCGCCGGGCCGCCGAGCTGTTCACCGCCGCCACCGCCCCGCTGGACCCGGCCGGTCGCGGCTGGACGCTGCACCGGCTGGCCGAGCCCCGCCGCTGAACCCCTTCGTCATGCCGCGGTACAGCGGCGATGCCGATGGCGTGAATGCGGACGGGCCGGTGGGGAGGCACGGTGGAAGGGGCGTGAAGTCCGTTCCGTGCGCCCCTGAAGTGCCCGACTATGGTCGACGCATGCAAGGTCACGACAGTCACCGTTCCGTCCGCGCCACCATCTGGGTGCGTGGGCGCGTCCAGCAGGTGGGGTTCCGCTGGTGGACCAGGGCCAGGGCCCTGGAGATCGGGCTGACGGGCTACACGAGCAATCTCGGTGACGGCCGTGTCCAGGTGGTCGCCGAGGGGTCGCGGGAGGACTGCGAACGGCTGCTCGCCGCGCTTCGCGGGCCCGGAACGCCAGGTCGGGTCAGTGGAGTCACGGAAATCTGGAGCGCCGTGGGCGACGGATACGAGGGCTTCGCGATCCGATGAGAACACCGCGGTTGCCGGTCGGAGGAGAGCCGCCGGCAACTGCCGGTGTCGTGTGGTTGCCATCCGGGCAGACTCGTGGTTGACTCCGCAAGCGTAGTGATCCACTACCCCGGCCGACGGCGTGACGACCCCGCCATGCAGGTGACAGGGGCGCGGTAGCGTGCGGTGATCGTGTTGACCCGTACCGTCTTTGGTGAGACGCTGGAAACCCGCGCACAGGTCTGAGTTTACCGGCGAGGCTCCGCCGTGTGAGCATGCCACTCACCAGCGGCAGTCCCGTAGTGCCCAGCCAGCACGTCCGGCGCGCAGGCGCGTGCGTATCCCTTCCCCCAAGACCCACACCGTACACGGTTCGGTCACTCAGCGTGGAGGACCATACATCATGGCAAAGGCGCTTCTCGGGTACGTCGGCGGCCCCGACCCGCGAATGCTCTCCGAGATGCGACGGCTTCAGCAGCGCGTCCAGGACCTGGAGAACGAGCTCATGAAGCTCCAGGCCGAGAACGATGCGCTGATCGCTGTCGCTGACGAGCACTCGTTGCTCAACAGCATCGACCTGGACCAGCGCGAGCCGGCCCTCACCTGATCGACACGGTCCATCCGATCGCTCGTGGTCCTCACGATCGACGCTGTGACGCACTGAGCGTCCCCGACAAGGGGATGGCAGCCTGCAAGGGACGTCCGAGGCGGACGTCCCTTCGTCGTGTCCGCGGTCTTCTTCTGCCGCAACATGCCCCGCTCGCGGCGTGGCCAAACCCCCACCTGAGGGCTGCCGGGCGGCCCGGCCGGATACAGTCGCCAGCGGTGGGCCTCCGTGCGGGACGGCCCCCACGGGCGGCGATCACGGCAGGGCGAGGAGGACGGGCGGGTGCACCTGAAGAGCCTGACCCTGCGCGGGTTCAAGTCCTTCGCCTCGGCGACCACGCTGCGCTTCGAACCCGGCATCACCTGCGTGGTCGGCCCCAACGGCTCCGGCAAGTCCAACGTGGTCGACGCACTGTCCTGGGTGATGGGCGAACAGGGCGCCAAGTCGCTGCGCGGCGGCAAGATGGAGGACGTGATCTTCGCGGGGACCAGCGGACGCCCCCCGCTCGGCCGCGCCGAAGTCAGCCTCACCATCGACAACACCGACGGCGCGCTGCCCATCGACTACACCGAAGTCACCATCACCCGGACGATGTTCCGCAACGGCGGCAGCGAGTACGCGCTCAACGGCACCGTCTGCCGGCTCCTGGACATCCAGGAACTGCTCTCCGACTCCGGCATCGGCCGCGAGATGCACGTGATCGTCGGCCAGGGACAGCTCGACTCCGTGCTGCACGCCGACCCGATGGGCCGGCGCGCCTTCATCGAGGAGGCGGCCGGCGTCCTCAAGCACCGCAAGCGCAAGGAGAAGGCGCTGCGGAAGATCGACGCGATGCAGGCCAACCTGAACCGGGTCCAGGACCTGGTCGCCGAACTGCGCCGCCAGCTCGGCCCGTTGGGGCGGCAGGCGAAGATCGCCCGGCGGGCCGCCGGCATCCAGGCCGAGCTGCGCGACGCCCGGCTGCGGCTGCTCGCCGACGACCTGCTCACCCTGCGCAAGGCCGTCGAAGCGGAAGTCGCCGACGAGTTGGCGCTGAAACTGCGCCGCACCACCGTCGAACAGCAACTCGCCGCCGCCGTCCAGCGCGAAGCCGTCCTGGAAGCCCAGGTCGAACAGCTCGGGCCGGCCCTGGAAGCCGCCCGGCAGACCTGGTACCGGCTGTCCGCGCTCGCCGAACGCACCCGCGGCACCATCGGACTCGCCGAAGCCCGGGTCCGGGCCGCCACCACCGCCGGGCAGCTGGAGGAACGGCGCGGCCGCGACCCCGAGGACCTGGAACGCGAGGCCGCCCGGGTCCGCGAGGAGGAAGCCGCCCTCGAAGCCGCCCTGGAGCAGGCCCAGGACGCGCTCGCCGAAACCGTCGAGGAACGCACCGAACTCGAACGCGCCCTCGCCGCCGAGGAGTTGCGACTCAGAGCGGCCGCCCGGGCGATCGCCGACCGGCGCGAGGGCCTGGCCCGGCTGCAGGGCCAGGCCGCCGCCGCCCGCTCCCGCGCCACCGCCGCCGAAGCCGAGATCGAACGGCTCGCCACCGCCCGCGACGAAGCCCTGCTGCGCGCCGAGGCCGCCCAGACCGAACACCGGGAACTCCTCGAACGCAGCGAACGGACCGAAGCCGGCGACGAGGAGGTTGAAGGCCGCCACGACCTGGCCCGCGCCGCCCTCGCCGACGCCGAACGGGCCGCCGGCGCCGCCCGCGAGGCGCTCGCGGGGGCCGAGCAGGAACGCGCCGCGCTCACCGCCCGGCACGACACCCTCGCCCTCGCCCTGCGCCGCAAGGACGGCAGCGCCGCCCTGCTCGGCCGGCCCGGCGTCCTCGGACCCGCCGCCGAACTGCTGCACATCGAACCCGGATTCGAACTCGCCGTCGCCGCCGCACTGGGCGCCGCCGCCGACGCCGTCGCGGTCGAGGACGTGGCCACCGCCGCCGCGGCCCTCACCCGGCTGCGCGCCGAGGACGGCGGCCGGGCCGCGTTGCTGATCGCCGCCCCGGAGCCGGGCGTCGGCGAAGACCTGCCCGAAGGAGCGCGCCCGGCAGGGGAGTTGATCGACGGCCCGATGGCCGCCGCCGCCCGGCGGCTGCTGCGCCGCACCGCCGTGGTGGAAGACCTAAACACCGCAGGGCAGTTGATCGACCGTCAGCCGCAGTGGACGGCCGTCACCCCGGACGGCGACCTGCTCTCCGTCGCCCTCGCGCACGGCGGCTCGGCCGGCGCCCCCAGCCAGCTGGAGACCC
>NZ_BMRI01000028.1:41543-86392 GCF_014648555.1 Kitasatospora griseola
GGGCCGCGGTCGCCGAAGCCGCCCGTGGCATCGAAGAACTCGACGCCCGCTGCGAGGAGTTGACCCACCGGTTCGCCGAGGCGCAGCAGCACCGTCGCGAGCTCGCCGCCGAGGTCGAGGAGTTGGCCGCACAGCGCCGACAGGGCGAGAAGCGGCGCGCCGAACTCGCCGGAGCGCTCGGCCGTTCGGGCGGCGCGGCGCGTGCCGCCGCCGGCGAGGCCGAACGCACCGCCACCGCCGCCGCCAAGGCCGAGAGCGGCCTCGCCGAGGCCCGGACCGCCGCCGACGAACTCGCCGAACGCCTCGCCACCGCCGAGGAGTCGGCCGACAACGGCGAGGACGAACCCGACAGCGCCGAACGCGACCGGCTGGCCGCCTCCGGGACGACCGCCCGGCAGACCGAGATGGAAGCCCGGCTCGCCGTCCGCACCCACGAGGAACGGGTCCGCGGACTCGCCGGCCGCGCCGACCAGTTGGACCGCGCCGCCCGCACCGAGCGCGAAGCCCGGGCCCGCGCCGCCGAACGCCGCGCCCGCGCCCGCCGGGAAGCCGCCGTCGCCGGAGCCGTCGCCACCGCCGCCCGCCAACTGCTCGGCCGGATCGAGGAGACCCTGGCCACCGCCGAGGCCGAACGCGCCGCCGTCGAGGCCGACCGGGCCACCCGCGAGAGCGAGCTCCGCCAGTTCCGCGAACACGGCCGCGAACTCCAGGCCGAACTCGACCGGCTGGTCGACGCCGGGCACCGCGACGAGGTGCTGCGCGCCGAGAAACGGCTCCGGATCGAGCAGTTGGAGGCCAAGGCGCTGGAGGAGTTCGGCATCGAGGGCGCCGAACTGCTCGCCGACTACGGCCCCGACCGGCCCGTCCCCGCGCCGCCGGCCGAGGACGGCCAGGAACCGGGGGAGCCCCGGCCGTACGTCCGGGCGGAGCTGGAGAAGCGGCTCAAGGCCGCCGAACGCGCCTACCAACAGCTAGGCAAGGTCAACCCGCTCGCGCTGGAGGAGTTCGCCGCACTGGAGGCCCGCCACCAGTTCCTCGGCGAGCAGCTCGACGACCTGCGCAAGAGCCGCCGCGACCTGCTCGACATCGTCCGCGACGTCGACGTCCGGGTCGAGCAGTTGTTCACCGCCGCCTACCAGGACACCGCCGCCCAGTTCGAAGGCGTCTTCGCCCGGCTGTTCCCCGGCGGCGAGGGCCGACTCGTCCTCACCGACCCGGAGAACATGCTCGCCACCGGCGTCGAGGTCGAGGCCCGCCCGCCCGGAAAGAAGGTCAAGCGGCTCTCGCTGCTCTCCGGCGGCGAGCGCTCGCTGACCGCCGTGGCACTGCTGGTGGCGATCTTCAAGGCGCGGCCCAGTCCGTTCTACGTCATGGACGAGGTCGAGGCCGCGCTCGACGAGACCAATCTGCGCAGACTGATCGCGATCATGGAAGAACTGCGGGAGAGTTCCCAGCTGATCGTCATCACCCACCAGAAGCTCACCATGGAATCCGCCGACGCCCTGTACGGCGTGACCATGAAGGGCGACGGCATCTCCCAGGTGATCAGCCAGCGCCTGCGGATGCCCGAGAAAGGCACGGCAGCACAGGACGGAAAGGCTGGAGCCCGCACAACCAGGGCCGGCGCAGGCGCTAAGTGATACTGGACGGGTTATGGAATACGTGATCCTTGCCGTTGTCATCGCGGTGGTCGCCATCGGCGCGATCACCGGACTCGTCGTTTCCGGCAGACGACGCAAAGAGCTGGACCGGCCGAGCCAGACCCCGACGATCACCGCGCCGCCCGCGGCCGACCGGCCGAGCGCGCCCACCAAGCCGACCGAGGGGGCCGCCGAGCCCACCGCGCCGCCGGCCACCGCCGCTCCCGAGACCGAGGCCCCCGAGGCCGAGGCTCCCGAGACCGTCGAGGCGGGGGCCGGCGAGGCCGGGACCGCCGCGGCGCCGGCGGCCGAGCAGCCCGTCGAGGAAGTGCGGATCGAGGAGGCGGAGGCCGCCCCCGCGATCGAGGTCCCCGAACCCACCGCCGGACGCCTGGTGCGGCTGCGCTCGCGGCTCTCCCGCTCGCAGTCCACGCTCGGCAAGGGCCTGCTCACCCTGCTCTCCCGCGACCGCCTCGACGAGGACACCTGGGAGGAGATCGAGGAGACCCTCCTCACCGCCGACGTCGGCGTCGGCGCCACCCAGGAACTCGTCGACAACCTGCGCACCCGGGTCAAGGTGCTCGGCACCCGCACCCCCGACGAGCTCCGCGGGCTGCTCCGCGAAGAGCTGATCAAGCTGATCGGCCCAGAGCTGGACCGCACCGTGCACTCCGTCAAGACCGACGGCGGCCCTGCCGTGGTCCTGGTGGTCGGCGTCAACGGCGTCGGCAAGACCACCACCACCGGCAAGCTCGCCCGCGTCCTCGTCGCCGACGGCCGCAAGGTCGTGCTCGGCGCCGCCGACACCTTCCGTGCCGCCGCCGCCGACCAGCTCCAGACCTGGGGCGAGCGGGTCGGCGCGCACACCGTCCGCGGCCCCGAGGGCGGCGACCCGGCCTCCGTCGCGTTCGACGCCGTCAAGCAGGGCATCGCCGACGGCGTCGACACCGTCCTGGTGGACACCGCCGGCCGCCTGCACACCAAGACCGGCCTGATGGACGAACTCGGCAAGGTCAAGCGGGTCGTCGAGAAGCACGGCCCGGTCGACGAGGTCCTGCTCGTCCTCGACGCCACCACCGGCCAGAACGGCCTGGTGCAGGCTCGGGTGTTCGCCGAGGTCGTCGACATCACCGGCATCGTGCTCACCAAGCTCGACGGCACCGCGAAGGGCGGCATCGTGATCTCGGTGCAGCGCGAACTCGGCGTGCCCGTCAAGCTGATCGGCCTCGGCGAAGGCGCGGACGACCTCGCGCCGTTCGAGCCGGGGGCGTTCGTGGACGCGCTGCTGGGCTAGCCGCCGGCCTGTTACGTCAGCAAGGTCCGTTCCGGGAGATGTTCCCCCGGGACGGACCTTGCGCCATGTGCAGGCTCGCTCGCCCCGGGTTCTCACCCGGCGAGGGAGGTCTCCCGGTCGCGGGTGCGGTGGCAGGCGTAGGCGAGGGTGCCCAGCAGGAGTCGGGCCTCCGGGGGGTGGTTGTCCGCGGTGGGGCGGCGCAGCCATCGCATCGGGCCCAGGGCGCCGAGGGAGACCGGCGGGGCGGCCAGGTAGGAGCCGAGGCCGTGGCAGGCGAGGTCGAGCGAGGCGTCGTCCCAGCCCATCCGGTAGAGCAGGTCGGGGAGGTGCTCGGCGGTGCGCGGGGCGACGAAGAACAGCAGGCGGCCGGTGGGGGAGGCGAGGACGGGGCCGACCTGGGTGCCCATGCGTTCCAGCCGGACCAGGGCCTGCAAGCCGGGCTGGGCCGGAACGTCCAGGACGTCGAACTGGTGGCCGGTGGGGAGCAGCAGCGGCGCATCCGCCGGACATCGCGCGGCGAGCTCCTCGGCACTGGCGCCGGGGGCGATCGGCAGGCCGACCTGCTGGTGCAGGTTGGGGGCGGCGCAGAGCGGGACGGCGCATTCGCAGCGGAGCGAGGTGTGCGGTGGTGGGCTGCCGGCGGCGAGCGTCCAACCCCAGCGCTCGGAGTACTCGGTGGCGGTCTGGAACGGGGTGGGTCGGGTGCGGCGACGACCGCCGACGAGTCGCAGGGTGCCGAACAGCTTGTCCATGCCTCCCCCAACAGGTTCCGGTCGCCGGTGGTTACGGGATGGTGACGGTGCGTCGCCCGGGGGGCGTGTGGCGCGTGGTGCGCCGGAGGCGCGCGCGGACCGGCGCACACCGATTCGGGTGGCGCGGGCGAGCAGGAACCTTGCACCCGCGCTCCGGATGCCGGATCGTCGTTGCCGCACGCGTGCCTCCGTCGGGATTCCGGGCATGTGCCGGGGTCATGCCGAGCTGACCGGGCTGACACACAGTGAAGCGCGGCTCCGCGCCCGGTAGTTCACTCGTGGGGGTGGCGAATGGTGGCGTTTCCCGGACGTTGCTCCCTCGGATGGCGGAGGGACGCTACGTTCTGGATACGGAATGCAGCCGGCCGGTCACAGCGGTCTGCGAAATGACGAGTCGTCAAGGCGAGCGGGAGCCCCGGGTCGGGGCGGGATGGGGACGGTCCCATGGGTGAGAAGCAGCCGAACGAGAAGCTGGGCTCCTGGTTCACGCGCAGTGGTTGGTCGAAGGGCGAGTTGGCGCGC
Source organism: Kitasatospora griseola (assembly GCF_014648555.1). Classification (GTDB taxonomy): domain Bacteria; phylum Actinomycetota; class Actinomycetes; order Streptomycetales; family Streptomycetaceae; genus Kitasatospora; species Kitasatospora griseola. The sequence goes on from NZ_BMRI01000028.1 coordinate 45,752, forward strand.
CAGGTGAACCGCCGGGCGCGGCAGATCGGCGCGCACCACGTCTCCACGGACACCTCGCGGGTGCGCCGATGGCTGGACGGCGAGCAGCCACGCGAGCCGATCCCGAAGATCATGTCGGAGCTGTTCTCCGAGCGCTTCGGCTCGGTGGTGTCGATCGAGGACCTCGGCCTGCGCACCGCCGTCCCGGTGACCACCGTCGGCAGCGGAGTGGACCTGCCGTGGAGCCCGCAGCAGACGGTGCAGGCGATCAGCGAGTACTCGCGCAGCGACCTGATGCTCAACCGCCGCGGCTTCCTGGGCACTTCACTGGCACTGACGGCCGGCGCGGCGCTCATCGAGCCGATGCAGCGCTGGCTGACGCCGGGCCCGAACGGCGAGCCCACCCCGATCCTGGCGGCGGCCAACGGCGGCGAGCAGTTCTCCGGGCGGCTGTCCGAGCCGGAGATGCAGCTGCTGGAGCAGACCACCGAGATGTTCCGGAAGTGGGACGCCCAGAACGGCGGCGGCCTGCGCCGCAAGGCCGTGGTGGGCCAGCTCCACGAGGTCACCGACCTGCTGCAGGAGACCTACCCCGAGACCACCACCAAGCGGCTGTTCCGGCTCACCGCCGAACTCGCCCACCTGGCCGGCTTCATGTCGTACGACGTGGGCATGCACCCGAGCGCGCAGAAGTACTACGTGCTGGCGCTGCACGCCGCCAAGGAGGCCGGGGACCGGCCGTTCGGCGCGCACGTGCTGACCGACATGTGCCGGCAGATGATCCACCTGAACCGCGGTGAGGACGCGCTGGAGCTGATCCACCTGGCCCAGTACGGCAGCCGGGACACCGCCAGCAGCCGCCAGCAGTCACTGCTGTACGCGATGGAGGCCCGCGCGTACGCCACCATCGGCGAGGTCAACCGCTGCGCCCGGGCGATCCGGCTCTCGGAGGACACCTTCAGCGACATCAACTCCGGCGAGGAGGCGCCGACCTGGCTGAAGTTCTTCTCGACGGCCGAGCTCAACGCGGAGAACGGGCACTCCTACCGCGACCTGGCGTACACCTCGGACCGGACGGCCGCGATGGCCAAGGCCGCCGAGCCGATGATCACCAAGGCGGTCGACCTGTTCCGGAAGGACGGCGACCACGTCCGCACCTACGCGTTCAACCTGGTCGGCATGGCCTCGGTCCGGCTGCTGCAGCGCGAGCCGGAGGAGGCCGCGGAGTACTGCGAGGCGGCGGTGGACATCGCCCGCAAGGTGCGTTCCGAGCGGCTGAACACCCGGGTCCGCAAGACCTCCGAGGCGGCCACCCGGGACTTCCGCGGCGTGCCCGGGGTGGACCGGCTCGCCGAGCGGGTGGTCCAGGACATCCCGGAGTTCGTCTCGGTGGTCTGACGGTTCGCCGCCCGTGGTTCACGCGCCCGTAACGGGCGCGTCGACCACGTCACTGTGGTGAAACACCGGGTCTCATCGGCGGAAACCCGGCTTCGGCACGCTCCTCCCAAGGCCGACATGCCGGGACAGGCACACGTCCCGGCATGGAGCGGCCTCCACAGCGGAGGAGACGCCGATGCCGGACGGATTCAGCGCGGGCGACACCGCCTTCGTGTTCATCAGTGCGGCCCTGGTCATGGTGATGACCCCGGGCCTGGCCTTCTTCTACGGGGGCATGGTCAGGGTCCGGAGCACCCTCAACATGCTCGCCATGAGTTTCGTCTCGCTGGCGATCGTCAGCGTGCTCTGGGTGCTCTACGGGTACTCGCTGGCCTTCGGGCCGGACGCCGGGGCCGGGCTGATCGGCAACCTCGACTTCGTCGGCCTGCGCGGCATCGGCCTGAACTCGCTCAGCGGCAGCATCCCGGTCACCGCGTTCGTCGCGTTCCAGCTGATGTTCGCGATCATCACCCCGGCGCTGATCAGCGGCGCGATCGCGGACCGGGCCAGGTTCGCGTCCTGGAGCCTGTTCGTGGCGCTCTGGGTGACGATCGTCTACTTCCCGGTCGCGCACTGGGTGTTCTTCTTCGACGGCGGGCACGGCGGCTGGCTCGGCGACCGCAACGGCGTGATCGACTTCGCCGGCGGCACCGCCGTGCACATCAACGCCGGTGCGGCGGGACTGGCCCTGGCGCTGGTGCTGGGCCGGCGGATCGGGTTCCGCCGGGACCCGATGCGCCCGCACAGCCTGCCGCTGGTGATGCTCGGCTCCGGCCTGCTGTGGTTCGGCTGGTTCGGCTTCAACGCGGGCTCGGCGCTGGCCGCCAACGGCGTCGCCGGGATGGCGTTCCTGAACACCCAGGTCGCCACGGGCGCCGCGATGCTCGGCTGGCTGGCGTACGAGCGGCTGCGGCACGGCGCCTTCACCACCCTCGGCGCGGCGTCCGGCGCGGTCGCCGGGCTGGTCGCCATCACCCCCGCCTGCGGCTCGGTGTCGCCGCTCGGCGCGATCGCGATCGGCCTGGTCGCGGGCGCGGTGTGCGCCGCCGCGATCAGCCTCAAGTACCGCTTCGGGCTCGACGATTCGCTCGACGTGGTGGGCGTCCACCTGGTCGGCGGCGTGATCGGCTCGCTGCTGATCGGCCTGTTCGCCACCGGCCACGTCGGCCAGAGCGCGGCCGGACTGTTCTACGGCGGCGGCTTCGGACAGCTCGGCCGGCAGGTGCTCGGCGTGGCCGCCGTGCTGGCGTACTCGTTCGTGCTCTCCTGGCTGCTGGGCACGGCGATCCAGCGGACCATCGGCTTCCGGGTCACCGAGGACGTCGAGCTGTCCGGCATCGACCAGGCCGAGCACGCCGAGTCCGCCTACGACTTCACCGCCGTCGGGGCCGGCCAGGCCCGCACCGCCCCCAGTTTCACCACCGCCACCGCCGAGAAGACCGAGGTCGACGCCCGATGAAGCTCATCACCGCCGTCATCAAGCCGCACCGCCTGGACGAGGTCAAGGACGCCCTGCAGGCGTTCGGGGTGCACGGGCTGACCGTCACCGAGGCCAGCGGGTACGGCCGGCAGCGCGGCCACACCGAGGTCTACCGGGGCGCCGAGTACACCGTCGACCTGGTGCCCAAGGTCCGGGTGGACATACTCGTCGAGGACGAGGACGCCGAGCAGGTGATCGAGGTGGTGGTCCGGGCCGCCCGCACCGGGAAGATCGGCGACGGCAAGGTCTGGTCGGTCCCGGTGGAGACCGTGGTGCGGGTCCGGACCGGCGAACGCGGCCCCGACGCGCTCTGACCGTGACGACCGACCCCGGAGACCGCGGCCACCTCGCCGCCCGCGCCCGGCTGTTGGCGGACCCCGGCCCCGCCCGCACCGGTCGCGAGCGGCGCACCGCGCTCGCCCGGCTCACCGACGACTGGCTGACCGGGCTGTACCGGGCGGCCGGCGCGCCCGCCGGCACCGCCCTGGTCGCGGTCGGCGGCTACGGCCGCGGCGCGCTCTCCCCGCGCAGCGACCTGGACGTGCTGCTGCTGCACGACGGCCCGCTCGCCCCCGAGGTCGCCGAGCGGATCTGGTACCCCGTCTGGGACAGCGGCGTCGCCCTCGACCACGCCGTCCGCACCCCCGTCGGGGCCCGCAAGGTCGCCGCCGCGGACCTCCGGGCCGGCCTCGGCCTGCTGGACGCCCGTCACCTGGCCGGCGACGCCCGGCTGACCGCCGACCTGCGCACCCGGGTGCTCGCCGACTGGCGCGCCGCCGCCCCCGACCGGCTGCCCGAACTGCGGGCCCTCGGCCGGGCCCGGGCCGAACGCCACGGCGAACTGTCCTTCCTGCTGGAACCCGACCTGAAGGAGGCCCGCGGCGGCCTGCGCGACCTGGTCGCGCTCGACGCGGTCGCCGCCAGCTGGCTCGCCGACGCCCCCCGCGACGGCCTGGACGCCGCCGCCACCACCCTCGCCGACGTCCGCGACGCCCTGCACCTGACCACCGGCCGGGCCACCGACCGGCTCACCCTGCAGGACCAGGACCAGGTCGCCGAACGGCTCGGCCTGCCCGACGCCGACACCCTGCTGCGCCAGGTCTACCGGGCCGCCCGCACCGTCGCCTACGCCTCCGACGTCACCTGGCGGGCCGTCGACCGGGTGCTCGCGGCCCGCAGCCGGCGCGGCCGCCCCTTCCGGATGACCCGGCGAGCCGCGCCCGCCGAACGCCGCCCGCTGGCCGAGGGCGTGGTCGAACAGGACGGCGAGGCGGTGCTCGCCCGGGCCGCCCGGCCCGCCGCCGACCCGGTGCTGCCGCTGCGCGCCGCCGCCGCGGCCGCCCAGGCCGGGCTGCCCGTCGGCCATGCCACGGTGCGCCGACTGGCCGCCGAGACCGGACCGCTGCCGGTGCCGTGGCCCGACGAGGCCCGGGACCGGCTGGTCGGACTGCTCGGCGCCGGCGAGGCCTGCCTGCCGGTGTGGGAGGCACTGGACGCCGAGGGGCTGATCGGCCGGCTGCTGCCCGACTGGGAGCAGGTCCGCTGCCGCCCGCAGCGCAACGCCGTGCACCGCTGGACCGTCGACCGGCACCTGATCGAGACCGCGGTGCGGGCCGCCGCGCTGACCCGGCGCACCGGCCGCCCCGACCTGCTGCTGGTCGCCGCCCTGCTGCACGACCTCGGCAAGGGCCGGCCCGGCGACCACTCGGAGACCGGCGAGCTGATCGTCCGCGAGCTGGCCGCCCGGATGGGCTTCGACAAGCCCGACACCGACACCCTGGCGCTGCTGGTGCGCCACCACCTGACGCTGGTGGACACCGCCACCCGCCGCGACCCCGACGACCCGGCCACCGCCGACCTGATCGCCGGGATCGTCGGCAACCGGACCCACCTGGAACTGCTGCACGCGCTCACCGAGGCCGACGCCACCGCGACCGGTCCCGCCGCCTGGTCCGCCTGGCGGGCCTCGCTGGTCGACCAGCTGGTCGCCCGCACGGCCGCTCGGCTGACCGGCTCGCCGCCGGCTGCCGGCGACGGCCCGGGCAACGACGCCCCGAGCGCCGATGGTCCTACGGTCGAGCAGGAGCGCCTCGCGGTGGAGGCGGCCCGCACCGGCGGCCCCGCGCTGGCCCTGCGCGCCGAACTCGCGGCCGACGGCACCGAGTCCGTCGGCGTCGAGCTCACCCTTGCCGTCCCCGACCGCCCCGGCCTGCTCGGCACCGTGGCCGGCGTGCTGGCCCTGCACCGCCTTACCGTCCGCAAGGCCGGCCTGCGCGAACTCGACCCGGTCGGCACCGGCCCCGTCCTGCTGCTCGGCTGGACGGTGGCCGCCGAGTACGGCGACGTCCCCGAGGCGGCCCGGCTGCGGGCCGACCTGCGCCGCGCCCTGGACGGCTCGCTCGACGTGACCCGCAGGCTCGCCGAGCGCGACGCCGCCGCCCCGCGCCGGCCCGGCATCCGCACCCCGCCGCCGGTGGTCGCCGTCGCCCCCGGCACCGCGTCCCGTTCGGCGACCGTGCTGGAGGTGCGCGCCCACGACGCCCCCGGCCTGCTGCACCGGATCGGCCGTGCCCTGGACACCGCGGGCGTACGGGTCCGCACCGCGCACGTGTCCACCCTCGGCGCGGAGGCCGTGGACGCGTTCTACCTGACCGCCGAGGACGGCCGACCGCTGACGCCGGAGCGCGCGCAGCAGGTGGCACGGGCCGTGCGGGACGCCCTGGGGACCGGCTGACGACCCGTTCATGCAGGGGCGCAGACCGTCCACCGGGCGTACGGCTACCCTTGGGGGCGACGACAGTACCCGTACTCGATGCCGCAAGGGACCCGCGACCGACGTGTTCGACACTCTCTCCGACCGCCTCGCAGCGACGTTCAAGAACCTCCGGGGCAAGGGCCGTCTCAGCGAGGCGGACATCGACGCCACCGCGCGCGAGATCCGGATCGCCCTGCTGGAGGCGGACGTCGCGCTCCCCGTGGTCCGCGCCTTCATCAAGCAGGTCAAGGACCGCGCCCTCGGCTCCGAGGTCTCCGGCGCGCTGAACCCCGCCCAGCAGATCATCAAGATCGTCAACGAGGAGCTCATCGGCATCCTCGGTGGCGAGACCCGCCGCCTCCGGTACGCCAAGACCGGCCCGACAGTGATCATGCTGGCCGGTCTCCAGGGCGCCGGTAAGACCACCCTGGCCGGAAAGCTCGGCCACTGGCTGAAGGCCCAGAAGCACACCCCGCTGCTGGTCGCCTGCGACCTCCAGCGCCCCAACGCCGTCACCCAGCTCGGCGTCGTCGCGGAGCGGGCCGGCGTCGCGTTCTACGGCCCGCAGCCGGGCAACGGCGTCGGCGACCCGGTGCAGGTCGCCCGCGACTCCATCGAGTACGCCAAGCAGAAGCAGTACGACGTGGTCATCGTCGACACTGCCGGCCGCCTCGGCATCGACGCCGAACTGATGCAGCAGGCCGCGGACATCCGCGCCGCGGTCAACCCGGACGAGGTCCTGTTCGTGGTCGACGCCATGGTCGGCCAGGACGCGGTCACCACCGCGCAGGCCTTCCTCGAAGGCGTCGACTTCACCGGCGTGGTGCTCTCCAAGCTCGACGGCGACGCCCGCGGCGGCGCCGCGCTCTCCGTCGCGCACGTCACCGGCCGCCAGATCATGTTCGCCTCCAACGGCGAGAAGGTCGACGACTTCGACGCCTTCCACCCCGACCGGATGGCCTCGCGCATCCTCGGCATGGGCGACGTCCTCTCGCTGATCGAGAAGGCCGAGCAGACCTTCTCGCAGGCCGAGGCCGAGAAGATGGCCGCCAAGCTGCAGGGCGGCGGCAAGGAGTTCACGCTCGACGACTTCCTGTCGCAGCTGGAGCAGGTCCAGAAGATGGGCTCGATCTCCAAGCTGCTCGGCATGCTCCCCGGCATGGGCCAGATCCGGGACCAGATCAACAACATCGACGACAAGGACGTCAACCGCGTCGGCGCGATCATCAAGTCGATGACCCCGGCCGAGCGCACCGACCCGAAGCTGATCAACGGCTCGCGCCGCCTGCGCATCGCCAAGGGCGCCGGCGTCCAGGTCGGCGAGGTCTCCAGCCTGGTCGAGCGGTTCTTCGACGCCCGCAAGATGATGTCCGCGATGGCCTCCGGCAAGGGAATCCCCGGCATGCCCGGCATCCCCGGCATGGGTGGCGGCGGCAAGCGCTCCGGCAAGAAGGCCCCCGTGGCCAAGGGCAAGCGCAAGAGCGGCAACCCGCTCAAGCGGGCCCAGGAGGAGGCGGCCGCGGCCGAGCGCAAGGCGCTCGGGCCGGGCCAGGGCGGCGGCAACGCGTTCGGCCTCCCGCCGGGCAAGGGTCCGTCGGACTTCGAGCTCCCCAAGGAGTTCAAGGACCTGCTGTAAGGCGGGTTCGGCTGCGAAGCCGCAGGGGCGGGGAGACCCGCGCCTGCGGCTTCGCACGTGCACGGGTTTCGCACCCGTCGGCTGTCGCCCCTGTTTGCGCTCGTCCTGCGCCATGATGGCTGGCATGCGCGTAACGATCCGAGCCCCCCGCCCCGATGACGTCGTCCCCTACGCCGAGGCGGTGCGGCGTTCCGCCGAGCACATCGGGCGGTGGAATCCGGTGGAGCCGGACGGGTTGCCGGATCTGTTGAGCCGTCAGGGGGTGGGTCTGCGGACGTTCCTGATCTTCGATCGGGAGAGCGGCGGGCTGGTCGGCAAGTGCAATGTGGCGAACATCGTGATGGCCCGGTTCCGCAACGGCGTGCTGGGCTACGACTCGTACGTGCCGTTCGACGGGACGGGTCGGATGTCGGAGGGCATGCGGCTGGTGGTGGAGCGGTGCTTCCTGTCGGCCGAGCAGGGCGGGCTGGGATTGCACCGGTTGGAGATCAACGTGCAGCCGGACAACGAGCGTTCGGTGGCGATGGCGCGCCGGCTGGGCTTCCGGCACGAGGGGTTCACGCCGCGGATGCTGTTCCTGCAGGACGCGTGGCGCGATCACGAGCGGTTCGCGCTGACGGCGGAGGAGTGGCCGACGCCCGTGCGCTGACGGGCGTCGGCGTTGCGCACCGATCGGCGGCCGGAACGTCCGTATTGTCCGACGGGTGAGCAACCCCGTGCCGCCGCGTCAGACCCCCGACCAGCCCTGGCGGTCCGAGGGGGCGCCGCCGCCCGCGCCGCCGAAGAAGAAGATGCCGGGCGGCTGGACGGGCCTGATCCTCACCGCGCTGGTGGTGTTCCTGCTGTCCGACCTGCTGCTGAGCTTCTTCGGCGGCGGCGGGTCGACCACGATCTCGTACACCGAGTTCAGCAAGCAGCTCAACAGCGACAACATCGCCAAGATCTACTCCAAGGGCGACTCCATCGAGGGCAACCTGCGGAACAAGCAGCCCAAGCCGGACGGCGGCAAGGGCGACTACACCGAATTCACCACCCAGCGCCCGGCGTTCGCCACCGACCCGCTCTGGGCGACCCTGCAGTCGCACAACGTCGAGGTGACCGCCCGCCCGGTGGTGCAACAGCGCAGTTTCCTGGCCAACCTGCTGATCTCGCTCGCCCCGATGCTGCTGCTGATCGCGGTCTGGGTGTTCCTGGCCCGCCGGATGGCCGGCGGCCTGGGCGGCGGCGCGCTCGGCCGCAAGGCCCCGCCGAAGCCGGTGGACACCAGCCAGGGCCGGCGCACCACCTTCCGGGACGTGGCCGGGATCGACGAGGTGGAGGCCGAGCTCAGCGAGGTCGTCGACTTCCTGAAGAACCCGCAGGCCTACCGCCGACTGGGTGCGAAGATGCCGCGCGGCGTCCTGCTGTCCGGCCCGCCCGGCACCGGCAAGACGCTGCTCGCCCGCGCGGTCGCCGGGGAGGCGGACGTCCCGTTCTTCTCCGCCTCGGCGTCCGAGTTCATCGAGATGATCGTCGGCGTCGGCGCCAGCCGGGTCCGCGACCTGTTCGCCGAGGCCCGCAAGGTCGCCCCCGCGATCATCTTCATCGACGAGATCGACACCATCGGCCGCCAGCGCGGCGGCGGTGGCGGCATGGGCGGCCACGACGAACGCGAGCAGACGCTCAACCAGATCCTCACCGAGATGGACGGCTTCACCGGCTCCGAGGGCGTGATCGTGATCGCCGCGACCAACCGGGCCGAGATCCTCGACCCCGCCCTGCTGCGCCCCGGCCGCTTCGACCGGCGGATCACCGTCAGCCCGCCCGACCGGGCCGGCCGCGAGCAGATCCTGCGGATCCACACCCGCGAAGTCCCGCTGGTGGAGGGCACCGACCTGGACGTCGTCGCCCGCACCACCCCCGGCATGACCGGCGCCGACCTGGCCAACCTGGTCAACGAGGCCGCGCTGCTGGCGGTCAAGCGCCAGCAGGACGCGGTCGACCAGGCGAACCTGTCCGAGGCCCTGGAGAAGGTCCAACTCGGCGCGGTGCGGCCGCTGGTGATGCCGCAGCAGGAACGCGAGCGCACCGCGTACCACGAGTCCGGGCACGCCCTGCTCGGCATGCTCCAGCCCGGCGCCGACCCCGTCCGCAAGGTCACCATCGTGCCGCGCGGCCGCGCCCTCGGCGTCACCCTCTCCACCCCCGACACCGACCGCTACTCCTACACCGAGCCCTACCTGCGCGGCCGGATCATCGGCGCGCTCGGCGGCATGGCCGCCGAACAGGTGGTGTACGGGGTGGTCACCACCGGCGCCGAGAGCGACCTCGAACAGCTCACCACCATCGCCCGCTCGATGGCCGGCCGCTGGGGCATGAGCAGCCTGGTCGGCCGGGTCACCGCCATCCCCAACGACAGCCAGGCCCCGTACGGCCTGTCCGCCGCCCCCACCACCCTGGACGCGGTCGACGAGGAGGCCCGCCGGATCGTCGCCGAATGCTGGGAGGAGGCGATCGTCCTGCTCAACCGGCACCGCCACCGCCTCGACGCCCTCGCCACCGCCCTGTTGGAGGCCGAGACGCTGGACGAGGAGGCCGCGTACGCCGCCGCCGGGCTCAGTCGCGAGTAGCGTCCGCCGGCCGGACGCCCGCCACCCAGCGGAACTCGTCCACCATCCGCACCGAGCCGTCCGGGCGCAGGAACGGATGCAGTGCCTCCTCCAACTCCTTCGCCACCAGCGCCGCTCCGGCCCGCTGCTCGGCCCGGTCGAACAGGCCGGTGGCCAGCAGCCCGCGGACCGCCGAGTCCACCTCGGCGTACGCGAACGGGCAGACCACCCGGCCGGCGGCGGACGGGCGCAGGCCGGCGGCGACCAGCAGCGACTCCGGCGTCCCTGCGGCAGGTTCCTCCGCGGGGGCGTGCCGGCGCGCCACCTCCAGCACCGCGGTGCTCTCGCAGCGCTCCGCCGGGCCCCGGGCCGCCAGCACCAGCAGCCCGCCGGGGAGTGTGCGCTGCGCCGACCAGGCGACCAGCGCGGGCGTCGGCGGCTGCTCGAAGACCGTCACCAGGGAGTGCGCCGGCCGGGGGACGGAGTGCGCCGAACGGGCGAGGCTCCCACCGGGCGCCACCTGCAGCCCGCGGGCCGCCGCCAGCTCCCGCAGCTCGTCGTCCCACTCCACTCCCGCGACCTGCGCGCCGCGCCCCTGGGCGAGCAGCAGCGCCAGGCCGGACCGGCATCCCACCCCGAGCAGGCTGGTCGCCGCGCCGACCTCCAGCCGCCGGTAAACGTCCTGGTAGAGAGGGACGAGCATGCGCTCCTGGATCTCCGCCCAGTCCCGCGCCCGACCGCGCCGCTCCGCCGGACCGTCCGCCCCGGCCCGGTCCACGGTGCTGCCGGTCACCTGCGCTGAAGCCATCGCGGCCTCCCAATCGGTCCACGTCGGTCCTCGGAATCGGCTGCCCGTGCCGCAGCCCGGCACCCCCCGGCCCCTCTCAGCGAACAGCGGGTCGCCGCCGTCGTCCAGAGGGGTGCGAGCAGGCGTCCGTGCGCTGCGGGTGTGCGCCCCGGGGTGTGCGCGGGCGCGCCCCCGCCCCGTCCACGGGCCGCAGTGGGAGAAACGGATTCACGGTACGGCCGTCACGCCCCGTACCATTCGGCCCATGGCTAAGGCACCCGTTCTCACCCCCCAGGCGGAAGACTTCCCCCGCTGGTACCAGGACCTCATCAACAAGGCAGAGCTGGCCGACAACGGTCCGGTGCGGGGCACCATGGTCATCCGACCGTACGGCTACGGCCTGTGGGAGCGGATGCAGCAGGAGATGGACGCCCGGATCAAGAAGGCCGGCGCCCAGAACGCGTACTTCCCGATGTTCATCCCGCAGTCCTACCTGACCAAGGAAGCCGAGCACGTGGAGGGCTTCGCCCCCGAGCTCGCGGTGGTCACCCACGGCGGCGGCAAGGAGCTCGAGGAGCCGGTGGTCGTCCGGCCCACCTCCGAGACGATCATCAACGAGTACTTCTCCAAGTGGGTGCAGAGCCACCGCGACCTGCCGCTGCTGATCAACCAGTGGGCCAACGTGGTCCGTTGGGAGCTCCGCCCGCGCGTCTTCCTGCGCACCACCGAGTTCCTCTGGCAGGAAGGCCACACCGCCCACGCCACCTACGAGGACGCCCGCGACTACGCCTCGCGGATCCACACGGACGTCTACGGCGACTTCATGACCAACGTGCTCGGCATCGACGTGGTGCTCGGTCGCAAGACCGCCCGCGAGCGGTTCGCCGGCGCCATCAACACCCTCACGCTCGAAGGCATGATGCGCGACGGCAAGGCCCTGCAGATGGGCACCAGCCACGAGCTGGGCCAGAACTTCGCCAAGGCCTTCAACACCACCTACCAGCTCCAGGGCGCCGAGCGCGAGTTCGTCTGGCAGACCTCCTGGGGCGTCTCGACCCGCATGGTCGGCGGCCTGATCATGTCCCACGGCGACGACAACGGCCTGCGGGTTCCGCCGCGGCTGGCCGCCGTCCAGGTCGTGGTCCTGGCCATCAAGGGCGAGGACGCGGTGCTGGCCAAGGTCCGCGAGATCGGCGCCGAGCTGGAGGCCGCCGGCGTCCGGGTGGTCGTCGACGACCGCACCGACACCCCGTTCGGCCGCCGCGCCGTCGACTGGGAGCTCAAGGGCGTTCCGCTGCGCATCGAGGTCGGCCCGCGCGACCTGGAGGCCGGCACCGCGATGCTGGCCCGCCGGATCGCCGGCGGCAAGGCGCCCGTCCAGGTCGACTCCCTGGCCGCGATCGTCCCCGGCATCCTGGAGGAGGACCAGGCGCAGCTGCTGCGCGAGTCCCGCGAGCGCCGCGAGGCCCGCACCGTGGACGTCAAGACCATCGACGAGGCCGTCGAGGCCGCCGCCACCGGCTGGGGCCGGATCTCCTGGGCCGACCTCGGTCCGGAGGGCGAGGCGAAGTTGGCCGAGCAGGGCGTGTCGGTGCGCTGCCTGATCGCCGCGGACGGCACCGTGCCGGCCGCCGACGACCAGGAGGGCAACCTCGCCCTGGTCGCCCGCGCGTACTGATCCGACCACCGCGAGCGTCCCCGGGCCGCCGGCCCGGGGGCCGTGTGCGGAGAGTGATCAACGCGATGAGCTGCGGAGTGGCCGACCGGGCCCGGAACGGTCCGGGTGGAGCCCGAACCCCGGTTCGCATACTGGTAGTTGAGACTACTGCTCAGTCAACTCCCCGGAGTACCTGACAAGCGGTACGGTATACGGCCCGTGGCCCTGTCAATTTTCGGACAGGTTGCGGGCCGTCCGCCGTGGGGATGTTGGGCTCCGCGACGGGTGCCGAGAGCCTGGCGAGAGCGTCGGGCCCAAACGTGCAGGGGGTTGGTCTTGCGTCAGTTCGGAACCGCGCAATTCGCGTGCGGAAGTGCATTCCTGAGAGTTCGCTGGGAATTCCCGAACCCCGGGGTCCGGCGGAACATCGGCTCTCTCCCCATCGTTGGTACAGCGTGAGCACGACACAGCCCCTCGTCCTTGCGGCCGAACTGGCCGCCGCCTGGAGCGACATCCAGGCCCACCACCGGGACCTGCCCGACCTCGCGTCGCCCGAGGCGCTGATCGGCGAGTCCTCGTCGGCCTGCGGCACCCGCCTCAACTTCGAGCGCCTGCTGCACGAGGCCGCGCACGGCCTGGCCGCCGCCCGGGAGATCCGCGACACGTCGCGGGCCGGGCGCTACCACAACCGCCGCTTCCTGCTGCTCGCCTCCGAGCTGGGCCTGGCCCACCCGGTCGAGCCGCACGCCAGCAGCGGCTTCTCCCAGGTGACGATGGGGCACGAGACCCGCGAACGCTACGCCGAGACCATCGAGCGTCTCGACCGCGCGCTCGGGGCGCACCAGCTCGCCGTCGCCGGCGAGGGCAACCACCGCGCCTTCCGCGGACCGGCCGCCCGGCACGGTTCCTCGGGCGGCGGCGTGCGGGTCAAGGCGGTGTGCGGCTGCGGTCGCAACGTCCGCGTCGTCCCGTCGGTGCTGGCGCAGGCCTCGATCGTCTGCGGCGCCTGCCAGCAGCCGTTCAAGATCGCTTGACAGCCGTTGCCGTCGAAGAACGCTTGATCCGGATCGCGGGCGGGGGTGCCCGCGGACCGGCCGTGAGTCGACCGGCCCCTTCGGGGGGCGGTCGACACAACTTTTTCCGGGCCACTTCCGCTTTTGTGAGGTTGCCGCGGTGCGCGGCGGTTCTGCCGCTCGGCGGTTCTGTCTCGCCGCTCGGTGGTCCTGTCGGGCGGTGTCGGGCGGTGTCGGGGGGACCTCTGCGATGTGGCAGAATGGACAGCTGAGTACTCGGCAGCCATTGCAGGACCCTCTCTCCCAACGGCTGGCGTGTCCCTTGAACGGCACCTCGCGCCGCAGCCCCACGCGGCGGAGCGCTGCTCACCCACGTCAAAACTCAGGAGAACCACACCCGTGGCTGTCAAGATCAAGCTGAAGCGTCTGGGCAAGATCCGCTCCCCGCACTACCGCATCGTCGTCGCCGACTCGCGCACCAAGCGTGACGGCCGCGCGATCGAGGAGATCGGCATCTACCAGCCGACCTACAACCCCTCGAAGATCGAGGTCGACGGCGACCGCGCCCAGTACTGGCTGTCCGTCGGCGCCCAGCCGACCGAGCCGGTGCTCGCCATCCTCAAGCTGACCGGTGACTGGCAGAAGTTCAAGGGCCTGCCGGCTCCGGAGCCGCTGAAGGTCGCCGAGCCCAAGGTCGAGGACTTCTCGCACCTGTTCGCCAAGGCCGTCGCCGGCTTCGAGGACGCCACCACCGGTGTCGCCATCACCCCGAAGGCCAAGAAGTCGGACAAGGCTGACGAGGCCGAGGCCGCTTCCACCGAGGCCTGAGCATGATCGAGGAAGCCCTCGACCACCTGGTGAAGGGCATCGTCGAGCACCCCGACGAGGTGCAGGTCCGCTCGCGGAACCTGCGCCGCGGTCACACCATCGAGGTGCGGGTGCACCCCGACGACCTCGGCAAGGTGATCGGCCGGGGCGGCCGCACGGCGCGCGCACTGCGCACCGTGGTCGGCGCCCTCGGCGGTCGCAATGTCCGGGTCGACCTGGTCGATGTGGACAGCATTCGCTGACCTCCACGATCGACCGGCAACGTCAATCGACAGGTCGACCTCCGGGTTTCCGGACCGGCCGGGACGCATCCGTCCCGGCCGGTCCTTCCCGTTTTCCGGGCCCGTTCGTCTTTCAGTACCGCACCACCTCGCTTTCAGCACCCACCACCTCGCTCGCCTCACCCAGGCTCATCTCAGGAGAACGATCACCGTGCAGCTCGTCGTCGGCAAGATCGGCCGCGCCCACGGCATCCGAGGGGACGTCAGTGTCGAGGTCCGCACCGACGAGCCGGAACTGCGGCTCGGCCCCGGCGCGGTCCTCCTCACCGACCCGGCCGGCATCGGACCGCTGACCGTCGAGTCCGGCAAGGTGCACAGCGGACGCCTGCTGCTGCGCTTCGCCGGAGTCAAGGACCGCACCGCCGCCGAGGCGCTGCGCGGCACCTTCCTGATCGCCGAGGTCGACCCGGAGGAGACCCCCGACGACCCCGACGAGTACTACGACCACCAGCTGATCGGCCTGGACGTCGTCCTCACCGACGGCACTCTGATCGGCGAACTCACCGAGGTGGTCCACCTCCCGTACCAGGACCTGCTCACCGTCCTGCGCCCCGACGGCACCGAGGTGCTCATTCCGTTCGTCGAGCAGATCGTCCCCACCATCGACCTGGACGAGCAGCGCGCCGTGATCACCCCGCCGCCCGGCCTGATCGACCCCGCCGACGCGGTGGTCGTCTCGTCGCGCGGGGACGCGGGCGATGCGGATGACGTGGATGACGCGGGCGAGTCCGAGGGCTCCGAGGGCGCTGGCGACTCCGGTTCCGACGACTCCGACTCCGACTCCGATGACTCTGACGGCTCCGGCGGCTCGACCGGGGGTGCGGCGTGAGCGACATGCGGATCGACGTCGTCACGATCTTCCCCGAGTACCTGGAGCCGCTGAACGTCTCGCTGGTCGGCAAGGCGCGGGCCCGCGGTCAGCTCGACGTGCACCTGCACGACCTGCGGCAGTGGACCACCGACATCCACCGCACCGTGGACGACACCCCCTACGGCGGTGGGCCCGGCATGGTGATGAAGCCCGAACCGTGGGGTGCGGCGCTGGACGCCGTCCTCGCGGCCGGCCCCGAGGACGAGGTGCCGACCCTGGTGGTGCCCACCCCCAGCGGTCGACCGTTCACCCAGGAACTCGCCCAGGACCTGGCCTCCCGCAACTGGCTGGCCTTCGCGCCCGCCCGTTACGAGGGCATCGACCGTCGGGTCATCGAGGAAGCCGCGACTCGGATGCCCGTGGTCGAGGTCTCCATCGGCGACTACGTCCTGGCCGGCGGCGAGGTCGCCGTCCTGGTGATGGTCGAGGCGATCGCCCGACTGCTGCCCGGCGTGCTCGGCAACGCCGAGTCGCACCGGGACGACTCCTTCGCCCCCGGCGCCATGGCCGACCTGCTGGAAGGGCCGGTGTACACCAAGCCCGCCGAGTGGCGCGGCCGTGAGGTGCCGGAGATCCTGCTCAGCGGCCACCACGGGAAGATCGCCCAGTGGCGGCGCGAGCAGGCTTTCGCCCGCACCCTCGCCAACCGGCCCGACCTGGTGGCCCGTTGGCAGCGCGACGCGTTCACCAAGAAGGAACGCGAAGCGCTCAGCGTCCTCGGCCTGGCCTGGGACGACGCTGCCGGCCGATTTCGGTCTGCGGTAGAGCCTGTGGAAGAATAGGCGACTGCTGTCTGTCGCCCGACTCCCTCCGTGGGGGTCAGTGGACCGGTGCCCCCGCCACGGGGGGTTCATCGTCAGCCGAAGCGACCCGCAGTACCACCCAGTTGAGACGAATTTCCGTGGGCGGCCCGTGGCGCCTGCGATGGAGAGCAACGATGAGCAACAAGCTCGCTGCTGTCGACGCGGCCTCGCTGCGTACCGACATCCCCGCCTTCCGCCCCGGCGACACCCTGAAGGTGCACGTCCGAGTCATCGAAGGCAACCGCTCGCGCGTCCAGGTCTTCCAGGGCGTCGTCATCCGTCGTCACGGCGCCGGCGTCGGTGAGACCTTCACCGTCCGCAAGGTCAGCTTCAACGTCGGTGTCGAGCGCACCTTCCCGGTGCACACCCCGGTCGTCGAGAAGATCGAGGTCGTGACCCGCGGTGCGGTCCGCCGCGCCAAGCTGTACTACCTGCGTGACCTCCGCGGCAAGGCCGCGAAGATCAAGGAGAAGCGCGACGCGTGATCGCGCAGGCTCGACGGGGGAAGGCCCTCCGACCGGTTTAGACCGGGAGGATAGGCTCACCCCCGATGAGCACGCACGAGCCACCGACGGACCGCGACGGCAGTCCCGCACCTACGGGTACGGACACGCCGACGCGGTCCGTTGTTGTTTCCGGTACCGGGAAAGCGGTCGGCACTGACGCCCGCCCCGAGGGCGGTACCGGGAACGTCGACCGGTCCGCTGCCCCGGACGCAGGGGGCGATGACGGGGCGACGGCCGATCCGGACGCCGAGGAAGATTCCGGCGGCGCCGAGGGCACCGAGGGCGCCGGGAGCGCTGAGAGCGCTGAGGGCGCGGCGGACGGCGAGGGCGGGGAAGACGGCGGCGGGCGGCGGTGGTCTCGGGACCTGCTGTGGATCGGCGCGGTGTGCGTGGTCGCACTGCTGCTGGTGAACGCCTTCGTGGCGCGGCCCTTCGCGGTGCCGTCCGGCTCCATGGAAGGGACATTGCGCCCAGGCGACCGGGTTCTGGTCAACCAGCTCGCCTACGCCTTCGACGGGCGCCCGCAGCGGGGCGATGTGGTGGTCTTCGACGGCATCGGCTCCTTTCTGCCCTACCGGGACGAACCGTCCGGGGTGAAGCGACTGCTGGCCGAGGCCGGACTGGCCCCGGCCGGCGACACGGTCTACGTGAAGCGGGTGATCGGGGTGGGAGGCGACCGGGTCACCTGCTGCGACTCCGACGGTCGCCTGCGAGTCAACGGGGTGCCGCTGGACGAGAGCGCCTATCTGCTCCCCGGCGATGCACCGTCGGCGGTGCCGTTCGACATCGTGGTTCCCGCCGGCAAGTTGTGGGTGATGGGCGACCACCGCAGTGCGTCCCGCGACTCCCGGGATCACCTCGGTGAGCCCGGCGGCGGCACCGTGCCCGTGAAGCGGGTGATCGGACGCGCCGACTGGCTGCTGTTCCCCCTCGGCCGGACGACCTCGCTCGACTGGCCGGCGGCATTCGCCGCGATCGAGGGGACCGGTGGCCATGGGGAGCCGCGGTAGACCCCGGGCCGCCATCGACGGGACGGCCCGCCCCGTGAGCCCACCTCCCGGTTCGCACCTCGACCCGCCGGAATCCGTGTACCTGCCGGGTCCTGCTCCTGCACCCGTTCCCGAGGGCTTCGACGGAGCAGGTGGCGGCACCGAGGCCACCGGGGTCGACGGCGCCGAATGGCCCGATGGCGCTGAGGCCGCCGGGGCCGTCGGCGCCGCGAGCGGAACCGGGAGAGTCGGCAGAAATAGGGGAGCCGGGGGAGCTGACGGAGTCGGGGGAACCGGCCTGCTGCGGGGGAGCGAGGGGGCCGTGGAGGCTGCGGCAGACGGCGGGAGCGGGGCGGTGGACAGTCGTCGGCCGGTCCGGGGCCGTGCCGAGCGGCGGCGCACCGCCAAGCGGGTCGCGCGCCGTGGGCGTCGCTCCTTTCTGCGCGAGTTGCCGGTGATCGTGCTGGTGGCGCTGGTCATCGCAGTGGTGCTGAAGACCTTTCTGGTCCAGGTGTTCGTCATTCCCTCCGGTTCGATGGAGCCGACCCTGCAGGTCGGCGACCGGGTCGTGGTGGACAAGCTCACCCCGTGGTTCGGCTCGGAGCCCGAGCGCGGCGAGGTGGTGGTCTTCAAGGACCCGGGCGGCTGGTTGGAGGGCCACCGCACGTCGTCCACGGACGGGTCGGTGCTGCACGACGTGAAGTCGGTGTTCTCCGCGGCGGGACTCCTTCCTTCCGATGACGAGCGGGACTTGATCAAGCGGGTGATCGGTGTCGCCGGCGACACCGTGGAGTGCTGTGACGCCCAGGGCCGGCTGAGTGTGAACGGCACCCCGGTGGACGAGCCGTACATCGCGCCCGGCAACGTGCCCTCACGGATCACCTTCAAGGTGACGGTCCCTCAGAGGCGGCTGTGGGTGATGGGGGACCACCGGGACCTGTCCGCGGACTCCCGCTACCACATGGGCAATCCCGGCTCCGGGACCATCCCGGTGGCGAACGTGGTCGGTCGTGCGTTCGTGGTCGCATGGCCGCTCTCCCACTTCGGTCAACTGGGTGTTCCTGATTCACTCTCCTCTCTGCCGGTGCAAGTGGCAGGATCATCGGCCGTTGGACCGATTCCTGCGGAACCCCCGCTCGTTATGGGTGTGTTGGGCGTCCTCCCGGCTGTTGTTCGGCGGTGGAGAGCGCCCTGGCGGGCCGGGCCGATGGCTGACTGACCTTCCGGTCGGCGCGTGGAAACACGGGCTTGCCGACCGGGAGTGATAGAGAAGTGCTGAAGTGCTCGGTTCCGGCCTGGTGTCGGGCGTGCCCGGGTAGGGCAAGCCAGAGGCGGGTTTTCGATCGATCGCAGAGTGTGGTGCCCGCTGTGCGGCACTGGTGAGCGCGGACGCGCAGGCGTCCGCACAGCAGGGAGGAGATGTCGTGGGGGATCTGGTGATCGGTGCCCGCTCAGGTGCTCCGGAGCCCGACGGGGAGCCTTCGGGCAACGCCGACGGGCGACACGCGGAGGACGGTGACGCCCTGCGGGCGTCCGAGTCCGATGCTGCGGAGGAGAGCGACTCGGAGGCGTCGGCCGGGGCCAAGAAGGCTCCCAAGCAGCGTTCCTTCTGGAAGGAGCTGCCGATCCTGGTCGGCATCGCGCTGATCCTGGCGTTGGTGATCAAGACCTTCTTCGTCCAGGCGTTCTCGATTCCGTCGGGTTCGATGGAGAACACGCTCCAGGTCGGCGACCGCGTGCTGGTCGACAAGCTCACCCCGTGGTT
The DNA here is from genome assembly GCF_014648555.1 of Kitasatospora griseola. Taxonomy (GTDB): domain Bacteria; phylum Actinomycetota; class Actinomycetes; order Streptomycetales; family Streptomycetaceae; genus Kitasatospora; species Kitasatospora griseola. The sequence continues at coordinate 65,127 of NZ_BMRI01000028.1, forward strand.
CGGCTCGGAGCCGGAGCGCGGCGAGGTGGTGGTCTTCAAGGACCCGGGCGGCTGGCTGAACGACGAGCCCGCCCAGCGCAGCAACAACGCCTTCGTGCGCGGCGTCCAGGACGTCTTCAGCTTCATCGGGCTGATGCCGTCCAGCGACGAGAAGGACCTGATCAAGCGCGTCATCGCGGTCGGCGGCGACACCGTCGAGTGCCAGGGCTCCGGTCCGGTCAAGGTGAACGGCATCGCACTCGACGAGCCGTACATCTTCCCGGGCAACACCCCGTGCGGGGAGAAGCCGTTCGGTCCGGTGAAGGTGCCGGACGGTCGGATCTGGGTGATGGGCGACCACCGCGCCAACTCTCTGGACTCCCGTTTCCACATGGACCAGCCGGGCGGCGGCACCGTCCCGGTCGGGAACGTCGTCGGCCGCGCCTTCGTGGTGGCCTGGCCGATCGGCGACTGGGCGACGCTGCCCGTTCCCGACACCTTCGACCAGAAGGGTCTGGCGGCCGGCGGGCCGCTCGCCCCGACGCTGGCCGGTGCAGCCCTGGCCGTCCCCGCCGTGTGGTGGGTGCGCAAGCGCCGTCGCTGACCGGTCCCAGACCGTCCGCGATTGACTCTTGCGCGGGCCGTGGTACTCGTGAGTAGTCTGCTCGCACGTGCCACGGCCCGCAGTGCTGTCCAGCCCAGGACGGCCACTCCCGGGCAGGCAGCGAGCGCTCGCCCGGAGCGCGTGAGCGCCAGGAGAGGGCGAAGCCGATGACCAGCGTCGCGGAGCGGACACCGCCCACCGAGGCCAGACCCGCCCGCCGTCGGAGCTCGGCGTCGATCGTGCAGAGCCTGGTGATCGCGATCGGCTTCGTGATGCTCGTCGGGGGCTTCGCGATGCTCGCCATCCAGTACCGGCCCTACAAGATCCCCACCGGGTCGATGAGCCCCACCCTGGGGATCGGCGACACCGTCCTGGCCCACACCGTTGACGGGGCGTCGGTCGGACGCGGTGACATCGTGGTCTTCCAGGACCCGGATTGGGGCAACGCCACCCTGGTCAAACGCGTGGCCGCGGTCGGTGGCGACACCGTCTCCGGCGACCGCGAGGGACGGATCACCGTGAACGGCCACCAGGTGGACGAGCCCTACCTGGCGAAGACGCCGGTGCCCACCACCGTGTTCTCGGTGACGGTGCCCGAGGGGCGGCTGTTCCTGCTCGGTGACTTCCGCGGGAACTCGATGGATTCTCGCAGCCATCTGGACGTGGCCTTCGGTTCCGTTCCGGCCTCCGGAGTGAAGGCGCGGGTCGAGGCGGTGATCCTGCCGCTGTCCCGGGCAGGGTTGGAGGGGCGCACCGCGGCCTTCGACGAACTGGGTGCGCCGCGTGCGCACCAGGCGGGTGCGCTGCTGCCCGCCGGCTGGACGGCGATCGGCGGGGCGGCCCTGATCGTGCTCGCCTCGGCGGCGGGCTGGGCGGTCTCGCTGGGTCGCAAGCTGGGGGGACGGCGGAAGGCCTGAACCGGGAGCCGGTGGCACCCCGGGGCCGGCCCGGAAACGTGCGCAGAACCTCAGGACGGAGCTGAACCAGGTGGTGGCCGAGCGTCGCAGAGCCGTCCGCGTGCTGCTGGTGGACCCGGACGGGCGCGTCCTGCTGCTGCACGGAACCGATCCGGCCACGCCGGGCGTCGACTGGTGGATCACCCCGGGCGGCGGCATCGAGCCCGGTGAGAGCCCGGCCGAGGCAGCCCGGCGCGAACTGGGCGAGGAGATCGGGCTGACCGAGGTGGAGTGGGGACCGCTGGTTGCGTACGGCACGGTGGAGTTCTCCTTCCGGGGCAGGGACTACGAGCAGGAGCAGTGGTTCCACCTGGCCCGCACCGGCCGGGGCGAGGTGGCACTGCGGCAGAGCGGGGCGGACGAGCACGCGCTGCTGCTCGCCGTCCGCTGGTGGACGGTGGGGGAGTTGAGGACCACCGAGGAGACCGTGTATCCGCGCGGACTGGCCGCGCTGGTGGAGCAGGTTCTGACGGAAGGGCCGCCAGAACTGCCAGTACGGCTCTGAGCACTGGCCCAGTGGTCCACAATGGGGTGGACGTGACGAGTGAGGGGACGCTTGGAATGAGTGCCGAAGACCTCGAGAAGTACGAGACCGAGATGGAGCTCAAGCTCTACCGGGAGTACCGGGATGTCGTCGGCCTGTTCAAGTACGTGATCGAGACCGAGCGGCGTTTCTATCTGACGAACGACTACGACCTGCAGGTGCATTCGGTGCAGGGCGAGGTCTTCTTCGAAGTGGCGATGGCGGATGCGTGGGTCTGGGACATGTACCGACCGGCCCGGTTTGTTCGGAAAGTCCGCGTGCTGACTTTCAAGGACGTGAATATCGAGGAGTTGGCCAAGAGCGATCTTGAGCTGCCCTCGGACGACTCCGCGTTCGGGAACTGACCGCTCTGCGGCTGAACGGCCGGCCCGGGAGTGCCCCGGGCCCGACTGCCCGGGGTGGGCGAGGAACGGCGCGGCCGACCGCGCCCTTCCCTCCGAGCGACCGCACCTTGAGGAGCTGCGGCGATGCCCGGGTCACCGAGACTGGTCGCCGAGATCGCCGATTGTCCAGCGCATTTTTGAGTTTGTCGCTCGAACGAGCGAGCTAAGTTATCCACAGGCCCGAGTTATCCACAGGCCTGGCGATTTCGCTGGTCCACTTCCCGGCTGTGACGGCAACCTTCCGGCCGGAGGTGATTGCCGTGCAGAATCCCAACAAGTTTTCCACCAACGGCCTCGGACGCTACGGCGAGGAGGTCGCCGCCCGCCGGCTCATGGAGTGCGGGCTGTGCATCCTGGAGCGCAACTGGCGCTGCGCCGAGGGTGAGCTCGACATCGTCGCCCTGGACGGGGACACCCTCGCGGTGTGCGAGGTGAAGACCAGGTCCGAGCGGGGCTTCCAGCAGCCGTCCGAGGCGATCGACCAGACCAAGGCCGACCGACTGCGCCACCTCGCCGAACGGTGGCTCGCCGAACGCTGGCCGGAGCACTTCTCCCGGCTGGTGCTGGCCGCCGCCGAGCGGGTGGACGGCGGCGAGCCCCTGGGCGAAGCCGCAGCAGGCGGACCGGCGCCCCCGCCGCCAGGGGGAGTGCGTATCGACCTGGTCGCCGTGGTCAACCCGCTCAGGGGCGCCGCCGCGGTCGAGCACCTGCGCGGGGCGGTGTGAGATGGCCTTCGCCCGTACCTGCTCGGTCGCCCTGGTCGGGGTGGACGGTGTCGTGGTCGAGGTGCAGGCCGACCTCGAACCCGGACTCGCGGCCTTCAGCCTGGTGGGCCTCGCCGACAAGGCCCTCCTCGAAGCCCGTGACCGGGTCCGCGCAGCCGTCTCCAACAGCGGCGAGAAGTGGCCGCTGCGCAAACTCACCGTGGGCCTCACCCCGGCCTCCGTACCCAAGAGCGGCAGCGGGTACGACCTGGCCGTGGCCTGCGCCGTACTGGCAGCCGCCGAACGGCTCGACCCCGCGTCGATCGACGGCCTGCTGATCATCGGCGAGCTCGGACTGGACGGCCGGGTACGTCCAGTGCGCGGCATCCTGCCCGCAGTACTCGCCGCGGCGGACGCCGGCTACCGCCAGATCGTGGTCGCCGAACAGACCGCCGCCGAAGCCGAATTGGTGCCGGGCGTCTCCGTCCTCGGCGTACGAAGCCTGCGCCAACTCATCGCCATCCTCACCAACGCCCCCGTCCCCGACGAGCCGCCCGACCCGTCCACTGGCCGTCCCGACTCCTCGTTCGCCGGACTGCTCCTCCCCGGGCTCGGCGTCCGGGACGTCACCTCGGAGCAGGCGTGCCGACCCGACCTCGCCGACGTGGCCGGACAGCACGAAGCCCGGCAAGCCTTGGAGATCGCCGCCGCTGGCGGCCACCACCTGTACCTGAAAGGGCCGCCCGGAGCCGGCAAGACCATGCTGGCGGAACGGCTCCCGGCCCTGCTCCCACCACTGACACAGGCCGAGGCACTCGAAGTGACCGCGATCCACTCCGTGGCCGGCCTACTCCCACCCGACCGCCCGCTGATCGACACCCCGCCCTACTGCGCTCCGCACCACTCGACCACCATGCCCGCCATCGTGGGCGGCGGGACGGGCCTGCCCCGACCTGGCGCCGTCTCCCTCGCTCATCGCGGCGTGCTCTTCCTCGACGAGGCACCCGAATTCCCGGTCCGGGTCCTCGACGCCCTGCGCCAACCCCTGGAATCGGGGGAGGTGATGATCGCCAGAGCCGCGGGCTCGATGCGGCTACCCGCCCGCTTCCTGCTCTGTCTGGCCGCCAACCCCTGCCCCTGCGGCCGCTATTCGTTGAGAGGAGAAGGCTGCGAATGCACACCCGTCATGGTCAACCGCTATCAGGCGCGCCTGTCCGGGCCGCTGCTCGACAGAGTGGACCTCCAAGTTCAGGTGGCCGGAGTCAGCAGGGCCGAACTGATGCAACAAGGCGGAAAAGCGGAGAGCACGGCCACGGTCGCCGAACGCGTGAGACAGGCCCGCGAGCGAGCCGCTGCTCGCCTCGCCGACACCCCGTGGCGGACGAACGCCGAAGTGCCAGGGCACGAACTGCGCACGCGCTGGCAACTCGCACCCGGCTCGCTCACCGACGCCGAGCGTGACCTCGACCGAGGTCTGCTCACCGCACGAGGCCTGGACCGAGTCCTCCGCGTCGCTTGGACGGTCGCCGACCTCGCGTGCCGGCCTCGCCCCACCCGCACCGACATCCAGACCGCGCTCACCCTCCGCACCGGAGTCCAACGCGTCACCCGACCGACCGACCGCCGACCCGACATCTACTACGACGCGGACGCCGACCTGGGCGCCGAGCTTTGACCATCCATCACGTGGCAGGCAACTGGCAGCGGCGGTCAGCAATGCCGGCCACTGCACAGGCCGCCGGGCAGCGGCGTCGCTCCCGTACCCACCCATCCCATCCACCCGCCCGTTGGTCAAACGGCCGCAGGAGGAGCATTCCGTGACCGCAGCAGTTCCAGCACCCCGGCAGGACATCGATCCCGCGACAACAACATCAGCGGTGCTCACACCGCCACTCGGCAGCCCGGTTCGCGACAGCGACACCACACACCCGCACGGCCCGGCCCGCCCCGGGCGAGCCCAGCCCGGCAGGCTTCACCTGGTGGGTGAGCCCAGCCTGCCGGGCCCACCCGACAACCCTTGCCCGCCCCACCCGCCGGACGACCACCCGCCGGACGGCCGCCCGCCCGACGACCGCCCGCCGGACGGCAGCCACGACGGCTTGCGCCACCTGATTTGGGGAGCCGGCCCGCCGGGCATCCACCGGCCGAATCCGGACATGGCAGACCCAGGCCTGTCAGCGTCGGATACGGCAGGCAGCCCCAGTCGTGCCGTGCACGCCGCCGTAACGAGTCGGCACTGCACGGCCGAACCGGTCGCCGCAGGTCATGCCACTCGGGTGGGGACGGTGCGGGGCGATCACCGGCTCATCCGCCCCACTCGGTGGGCTGCACCAGCGGCCACGCCGGACCCGCCCGAGCCCGAGCGGGTGGCTCGGGCGGCACTCACCAGGCTGATCGAACCGGGTGACGCAGCCATCGGCCGGGCGATCCAGCGGCTCGGTGTGGTCGGCCTGGTGCAGGGCTTCTACAGCGGAGCATCGCCGGGTCGGCTGGGGCTCGGAGTGGACCGGATCACCGCCTACCAGGAGAGGTTGCGAAAGTTCAACCCGGCCACCGACCTTGAACGAATCGCCAAGCTCGGTGGGAAGTTCATCATTCCGGGCGACACCGACTGGCCCTCACAGCTGGACGACCTCGGCGACAGCCGCCCGGTCGGACTGTGGGTCCGAGGCCGGCCGGGGCCGCGGCTGCCGTCGCTGCGCCTGCTCGCGCTGAGATCGGTCGCCATCGTCGGATCCCGGGCCTGCACCGCATACGGGCGGCACATCGCCGGTCAACTCGGCTCGGAACTGGCCGAGCGTGGCTGGGTGGTGGTCTCCGGCGCCGCGTACGGCGTCGACACGGCCGCCCATCTGGGCGCGCTGGCCGTCAACGGGATGACGATCGCGGTCCTGGCCAGCGGGGTTGACATCTGCTATCCGCGAGGGAACGAGGCACTGATCCACCGGATCGGGGGCGACGGGCTGCTGGTGAGCGAGCTGGCACTCGGGATGAACCCGACCAGGTTCAGGTTCGTGCTGCGCAACCGAGTGATAGCGGCGCTCACCCGCGGCACCGTCGTGGTCGAGGCCGCGCCGCGCAGCGGCGCGCTCAGTACCGCGCGACGCGCCATGGATCTGAATCGGCACACGATGGGCGTCCCCGGCCAGGTGACGTCCGAACTCTCGGCAGGAGTCCACGCGTTGATCAGGAGCGGCGCAGCGACCCTGGTCACCAGCGGCGCCGAGGTGGGCGAGCTGATCGGCTCCGTCGGCGGGGACCTGGCGCCGGAGCGAGTCGGACCGATCCTGCCCCGGGACGCGCTCGCACCGCCCGTGGCCCGCGTCCTGGAGGTGGTCCCGGCAAACGCGGACGGTGCGCCGGTGCAGCGACTCGCCCAGTACGCCGCGCTCTCCCCGCAGGAGACCGTGCACCACCTGCACGAGCTGAGCTCGCTGGGCTTTGTCGAACGGCAAGGCGCGCACTGGAGGCTGGTGCGACGCAAGTGATCGGATCTGCGCAACAGCGGACACGGAAGGTCGACCGAACGGAGCATCCCGTCAACAGGAAGGAACCCCAGGTGAGTTGAGAGCGGCGCCGAGACGGTTGAGCCCAGGTGGGCGATATCGGTGAGCGGGTGTGACGCGAGGATTCCGGCGTGTCAGGAGAGGTCTGCGCTGGTCGGCGGCCTGGTGGAGGCAGGACGCTCGGCAGCCGGTCGGGGTCCGCGCCGCGACGCGCCGGGGGAGCCCAGCACTGCCACCGGATCGAGCGACGCCCGAGTGGCGGTAGCACTGTGCAGCGACTTGGTCACGCTACGCTCCCTTATGGCGTCCCTATCAGCACATGACTCGGCAGAACGGCGCAGACCAACGCATGGCCACTCACATTCCCGGACACAGGGTGACCGGTGACGGTCGGTCCCCGGACGGGCCGGGGGCCGAGATCCGCAACGCCGCGGAGTTGCGGGCCAGGTCCTCGGGAGTCGTGGGAGTGACGAGGTCGGGCACACCCCCGACCGCGACCCCACAGTCCCAGGCCCGTCCCACCTCGCCCTCGCCCCTTCCCCGTCCCCCCGTCCCGCAGGGGCCGTCGGACCGGCAGTCCTCGGCGCGCCCCTCCGTCGAACGCCCAGGCCAGCTGCTGCCCTGCCCACAGGCAGTGCCGTCGAGGACCGCGGCCCAGCCGCGGCCGCGCGGCGACGAGACCGGCGGCCCCCCGGACGAGCCGGGGCCGTTCGGTGGTCGGCATGCCGATCGGTCAGGTACCGGCGAGCCGGACACCGGCCAGCCAGACGGCGGCAGGCCGAGCGGCGATCGGTTCGGCGAAGGCCAGGCCGGCGGTGGGCCGCGGCCCGGGGAGGGCGCGGCCGAGGTGCCGTCGGCCGAGGCGGCCTCCGCCGACGCGTCGCCTGCGAGCGGCCGGCCGGTGCGCGGCCAGTCGAGGCGCGGTGCCCGGTCGAAGGCCAAGCCGGGGGAGCCGCCGGTGCGGAGCTCGCAGGTTCGCCGGCAGGCGAGTGGCCCGGAGGCGGAACGTTCCCTGAAGGCGGGAACCCCGCCATCGGCGTCGGCATCGGGCCCGGAGCAGGGCGCGTCGCAGCCCCGGCCGCAGCCCCAGCCCCACCCGCCGGGTGGGCAGCAGCCGGCCGGGTCGCCGGTCGCGTTGCCCGGGCCGGCCTCGGGGCCGCCGGCGGTGACGGCCAGGTCGTTCGCGTCCGAGACGTCCGAGGGAGAGGAAGGTTCGGCGGGAGTGGGTCGCAGCCCGGGGGCGTCTGCAGGTGCGACGGTGCCCGCGCCGGCGGTGGCGGCCCCGGCGGGGGGCGTCGGGTTGGGCGGCGCGGGTGTGGCGGAGGAACCGGCGGCGAGCCAGGGGAAGGGAGGTGCGCGAGGCAGCGCGAAGAGCGGGGATCAGTCGGCGCTTCAGGCGCTATGGCGTTCGTACAAGGAGAAGGGTGACCAGGGGCTGCGCGACCAGCTGATCCTGCACTACTCGCCGCTGGTGAAGTACGTCGCGGGTCGGGTCGGGGTCGGGCTGCCGGCCAACGTGGAGCAGGCGGACTTCGTGTCCTCGGGGGTCTTCGGCCTGATCGATGCGATCGAGAAGTTCGACATCGATCGGGCGATCAAGTTCGAGACGTACGCGATCAGTCGGATTCGCGGCGCGATCATCGACGAACTGCGGGCGCTGGACTGGATCCCGCGGTCGGTGCGGCAGAAGGCGAAGGCGGTCGAGCGGGCCTACGCCACCTTGGAGGCACGGCTGCGGCGGACGCCGCACGACCCCGAGGTGGCGGCGGAGATGGGCATCGCGCTGGACGAGTTGCACACCATCTTCAGTCAGCTGTCGCTGGCCAACGTGGTGGCGCTCGACGAACTGCTGCACTCGGCGGGCGAAGGCGGTGACCGGCTGACCCTGATGGAGACGCTGCCGGACAACGGCGCCGACAACCCGGTCGAGATCGCCGAGGACCGCGAGCTGCGCCGTCTGCTGGCCTCGGCGGTCAACACGCTGCCCGATCGGGAGAAGACGGTGGTGACGCTCTACTACTACGAGGGCCTGACGCTCGCCGAGATCGGCCAAGTGCTCGGGGTGACCGAGAGCCGGGTCAGCCAGATCCACACCAAGTCGGTGCTGCAACTGCGGGCGAAGATGTCCGACGCCCGCTGAGCCGGGATGACGGCGGCGCGACGGCGGTGCGACAGCAGCACGGCGGTGATGGCGGAGCGACGGCTCCGGGGTCGACGGATCGGCGGGTGCGCGGTGTGGGCCCCCGTCGGCCGTTGACGTCCGTAGAGTTGGTGCGTGCCGAAAATCCGGGCGGCCACGGTGGCCGAGCATCGACAGTTGCAGCAGGCAGCGCTGCTGGACGCCGCGCGCGTCCTGTTGGCGGAGGGCGGCAGGGAGGCGCTGAACTTCGGGGCCCTCGCTGCGCGTGCGGGGCTGGCCAGGTCCTCGGTGTACGAGTACTTCCGGTCCAAGTCCGAGCTGGTGGAAGCGCTCTGCGCGGTGGACCTCCCGTTGTGGGCCGCGGAGATCGAGGCCGGCATGGCGGCCTGCGACGGTGCGGTCGAGCGGATCGAGGCGTACGTCCGGGGGCAGGTGGCGCTGGCCACCGATCCGGTGCACCGTGCGCTGGTGGCCGTCGCCGAGTTCGAACTCGACGACGCCGCGCGGGCACGGATCAGAGCCGCGCACACCGGCCTGACCGCCATGGTGGTGCGCACCCTGGAAGAACTCGGCCATGCCAGGCCGGCCGTCGCGGCCGCGCTGCTGCAGGGCGTGGTGGAGGCGGCGGTCCGCCAGATCGACCGGGCCCGGGAGACCGCCGACGCGTCGGAGATCGCCGATGCCTCGGTGCGGTTCGCCCTGGACGGCCTCAGGACGGGCAGCGCAGACGGTACGGGTACAGACGCCTCCGGTGCTGGCGGCACTGCTCAGGTCGGGACGGATTGCGGCGCGAGCTCGGGCGGAAGCTGATCCGGCGTCAGGGCGAGTCGAGCGGCAGCAGGCGGGCCCGGCCGGTGCCGAGCAGGGCGAGCGGGTCGAGGTAGCGGGCGCCGCGGAGCAGGCCCCAGTGCAGGCAGTCGACGGGGCAGTGCCCGGAGTCGGCGGTCAGTTCGCCGATCCGGTCGCCCGCCGATACCGCCGTGCCGACGGGGACGGACCCGGCCACCGGGAGGTAGGTGGTCCGCAGTGGGGGAGTGCCCGAGCCGGTGTGGGTGATCACCACGACGGGGCGCCCGGCCACCTGCCCGGAGAACGTCACCACGCCGGGCGCGGCCGCGCGCACCGCCGTCCCGGGCGCGGCCGCCAGGTCCACGCCGCGGTGCCCGGCCGCCCAGCGCGTCGGAGGCGGATCGAACCGCCGCACCAGCGCGGACCGATCACCCACCGGCCACACCCGCCCGGGCCCCGGCCCCGCCACCTCGGGCCCCGCAGCAGAGAACCCCACCGCGACCACCCCCGTCGCCGGACCTCCCGAACCACCCCCGCCGCCGACCATGGTGACGAGCCCCAGCAGCACTGCCCCCACCCGGCAGAACACGCCCCACCACCGCACGCCAACCTCCTTCGGTCCTCGGCGCCCCAACACGGCGAAACCGGCACAGCACCGGCACCCGGCACAAACCACGACAAGCCCGCTCGGCGGGTGTGGCCCCACCATGGAGGTCGCAGCGCCGGTGTCGCCCGTCGATTCCGGAAGCTGTGGACAGACCGGGGGCTGTGGACAACTGCCGTCCCCCGCAGGGGTGAACGGTGGGCGGCGGCCCGCCCGCAGCGGTGCTGAACAGGGCGGCGGGACCGCACGGAGTCGCCCGTCGCTCGGGGCTTCCCGTACACTTCACACGCGACCCGGTCCGCCGGGTCGACTTCGCACGCCCCGCCACCGACGGCCCGCCCCCTTCCGGGAACGGTCGCCCGGTGCGAGTGCCGCTCGGTCCGCCGAGCCTGCCGAGGCCGCAAGCCCCGTGCAGGCCGAGCGGCTTGGCACGTCGGGGCGTCAGGCGTGGCGGTCGCCCGACCGACACGGACAACCGAGAGTCCCGGCACCCCGCAGAGCGCACCTGCCTCGCGGCGAGCCGGGCAACACAGAGGAGCACGGCACATGGCCGTCGTCACGATGCGGGAGCTGCTGGAGAGCGGCGTCCACTTCGGTCACCAGACCCGTCGTTGGAACCCGAAGATGAAGCGTTTCATCTTCACGGAGCGCAACGGCATCTACATCATCGACCTCCTGCAGTCGCTGAACTACATCGACCGCGCCTTCGAGTTCGTCAAGGAGACCGTTGCCCACGGCGGCAGCGTCCTCTTCGTCGGCACCAAGAAGCAGGCCCAGGAGGCCATCGCCGAGCAGGCGACCCGCGTGGGCATGCCGTACGTCAACCAGCGCTGGCTGGGCGGCATGCTGACCAACTTCTCGACCGTTTACAAGCGTCTGCAGCGCCTCAAGGAGCTCAGCGAGATCGACTTCACGGATGTGGCCGGCTCGGGCCTCACCAAGAAGGAGCTCCTGGTCCTCCAGCGCGAGTACGACAAGCTGGAGAAGACCCTCGGCGGTATCCGCGACATGCAGCGCGTTCCCAGCGCCGTCTGGATCGTGGACACCAAGAAGGAGCACATCGCGGTCGGCGAGGCCCGGAAGCTCAACATCCCGGTCGTCGCCATCCTCGACACCAACTGCGACCCGGACGAGGTCGACTACAAGATCCCGGGCAACGACGACGCGATCCGCTCCGTCACCCTGCTGACCCGCGTGATCGCCGACGCCGTCGCCGAGGGCCTGAAGTCCCGCGCCGGTGTCGCCAAGGGCGACGCGAAGGCCGAGCCGGGCGCCGACCAGCCGCTGGCCGCCTGGGAGAAGGAGATCCTCGAGGGCGAGAAGGCCGCCGAGGCCCCCGCCGCCGAGGCTGCTGTCGAGGCCCCGGCCGAGGCCGCTGCCGAGGCTCCGGCCGCCGAGGCCGAGCAGGCCTGACGTACCACCAGGGTGAGGGGCACCGGCCGGGCTGAGCCGGTGGGTGCCCCTCTCTCCCGTGCCGGAGACCCGAACCCGGGGCCCCGGCACTTTCCCACGCAGACACGCGAGACGTGAGAAGAGATCACACGATGGCGAACTTCACCGCCGCGGACGTCAAGAAGCTCCGTGAGCTCACCGGCGCCGGCATGATGGACTGCAAGAAGGCTCTGGACGAGGCCGAGGGCGACGTTCAGAAGGCCGTCGAGCTCCTGCGCATCAAGGGCCAGAAGGGCGTTGCCAAGCGCGAGGGCCGCGACGCCTCCAACGGCGCCGTCGCCGCGCTGATCGCCGAGGACAAGAAGTCCGGCGTCCTGGTCGAGCTGAACTGCGAGACCGACTTCGTCGCCAAGGGTGGCAAGTTCGTCGAGGTCGCCGACGCGATCGCCGCGCACGTTGCCGCCACCTCCCCGGCCGACCTGGAGGCCGCGCTGGCTTCCGAGATCAACCCGGGCCAGACCGTCCAGCAGTTCGTGGACGAGGCCAACGCGACCCTGGGCGAGAAGATCGTCTTCCGTCGCTTCGCGCAGTTCGACAACGACGGCTTCGTCGGCGTCTACATGCACAAGTCGGACCCGGACCTGCCGCCGACCATCGGTGTCCTCGTCGAGCTCGACCAGGAGAACGCCGAGACCGCCAAGGACGTCGCGCAGCACATCGCCGCCTTCGCGCCGAAGTACCTCTCCCGCGAGGAGATCCCGGCCGAGGAGCTCGAGAACGAGCGCCGCGTCGCCGAGGCCACCGCTCGCGAGGAGGGCAAGCCCGAGGCTGCCCTGCCGAAGATCGTCGAGGGTCGGGTCACCGGCTTCGTCAAGGAGAACGCCGTCCTGGAGCAGGCGTTCGCCAAGGACAACAAGAAGACCGTCGCCAAGGTCCTCGACGAGGCCGGCGTCGCCCTCAAGCGTTTCGTTCGCTTCCGCGTCGGCGCCTGAGACCGTTCCGCGCAGCTCCTCCCGCCAAGTCCGGCCCCGGGCCGGACATAAGGTAGGAGAGCGCCCGTCCGCAAGGACGGAGGAACGCGCCGACCGAGCCCTCCAGTACCCCGTGAGGGCGGCGTCGGCACCATGAACGAAGAGGAGGCCATTGCCGTGCAGGAGACCGTACCGGTTCCCGCGGCAGTGGCCTCCTCTCGTATGCACGGCACCGGGCCCGCACGTCCGGCGCCGTGAGTAGCACTTGCAGATCTGCTGACCAGCAGGCGGAGAAGGGAAAGTCCATGCAGGAGACGCAGGAGACCGCGCCGGACGGCACCCGCCGCCGGGTACTGCTCAAGCTGTCCGGCGAGGCGTTCGCCGGCGGAGGCGGCCTCGGCGTCGACCCGGATGTGGTGCACGCCATCGCCCGTGAGATCGCCACGGTGGTGCGCGCGGGTACGGAGGTCGCCATCGTCATCGGCGGCGGCAACTTCTTCCGCGGCGCCGAGCTGCAGCAGCGCGGCATGGACCGGGCCCGCTCCGACTACATGGGCATGCTGGGCACCGTGATGAACTGCCTCGCGCTCCAGGACTTCCTGATCAAGGAGGGCATGGAGACCCGCGTGCAGACCGCGATCACCATGGGCCAGGTCGCCGAGCCGTACCTGCCGCTGCGCGCCATCCGGCACCTGGAGAAGGGCCGCGTGGTGATCTTCGGCGCGGGTATGGGCATGCCCTACTTCTCCACCGACACCACTGCCGTGCAGCGGGCGCTGGAGATCCACGCCGATGTCCTGCTGATGGGCAAGAACGGCGTCGACGGGGTCTACGACTCCGACCCGCGCACCAACCCCGCCGCGGTCCGGTTCGACTCGCTGGACTACACCGAGGTGATCTCCCGCGACCTCAAGGTCGCCGACCTGACCGCGATCACCCTGTGCAAGGACAACCGCCTGCCGATCCTGGTCTTCGAGCTGCTCGCCGAAGGCAATATCGCCCGCGCGGTCAAGGGTGAGAAGATCGGCACACTCATCAGCGAGGACTCCGCCCAGGCCTAGTCGCCGGGCGCCGAGTAGCAACAGCCGTCCGGGGCACCGGTACGGCACAACAGCAGATGAACCGGACAGGGAGCACACAGTGATTGACGAGACCCTCCTCGAGGCCGAGGAAAAGATGGAGAAGGCCGTCGGGGTCGCCAAGGACGACCTCGCCGCCATCCGTACCGGCCGTGCACACCCGGCGATGTTCGCCAAGATCGTCGCGGAGTACTACGGCGCCCTGACGCCGATCAACCAGCTGGCCTCGTTCTCCGTTCCGGAGCCGCGGATGGCGATGGTCACCCCGTTCGACAAGACCGCGCTGAAGGCCATCGAGACCGCGATCCGCGACTCGGACCTGGGCGTCAACCCGTCGAACGACGGCTCCGTCATCCGGGTGGTGCTGCCGCAGCTCACCGAGGAGCGCCGCCGCGAGTACATCAAGCAGGCCCGCGGCAAGGGCGAGGACGCCAAGGTCTCGGTCCGCTCCGTCCGCCGCAAGGCCAAGGACGCGATCGACAAGCTGGTCAAGGACAAGGAGATCGGCGAGGACGACGGCCGCCGCGGCGAGAAGGAGCTCGACGACCTGACCGCCAAGTTCGTGGCGCAGATCGACGAGCTGCTGAAGCACAAGGAAGCCGAGCTGCTGGAGGTCTGACCCCAGACCCCGCGCGTACGCCCCGGACCGGCGGCCCGTCCGCCCGGCCCGGGGCGCGGCTCGACCCGGGCCGGCGCCACACGGGTCACTCGCGCGGCGGCCTCCGGTATGGCGAGGGGGCGGCGCGGCACAGACTCAGTTCATGCCCCCCGCCCAGGAGACCTCCGTGGCCCAGACCGACCAGCAGCCCCGCAAGCCGCGCGGCGGCCGCAACCTGCCCGCCGCGATAGGTGTGGGAGTCGGCCTCGGGGCGGTGATCGCGGCCTCGCTGTTCGTGGTCAAGGCGGTCTTCATGGTGGTGGTGGCCGCCGCCGTCGCCGTCGGCATCTGGGAGCTCACCAGCCGGCTCGCCGAGCGCAAGGACATCCACGTCCCGCAGATCCCGCTGCTGGTCGGCGGCGTCGGCATGGTGGTGGCGGGCTACTTCGAGGGCGGTCAGTGGGCGGCCGCGATCCTGGCGCTCACCGGGCTGGCGATGATGGTCGCCCGGATGGCCACGCCGCCGGAGAACTTCCTGCGCGACATAACGGCCGGCGTGTTCACCGCCTTCTACGTGCCGTTCCTGGCGACCTTCGTCGCGCTGATCCTGTCCGCCGACGGCGGCGCCTGGCGGATCCTGCTGTTCCTGGTCGTGACGATCTGCTCGGACACCGGCGCGTACGCCGTCGGCTACAAGTTCGGCCGCACCAAGCTCGCCCCGACCATCAGCCCGGGCAAGACCCGGGAGGGCCTGGCGGGCGGCATCGGCCTGTCGATGATCGCCGGCGCGCTGCTGATGCACTTCGTGATCGACGGCGGCTCCTGGTGGCAGGGCCTGATCCTGGGCGGCTGCGCGGCCGTCACCGCGACCCTCGGCGACCTCGCCGAGTCCATGATCAAGCGTGACCTCGGCATCAAGGACATGGGCACCCTGCTCCCCGGCCACGGCGGCATCATGGACCGCCTCGACTCGCTGCTCCCGACCGCCCCGGTGGTCTGGCTGCTGCTCACGGTCTTCGTCGGCAGCTGAGGCCCCGTCATGCCACGGCCCCCGGCGACGGGGGCCGTTTTTCGGTTGAGGCCGCCGTTCCCGCTCGGTACCGTCCGCAGTGGCGGAGGGGGTGCGATGGGCAGACGGCGGTACGTGGCGCGCGGTGTTCCGGGCGGCTACCGGATCTGGGACAACCGGGCGCAGCGGTGGTGGGGCGACCTGTACGAGCTGTGCCCGGACGAGCTGGTGGCGGGTCTGAACGCCCGGGTCGACCACGCGACGCTGACGGCGCTGCTCAAGCGGCACCGGGCAGCCAGGCGGTAGCGACGGGGCAGCGTCCGCGGTCTGCGACACTGGACGGACCATGCCTAAGCCCGGAGAACTGACCTTTGTCGCGCCGCGCGGCGCCAAGCCCCCGCGACACCTTGCCGACCTCAGCCCTGCCGAGCGCAAGGAGGCCGTCGCCGAGCTGGGCGAACAGCCGTTCCGCGCGAAGCAGCTGTCGAACCACTACTTCGGCCGGATGTCGAACGACCCGGAGAGCTGGACGGACATTCCGGCCGCCAGCCGGGGCAAGCTGACCGAGGCGCTGCTGCCCGAGCTGATGTCGGTGGTGCGGCACGTGTCGTGCGACGACGACGAGACCCGCAAGACGCTGTGGAAGCTCTTCGACGGGACGCTGGTCGAGTCGGTGCTGATGCGGTACCCGGACCGGGTGACGATGTGCATCAGCTCGCAGGCCGGCTGCGGCATGAACTGCCCGTTCTGTGCGACCGGCCAGGCCGGGCTGACCCGGAACCTGTCGACCGCGGAGATCGTCGAGCAGATCGCCGCCGGCATGCGCGACCTGAAGTCCGGGTCGGTGGCCGGTGGCGAGGCGCGGCTGTCCAACGTGGTGTTCATGGGCATGGGCGAGCCGCTGGCGAACTACAACCGGGTGCTGTCGGCGATCCGCCGCCTCACCGACCCGGCGCCGGACGGCTTCGGGCTCTCCCAGCGCGGCATCACGGTGTCCACGGTGGGCCTGGTCCCGGCGATGCACCGGTTCGCCGACGAGGGCCTGAGCTGCCGTCTGGCGCTGTCGCTGCACGCCCCGGACGATGAGCTGCGCGACGAGCTGGTGCCGGTGAACACCCGGTGGAAGGTCGCCGAGGTGCTGGACGCGGCGTGGAACTACGCGGAGAAGTCCGGCCGCCGGGTGTCGATCGAGTACGCGCTGATCAAGGACATCAACGACCAGGCGTGGCGGGCGGACCTGCTCGGTCGGCTGATCAAGAACCAGCGGGTGCACGTGAACCTGATCCCGCTCAACCCGACGCCGGGTTCGAAGTGGACGGCCTCCCGTCCGGAGGACGAGCGGGAGTTCGTCCGCCGGCTGCAGGCGCACGGCGTGCCCACCACCGTCCGCGACACCCGCGGTCAGGAGATCGACGGCGCCTGCGGTCAGCTGGCCGCGGCGGGCTGAGGCCCCAGCAGCACGAACGCCCCGGTGGTCCCCCGTGACGGGTGGACCACCGGGGCGTTCCGCGTCCGTGGGTGCTACCGCAGCGGGCAGAGCGCCAGCGTGAGCCCGCCGGTGACCAGCAGGACGGTGCCGGCGGCGAGGGCGCGCAGGGCGAGGGTGCCGGTGAGCAGGCCGGCCGGCGTGCCGAGGCGGTCCAGGACGGCGAGGGTGTCGCGGCGGTCGCCGCGCAGTTCCAGCAGCCGGGCGGCCAGGGCGGCGACGGCGCAGGCCAGGATCAGCAGGCCCTCGACCAGCAGGAGCGCGGGGACGTCGGTGTCGTGGCGGGACCACTCGCGGCCGGCCACCAGCAGCAGGGCCGAGACGCCGGTGAGCACGGCCAGCGGTGTGCCGAGGCGGGGCGCCTGGGCGGTGAGCGCCCGGCCGGCCAGCAGCCGCAGCGGGGAGGGGCGGCGGATCACCGTCAGCCGCCCGGCGAGGGCGAGCAGCGGGCCGGTCCACAGGGCGAGCGCGAGGGCGGCGAGGATCCAGCCGGCCAGCAGGGCGGGGCTGGTGGCGGGCAGGCCGCCGGGCAGGTCGAGGGTGCGTTCCGCGTCGGTGGCGCCGGGCCGCAGTCCGTACAGTTCGAGGCCGATCCCGGCGAGCAGCAGGGGAGCGGGCAGGGCGAGCCGTCGGGCGCTCCAGCGGGGCCGGGCGGGTTCGGCGGGTCGGCCGGGCAGGGTGTCGGGGAAGCGGACGGCGCAGGCCGCGGCGACGCCGGCGACCAGCGTGGGGACGGCGAGCAGGGTGACGGGCGCGGCGACGGGCAGCGGGACGCCCATGCCGATGTCGGCGGCGAGCGAGGGCCCGGCGATGTCGTTGCGCAGTACCAGGAACAGCAGCAGGGTGAGGCCGGAGCCGAGGGCGCAGGCGAGCGCGATCTCGCCGGCGATCAGCAGCCGGATCCGGCCGGGTCCGACGCCGGCGGCGGCGAGGCCGGTGATCCGCTCGGGGTGCTGGGCGGGGACGGCGCGGGCGGCGACGGCGGCGAACCAGGCGACGGCGGCCAGCGGGGGCAGGCACCACAGCAGCCGGTCGGGGCCGCCGGTGGGTTCGGCCAGGGCCCGGCCGAGGGCGCGCAGCAGGAAGGCGGCGACCACGGCGGCGGCGCCGGCGGTGAGCAGCCAGCGGGCCAGGTCGAGGGCGCGGTAGCCGCGGGCGAGTCCGAGGTAGTACACGTCGGCCCTCTCAGTGCCCGGCGGGAACGGCGGGGACGGCGGCGGGCTCGGCCGTGATCCGGCCGTCGACCAAGTGGACGGTGCGGTCGGCGTAGCGGGCGAGTTCCGGGTCGTGGGTGGCGAGGACCAGCGTCAGGTGGTGGGAGCGGGCGGCGCTGGCCAGTATCCGCAGGACCTGTTCGCGGGCGTCGCGGTGCAGCGGCGCGGTGGGGTCGTCGGCGAAGACCACGGGCGGTTCGGGGGCGAGGGCGCGGGCGACGGCGATCCGCTGGCGGCGGTCCTGGGGGAGGTCGGCGGGCCGGAGCTTGGCGCAGTCGGCGACGTCGAGGCGGTCGAGCCACTCGGTGGCGGCGCGGTGGGCGGCACGGTGGCCGGCGCCGGCCAGCAGCAGCGGCAGGGCGACGTTCTCACGGGCCGTCAGTTCCGGGACCAGGTGCGGTTCGGAGCCGACCCAGCCGAAGCGTTCGCGGCGCAGCCGTTCGCGTCCGGCCCGGCCGAGGGTGTGCACGGGGGAGCTGTGGAACCAGACCTCGCCCTCGTCGACCGGGAGTTGGGCGGACAGGCAGCCGAGCAGGGTGGACTTGCCGGAGCCGCGCGGGCCGGTGACGGCGAGCATCTCGCCCTCACGGACGCGGAGGGAGACGCCGCGCAGCGCGGGGGTGCCGTGGTGCGACTTGACGATGCCTCGGGCCCAGAGCACGTCGTTGTCGGGCGGGGCCGCTGACATGTGATCCATCCAGGTGCCGACGGGGATATGACAGTCGTCAGATTAGAACGATCGGACGGCCGTGCGGGTGCGCCGCACTGACCCGAACAGGGAGGAATCGCCGCGAAAGCGGCGTGTTGGCCGCAGATTCGTTCCCGGGTACGCCGAAGGGCGGTCCCGACGGTGAGGTGTCGGGGCCGCCCTTCGGTGGAGGGTGGGGCAGAAAGCTCAGGTGATCAGATCTTCGCCCACGCGTCGGTCAGGCTGGTCCGCAGGATCTGCTCGATCTCGTCGAAGGTCGACTGGTCGGAGATCAGCGGCGGGGCCAGCTGGATGACCGGGTCGCCACGGTCGTCGGCGCGGCAGTACAGGCCGTTGTCGAACAGAGCCTTCGACAGGAAGCCGTAGAGGACGCGCTCGACCTCTTCGTCGT
The DNA here is from genome assembly GCF_014648555.1 of Kitasatospora griseola. Taxonomy (GTDB): domain Bacteria; phylum Actinomycetota; class Actinomycetes; order Streptomycetales; family Streptomycetaceae; genus Kitasatospora; species Kitasatospora griseola. The sequence goes on from NZ_BMRI01000028.1 coordinate 84,185, forward strand.
TGAACGACTCCTTGGTGACCTTGTCCTTCACGAGCTCGATGCCGTAGAAGTAGCCGTTGCCGCGGACGTCGCCGACGATCGGCAGGTCGCGCAGCTTGTTCAGGGTGCCCAGGAACGCCGACTCGTTGTCGAGGACGTGCTGGTTCAGGCCCTCGCGCTCGAAGATGTCGAGGTTGGCCAGCGCCACCGCGGAGGAGACCGGGTGGCCACCGAAGGTGTAGCCGTGCAGGAAGGTGTTGTCACCCTTGTAGAACGGCTCGGCCAGGCGGTCCGAGATGATGGTGGCGCCGATCGGGGAGTAGCCCGAGGTCATGCCCTTGGCGCAGGTGATCATGTCGGGCTGGTAGCCGAACTTGTCGGCGCCGAACATGGTGCCCAGGCGGCCGAAGGCGCAGATGACCTCGTCCGAGACCAGCAGCACGTCGTGGCGGTCGCAGATCTCGCGCAGGCGCTGGAAGTACCCGGGCGGCGGCGGGAAGCAGCCACCGGCGTTCTGCACCGGCTCGACGAAGACGGCGGCGACGGTCTCGGGGCCCTCGAAGAGGATGGCCTGCTCGATCTCGTCGGCGGCCCAGCGGCCGTAGGCCTCCGGGTCGACGGTGCCGTCGGGGGCCGTCAGGAACGACGGGGCGCGGTAGATGTTGGTGTTCGGGGCCTTGTGGGTGCCCGGCACCAGCGGCTCGAACGGGGCCTTCAGGCCCGGCAGGCCGGTGATCGACAGGGCGCCCTGCGGGGTGCCGTGGTAGGCGACCGCGCGGGAGATGACCTTGTACTTGGTCGGCTTGCCGGTCAGCTTGAAGTACTGCTTGGCGAGCTTCCACGCGGTCTCGACGGCCTCGCCGCCACCGGTGGAGAAGAAGACCTTGTTCAGGTCGCCCGGCGCGTAGTTGGCCAGGCGCTCGGCCAGCTCGACGGCCTTCGGGTGGGCGTAGCTCCACACCGGGAAGAAGGCGAGCTCCTTGGCCTGCTTGGCAGCGGCCTCGGCCAGCTCCTCGCGGCCGTGGCCGGCCTGGACGACGAACAGGCCGGCGAGCCCGTCGAGGTACTTGCGCCCCTTGTCGTCCCAGACGTAGGTGCCTTCGCCCTTGACGATCGTCGGCACGGGGGAGTTCTCGTACGACGACATGCGGGTGAAGTGCATCCACAGGTGGTCGTAGGCGGTCTTGGAAAGGTCCTTCTGCGCCGGCTCGGCTGTCATCGGGTGCCCCAGGTGTAGGTCTGTTTCCGGAGCTTCAGGTAAACGAAGCTCTCGGTGCTCCGCACGCCGGGAAGCGCGCGGATGCGCTTGTTGATCAGTTCGAGGAGGTGCTCGTCGTCCTCGCACACCAGCTCTGCGAGGAGGTCGAACGAGCCCGCGGTGCAGACCACGTAGTCGACCTCGTCGAACGCGGCCAGCGCGTCCGCGACCGGTTCGATGTCGCCCTCGACGCGGATGCCCACCATCGCCTGGCGGGTGAAGCCGACGGTGAGGGGATCGGTCACGGCGACGATCTGCATCACGCCCTGGTCGAGCAGCTTCTGGACGCGCTGCCGAACAGCCGCCTCGGACAGGCCGACGGCCTTGCCGATGGCGGCGTACGGACGGCGCCCGTCCTCCTGGAGTTGCTCGATGATCGCCTTGGAGGCGGCGTCGAGGGGAACGCTGGCGTTCCGGTCACGGTTGGCCACGCCGACACTGTGCCCGACGGGCGAAGGAATCGCAAGCGGTGGTTCTGCTGATTTCGTCGTGCAATCGATGATCAAGAACGGAATGCGTGGCGCTCCGGGCGGGGCTATGTCGATTACAGCAGTGTCGGAGGTAGTCTGGCGACGTGCACGCGCGAGCGTGCACACCGCCGATCGTGGCTTGTCGCTGACATGCTGTGTTCGCCCCGGCCCGGAGTAATCTGGCGCGCGGGGATGCAACGAGGCAGGCCCAGACCGAGGAGAGACCCGTGAGCGAGCTTCGTACGCTGCGCAACTACATCAACGGTGAGTTCGTCGACGCGGCGGACGGCCGCACTCTCGACATCGTCGACCCGACCACGGGCGAGGTGTACGCGACCTCCCCGCTGTCCGGTGCTTCCGACGTGGACGCCGCGATGGCCGCCGCAGCCGCCGCCTTCCCGATCTGGCGCGACTCCACCCCGTCCACCCGGCAGAAGCTGCTGCTGAAGATCGCCGACGCGGTCGAGGCCCGGGCCGACGAGATCGTCGACGCCGAGGTCC
>NZ_BMRI01000028.1:86424-98255 GCF_014648555.1 Kitasatospora griseola
GCAACACCGGCAAGCCGCGCGCGCTGACCCTCTCCGAGGAGATCGGCCCGATGGTCGACCAGCTGCGCTTCTTCGCCGGCGCCGCCCGCCTGCTGGAGGGCAAGGCCGCGGGCGAGTACATGGACGGGATGACCTCGATCGTCCGCCGTGAGCCGGTCGGCGTCTGCGCGCAGGTCGCGCCGTGGAACTACCCGATGATGATGGCCGTGTGGAAGTTCGCCCCGGCGATCGCCGCGGGCAACGCCGTGGTGCTCAAGCCGTCCGACACCACCCCCGCCTCCACCGTGCTGCTGGCCGAGATCATCGGCGGCGTGCTGAAGGAGATGGAGCTGCCGGCCGGCATCTTCAACGTGATCTGCGGCGACCGCGAGACCGGCCGCCTGATGGTCGAGCACCGCACCCCGGCGATGGCCTCCATCACCGGCTCGGTCCGGGCCGGCATGCAGGTCGCCGAGTCCGCCGCGAAGGACGTCAAGCGGGTCCACCTGGAGCTCGGCGGCAAGGCCCCCGTGGTGGTCTTCCAGGACGCCGACATCGCCGAGGCCGTCGAGGGCATCTCGGTCGCCGGCTACTTCAACGCCGGCCAGGACTGCACCGCCGCCACCCGCGTGCTGGTGCACGAGTCGATCCACGACGCGTTCGTCGAGGCGCTCGCCAAGGCCGCCAAGGACATCAAGACCGGTGGCGTGGACGACGAGGACGTGCTCTACGGCCCGCTCAACAACGCCAACCAGCTGAAGCAGGTCACCGGCTTCATCGAGCGCCTGCCCGCGCACGCCAAGGTCGAGGCCGGCGGCCACCGGGTCGGCGAGGTCGGCTACTTCTACGCGCCGACCGTGGTCTCCGGCCTGAAGCAGGACGACGAGATCATCCAGAACGAGGTCTTCGGCCCGGTCATCACCGTGCAGAAGTTCACCGACGAGGAGCAGGCTGTCGACTACGCGAACGGCGTCGAGTTCGCCCTCGCCTCCTCGGTCTGGACCAAGGACCACGCCCGCGCGATGCGGATGTCCCGCCGCCTGGACTTCGGCGCGGTGTGGATCAACACCCACATCCCGCTGGTCGCGGAGATGCCGCACGGTGGCTTCAAGAAGTCCGGCTACGGCAAGGACCTGTCCTCGTACGGGTTCGAGGACTACACCCGGATCAAGCACGTCATGACCGCGATCTGACGCGGTAGCGGAACCAGTAGGGGCGCGAGGAACTGAGCCGTCGGCCGTCGCTCTGCGGAGTGCACGGTCGGGCGCGCAGTTCCTTCGCGCCCCTGGTTTTTCACCCTGTCAGGGCGACGCGACGCTCCTGTGACAGCATGAAGCTGCCCAGCCGTGGGACGGCTCCCTAACCTGGGGGCATGAGCACTCCCACCGCTGACTCGGTCGTCGGGCAGGCCGTCAAGGCCGCCGACCGCGCGCACGTCTTCCACTCGTGGTCCGCCCAGGCACTGATCGACCCCCTCGCGGTGGCCGGCGCCGAGGGCTCCTACTTCTGGGACTACGACGGCAACCGCTACCTGGACTTCTCCTCGCAGCTGGTGAACACCAACATCGGCCACCAGCACCCGAAGGTGGTCGCGGCGATCCAGGCGAAGGCCGCCCAGCTGTGCACCATCGCCCCGGGCTTCGCCGAGGAGTCGCGCAGCGAGGCCGCCCGGCTGATCGCCGAGCGCACCCCCGGCGACCTGGACAAGATCTTCTTCACCAACGGCGGCGCCGAGGCGAACGAGAACGCGATCCGGATGGCCCGGCTGCACACCGGCCGGCACAAGGTGCTCTCCACCTACCGCTCGTACCACGGCGCCACCGCCAACGCGATCACCCTGACCGGCGACCCGCGGCGCTGGGCGAACGAGACCGGCGTCTCCGGCATCGTGCACTTCTGGGGCCCGTACGCCTACCGTTCGAACTTCCACGCCGAGAACGAGGCCCAGGAGTGCGAGCGCGCGCTCGCCCACCTGGAGCAGACCCTCGCGTTCGAGGGCCCCGGGACCGTCGCGGCGATCATCCTGGAGACCGTGGTCGGCACCGCCGGCATCCTGGTGCCGCCGGCCGGCTACCTGGCGGGCGTCCGCGAGATCTGCGACAAGTACGGGATCGTCTTCATCCTGGACGAGGTGATGGCCGGGTTCGGCCGCACCGGCGAGTGGTTCGCCGCCGACCACTGGGGCATCACCCCCGACCTGCTGACCTTCGCCAAGGGCGTCAACTCCGGCTACCTGCCGCTCGGTGGCGTGGCCATCTCCGGCGCGATCGCCGAGACCTTCGCGCAGAAGGCGTTCCCCGGCGGCCTCACCTACTCCGGCCACCCGCTGGCCTGCGCCTCCGCCGTGGCCACCATCAACACGATGGCCGAGGAGGGCATCGTGGAGAACGCCAAGCACATCGGCGAGAACGTGCTCGGCCCCGGCCTGCGCGAACTGGCGGAGCGCCACCCCTCGATCGGCGAGGTCCGCGGCCTCGGCGTGTTCTGGGCGCTCGACCTGGTGAAGAACCGCGAGACCCGCGAGCCGCTGGTGCCCTACAACGCGGCCGGCGCCGACAACGCGCCGATGGCGCAGCTCGCCGCGGCCTGCAAGCAGCGCGGCCTGTGGCCGTTCACCAACATGAACCGGTTCCACGTCGTCCCGCCGTGCAACATCAGCGAGGAGGACGCCAAGACCGGCCTCGCCGTCCTGGACGAGGTGCTCACCCTCACCGACGCGCACACGGTCTGACGAGACATCAAGCAGAAGGCCCCGGGCGAGTGCCCGGGGCCTTTCGCGCTGCGGTCGCCGGCACGTCGACGCCGTCATCGAAAGCGTCGGCCGCCTCGGGCCGCGCCGACGCCGTCAGCGGCGCACCGCGTCCAGTGCCAGCAGGGCCACGTGCAGGGAGAGGCAGGACTCCACCTGGTCGAGGTCGACGCCCAGGATGCGTTCGACCTTGTGCAGGCGGTCGTAGAAGGACGGGCGGGACAGGTGGGCGGCGTCCGCGGCCGCGGACTTGTTGCGGCCCTGCTCCAGGTAGATCCGCAGCATCTGCACCAACTGGCCGCCGTGCTCGGCGTCGTGGGCCAGCAGCGGGCCGAGTTCGCGTTCCACGTAGGTCTGCAGGCGCTCGTCGTCGCGCAGCAGGTGGAGCAGGCCGCGCAGGCGGACGTCGGGGAGGCGGTAGTACGCGGCGCGGCTGCCCGGGGCGTCGTGCAGGGCGGCGTCGGCGACCTGGGTGGCCTCCAGCAGGGCGCGGCGGGCGTCGCGGACCGAGCCCACCGAGGAGCCGACCGCTATCACCGGCTCGGCCGCCGCGCCGTCCCGGCCCGCCTCCGCGGACAGCCGGCGCAGCGCCGCGGCGAACGCCTCCAGCGAGGTGTGCTCGTCCTGCTGCGAGCCGAGCGCGATCAGCACGCCCACGCCCTCGTCGTCCAGCGCGCCGACCAGCGCGGACAGCCGGGCGGAGCGGATCGCGGTGGCCGCCAGCTCGGTGAAGTCGCGCAGCCGGGCCTGGGCCTCCAGGGCGGCGGGCAGCGGACCTTGACGCTGCCTCAGTACCACGCCGACCAGCCGGCGGCCCTCCAGCGGCACGCCCAGCGCCTGGGCGCGCAGCGACACCTCGGAGACGGTGAGTGCGTGGGTGAGGATGCCCGACAGCAGGGTGCGGTGGGTCTGCCGCTCCAGCGACTCGCGGTCGCGCACCACCAGCCGGTTCAGCGCGAGGGTGGCCGCGCCGCGCTCCAGCAGCATCGCGTGCGGGTGCGGCACGTCCGGGGGGAGCGGCGCCGGCTCGTCGACCAGCACCAGCCGGCCCCAGTCCTGGCCGCGCGCGCCGACCGTGGTCACCAGCCAGCCCGAGCGCGGGTCGTAGCCGGTACGGCCCGGCGGGTTGACGCCGCGCGAGCGGTGCTCCCAGTTCTCCAGCAGCTCGTGCTCGCCGCGGCCCGCCGTGGCGTGCGCCAGCACCTGGTGGGCGAGGTTCTCCAGCACCACCGGCGCGCCCGCCATCCGGCCGACCTGCCGGACCACCTCGGCGGGCTCCGCGCCCTCGGTGGCCAGCTCGTTGAACACCTGGTGCACGGCCTCGGACACCCGCAGCTGCTCCAGCTGCGCGTTCACCACCAGCGCGTGCACCGCCTCGGTGACGGCGACGAACTTCAGCTCCCGGCGCAGCACCACCAGCGGCAGGTTGTGCCGCTCGGCGGCCGCCACCAGGGCCCGGGGCAGCGAGTCGAAGTAGCGCCGGCCGAACTCGATCACCAGCCCGGCCACCCCGACCTCGGCCAGCTCCCGCACGTAGCGGGCCAGGCCGTCCCGGTCCTCCGGGAGCGCGATGCCGGTGGACAGCACCAGCTCGCCGCCGTGCAGCAGCCCTGCCAGGTCCGGCAGCTCGCTGACGTGCACCCAGCGCACCGGCCGCTCCAACGCGGAGGCTCCGGCCACCACCTGGGGCAGGCCGCGCCGCATCACGTCGAGATCGAGCACGCGGGCGACGGTGGGCAGCATCGCGGACACCTCCAGGGGGTTTCAGGGTGTCAAGTGAATCACGCTCGGGCGCGACGCCCTGTCGCCCCAGGGCGGAGCCTTGCAGCCTGTAAGACCGCCCGCCGGGGCCGTTGCTGAGTGACGCTTGCCTCCGGCCCCCGAACCGAGGCATCGTCGGCCGGGTCGAGTAGGCAATGGAGGCAACTCATGGACCTGACCAGCTTCAACGACGGCGCGCAGTATCTCGCGGGCCGCCTGACCCGGGGCTCGGGCGGCGAGCCGTTCAACGTGGTCAACCCCGCCGACGGCAGCACCGTCCAGCAGGTCGAACTCGCCACCACCGCCGATGTCGACGCCGCGGTCGCCGCGGCCCGCGGCGCGCTCCCCGAGTGGTCCGGCGCCACCCCGGGCGCCCGCTCCGAGGCGCTGAACCGCCTGGCCGGCATCCTCGCCGAGCGGGCCGGACAGTTCGCCCGGGTGGAGACCGCGCAGACCGGCAAGCCGATCAAGCTGTCCACCGAGTTCGACGTCCCCGGCACCATCGACAACACCGCGTTCTTCGCCGGCGCCGCCCGCAACCTCGAAGGCAAGGCCGCCGGCGAGTACAGCGGCGACCACACCTCGTACGTGCGCCGCGAGGCGGTCGGCGTGATCGGCAGCATCGCGCCGTGGAACTACCCGCTGCAGATGGCCGCCTGGAAGATCCTCCCGGCGATCGCGGCCGGCAACACCATCGTCCTGAAGCCCGCCGAGATCACCCCGCTCACCTCGCTGATGTTCGCCCGGGCCTGCACCGACGCGGGCATCCCCGACGGCGTCGTCAACGTGGTCACCGGCGCCGGACGCACCGCCGGCGAGCACCTGATCGGCCACCCCGACGTGGCCATGGTGTCCTTCACCGGCTCCACCGCCGTCGGCAAGCGGGTCGCCGAGATCGCCACCGCCACCGTCAAGCGCACCCACCTCGAACTCGGCGGCAAGGCCCCGTTCGTGGTCTTCGACGACGCCGACCTGGACGCCGCCGTGCACGGCGCCGTCGCCGGCTCGCTGATCAACAGCGGCCAGGACTGCACCGCCGCCACCCGCGCCTACGTCCAGCGCCCGCTGTACGACGCCTTCGTGGCCGGCGTCGCCGAGCTGTACGCCGCGATCCGCCTCGGCGACCCGATGAACCCGCAGACCGACCTGGGCCCGCTGGTCTCCTTCACCCACCGCGACCGCGTCGCCGGCTTCGTCGAGCGCGCCCGCTCCTACGCCACCGTGGTCACCGGCGGGCCCGCCGACGGCAAGGGCCACGACGGCACCGACCTGTCGCTCGGCGCCTACTACCGCCCCACCCTGATCGCCGGCGCCGCCCAGGACAGCGAGGTCGTCCAGGGCGAGATCTTCGGCCCCGTGCTCGTCGTGCTGCCCTTCGACAGCGACGAGGAGGGCCTGCGGCTCGCCAACGACACCCCCTACGGCCTGGCCGCCTCCGCCTGGACCCGCGACATCCACCGCTCGCTGCGCGCCACCCGCGAGATCGCCGCCGGCTGCGTCTGGGTCAACGACCACATCCCGATCATCAGCGAGATGCCGCACGGCGGGTACAAGTCCTCCGGCTACGGCAAGGACATGTCGCAGTACTCGCTCGACGAGTACACCCAGGTCAAGCACGTCATGTTCGACACCACCGCGGTCGCCCGCAAGGACTGGCACCGCACCATCTTCGGCGACCGCTGACCGGGCCTCGGGCCCACCGGGGCCCGCGATCCGTGTAAGAGACCGCCGGTACCCCGCTCTCCCGGATGACAACGCCCACCGCGTGTCATCCGGGAGAGACGAGGAACCGCACGTGAGCACCACCCGCCACCCCAGCGCCCTGCACTGGCTGGCCGCCGCCGCCCCCGACCCCGACAGCTGCCGCCGCCGCTGGGAGCGCACCGGCCTCGCCCTGCTGCCCGCCGGCCGCCGCTGGGACGTACTGCACGCCCCGGGCCCGCTCGGCCGCCCCGCCGCCGCGCTGCTCGACCGGCCCGGCGGCGGACCCGTCCTGGAGGATCCGGCCGACGACACCGTCGGCTTCCTCGTCCCCGTCGGCACCGCCGACCGCTGGATCGGCACCGGCATCCGCCGCTCCGGCGACGGCACCTGGATCGCCGTCCCGCACCCCGACCGCCCCGGCCGCGGCCCGCACTGGCTGATCCCCCCGCACCGCAGCGGACGCCTCGTCGACCCCGCCGCCCTCGCGCTGGCCCTGCACGACACCGCCGCGCACCTGCGCTGCCCGCGCTTCCCCCGCTGAGCGGACCACACTGTCCCCATGGACACCAGCACCGCCGACCCCGGGCCCCCCACCCGGGACCAGCACACCGACCGCACCCGCCTGCTCGCCGACGCCCAGCCGTACTGCCTGCAGCACGCCCTCGCGCTGGCCGGGGCCGACGCACTCCGGCTGCACGGCCTGCCCGTCCACCGCCACGGCGCCGACCTGCTGCTGGTCTGCGCCGACGGCCCGCCGCTCGCCGACCTCGCCACCGGACTCGCCGAGACCCTGCGCGCCGCCGGCCACCGCACCGCGGACAGCACCGGCACCGCCCGCCGCCACCAACTCGCCGTCACCGCCGGCCACACCGCCGGCCTCGGGCTCCCGGACCCGGCCCGCCCGGCGCTCCGCGTCGAACTGCGGCGCGAACCGCTGCGCCACCCGCCCGTGCTGCCCGACGGCGCCCCGCTCCCCGTCGCCGCCCTGGACGACGCCGCCGCGCTCGCCGTCCTCACCCTCTGCGAGCGCGCCCTGCCCGCCGACCTGTTCGCCCTGCACGCCGTCACCGCCCGCCTGCGCGAAGGCCAACTCCTCGCCCTGGCCGGCGCGTTCGACGAGGAGTTCACCGCAGGGACGCTCGCCGACCGGCTGGAGAGCGCCGCCGCGCTGCTCCCGTCCGGCGCCGCCGACACCCGGCAGTGGGCCGAGCACTGGGCCCAGGACCTGCGGCTCGATCTGCTGGAGACCACCGAACTCGCCGACGGCCTGCACGACCCCTACCTGGACGCCGCGGAGAGCGCCGAGGACACCGCCGACGCCGCGCCCGACGACCTGTAAGGGGGAATCGCGCTTCCCCGTCAGGGTGCTCGTTGAGCGGGCCGGATGCGCGGAGCAGACTGGAGAACGAGCGCGGGACATCCGTGGACAGTCGGAGGCAGAGACCCTTGAGCAAGCACATCACGCACTGGATCGGCGGCCGGTCCGTCGCCACCGCCGGAACCGCGCCCCGCCGCGGCGACATCTTCGACCCGGCCACCGGCCAGACCACCGGCCAGGTCGACTTCGCCGAGATCGCCGAGGTCGACCAGGCGGTCGCCGCCGCCGCCCAGGCCTTCGCCTCCTGGCGCAAGGCGTCCATCGCCAAGCGCACCCAGGTGCTGTTCAACTTCCGGGAGCTGTTCAACGCCCGCAAGGACGAGCTCGCCGCGATCATCGTCGCCGAGCACGGCAAGGTGCACTCCGACGCCCTCGGCGAGCTCGCCCGCGGCCAGGAAGTCGTCGAGTACGCCTGCGGCATCCCGCAGCTGATCAAGGGCGGCTTCACCGAGCAGGCCTCCACCGGCGTCGACGTCTACTCGATCCGCCAGCCGCTCGGCCCGGTCGCCATCATCTCGCCGTTCAACTTCCCGGCCATGGTGCCGATGTGGTTCTTCCCGATCGCCATCGCGGCCGGCAACACGGTCGTCCTGAAGCCCTCCGAGAAGGACCCGTCCGCCGCCAACTTCATCGCCGAACTGTGGAAGGAAGCCGGCCTCCCCGACGGCGTCTTCAACGTCGTGCACGGCGACAAGGTCGCGGTCGACCGCCTGCTGGAGCACCCCGACATCAAGTCGGTCTCCTTCGTCGGCTCCACCCCGATCGCCCGCTACGTGTACGAGACCGGCACCCGCTACGGCAAGCGCGTGCAGGCCCTCGGCGGCGCCAAGAACCACATGCTGGTGCTCCCCGACGCCGACCTCGACCTGGCCGCCGACGCCGCCATCAACGCCGGCTTCGGCGCGGCCGGCGAGCGCTGCATGGCCGTCTCCGTGCTGGTCGCCGTCGACCCGATCGGCGACGAGCTGGTCGCCAAGATCAAGGAGCGGATGGCCACCCTCAAGGTCGGCCCCGGCTGCAACGGCGACTCCGAGATGGGCCCGCTGGTCACCGGCCAGCACCGCGACAAGGTCACCTCCTACGTCGAGTCCGGTGTCGCGGACGGCGCCGAACTCGCCGTCGACGGCCGCAAGCACGCCATCGCCGGCGAGGACGCCTCCGGCGCCCCCACCACCGACGGCTTCTGGCTCGGCCCCACCCTGTTCGACCACGTCAAGCCGGGCATGTCCGTCTACAACGACGAGATCTTCGGCCCGATCCTGTCGGTCGTCCGGGTCCCCTCCTACGACGACGGCCTGAAACTGATCAACAACAACCCGTACGGCAACGGCACCGCCATCTTCACCAACGACGGCGGCGCGGCCCGGCGCTTCCAGAACGAGGTCGAGGTCGGCATGGTCGGCATCAACGTGCCGATCCCCGTCCCCGTCGCCTACTACTCCTTCGGCGGCTGGAAGGCCTCGCTGTTCGGCGACAGCCACGCCTACGGCGCCGACGGCGTCCAGTTCTTCACCCGCGGCAAGGCCGTCACCCAGCGCTGGCTCGACCCCTCGCACGGCGGCATCAACCTCGGGTTCCCGACCAACAGCTGAGGCTGTCGAGCACGGCCCCGGGACACGACATGAACGGCCGGCCCCCTGCCAGGGGGCCGGCCGTTCCGCGTTCCCGCCCCGCGGGGTCGCCGCACTACTCCGCGCCGTTGTTCCTCACCTGACGGCGCACCGTCGCCCGCACCGCCCGCGACACCACCGGACCGAGGCCGTCCACCACCTCCACCAGCAGCCCCAACTGGTCCAGCGCGCCGAACGCCCCCGCCGCCCCCGCCGGGTCCACACCCTCGTACAGCTCCAGACCCACGAACCCGGCCGTCACCGCCTGCGCCAACCCCGTCAGGTCGAGGAACTCCGCCAGCGGATGCCCGACGAACAGCCGGCCGAGGACGGCCTCGATCTCCGCCGTCCACAGCCGCAGCGCCTCCGCCGACACGTCCGCGAGCTGCGGATACCCCGTCGCCCCCGCCAGGAACTGACCCAGCAGCGCGACGTTCCCCTCCGCCCGCTCCCGCGCGTGCAGCTCCTGGCCCACCGTCAGCAGCTCGCGCAGCGACCGCACCTCCGCGAACCGCTCGCGGTACCGCTCCAACCGCAGCCCCGTCTCGCGCAGCGCCGCCGCCGCGAGCAGCCCCTCCACCGTCTTGAAGTGGTAGAACACCAGCGCCTGATTGGCCCCGATCTCCCCGGCGATGCTCCGCGCCGACACCCCCGAGATCCCCTGCCGCTTGAGCGCACTGATCGCCGCATCCATCAACCGCTCACGTGTGTCGCCCATGCGCCGCAGCGTAGTCGCCACCCGCCGCCCGCCGTCCCGACCCATCCGCTACATCCGGAAGCGCTCGCGCAACGGACGCACATGACGCGGAATCCCCTCCGCCCCCACCCGCGGGTACTCCGCCGTGAACCACCCCTGGTACCCCAGCACCAGTCCCACCACCGGATTGCTCACCCGCACCCGGATCCGGAACCGCCCCGCCTCGTCGTCGAACCACTCGTGCAACTCCGCCCGCCCCGTCAGCAGCTCCGGCACCACCGGCGCCCCGACCAACGACGCCACCCGCTGCGCCCCCGAGGAGATCACCAGCCCGCCGCGCGCCGTCACCCCCAGCCGCAGGTCCACCGCCAACTGCTGGTGCGTCCCCAGATAGTCGAGCACCGTCCCCGGCCGGTCCTGCGCCGCCACCATCGTCGCGTCGAACCGCCGCGGCCGGGCGAACTGGAACGTCCGCACGAACGTCACCGTCTCCCGCCCGAACCCGTCCCGGTACGCGTAGTTGGCGATCGTGAACGGTATGTCCCGCCCCTGCTCCGGAAACAGGACGTTGCGGCGCGCCCCCACCCGGAGAAACGGCACCAGCAGCCGGGACCCGCGCTCGATCCGATCCATCCGCCCCGTTCCGACACAGGCGATCCCGTCCGCACTGGAGAAGCCGAACCGGCGCTGCATCTCCGGGTGCAGACGATCGAAGTCCGCGCCGAGCGCCGCATGGAAGATCGAACGGGTCGGAGCCGCGGCGGCGGGGGAGCCGGCCGGGTCGGTGACGGCAACTTTGACGGTCATGACTGCTCCAGGGTGATCGCGCCCAGGTTCCCGCTGGGTCGGCGTGCGGAGAGGTGATTGCGGCTCGGAGCGGGAGCGGGGCGGTCGGACGGCGGGGCGAGCGCGGCCAGCAGACGGGGCGCGCGGGCGGCGGTCCGGCCGCGAGCACCCGGGCGCGGACGACGACGGCAGCGGCGGGCAGCAGGGGTGACCGGAGAGGGCGGCACGAGCGCCGAGAACACCAGCACCACGCCCGCCGTGAGCACGCCTGCGACGGCCTGCCCCGTGACCGCCGCATCCACCACTCCCGCCAGCGCCGCAGCCCCCACCCGGACCGTCACCTCGGCCAGCCCGTGCCACAACGCCCGCTCCGGCGAGATCCCGCGCTCCGCCCACAGCCGCAGCCGGTCGAACGACCAGGCCGTCAGCCACCCCACGCACGGCCGCACCAGCCAGTGGTCCAGCTGCGCACCGCCGCGCCAACGCCAGCCGCGGTAGTCGTAGCCGGTGACGAAGGTGACGTGGGGCGCACCGCCCGCCGACGTCCCGTCAGTCGCCGGGTCCTCGGAACGGCCGGGCAGGTAGCGCCAGTACCCCGCCCCCTCCTGCAGCGGGGACCAGCCCGAGTCGGACGCGAAGCGCAACGCACTCACCCGCTGCCCGTCGGCTCGCCGCCGCTCGGCTGTGGTGACCCCGCTTCCCGTCAGCGCCGGCCCCTTGGCCGGCCCCAGCAGGTACCGGAACCCGACTGGCTCCGACCCCTCCTTCTCACCTGCACCGGACTCGGGTGGGTGCTCGCTCGGGGAGTTCAGGTAGTCGATGCGGCTGAATCGGGCGTCCCAGCGCTGGTGGTGCCACGGCCGCTGGGTGAGCTCCCAGAGCGTGTCCGGATCCGTGCGGATCGACAGCTCCACATAGATCGGTTTGGTCGGGCGTCGCCCCTGACCAGGCATGGGTGTTCCCCCTGTCGCGAGTTTGAGCGATCGCTCAACGCTTGGCGCGGTCATCATGGCAGAGGTTTGAGCGACTGCTCAAGAGTTGATGCTGCGGGGTGGCGGCGGATCGCCCGCAGGAGGTGTTTGCACCTGGGGCGGATCCGGCGTAGTGTTCACTGGTCGCTCGGCAGGGAGCACCGGACACGCATCTGTGTGGACGGTCCCGGGGCGG
>NZ_BMRI01000029.1:0-49211 GCF_014648555.1 Kitasatospora griseola
ACAACGACCACACCGGCCAACCCGTCAAGCGCTCGCTGACCGCCTACGACCACTAACCCTTGGCATCAATCATCTAGAGGGTCTGGCTACCCCAAGCGGCTACCCCCTGCCTGACGACCTGTTTCGGCGCGCAAAGTTGTGTCCCCGCACGGTTCGGAGCGATCGGGGACAGCGTGACCAACGAGCTACTTGCACAACTTCGGGCAGAACAGTTCGAGCAGGCGCGTACGGCGTGCGCCTACCTAGGGAGTGCGCTCAACTCCATCGGTGTCGTGCTGCCGGGACTCAAGGTGGAGCAGGCGGAGTCGGGCGACTGTCGGTTGGCACTCGGCAACTTGGACATTGATCCCGGTAAGGAGTTGGCGTTCGCCGTTCTCGCAGGCGCGTCGGTGCTCCACGCGATCAAGGCGGTCCCGAACGCCGGCGAACTGCTGGTCGACACGTCTACAGGCCGACTCGGCAAGTTCCGCGGCGTGGAGGGCGAACGGTGGCGGCTCGCCGGGGTGTTCGGCAACGGCGAGCCGTGGACGGCTGATCCGCACAACGTAAGGGAGGCGACCGTCAACGAACGGGTCCGTGCGGACATGGCGGCCGTCATCGGCGGGAAGGCAGGGTAAGCGGTGACGCGCTTGACTGCCTTGACGGGCCTTGTGGTGCTCGGATTTGGCGCTGTGCCAGCTGGCGCGGTACTCGCGTTCGCAATGCTGGCACCGGATGACGGGGTGCGGTGGGTGGCGTGCTTCGTCGCCCTGGCGCTCGCCGTGATCGGCGGCGCATACGGCCCGGATTGGCTCGAAGCGTGGCAGCGCCACAGACGGGCCCGCGCTGCCGCAGGGACCGGACGATGAGTGCCGAGGCCGAGACACCGCACGAACTCGCCAGCACTGTCCAACGGGCAGATGTCCCGGCCTGCCCCACCGAGTAGCCCCAACAACTCCCGTTTGGGTCGCGTGCCAACCCCGCGAACGAAACGGGTGCACCACCCGACCGGTCACCCGATCGGCCGGACGCTCGATCACCCCTAGGCGGAGAAATGACGACCAACCTGTACGCGCTGCCGACTGAGGGCCTGGCGCTGGCCAAGGCGTGCGGCGGCAACAGCGGCGACGGCGAGTCCGAGTCGTGCGCGACCATCGGTGCCATCCCGGGCGCGGTGGACGCCTACGCGCTCGGTGACAGCAAGCTGGGCAACGGTTCACCGCTGCTCCGCTTCACCGGGGCCGAGCTGGACGCCCTCGCCGACCGGATCACCGTCATCCGGGGCACGGCGGTCTGAGTTCCAGGCTGACGCACCACTGAATCACACGGGGGTCGCTGGTCTGAGTCTCAGTCAGACCAGCGGCCCCCGCTCCGTGGAGGATAACCCCAGTGACAGAACTCGCCCACTTCCATGGCTACGGCCCGTGGATCGGTAGGCCCGACCAGTACCACGCCGAGTACCTGCGGCGCCCCGCCCCGTTCAACACGGAATGGCGCGACATGGTGGACGCGATGAAGCGCCCCGACCAGGAGGCATATCTCCGGTTCGAAGAACGGACGATTCCGCCGATGCGTACCGGGCATTGGCTGTTGCGTCGACCGGACTGCCTTGCAGGCCAGACGTGGAGGGAATCGAAGGAAGCGGCGGAGTGGTTGGCCGGCGAGTTCGAGCGCCACCCGCCGGTGCCGCTTCCGGACGGCCGCCCGATCCACCCGGGGCTCTCCGCCAAGGTGGAGTACGCGGCTGCCGCGCTCACCAACGGCACGGACGTGGTGTGGATGCACTACCTGCCCGGGGACTACATGTTCAACGCGTGCGTGGTCGTATGTCCGAACCGGCACTTGCCCGATCTCCCCTGTCCGCTTCCCCCCTCGTGATCGGAGAAGACTGCATGGCGCTGGCAACCCTGGTCGGCTCCGAAGCGGCTGAGGCACTGCTACGTGCCTGCCCTGTCGAACCGGCGGTGTACCGCCGTGACGGGTCCGAGCTGGACGAGCGAATCACGCTGCCTTTCATGGGGGCGTACATCGACCACGGGCTGACGGACCCCGCGTTCACGGCCGCTGTGAAGGACGGGAAAGCCGTTCACCCGGGACGGTTCTCACGGGACGGCAGGATGCGTCCCGGGAAGCTGCGGGAGCTGTTCGAAAGCGGGCACACGGTCAACCTGCGGTATCTGCAAACGCGAGTGCCGTACGTGGCCGAGCTGTGCCGCGAGATCGAAGCGGAGACCGGGTACACGCTGTTCGTCTCGGGCTTCGTCACCCCGCCCGGAGCGCAGGGGCTCAGGCATCACTGGGATCAGTTCCTTGCCGTGGTGACACAGCTTCACGGCCGCAAGCGCTGGCCGATCTGGCGTCCGGAAGTGGAGTTCCCGGTGGACGAGTACCTGTCGTCTCCCACCACGTGGACGGCAGAGATGCAAGAGCGGTGGAACAGCACCGAGCCGTACGCGGTGTTCGACCTGAACCCTGGTGACACGCTGGTCATACCGCGCGGGTGGGTCCACAGCCCGCACTGCCTCCCGGACGATCCTGATCCGTCGCTGCACCTGACTTTCGCTCTGCGGGAGCGCGTGCCGCTCGACCTGGCGGAAGCCCTGGTGCATACCGCGCTCGAACGTCCCGAGTTCCGGGCCGGTATCGCACCGAGCCGGCTCACCCCCGAGACCCTGCCTGCGACGCTGACAGACGTGCTGGCGCAGACAGTTCGACACCTGGCTACCACTGATCCGGCGGACGTCGCGGATGCCATTCGCGCGGCACTGTTCTCGGAACCCGCCGGACAGGGTCACAGGCCGGGGCACGGCCGTTAGCGAATTCACTTGGCATGCAAGTGAAAGCGGTACCGGTCCATGCCTACCCGCGCCCCTGACTGGCCCCGTCCGCATGAGCAGTAGCGGACGAGGCCGGGTCGTCAGCCCCGCTCGTCCTGGTCTGTCACGAAGCTACCCATGCCGAACTCGGTCCGGACCAGCTTCCGCCGCCGAAGTTCCGTGAACACCTTCGCCGAGGTTGCCTTCGCAAGACCGAACTCGGCCTGCACCATCGGGCCGGTGATCATCGAACCGGGCGTAAAGCCGGAGTCTCCGCGTTCGATGCGGGCAGCAAGCTCGGCAGCAACCTGCGGCCACTTCGGGCGGGTCGGGTCAAGGTCGGTCACAGCTCCACGCTAGCGGGCTGCATGCCGCTACGCCGCCCCACCGGAGCGCATGACTACCTATAGATAGCTATAGGCTGGTCCCGTATTTTCAACAAAAGGACCCCCAGTAGTCGGGCCTAATCGACTGCCGGGGGCCGTCCGGACAGCTAGTTGGGAGCTGAACGAACATGCGACACCTTATCGTCCGCACTCTGCGCTACATCCTGTGCTTGGCACTGCCCGCCCGGGGCAAACGCCGCATCACCGAACTCGCCACCGCGCCGACCAACGAACCCGTCGCGCATGACCAGCCCGTACAACACGCACACGCGAAGATCCAGGAACAGCCGCTTCCCGGTCCAGTGACCCGCCCATACATCGACCGCAGCAGGTGGCTTGCCGAACTGGACGAAATGCAGAGCCAGTACGAAGAGATGCAGCGCCAGCGAGCGCGGCGCGAAGCACTCCGCGCGGTCGTGCTGGGGCTTCCGGACACCGGCTACACCTACCCCGGTGCGCACACCCTCGCTGGGGCGGTGGCGTGATGAGTAGGGCCTATATCAAGCATGTCCGAACCGACCGGGCCGAAGGCAACACGCAAGGGCTCGCCGCGCTTCTCAAGGCAGGGTGGAGCATCCGGGCCGGTCTCAGTTGGCCGGTGGTCTACGCGCCCCGCCACCGGACCGACAGGGCCCCGTGGGTGGATTCCAGCGGCACCCGGAGACACGCTCTGGAGTGCTGGGCGATACCGCCCGAGTAGCGGCAGTGAACAGAAGCCCCGTCCGGTCTGATCCGGGCGGGGCTTCCGCACGTCAGGGGCCACGTGATAGCCATGTGCCCAAAGATTGATCAAGGGGTGGAAATGACGAAGCAAAACAAGACGTGGGCACTCATGGCCGTGGCCGGTGTGCTGGCGCTGACTGCCTGTAGCTCAACCGGCACCAGCAAGGACAAGGCAACTGCCGACCCGAAGCCGACTGCCAGTGCACCCGCCGCACCGGCCAGCAGCCCGGCCGCGCAGACGACCAGCGAAGCCCCGAAACAGCCGTCCGGCATCCCGTCACCCGACAAGGCACAAACTGTCGCCCTGGTGGCCGCTCTGAAGGCCGTAGACCCCGCCCTGGCGGCCAAGGAAGACAAGGCGGTCGACCGGGCCCGGAACATCTGCCAGGAGATCAAGAGCGGCAAGGATGCTGCCACGGTCGAGAAGAACGCGGCGGCCCGGTTCACGGGCGGTTCGGTGACCGTGACGCCGGAACAGGCAACCGCGATCGTTGCCGCCGTGAAGGGGTCGTTCTGTAGCTGACGCACCACCAGAGAAGCCCCGTCCGGCATGGTCCCGGGCGGGGCTCTTTCTGTTCTGATCAGGCGCTCTCACCACTTGCAAGGGTGTAGGGTCCACCCCGCGCCCCCGACTTCCCGCCGTGCGGGGCTACTTCGCCGCAGCCCCCTCCGCCACGGCCGCCGGCTCGGCCGGGACGGCCTTCAGCGCGGCGGCCTTGCGGATGCCCGGGATGGCGAGGGTGACCAGGCCGGCCAGGACGGCCGCGCCGGCGCCGATCACGAAAGCCGTGCGGAACCCGCCTTCCGACGGCAGTGCGCGGCCGTGGAAGTCGATGGTCATGTGCGCCAGCACCACGCCGATGACGGCGGAGGAGGTGGAGGTGCCGATGGACCGCATCAGGGCGTTCAGACCGTTGGCGGCGGCGGTCTCGGAGGCCGGCACGGCGCCCATGATCAGTGCGGGCATCGCCGCGTAGGCGAACGCGATGCCGCCGCTGATCAGGCAGGAGAACACCAGGACGCCCCAGGCGTGGCCCATCAGGGCGAGCGCGGCGAGGTAGCCCGCGGTGATGATGACGGCGCCGACCAGCAGCGAGACCTTGGGGCCCTTGGCCCGGGACAGCTTGGCGGAGATCGGCGAGAGCAGCATCATCACCAGGCCGGCGGGGGCCATCCACAGGCCGGCCTGGACCATCGACTGCCCGAGGCCGTAGCCGGTGCTGGTGGGCAGCTGGAGCAGCTGCGGGGAGACCAGGCTCATCGCGTACATCGCGAAGCCGATCACCACGGAGGCCAGGTTGGTCATCAGCACCTGGCGGCGGGCGCTGGTGCGCAGGTCGACCAGCGGCTGCTCGGTGCGCAGCTCCCACCAGCCCCAGACGGGGAGGACGACCGCCGCGACGGCGAACATGCCGAGGGTGGAGCCGGACGCCCAGCCCCAGTCGCCGCCCTTGGAGACGGCGAGCAGCAGGGCGACCAGGCCGATGGTGAGGCCGATGGCGCCGACCACGTCGAAGCGCCCGCCGGAGCGAACGGGCGATTCGGGGACGAACGCGACGACGGCGCCGGCGATCAGCGCGCCGAGTGCGGCGGAGATCCAGAACAGGGCGTGCCAGCTGGTGTTCTCGGCGATGACGGCGGACAGCGGCAGGCCGAACGCACCGCCGATGCCGAGCGAGGAACTCATCAGCGCCATCGAGGAGCCGAGCTTCTGCGGCGGCAGTTCGTCGCGCATGATGCTGATGCCGAGCGGGATGACGCCGGCGCCGACGCCCTGCAGTGCGCGGCCGATCACCATCGGCGCGAGCGAGCTGCTGAGGCCGCAGACCACCGAGCCGACGACCAGCAGGGCGAGGCTGATCAGCAGCACCCTGCGCTTGCCGTACATGTCGCCGAGTCGGCCGAGCACCGGGGTGGCGACGGCGCCGGCCAGCAGGGTGGCGGTGATCGCCCAGGACGCGTTGGCGGCGGTGGTGTGGAGCAGCTGCGGCAGTTGGGGGATCAGCGGGACGACCAGGGTCTGCATCAGCGAGACCACGATGCCCGCGCCGGCGAGCACTCCGACGACAGGGCCGGTGCGTGCCTGACTCATGGGGTTCTTCTCTTCTCTCTGACTACGATATGCATGATGCATATAATGTGTACCATACATATTTACTGCCCGCGGGATATGCTGCCGAAAAGTGACGCACGGGACGGAGGAGCATGCGGCAC
The DNA here is from genome assembly GCF_014648555.1 of Kitasatospora griseola. GTDB lineage: Bacteria > Actinomycetota > Actinomycetes > Streptomycetales > Streptomycetaceae > Kitasatospora > Kitasatospora griseola. Next base: position 6,119 of record NZ_BMRI01000029.1, read on the forward strand.
GCCAAGGAACTCGCCCTGATCGAGCGGGAAATGATGCTGCTCAGCCGCCACCAGGTGCTCGCCACCGCCCGCACCTCCGGCAGCCCCGACAGCCTCGACCGCAGCGCGTACACGCTGCTCAGCCGGATCGAGACCGAGGGCCCGCTCACCATCGGCCAGCTCGCCGAGGCGTTCGGGCTGGACACCTCCACCGTCAACCGGCAGACCGCCGCCATGCTGCGGGCCGGCCTGGTCGACCGGATCCCCGACCCGGACGGCGGGGTGGCGCGCAAGCTGCGCATCACCGAGGAAGGCCTGCGCCGCCTCCACCACGACCGCGACTGGTCGATCCAGGGACTGGCCAAGGTGGTCGACGAGTGGACGGCCGAGGACCTCGCCGGGTTCGCCGGGATACTCGAACGCTTCAACCGCGACATCGAGAAGATCCAGGGCCGCCCCTGGCCGCGCGACTGACGACCCGTCCCGCCCCCGCCTTCCTCCCGGCCCCGACCCGGCGTCAATTCGCGCCGCCGGACGCTCCCCCGACCGCGTTGCACCCGAGCGGGTGGCCGGTGCGCCTCGGCCTGGGAACTGCCGGGTAAAACCTGTCACCCGGAGCCCGGCACCCGTCCCCGGCGAAACGATCAGGCCCTACGATCGCCCCAGGAGCGGGCGCCCGGGGCCCCGGGTCGAACCGCGCGGGAAAGGGCGGGCGAGGCGTGGTGGCCGAAGCGGTGATTGATCTCAATGCGGATCTCGGCGAGGGCTTCGGCCGCTGGAGCCTCACCGACGACGAAGCCCTGCTCTCGGTGGTCACCAGCGCCAACGTCGCCTGCGGCTTCCACGCCGGCGACCCGTCCACCATGCGGCGGGTGTGCGCGCTGGCCGCCGAGCGCGGGGTGCGGATCGGCGCCCAGGTCTCCTACCGCGACCTCGCCGGGTTCGGCCGCCGCGCGATGGACGTCCCGCCGGAGGAGCTCGCCGACGAGATCGCCTACCAGATCGGCGCCCTCCAGGTGTTCGCCCGCGCCGCCGGCTCCCGGGTCTCCTACGTCAAGCCGCACGGCGCCCTCTACAACCGGGTCGTGCACGACAACGAGCAGGCGGAGGCGGTGGTCTCGGGCGTCCTGCGGTCCGGCGCGATCTGCGACGGCCCGCTGCCGCTGCTCGGCCTGCCCGGCTCCCGACTGCTGGCCGTCGCCGAGGGCGTGGGGCTCCCGGTCGTCACCGAGGCGTTCGCCGACCGCGCCTACACCTGGGCCGGCACCCTCGTGCCGCGCCGCGACCCGGAAGCCGTCGTCCACGACCCCGAGGCGGTCATCGCCCGTGCGGTCGGCATCGCCCGCGACGGCACCGTCGCGGCCCTCGGCGGCGAGCCCATCGCCGTCCAGGCCCGCTCGCTCTGCGTCCACGGCGACACCCCCGGCGCGGCCCAACTCGCCTGGCGGGTCCGGGGCGCGCTGGCCTCCGCGGGCGTCCGGGTGGAGGCCTTCACCTGACGGGCCGTCGCCGCCGAAAATTCCTCGAATTCGTGGCCCTGCGACCGCCCGGAAATGCCCCTCCCGCGCCCTCCGCGACACCCGCACGCCCCTCGCGCCCCCACCCGCGACCGTGGCGGCGGACCCCCTCCGAAACCCCCCGCGGCGCGGCCTGCGCGCCCTCGCCATACCGCCTCTGACCTGGCGTTTTCTCCAATTTCCCCTAGGGTTGGGGCACTGCCCGAGCACATCGGAGGGGACACTGTGACGGATACGTACGACGCCAGCTCGATCGTGGTGCTGGAGGGCCTGGAGGCGGTCCGGAAACGGCCCGGGATGTACATCGGCTCAACCGGCGAGCGGGGCCTGCACCACCTGCTGTACGAGGTGGCGGAGTCGGCCATGGACGAGGTGCTGCTCGGGCACGCCGACCGGGTGGAGGTCGCCCTGCTGGCCGACGGGAGCGTGCGGGTCACCCACGACGGCGTCTACCGGCGGCCCCTCGACGAACAGTTGACGGTCCTGCACCTGGGCGCGCGCCGGGGCGGCCGTCACGTCATCAGCTGGTTCGACCTCGGCCTCTCCGTGGTCAACGCGCTCTCCGACCGACTGGTCGCCGAAGAACGGCACGGCGGAGTGACGAACCGCCAGGAGTACTCCCGCGGCGAGCCGGTCGCCCCACCGCACCCGACGGGCCCGGCGGACGGCACCGGCACGACCATCACCTTCCGGCCCGACCCGGAGATCTTCGAGACGGTGACGTTCGACCGCTCCACCCTGACCGAGCGTTTCCGCGAACTCGCCGCACTGAACCGCACCTTGGACCTGACCCTGACCGACGCACGCGGGGACGTCCCGCACACCGAGCGCTTCCACTCCCCCGACGGCGTCCGGGAGTTCCTCGCCCGCCTCGGCGCCGACCCGGCCGAGGCAATCGTCGTCGAACACGAGGACGACCGGATGGGCGGGTCGATGGCGATCGCCCTCGCCCCGGCCGGCGACAACGAACCGCAGATCGCGACGTTCGCCAACTCCCGCCGCATCGACGACGGCACCCACCTGGAGGGCTTCCGCGACGGCGTGGCCGCCGTACTCGGCCCCGACGCCCGGCTGACGGCGGTCGTCTCGGTGAAGCTGGACGAACCGAGCTACGAAGGCTCCTGCCGCGAGATCCTCGGCAACACCCCGGTCCGGGCCTGCGTCGCCGAAGCCGTCCAGCAGGCGCTGGAGACCTGGCGGGACGAACACCCGGAGCGGGCGGCCGCGCCGACCACCCGCTGACGCCGCCTCAGACCTCGACCCGAGCCTGCCCCGGGTCGAGGTACCGCACCGCCACCCCCGCACTGTGCGGCGCCAGCAGCTCGGCCAACTCTCCTGCGGCGAACGCCAACTGCCCCTCGTCCGGCTGCAGCGTCTCCAACAGGAACAACGCTTCCACCGATTGCTCGGTGACCCGGGTACGGTGTGCGTCCCGATGGTTCCAGTGCCGAGTGAGAACACCCGCCGCATCCCGGTAGATCACCTCACCCGCCTTCGGCCGCTCCACCGCCTCCGGCTCCCCGAGCGGCGTGAACTCCTCACCGCCATCGGCGAACCCGATCACCACCTCCCCGTCCACCGCCGCCAGATCGAACGCCCCGGCAGGCAGCCCGTGTCGGACGGACACCGCGTTGTACGAGTCCACCGCCGCGTTGATCCGCGGCAACACCCCCTGCTTCGCCAGCCGCCGCCCCAGCGCATCCACACTCGGCCGAACCCGCCGCGGATTGGTGCCGAAGGCTCGATACGCGGCATGCCACACCCCGATCCGCGAATCACCCTCGTCCGCCGGCCGCCAGACGCCTTCGGCAAGTTCCCGCTCCAACCGCTCGATCACGGCAACGGTCTCGGGCCACGGCTCGGCCCCACGAATGCCCCGGGCGGTGACGAGGGCAATCCGAGTGTCGGGAAAGGCCTCGGCCACAGCCGGGTGCAGGTGCACAGACGCCATCCGGATGGTGCTCCGTTCAGAGAGATGCGGACGGACAGGACGCGGGCATCCGCACGCGATGCGCCACGCTCGATTCGGACAGATGAGTGGAGTGCGGGGCGACGAGAACAGCCCGACGACCACAACAACACCCGGGCCACAGCCCGGCGGTGCGGTGCACCTGGCACTCGCCCCTTCCAGCAGGAACCGAAAACCGGCACGCCCGCCACACGGCGACGACAGTCGTTCGACGAGCCGTCGGCAGGCCGAACACGGCTCCGCGCCGGCGACAGCGCGGCGCTACGGCGCAGCCGCCAACCCCAGGCCTCCCTTGCCTGGGCCAAAACCCGCATGCCGACCGAACGCCGCACGGCGACAGCCGAACGGCGAGCCGTCGACAGGCCGAACGCGGCTCCGCGCCGGCGACAGCGCGGCAGTACAGCGCAGCCGCCACCCCAAGCCCCGGACCAGGCCGAGCCGAAGCCGGCGTGCCGACCGGGTGCCGCACCGCGACAGCGGGCACGCGCGACGGCGGCACGCCGGTCCCGGGCCGCTGCCGGCCGCTGAGCTCCGGCCCGGAGGCCCGAGATCGCGCGCCCATTCACACCAGCGCCAGCAGGCCGACCGCGAGGGCGGCGGTGCCGAGGCCGGCGAGTTGGGTGCGGTGGATGCGTTCGGCGAGGACGGCGCGGGCGAGGAGGACGGTGCCGGCCGGGTAGAGGGCGGTGATGACGGCCACGACGGTGAGGTCGCCGGTGCGGGCGGCCAGGAGGAAGAGGACGCTGGCGGTCGAGTCGAGCACTCCGGCTGCTGCCGCCAGGCGGTACGCGGGGCGTTCGGGGCCGAGCCGGCGGCGCCAGATCGCGGCGGCGGTCAGGGTGAGTGCGGAGGTGACGGTCCGTCCGACGATCAGTGGGGCGATGCCACTGCCGGTGGGGGCCTGGTGGAGGCAGACCAGCTGGACGGCGATCGCGGTGCCCGCCCCGAATGCGAGCAGCAACGCGGTCCGGGAGACCCGGGCCCGGCCGTCCGCCGTGCCCGCGCTGACCAGCACCACGGCCGCCAGGGCCAGGGGCAGGCCCAGCAGCCCGGCGGTGCCGAGGTGTTCACCCTGCAGCAGACCGACGGCGACCGGCAGTACCGCCGACACCAGGGCCGTCACCGGAGACAGCACGTTCATCGGGCCGATCGCCAGCGTGCGGTACAGCAGCGCGAAGGCCGCCGCCGAGGCCGCGCCGGAGGCCGCGCCCCAGCCGATCGCCGCCGCGTCGAACGTCGCGCCGAGCAACGGCCACATCGCCAGCTCGACCAGCAGACTGGCGGGGGCGGCGATCAGCACGGTGCGCAGCACGTGCGCCCGGCGCGAGCCGAGGCCGCCGAGGAAGTCGGCGCAGCCGTAGGCGAGCGAACTGCCGAGGGCCAGCAGCAGAGCGATCATGGCATTTCCCCAACCGTGGAGCGGAACACCGGAACGGTACAGCAGACTGTACGCAGCAGACCAACACACTGATCGCTCGAACTGTTCCGCCCGCCCGCACACGACCGGAAAGCACTTGCCGCACCCCGCGCCCGGCTGCTCTGCTCACCCCCATGAACCCCACGAACCCGACGAACCCCACCAACCCTGCGAACCCCACGGACATCCGGCTGCGCACCGACCGGCTCACCCTGCGCCGCCTCTCCCCCGCCGACCTCCCGGCCGTCACCGCGCTGTGCGGCGATCCGCAGGTGATGCGGCACCTGGAGGACGGCCGCCCGATGCCCCCGGCGCAGGTCGCCGACGAGGTGCTCCCGGCGCTGCTGCGCGAGTACGAGCGGCTGCCGGCCGGGCTCGGCTGCTGGGCGCTGGCCACCGATGAGGAGCCGTTCCTCGGCTGGGCCGCGCTGCGTCCGGCGCACTCGGTGGGGTTGGAGACCGGCCCGGCCGGCGGGCTGGAGGTCGGGTACCGGCTGCTGCCCGCCGCCTGGGGGCGGGGGTACGCGAGCGAGGCGGCCGTCGCTCTGGTGGGTGCGGCGTTCGACGAGTTGGGGGCGGAGCGAGTGGTGGGCACCACCATGGCGGTGAACTCCGCGTCCCGCCGGGTGCTGGAGCGGGCCGGACTGCGCCACGTCCGGACGTTCTTCGAGGACTGGCCGGACCCGATCCCGGGCAGCGAGCACGGCGACGTGGTGTACGAGCTGACCCGCGCCGAGTGGGCGGCCCGGGACGTCGACTGACGGGCCGCCGAAACGACAACTGCCGTCAACTGTCCAGGAACGACAGGAACTTCGGCCAGGCGTCCAGGTGCGCGGCCTCGTTCGCCTCGGCGTCGCCGCCCAGGTCGAGCGGGGCGCCGATGAGCGGGGTGGCGGTGCTCCCGGCGGGCAGGTACGGGAGGCCGGCGACCGCGTGTCCGGCACCGGGGTAGAGCAGGGCCTGCCGGTTCGGCGCGGCGGCGGTGGGGGTGCCGATCTGCCGGGCCCAGCGCGGCGCGGGCCAGAGCCGGTCGTTCTCTCCGGCGACGGCCAGGATGGACGCGGGGATCCGGTCCAGCGCGATCGGCCCGGTCGGGACGGGTACGCCGTTCTCGGTCCAGGCTGTCCCGTCCGGCAGGCCGCCGTTGATCTCGGCGGACGGCGCGAACACCACCACCCGCCGCACCAGATCGGGCAGTTGGGCGGCGACCAGCAGGGCGAGCTCGCTGCCGCGCGAGTTTCCGTCGATGGCGATGCCGGTGGCGCCCGTCCGTTCGGCGAGCAGCCGGGCCGCACCGACCGTGTACTCGACGGGGACGTTCTGCAGGGTGGGCGGCAGTCCGGACAGACCGAAGTAGGCGATGGACAGCGCGGGGTGGCCGTGCGAGGCGAGCAGCGCGGCGGCGTCGACGCCCGAGTTGCCGCCCCCGGAGCCGCCGAACAGCAGGACCGGGGTCTTGGCGGGCGTCCCGGCGGGCGGCAGGAAGAGGGTGCCGCGCACGTGGTCGGTGTCGAGGTTCAGCTCGGTGTGGGTGACGCCGTCGACCGTCCACCGGCGGGTCACGGTGTGCTCGGCGGCGGCCAGGCCGTCGGCGGTGGCGGTGATCCGGACCGGGAAGTCGGGAGCGGTGAGGGGCGACGGGGGGCTGAACACCGTGTTGACGCTGCCGTTGGTCGGGAGCATCGACCAGAACAGGCCCATCCCGTCGGCCTGGCGGTAGGAGCCGCTGATCGGCGCGTCCCGGTCGAGGCTGACCGTGCCGTTGCGGTCCGCGCGGTAGACGCCCGTGGACTTCCAGCCGATGCCGAGGAGGTCCTCGGCCTCGGCGGTGACGGTCACGTCCTGGCCCTGCCGCAGACCGGCCAGCACCAGGTGCACGGGCTGGTCGACCAACGCGTCCTTCTCGTCGGCGGTGATCACCAGGTGGTGCCGACCCGATCCCGACGTGCAGCCGGCCGATCCGGTGAGCAGCAGCGCGGCCAAGGCGGCGGAGCCCAGCGCGCGGCGGGTTGTCCAGACCATTCCATCCCCCTGTGTCGCGGAGCATTCTGCACCCGGCGGGAGCCGCGATCAACCGCCCCGGTCCCGAACTTCCGCTCCGGGCGCGGAGGTTGGACGCCCGAACGATCCTGCGCAATTCATCGCCCGATACGCATGGAAATATTCACATATGCCCGGTTGCGAACTCCGCGACACCTGGAGCCCCTATCATGCGGCCACGCCGGACCGAGCCCCCGAGCCGCCGCCGGACCACCCCACGAGCGAACAGGACTGACGCCATGCTGAACCATCGAGCGATATCCGCGGGGGTAGTCCGGTGATCGACTGGTTCCACGGGGCCGTGCTCGGCCTGGTGCAGGGCCTGACCGAGTTCCTGCCGGTCTCCTCCAGCGCGCACCTGCGGGTGTTCTCCGCCCTCGCCGGCTGGGACGACCCGGGCGCGGCGTTCACGGCGGTGACGCAGCTGGGCACCGAGTCCGCGGTGCTGATCTACTTCCGCCGCGACATCGGCGCGATCATCAAGGCCTGGACGCTGTCGCTGTTCAAGGCGGAGTGGCGGAGCGACCGGAACGCGAAGCTCGGCTGGTACGTGATCGTCGGCACGCTGCCGATCGGCATCATCGGCAAGCTGTTCCAGGACACCATCGAGACCACCCTGCGCGATCTGCGCCTGATCGGCACCACGCTGATCGTGTTCGGCCTGATCCTCGCCGTCGCCGACCGCTCGCGCGCCGTCCGCAACGCCCGCCCGATCAGCTCGCTGACCTTCCCGCACGCCCTGATCTACGGCGCGGCCCAGTCGCTGGCGCTGATCCCGGGCGTCTCCCGCTCCGGCGGCACCATCAGCGCCGGCCTGTTCCTCGGCTACAGCCGCGAAGCGGCCGCCCGCTACTCGTTCCTGCTGGCCATCCCGGCGGTGCTCGCCTCCGGCGCCCTCGAACTCTTCAAGATCGGCGAAGGCCCGGCCCCGGCCTGGGGTCCGACCATCCTGGCCACCCTGATCGCCTTCGCGGTCGGCTACGCGGCCATCGCCTGGTTCCTGAAGTACATCTCGAACAACAGCTTCATGCCGTTCGTGATCTACCGCGTCCTGCTCGGCGTCACCATCATCGGCCTGGTCACCGCCGGCGTCCTCGCCCCGGACGCGGGCGCGGTGCACTGACCGCCGCCACCCTCGAAGCGGTGCACTGACCGCCGCCACCCTCGAAGCGGTGCACTGACCGCCGCCACCCTCGAAGCGGTGCACTGACCGCCGCCACCCTCGAAAGGGCGGGCCCCGGAGCCTCCGGACGGCCCGCCCTTCTTCGTGCCGCTCGCGCCCTGCTTCACACCCCCGGAGCCGCTCCGACGCGACACGCCGACCCACCGGCATCCTTGGTGAATCGATCAAATGTGCGATTAGATGCCATGCCATGACACTCGCTTGGAAACTGGTCGTGGACAGCGCCAACGCCTCCACCATCGCCGAGTTCTGGGCCGCCGCCCTCGAGTACGAGGTCGAGGACCCCACCGCGCTGATCGACTCGCTGCTCGCCGCCGGCCGCCTCCCCGCCGCCGCCGTTCTCGAACACCCGGACGGGCGCAAGGAGTTCCGCGGGTACGCGGCCGTCCGCCACCCCGAGGACCCCTACGACCCGCTGAGCGGCATCGGCAAGGGCCGTCGCATCCTGTTCCAGGACGTGCCCGAGCCCAAGGCCGGCAAGAACCGGCTGCACCTCGACGTCCACTCCGACGGCCGGCTCGACGCCACCGTGGACCGGCTGGAGTCCCTCGGCGCCACCCGCGTCAAGGAGCACGACCAGGGCCCGATCGGCCACTGGTGGGTGATGCTCGACCCGGAGGGCAACGAGTTCTGCGTCGCCTGACCGGCCGTCACACCGTCAATGGGCGGACCGCCGTGACAGGCCGACGGCGCGTCACAGCTCGGGCGCGCCGTCGGTGAGGTGGTCGCCGAGCGGGGTGCGGTGGTAGAGGACGCGGCGGCCGAGCCGGGTGCGGTCGACCAGGCCGGTGTCGCGCAGGACGGCCAGGTGGCCGCCGACCGTGCCCACCGACTGGCCCATCAGGGCGGCGAGTTCGCTGGTGGTGGCGGGGACGTCGAGATGGCGGAGGATCACCGCACGGCCCGCGCCGACCAGCCGGGCGAGGGCCCGGTCGCCGCCGGACGCGGGGCCGGCGACGCCCGTCCCGCGGGCCGGGTAGACCAGTGCGTGCGGCCGGCCGGGCGCGTGGCACAGCCAGGAGCTGCGGCGGGCGCTGACCGGGACGAACAGCATGCCGTCCGCGCCGACCACCCGGTCCGGGCCGGGCTGGTCGCTGAACCGGATGGCGTCCGCGCCGACCCACGCGCTGCGGCGGTTCATCAGGTGCAGGGCCCGCGGCCAGCCGTGCGCGGCCAGCAGCCCGGCCCGGTGGGTGACGTCGCGCTGCAGGACGGCCCGGCGGGCCGGCCAGTCGGCGGCGACGTGGGTGTCCCAGACCTCGCGGAACAGCTCGGCGGCCCGCGCCCCGTGGTCACGTCCGGTGAACCAGTCCAGCTGCTGCCGGTCCTCCCAGCTGTGCGCCACCGACAGCCGCAGGCTCTCCCGCACCGCCTCGTCCGGCACTCGCGCCACCTCGGCGAGTTCGGACTCCAGGGTGGTCTCCATCCCCCCGCCCGGCGGCACCACCAGATGGTCCGGCAGGTACTTGGTGGCCGAGATCAGTCCGACCAGCCCCCGCGCGTACGGGTCCGTCCGCAGCCGGTCGTGGAACGCCACCCGGTGCCGGGCGTGCCACTGCGGATGCCACGAATCGGCTGCGGGCCGGGCGAGTTGGACGATCGTCGCGAGCGTCTCGGCGAACGGCGACAGGGCGAACCGGGAGCGCGACAGCGCCAGCGAGTCCAGTCTCAGCATCACCACGACGAAGTCCGCCCTTCCTCCAGGTTTCGGTGAACGGCGAAACGATAGAGCCCCGGCGGCGCACCCTCGCACACTCTGCGGATGCTTCCACCACTCCTTCACCACTCCGGCTTCCGCCGGTTCTTCACCGGCCGCGCGATCTCGCTGTTCGGCAGCGCGATGGCGCCGGTGGCGCTGGCGTTCGCGGTGCTCGACGGCTCCGGCCGGGCCGCCGACCTGGGCGTCGTGCTCGCCCTGCGGACGCTCCCCATGCTGGCGTTCCTGCTGCTGGGCGGCGCGATCGCCGACCGCCTGCCGCGCCGCACCGTCCTGCTCACCACCCACCTCGGGGCCGGCCTCACCCAGGGCGCGGTCGCGGCCCTGCTGCTGACCGGCCACTACGCACTCGGCCCGATCGCCGCCCTGGAGTTCCTCAACGGCCTGCTCACGGCCTTCACCTCGCCCGCCCTGGTCGGCGTCCTGCCCGAGCTCGTCCCGCGCGAGCAACTGCGCCCCGCCAACGCCCTGTTGGGCATCGCCGCGAACGGCAGCAAGGTGTTCGGCCCGGCCCTGGCCGGACTGCTGGTGGCGAGCGCGGGCGCCGGCTGGGCGGTGGCCGTCGACGCGCTCAGCTACCTGCCGGCCGCACTCTGCCTCGCCCGGCTGCCCGCCGGCCGGATCCGCAGCCAACGGGCCGCCCTGCTACCGGAGTTGCGCGAAGGCTGGACGGCGTTCCGGCGCACCCGGTGGATCTGGTGGACGACCTGGTCGTACTGCGCGACCAACCTGCTGCTCACCGGGCCCTGGCAGATCCTCGGCCCCCAGCTCTCCGGCCCCGCCCTCTGGGGCACCCTGCTCGGCGCCCGGGGCGCCGGCCTGCTGCTGGCCGGCGCCGTGCTCTACCGGCTGGCCCTGCCCCGTCTGCTCGCCGCCGGTCAACTCGCGGGCCTGGCACTCCCGTTGCCGCTGCTCGCCCTCGGCCTGCACGCCACCGTCCCGTGGCTGGTCGCCGCCGCCCTCGTCGCCGGCCTCGGCAGTGCGCTCGCCGCCACCGCCTGGGACACCTCGCTCCAGGAACACCTGCCGGCCGATGTGCTCTCCCGGGTCGCCTCCCACGCCGACGTCTTCTCCTATCTCGCCATCCCCCTGGGCCAGTTGGCCTGCGGCCCGCTCGCCGCCCATTACGGCCCGCACACCGTCGCCGCCGCCACCGCCCTCGCCCAGGCCGCCCTGACGCTGCTCCCGCTCCTCGCCCCGTCCGTCCGCACCCTCCCGCACGGCCGACCGGCCGTGGCCTGACCCGTCGCCGGCCGGAGCGTCACGCGTACCGGACCAGCAGGCCGTGGCGGTAGCGGGCGGTCCGGGCGAGGAACGTGCGCAGGGCGGCGTACTCGGCGGCGAGGTGGTCGAGCGCGTGCGGGTCGTCGTCCCCGAGTTCGGCCGGGTCGAGGCCGGCGGCCAGGACGTCGAACGGAAGGTCGGCCAACCGGCGTTCGACAGCCGCGACCTGCTCGGGCATGAGGAGGCGGGGCGGGCCGTAGCCCCAATCCTCCGCGCCGGGGAGCGGCCGGTCGCCGTGGACGAGGTCGGCGGGAAGGTCGCAGCGGCCCAGCAGCACGGCCAGCTCGTCCCAGGCCGGCCCGGTCTCGTGGAGGCGCCGCTCGGAGGGCGCGCGCAACTCTTCCCGCTCCGTCTGTTCGTCCCTGAACTCCTCGGCCCAGCCCGGCTGTTCGACGGCGCGGGCGAGGTCGGCGGCGGAGAGCCGGAGGTAGCTTCCGAGGATGCTCATGCGCGGCATCCTGGCAGCCGCCTGCGACAGCAGCGACTGGGACGGCCTAACGGCCGGAGCGCCCCGAGCGGCGGCGCACCAGCAGGGCGACCAGCGTGCCGATCACGGCGACGGCGATCAGGCCGCCGAGGACGATCGTCGTGGTGCTCTCGCCGTTGTCGTCGTCGGCCTTCTCGGTGCTGCCGGACGGCGTGGGCGACGGCGGGGCGCTGGCGGTGAGGGTGGCGGAGACCGAGGCGGCGGGGGCCGGGGCCGAGGGCGCCGCGGCGGCGGGCAGCGCGGTGGCACCAGCCGCGGCCGGGCGCAGCGCGAGGACGGGCGCGGGGTGCTCCGGCTTGGCGTCGCCCTGCGGGGTCTCGATCCACCGGTCGGTGTGACCGTCGGAGTAGTCGACCAGGGTCTTGAACACCACCGAAGTGGTGGACGGAAGTTGACGGACCTTCACGCTGTACTCGGCGGCCGCGCCGGGCGCGAGGGCCGGGCCGGCGACCGTCCAGCCGTCGGCGGTGGGGGTGAAGGCCCAGCCGTCGGGGGTCTTGTCGGGCGTGATGTCGGCGGGGGCGAGCCCGGCGGGCAGCGTGACCTTGACGTCCGTGATGCCCGCAGTGGAGGACTCGCCCTCGGCGGAGAAGGTGACGGTGGCATCGACGGCGAGCGCCTGCGCGGTCGAGGAGTTGACCTCGACGTGCGCGGCGGCGGGGCCGGCCACCCCGAGGACCACCCCCAGGCTGAGGAGGGCGGTCAGGGCGTGGCGAGGCGCTCGCGGTCGCTGCATGGGCGTGACTCTACCGGTCGCGGGCCGTCAAGCGGCCGCGAACGGCGGCGTGGACCTCGGCTTCTTCGGCCGGGTCGGCGGCCAGGCGGCGCAGGCGTTCGAGAACGCGGGCGTCGCCCGTGGTGATGACATGGGTGGCGGCGAGCTCCCGGGTGGACTCCTCGCAGTCCCACAGGCACTCGACCGCGGGCCCCTCCCCGAAGTACGGGTCGGTGACGGCCAGGGCCTGGGCGGCCCGGCCGCGCAGCTCCGAGGAGACCGCCTCGCCGTAGACGTGCCGCAGGGCGGGCACCGCGGCGTGGGCGCGCAGTCGGCCGATGCCGTCGACGAGGCTGCCGAGGCCGGTGCCGGTGACGCCGTTCAGGGAGATCCATTGATGGAGTGCGGCGACCACCAGCGGGGCGTCGCAGGCTTCGCCCGCGTCGGCGAGGAGGCGGACGGCGGCTTGGCCGAGGGCGCTGTCGGCACTGCCGGTCGCCGGGTCGGCCCAGCGGCGGGCGTGCGTGAGCGCCTCGGGACCTCGCATCCGGCCGAGCAGTTCCAGCGCGGTGGCGACGATCCGGTGGTCCAGGTCGGCGGCGGCGGCCTCGATGTGCTCGGCTGCGGCCGGGTCGCGCTGCTCGACCAGGTACCGCAGCGCGGTGCAGCGGGCGCCGGCCGGGCCGCCGGCGGCGGCCTCGTGCAGCAGCGGCGCGTCCTCGGGTCGGACCACGGCGGTCAGGCAGCGGGCGGCCGCGGCGGCGCGCCTGGCGAGCGCGCCGGGCTCGCGGCCCTCGCCCTGATCGGCCCAGGCGAGCACGTCGGCCGTGGACCAACCGGGCGTGACGCCTTGGCGGTTGAGTTGTCGCTGCCACAGGTCGAACGGCGACTGCTCGCTCGCGGTGGCGACCCGTGGATGGTGGACGGCCCACAGCCGCCACACCCGCGGCTCGTACGCGGCGCGGATGGCTTCGCGCAGTTCGGCGTCGCCCTCCGGGTCGGCCGGGAAGCGGCGCAGGACGGCCGGGGCGAGGGCGAGCAGGGCCTCGTCGGAGTCGCGCAGGGCGAGCTCGTCGAGGGCCCAGGCCCAGTTGGTCCCGGTGGTGGTGTAGGCGCGCAGCAGGTCGAGGGCGTCGCGGCGGCCGTAGCCGGCGAGGTGGCCGAGTACGGCCAGGGCGAGGCCGGTGCGGGCCTCGTCGGTGTCGGTGGCGTCCTCGGGGGAGGTGAGGTGGAGTTCGAGGCCGGTGAGGGGGGCCTCCAACTCCATGTAGAGCCGGGCGTAGTACAAGGAGCGGTTCTCGACCTGCCAGTCGGCGCGGGGGTCGTTGGTCACGCAGCTCTCGACGGCGGCGATCGCCTCGTCGCGGTCTGCGGCCAACGCATGCAGCTGCCCGTCTCCGCGACCTCTCTGGAGGAGGCCGAGTAGGCTGGCGCTGGGCGCTATCACTGGCTCGAACATGAGGTCAGCATCCGTTGCGGCGGTCGTCAAGGCAACGGGATTTCCGTCGCCGGGGTCGGTTGGCACAGCTCAGGCGCCCGGGCGCCGGAATCACCGAAGGTTACCGCCTGGGGGGCCGATCCGCACACAGGGCAACGGATTTCCGCAGGTACGGGCCCGCAGGGGGCGGCTCCGCCCGCGCGGAACCGGATCCGTCCGTACCGGATCGACCGGTTCCGGACGCTCGACCCGGCGCCGCGCGGGCCCGCCGCCGGGAGCGGCTCGGCGTGGCTCAGATCGGCCGGGACTCGCGGGGCGCGGGCAGTGCGGCGCGGATCCGTTCGCGCAGCTCGGCGACGGCCGGGCGGTCCTGGTGGCGGGCGGAGAGCCGGTCCATCGCGCGCAGCCGGTCCCAGGTGCGTCTGGAGGAGGTCTGGTCGATCCCGTCGAGGACCCGGTCGGCCTGCGCCACGGCCGCGTCCGGCTCGTCGGCGATCCAGTGCACGGAGGCGAGGGTGATCCGGTCGAGCAGGGCGGAGCGTTCCCGGCCGCTCTTCTGCCGCAGCCGGATGGCCTGCAGGGCGTGGTGGGCGGCCAACGGGACGGCGGCGGCGTCGTGTTCGGCGAGGGTGCGGTGGACCAGGGCCTGCATGCCGTGCAGTTCGGCCTCGTCGAACAGCTGCATCCAGCTGGGAGTGGGCCCGTCGGCGTCCTGGACGAACAGCTGCTCGGCCTCGCCCAGGGCCCGGTGGGTGGCGTCGGAGCGGCCGAGCGAGGCCTGCGCCCAGGCTTCGACGGTGCACAGCATGGCGCGGGTGCGGGGCAGTGCGCCGTCGGCGGGGCGGGTGCCGGCCCGGGCCAGCTGCATGAGTTCGAGGGCGTCGTCGGCGCGGCCCAGGTGGAGCATCTGGCGGGCGGCGCGGGAGACCGCCTCGGCGGCCCGGGGGCGGTCGCCGGCCTCCCTGGCGGCCTGCGCGGCGATCACGAAGTAGCGCTGGGCGGTGGGTTCGAGGCCGACGTCGTGGGACATCCAGCCGGCCAGCACGGCGAGGTTGGCGGCGACCGTCCAGAGCCGGCGTTCCAGGGCGACGGGATGGCGGTGCGCGAGCAGCCCGCCGACCTCGTTGAGTTGGCCGACCACGGCCTTGCGCTGGAGGCCGCCGCCGCGGGAGGCGTCCCAGGCCCGGAACACCTCGACCGAGCGTTCGAGGGCGGCGACCTCCTCGTTGCCGACCGGGCCCGGTGCGTTGACGTCGGCCACTACGCCCGTGGCCGGGAGGCGGCGGGGACCGGGGCGGGCGGCGGCGTCGGTGGCGCCGCCGGTGAGCCAGTCGTGCAGGTTGTCGGCGATGACCGCGCCCGCTGCGAGGGCTGCGGAGGCGCCGACCAGTCCGCGTCTGTTCAGCATGAGGTCCATTCCCGTGAACTCGGTGAGGACCGCGGCCGTCCGATCCGGTGCCCCGGGCTCCGTCGGCGGCGCTGCCGTGTTGGCGGACCTGGCGGGTCGGTGCCGTTCGAGACCTAGGTCCTCGGTGGTGACGACACGGCCGAGCCGCTCGGTGAACACGGCCGCCAGCACCCTCGGCACCGGGTCGCGCGGGATCTCTCCCTGCTCGATCCAGCGCCGGACCCGGGAGGTGTCGGTGGACAGCTGCTGCTCGCCCAGTGCCGCACCCCGCCGGTTGACCAGCCGTGCCAATTCGCCCTTCGACCAGCCGGTCAGTGCGAAGTGGTCGGCCAACCTGCTGTTCGGCCCCCTGCTCAAATGAGCCCCCAGGTTCATCGGCTGAGCCCGACCCTAGTCGTTCTGTCACATGCCAAGCGACCATTCGCCAGGGTTCGCCAGGGTGCGCTATGTGGTGTGCCAGTGCCGATCGGGTGTCAGGTAGGAATGCGCCAACCCGACTTCGCGTCGGAACGGCCCCCGACCGGCCCGGATGTCGACCCGACGGCTCGTCAGGAGCCGTTCCCGACCGACTGGTTCAGGGGGTGGCGCGACCGGGTGGCGCGGGGGCTCCGGGCACGGCACGGACGGTCGGATCGGACGCATTTCCCCAGGGTGCGGACGGTTCGGTGGGCCTGCTCCGCGCCCGGTGCCCGCGCCCCGCCCGGCGGCCCGGTCCCAGCCCGCCCGGGCCTCGTGAAGCTTTGCCGCCGGTCAAGGAAGGACCCTCACCCGCCCATGTACTCCACAGCCAGTACCGGTACTCGCCCGACCGCCCCGATCGGGGTGGACGGCGCGGTCGCGCGCCCTCAACGCTCCGGTCTGCGACACCCGACCGCCGGCGCGGGCCGTCCCGTGCAGCGCGCCGTGGAGCTGCGCGACCCGCGCGGGCGCACCACCCTGGTGACCCGCCCGATGCCGGAGCAGCCGGGCCGGTTCGGCCGTCCGGCGCCCGGGCGGGGCGGGGAGGCGTTCGTGGACCGGGTGGATCCGGCCGCGCTGCAGACCCCGGCGGTGCGTGCGGTGCTCGCCAACGTCGCGCGGATATGTCCGGCGTTCCTCCCCCGGCAGGTGCTGCGGGAGGGCACTCGGCACGTCCTGGTCGCGGGCACCATCGGCCGGGCCCCGGTGGTGGCCAAGTGCCTGGCGCCGGCGGCGCTGCGCGGTCCGCAGGCGGCGCAGCTGGTGGACCGGTTCCACCACGAGGTGGCGGTGTACCGGGCGTTCGTGCGGCACCGTCCGCCGGTGCGGATGCCGCGGCTGGTGGCGGCGGACCACGACCGCTGCGTGCTGGTGCTGGAGCGGGTCCCCGGCCGTCCGGCGGCCCGCGAACGGCACCCGGCGAACGCGCCGACCCCGGGCGAGGTGCGGGCGGTGCTCGGCGCGGTGCGCACGCTGAACCTGTGGCGCCCGCCGACGGACGTGTTCGACCAGCCGCTGGACTACCAGACGGAGATCGCCCGGTTCCACTCGCTGGGCCTGCTCACCGACCGGGACGCGGGCGACCTGCGCGCCCTGCTGCACGGCCTGGCCGCGGTGCCGCGACAGCTGTGCCACGGCGACGCGCTGCTGGGCAACATGCTGCTGGCGCCGTCCGGCCCGGTGCTGCTCGACTGGGAGCAGGCCGGCTGGTACCTGCCGGGCTACGACCTGGCGGTGCTGTGGAGCGTGCTGTCGGGCGACACCGCGGCCCGCCGGCAGATCAGCCAACTCGCCCAGTCCGGCGGCACGCTGGCCCGGGACGCGTTCCTGGTCAACCTGACGCTGGTACTGATGCGGGAGCTGCGCATCCACGACCTCCCGGGGGCGGGCGAGGAGCAGCGGATCATGATCCGCCGGCTGTACGACGACGCGTCGCTGGCCCGCCGCGCGGTCCGCGCGGCGGTCGGCACCCGCTGATCCGCCCGGCGGATCGTCAACTGCCCAGCAGGGCTTCGCCGAGGGCGTCCAGGACGGCGTCCTCGGCGGGCAGCTGGGTGCGCAGGCTGAGGGTGTCGCGCAGGTGGCGCTCCAGCGGGTGGCGGCGGTCGAGGCCGGCGCTGCCGGTGAGGGTGAGCGCCTGCTGGACGGTGTCGGCGGCCGTGCGGGCCGCCAACAGCTGGACGGTGGGGGCCCGTTCGGCGGCGGCCGGGTCGGCGTCGGTGCGGGCGGCGAGGCCGTGCACGAGCTCCTCGGCGCCGGTGAGCCGGGCGTCGAGTTCGCCGACCGGGCGGCGGTGTGCGGCGGTGCCGCGCAGGCGGCCGGCGGACCAGTCGAGGGCGGCCCGGGCGGTGCCCAGCAGGACGGCGGTGAGGGCGAGTTGACGCCAGGCGGCGGTCAGCGGGTGGGCCGCCGCCACCGGGGTGCGGGACAGCAGGGCGGCGTCGGTGCCGACCCGGGCGCCGTCCAGCAGGACGTCGTGTCCGGCGGCGGCACGCAGGCCGAGCTGGTCCGCGGCGGGGTCGATCTCCAGCCCGACGCTGTCGGCGCGGACCAGGAACAGGCCGGTCCGGGGCAGCTGCTCCTCGGTACGGGCTTCGACGGCGAGCCAGGCGAGGGCCTCGGCGCCGGCACAGTGCGCGGCGCGGCCGGTGAGCTGCCAGGCGTCGCCGTGCCAGTGGGCGGTGACGGCGGGCGGCCGGCCGGTTCCGGCCCGCAGGGTGCCGACCAGTGCCGGGCCGCGGCGGGATTCGGTGAGCAGCCGCCGGTAGAGCGCGGCGGGCCAGGGCGCGGTGCGGGCCTGTTCGGCGTGGTGCAGCAGGGTGTGGGCGGTGAGCAGCGCGACGGAGGCGTCGCCGCGGCCGAGCCGGCTCAACACCCGGACGGTGTCGGCGAGTCCGGCGCCGGGCCCGCCGTAGCGCTGGCCGACCGTCAGGGTGAGCAGTCCGGCTTCGTGGACGGTTTCGACGCCCTGGTACGGGAAGGTGCCGTCGCGGTCGTGTTCGGCGGCGCGGGCGGCGAGCAGGTCGACCACCCGGGGCAGCCGGTCGAGGGCCCGGTCGAGCGCGGTGGCCGACTCGTGGGGGTCCCGCTCGACGACGGGTGCGGTGACGGCGGGGCTGTGCGCGGGGGTGCGGGGCATGGCGGCGTTCCTCCGGGCTGGCGTGGTCGGTCGGGCGGTCCTGGACTCCGGGGTGGGTCAGGACGCCGGACAGGTCGCGCCGGCGGTGCGCCGGAGGTCCACGTGCAGGCGGCGGGTGAGCAGCAGTGGCCGGGGCATCGCGCCTAGTCCTGCTGGAACATCTCCGCCGGAAGCGGCTTCAGGAGTTGGTAGAGGTCGTCCGAAATCGGTCGGTCCCAGGAGGCGATGGTGACCTGGACGTCGTCGCTGCGCCCGAACTGGGAGCAGTACAGGCGTCCTTCGCTGACCTTGACCTTCCGGACGATCAGCAGGTCGTCGCCGAGCATGACCGGGAAGTCCTCGGCGGAGACGAATTCCACCGGCTCGTCGTTCTCCAGGGCGGCGAGCAGCTGGCGGACCTCGAAGGGCACGCCGTCCTCGCTGTCGCGGGCGGGCGACCCCTGCGGGACGTTGCCGATCAGCATGGCCGGGCCGCGGCCGCCGAGCAGGTCGTAGCGCAGGAAAATGCCTTGGCAGGAGCCGTCCGGAGCGGCCATGATCATGGCCCCGAACAGGCCGGGCCAGTCGCCCGGATCCATGGCCAGGACGTCGAAGTCCGGGCCGGCGGGCTGTCCGGAGCGACGGCGGAGAAATGACATGGGCCCATCGTACGTGCCCGGTGGGCCGGGGCCGGTGAGTGGGTCCGCGATCAGGCCGGGATCTACGCTCAGGGACCAATGTTGACTCTGAGCAACCGTCCGGGCTACGTTCGGTTCAGCACGACGGCCGCTCCGGGCGAGATCCACAGGGTGCGGCTTGTCGCAGCGTGCCCTGCGCGCGTTCCCTCACTGCGCACACGGTCGTGTGAACTCAGGTTGTGTGAACTCACAAGCACCATTTGCTGATTCAATGGGACTTCGCCCTTGCGGGAGCCTGCGGACGCCGCGGCGGTCGTGAGCGGCGAACGGCCCTGTCGAAGCGGCACACAAAGCCATATGGAACACCGAGCCAGGTCCGCGGGGCCCTTCTGCCGTCGCGTTCGCGGACCTTGCCCGGATCACCGCCGCGTGGGGGCGTGCGGAATCCGGGTCTCGGCCTGTTCGGGGAGTAGCTCTTCCCGGTCGGGCCCGCTCCCGTCGCGACGGCAGCCGCGCTCTGTGCGGTCAAGGGTGGGAGGGCCCGTCATCGGCGCCGGTGACGGGCAGCACAAGCGGGCGCCGTGCCAGACCGCGTGGGGGCGGTCGGCACGGCGTCTGCCTGCTCTTACTCTCTGGCAGGCTTGTCGGACAGTCAACAAGTTTCGGCCCATCAGAACTCTTTTGTAACCTGGGAGTATGCCCGCTCGTCACCTTTGCGAGCGGTTTCGACGGGTGCGGATCAGGGCAGTCCGGGCGTACCGGTCACCTGCGAAACGACCGAAATCCGCCCGCGTCCGGCCGAATTCGACACCGGGGGCCGCATTCCCGCCGAGTTCGTCCCCGGGGCGCCGGTTTCAGGCCTCCGGCGGCCGGTTCGGGTCGAACTCGCCGTCCCGCGCGCCGAGCACGAAGGCCCGCCATTCGGCGGGGGTGAAGATCAGCGCCGGCCCGTCCGGCTCCGCGCCGTTGCGCATCGCGATGTATCCGTCGACGAAGGCGATCTGCACGCCGTTCGGGTCGTCGCCCGCGGACCGCCACTTGGCTCCGCTCACGTCCAGCTCGATCTTGCGCCGGTCCGCCGCCTGTGCCGCCATGGTGCTGCTCCCTCCGCTGCCCGTCATCCGCGTCAGCTGTGTCGTCCGTGTCGAGCATCTGTGTCGAGCGGCCAGCCTAGCCAGCGCGGGCGCCCGGCCTCGCGGACAGCGCCGAGTCTGCCCCGCGGGTGGTGGAGATGGTCCGATCCGGCCGTGTCCGGCCGACACCTGTGCTAAAGGCGGGCCGCCGAGGTCCGTTCGAGGTAGGGATGGGTGACGAGCAGTCAGCCACGCACCGGGGAGCAGCCGATGGACCAGCGGGACGGCAGCCGCGCCGACGTCATCCCGATCACCACCGCGCCGTCCGCCCCGCCGGTGGGCGCCGCCACCGGCACGCTGACCGCCCCGACGCCCACGGTGCCCCGGCCGGCGCGGCCCGCCGGGCACGGCCGGGTGGGGGTGGTGCTGGTCTCGCACAGCCACGAGGTGGCGGACGCGGTGCGGGCGCTGGCCCTGGCGGTGGCGGAGTCGGACGACCCGGCGCCGGTGGTGGCGACCGGCGGATCGATCGCGGACGGCCTGGGCACCAGCGCGGTGCTGGTGGCGACGGCGGCCCGCCGGGTCGACCAGGGCCACGGGGTGGTGGTGCTGTGCGACCTGGAGGGCGCGGTGGAGACGGTGCTGGCGCTGCTGACCGACGCCGACGAGCACGGCCTGCCGTTCCCGGTGCGGTTCGCGGACGCGCCGTTCGTGGAGGGCTCGGTGGCGGCGGTGGCGACCGCGACGGCCGGCGGCGACCTGGCGGCGGTGCTGGACGCGGCGGAGGAGACCGGGCGTCGGACGAAGCGCTGAGGGGCGCCTCCACCGGTCGTCGTGCGGGATGTGGCCGATGGGACGGTTTGGGTGCGACTGAGCGGGTTTTCGGCCCGGTGGGCGAGGGTGCGCCGCTAGAGTCGGGCGCATCGGCCCGGTGGGGGGATCCCCGGGCCCGGCGGAGGGGTGGTGTACGGCGATGCGAGTGGTGATCACCGGCGGGGCCGGGTTCATCGGGGCCAACCTGGCCCGGGAGTTGACGGCCCGTCCGGAGGTGTCGGAGGTCCGGGTGGTGGACGACCTGTCCACCGGCAGCAAGGCCAACCTGGCGGGTGTGGACGCCACGCTGTTCGAGGGCACGATCCTCGATCCGGCGCTGTTGGACACCGCGTTCGCCGGGGCGGACGCGGTGGTGCACCTGGCGGCGCTGCCCTCGGTGCCGCGCTCGGTGGCCGCGCCGCTGGCCAGCCACCACGCGAACGCCACCGGCACGCTGGAGGTGCTGGAGGCGGCCCGCCGGGCCGGCGGGCTGTACGTGGCGGCGGCGTCCTCGTCCTCGGTGTACGGCGCCAATCGCGAGCTGCCCAAGCGCGAGTCGATGCGCACCGCGCCGATGAGCCCGTACGCGGTCTCCAAGCTCGCCACCGAGGCGTACCTCGGGGCGTACCACCACTGCTACGGCCTGGGCGTGCTCCCGCTGCGGTTCTTCAACGTCTTCGGCCCGCTGCAGCCCGCCGGCCACGCGTACGCGGCCGTCGTCCCGGCGTTCCTGGAGGCGGCGCTGGCCGGCCGGCCGGTGACGGTGCACGGGGACGGGCTGCAGAGCCGCGACTTCACCTATGTCGGCACGGTCGCGCAGGTGCTCGCCGAGGCGGTGCTGCGCCGGGTGGTCAGCGCCGAGCCGGTGAACCTGGCGTTCGGCACCCGGACCACCCTGCTGGAGCTGATCTCCCTGCTGGGCGGGGCGCTGGGCGAGCTGGTCGCCGCCGAGCACGTCGACCCGCGGCCGGGGGACGTGCGCGACTCCCAGGCCGACAACTCCCGGCTGCGCGAGCTGTTTCCCGACGTCCGGCCGGTCCCGCTGCCGGAGGGCCTGCGGCGCACCGCGGCCTGGTTCCGGACGCTCTGAGGCGAACCGGGGTTCCGGGGCACGCCGTCGCGCGCCCCGGAAGCTCCGCTACGCGCCGGCCGGGGCGAAGTACGCGGTGCTGTTTCCGGCCAGCGCCAGTTCGATCCGTTCCTGTGCGGACGCGTCGAGTGCGGGCAGGGCATCCGGGCGGAACCAGGCGACTTCCAGCGACTCGTCGTCGTTCACGCAGGCCTCGCCGGCCAACGGGCGGCAGCGGAAGGTCAGTTCGAGGTACTGGCAGCGGTCCCCGTTGGGGTAGTCGACCACCGGTGAGACGGTGACCGAGATCAGCGCCTGCGGCTCCACCGTCACGCCGGTCTCCTCCAGGCACTCCCGCACCGCCGCGTCCGCGGGTTGCTCGCCCGGGTCGATGATGCCGCCGATCAGCGCCCAGGCCCCGTTGTCGGCCCGCCGCCCGAGCAGCACCTGCCCGTCCTCGTCGACCACGACCACTGTCACGGCGGACAGCCACAGCGCCCGCTGCCCCACGAGTTCGCGCAGCTCGGCCAGAAACACAGGAATTCCCATGGCTCCGAGCCTATGCCCTGCCCGCCGCGCGGCCGGTCAGGACATGGGGCGGGCCGGGCAGCCGACGACGGTGGTGCGCTCCGCGACGTCGCGGGTGACGACGGCGCCGGCGCCGACGAAGGCGGCGGGGCCGACGGTGCGGCCCTGGAGCACGACGGCGCCCGAGCCGACGGTGGCGTCGTCGTGCAGCAGCACGGCGCCGGAGACGTTCGCGCCGGGGTAGACGGTGACGCGGGCGCCGAAGCGGGTGTCGTGGCCGACGGTGGCGTTGTAGTGGACCTGGCTGTGCGGCCCGAGGGTGACGCTGCTGGAGACGTGCGCGCCGCCCATGACCAGGCAGCCGGCGGCCAGTTCGGTCTCCGGCGCGACGATCGCCCGCGGGTGCACCAGCGTGGCGGGCCGGCCGCCCGCCGCGTCCAGCAGCTCGGCCAGCCGGGCCCGTACCGCCGGGTCCGCGATGCCGACCAAGTACGGCGCACCGGAGGGGAGTTCACCGGGCTTGCGGACGGGGAGCCCGCGCACCCGCCGGCCCGCCAGCCGGTCGTCCAGGAATCCGGCGACCGGCACGCCCGCCGCGATCGCCACGTCCAGTGCTTCCCGGCCGACTCCGCCGGCTCCCGCGATCCACAGCATCCCGTCCCGCTCCCTCTCCCCGCCCTGACGCACCGTCGGTTCCGGACCCTACGGCAGACCGGGCGGCCGCGGGGTGAGCCGCGGCCGCCCGGCCGAAGGCTTGCCCGATCGAAGTCCTGCCGGGCCGAATCGTTTCGTCAGCGGGGCAACTCCTCCCGGGCCAGCCGGGGCGCGGCCGCCGTCGCCTGGCGCGGCAGCACGACCCGCGCAGCGGGCATCGCCGCGGGCGCCTCGGCGGGAACGGGGAAGCCGGGGTTGACGCCGCCGGCGGCCGTGATGCCGGTGGGGCGCAGCAGCATCCGGGCGGTGCCGAGGAGGATGCGCAGGTCGAGCAGCAGGGTGCGGTGCTCGATGTACCAGAGGTCGAGTTCGATGCGTTCGGGCCAACTGATGGAGTTGCGGCCGCGGATCTGCGCCCAGCCGGTGAGGCCGGGGCGCAGCGCGAGCCGGCCCCGCTGTCGGGGCGAGTAGTGGACGACCTGCTCGGGCAGGGTGGGGCGGGGGCCGATGACGGCCATGTCGCCGCGGGCGACGTTCCACAACTGCGGGAGTTCGTCGAGGCTGGTGCGGCGCAGCAGGGCGCCGAGGCGGGTGATCCGCGGGGCGTCGGGCTCGTCCTCGTGGCGTTTGTCGCGCATGGTGCGGAACTTGAGGATGCGGAACTCCTGGCCGTGGCGGCCGGAGCGGGTCTGCCGGAAGATCACCGGTCCGCCCATGGTGGCGCGGATCAGGAGGGCGATCACCAGGCCGAGCGGGACGGCGATGATCCCGGCCAGTGCGGCGACCGCGAGGTCCCCCCCTCGCTTCATTTCTCCCCCAACTGGGTTGGTGCGTGGTGGTGTGGTGGGCCCCGGTCGGGGCGGGTTGCGGGCACGCCGGGCTGCCGGCGCGCATGACGGTGGAGCCGCGGTGCCAGTGCTGTGGTGCGGCCGTGCCGGTGCTGTGGTGCGGCGGTGCCGGTGTGCTGGTGTGCTGCGGTGCGGGTGGCGCCGGTCAGTCGGTGGTCCAGGGCAGGCCGCGTCTGCGGGCGACGGCGGCGTAGGTCTCCAGGGAGATCCGGGCGACGGTGCGCTGGTCGAACTGTTCGAGGGCGCGGCGGCGGGCGGCCGTGCCCAGGCGGTTCCGCAGGGCCGGCTCGGTGAGGAGCCGGTCGAGTGCGCCGGTCAGGGCGGCGGCGTCGGCGGCGGGGGCGAGCAGCAGGTGCTGGTCGTGGGCGCCGATCTCGCGGCAGCCGCGGATGTCGCTGAGCACCATGGGCAGACCGCTGGCGGCGGCCTCCATGCCGGAGCGGGAGAAGCCTTCCCGGTAGGAGGGCAGGACAAAGACGTCGAGCGCGGCGTACACGGCGGGCATGTCGTCGCGGCTGCCGAGGAATTCGAGTCCGGCCTCGGCGGCGCGCAGCGCGTCGGGCTTGTCGGGGTCGTCCGGTCCGATCCACACGAAGCGGGCTTTGCCGGCCAGCGCCCGGGCGGCTTCGGCGTATTCGCGGATGCCCTTCTCCGCGACCCGCCGGCCGACCCCGCCGACCAGCAGTTCGTCGTCCCGGACGCCCAGTCGGTCGCGCACCGCGGTGCGCAGCGCGTCCCGGGCGGGGCCGGGGGCGGGGAAGCGGTCGAGGTCGACGCCGTTGCCGACGACCCGGGCGCGCCGGGCGGGGACGCCCCAGCGGGCGAGGGTGCGGTGGTCCTCGGCGTTCTGATACAGCTCGGCGTGCGAGAACCGGGCGGCGAACGCTTCGGCGCCGCGCACCAGCAGCCGCTTGGCGAGCGGGTCGTGGGCCTGCGCCCAGAGCCCGTGGCAGGTGTTGACGACGACCGGCACCCGGGCGAGCCGGCCGAGGACGCGGCCGAGGACGCCGGTCTTCGGGTTGTGGGTGTGCAGCACGTCGGGCCGGATCTCGCGCAGCACGGAGAGCAGTTCGCGGGCGGCGGCGAGGTCGGCGGCGGGCTGCCAGGCCCGGGTGAGCGAGGGCAGCGGCCGGTGGTGGACGCCGAGGTGCTCGATCCGCTGCCGGTAGGGGCCGGGGGCGCTGAGCCCGTACGTCGTCAGGCCGTGTTCGACGTCGACGGTCAGTTCGGTGGACAGCAGCAGGTGCAGCGACATGTCGACGGTGGTGAGGTGCGCGACCCGCAGCGGCCGCCCGTCCTCGCCGCGCAGCCGCAGCGGAAGCGAGGGCCGCTCAGGCACGGGCGCCCACCGCCTTCGCGGTGGCGACGATCCGGGCGTAGGCGCGTTCGGGGATCAGCCGGCCGTACAGCTTGGCGCGGAAGAAGTCGATCGGGTCGGTGCGGCGGACCGGCACCCGGTGCAGGCGGACCGGGTCGCCGCCGGGCAGGTTGCGGCCGACCCGGCCGGTGGCGCTGGTGCGGAACCGGGCGCGCAGCGCGGTCTCCATGTGCGGGACGGGCGTGCCCCAGGTGTAGGCGAAGTGGCGCGGGCGGGTGCCGAGGTGCTCCTCGACGTCGTCGCCGCAGGCGTCCAGTTCGGTGGTGGTGAGCAGCATGGGGCGGGCGTGGCTGCGGGTGTGGTTGGCGACGGTGCACAGGCCGGTCGCGGCCATCTCGCGCAGCTGCTCCCAGCTCAGCCCGGTGGCGGGGGCGCCTTTGGCGGTGGAGCCCTCCCAACGCATCGGGCCGCCGACCATGCCGCTTGCCAGGTAGACGGTGAACGGCAGGCCGCGTTCCCTGAGGATCGGCCAGGCGGTGTCGTAGGTGTCGGCGAAGCCGTCGTCGAAGGTGAGGACGGTGCTGGGGGTGCGCAGGCCGGCGTCGAGCCGGTCGGCGGCGGCGTCCAGGGAGACCACCCGGCCGGGCGGGAGCTCGGCGAGCAGGTCGGCCTGGGCGGTGAAGTCGGCGGTGGCGAGGTCGAGCTCGTCGGCGGTGCCGCCGCCGATCCGGTGGTAGATGAGGACGGTGGCGCCCTCGCCGGGTACCCGGCCGGCCGCGCGGGCCAGCTGCTGTTTGACCTTCGCCCTGATGCCTGCGGCGGCGACGGCGGTGCTCGCCATGACGTCCCCCTCGCGGTGCCCCCGCACCGGAAAATGCGGCCGCGGCGCCCCCGCGCCCGGCCCTGATGACTCCCCCGGCCCGCGGCCTGCGCGGGCGATGCGTTTCACAGTAGGGGGAAGTGTGCTTTCGCTGCCGGGGAAACGTGAAAGAAGTGCGCAGGTAGGCCGAAAATCAGTCGATCCGACCGGTGCTGTCCGTTTGCTGGACGTTTTCGGCCCGTCCGGCCGATTCGCACCCCTCCTGACACCGCAGCCCCTCCGGGAACCGCAGCCCCTCCTGAAGCCGCAGCCGCTCCCGGAACGGCAGCCGCTCCGTGCGGAGTCTCAGGATGCGGCGCCGCGGCCGGGGCGCAGCAGCGCCAGGCCGACCCGGGCGAGCAGCAGCACCCCGGTGGCCAGGCAGCCCGCCACCGCCATCACCCAGGCGGGGCCGTCGCTCTCCGGGACCAGCACCGCGACCAGGATGCCGAGCACCACGCAGCCCACGCCGACCAGGGACAGCAGCAACTGGTGGCGGCGCAGGGCGCAGCCGCCGAACACGGTGGACCAGCGCGTAGCGGCGCGGTCACTGGGGGTGTCTGCCATGCCCTCCACGGTAACCCGGCCCCCGAGGGCGGGCCACGGACCTTCGGCACTGGTCGGCGGCGCCGCGATGCGCTCCGACGTCGCCCGGGCCGCCACCCGAACCGTGCCCCGGCTGCCCTGCGGGCTGTCCGTCGCCGTGCTCCGGCCGACCTTCCCGACCGGTGTCCGGACCGTGCCTGATCACCGTTCGGACGATTCCGGACGGCCGTTCGGAGGTCCCCGCGAAATCTCGCCGTCCGCCGTACAACCATCCCGCCATGTCGATGGTCTCCACTACATTGAGCGATCCAGGAGCCGTCCGACGAGCGGGATTGGGAGTACCCGCCGCGGGCTAGATCACTCGGGAGCGGAGCCGCCGTTCCCGGGGTCGGAGGCCGGGCTCCGCCTGCCGACGGGACCGCCACGCCGCATGCCGGCGACCGAGGGGGGAACCGTGTCGTACGCCACCACCGCCGCCGCCGTCTGCGCCCCGCCCCAACCTGCCGCCGTGCCCGCCGCCGCGCCCGCCCGCGCGTCGGAACAGCCCCGGGACCGCAGCAGCTGGCTTCGGTTCAGCCCGGCCCAGCCGCTGTTCCGGGCCCGGGCCGCGCAGCGGCTGGCCGTGCTCGCCTATCACGGCATCACCGATCCACGCTCGTTCGGCGCCCAGCTCGACCGGCTCCGACGCCTGGCCACCCCGGTGTCGGTGCAGGACGTGGAGCGTTCCCTGGCCGAGGGCCGGCCGCTGCCGCCGCGCTCGGTCCTGGTGACCTTCGACGACCCGGACCGCACCGTGCTGCGGCACGCGCTGCCGGAGCTGGTGGCGCGCCGGATCCCGGCGGCCGCGTTCGTGATCGCCGAGGTGATCGGCACCGAGCAGCCGTTCTGGTGGCACGAGGCGGCGTTCCTCGCCCGGCACGGCGGCCGGGCCCGGCTGCTGCCCACCGGCGGCGACCCGGCGCGGGTGCTGGCACTGCTCAAGGCGCTGCCGGACCCGGACCGCCGCCGCAGCCTCGCCGAGCTGCGGGTCTCCGCGTCGCGTCGCCCGCCGGCCCAGGAGCAGCTGCGCCCGGAGGACCTGCGGGCGCTGCGCGAGGCCGACGTCACGGTGGGCAACCACACCCTGGGGCACCCGTCGCTCCGGCGCTGCGACGCGGCGACGGTGCAGGCCGAGATCGCGGGCGCGCACCTGGCGCTGACCCGCTGGCTCGGCGAGACCCCGTCGGCGTTCGCCTACCCGGACGGCGGGTTCGACGAGCGGGCCGACACGGTGCTGCGCCAGCTCGGCTACCGGCTGGGCTTCCTCTCCGACCACCGCCTGGGCCCCCGACTGCCCGCCCACCCGCTGCGGATCAGCCGCCTGCAGGTGGACTCCACCACCTCGACCCGGCGGTTCGACACCATCCTGTCGGGCCTGGAGCCGGCGGTTCAGCGCCTGCTCGGCGCCCAGGCGTAACGGTTCGCCGAGGCGTAACGATTCGCCGCGCTGTGACAGCCCGCCCGGCCGTCACGGTCGGCCGGTTCCTCCTCGCCGTGCGCATGCGGCCCGTGGGCGCTCGACGTGAACGGCGTCGCGGCCCGCGCCCGCGCTCGGCGTCCCGTCACGCGGCGGCGGTCGTCGTCCCGTCACGCGGCGGCGGTCGGCCGGATGTTCCGCATCCGGCCGACCGCGTAGACGCAGCCGGCCAGCGCGAGGTCGGACAGCAGCATGAAGCCGATCGAGTAGCTGCCCTTGGCGCTGTAGATGGCGCCCATGACCAGCGGCGGGACGAAGCCGCCGAGGCCGCCGATCGCGCCGACGATGCCGGTGACGGACCCGACCTGGGCGACCGGGGTGACCTGCGAGACCAGCGCGAACACCGAGCCGCTGGTGGTGCCGAGGCCCGCGGCCATCAGCAGGAAGGCGATCGTCCCGACCGGGTCGAGCGCGGGGTCGAAGGCCTGCACGACGGCGAAGAGCGCGGTCAGCGCGAGCGCCCAGCCGGTGACCACGGCCGGGTGGACGCGGTCCGACAGCCAGCCGCCGAACGGCCGGAACACCACGGTGACCAGCGCGAAGCCGGCCGCCTTGGTGCCCGCGTCGGTCGCCGACAGGTGGTACCAGGTCTTCAGGTACGTCGGCAGGTAGACGCCGAACGCGACGATGCCGCCGAAGCCGATCGCGTACAGCGCGGACAGCTCCCAGGTGACCCGCAGCCGCCCCGCCCGCCCCAGCCGGGTGGCCAGCGAGGCGGTGGGCACGGCCCGGTCCGGGCGGTCGCGCAGCAGCAGCGCCGCGAGCACGGTGTACCCGGCGAGCGCGCCGGCCATCACCAGGAACGGCAGGTCGTGACCGTGCTTCCACAGCCGCGGCGTGAAGTAGCCGGACAGCGCGACGCCGCCCATGCCCATCCCGAACACGCCGAGGCCCAGGCCCCGCTTGTGCGCCGGGAACCAGGAGTTCACCAGCGGCACCCCGATCGCGAACGTCGTGCCGCCCAGCCCGAGGAAGAACCCGACCGCCAGCAGCGCCCCGTACGACTCGCGGGCCGGGATGATCAGCAGCACCGGGACGATGGTCAGCGCCGAGATCAGCGGGAACATCAGCCGGGCCCCGTACCGGTCGGTCAGCGCGCCGACCGGGACCCGCCCCAGCGAACCGACGATCACCGGGACGGCGACCAGGAACGACTGCGCGAACGACGACATGTGCAGCGTCTTGTCGAACTCGCCCGCCAGCGGGGCGATCAGGTTCCACGCCCAGAACGTCAGCGCGAAGCCGAGCGTCGCGACCACCAGGTTGGTGTACGCCGCCCCCGACACCCGCCCGTCCGGCCCGTTCGACGTCGTCCGCTCTCCCATGGGGCCCAAGCGTGGGCACCTGCCGGACCCGCCGCACCCAACCCGGCCGCACCACCGCCGCACATCAGCCGGACGGAGCAGGCGGCCGGGGCGACGGCCGGGGGCCGGGGGCCGGGCCTCAGGACACGGCGGGCGCCGCGGCCCGGGTGGCGGGCACAGCAGTCGGGGCGGCGGTCGCGCGAATCTGGGCGGCGTGGCCGGGCAGTTCGGTGGCGGCCAGCCCGTCGAGCAGGTCGAGGATCGCCAGCGGGCCCTCGAACACCGGTCGGCCGTGCGAGAGCAGCAGGGTCGGCAGCGCGGTGTGCAGCTCCTCCGTCCCGAGCGACGCCGCGAGCGCGCACAGCGCCTCGGCCTGCGCGGCGATCCGGCGGCGCAGCTGCGGGCCGCCGCCGGTGCGGTCGATCACCCGCCCGATCGTCCAGCTGTCCTGGGAGATCCGGTTGTCGAAGGTGGCGGGCGAGCCGGCCGCGACGGCGGCCACCGCCGCCAGGGTGCCGGCCGTGACCGACCCGACATGGGCCAGCACCTGTTCGGCGTCCCACTCGCCGGGCGGGACGGCGGCCGGCTCGGCACCGGCCGCCTCCTCGGCGGCGGCGATCACGTCCTGGTACGCGCGGTGGAGTGCGGCGGTGTCGTACATCCGTGGTGCCCTTCTGCTGCGGCGGCGCGCTCGGGGGCGCCGCGTCGGGTGCATGGGGTGCTTCGACGTGCGTGGGGTGCGTGGGGTGTGTGGGGCCTGTGAGGTCCGTGGGGCCCGTGGGTGCGTCAGTCGGCGCGAGTCTCGGTGGGGGCCATCTCCCACGGGGCCTGCGGCAGGGTCTCCCCGGTCTCCAGCAGCGACTTCAGGTTGGCCAGGACGGCCGGCCAGCCGTGCGAGATCGCCTGCAGCGCGGTGCGGTCGCGGAGCTTCTCATGGGTGACGGTCAGCCGGACGATGTCCTCGTGCGGCTCGACCAGGAAGGTGACGGTGGCCGCCTCTTCGAGGCCGGACAGGTCCGGCCGGTCCTCGAAGGTGAGCACCAGGCGGGTCGGCGGCTCGGCCACCAGCACCCGGCCGGTGACGTCGACCTTGCCGGAGCCGTCGGTGCGACGGTGCTCCCAGGTGGATCCGGCCTGCCAGTCGGAGACGTTGGCGTGGCCCCAGTAGCGGGCCGTCAGCTCGGCGTCGGTGAGCGCCTTCCACACCTGTTCCGGGGTGGCCCGGATGTAGGTGGCGTACACGTAGGTCGGGACAGTACCGGTCTCGGATGCGCTGTTCATGGCGTTCTCCTGCTCTGCCTGTCGTTTGATCGCGCCGAGGACGGCCAGCCGGGGCCGGTCGAAGTCGGCGATCCACCGCTGCTCGATCTCGTGGATCGGCCCGGGGTTGAGGTAGTGGAGCCGCTCCCGCCCCCGGCGGACCACGGTGACCAGTCGCGCCGCGACCAACAGGTCCAGGTGCTGGGTCACCGACTGCCGGGCCATCGCCACCTCCTCGCACAGCTCCCGCAGCGTCTGCCCGTCCCGCACCCGCAGCCGGTCGAGCAACGCCCGCCGCGTCGGGTCGGCGAGGGCCTTGAACACCGCGTCCATCGGGGCGGTGGGGATCGGTTCTGGACTCACCCCTCCATCATGCAGGCATTTGCCTGCCTATCGCAACGCGAGCGGTGGGAGGCACCGGCGAACCCCGGCCGCACGCGTCGATCCGGTCGAACGCGGCCCGTCCGGGCGGCGTCCGGGCAGGGCGTTCGGGCAGGGCGTTCGGACCCGTTCGGCCAGGGCTGCGGTGCAGGTGGCCCCATCGGCCGGACAGGGGTGTGCGACGGCCAAGAGGTAGAGTCGTTGCTCGTGAAGATCGCCCTCGTGGACTCCGGAATCGGACTGCTCGCCGCCACCGCCGCGCTGCGCCGCCTGCGGCCGGACGCGGACCTGGTCATCTCCTGCGACCCCGACGGCATGCCGTGGGGACCGCGCACCCCCGAGGACATCACCGAGCACGCCCTCGCCTGCGCCCGGGCCGCGGCCGCGCTCGAACCCGATGCGCTGGTGGTCGCCTGCAACACCGCCTCCGTGCACGCGCTCGCCCGGCTCCGCGCCGAGTTCGAGCCCGACCTGCCGGTGATCGGCACCGTCCCCGCGATCAAGCCTGCCACCGCGGCGGGCGGCGTCGTCGCCATCTGGGCCACCCCCGCCACCACCGGCAGCGACTACCAGCGCGGCCTGATCGCCGAGTTCGGCGCCGGTGCCGCCGAGGTCCACGAGGTCGCCTGCCCCGGCCTGGCCGAAGCCGTCGAACACGCCGACGAGGACGCCGTCGCCGCCGCCATCGCCTACGCCGCGGCCCGCACCCCCGCCTCCACCACCGACGTCGTCCTCGGCTGCACCCACTACGAACTCGTCGACGACCGCATCGCCTCGGCGCTGTCCGTCCCCGCCCGCTTCCACGGCTCCGCCGACGCCGTCGCCGCCCAGGCCCTCCGCCGCATCACCTCCACCACCGCCGGCGCCGGCACCCTCACCGTCCTCCACTCCGGCCGCCCCGCCGCCCTCCAGACGGCGGCCCTCAACTACCCCCAGGGCGAGATCCTGATCGGCGCAAGGGTCTGACCGTCCGGCCGGCCCGAGCGGCCACCGGTGACGCCTCGGTGTCGTCGCAGCGCGAGTAGACCGAATCTGCCCCCCTGGCAGCCCGCACCACGCCTCGCCCCCGGACCCTTGCCCTCCCGCCCCAACGGGCGGCCGCCCGTCGTGCCCCGACGCCGGCGCCGCACCGGGCGGGGCTGCGGCCCACCCCTCCAACCCCCTCCCTGCCACACCCTCACACCCCCGACCCCTGCCCTCTCGCCCCAACCGATCGTGCCTCCGGGCGGCAGCCCGTCGCGCCTCGGCGTCCGCGCACTGTCCGTGGGGCAGACTGCCGGGGTGACCGTGCTGTGGTGGGTGTCGGTGGTGGCGCTGGCGGTGTGGGTGTGGCTGGCGGCGTGTCACGGCGGGTTCTGGCGGACCGATCAGCGGTTGCCGCGCGGAGGTGCGGAGCCGTCGCGGTGGCCGGACGTGGTGGCGGTGGTGCCGGCCCGTGACGAGGCCGGCGTACTGCCCCTCTCCCTCCCGTCCCTGCTCGCCCAGCAGTACCCGGGCCGGGCCAGGGTCGTCCTGGTGGACGATCACAGCACGGACGGGACCGCCGAGCTTGCGAGAGAACTCGCGGCCGCGTCCGATCTGGAGCTGGAGGTGACCACTCCCCCGCCTCTCCCCGAGGGCTGGACGGGCAAGTTGTGGGCACTGCGGCACGGCGTCGAACGCGCCGGCGACACCGAGTGGCTGCTGCTGACGGACGCGGACATCGCGCACCGGCCCGGTTCGCTGCGGGAGCTGGTCGTGGCGGGCGAGGCGCACGACCTGGACCTGGTCTCCCAGATGGCCCGTCTGCGGGTGGCGTCCGGCTGGGAGCGGCTGATCGTGCCGGCGTTCGTGTACTTCTTCGCCCAGCTCTACCCGTTCCGCCGCTCCAACCGTCCCTCCTCCCGGACGGCCGCCGCGGCCGGCGGCTGTTCGCTGGTCCGTCGTTGTGCGCTCGAACGGGCGGGCGGGGTGGCGGCGATCCGCGGCGCGGTGATCGACGACGTGTCACTCGCCCGCGCCGTCAAACGCACCGGCGGACGCACCTGGCTGGGCCTCGCCGACCGCGTCGACTCCGTCCGGCCCTATCCCGGCCTGGCACCGCTGTGGCGGATGGTCTCCCGCAGCGCCTACGCCCAACTCCGCTACTCCCCACTCCTGTTGCTCGGCACCGTTCTCGGTCTGACGCTCGTCTACCTGGCACCGCCGATCGCAGCCGTCACCGGCCTGCTGACGGGCGACCGGTGGACCGCCGGTGCCGGACTCGCCGCCTGGGTGCTGATGGCGGGCACCTTCGCGCCGATGCTGCGCTACTACAGCAGACCGGTGATCGAAGCCTCGCTCCTCCCCTTCACCGCGCTGCTGTACCTGCTGATGACGGTCGACTCCGCCGTCCGGCACTGGCGCGGCCGAGGCGCGTCCTGGAAGGGCCGCACCTATCCGACCCCGCAACGCATCGACGACCGAACGACCCACCGGGCATAGTCACATGATGGAACGCCAGACGATCGGACGAATCGCCCACCGCGACCACCCCGTGGCCGCCCCCCTGTCGGACGAGTCGGTGCGCCGCCTGCTGGAGCACCAGCTCCGTCGCCGCCCGAACGGACGCCTGCTCGACCTCGGCTGCGGCGAAGCCGCGTGGCTGGTAAGGGCGTTGAGCATGTACCCCGACCTGCACGCCATCGGCGTGGACGCCAACCCGGACGCCCTGGAGGACGGCCGCCGAACCGCCGAACGCGCGGGCGTGGCCCGCCGAATCGGCCTGCACCACACCGACGTACGGGACTTCAGGACGAACGAACCCTTCGACTCCGTCCTCTCGGTCGGCGCGACCTACGCTTTCGGCGGCCTGCTGCCGACCCTCGAAGCCGTCCGCCCACTCCTCGCCCCGGGCGGCACCCTGCTGCTCGGCGAGTCCTACTGGGACGGCCAACCACCCGACCACGCACGCGAGTTCTTCGGCGACGACCTCACCGACCTGGCCGGCGTCCTCACCACCCTCCGCACCGCCGACTGGTGGCCGATCGCCGGACATACCTCCACCCGCGAAGAACTCGACACCTACGAATGGTCCTGGACCGGAGCCCTCACCGACTGGGCCCTCGACCAACCTCCCGGCCCCGACCGCGACCAGGCCCTCGACGCCGCCACCCACCACCGCGACCAATGGCTCAACGAATACCGCGCCGGCTTCGGCTTCGTCACCCTCCTCCTCCGCCCCGGCGACTGACGGTTCGACGTTCCAGGAAGCCTGCAGTAGACGACTTCGGACGGGTCAGCACCCTCAAGCCCGGGCTGTCGCAGGCCGACGCCACAATGGTGGATATGAGCGACGCCTCCGACACTGCCACCCCGGAAACCGCAAAGGCCTGGGTCGAGTCCATGGGAGGCCCGCTCGTCGTCGTGCCCGTCTCGGCGTTGGCCCGGTGGGAAGGCTGCACTCCCGGGGGCGAGATCCTCGGCGCCACCGGCCGGCGGGACGACTACGACCGGGCCTGCGCGGTGACGGACTTCGCAGGGGTCGTCGACCTGCACGGAAGCGACTCCGTATCGGCCCTGGTACTGGGCGAGGAGCCCTCCGACACCTGCTACTTGCCCGAGCGGACGGCCTTCGTCCGGTGGCTCGCGGCAGACTCCGCCGCTGCACTGCTGGACGCTGCCCAGTCCGTGCTGGTCGATCCGGCCACCCCGTGGGAGGAGTGCGGCACCTGGATCACCGACGGCCCTGCGGTCCTCATGGACTCGGCCGTAGCCGGCCGGAATCTCGTAGAGCCCTCCCCGCACGGACAGGGCGAGCCTTCCGCGGCCCCCGTCCCCGTGCCACCGGGGTCCTGGAGGGTACGCGCGTTCCACACCCGGGCCGAGGAGTCCGTCTGGGTCGGTGTCGTCCAACTCCGGGCACAGGACGAATCCCCGTCAGCGAACTGAACTCCGAAACCGCTGCTCGACTCCTTGCCGCCGGGTGCTGAGCGGCGGCGTGCCGTCAGTGCCGCACGAATTTGGCGTACAGGTAGTCGCAGGCGTCTCCTTCGGAGTCGAAGCTCGCCTCGACCCAGTGCTCGCCGCGCTCCCACACGTCGATCGTCCATCGGCCGTCGCGCTGGTCGATGAGGACGGGGATGCTCTCCTGGATGTACTTGGAGCTGGGAAGGTCCCGCACCTGGAGCCCGTACCGGCGGTCGGGCACCCCGGCTTCCCGGAGGGCGGCTATGAGTTGATGGTGGTTCACGTGCGAGTTCCTCCGGTCTCGAATCCGGGCCGACCCCGAAGATGTGGTCCGTCAGCGCGTGAGCAGCCGTCGGGCCGTCGGCTTCACGTACTCGTAGCGGGTCATCTGTTCCAGGTCGCGGAGCCAGGCGGTGCGGCCGGGGGGTTGGCGGAGGAGTTCGCGGTAGATCTCTTCGAAGGCTGTGGAGACGTGGTCGAGCGAGAACCGGCCGACCACCCAGTCGCGGCCCCAGCTGCCGAGTTCGGCGCGGCGGGCGGGGTCGTCGGCGAGGGTGCGGATCTGGGCGGCGAGGGCCTTGGGGTCGGTGGGGCCGTCGCCGTGGCCGTACATGCAGCGGGAGGCGTGGGGTTCGACGAGGGGGCCGGGTTCGTGGATGGCGGTGTAGCCGTTCGCGCCGTGGACGATGACGGGTTTGGCGAAGGCGAGGCCGCGCAGGGCGGAGCCGCCCATGCCGAGGACGAGGTCGGCGGCTTCGTAGGCGGGGCGCGGGTCGGAGCGTTGGCCGGTGAGGACGATGGCCTCGCGGCCGAGTTCGGCGTTGAGTCGTGCGGCCTCGGCGCGCAGCGGTTCTTCGCTGGGGCCGCCGCCGACGACGGCGAGGACCAGCGAGGGGTCGTCGAGGAGGCGGACGGCGGCCATGGTGCGTCGGACGCCGGCGTCCTTCTCCAGGCCGGAGACCAGCCGGGTGACGATGCAGAGCAGCAACTGGGAAGGGGCGGCGCCGACTTCGGCGCGGAAGGCGGAGCCGGAGACCGAGCCGGGCGCGTCCAGTGCGGTGTTGACGGGGGGTTCGATCAGTCGCAGGTCGCGGTGGCCGAAGGCGCGTCCGTCGGGCATCAGCGCGCCGAGGCCGAGGACGAGGGGCTGGTGGCGGGGCATGCCGCGGAGCATGCGGATGCCGTAGAAGGTGGTGACGATCGGGAGGCGGCCCTGTCGGCCGGGGCCGAAGTACGCGTTGCGGGCGGCCCGGACCTCCCAGGCGTGGACGAGTTGGGAGCCGTGTTCGTCGGCGAGGCGCGCGAGGCGGGCGCGGATGACGGCGTGCGGGGTGTCGGGGTCGCCGGCCACGACGAGGTCGAGGTCGTGGGAGGCGGCGAGTTCGACGAGGGGGGCGGGGCCGTCGACCCCCTGGGCGAACAGGACGGGTTCGTGGCCGCGGTCGCGCAGGGTGCGGGCGATGTCGACGGCGTTGAGCTGGGCGCCGCCGAGGGCAAGGTTGTTGAGGTGGACCAGGACGCGGACCGAACGCACGCTCACTCCTCCCACTGGTGCGGTACGAAGACCGGCGCGGCGAGCACGACCGCGCGCGGCGGGGTGTCCAGCATCGGGCCGAACACGTCGAACTGGCCGGCGGAGTGCCAGCTCATCAGGGTGCCGCCGTCGGTCTTGCCGATGGAGTAGACGCCGGTCCACAGGGTGTAGCGGCCGCGCGGCAGCGGCAGCCGGGGGATGACGCAGGCGACGCGGTGGTCGCCGCCGGTCAGGCGGATCTCGTGGCTGATCTGGAAGATCGGGCTGGAGGTGCCTTCGCTGACGCCGAGGTGCAGGGTGGCGTCGCCGCGGTAGTCGCCGCCGAGGGTGAGTTCGACGGTGACGGGTTCGTCGGTGTGCAGGTTCTCCTCGCCGTCCTCGCCGCGCACTTCGTACTTCAGCAGCGCCAGCGGTTCGCCGACCCGGGCGGTGGCCTCGGACTGGGCCTCGATGGAGTCGCGGTAGCCGGCCAGGGCGTCCTTGATGCCGGCGTCGACCCGGACGGTGCCCTGTTCGAGCCAGACGCCGCGCCGGCAGATGGACTGGACGGCCGGGAGGTCGTGCGAGACGAAGACGATGGTGGTGCCCTGTTCGGCGACTTCGCGCATCCGGTCGAGGCAGCGCTGCTGGAAGACGGCGTCGCCGACGGCGAGCACCTCGTCGACCAGCAGGACGTGCGGCTCCAGGTAGGCGGCGACGGCGAAGCCGAGGCGCATCTGCATGCCGGAGGAGTAGAACTTGACCTGCCGGTCGATCGCGCCGCCGAGCCGGGCGAACTCGACGATGTCGTCGAAGCGTCCGGCGACCTCGCGGCGCTTGAGGCCGAGCAGCGCGCCGAACAGGTAGATGTTCTCCCGGCCGGTCAGGTCGGGGTGGATGCCGGCCCGGATCTCGATCAGCGCGCCGATCCGGCCGCGGACGTCGATGATGCCCGCGTACGGGTACATGACCCTGGTCAGCATCTTCAACAGGGTTGATTTTCCCGACCCGTTGGAGCCGATCAGGCCGACCGACTCGCCCGGTTCGATGTGCAGGTCGATGTCGCGCAGCGCCCAGCGCCAGTCCTCGCCGCGGTCGCCGCGCAGCCGGCGGGCGGCCTGTTCGACCCGGTCGCGCAGCAGCATCCGCTGCTGGTCGGCGCGGAACCGCTTCCAGACCTGCTGGGTGCGGATGGTGCCCAGCGGGTAGTCACGCGACATCGGCGATCCCCGTTTCCAGCTTCTTGAAGAACAGGTAGCCGCCGACCAGGAAGACCAGCGAACTGGCGGCCGCGATCAGCGTCATCCGCCCGTCGGGGGCCTCGCCGTACAGCAGCGCCTTCCGGTAGCCCTCGATGACCGCGCCGAGCGGGTTGACGCCGACGTAGATCTCCTGCAGCCGGTGCGGGATCTTGGCCAGCGGGTAGGCGACGGGGGTGGCGAACACTCCCATCTGGGTGATGATCGGCAGCAGGTGGCGGACGTCGCGCAGGTACACCACGGCCACCGACAGGATCAGCGCGATGCCGTAGGTGAAGGCGAACTGGATCACCAGCAGCGGCAGCGCCCACAGGAAGGTGGCGGCGGGGGCGGTCCAGAACACCAGGAACATCAGGCCGAGCACGCCGACGCCGATCGCCATGTCGACGGTGGCGACCAGCATGGTGGCCAGCGGGAACACCTCGCGCGGGCAGTACACCTTGTTCAGCAGGCTGAGGTTGTTGGCGAGGCTGAGCGCGCCCTGGTTCATCGTGTTGCTGAAGAACTGCCAGACGATCAGACCGACATAGGCGAACAGCGTGTACGGCACCGCGCCGGTCTCGATCTTCACGGCGCGGTGGAAGACCAGCGTGAAGATGGCGCACAGCGCGAGCGGCGTGAGCACCGCCCAGGCGAAGCCGAGCACCGCCTGCTTGTACCGGGCGCGCAGGTCGCGTTCGGCCAGGGCGCGCACCAACTCCCGTGCGGCCCAGAGCTCGTGGGCCACCTGGACGGGGCGCAGCCGGCGTTTGAAGACCAGTTCGGGCGGTGGCCCGGCCGGGATCGTGACGCCGCCGGGCGCCTGTTGGCCCTCGCGGTCGTCGATGACCTGTGCGCGCTGTCCCCCCACGGACTCCCGCCCTCTCCGGGCGCGGTGCGGCCGCGCCCGGTGTCTGTGTCGGCTGTGTCGGAGCCGGGCGGACGGTGCGGTCCGGTCGGGCCCGGCGACCACCATGACACAGAGTGTGGGGGCGGCGGGCGGGTTCCGTGAAGATTGCGCCAGCTCAACCCGCCTGTCGACGGTTTTGGGTCGAACCGGTCCGCGTGCCAAGGGAGTTCACGGATCAGCGGGCCCGGTTCGGGCTTCCCTCGGCGACCAGCCGGTCGAGCGCAGCGGGCATGTTCTCGACGCCGCCGGCCCGGGTGGGCGAGGTGCGGCCGCCGTGGTCCACGACCACCGTGGGCAGTTCGTTGACCTGGTAGTCGGCGAACAACCTTGGCGCCTGCTCCACGGCCCGGTCCACCTCCGCGGAGTGGTACGCGGCACGGAACTTGGCGGCGTCCAGGCCGTGCGCGGCGGCCCAGTCGGCGGCGCGCTGCTCGGTGGTCAGGTCGACGCCGTCGTCGCGGACGGCGCGGAACACGGCGGCCTGCTGCCGGTCCACCTCGCCGAGCCGGTCGAGGGTGTAGAACAGCCGTGCGTGGGCGCGCTGTTCGGCCTCGTCGGGGCTGCCGACCCAGATCGCCGGGATGCGGCGCAGCGTGACGTCCGTCTGGTGCTGGGCGGCCCAGCGGGTGAGCGGGGCTTCGAGCGCGGCGGAGTGCAGGCAGTTGTACCAGAAGAATTCGACGGCCTCGTGCGGGCGGGTGGCCTGCGGCCCGGCGGCCTGCGTGCCGGTGGGCGGGCTCTGCGGCGCCGCGGCCGGGGCCTGCGAGCCGGCGTCGACCGGCCGGGTGTCGGGGGCCGATCCGTGCTGCTTGGCGGGACCGGTCTGCTGCGCGCCGGCGAGGAACCGACCCGGCGTCAGCAGCTGCTTCCCGGCCAGGCCGTGCGACGCGCTCGGACGGGCGGAGACGGCGTTGGCGGCGGCGGCCGGGGCGGCGATCAGGCCTCCGGCGACGGCGATCAGGACTGTGGTTCTCAGCAGCGGCTTCACGAGGGCAGCGTGGCAGCCCGCCCCGGCGCGGGCCAGGCGATCCGGAGCCGGTCGGCGAAGTTCCCCGGAACGGAGCAGCATCGCTCGAACAGGCGTCTGGTGTCAGGACGTTCGCCCGGTCGGGCCGTGGAACACCGGCCGGGCATCGGGTCCCCGGCGGGCGGGCGGCGCCCCCGCACACTCGCCCGCCGGAACCCGGTCACGTCGTTCCTCGACTACTTGCCGAGGCCGCGCAGCTGGGCCTTGGCCTCGGCCTCGGAGGCCTGCGGGACGCCGATCTGGACCTGGGCGGAGCCCTCCTCCTTGATCGGGCAGTACCGGGCGTCCTTGACCTGCATGGGGAGGGAGAGGACGTCCTCGTTGCGGACCAGCACCAGCAGCGAGCCGGTGGTGCAGGAGGCGTTGGGCGCGACGGGCGGCGCGGAGAGCCAGGTGACGGCCTGGTAGACCGGCACGTTGGGGTGCAGCACGGTGCCGTGGGCCTTGTCGGTGGCGAAGGTGCCGGAGCCGAGGACGCCGCTGACGAGCTTCTGGAACTGCGCGGTGTGGTCGGTGCGCAGGTCGGGCTTGCCGTAGACGACGCACTCGGTGGACGTGGTGTTGGTGAGCTTGATGATGCCGGTGATCCGCGGGTCGGCGCTCCGGTCGAGGGTCAGCTCGGCCTTGACGTCGCTCTCCTTCTCGGAGTTGCCGCAGATCCGGACGTCGGCGGCGGGCTTGCCGCCGCCGGGGGCGGCGGACGAGGAGCCGCCGGACGCGCCGTCGGAGGCGGCCGGCGGGGCCGCCGGGGCGCTCGCGGCGGTGCTCTTCGCGGGCGCGGCGTTGGTGGAGCTGTCGGGGTCACAGGCCGTCAGGGCGAGGACGGAGCAGGCCAACAGGGCAAGGGCGGCGGGCTTGCGGAGGTTCATCGAAGGCTCCTGTGGGGGCGAGGCGTGCGGTCCGCCGAGCGGCGGGCATGCGTCACCACGCGTCCGGTTGTCGGACGGTTCCTCGGCTTTCCGTCCGGTACGCCGCTGTTACACGTCCGGGACGGACCGCGGGGCCGAACTCCGATCAGGGCCGGTTCGGTTCGGGTGCCGACGGCTCGGCGGCCGTGACACTCCGCACCTCGACCCGGTCCAGCCGCCCGCTCCAGCCGGCCGCGGCGGGCCGCCACCTCGCGCAGCAGCGCGCGCCTCAGTTCCTCGCGTGCGGTGGCCAGTTCCTCGAAGGTCCGCTGCTCGACCTCGGTGCGCAGCACTACCAGCGCGAGCCGGCAGATCGCCGTCCGGTGGTTCTGCACCGCGGTGGCCGCCACCACCGGATCCACCACCCGGAACGTCAGCACGGCCTCGACGCGCACCCGTCGGCCGTCCTTGGCGGGGCCGGTGAACGGCACCTCGACGACGGTCTCGGACACGTCGACGCGCTCCAGCCGATCGACGAACGGCACCAGCACGACCGTCCCGGGCCGCAGCACGCGTTCCCGCAGCCGGCCGGTGCGGAACACCAGTCCGCGCTCGTCCTCCCCCACCCGCTTCACGCTCGCCGCCGCCAGCAGCACCACGAGCCCCACCGCGACGAGCCACGCCGTGGCCGCCTCCCCCGCTCCCGACCTGCGCCCAGTATGGGCGGCGCATGGCCAACCAGCAGTGGCTGCGGGCGACTTGGCCCGGCGGCGGCGAGCACGGCCGACCGGACACAAGAACCGCGTTAGGAGAGGCTGCCCTTAGTAAGGTTAGGATCACCTTATGACATACCTGCAGCTGGCCGCGGAGGCGGCCGGATACACCACGCCTCCGACCTGGCGGGTCCTCACCAAGGCCGGCTACTTCCTCGGCCTGAGCGGCACCATCGGCACCACCGTCACGTACCTCACCTCCGTGCGCCCCGCCCTCAGGGCCGCGAGCACCACTCCCGAGGACGCCGCCGCACTGCGCCGACGGTCGGCCGGCTACCTGGCGTGGGCGGGCGTCGTCCTGCTGGTGACCGGGTACTTCCAGCTGGTGGCGCGCGTCGCCAGGGCCGGCAAGGGCATGCCGTTCGGCGACGCCATGGCCCCCGGCCGGATAGCGGACTTCCTCGACGCCCCGGCGGCCAAGGGCGCCTGGATCGCGCAGGGCACGCTCTACCAGCTGCAGAACGTCGTGCTCCTCGCCACCGCCGCCGCACTGATCGCGTTGTTCGCCCCGGCGGTGCGCCGCCACCTCGACCGCATCGTCCTCGCGGCGCTGCCGGCCTCCCTCGCGATCACCCTGATCGCCGGCACCCCGGCCACCGCGCCCGCCAACCTCGACCGGTGGCTCGACCCGGTGTTCGACCAGCTCCACATCGTCTCCGGCACCGTGTGGCTCGGCGGCCTGGCCCTGCTGGTCGCCCTCGCGGGCACCCGCGGCCGCCTCGGCGAGGGCGCCGGCCTGCTGTGGGCCGACATCTGGCGCCGCTTCAGCCTGGTCGCCATGGTGTGCGTCGGCGCGGTCACCGCCTCCGGCCTGTGGCTCACCTGGAAGCACGTCGGCGCCGTCTCCCAGCTGTGGACCACCGGCTACGGTATCGCCCTCCTGATCAAGATCGCGCTGGTCCTGGGCCTGGTCACGGCCGGCGCCTTCAACCAGTTCTGGCTGATGCCGAGGATCGCGCAGGCCCGCCGCGCCGACGACTCCGCCTCGCTGCTGCACCTCACCCTGCGGCACTTCCCGAAGGTGGTCTGGGGCGAGGTCGTCCTCGGCGTCGCCGTCCTGGTGGTCCTGCCCTTCATCACCGGCTCCGCCCGCACCGAGGCCGGCAGTGCGAAGGCCGTCTCCGACGGCAGCGTCTTCGCCGCCGGCGCCGCGCTGGTGGCCGCCCTCGCGGTCTCGCTGTACGCCACCGCGAAGGCATCCGACGCCCTGTCCCGCCGCCCCGCCCCCGGCGCCGCCGCACCCGCCACGGCCGGCTGAGGCTCGGCGGCCGCGTCACGCGACGGGCCGAGAGGTCCGGCTGGACGAAGGTCGCGGCCGCCGTCCGCCGGCAGGTCGACCGGGCGGTCAGTTCCTCCCGTCCACCCGCCGGCCGTCCCGGGCGACTTCGCGCAGCAGGTGCTGCCAGCGGGTGGCGACGGCGGCGAGGTCGAAGTGGGCGAGGGCGTGCTCGCGAGCGGCCTCGCCGTAGGGGGTGCGATCGGCGGCGAGGAGGGCGCGGAGGGCCTCGGCGATGGCGGACGGGTCGTCAGGGGGCGTGAGCAGTCCGGTCTCGCCGTGGCGGACGACGTCGGAGACCCAGCCGACCTCGGTGGCGACGACGGGCAGAGCGGCGAGGGCGGCTTCGATCAGGACGCCCGGGACGCCTTCGGAGTCGCTGGTGAGCAGCAGCAGGTCGGCGGCCCGGTAGAGAGGTGCGGGATCGGCGAGCGGGCCGAGCAGGTGAGTGCGCGGGCCGGCGTCGGCCGCGAGGCGCTCGCGCAGCGGGCCCTCGCCGGCGAGGGCAAGGTGGACGTCCTCGGGCAGGCGGGCGTGGGCGGCG
>NZ_BMRI01000029.1:49239-60190 GCF_014648555.1 Kitasatospora griseola
AGGGCGAGGTCGGGGCGCTTCTCCGGGCTGAGCGCACCGATCCAGGCGATCAGCGGCCCGCCCTCGGGCAGCCCGAGAGTCGCCCGGGCGGCAGCCTTCTCGGCAGGGCCGGCCGGAGGCGAAAAACGCTCCGCAGGACGGGCGTTGGGCAGCACGTGCAGTCGGCGGGCGGGCAGCCGGAATCGGGTGCGCAGCAGCTCCACGGCGTGCGGCGAGATCGCGGCGACGGCGGCGGCCCGGCGCAGGAACGCGCCGACCCGCAGACGCCGGGCGGGAGTCGACGTCCAGTGCCGGGGATCGCCGATGTTCACGTAGACGAACGGGGTGCGGGCGGCCAGCAGCCCGAGCGCGCACGCCTGCAGCGTGGACGACCCGTGCGCGACCACCACATCGGCCCGGGCGGCCGCCCGCCGCAGGGCGCGCAGCGTGGCCGGGTGGTGCCGCGACGGCCCCAGCACGGCC
The DNA here is from genome assembly GCF_014648555.1 of Kitasatospora griseola. Classification (GTDB taxonomy): domain Bacteria; phylum Actinomycetota; class Actinomycetes; order Streptomycetales; family Streptomycetaceae; genus Kitasatospora; species Kitasatospora griseola. The sequence continues at coordinate 49,702 of NZ_BMRI01000029.1, forward strand.
ACCGGATCGGCCGGATCGGCGTCCGCATGCGGGTGCAGGGCCACCAGCTCGGACGTCTGCCCACGACGCGACAGTTCGCCGTGCAGGTCGCGGGCGAGGCGCTGCGCGCCCCGGGCCCGCGGATCGGTGATCACGTGCAGGACGCGCGGCTCGGCCATGCGCCCGACCCTACCGAGACACCTCGGACCGGCGGGCCGGGTTCGGCCGACTGCCCGCCTCCGGCCACGGGTCGGCACGATGCCCCGATGGCGCAGCGGCAGTCCCGCGGTGCGGCCGGGCGGCGCCGCTTGGCGTGACTCAACTCCTCTGCGCTTCACCGACCGGGCCGGGCAGGCCGGCGCGCTGCGCGGCGACACCACTGGCGCCGACCTGTTCACCCTGATGAACGCCGCCGCGTGGAGCCGCGAGCACGACACCCGCGAGCAGGCCGACCGCCTGCTCGAACTCGCCCTGGCCGGCATGCTCGCCACCACTCCCCCGCCCGCCTGCGAGTAGCGCCCATCAGCTGACGGGTTTCGCGGACGCGGGCCCTCCGGGGCTGGGATGCTGAGCGCCGGTCAGGGGGTGGCCCGGGCGAGGGGGTGGCTGCGGTGCGCGTGGTGTACGTGATCGACAGTGTGAGCCGGGTCGGTGGCGCGGAGCAGGGGCTGGTGGCGATGGCTCCGCTGCTGGTGCGCGCGGGCGTGGAGCTGCAGGTGGCGTTCCTGAAGGAGTCGCCGGGCGGGTTCCAGGAGGAGCTGCGGGCGGCGGGCGCCGAGCCGGTGCCCGTGCTGCGCGGCTCGCGCCCGGCCCGACTGGCCGCGCTGCGAACCGAGTTCCGCCGCCGCCGCCCGGACCTGGTGCACACCACGCTGTACGAGTCGGACGTGCTGGGCCGCCCGGCGGCGCTCGCGGCCCGGGTGCCGGTGGTCTCCAGCCTGGTCAACTCCGCGTACGGGCCGGAGCACCTGCGCGCCCGCGGCCTGAGCCCGTGGAAGGTGCGGGCCGCGCAGGGCGTGGACGCGCTGACCGCGCAGGGCGTGCGCCGCTTCCACGCGCTGACCGACCACGTCGCGGACGCGATGGCGGCCCGTCTGCTGGTGCCGCGCCGCCGGATCGACGTGGTGCCGCGCGGCCGCGACCCGCAGCTGCTCGGCACGGCGACCCCGCAGCGGCGGGCCGCGGTGCGGGCGGCGCTCGGGCTGGAGGACGAGGTGCCGGTGGTGCTGGCGGCGGCCCGGCAGCAGTACCAGAAGGGCCTGGACGTGCTGCTGTCCGCCTGGCCGGAGGTGCACGCGGCCCGACCGGACGCGGTGCTGCTGCTGGCCGGCAGCCAGGGCGCGGAGACGGCCCGGCTGGAGCAGTTGGCGGCCCGGACCGAGGGGGTGCGGTTCCTCGGGCCGCGGGACGACGTGTTCGACCTGATGGCGGCGGCGGACGTGTGCGCGGTGCCCTCGCGCTGGGAGGGGCTGGGCAGCGCCGCGATGGAGGCGATGGGCGTCGGCGTGCCGCTGGTGTGCGCGGACGTGCCGGCGCTGCGCGAGACGGTCGGCTCGGAGGACTACGCGCTGCTGGTGCCGCCGCAGCGGCCCCGGGAGTTGGCCGCCGCGCTGCTGCGGGCGCTGGACGGGCCCGGCGAGGCGCTGGTGCGGGCGAAGGCGGCCCGGGCGCGTTTCCTGACCAGGTTCACCCTCCAGCAGGTGTCCGCCCGGATGGTCGAGTTCTACGAGCGCGCACTGGCCTGACGGTCCAAGGGCGGTTCGCCCGCGGAGCGAACCGGACCGCTTGATGACGTTTCGTCAGATTGTGTGCAGGCGTCCGGAATACGTCCACAGCTTGGTACCGGAATCGCCAAAGCGCTTGCGTCGCAGGTCCGGGCCGGGAAGCATCGTTCACCGGGGATGTGGTCTGGGGGGACCGTCCAACTGCGCGTGGCCGCAGCCGTGGAACACCGTCCGTGGGGCGGGTCGGCGCGGGCGTCGGGACGAGGCGAGGGGAACCAACCGGTGGAACCGGCAAATCTGTTCACCGTTCTGCGGCGGTACTGGCGGCTGCTGGCCGGGTGCACCGTCGCCGCGCTGATCGTGGGGTTCGTGCTGACGCCGGCCGGTGACGCGGTGGACAACGGCAAGTGGCAGTGCAAGGTGGCGATCACTCCCGTCGCGGGCGCGGCGGACACCGTCCGGGCCGACCAGGTGCTGTCGTACGCGCAGGGCTCGGCGGTGACCACGGCGGCCGCGCAGAAGCTGCACATCACGGACGTCGCCGGCCTGTCGGCGCGCCGCACGGTCACGGCCGCCTCCACCCAGATGCTGGTGTTCACCACCACCGGCCCGACCCAGCAGGCCTGCGCGGACCTGGCGGCGGCGCTGTCGGAGGCCACCATCACCGGCTACAGCCAGGAGTCGAAGAAGAGCGCCGACGAGTCGATCAAGCGGCTGCGCGCCCAGGCCGACACCCAGCAGCAGCAACTCGACGACCTGCAGAAGCAGTTCAGCCGGGCCAACACCACCGATCAGGCCAAGCTCCAGCCCCAGCTGTCCACCGCGACGGCGGCCCTGACCAAAACCCTCGGCGCCATCGCCGACCTGCAGAACTACAGCCAGACCGACGCGATCCAGCAGTGGGGCTCGATCGACGCGAAGGAGCTCGGCGGCAACCTGCTGACCTCGCCCACCCGCAGCGTCCGGCTCGCGCTGGCGGTGGTGCTGGGCCTGGCGCTGGGCGTGGTGGCGGCGCTGATGCTGTCCCGGATGGACACCCGGCTGCGCACCCGCGACGGCGCCGAGGAGGCGTTCAACCTGCCGGTGATCGGCGAGATCCCGCTGCTGTCGCGGCGGCTGCGCCGGCTGCGCGAACCGCTGGTGACGGCCCGCCCGGAGGACCCGGCGACCGAGGCGTACCGCTCGCTGCGCTCCACGCTGCTGCTGACCGGCCCGCGCGCGCTGTCGGCGCAGCTCGGCCAGGGCGGCCTGGACCCGGACGACCGGCGGGCCCGGCGGGCCGCCGAGCCGGCGCCGGTGGTGCTGGTGATGTCGGGGCGCTCCGGCGACGGGCGGACCACCACGGTGGCGAACCTGGCGGCGACGCTCGCCGAGACGGGCCGTCAGGTGCTGGTGCTGGACTGCGACTTCCGCCAGCCGGGCCTGCGCGGCCACCTCGGGGTGGGCGACGGCCCGGGCATGGCGGAGCTGCTGTCGGGCGAGCAGCTGCCGGACCCGGTGGACCTGATCCGCCGCACCAACGTGCCGGGCGTGGCCCTGATCACCGGCGGCAACACCACCGCGTACCCGGCGGCGCTGGTCCTGCGCGCCGGGGAGGTGCTGAAGCTGGCCCGCCGGCACGCGGACGTGGTGCTGATCGACTCCTCGCCGCTGCTGCACGCCAACGACGCCTACGACCTGGTGCAGCACGCGGACGCGGTGCTGGTGACGGTGATGGCGGGCAACGTCCGCCCGGAGGAGGCGGACCGGGTCTCCGAGCTGCTGGCCCGCACCGGGGTGCCGGTGGCGGGCGTGGCGCTGCTGGGCGCGGAGGGCGCCACGGGGCGGCGCAAGCGGACCCTGCGACCGGGCCGCCCGCCGGCGAAGGGCTCCCCCGCGAAGGCCGCGCCCGCCGCGAAGAGCACTCCGCCCGTCCCCGATCCGCAGCGCCGCGCCGAGCCGGCGCCCCGGGTGGAGCCGCAGCGCCGACCGGGCGAGCACCAGCGAGCGGCCGATCCGCGGCCGGCCGCACCCGGGTACGGCGAGCCGCCGGACCGCCGGGACGGGGCGACCAGCTGGGGCCGCCGGCCGGCCGAACTGCCGCCGGAGGAGCCGGTGGAGACCACGCTGCAGCTGCGCCTGGGCGAGGAGCGGTGACGGGCGGGCCGGCCCGGGTGCTCTGGCTGGCCAAGGGCCTGGGCCGGGGCGGCGCGGAGCAGCTGCTGGTCAACTGCGCGCGCCACGTGGACCGTTCGCGGTTCGCGGTCGAGGTGGCGTACGTGCTGCCGCACAAGGACGCGCTGGTCCCGGCGCTGCGCGCGGCCGACGTCCCGGTCCACTGCCTGGGCGCCGCGCCGGGGCGGCGCTGGCCGCTGCGGCTGCGGGCGCTGCTCGCCGAGCGCCGCTTCGACCTGGTGCACACCCACATGCCGGTGCCGGCGGTCGCCGCCCGGCTGCTGGCGGGCCGTCGGAAGCTCGTGCACACCGAGCACAACCTGTGGGAGCGCTACCGCCTGCCGACCCGCTGGGCCAACGCCCTCACCTACCGGCGCAACGACGCGGTGATCGCCGTCTCGCACGCGGTGGCGGCGGGCATCGGCCGCCGCCGGCCGGACGACGGGTGGCTGACGGTGGTGCACCACGGCCCCGACCTGGGCGACGCCCCGGCGGGCCCGGCCGCCCGCCGCGCGGCCCGCGCCGAACTCGGCCTGCCCGAGGACGCGTTGGTGATCGGCACGGTCGGCAACCTGACCGCGAAGAAGGACCAGGCGTCGCTGCTGACCGCGTTCGCGCTGCTGCGCCGTACGCGTCCGGACGCCCGGCTGGTGCTGGTCGGCGCGGGCCCGCTGGAGGCGCGGCTGCGCGAACTGGCGGGCGACGGCGTGCTGTTCGCGGGCTCCCGGGGGGACGTGCCGGCGCTGCTGCCGGGCTGGGACGTGTTCTGCCTGAGCTCGCGCCAGGAGGGCCTGCCGGTGGCGCTGATGGAGGCGATGACCACCGGCCTGCCGTCGGTGGTGACCAGGGTCGGCGGCATGCCCGAGGTGCTGGACGACGGCGTCGAGGGCCGGCTGGTGCCGCCCGGCGACCCGGCCGAACTGGCCGCCGCACTCGGCGGGTTGGCGGCCGATCCGGGGCTGCGGGAGCGGATGGGCGCGGCCGCCCGGGAGCGGTCGAAGGCCTTCGACGTGGCGGGCGCGCAGCGGGCGATCGAGCGGGTCTACGCGCGGGTGCTGGCACGCTGAGTCCGGAGGGGACGAGCACGACGTGAGCGGTGAACTGACGTACCGCCGGCTGGAGTCGGCGGACGTGCCGGCGGTCCTGGAGCTGTTGACGGCTTCGCTGGCGGGCGGCCCGACGGGGCGACGCAGCGCCGAGTTCTTCGACTGGAAGCACCGGGCGAACCCGTTCGGCGCCAGCCCGGGCCTGGTGGCGCTGGCGGCGGACGGGCGGCCGGTGGGGGTGCGGCTGTTCCTGCGCTGGTCGTGGCGGGGCGCGGGCGGCCGGGAGGTGGCGGCGGTGCGGCCGGTGGACACCGCGACGCACCCGGACTTCCAGGGCCGCGGGATCTTCCGCCGGCTCACCCTGGCGCTGCTCGAACAGGTCGCCGGCGAGGCCGAGTTGGTGTTCAACACGCCGAACGGCAACAGCCTGCCGGGGTATCTGAGGATGGGCTGGCGGGAGTTGGGCCGGGTGCCGGTGGCACTGCGGGTGGCCCGGCCGATGTCGTTCGCCCGGGGCGCCCGGGCCGCGCTGGCCCGCCGGCCGGGCCCGTCGGGGCCGCCGCGCTGCGAACTGCCCACCGCCGCCGACTGGTTCGCCTTCCCGGACCCTCGGCTGCGGGAGCTGCTGGCGGAGCGGGCGCTGGCGGACGCGGCCGAGACGCGGCTGCACACGGTGCGCACCGCCGAGTACCTGGCCTGGCGGTACGGGGCCGCGCCGGGCCTGGACTACCGGGTGGTGACGGTGGAGCGCGGCGGCGAGCTGGTCGGGCTGGCGTTCGGCCGACCGCGGCGGCGCGGCCCGCTGGCCGAGTTCACCCTGGCCGAGCTGATCGTCCGCCCCGGCGACCGGGCCGCGGCCGGCCGGCTGCTGCGGGACGCGGCCGCCGCCGGCTGCGACCACGCGGCGACCCACCTGGCGCCGGGCACCGAGGCGGCGTCGGCAGGCCTGCGGGCGGGCTGCCTGACGGCGCCGCGCACCGGCATGGTGCTGGCCGCCCGCACCCCGGCCGGGCCGCTGCCCGCCGAACACACCCTCGCCGACTGGCGGTTCAGCCTCGGCGACCTGGAGGTCTTCTGATGCCCGCGGTGCCGCCCGCCGCCCGCCCGTGGCCGCCCCGGCTGCGGGAGGCGGCCCGGCGCGGCCGGCCGACCGCGCTGGCCTGGGCACTGGTGATGGCCTACGTCTCGGTGTTCGTGCTGGCGATGGTGCACACCTCGTACGACACCTGGGGGGCGCTGCTGGTCGCGCCGGCGCTGATGGCGATCGGCACGCCGATCCTGGCCCGGGTGGCGGCGAACAACCCCGAGCGGGGCGTGTTCAAGCTGCTGATCGTGGCGATGGGCGCCAAGCTGGCCTGCGCGTTCCCGCGCTACCTGATGGCGTTCGTGCTGTACGGCGGTGCGGCGGACGCCAAGATGTACGACCAGAAGGGCTCCGACCTCGCCCAGTACCTGACCACCGCCGACCTGCTCGGCGGGCTGCACTACGACCTGGGCATGAAGGTCGCCGGCACCGGGTTCGTCATCATCGTCACCGGGGTGGTCTACGCGATCACCGGGCCGACCCTGGTCGGCGGGTTCCTGGTGTTCTCCTGGCTGGGCTTCTGGGGGCTGCTGTTCTTCTGGCGGGCCCTGCAGATCGCCTTCCCGGAGGCCGATTCGCGGCGCTACGCGAAACTGGTGTTCTTCCTGCCCTCGCTGCTGTTCTGGCCGTCCAGCATCGGCAAGGACGCCTGGATGATGTTCTGCCTGGGCCTGACCACGTACGGCGTGGCCCGGCTGCTGGACCGCCGCTTCGGCGCGTTCGTGTGCATCGCGCTGGGCTCGCTGGGCACCGCGATGGTCCGCCCGCACGTCACGGTGCTCGCGGGCGCCGGGCTGACCGTCGCCTACGTGCTGCGCAAGCGGCCGCAGCAGGTGTCCGCGCTGGGGCCGCTGCGCACCGTGCTGACGGTGGCGGTGCTGGGCGTCGGCGTGATGCTGATGCTGCAGCAGGTGTCGACCTTCTTCGGCACCGACGGAACCGGCGGGGACGCCGTCAACCAGGTGCTGTCGGAGACCTCGCGGCGCACCTCGCAGGGCTCCTCGGTGATCAACGCCTCGACCGCGGAGGACCCGGCGCCCGCGTTCAGCCTGAACCCGGCCCGGCTGCCGGTGTCGGTGATCAGCGTGCTGTTCCGGCCGTTCCCGTTCGAGGCGTCGAACATCCAGAACCTGATCCAGTCGGTGGAGTGCTTCGCGCTGCTGGTGATGTTCGTCCGGGCCTGGCCGCAACTGGCCCGCATTCCCAAGCTGTTCGTCCAGCGCTCGTACGTCGCCTTCACAGTGGTGTACACCCTGCTGTTCTGCTGGGCGTTCTCCACCATCAACAACATGGGCATCCTGTCCCGCGAGCGGGTGCAGGTGCTGCCGCTGGTCCTGGTGCTGCTGGCGATCCCCCGGCCGGCCGGCGCCGGCCGGGTGCCGCGCCGCCGCCGCCCGCCCGTGTGGCGGGTGCAGCCCGGCCAGTGGGGCGGCGGCCCGGGGCCCGAACCTCCGGTCGCCGTCGGCGCACCGGACCCGTACCGAACCCAGGGGGGATCGACCACATGACGACCGACCAGCTGCGCCCCGCCGTCCTCGACGGCGCGCCCGCCTTCCCCGACGGCCTGCCGCTGACCCGCGTCCGGGTGCCCGACCGCGAACGGCTGCTCGGCCGGCTCGCCGAGGTGCTCGACTCGGGGATGCTCACCAACGGACCCACCGTCCGCCAACTGGAGGACGAGGCCGCCGAGTTGCTCGGCGTTCCGCACGTGGTGGCGGTGTCGAACTGCACGGCCGGCCTGATGCTGGTGCTGCAGGCCGCCGGAGTGGACGGCCGCCGACCGGTGCTGATGCCCGGCTTCACCTTCTCCGCCACCGCGCACGCCGCGCACTGGGCCGGCGGCGCCCCGCTGTTCGCCGAGGCCCGCGAACAGGACATCACCCTGGACCCGGCGGACGCCGAGACCCGGCTGAAGGCCGCCGACGCGCCCGCCGCGCTGATGGCCACCCACGTGTACGGGACGCCCTGCCAGACCGAGGAGCTCCAGCGGATCGCCGACGCGGCCGGCCTGCCGCTGGTGTACGACGCCGCGCACGGCCTCGGCTCGGCCCGCCGCGGTGTGCCGATCGGCAACTTCGGCCTGGCCGAGGTGTTCTCGATGAGCCCGACCAAGGTCGCGGTGGCCGGCGAGGGCGGCCTGGTCGCCACCCGCGACGCGGCGCTCGCCGCCACCCTGCGCACCGCCCGCGACTACGGCAACCCCGGCGACTACGACACGCTCTTCCCCGGCCTGAACGCCCGGATGAGCGAACTGCACGCCGCCGTCGGCCTGACCTGGCTGGCCGGCCTGCCCGAGCGGGTCGCCCACCGCGGCGCCCTGGTCGCCGAGTTCGCCCGCGCCACCGCCGGCCTGCCCGGCCTGCGCCTCGCCCTGCCGGAGGACGGCGACACCTCCACCTTCAAGGACCTCACCCTGATCCTCGACGCCGACGCCTTCGGTCTGAGCAGCCGTCAACTGGCCGCCGCGCTCAAGGCCGAGGGCATCGACACCCGTCGCTACTTCCACCCGCCCGTGCACCGGCAGCGCGCCTACGCCCACCTCGGGCAGGCGGCGCAGCTGCCGCGCACCGACCGGCTCGCCGACTCCGTGCTGACCGTCCCGCTGTGGTCGCACATGAACGCCGCCACCGTCCGCCGGGTCGCCGACGCGGTGGTGCGTGTCCAGTCCTTCGCGCCCGAGGCACGGGCCGTCCTGGGCGACGTCTGAGCGAGCCTCGCAAGACGGTTCGGCGATTAGTCGGATCAGGTGAACTCGGTTGGACCGCCGGGAGGTTGGCCCGTCAGGATGGCGGACATGTTCAAGGGATTCCGCAGCTTCCTGCTGCGCGGCAACGTGGTCGACCTCGCGGTCGGCATCGTCATCGGCGCCGCGTTCACCGCCGTCGTCACCGGTTTCGTCGCAGCCTTCCTGACCCCGCTGGTCGGCGTCGCCTCCGGCGCCGTCGGCGACTTCAGCAAGGAGACGTTCACCGTCGCCGACGTCACCTTCCCGTACGGCGCCTTCCTCCAGGCGCTGATCAGCTTCGTGCTGGTCGCCGCCGTCATCTACTTCGCCGTCGTGCTGCCGGTCGCCCGGCTGCAGAACCGCTTCAATCCGGTCAAGGACGCCCCGGTGGCCAAGGTCGACTGCCCCGAGTGCCTCAGCACCGTCCCGGCCGCCGCCACCCGCTGCGCGCACTGCACCAGTGAGCTGGCCGGCCGCCCGGGCTTCCCGGCCCAGGCCACCGCCCCGGCCGTCACCCACTGAGCGACCACCCGCACCACCCGCACCACCCGGCCCGGACGGCGCCCGCCGCCCGGGCCGACGCCTGTCCGGAACCGACGCCCGACCACCGGCGTCCGACCCCTCCGGCCCCGCTCCGGCCGGTGAGATCCGGCCGACGGTATTAACAGAACCTTTACTGGCCCTTTCCCCGCCTCCAGATGAACCTTTTACACCTTTCCGACCGGCGGATCGCCCACGGACCATACGTCGGGGATGGCCGAAATGATCCGACTGTTCGCCCAACTAGCTCCGGGATTGTCCGATTTGAGCCCGCGAAGACTCTGTAAACTGTTGAAGTCCGGGCCCTCCCGCTCTCCTCAGCAGGCATGCTGTGGGCTTACGGTATGCCCCATGACCTCGCCCCGCTCCTACGACGGAGTCGGCTACCCCTCTCCGTCCTTCTCCTCCGGCACGCCCATCTACGACAGCCTGGTCGCAGAGCGGGGCATCCCGCAGATCGCGCCCATCAACGTGCCCCCGGCCCACTCGGCCCCCACCTGGTCCGCCGCCTACGGCAGCGGCCTCACCGACGGGTTCGGCACCGGCGGCCTCGGCACCGGCTTCGACTCCCCCGCGTCGAACCTGCCCGCCCTGCCGCCGGCCCGCCTCGCCCTCGGCCCCGGCCCGAGCAGCAGCCCGGTGCCCGCGCCGCACATCCCGGTGCAGCCCGGCTACGCCGCCGCGCCCGTGCCGCCGCAGCCGTTCATGCCCGGCCAGCGCCCGATGGCCCCGGCCTACCCGCAGCCCGCCCAGGCGTACCCGGCCGCCCCGGCGAACTCCTTCGCCGCCGCGCCGCAGGGCTTCGCCCCGCAGCAGTTCGGCGGCCAGCAGTTCGGCGCCCAGCCGGTCGGCCAGCAGCAGTCCTTCGCCGACCAGTCCTTCGGCGGCAACACCCTGCGCCCGGCCCAGCCCAACCCGCCGCAGCAGTACCCCCAGTACCGCCAGTACCCCCAGGCGGGCTGACCGGATCGATCGCAACTCCCCTCCCCACAGGGGCAAGGTCTCACATCTCCACCCCGGTTCCCCGCGGCCCGCCACAGGGCCGCGGGGAACTGTCTTTCCCCCGCGGAACTGCACGTGGGGGCACGGGAACGCCGGTGAAGTCCGCCCACGACGGGCTCTGGCAGGATGGGCCGCATGCCGAGCCTGCACTCCCTCCACCTGTACCCCGTCAAGTCCATGTACCGCCTCAGCCCGCCGTCCGCCGACGTGCACCCCTGGGGTCTGGCCGGCGACC
>NZ_BMRI01000029.1:60228-96500 GCF_014648555.1 Kitasatospora griseola
GTCGTTGGATGCTGGTGGACGCGGAGGGCGTCGCCGTCACTCAGCGGGACGAGCCCTCGATCGGCCGGTTCCGCCCCGTCCCGTCCGCTGACGGCACGTCACTCTCGCTGACCGCCCCGGACGGCTCCACCCACACGCTCGCCGTGCCGACGCTCGCCGGCGGCGCGCCCGAGGCGACGGTCTCGGTCTTCGGCACGCACTTCTCCGCCGCCACCGCCCCGAAGGACACCTCCGGGTGGCTGGCCGAGCACCTGCCCGCGAAGCTCGGCGAGGTGCGGCTGGTGCACCTGGACCGCCCGGAGGTCAGCCGGCCGATCAATCCGAAGTACGCGGGCCCGGACGAGACGGTGTCGATGGCGGACGGCTACCCGCTGCTGCTCACCACCACCGCCTCGCTGGTCGAGCTGAACGCCCGGATCGCCGAGGACCACCCGGGCGACGAGCGGAAGGGCGCGGCGCTGCCGATGGAGCGGTTCCGTCCGAACCTGGTGGTGGCCGGCACCGAGCCGTGGGCGGAGGACGGCTGGCGGCGGGTCCGGGTCGGCGGGCTGGAGTTCCGGGTGGCGAAGCCGTGCGCCCGCTGCGTGGTGACCACCACCGACCAGGAGACCGGCGAGCGCCGCGGCCCGGAGCCGCTGCGCGCGCTGGGCCGGCATCACCGGTTCGGCCAGAAGCTGGTGTTCGGCCAGAACCTGGTCCCGGTCCGCCCCGCTTCCGCCGCCGAGGTGCTGGGAACGCTGACGGTCGGCGACGAGGTGGAGGTCCTGGAGGCGGTGGAGGCCCCGCAGCCGGACCGCCGCTGACGAGCACCCGGAACCACCCCCCGGCTCGTTCGTTGAACCGGGCGACGGTCCGGTCGGCCTCTCGCGCTACGGTGGGGGTCATCGCGCAGCGTCTCGCACGCACTCGACGAAGGCGGGGATGACAGATCGTCATGGGTGAGCTCAGGGTCCGGGTCACGCAGGACAGCGCCTCCCGGTGGCGGCGGCGCAGCGGGGAGTACGCGACGCTCCGCGAGGCCCTGGAGGTGGCCGAACCGGGTGACACCCTGACGGTCCGGGCGGGGACGTTCCACGAGGCGGTGCTGGTCGACAAGCCGGTGACGCTGGTCGCGGAGAAGGGTCCGGGCAGTGTGCGGATCTCGCCGCCGGAGAGCGCGGTGCGCGGGGGCACGGCGCTGACGGTGACGGCGGGCGCGACGATCCGCGGCCTGACGGTCGCGGGCTCCGACCGCTCCGCCCCGGCGGTGCTGCTGGCGGGCGCGGACGGCGCGGCGCTGGTGGACTGCCGGATCGAGACGTCCTCCGCGGTGGGGGTGGAGCTCGCGGACGGCACCCGGGCGCAGCTGGTCAACTGCACGGTGGAGAACCCGTCCGGTCTGGGCATCCGTCTGCGGGCGCAGGCGCAGGCCGAGTTGGCGGACTGCGAGGTCTCGGCGGCGGGGCAGAGCGGCGTGGCGGTGCTGTCGGGTTCGCGGCTGCGCGCGGAGCGGCTGAAGGTGCACCACGCGGGCGGCGCGGGTCTGCTGCTGGCCGATCCCGGGTCGCTGGCGGAGCTGACGGGCTGCGAGCTGTACGAGGTGCGCGGCTCGGGCGTGCAGGCCGAGGCGCAGGCGGTGGGCCGGTTGACGGACTGCACGGTGCACCGGGTGTCCGGCAACGGGCTGAGCCTGGACACCGGGGCGGAGCTGGAGCTGTCCTCCTGCCGGGTGCACGAGGTGCCGGAGAACGCGGCCGATCTGCGCGGCGGCGCGAAGCTGACGTTGCGGCAGGTGACGATGCACGGCTTCGGCCGGGGCGCGCTGTCGGTGTGGGACGGCGGGACGAAGGTGCTGGCGGAGAGCTGCCGGTTCCACTCCGCGCAGGGCGACTACCCGGCGCTGTGGGTGAGCGACGGCGCGGCCCTGGAGCTCGCCGACTGCTCGCTCGACGACCTGCCCGACGCGCTGTTCGTCCTCGACCAGGGTTCGTCGGTCGCGGCCCGCGACTGCTCGTTCACCGCGATCCGCTCCTCCGCGGTCTCGGTCTCGGGCGGGGCCGGCGCGGACCTGTCGGGCTGCCGGATCCAGGGTGCGGGCACCGGCCTGTGGTTCCGCGACCACGGCTCGGGCGGCCTGTTGACGAACTGCGAGATCGCGGACGTCGCCACCGGTGTGATCGTCACCAAGGGCGCGGACCCGGTGCTGCGCGAGTGCACGGTGCGCGGTGCGAGCGAGGCCGGGGTGTACGTGTCGGCGCAGGGCCGCGGCGAGTTCGACACGGTGCGGGTGTCGCAGGGCGGCGGGTTCGGCTTCCACGTGATCGACGGCTGCCGGACGAAGCTGGTGCGCTGCCGGGCGGAGCGCAACGCCCGGGCCGGGTTCGAGTTCTCCGAGCCGGGCCCGGTCGCCGAGGGCTGCACCTCGGACGACGCCGCGCCGCTGCCCGCCCCGCGTCCGGCCGAACCGGCCGCTCCCCCGTTGGCCTCCCTCGCTCCCGCTGTCCTGACCTCCGCCTCCGCTGCTCTTCCGGCACCGGCGGTGATCGCCCCCATCCCGGACTGCCGCCCGCCGGAGGTGGCGCTGGCCGAGCTGGACTCCCTGGTGGGCCTGGCGACGGTCAAGCAGGAGGTGCGGACGCTGATCGACCTGATCTCGGTCGGCCGGGCCCGCCAGCGGGCCGGTCTGAAGGCGCCGTCGCCGCGTCGGCACCTGGTCTTCACGGGCTCCCCCGGCACCGGCAAGACCACCGTGGCCCGCCTGTACGGCGAGATCCTGGCCTCGCTGGGCGTCCTGCAGCGCGGCCACCTGGTGGAGGTCGCCCGGCTGGACCTGGTCGGCGAGCACATCGGCTCCACCGCGATCCGTACCGCCGCGGCGTTCGACAAGGCGCGCGGCGGAGTGCTGTTCATCGACGAGGCGTACGCGCTGGCCCCGGAGGACGGCGGGCGGGACTTCGGCCGGGAGGCGATCGACACGCTGGTGAAGCTGATGGAGGACCACCGCGACGAGGTGGTGATCATCGTGGCGGGCTACACCGCGGAGATGGAGCGCTTCCTCGCCGCCAACCCCGGCCTGTCCTCCCGGTTCTCCCGGACCGTCACCTTCCCCGACTACACCGCCGACGAGCTGCTCGACATCGCCCGCTCGCAGGCCACCGAGCACGAGTACCACCTCGACCCGGCCACCGAGACCGCCCTGCACGCCCACTTCACCACCCTCGACCGGGGCGTGGGCTTCGGCAACGGGCGCACCGCCCGCCAGGTCTTCGAGAGCATGATCGAACGCCACGCCTCCCGGGTCGCCCAGCTCGCCGACCCGACCACCGAGGACCTGCAACTCCTGGTCCCCGCCGACCTGCCGGCCTGAGCCCTCTTCCCGACCGGCCGACCTCCGGCCCCGCCGACCTGGTGGGGCCGGTGGCTGCGCTGACGGCGCGTCAGCTGCGGTACGGCGCGAGTGTGGCGGCCAGGCGGTCGCGCAGCGCGGTCTGGGCGGCGATCCGGCGGTCCAGCACGGCGAGGCGTTCCCGGGCGACGGCCAGTGCCTGCCCGGACGGCGGGCCGCTGGTCAGGTCGCCGTCCAGGCACGGCAGGAACACCTGCACGTCGTCGAGGGTGAGTCCGGCGGCCAGCAGGGCGCGGATGTTGCGGACCCGGACGGCCGCGCCCGCGGCGTACACCCGGTAGCCGTTGGCGGCGCGCCCCGAACTGATCAGCCCCGCCTGCTCGTAGTGCCGCAGCGCCCGGGCCGTGGCGCCGGTCGCGGCGGCCAGTTCACCGATCCGCACCCGCCCGATCATGCCACCACGGCCCCGCCGTCCACCGGCAGCACCACCCCGGTGACGAACGACGCCCCCGGCTCGGCGAGTCGGGTGATCGCCCAGGCCACCTCCGCCGGCCGTCCGAGCCGCCCCGCCGGGGTGTGCGCCACCTGCCAGGCCCGCAGCGCGGCCAACCGATCCGGCGTCAGCCCGCGCACGATCGGCGTCTCGACCGCCCCCGGCGCGACGGCCACCACCCGCACGCCCTGCGGCGCGAGTTCGACCGCCCAACTGCGGGTGAGCGACTCCAGCCCGGCCTTCGTCGCCGCGTACACCGAACTGCCCGGCCAGCCGCGCTGCCCGATCGCCGTGCTGACGTTCACCACCACGCCCCGCGCGGCGACCAGCAACGGCAGGGCGCTTCCGGTGAGCAGCGCGGGCCCGACCAGATTGGTCGCCAGCTGCTCCTCGACCGCGTCCCGCCGCAACTCCCCGAGCGGCGCGCTGCGCACCACCCCCGCGTTGTTGACCAGCACGTCCAGCCGGCCGTACCGCTCACCCACCGCCGCGGCGATCCGCTCCGGCCCGCCGGGCGCGGCGACGTCCCCGACCAGCACGTCGATTGCCTTGTGCCCTGCGGCCGTTGCCTCCAGCGCCGCCCTTCCCCGCCCGACCGCGACCACCCGCGCCCCTTGCCCCGCGAAGGCCTGCGCCGTCGCCCGTCCGATACCGCTGCCCGCCCCGGTGACCAGGACGATCCGCTCCTCAGGTGTCATGCCGCAGATCGTCCGACCCTGCCGCCAACGGCAGGGTCAAGCGCGGGCGTTCAGGCGAGTCGGCCGCCGCCGTCGACGTGCAGGACGGTACCGGTGACGTACGGGTTGTCGATCGCGTACAGGACGGCCTTGACCAGGTCCTCGGGGCTGCCGACCCGGCGGGCGGGGTTTCGAACGGCGACCTGCCGCAGGAACTCCTCCTTGCCCGCGCCGAGGCCGTCCCAGGAGCCGGTGTCGACGATGCCCGGGGAGACGGCGTTGACCCGCAGCGGGGCGAGTTCCACGGCGAGGGCCTGCACCAGGAACGCCAGCGCCCCGTTGGTGGTGGCCATCACGGTGCGGGCGGGCGCGGGGCGCCAGGCGGCGACGCCGGAGAAGAAGGTCATCGAGCCGCCGTCGGCGAACTGCCCCGCGAGGTGCTTGGCGAGCAGCAGCGGACCGATCACCTTCGCGTCGAACGCCCGCCGGATGTCGGCGAGTTGCAGGTCCTTCAGCGGTCCGTTGGCGGGCATCCCGGCCGTCGACACCAGGTGGTCGACCCGCCCGGCCCGGGCCGCCAGCGCCTCGATCGACGCCTCCTCGGTCAGATCGACGGGCACCACGGTGGACGGGCCGGTCAGCTCGCCCGCCGTCCACTCCAGCTTCCGCGGATCGGGCCCGGCGAGCACCAGCTCGGCCCCGGCGGCGGAGGCGGCGTGCGCGAGCAGTCGGCCGGTGCGCGATCCGGCGCCGACCACGACGACGCGGCGGCCTGCGAGAGATTCGGACATTCTGGAGCTCCTGTCGGTTCGAGCGGTACTCCCTCCACCCTGCTCGACCTGCGGCGATAGGTCCAAGGCTTGTTCTTCACCCCAGCCATAAACTGTGTGCATGGCAGCAACGCTCCGGCAGCTCGAATACCTGGTCACCGTCGTCGACACCGGCTCCTTCACCCGGGCCGCCGAACAGTTGCACGTCACCCAGCCCGCCCTCTCCCACCAGGTCCGGGCCCTGGAGTCCGCCCTCGGCGGCCCCCTCCTCGAACGCCTCCCGCGCGCCGTCCGCCCCACCCCGCTCGGCCGGGCCGTCCTCCCGCACGCCCGCGCCGTCCTCGCCGACGCCCAGCGCCTGCACGCCGCGGCCCGCCGCACCGCCGGCCTGGAGGACGGCGAACTCGAGGTCGCCACCGTCCACTCCATCGCCCTCGGCATCCTCCCGCCGGTCCTGCGCGCCTGGCGCCGCCGGTACCCCGCCGTCCGCATCCGCCTGCGCGAGTACCCGCACGCGGACCTGCTGCGCGCCGCGATGGCCGCCGGCGGCGCGGACCTCGCCGTCGGCCCGGTCCCCACCGACTGGGACGGCCCCGTACGGGAGTTGGGCGTCGAGGAGTTCGCCCTCGTCCTCCCCTCCGACGACCCCCTCGCCAACCCCCCGGACGGCGCCCTCCCCCTGTCCGCCCTCGCCGACCGCGACTGGGTCCACTACGCCCCCGGCCACGGCCTCGCCGAACTCCTCGACCAGTCCTGCGCCCGCGCCGGCTTCCTCCCTCGCCCCGCCGTCCGCACCGAACAGACCGCCGCCGCCCCCATGCTCGCCGCCGCCGGCCTCGGCCCCGCCCTCGTCCCCGCCACCATCCTCCCCCCCACCCTCGACGCCGCCGTCCTCCACCCCCACCCCCCGATCCACCGCCCCCTAGCCGCCTACACCCGCACCCGCCCCGACCACCTCACCACCACCTTCACCGAAATCCTCGCCACCCACACCCGCCTCACCGCCGGCAATCCGCAAAGCTCCGCAGGAAGGACGGCTCACATTGATTGCGCCGACTGAAATCGATCTGCAACAGCTCCTGATCGACTGGTACGGCAGGGAATCCGAGCCGAGTTCCCCGCTTCCCGCCGAAATCGCCTGGCTTCCGGACGATGCGAAACGAGCATTTGCGGCGGCGTCACGAACAATGTGGCGCTACGACGCGCCACGGGCATTCCGAAACCTCCGACCCGACCGGGAAGACCCACGCATGAAGATCTTCCTGTCCGACCCGGACTTCGACATGGCGCTGGCCCTCAGGGGCAGTCGGCCCGACACCGTCCACGAGGCGAGTTGGGACAGCCCGGATTGGTCTGCCTTGCCGGAAGACCTGCCAACGGCCCTGAAGCACCACTTCGTCAAGACCATTGCGGACGACCCGAGGTTCTACTCGGCTCATGCTGTCATCGAAGACGATCTCGCCCACGGCGCACTGTCCTCAATGATCGAGATCGCGTTCACCCCATGGAAGTCGTATCCGGGGGAACGAATCTTCCTCGGAGAGCACGTGATCGGCATCATTTCACCCGCCCACAGCGGCAGGTGGCCCAGTTCGCACATCGAAGGGGCGAAGCGCGTCCAGTTCGCCGCCAAGGATCGGGGCATTCTGGACTTCACTGCCGACATTCCCGCGATCGACGGCTGGATGAGATTCCGCCCGGAAGAACTGCCGCCGCAGGTGCGCGCCGATCTGGGCATCAGCAAGCGCACCCCGAACAGTTGACGAAATCCCGGGTCGCGAGTACTTCACTCGAGATCCGGGGATTCGACACCTGCCGTCGGGTTTCAGCGCCGACGTACGACGCTCAGGCGTCCGGGATGTCCGGTTTCGCCGCCGCGAGCATCGCGCCGGGGATGACGACCAGGCGTTCGCCCTCGCCGATCCGGACGCCTTCGGGGAGGCGGTCGCGGTAGGCCTCGGTCGCGTCCGTTCCGATGACGGCGATGTCGCCGTTGGCGAGTCGCCAGATGTCCGGGCATTCGTCGCGGCCGTCGGAGAGGCCCAGCTCGGCGGCCGACTTCCCCAGGCGCTCGGCGAACGGTGCGGACAGGTCGATGTTCCAGGTGCGGCCCATGTGTGCCTCGTCCGTCGATGCAGCAGTGACCGGCAAGCCTAGCCCTGACGAGCCGTCATCGAACCTGTCGTGCGCGCCCGTTCGTCTCGCCTACGGCGCCGGCGGGCAGGTCGGGGTCGGGCCGGTGAGGAGGAGGGTGAGGGTGAAGGCGGTGAGGACGATGCCGGCGACGACGGCGAGGAGGCGGATGAATTCGGGGTCCTCGGCGAGGCGGGTGCGCAGGCCGGTCCAGCGGGTGAGGCTTCCGGTGAAGGCGCCGCCGAGGGCGACGAGGACGAAGGAGATGGGGAGGAGGGCGTTGAGGGCGAAGAGGCTGCCGGGTTCGAGGTGGGTGTCGCAGCCCATCCAGTTGTTGGCGACGATCTTGGTGCTGGCCAGGGTGGCCGCGGCGGCGAGGACTGCGCCGAAGGTCGCGGTGGCGGGACGTCCCAACAGGTTCACGGTGGCTCTCCTCCTCGGGGCCGCGCCCGTCGCGCCCGCCCGTCCCCCTCTCGGACGGGCGGAGCGGCGGGCCGGTTGCACCACCGGACGGGGTGTCAGAAGACGGCGGTGAAGGCCGCCATGCGGCTGGCGTCGAGTTCGGGGCGGAGTCGGCCGCCGCGGGCGAGGGTGGCCATGCCGTGCAGGGCGGACCAGGCGAGTTCGGTGTAGCCGGCGGGGTCGAGGCCGGCGGCGGTGGCGCTCGCGGTGGCGGGGTCGGCGATGGCGGCGAAGGCCTCGTGCAGGGCGGCGGGGGCGTCGGGGGTGCCGAAGGGCAGCGGGTTGGCCATGGTGAAGATGGCGTCGTAGAGCGCGGGGTTCGCGGCGGCGAACGCCAGGTACGCGCGGGCGACGGCGGCGAACGCGGCCCGCGGGTCGTCCAAGTCAGTGGCTGCGGCGCGGAGTCGGACGGCGAGTTCGGCGCAGCCCTCGACGGCGACGGCGGCGACGATCGCGTCCTTGCCGGCGAAGTGGCTGTACAGGACGGGCTGGCTGTACTCGATGCGTTCGGCGAGTCGGCGGGTGGTGACGGCGTCCCAGCCCTCGGTCTCGGCGAGTTCGCGGGCGGCCCGGACGATCAGTTGTTCCCGTTCGGCGCGTTCGCGCGCCCGGCGTTCCTTGATGGCCATGCCCGAAATCCTAGCAGCGCTAGACAACTGACGGGCCGTCGGTCTAGCGTTGTTCACGTCGCTAGCGCCGCTAACCAACAGGCGGCGCAGCCCACTTCACACACGCCAGGGGGAACCACCATGTCCGTCACCGCACCGGCGACCACCAGCAGCGCAAGGGTCCGTCTCGCCACCGTCGGCACGGTGCTGCTCGGCCTGTTCCCGCTCTGGTTCGGCCTCAGTTACATCCTCGCCCCGGAGTCCACCGCCCCGAGCTTCGGCCTCCCGGCGTGGCCGCACGGCGACGCGGCGATGTTCCTGATCACCAAGGGCATCCGCGACGTGGTCTCCGGCCTCGTCCCGCTGGCGCTGCTGCTGCTCGGGCACCGCCGGGCCTCGGGCTGGGCGATGCTGGTCACGGCGCTCGTCCCGATCGGCGACGCGACCACCATCCTGACCCACCACGGCAGCGCCCTGACGGCGTTCACGGTCCACTTCGCGACGGCCGCCGTCATGATCGCCGTCGCCGCCCTGGTGCTCACCGAGCGCCGGGAGGCGAAGAACTGACGGAGCCGCTCAGCCGTCCGCCCAGTCGCCGCCCGCGAGGAACGCCTCCAGGGCGGCGCGGTGCGGTCGCGGGTCGATGCGCTCCTCGGCGAGCCACTCGTCGGAGTAGTACTTGTCGAGGTAGCGGTCGCCGGGGTCGCAGATCAGCGTGACGACGCTGCCGGTGCGGCCGGCGGCGCGCATCTCGGCGACCAGCTTGAGCGCGCTGTACAGGCCGGTGCCGGTGGAGGCGCCAGCCTTCTTGCCGAGGACGGTCTCCAGCAGGCGGACGGCGGCGATGGACGCGGCGTCGGGGACGCGCATCATCCGGTCGATCGCCCCGGGGACGAAGGACGGCTCCATCCGGGGGCGGCCGATGCCCTCGATCCGGGAGGAGGTGGGGCAGGTGGCGTCGGCGTCGCGGTGCACCCAGCCGTCGAAGAAGCAGGAGTTCTCCGGGTCGGCGACGCAGATCCGGGTGTCGTGCTGCATGTAGTGGACGTACCGGGCGATGGTCGCGGAGGTGCCGCCGGTGCCGGCGGTGGCGACGATCCAGGCGGGCTCGGGGTGGGGCTCCAGCCGGAGCTGCGCGAAGACCGACTCGGCGATGTTGTTGTTGCCGCGCCAGTCGGTGGCCCGCTCGGCGTAGGTGAACTGGTCCATGTAGTGCCCGCCGGTCTCGGCGGCCAGCCGGGTCGCGGCCTCGTACACCTCGCAGGCATTGTCGACCAGGTGACATCGGCCACCGTGGAACTCGATCAGTTCGATCTTGGCCTGGCTGGTGGAGCGGGCCATCACGGCGATGAACGGGACGCCGATCAGCTGCGCGAAGTACGCCTCGGAGACGGCGGTGGAGCCGCTGGACGCCTCGATGACGGGCTTGCCGGGGCGGATCCAGCCGTTGCACAGGCCGTACAGGAACAGCGAGCGGGCCAGCCGGTGCTTGAGGCTGCCGGTGGGGTGGGTGGACTCGTCCTTCAGGTACAGGTCGATGCCCCACTCGGCGGGCAGCGGGAAGCGCAGCAGGTGGGTGTCGGCGGAGCGGTTGGCGTCCGCCTGGACGCGCCGCACGGCCTCCTTCAGCCAGGCCCGGTACTCGGGGTCGGAACGGTCCACGTCCAGAGTCGGCACACTCGCAACGGTCATCGCGCACTCTCCTCGCATCCGCCGAATCCCCACCCACTGTAACAGGCGACTACGATAAGTGACGGTTACCAAGGCCCCAGCTTCCGCTTATGGGAAGCCGGGGCCCCGGTCCCGGAGCGCGATCCGACCCATCGTCAGGCGGCGGCCACCGCGCGCAGGATGTCCAGCCGGGCCGCCCGGGCGGCCGGTCGCAGCCCGGCCAGCGCCCCGGCCGCCAGGCCGACCAGCGCGACGATCGCCAGCCGCCCGGCGGGCAGCGCGAACGAGCCGGTGCCGGCGCTGTCCGCGGCCCGGGTCAGCGCCCAGCCGAGCAGCGCGCCGAGCGCCAGCCCGCCGGCCGTGCCGAACGCGGCGACCAGCACCGACTCCCAGCGCACCATGGCCCGCAGCTGCGCCCGGGTCTGGCCGACGGCGCGCAGCAGGCCGAGTTCGCGGATGCGTTCGTGGACGGCCAGGGTGAGCGTGTTGGCGATGCCGAGCAGGGCGATCAGCACGGCGAGCGCGAGCAGCGCGTAGACCACGGAGAGCATCATGTCGACGCCGGAGGCGGAGCTCTCGGCGTACTCGGCGCGGGTCTGCACCTGCGGGTTGCCGTAGGCGTCGGCCACCCGGGCGATCGCGGCCTTGCCGGCGGCCAGGCTCACGCCCGGCCTCAGGGCGACGGCGACCAGGCCGTCGGAGTCCTGGACGCGGTGCGGCTGCCAGGCCTGGCGGCTGATCAGGTAGTCGCCGGTGACGCCGCCGCCGCGGTACAGGGCGCGGACGGTGAAGGCGGCGGGGCCGTCGGCGAACCGCATCGGGACGACGGTGCCCAGCTGCCAGCCGCGGGCGGCGGCCTCGGTGCGGGAGACGGCCAGGCCGTCGGCGCCGAGGTCGGCCAGCGAGCCGTCGACCCGCCCGAGGTCGGTGACCTGCGCCAGCTGCCCGGGGTTGGCGACGTCCAACTGCTTGCCGTGGCCGTCCACTTGGGCCACGCCCCGGCCGAGCCCGGCGGCGGCGCGGACCTCCGGCAGCGCCGCCAGCGCCGGCGCGAGCTTCGGGGAGACGCCGCTGCCGCCGGCCCCGGCGGCGGGGGCGGTGACGGCGAGGTCGCCGGCGAAGGACCGGGAGACGGTGTCGTCCAGGGTGGCCTGCACGGACGCGCCGAACACGGTGAACAGGGTGACCACGGCGACGCCGACCATCAGCGCACTGGCGGTGGCGGCGGTCCGCCCGGGGTTGCGGGCGGCGTTGCGGCGGGCCAGCGCACCGGTGACGCCGCGCAGCCGCGCCAGCGGCGCGCCGAGCACCCGGACGGCGGTGGCGGCGGCGACCGGCCCGAGCACCACAGTGCCCAGCAGCAGGGCGAGCGCGCCGCCGACGGTCAGCACCAGCGACGGCCCGCGGGTCGCGCCGACGATCACGGCGGGCAGTCCGCCGGCCACCAGCAGCGCGCCGAGCGCGCCGCGCAGCAGGGCGCTTCGGCCACTGGCCGCCTCGTCCACGGCGGCGTCGCGCAGCGCGGCGAGCGGGGCGGTGCGGGCGGCGCGCAGCGCGGGGGCGAGTGCGGAGCCGGCCGCGACCAGGGTGCCGACCAGCAGCGGCAGGACGACGGTGGCGGCCTTGATCACGGTGCCGCCGGTGGGCAGGGTGAAGCCGATCGCCGCGAACAGCGCCTTGAGGCCGGCGGCGACGCCGAAGCCGCCGAGCAGGCCGAGCGCGGAGGCCAGCAGCCCGATGGCGAGGGCTTCGCCGAGGGTGGTGCCGAGCACCTGGCGGCGGCTCGCGCCGAGGGCGCGCAGCAGGGCGTTCTCGCGGGTGCGCTGGGCGGTGACGATGGCGAAGGTGTTGTGGATGGTGAAGGTGGCGACCAGCAGCGCGATGCCGGCGAACACCAGCAGCAGGGTGGTGAACAGTCCGAGGAAGCGCCCGGAGACGTCGGCGGTGGACTGCGCGGTGGCGTCCGCGCCGGTCAGTGCCTCGACGCCGCTGGGCAGCAACGGTCGTACACGTTCCACCAGTTGACGCTGGCTGAGGCTGTCGGAGCGCAGCCGGACGGTGGAGACCTGGCCGCTGCCGCGGGGTGTCAGGTGGGCCTGGGCGTCGGCGAGGGTGAGCGCGGTGAAGGTGCTGGGGCCCATGCCGTCGGCGTCGGCGCCGAAGGTGGCGATGCCGACGACGGTGATCCGCACCGGGTCGGGGGTGCGCAGCACGGTGGTGTCGCCGACGTGCAGCTTGCCGGTCCTGGCGGCGCCGCGGTTGATCACGGCTTCGCCGGGGGCGGCGGGGGCGCGGCCTTCGGCGAGCCGGTACGGGTTGAGCTTCGGGTCCGTGATCCAGTTGCCGGCCCAGGTGGGCGGGCCCTGGCCGCCGATCGGTCGGCCGTCGGCGCCGATGAGCTGGCCGGCGCCCTGGACGGAGCCTTCGGCTGCGCCGACGCCGGGCACGGCGCGCAGCTTCGCGGTCAGCGCGTCGTCGAGCGGGGCGCGGACGCCGCCGGGGACGCCCGGGTCGGCGATCGCGTCGGCGCTGCGGACCACGGCGTCGGTGCCGGCGTTGGCGTCGGCGAACAAGGTGTCGAAGTTGGCGCGCAGGGTGTCGCCGAGCACCATGGTGCCGGTCAGGAAGGCGACGCCGAGGACGATCGACAGCACGGTGCCGACCAGTCGGCGGCGGTGGGCGAGCAGGGAGCGCGCCCCGATCCGCACGCTCGCGTTCACCGGGCGCCCGCCCGGGTGCGGCGGCCGTCGAAGGCCTTCATCCGGTCCAGCACGCGTTCGGCGGTGGGTTCCCGCATGGTGTCGACGAGGCGGCCGTCGGCGAGGAACAGCACGGTGTCGGCGTACGCGGCGGCGGCCGGGTCGTGGGTGACCATCACCACCGACTGGTGCATGGTGTCGACGGCGGAGCGCAGCAGGCCGAGGACCTCGCCGCCGCTGCGGGAGTCCAGGTTGCCGGTGGGCTCGTCGGCGAACACCACCTGGGGGCGTCCGGCGAGGGCCCGGGCGACGGCGACGCGCTGCTGCTGGCCGCCGGAGAGCTGGCTGGGGCGGTGGTGCAGGCGGTCCCGGAGGCCGACCACCTCGATCAGGGTGTCCAGCCATGCGGGGTCGGGGGCGGCGCCGCCGAGGTCGAGCGGCAGGGTGATGTTCTCCCGCACCGTCAGGGTCGGCACCAGGTTGAACGCCTGGAACACGAAGCCGATCCGCTCCCGGCGCAGCAGCGTCAGCTCCCGGTCGCCGAGGGCGGACAGTTCGGTGTCGCCGAGCCAGGCCCGGCCGTCGCTGAGGGTGTCGAGCCCGGCCGCGCAGTGCATCAGGGTGGATTTCCCGGAGCCGGAGGGCCCCATCACGGCGGTGAACCGCGCGGCGGCGAACTCGACGCTCACCTCGTCCAGGGCCCGGACCCGGGTGTCCCCCACGCCGTACTCCTTCACGGCCTTCTCGACCCGGGCCGCGGCGCTCATCGCTTCACCCCGGGCGTGTCCTGGGCCTCGGTCAGGACGGCGCGGCGCTCCCGGTACTCGTCGGCGTCGATCTCGCCCTGCGCGTAGCGCCGTCCGAGCACCGCCAGCGGGGCGTGCTCGGCGTGGCCGCCGCACCAGCCGCGGCGCCGCCACACCGCCCGGCGCAGCGCCAGCACCACCAGCACCACGACCAGCAGCCAGAAGAACGGGAACACCAGCACCCACGGCCCGGGCCAGTGCCCGTATCCATCGGCCAGCAGTTCGACCATCGGAACTCATCTCCTCGGGATTCGAAGGGGGCCGGACCGATCCCGCTCCCGCCCACTCCTCCACCGTCCCGCCGGCCCCGCCCCCGCCGCGTCCCCCACCGGGCGGCTGTCCCGCTACTCCCGCCGTACTACCCCAGCCAGCCGGGCCGGACCAGGCCCGATTCGTAGGCGGCGACGACGAGTTGGGCGCGGTCGCGGACGCCGAGTTTGACCATGGTGCGGCTGACGTGGGTCTTCGCGGTGAGCGGGCTGACCACCAGGCGGCGGGCGATGTCCTCGTTGGTGAGGCCGAGGCCGACCAGCGCGAGGACTTCGCGTTCGCGCTCGGTGAGGACGTCCAGCCGGGTGGTGGACGGCTCCTTGGAGCGGGCGGCGAACTCGCCGATCAGGCGGCGGGTGACGCCCGGGGAGAGCAGGGCGTCGCCGGCGGCGGCGACCCGGACGGCGCGCAGCAGGTCGCCGGGTTCGGTGTCCTTGACCAGGAAGCCCGCGGCGCCGGCCCGCAGCGCCTCGAAGACGTACTCGTCGAGTTCGAAGGTGGTCAGCACGACCACCCGCACGTCCGCCAGTGCGGGGTCGGCGCAGATCCGGCGGGTCGCGGCGAGGCCGTCCAGGCGGGGCATCCGGATGTCCATCAGCACTACGTCGGGGCGCAGTTCGGCGGCCCGGGCGACGGCCTGCTCGCCGTCGTCGGCCTCGCCGACCACCTCCAGGTCGGCCTGGGCGTCCAGCAGGGCCCGGAAACCGGCCCGCACCAGCCGCTGGTCGTCGGCGAGCAGCACCCTGATCATGCGTCGGCTCCCTTCGTGACGAGCGGCAGCCGGGCCCGGACCTGCCAGCCGCCCGCGCCGCCGGGGCCGGCGTCCACGGTGCCGCCGAACGCGGCGGCGCGCTCACGCATGCCGATCAGCCCGGTGCCGCTGCCGCCCGCGTCCCCGCCGCCGGGCGGCCCGGGGTCGGTGACGGTCAGCTCCAACCGGTCCGGCTCCCAGCCGAGTTCGACGGTGGCGGTGCGGGCGGTGGAGTGCCGCAGCACGTTGGTCAGCGCCTCCTGGACGATCCGGAACGCGGCCAGCCCGAGGCCCGCGCCGAGCGGCCCGGCCCGGCCCTCGGTGCGGACGGTGACGGCCAGGCCCGCGTGGCCGGCCTGCGCGACCAGTTCGTCGAGCCGCTCCAGGCCGGGGGCGGGGGTGCGCGGCGCGGCGGCCCCGGGGGTGCGCAGCGTGCCGAGCACCTGGCGGACCTCGCCGAGCGCCTCCTTGCTGGTCGCCTTGATGGTGGCGAGCGCGTCCCTGGCCTGTTCGGGCCGGGCGTCCAGCAGCTCCAGGGCGACGCCCGCCTGCAGGTGGATCAGCGAGATCGAGTGCGCCAGGATGTCGTGCAACTCCCGTGCCATCCGCAGCCGTTCCTCGTCGCTGCGGCGCGCCCGGGCCTCCTCCTCGGCGGCCCGCACGGCGGCGATCTGCTCGCGCCGGAACCGGGCCAGCTCGGCGCCGACGAAGATCAGCAGCAGCCACGCGGTGACGCCCAGCTCCTGCCAGCCCACCGCCTCCCGGCCCGGGGCCCGCAGCCAGGACGCCGGCACCGCGTAGCTCACCAGCAGGTGCAGCAGGTAGAAGCCGCCGGCGGCGATCCACGCGGCCCGCCGGCGGCCGCGCTGCACGGCCGAGAAGAACGCCACCACCAGCGCCACGAACGCCGGCCCGTACGGGTACCCGGCCCACAGGTAGGCGGCCGTCACCGCCGTCACTGCGGAGACGGTGAACGCCGGGTACCGCACCCGCAGGACCAGAAGCGCCGGGCCGAGCACCAGCAGCAGGTACCCCCAGGCGTCCAGCGGCACCCGCTCGCTCTGGTGCCGGGCGGCCACACTCGTCCCGACCACCTGGACCACCGTCGCCACGACGGCGGCCGCCACCGGCCACCCCGCCTTGCCGGCCCGTACCCAGACGGGCACCCACGGCCGCCGCACGTCTCCCATACCGGAAGGCTAGCCGCGCCCCGGGCCCGCACCATCGGCCGCGCGGAGCAGACCCGCCTACTCCCGCCGCAGTACGCGACGGGGTCGGCGCCCGGCGAGGCGTTCGCGCCCGCGGCCCGTCAGGGGATCCGCACCGCCCGGCCGGTGACCCGCACCCGGGTGTCGCCGGCGGTGAGGCCGACGGTCAGCAGGCCGGGCCGGCCGAGGTCCTCGCCCTGGTGCAGCGTCAGCCGGGCGGTGTCCAGGTGCCGCAGGTGGCGCAGGTAGGCGCCGAACGCGGCGGCGGCCGCGCCGGTGGCCGGGTCCTCGACGATGCCGCCGACCGGGAACGGGTCGCGGACGTGGAAGGTGGTGGCGTCCTGCTCCCAGACCAGTTGGAGGGTCACCAGGTCCAGCCGGCGCATCAGGGCGGCGAGCGCGTCGAAGTCGTAGTCGAGGTCGGCCAGCCGGGCCCTGGTGGCGGCGCCGATCACCAGGTGCCGGGCGCCGGCGTACGCGATCATCGGCGGCAGCTTCGCGTCCAGTTCGGCGGCCTGCCAGCCGAGTGCGTCGAGCGCCTCCGCGAGGTCCGCCGGGTCGATGTCCTCGACGCTCGGCGGAACACTCGTCAACGTCGCCGTGAACTCTCCGGTCGGGGTGCGCTCCACCGCGACCGGCACCGGGCCCGCCTTGGTCTCGAACAGCAGCTCGCCGGGGCCGATCCGCTCGCCCAGCGCCACGGCGGCGGCGATGGTGGCGTGCCCGCAGAACGGCACCTCCGTCAGCGGGCTGAAGTAGCGGACGGTGCGGGTGCGCGGCTGGTCGGGCACGGGGGTGAGGAACGCCGTCTCGGAGTGGCCGAGCCGGGCGGCGAGGGCCAGTTGCTGCGCGTCGTCGAGCGCGGTGGCGTCCAGCACCACGCCGGCCGGGTTGCCGCCGGCGGGGTCGGCGGTGAAGGCGGCGTACTGCAGCGGCGCGACGGAATCGGCCGGGGTGTTGTCGGTCATGTCCGGGGAACGGACGGCCGGTCGCGCCGATTCCCCGGGCGGACCCCCGGAACGTACGTGCGGGGATCAACGCTAGACTGCCGCATCCGGCTCTCATAACCGTATCGAGGACAGAAGAAACATGGCTGAGGCCCACCCGAAGGTTGTTGTAGTTGTTCCGACGTACAACGAGCGGGAGAACCTCCCGGTCCTGGTAGGTCGGTTGGGCGAGCTCGGCATGCCGAACCTGCACGTGCTGGTAGTGGACGACAACTCCCCCGACGGCACGGGCGACGTGGCGGAGAAGCTGGCCGCCGAGTCGGGCGGCACGCTCACCGTGCTGCACCGCACCGACAAGGACGGCCTGGGCCGGGCCTACATCGCGGGCATGACGCAGGCGCTGGAGAACGGCGCCGACATCGTGATCCAGATGGACGCCGACCTGTCGCACCCGCACACCGCGATCCCCGTCATGGTGGAGAAGCTCACCACCACCGACGCCTCGGTCGTGCTGGGCTCGCGCTACGTGCCGGGCGGCTCGACCGCGTCGGAGTGGCCGTGGCACCGCAAGGCGCTGTCGGCCTGGGCGAACTTCTACGTCAACGCGATCCTGCGGCTGAAGGTGAAGGACGCCACCGCGGGCTTCAAGGCCTGGGAGGCGCAGGCGCTGCGCCGGGTCGACCTGCAGTCGGTGCGCTCCAACGGCTACTCGTTCCAGGTGGAGATGAACTACCGCGTGGTCAAGCGCGGCATGCGCATCGCCGAGGTGCCGATCCGCTTCGAGGAGCGGGTCGAGGGCATGTCGAAGATGAGCCTGGGCGTGCAGCTGGAGTCGGCTGTCGCTCCCTGGAAGCTCCGCTTCGGCAAGTGACGCCCCAGTAGTGCGCCGAACGGCGCGGGTCGACGGTCCGTCGACCCGCGCCGTTCGCGTTCTCCGACGCCGTTCCCCGGCGTTCCCGACGCCGTTTCAGGGGCCGTTTCAGGGGCCGTTTCAGGAGGCCAGCACGGCCTGCGGGTCGTCCAGGTAGGGCTCCCAGGCGAGTTCGGCGGCCCCGACCAGCCCGGCGTGCGCGACCTGCGCGGGGACGATCGGGACGCGTCCGCTGCGGCCCCACAGGCAGCGTTCGGCGACCACGGCGGCCAGCCGGTCGGGGGCGGCCGCCAGCAGGTCCAGGTGCAGGCCGCTGAGCACGATCCGGTCGGGGTTGAGGATGTTGACCAGCCCGGCCAGGCCCAGGCCGAGGCGGTCCACCACGTGCTCGACGGCGTCGGCAGCCTCCGGGTCGCGGGCCAGTTCGCGGGCCTGTGCCAGCAGCGGCCGGCCGGGGTCGGGGCGGCGCTTCGCGGCGGCGAACAGCGCGTCGGTGTCGGTCTCGGCGTTCAGGCAACCGCGGTTGCCGCACGGGCAGGGCCGGCCGAGCGGGTCGACGGTGAGGTGGCCGACCTCCAGCGCGAGGCCCGAACTGCCGGTGTGCAGGCGGCCGTCGACGACCAGCGCGCCGCCGACGCCGCGGTGCCCGGAGGTGACCAGCAGCAGGTGCCGGGCGTCGCGGCCGGCGCCGTGCCGGTGCTCGGCGAGCGCGGCCAGGTTGGCGTCGTTGGCGACGGCGGTCGGAAGCGCGGTACGGGCGCGCGGCCCGAGGTCCGCGCCGGCCACCTGTGCGGCGAACAGGTCGGCGACGGGGGTGCCGGACGGCCAGTCGAAGTGCAGCGCGGCGAGCGCGGTGCCGTCGGGCTCGGTGACGGGGTTGGGCAGCGCGAGGGCGAAGCCGAGCACCCGGCGGCGGCTGCCCCGGGCGAGCTCCGCGCCGGCCGCGGCGACGGCGCCGAGCAGGCGCTCGGGCGCGGTGTCGGCGGGCAGCGGCAGGTGGACGGTCTCCAGCAGCCGGCCGCCGAGGCCGGCCAGCGCGGCGGAGACGCCGTCGGCGTGCAGTTGGGCGGCGAGCACGGCGGGGCCCGGGTCGGCGACCGCGAGGCGGTGCGAGGGGCGGCCGCGGCCGCCGCCGGCCGGACGGGAGTCGACGCTGATCAGGCCGAGCGCCTCCAGTTCGCCGGTGACCGCGCCGGCGGTGGCGCGGGTGACGTCGAGGGCGCCGGTGAGCGCGGAGCGGGTCGGGGCCTGCCCGGTGTGGATCAGGCGCAGCGCCGGTCCGAGCAGGGTGCGGCCGCGGTCGGGGGCGGTGCGGCGCGGGGTGCTCACGGCTGGGCTCCGGTTCGGGCTTGAAGGTGTGTGCGGCACACCCCTATTCTGACTTTGTGCCGCTAATGAACAAAACAGTAGCCCGCCCCTCGTCCTCCACCTCCCCGTCCGGCCGACGATCCTCCTGGTCGGCGGCACGCCTCGCCCTCACCGCCTTCTTCGCCGTCGACGGCTTCCTGTTCGCCGCCTGGGTGGTCCGCATCCCCGACGTCCGCGCGCAGGTCGCGGCCTCGCACAGCGCGCTGGGCCTGGCCCTGCTGTGCATCTCGGCCGGCGCGGTCGCCACCATGGCGCTGGTCGGCCGGCTCTGCCTGCGCTTCGGCTCCCGCCCCGTCACGGTCGCCGCCCTCGGCGTGTTCTCGCTCGCCGTCGCGCTGCCCGCGCACACCCACTCGGTGCTCGCCCTCGGCGCGGTGCTGCTGCTGTTCGGCGCCGGCTACGGCGCGGCCAACGTGGCGATGAACAGCGCCGCCGTCGACCTGGTCGCCGAACTCCGACGGCCCGTCATGCCCAGCTTCCACGCGGGCTACAGCCTCGGCGGCCTGCTCGGCGCGGCCGTCGGCGGCCTGCTCGCCGGGCGGCTCTCCGCGTCCTGGGCGCTGGCGTCGGCCGCCGCCCTCGGACTGGCCGTCACCGCCGCCGCCGGAACCGCCCTGCTGCGCGCCCCCGCGGCCCGCCCGCGGCCCGTCAACAGCCCTGCGGAGCCCGCCGGTTCGCGGCTCTCCCGGCACACCCGGCTGCTCGTGGTGCTGCTCGGCCTGACCGCCCTGTGCACCGCGTACGGCGAGGGCGCGCTCGCCGACTGGGCCACCCTGCACCTCACCGACGACGTCCACGCGAGCACCGCCATG
This sequence comes from Kitasatospora griseola, assembly GCF_014648555.1. Taxonomy (GTDB): domain Bacteria; phylum Actinomycetota; class Actinomycetes; order Streptomycetales; family Streptomycetaceae; genus Kitasatospora; species Kitasatospora griseola. The sequence continues at coordinate 80,100 of NZ_BMRI01000029.1, forward strand.
GCCGCCGCGGGCTACGCGGCCTTCGCGTTCGCGATGACGGCGGGCCGGCTCTCCGGCACCTGGCTCTCCGAGCGCCTCGGCCAGACCCGGGTCGTCCTGTTCGGCGGCCTGGCCGCCTGCGCGGGCATGGCCGCCGCCGCCCTCGCCCCGTCCGTCGCCGTCGCACTCGCGGGCTTCGTCCTGGTCGGCCTCGGCCTGGCCAACGTCTTCCCGCTCGCCATCGCCCGGGCCGGCGCGGCGGCCGGCCCGCAGGGCGTGGCCACCGCCTCCACCCTCGGCTACGCGGGCATGCTGATCGGCCCGCCGGCCATCGGCTTCCTCGCCGACGCGCTCTCCCTGCCCGCCGCGCTGCTCACCGTCGCCGCCACCTCGGCCCTCGCGGGCCTGCTGTCCCTCACCGTCCGCCGCCACCGGGCGGCGTGACGCCCGCACAGGTGAACGGCGGCCCGGACGCCCCCACGCGCCCAGGCCGCCGTTCGGTCATTGAGGCCCCGTCAGGGCCTGTACAGCTGCGCGACGCTCAGCAGCGCGCCCTTGGCGTCGAGCTTCACCGCGTACTGGTTGCCGTGGCAGCGGTACGGCGCGGCCGGCTGCTTGTGCTGCAGGCAGGCCTCCTGGGTCTTCATGAAGACGAACACGTCGACCTCCTCGGCCTCCAGGTTCTCGTCCGGCAGCAGGGTCTCGGTGTCGTTGCCGACGTCGTGGACCTCGGGCTCGCCGACCGCCTCGAAGGAGCCGTCGCTGGGCACGTCGGGCCCGCAGACGAACGTGGCGCCCTTGGCGGCGCCCGCCGTCAGGGCGGCGGCGGTGACACGGCTGAGGCGCATGGTCGGTTCCAGGTGACGTGGTAGCTGCTGGCATGGACCCGGGACGCGACCTGTCGGCGCCCCCGCGGCCCGACCCCGTCACTTCCAAGATCCACGAGGGAGCATCCTGCCCCACTCGACAGCCCCCACCACGCCGATCCGGCCCTCCCGGTCTCGGGTGTTGTCCACCTGTGACGGTCGTTGCACCCCGTGCCACGGCCTTCGGAGCTCCGTCCGGCGGCTACGCCTCGGGGGCGGTGTTCTCGCCGGGCAGGCGCAGGTCCCAGCCGACCAGGGCGCGGAGCTGCTCGGCGGTGACGCCGTCGGGGACGGGGCGCGGGGCCTCGTGGCGGATCGGCGGCTGCCAGCCGTCCTCGGGGTTCCAGGTGCGGACCTGGCGGGCGGGGGCGCCGGCCACCACCGCGAAGTCGGGGACCTCGCCCGAGACCACCGAGTTGGCGGCGACCACCACGTTGCGGCCGAGCCGCGCGCCGGGCAGGATCACCGCGCCGGTGCCGATCCAGGAGCCGGCGCCGATCGAGACCGGCTCGTTGCGCGGCCACTGCTTGCCGATGGGCAGTTCGGTGTCGCGGTACTCGTGGGCCTGGTCGGTGATGTACACGTTCGGGCCGGTCCACACGTCGTCGCCGAGCACGATCTGCTGGTGGCCGACGATGTGGCTGCCGCGGCCGATCACGCAGCCGCCGCCGATCCGGACGATCGGCTCGGGGCCGAGGTCGAGCCCGGGCAGGAAGCCGGCCGAGATGGTGACGCGTTCGCCGATGATGGAGAACGGCCCGATGGTGATCCACTGCTCGTTGAACACGGTGCCGAGCGGGAACGCCAGCTTGGTGCCGTCACCGAGCTCCCCGAACCGGTACGGCCCGGGGCTCCGGTTGCTGACGGCGCCGGCGTCCTGCACCCAGCGCCAGCCGCGGTGCACCGCGCGCCCGGCCGCCCGGCGCGACCTCTCACGGACGGATCCCAGCAGCGCGCGGACGATCGACATGCGCTCACCGTATCGGCCGGCAGCGGCCCGCGGCAGGCAACGGGACCAAACTCACACCGGCCGGTAACTTCCGGCGTACGCCCAGGTCAGCGCACCCGGCCGGGTCAGCGCACCCAGCGCGCGGGCCGCTTCTCCAGGAACGCGCGCATCCCCTCCTGCGCCTCCTCGGAGCCGAACAGCCGCGCGGACTGGGCGACCAGCTCCTCGGTGTGCCGCTCGAAGGACTCCCGGACGGCGGCGTTGGCCAGCCGCTTGGACTCGGCGAGGCCCTGCGGCGAGCACAGCCGCAGCGCGTCCAGCACGGTCTTCAGCGCGGCGCCGGTGTCGTCGGCGGCCTCGGTGACCAGGCCGATCCGGGCCGCCTCGGCGGAGTCGAAGGTCTCGCCGGTGAGGTAGTAGCGGGCGGCGGCGCGCGGCTCCAGCTTGGGGCGCAGCGGCAGCGAGATGACGGCGGGGGCGAGGCCGAGGCGGGCCTCGGTGAAGGCGAAGGTGCAGTCGGGTCCGGCGACGGCGAGGTCGCAGGCGCCGACCAGGCCGAGCCCGCCGGCCCGGACGTGGCCGTCGAGGCGGGCGATCACCGGCTTGGGGCAGTCGACGATGGCGCGCTGCAGGGCGACCAGGCCGCGCGGTCCGACGGTGGGGTCGTCGCCGGTCGCCTCGGAGAGGTCGGCGCCGGCGCAGAACACCCGGCCGGTGTGGCCGAGGACGACCGCCCGGACCTCGGGGTCGGCGGCGGCGTCGGCCAGGCCGCGGGTGAGTTCGGCCATCAGCCGGGTGGAGAGCGCGTTGCGGTTGTGCGGGGAGTCGAGTTCGAGGGTGGTGACGGCGTCGGCGGTGCTGCGGCGCAGGAGGGGAGCTTCGCTGGTCATCTGGGCTGGTCTGCCTTCCGGCTGAGGGTGGGTCGGGCGGTGTCCGCCTGCACCCTGGCACGACAGCGCCCCGACTGACCAGTACCCCGTGCGTACACACCCTCAATTCTCTTAAGGTATAGACCTATTGACTGTTAACGGTCACCCTGGGTTGAGTGCTCGACACACCGCTCGTTCCCCCCACAAGGAGTGGCCGATGTCCCCCACCCGCACACTCGCCGCACACCGTTCGCACTCCCGCCGCGGCCGGATCGCCGCCCTGCTGACCGGCGCACTGGCCGTCACCGGACTGGCCGTCATGGTGCCGACCTCCTCCACCGCCGCCACCGCCTGCGCGAGCCCGTACGCGGCCTCGCAGGTGTACACCGGCGGCATGACCGCCTCGTACAACGGCCACAACTGGAACGCCAAGTGGTGGACCCAGGGCGAGACGCCGAGCACCGGCGGCTCGGGCGTCTGGGCCGACCAGGGCGCCTGCGGCACCGGCGGCGGCACCTCGCCGAGCCCGAGCCCGACCTCCACCGGCACCTCGCCCAGCCCGAAGCCGTCCGGGACGGTCTGCGCCTTCCAGGTCTGGGTGGCGGGCACCCAGTACACCACCGGCACGGTGGTCAAGTACGTGCCCAACGGCAAGTTCTACGTCGCCACCCACGACAACCCGGGCTACGACCCGACGATCTCCACCTGGTACTGGAGCCCGTCGAACTGCGCCGACGACCAGCCCTCGCCGAGCCCCACCACCAGCACCTCGACCAGCCCCAACCCGGGCGGATTCGTGGTCTCCGAGGCCCAGTTCAACCAGATGTTCCCGAGCCGGAACCCGTTCTACACGTACAACGGGCTGGTCGCGGCGCTGAGCGCCTACCCGGCGTTCGCGGGCACCGGCTCCGACACCGTGAAGAAGCAGGAGGCGGCGGCCTTCCTCGCCAACATCAACCACGAGACCGGCGGGCTGGTGTACGTCGTCGAGCAGAACACCGCCAACTACCCGCACTACTGCGACACCACCCAGCCCTACGGCTGCCCGGCCGGCCAGGCCGCCTACTACGGGCGCGGCCCGATCCAGCTGAGCTGGAACTTCAACTACAAGGCGGCCGGCGACGCGCTCGGCATCGACCTGCTGAACAACCCGAACCTGGTGCAGACCGACGCGGCCGTCGCCTGGAAGACCGGCATCTGGTACTGGATGACCCAGAACGGCCCGGGCACCATGACCGCGCACAACGCCATGGTCAACGGCAAGGGCTTCGGCGAGACCATCCGCTCCATCAACGGCGCGCTGGAGTGCAACGGCGGCAACCCCGCCCAGGTCCAGAGCCGGATCAACGCCTACACCTCCTTCTCCGCCATCCTCGGCGTCCCGACCGGCTCGAACCTGAGCTGCTAGCCGGTACGACGGCGGGCGCGGGTGACGGTCCGTCACCCGCGCCCGCCGTCGCAATTGCCGGGTCAGCGGCGCACCAGCATCGTCATGCCGACGCCCGCGGCCGCGAACAGCGCGCCCAGCAGCAGCCAGCCGGCCGGGCCGTGGGCGATCACCACCGAGGTGATCAGCACCGGGCCGACCATCATCGCGCCCGACATGCCGGTGTTGAAGACGCCCTGGTAGGCGCCGTGCGCGTGCTCCTTCGCCAGGTCGTAGCCGAGCGCCCACGCGCCGGCCTGGCTGTACACCTCGCCGAGCGCCTGGAGTCCGACACCGGCGGCGATCACCAGCGCCGCCGCCCAGCCGGGCAGGCCGGCGGCCAGCGCCAGCACCGCGCAGGAGCCGGCCACCAGCAGCGCGCCCCGGCGGAAGATTCGGGCGGCCGCGCCGACCTCCTCGGTGCCCCGGGTGGCCCGGACCTGGAGGGCGATCACCAGCGCGGTGTTCACCAGCAGGGCGCCGGCCACCATCCAGCGCGGCGCGTCGGTCTCCCGCACCACCCACAGCGGCACGCCGACCTCGATCATCACGAACTGCAGCGTGATCACCGCGTTCAGGCCGGTCATCGCCAGGTAGCGGCCGTCCCGCAGCACCGCCATGACGCCGCCCCCGGCCTTCGCCTTCGCGGCGTGCTCGGCGGTCCGCGGCGGAACGTGCACCAGCAGCAGGTACATCGCCGCGATCACGCCGTACGTCGCGCCGTCGACCAGCAGCGCCGTCAAGTACGCGCTCCGGCTGTCGAGTTGGAGCACCAGCGCGGCCGCGACGGTGCCCAGCGAGATGCCGACGTTGGTGACCGAGCGCAGGTAGGCCCGGCCCGCCACCCGGCCGTCCACCGGCAGCACCTCGGCGAACAGCGCGCCGCGCACCGCCGAGCCGCCCCGGTCGGCGACCGCCAGCAGGCAGGCCAGCACCGCGAACACCGCCAGGTCGTGCACCAGCACGTACCCGACCGCGCACACCCCCTGGACCACCAGCAGCACCACCAGCACCGGCTTGGGCCCGAACCGGTCGGACAGCCAGCCCGCCGGCACGCCCGCCGCCAGCCCGAACGCCCCCGCGACGGTCAGCACCACGCCGACCTGCGCGACCCCGAAACCCAGGATGCGGGTGAAGAACAGCACGGACAGCGTCATCGACAGGCCGTTGCCCGCCGTGTTGATCAGGGTGATCACGGACAGCCGGCGCAGCGCCGGGTCCTGGGGCAGCAGCCGGGCGAACCGGCTCCGGGCATGGCTGGGCAACGCGGCCTCGTCGGCCGCGAGTTCAGTGGCGGTCATGACCCGATCAGACCGGGTACGGAGCGCCCGTGGTATTGATTTAGCCCGGACCTGAATCCTCGGGCCCGGACAGGGGGAACACCGTGGTGCTGCGCTTCCGGCTGGGCCTGGCCGATCTGGCCGCCACGTACTTCGCCTGCTCGCCGCTGCAGGAGACGGTGCTCAGCCTGCGGATGTGGACGCACCCGGGCCAGTACCCGCACGGGGCGGCGTTCGAGGCGATGCGCCCGGCCTTCGAGGCGCTGCCGGACGCACCGCTGCTCCGCGCCCTGGTGGCGAGCAACAAGTACGTGCCGGACTTCATGACACCCCGCCCGAGCGTCCCGTTCCCGGACTTCGCGGCCGAGCTGGCGGCCGTCCGCGCCTTCGAACCGGCCCGGCTGCGACGCGAGTTGGACGTCACCTTCCGGCCGCACGACCGCGAGGTGCCGCCGCTGCTGGCCGCCTTCGACGACCGCCCGGCGGAGCTGATCGGGCGGATCGCCGACGCCCTGGAGCAGTACTGGACGCGGGTGCTGGAGCCCGCCTGGTGGCCGCGCGCCCGCTCGGTGCTGCACGCCGACATCGTGCACCGCGCGCGGGTGCTGGCCGAGCGCGGCGCGGCCGGGCTGTTCGCCGACCTCGACCACCGGCTGCGCTGGACGGACGGGGTGCTGACCATCGACCGCGACTGGGGCGACAGCGACCTGGACATCGTGGTGGACCGGCGCGGAATGACCCTGCTGCCGACCTGCTTCGCACGCGGCGCGATCACCGCGATCGGCCCCGACCTCACCCCGTCGATCAGCTACCTGGCGCGCGGCCAGGGCAACCTGACCGGCCCGGCCGACCCGCCGCCCGCGCCGCAGGCCCTGGAGCAGCTGCTCGGCACCCCGAAGGCCCGCATCCTGGCGCTGCTCCAGGAGCCCACCGCCACCACCGAGTTGGCCCGCCGCCTGGGCGTCACCCCCGGCGCGGTCAGCCAGCACCTCGCCGTCCTGCACGCCACCCGGCTGGTCACCCGGGCCCGGCACGGCCGCCTGGTGCTGTACGCGCGCAGCCCGCTCGCCGAGCAGCTGATCGGCCCTTGACGGAGCGTCAGCAGAACGCGATCGCCGCGCCGGTCCGCACCGACAGCTCGGCCGCCCGCATCAGCTGGAGGCAGATGAACGACTCGGTGCCGTAGCGCTGCCAGCCCTCGGGGTCCGCGACCTCGCCGTCGAGCACGGCGGTCACCTCGTCCGCGTACGGGTCGAGGTCCGCGGGCAGGCCGAGCGCCTCGGCCACGGTCCTCAGCTCGGCCAGCAGCCGCACCGAGGACCCGAGCATCCCGCCGGACAGCTCCTCGTCGATCAGCACCGGCCCGAAGTCCACGGGGACGTAGTAGCCCTCGCAGTCCGAGTGGTGGATCAGGTGGTCGAACGGGCCGGCCGGGTCGTCCGGTATGTCGTAGTAGGCCTCCCGCAGCTCCGGGTCCTCGGAGGCCCGGTCGCCCTCGGCCAGCGGCTCGGGCAGCCGCCCGTTCGCGGCCAGGTGCGCGGCGACGCGGCGCAGCGTGTGCAGCCCCGAGTACCCCCACACCCGGTCGCTGAACCGGGGTCCGTCGACCGGCTCCTGCCAGCCGGGCAGGCCCTCGCGCTCCAGTACCGCGCCGATCGTCGCGCACTCCTCGCGGAACCAGTCCGCCACGTCCTCCTCGGCGCCGATCAGCGCGCCCACCATCACGTCGAGTCCCATGCCGGAGATCCTGCCTGCCACCACCGACACTCGGTGGATCATGGCCCCGCCGGACTGTCAACCTCCGTCCGGTATAGACCTGTTGACGAGTTGGTCCAGTCCATTTACCCTCCTGTTGCCGGCTCCCCGGCACCCCTGTACGGAATCCCCCACACCAGACAGGGAGTACCGATGCACGTCCGCTCCAGGAAGCGCCTCCGGGCCAGACTGCTGGCTCTGCTGGCCACGCTCGCCCTGCCGATCGCCCTGCTCGCCGCCACCCCCGCGCACGCCGCGGCCAAGCTCACCGCCACCTTCACCAGCGACAACTACGGCTCCTGGTGGAAGGGCACGTTCGTCGTCAAGAACCCCAGTGCCACCGCCGTCACCGGGTGGACGCTGGAGTTCGACCTGCCGTCCGGCGTCACCATGACCGGCACCTACAACGGCACGGCCACCACCACCGGCAGCCACGTGGTCGCCACCAACGCGTACTACAACGCGACCGTGCAGCCGAACGGCTCCACCGAGCCGTACAGCTTCTGGTTCATCGGCAACGGCCCGATCACCGCGCCGCTCAACTGCCGCGTCAACGGCGACAAGTGCGACGGCACCCCGGACGTCCCGCCGACCGCGCCCGGCGCCCCGACGCTGGTCGACGCCACCGCGCACAGCCTCGCGCTGAGCTGGACCGCCGCGAGCAAGGGCGACTTCCCGGTCGCCTCGTACGACATCCTCAACGGCTCGACGGTCCTCGGCTCCGCGACCGGCCTGTCCACCACCCTCACCGGCCTCACCCCGGCGACCACCTACACCCTGAACGTCCGCGCCAAGGACACCCGCGGCAACACCGGCCCGCTCAGCACCCCGGTGTTCTTCTCCACCGTCGACCCGGCCACCGACACCGTGCCGCCGACCGCCCCGGGCAACCTGCGCTCCACCGGCGTCACCTCCACGAGCGTCGCCCTCGCCTGGGACGCCGCCACCGACAACAAGCGGGTCGCCGCGTACGACGTCTACCAGGGCGGCGCCCTCGTGCAGACCGTCACCGCCACCACGGCCACCGTCGGGCAGCTCTCCCCCGCCACCCCGTACACCTTCACGGTCAGGGCCCGGGACGCCGCCGACAACAACTCCCCTGCCTCCAACGCCCTCGCCGTCACCACGGGCGACCTCGCCGGACCCGGGAAGTACACCCGGGTCGGCTACTTCGTCCAGTGGGGCATCTACGGCCGCCAGTACTTCGTCAAGAACCTCGACACCTCCGGCAGCGCCGCCAAGCTCGACGTCGTCAACTACGCCTTCGAGAACATCGACCCGGTCAACCTGACCTGCCTGGCCGGCGTCACCAAGGGCACCACCTCCAACCCCGAGGACCCCGACCAGGGCACCGGCGCCGGTGACGCCGACGCCGACTACGCCCGGCCGATGAGCGCCGCCCAGTCCGTGGACGGCGTCGCCGACGACGGCTGGTCGCCGCTGCGCGGCAACCTCAACCAGCTGAAGAAGCTCAAGGCCAAGTACCCCGATCTCAAGGTCGTGGTCTCGCTCGGCGGCTGGACGTACTCCAAGTTCTTCTCCGACGCGGCCGCCACCGACGCCTCCCGCAAGAAGCTCGTCTCCTCCTGCATCGACATCTGGATCAAGGGCAACCTGCCCGCCTACAACGGCGCGGGCGGCCCCGGCACCGGCGCGGGCATCTTCGACGGCATCGACCTCGACTGGGAGTGGCCCGGCTCCGCGGACGGCCACCCCGGCAACCACTGGAACACCGCCGACAAGGCCAACCTGACCCTGCTGCTCGCCGAGTTCCGCCGGCAGCTCGACGCCCTCGGCGGCCCGCACAGGCTGCTCACCGCCTTCACCCCCGCCGACCCCGCCAAGATCGCCCAGGGCTGGGACCTCTCACGGATCTTCCAGTACCTCGACATCGCCAACGTCCAGGGCTACGACTTCCACGGCTCCGGCTCCGACAACTCCTGGGAGCCCAACCGCACCGGCCAGCAGGCCAACCTGCACACCGACCCGGCCGACCCCTACCCGTTCCATTTCTCGGTCGAGAACGCCGTCAACACCTACCTCGACGCCGGCGTCAACCCGCGCAAACTCACCATCGGCTTCCCGTTCTACGGCCGCGGCTGGCAGAACGTCACCGACGGCGGAGCCCACGGCGCCTGGCAGGCCGCCAACGGCGCCGCACCCGGCCAGTTCGCCGAGGAGGCCGGCACCCGCGGCTACAACAACCTGATCACCTCGGTGCCCAACCTCACCGTCCACCACGACCCGGTCTCCGTCTCCACCTACGGCTACACCGGCAACGGCGGCCAGTGGTGGACCTTCGACGACCCCTGGTCCATCGCCCAGAAGACCGCCTGGCTCAAGTCCAGGAACCTGCTGGGCGCCATGGTCTGGGAGATGTCCGGCGACACCCCCTCCGGCACCCTGATGAACAGCCTGGACACCGGCCTGAAGTAACCCCCTGTCAGGGGCGCGGGGAAGCCCCCCGAACCCCAACCCCCGCGCCCCGCCACCCGAACGGATCCGCCCGAGGAGGGAACTCCCCTCCCCGGGCGGATCCACGACTCCGGCCGAGCCTAGCGACCGGCGATCGACGCCAGCTTCCGCGCTGCCCGGTGGTCCCGCATGAGCTGCGCGAACGTGGTGTGCCCCTGGGTGGTCCGGGCGAACGCCCGCCACGCCGGGGTGATCAGCGAGACGGCCGCGTGGAACATGTGCGGGCGCTTCTCGAACGAGGCCAGCATGATCTTGCCGGCCCGCATCTCCACGCCCAGGCCCGCCTTGATCGCGAACGAGTAGTTCAGCGCCTGGCGCCGCACGTCCGCCGCCCCGTTCGCCTCGGCGACCTGCACCGCCCACTCGCCGGCCAGCCGACCCGAGCGCAGCGCGTACGAGATGCCCTCGCGGGTCCACGGCTCCAGCAGACCGGCCGCGTCGCCCGCCACCAGCACCCGGCCGCGGGACAGCGGCGAGTCCTCGGCCCGGCAGCGCGTCAGGTGCCCGGACTCCACCAGCGGCGTGAACCCGGACAGGCCGAGCCGCCGGATGTAGTCGGCCAGGTACTGCTTGGTCCGCTCGCCCTGCCCGCGCGCCGAGATCACGCCGACGGTCAGCGTCCCGGAGTCGGTCTTCGGGAACACCCAGCCGTACGAACCGGGCAGCGGACCCCAGTCCAGGTGGATGCGTCCGGCCCACTCGCGGGAGACCGACTCGGGGACGGGGATCTCCGCCTCCAGGCCGAGGTCGATCTGGTCGAAGCTGACGCCGACATGACGGCCGATCCGGCTCGCGGAGCCGTCCGCGCCGACCACGGCCCGCGCCTCCACCCGCCCGCCGCCGGCCAGCGTCACGAAGACGGTCCGGCTGTCGCCGCCCTGCTGCTCGACGCCGGTCGCGGTGACGCCGGTGACCAGCACCGCGCCGGCCTGCTCGGCGGCCTGCACCAGCCGGAGGTCGAACTCGTCGCGGTTGACCACGCCGAACAGCATCCGCTTCGAGCGCCGGGTGCGCGTCCACTTGCCGTTCAGCGCGAACGTGACGGCCGAGATCCGGTCCTGCAGCGGGAGCTTGAAGTCGGCCGGCAGCGAGTCCCGGGACGGGCCGATGATGCCGCCGCCGCAGGTCTTGTACCGGGGGTGCTCGGCCTTGTCCAGCAGCAGCACCCGCCGACCCCGCGTCGCGGCCGCGTACGCCGCCGACGAGCCGGCCGGCCCGGCGCCGACCACCACCACGTCCCACACCCCGTCGAGCAGCGCGGCCCGCTCGGCGTCCGCCTCCGCGTCCATGCTCACGTGTTCCGCCGACGGCTCGTCCGACGCAACGTCCAACGCCTCGTCACCGGCGTCGTCGGCAAGGGCCGCGACCGGCTCGACGGGATCCAGGTCCTGGGTGCTACCGGTGTCAGTCACGGTCGCCCATCCTAATCTGCCCGCCCCGCTCTCCGGCCAGGACCCGCCCTTCCCGGACCCCGGCCGGACGACCCGCGCCCAACCGGCCGGCCGCACACCCGCTGTGACGGCACAACCGCAGGTCAAGGCCTTGCCAAGGGCCCTCCGAACCGGTTCAGTAAGGGCCATGCCGCACATCGCGCTCCCTGCCCCCCACCCCGGAATCCGGGGCCTGCTCGCCTTCAACCCCGCATCCGGCCTGCGCCTGAGCGAACTCGCCGAACAACTCCTGCGCGGCGAGTCCGCGTTGTCCGTCGGCGAACGCGAGCTGATCGCCGCCTACGTGTCGTCGCTCAACTGCACCCGCTACTGCGCGGCCGCGCACGGCGCCACCGCCGCGCACCGCCTGGAGGGCGACTTCGCCCTGGTCGACGCCGTCCAGGCCGACCTGGCGACCGCCCCCGTCTCCGACCTGATGCGGGCCCTGCTCCAGCTCGCCGGCAAGGTCGCCGAGAGCGGACTGTCCGTCACCGAGGAGGACATCGCCGCCGCGAGGGCCGTCGGCGCCGACGACACGATCATCCACGACACCGTGCTGATCGCGTCCGCGTTCTGCATGTACAACCGCTACGTCGACGGCCTCGCCGCCATCACCCCCGACGACCCCGCCGTCTACCGCATGATCGGCGCCCACCTCTCCGACCACGGGTACCTCCCGCAGCCCGGCGAATAGGGCTGCGCCAGGCTGGAAACCGGACGCGCAACCGGGGGCGCTGGGGGTACCCCCAGGCGAAGCCGAGGGGGCGGAACTGCGCGCAGCGGAAGGCACCCCGTCCGTAGGATCGCGACGCAGGACAATGACCTGCACGTGCTCGCGACCTTACGGCCGGGCGTGCGCTTGTCGCGCAGTTCTCCCCCAGCCCTGGCGGGCCGGGAGGTACCCCCACGCGCCCCTGTTCTCGCGCCCATCCGCTCGCGCGGATCTCCCCGCGCCCCTGGTTGTGCTCTTCCTGTCCCCTCACCCGACTACCGGGCCTGCGCAGCGCCTGTCGCGGCCCGGCGCCCGCCCTCCAAGTACCTCAACTCCCCTTCCGCCCGCGCCTCCAGCGCGGCCACCAGCCGTCGCAGTCGCGCCGCCGGCAGCATCTCCGCGGCCTCCCGCAGCGTCGCGAAGTGCCAGTCCCGGAGCTCCCCGGTGGGCAGCCGCAGCCGCAGCACCTCGGAGGGGCCGAGTCGGCCGCCGTCGTAGACGAGTCGCAGGCCGCCGCGGGCGCGGCCCTTGCCCGGCTCCCAGTCGACGGCGAGCAGGCGCAGCTCCTCGGGGCGCAGCCGGAGGCCGAGTTCTTCGGCGGCTTCGCGGACGGCGGCCGCGGTCGGCGACTCGCCGCGTTCGACGACGCCTCCGGGGAACTCCCAGTGCGGCTTGTACGCGGGGTCGACCAGCAGGACCCGGTCCCGGTCGTCGAAGAGCAGGACGGCCGCGGCGACGGTGTCGCCGTTCCCGCCCTCGGTGCGCACGATCGGACAGCGGGCCGCACCGCTGCGCACCAGGTCGAGGATCCTCTCGGCGGTCTGGCGCGGCGTCAGCACACCGTTGTCGATCATGCGCGCGTCGCCCGCCAGCCAGCCGCGGGCGGCGAGGTAGGCGGGCAGCGCCTCCCGGTCGCGCTGCCGCAGCGCCGTGTCGAGGGCGCCCTCGCGGGTGGCGATCCTGGCGCGCAGGATCGTCTCGACGGGGTCCAGGACGACGTGGTGGACGGCGAGGCCGCGGCCGGCCAGCGAGCCGAAGATCTCGTCGCGGTGCTCCTGCCGCAGCAGCGTGATCGGGACCAGGACGGGCCCGGCGGTCTCGTCGGCGAGCGCGGCGGCGGTCTCGGTGACCAGTCGCCGCCACGCGGGCAGTTCCTGCGGGTCCGTCACCTCGGCCCGGCGGCCGGGCGGCAGGGTGGCGCGGAGCAGCGCCTCGACGGCGTCCGGCTCGAACAGCACGCTGCCGGGCAGCAGCCCGGCCAGCTCTCGGCAGGCGCTCGTCTTGCCCGCCCCGAATGCCCCATTGACCCAGACGATCACAGCGTCCCTGCCCCTCTGTGCCGGCCCGGCCGGTCCGCCGGGCAGCGCGGGGCCCGGGCCCCCACGCCATCCCCAGTGGTACCCACTCCCCGGGCTCCTGAAAGGACCGCCTTGCCCGCCCCGGACGGACCCCCTACCGCCCGGGCTCCAGCAGCTGCTTCTTCAGCACCTTGCCCATGGCGTTGCGCGGCAGGTCGTCGACCAGGACGACCCGGCGGGGGCGCTTGTGCACGGACAGCCGCTGCGCCACGAAGTCGGTCAGCTGACGTTCGGTCACATCTTCGCCCGCGGCGACCACGTAGGCGACCACCACCTGCCCGAGGTCGTGGTCGGGGGCGCCGACCACTGCCGCATCGAGAACGCCGGGGTGGTCGCGCAGTGCGGCCTCGACCTCGCCGGCGCCGATCCGGTAGCCGCCGCTCTTGATCAGGTCGACGGAGGCGCGGCCGACGATCCGGTGGAAGCCGTCGGGTTCGACGACGGCGACGTCGCCGGTGCGGAACCAGCCGTCGGCGGTGAAGGAGTCGGCGGTGGCGTCGGGCCGTCCGAGGTAGCCGTCGAACAGGGTGGGGCCCTGGAGCTGGAGGTCGCCGACGCTCTCGCCGTCGTGCGGCAGCTGCTGCCCGTCCTCGCCGATCAGCCGGGTCCGCACGCCGGGCAGCGGTACGCCGACCGCGCCGGGCCGCCGTTCGCCGTCGGCGCGGGTGGCGACGGTGATCAGCGTCTCGGTCATGCCGTACCGCTCGGCGGGGGCCTGCCCGGTGAGCCGGCGCAGTTGTTCGAAGACGGGGACGGGCAGCGGGGCGCTGCCGGACACCAGCAGTCGGGCGGCGGCCAACTCTCGGGCGGCGTCGGCGTCGGCGGCGATCCGGGACCACACGGTGGGCACGCCGAAGTACAGGCTGCCGCGGGCGGCGGCGTACCCGGCGGGGGTGGGGCGGCCGGTGTGCACCAGGCGGCTGCCGGTGCGCAGCGCGCCGAGCACGCCGAGCACCAGGCCGTGGACGTGGAACAGCGGCAGGCCGTGGACGAGGGTGTCGTCGGCGTTCCACTGCCAGGCGTCGGCGAGGCCGTCGAGGCCGGCGGCGACGGCGCGGTGCGGGATCAGCGCGCCCTTGGGGGCGCCGGTGGTGCCGGAGGTGTACAGCACGAAAGCCGTCCGGTCGGGGTCCTCGGCGGCGGGCCGCCACTGGCCGCTCGCCCGGTCGGTGAGCCGGACCGGAAGGGCCGTCAGCCCTTCGGCGTCCTCGGGCAGACGGGTGCCCGCCAGCAGGGTGGCGCCGCTGTCGCGCAGGATGTGGGCGCGCTCCACCGGCCCGGAGTCGGGAGGCAGCGGCACCACGGGGACGCCGGCCAGCAGGCCGCCGACCACGGCCGCCACGGTCTCCGGCTCGGGTCGGGCCAGCACGGCCAGCGCCGGCGCCCCGGCGGCCCGCTCGGCGATCGCCCCGGCGGCGCGCAGCAACTCCTCCCAGGACAGCGCAAGGCTGTTCACCACCACCGCGTCCGCGCGGTCCCCGTACACGCCGTCCAGTGCCGTCAGCAGTCCCATGCCGCCCGACTCTACGAGCCGGGGCGACCGGAGTACACCAGCGACCCGTCCGCCGGGCGGATCGTCACCGTCCGTGCTGAGCTGGGGCGTTACGGAATCGCTCCAATTCCTTTACCGAATCCGGTGGCCGACCGGAACCATCCCCACCGCCCGTCTCGGACTATGGCCGGACCTCGCCGGCACCGGTGGGATAGGGATCGCCCCGGCCGGTCGTGCCGGGAACCGTCTCCTCCAGGAGTCCCCTTTGAGCATGCACCCCGCCACCGCGGGTCCCCGTCGCTCCACCGCGCTGCGGGCCGCCGCGCTGCTCGCCGTCGGGGCCACCGCCCTGACCGGCGCCACCGCGACCGCCCGGACGGCGGCCGACCTGCACCTGCCGGCCGCCTTCCACCTGCGTCCCGCCTCGGCCGGGCACATCGACGCGGTCGGCCGGGTCGCGCCGATATCGACCTCGGACTGCGTGTCGCAGATCGGCATCCACTGCTACTCGCCGCTGCAGTACCGCCAGGCCTACAACCTGAACCCGCTGTACCAGCAGGGCGTCACGGGCAAGGGCCGCACCATCGTGATCGTGGACTCGTTCGGCTCGCCGACCATCCAGCACGACCTGGAGGTGTTCGACAAGCAGTGGGGCATCCCGGACACCCAGGTCGAGGTGGTCAAGTGGGGCGACGTCCCGGTGTTCGACCCGACCAACCCGGACCACACCGGCTGGGCCGGTGAGACCACCCTGGACGTCGAGTACGCGCACGCCGTCGCCCCCGACGCGCACATCGTGCTGGTGGAGACCGGCGTCGCGGAGACCGAGGGCGTCACCGGCCTGCCGGAGATGATGGACGCCGAGAAGGCGCTCATGCAGCACCGCGACGTGGACGTGATCTCGCAGAGCTTCGGCGCCACCGAGAACACCTTCCCGGGCTTCGACAAGGGCGACTTCAAGTCGATCGAGAGCCTGCGGTACGCCTTCAGGTTCGCCGCCGCCAAGGACGTCACGGTGCTCGCCGCCTCCGGCGACAACGGCGCCACCGACGCGATGGAGAACGGCACCGACCTGTACCCGTACCGGGTGAACTCCTGGCCGTCCGCGGACCCGCTGGTCACCTCGGTCGGCGGCACCGAGCTGACCCTGGACAACAGCGGGAAGCGCACCGCCCCGGACAAGGTCTGGCACGACGACTACGGCGCGGCCGGCGGCGGCGTCTCCGGCGTCTTCGAGCGCCCCTGGTACCAGGCGGGCGTGGCGAACGTGACCGGCAACCACCGCGGCACCCCGGACATCTCGATGAGCGCGGCCGTGGACGGCGCCGCCTGGACGTACGAGTCCTACGACCCGACCCGGGTCGGCTGGCACCTGACCGGCGGCACCAGCGAGGCCACCCCGATCTTCTCGGGCATCGTGGCGCTCGCCGACCAGCTCGCCGGGCACCGCCTCGGCCAGCTCAACCCGCGGATGTACGCGATGGCGCAGCTGCCCCCGCAGTGGAGCGGCATCACCGACGTCGCCGAGGGCGACAACTCCTGGGACGCGGTGACCGGCTACAAGGCCGTCAAGGGCTACGACCTGGCGTCCGGCCTCGGCACCGTCGACGCCAACCGCTTCGTGCGCTCCCTCGCCGGCCGCTGACCTTGGCCGGACCCGAAAAACGGCGCGGCCCCCGGGACAACTCCCGGGGGCCGCGCCGCAGTTCAGCCTCGACAGGTCAGCCCTTGCGGGCCTTGACCTCGGTGGTGAGCTGGGGGAGGACGGTGAACAGGTCGCCGACGACGCCGTAGTCGACGAGTTCGAAGA
>NZ_BMRI01000030.1:0-11230 GCF_014648555.1 Kitasatospora griseola
CCCCGACTGGGGGACGGGTAGGGGAGACTGACCGCCCACCGGCCTCACCCCCGGCGGCGCAGCCGGTGGTCGCAGCCCCGATCGGCGGGCGGGTACGACCAGCAGATGGCTGACCGACCGTCAGCGGCCCATCCGCCGGTTGCGCAACTGGTAGTCGCGCAGCGCCCGCAGGAAGTCGACCTTGCGGAAGGCCGGCCAGTAGGCCTCGCAGAAGTAGAACTCGCTGTGCGCGGACTGCCAGAGCAGGAAGCCGGACAGCCGCTGCTCGCCGGAGGTGCGGATCACCAGGTCGGGGTCGGGCTGGCCCTTGGTGTAGAGGTGCTCGGCGATGTGCTCGACGTCGAGGATTTCGGCCAGTTCCTCGATCGAGGTGCCGCGGCCGGCGTGCTCCTGGAGCAGCGAGCGGACGGCGTCGGCGATCTCCTGCCGGCCGCCGTAGCCGATGGCGACGTTGACGGTCAGGCCGTTGATGTGCGCGGTCTGCTGCTCGGCGCGCTTGAGCACCTCGGCGGTGGGGGCGGGCAGCAGGTCGAGCGCGCCGACCGGGTGGACCTTCCAGCGGCCGGCGTCGACCAGGCCCTGGACGGCGTCCTCGATGATGCCGAGCAGCGGGACGAGCTCCTCGGCGGGGCGGGCCAGGTTGTCGGTGGAGAGCATCCACAGGGTGACGACGCGGACGTCGGTCTCCGCGCACCAGCCCAGGAACTCGCTGATCTTGTCGGCGCCGCGCTGGTGGCCGTAGGCGGTGGTGCCGCCGGTGGCCTTGGCCCAGCGGCGGTTGCCGTCCAGGATCACGCCGATGTGGCGGGGGGTGTTGGCCAGGTGCACCTCGACCCGGCGGCCGTACAGCCGGTAGGCCTTGTCCAGCAGGGTGCGCAGCACCGGCGTGCGCTCCACCACATCGCGCAGACCCATCGTGAACGGCCCCTCCGTGCTGATTGCTCCGGGTGCGAAATCCCTGCGGCAGCCTACTCCGCCAGGCATTACCGGACGTAAAACCGCAGGTACCGGTCTTGTCACAGTGCGCGCCCGGGGCGGGATACGGAACGGTCTCCGAATCCTTAAACGGTCCCTAAACCGGATTCCGGGTCTTGACGCTTGCCATTGGTCTAGTCCAGCGTGTGGTCAGCACCACAGCGGACCCACCCCCACAGCGGAGCCGCCGCGACCCCCACCGCGGCGGCTCTCCCTTCCCCCGCCACGTCTGCTCTCCCCCACACCCCTCCCCCATCTCCTGCACTGGAGCCTGTCATGGCCCGTACCCTGCAGCAGCCGTCCCACCGGCGCCGCAACAAGTTCCCGGCGGTGCTCGCCACCGCGACCGCGCTGGCCCTGGCCGGCACCGGACTGGCCCTGTCGGCCGGCGGCGCGAACGCCGCGGTCGGCAACCTGGTGAGCAACGGCGGCTTCGACTCCGGCCTGTCGGGCTGGACCTGCACCGGCAACGCCGCCACGGTCTCCACCCCCGTGCACTCCGGCGCGGGCGCGCTGGCCGCCACCCCCGGCGCCGGCGACACCGCCGAGTGCACCCAGACCGTCTCGGTGCTCCCCAACACCGCGTACTCGCTGAACGGTTGGGTGCAGGGCTCGTACGTCTACCTGGGCGCCCGCGGCACCGGCGGCACCGACCCGTCCACCTGGTCGGCGCAGAGCAGCTGGAACCAGCTGAACACCAGCTTCACCACCGGCGCCAGCACCACCAGCGTCACCCTGTACGTCCACGGCTGGTACGGCCAGCCTGCCTACTACGCGGACGACATCCAGCTGATCGGCCCGGGCGGCACCGCCACCCCGTCGCCGTCCGCCACCTCGGTCTCGCCGAAGCCGTCGGCGTCCGCCTCCGCGTCCCCCTCGCAGAGCGCCTCGCCGTCCGCCTCGGCCTCGCCGTCGCAGAGCGCCTCCCCGTCGGCGTCCAACTCGCCCAGCCCGTCCGGCTCGGCGACCACCCCGGCGCCCAACACCGGCCTGCCCAAGCACCTGCTGACCGGCTACTGGCAGAACTTCGACAACGGCTCGACCGTGCAGAAGCTGCGCGACGTGCAGAACGCGTACGACATCATCGCGGTCTCCTTCGCCGACGCGACCACCACCCAGGGCGGGATCTCCTTCACCCTGGACCCGGCGCTCGCCACCAAGCTCGGCGGCTACACCGACGCCGACTTCAAGGCCGACATCGCCGCCAAGCACGCGGCCGGCAAGAAGGTCGTGCTCTCCATCGGCGGCCAGAACGGCGCGATCTCGGTGGGCAGTTCGGCCGCCGCGACCGCCTTCTCCGACTCGGCGTACAAGCTGATCCAGCAGTACGGCTTCGACGGCATCGACGTCGACCTGGAGAACGGCGTCAACTCCACCTACATGGCGCAGGCGCTGCACACCCTGCAGGCCAAGGTCGGCTCCGGCTTCGTGCTGACCATGGCGCCCGAGACCATCGGGATGTACTCCACCGCGGGCGCCTACTTCCAGCTGGCGCTGGCCACCAAGGACATCCTCACCGTCGTCAACACCCAGTTCTACAACTCCGGTGGCATGAACGGCTGCGACGGCAAGGTCTACACCCAGGGCACCGTCGACTTCATCACCGCGCAGGTCTGCACCCACATCCAGGGCGGCCTGCGGCCCGACCAGGTCGGCATCGGCGTCCCCGCCTCCACCAAGGCGGCCGGCGGCGGCTACGTCAACTCCACCGTGGTGAACAACGCGCTGGACTGCCTGGCCACCGGCAACCACTGCGGCAGCTTCGTCCCGCCGGCCAAGTGGCCGACCATCCGCGGCGCGATGACCTGGTCCACCAACTGGGACGCCAACAACGGCAACGACTTCTCCAACAACGTCGGCGCCTTCGTCCACAACATGCAGTGACCTTCCGCCGGTGCGCCGCTCCTTGAGGGTGGGGCAGGTGCACACACAGGGGCCCGTCGTACCGCTGGGGGTAGGACGGGCCCCGCCCCTTTTTCCGGGGCGGGACGCGGCGTCAGGACGTGACCAGGACCGCCGCCAGGGTGCCCAGCAGCATCGCCGGGCCGAAGGCCAGTTCGGTGCGGCGGCCGGCCCGGCGCAGCACCAGCAGGGCGACCGCCCACACCGCGGCGATCAACCACATGTAGAGCAGCCCGGCGTAGAACGTCCGCCAGCCGCCCAGGCCGAGCACCGCGCCGAGCGACGGGGCGAGCTTGACGTCGCCCAGGCCCATCGGCGCGAACAGCGCCAGCAGCAGGAACAGGCCGCCGAGCGCGCCCGCCGCCAGGGCGCAGCGCAGCCACACCTCCGGGCGGTGGTCGGCGACCGGGACCAGCAGCGCCGTCCCGACCAGCAGCGGCAGGGTCAGCGCGTCCGGCAGGCGCTTCACCGCGGCGTCCACGAACCCCAGCGCCACGCCGAACAGCGCCATCCAGACCAACAGCGGCAGCCACCGTCCCGGGGCGTGCGCGGCCAGCAGTGCGCCGACGACCGCGGCCGTCACCTCCACCGTCAGCGGCGGCGGCCCGGGCCGCTCCCCGCAGCGCACGCAGCGACCGAGCGGCGTCACCGCGCAGGCCCGCCACGGCTCGCCGCCGGGCACCGCGTACCGCACCACCGCCGACCGCAGCAGCACCCCGACCAGCAGCCCGAGCACCGCTCCCAGCGTTGCCAGCATCCGACGCCTCCCCTGACGGCCCGCCGCGACCCTACCGCCGCACCACCGTTCGCCCGTCCGTGTCCAGGTGGCGAACACCACGCGGAACCCGGCCCGGGCCGCCCGTAAAGTAATCGGGCATGCAGGTCATCCAGTCCAGCAAGCTCGCCAACGTCTGCTACGACATTCGCGGCCCGGTGCTCGACGAGGCGATGCGACTCGAGGAACAGGGTCACCGCATCCTCAAGCTCAACACGGGCAACCCGGCCGCGTTCGGCTTCGAAGCCCCGCCCGAGATCCTCCAGGACATCCTCCGCAACCTGTCCTCCGCGCACGGCTACGGCGACTCCAAGGGCCTGCTGTCGGCCCGCCGCGCCGTCGTCATGCACTACGAGGACCGCGGCCTGCACGGCCTGTCGGTCGAGGACGTCTACCTGGGCAACGGCGTCTCCGAGCTGATCCAGCTCGCCATGACCGCCCTCCTCGACGACGGCGACGAGGTCCTCGTCCCCGCCCCCGACTACCCCCTGTGGACGGCCTCGGTCTCGCTGGCCGGCGGCACCGCCGTCCACTACCGCTGCGACGAACAGGCCGAGTGGTACCCCGACCTGGCCGACATCGCCGCGAAGATCACCGACCGCACCCGGGCGATCGTGGTGATCAACCCCAACAACCCCACCGGCGCCGTCTATACGCGCGAACTGCTGGAAGGGATCGTCGAACTCGCCCGGCAGCACCGGCTGGTGATCTACGCGGACGAGATCTACGACAAAATCCTCTACGACGGCGTGGAGCACGTCCCGCTCGCCACCCTCGCGCCGGACCTGTTCTGCGTCACCTTCAACGGCATGTCCAAGTCCTACCGGGTGGCCGGCTTCCGCAGCGGCTGGATGGTGCTCTCCGGCGACCGCCAGCGCGCCCGCTCCTACATCGAGGGCCTCAACGTGCTCGCCTCGATGCGCCTGTGCGCCAACATGCCCGCCCAGCACGCGGTCGCCGCGGCACTCGGCGGACGCCAGTCCATCCGGGACCTCGTCCTGCCCGGCGGACGGCTGCGGGCCTCGCGCGACGCCGCGTACAAGCTGCTCAACGAGATCCCCGGAGTCTCCTGCGTGAAACCGAAGGGCGCACTGTACGCGTTCCCGCGACTCGACCCGCAGGTCTACAAGATCAAGGACGACGCGCAGATGGTCCTCGACCTGCTGCGCGCCGAGCGGATCCTGATCGTCCAGGGCACCGGCTTCAACTGGCCCGACCCCGACCACTTCCGCCTGGTCACCCTCCCCCACCCGGAGGACATCACGGACGCGGTCACCCGCATCGGCGACTTCCTCTCGGGCTACGTCCAGCCGTAGAACGCACAACAGGATCCGGCCGAGGACGGGACTGCCGTCTTCGACCGGATCCTGCCGTTCGGTGCTACCGCATCAGCCGAGGCGCTCGACCAGGGCCCGGTACTCGTCCCACAGCTCCTTCGGCGTGTGCTCGCCGAACATCTCCAGGTGGGCCGGGACCAGCGCGGCCTCCTGCTTCCAGATCTCGTTGTCGACCGAGAACAGCAGCTCCTGGTCGGCGGCCGGGATCTCCAGCCCGTCGAGGTCGAAGCCCTCGACCGTCGGCAGCACGCCGATCGGCGTCTCGACGCCCTCCGCGGTGCCTTCGAGGCGCTCGACGATCCACTTCAGGACGCGGCTGTTCTCGCCGTAGCCGGGCCACACGAACTTGCCGCCGGCGTTCTTGCGGAACCAGTTGACGTAGTAGATCTTCGGGAGCTTCGAGGCGTCGGCCTCGGCGCCGATCTTCAGCCAGTGCGCGAAGTAGTCGCCCATGTTGTAGCCGCAGAACGGCAGCATGGCGAACGGGTCGCGGCGCAGCTCGCCGACGGTGCCCTCGGCGGCGGCCGTCTTCTCGGAGGCGATGTTCGCGCCGAGGAAGACGCCGTGCTGCCAGTCGAAGGACTCGGTGACCAGCGGGACGGCGGTGGCGCGGCGGCCGCCGAAGAGGATCGCGGAGATCGGGACGCCGGCCGGGTCCTCCCACTCGTCGGCGATGGTCGGGCACTGCGAGGCGGGGACGGCGAAGCGCGCGTTCGGGTGGGCGGCGGGGGTGCCGGACTCGGGGGTCCAGTCGTTGCCGCGCCAGTCGGTGAGGTGCGCGGGGGCGTCCTCGGTGAGGCCCTCCCACCACACGTCGCCGTCGTCGGTGAGGGCGACGTTGGTGAAGACCGTGTTGCCCCAGAGGGTCTTGATGGCGTTGGCGTTGGTGTCCTCGCCGGTGCCGGGGGCGACGCCGAAGAAGCCGGCCTCGGGGTTGATGGCGTAGAGGCGGCCGTCGGCGCCGAAGCGCATCCAGGCGATGTCGTCGCCGATGGTCTCGACCTTCCAGCCGGGGACGGTCGGCTGGAGCATGGCGAGGTTGGTCTTGCCGCAGGCGGACGGGAACGCGGCGGCGACGTACTTCGCTTCGCCGGACGGCGGGGTGAGCTTGAGGATCAGCATGTGCTCGGCCAGCCAGCCCTCGTCGCGGGCCATGGTGGAGGCGATGCGCAGCGCGTAGCACTTCTTGCCGAGCAGGGCGTTGCCGCCGTAGCCGGAGCCGAAGGACCAGATCTCGCGGGTCTCCGGGAAGTGCGAGATGTACTTGGTGGTGTTGCACGGCCAGGCGACGTCCGCCTCGCCCTCGGCGAGCGGGGCGCCGACGGTGTGCACGGCCTTGACGAACTCGCCGTCCTCGCCGAGCTGGTCGAGCACGGCCTGGCCCATGCGGGTCATCACGCGCATCGAGACGGCGACGTAGGCGGAGTCGGTGATCTCGACGCCGTACGCGGCCAGCGGGGAGCCGACCGGGCCCATGGAGAACGGCACCACGTACATGGTGCGGCCCTTCATCGCGCCCCGGAACAGGCCCTTCTCACCCGAGAAGATCTCCCGCATCTCGGCGGGGGCCTTCCAGTGGTTGGTCGGGCCGGCGTCCTCCTCCTTCTCCGAGCAGATGAAGGTCCGGTCCTCGACGCGGGCGACGTCGGACGGGTCGGAGGCCGCGTAGTAGGAGTTCGGCCGCTTGGTCTCGTCGAGCTTGGTGAAGGTGCCCTGGGCGACGAGCTGCTCGGCGAGGCGGTGGTACTCCTCCTCGGAGCCGTCGCACCACACCACGCGGTCGGGCTGGGTGAGCTCGGCAATCTCGTTGACCCACTCCACCAGGCGCTGGTGGCGGGTGGGCGCGGACTCGGTGAGCGCAGAGATCTGAGACGACACGATCGCTCCGTTTCACACCATCTCGGCCAGGAGACGGTGTCGCGGGGGTTGAGGGTCCTTACACGGTAGACCCGCCAACCGGCCCTCCATTCGTCGAAATGGCGCCATTGACGAGATCTTTACTACGAAGTGTCTGATTGGGATGGCCGAAACCGTCCCCCGCGAGCCTCCGAGAGCCCTTGATCACACCCCCCTAACACTCCAGAACGTCTAAAAGTGAGGATCACCACTTTCCTACGCGCCGGTAACCTACGGTTCCGTAAGATGCTGCCCATGACCGCGGAAGCCCTCGAACTCGTCAAGCCCAAGTGGCGCGGCTGGCTGCATGCCGGCATGTTCCCGGCCTCACTGGCCGCCGGAATCGTGTTGATCTGCCTGGCCGACTCGACGGCGGCGCGGGTCGCCTGCGTCGTCTACTCGGTGAGCGCCTGGATGCTGTTCGGGGTGAGCGCGGTGTACCACCGCTTCACCTGGGGGCCGCGCGGCGAGGCGGTGCTGCGCCGACTGGACCACGCCAACATCTTCCTGATCATCGCCGGCACCTACACCCCGTTCACCATGCTGCTGCTGGAGGGCGCGCGACAGCAGGTGCTGCTGTGGCTGGTGTGGGGCGGCGCGCTGGCCGGAATAGCGTTCCGGGTGTTCTGGGTCGGCGCTCCGCGCTGGCTGTACACCCCGTGCTACGTGGCCCTCGGCTGGGCGGCGGTGTTCTTCCTGCCGGACTTCCTGCACAAGGGCGGCGCGGCCGTCCTGACGCTGATCGTCGTCGGCGGCGCGCTCTACACCATCGGCGGAGTGATCTACGGCCTCAAGCGCCCGAACCCGTCACCGCGCTGGTTCGGCTTCCACGAGGTGTTCCACGCCTTCACCCTCGGCGCGTTCATCGTGCAGTACGTAGGGGTCTCGCTGGTGGCGTACACCGCCGCCGGCTGATCCGCCGCCGCAACGTTCCTGCTCGGCGACGCTGCCCGACGGCAGCGCCCCTCCCCTCAGTACCGCGCCGGCTGTGCGGCCCTCGCCTCCAGCCGCTCCCGGGCCCGACGGCAGCGCTCGCAGTGCGCCGCGTCGGGCCCTTCGCCTGCCGCGCGCTGGTGCGCCCGGCCGCGGAAGCGGTACGCGACCCAGGCCATCACGGCCAGCACTTCGACCGCGGAGACCAGCCAGACCACGCGGGCTCCGCCGATCAAGTACCCGGCTATGACGGCCAGCGCGGCCAGCACACCGACCACGCCGCTCCAGAACCCGGTCGCTCCGTACTCCATTGGCAAACCTCCCACCGGCCGACAGGTTATCTGACAGATCGTCAGAGAACTCCCCACCTACAGTGACACGTTCGGCACTCAGCGCGGGCGAACAGGGGATCAACAGCGCATCAATTCCAGAAGAGGGGATCCCGCAGCGCGGGCTTCGGTTGACACTCGCCATCTTTTGAGAGTTACTCTCACTTGAGAGTAACCATCGGATGGGGGTTCCGTCATGTCTGCTCCACACCCGCGGCGCTGGATCGCACTTGTCGCGGTCGCGCTCGCCGTGCTCGTCATCGGCTTCGACACCACCGTGCTGAACGTCGCCCTGCCCGACCTGGCCCGGCAGCTGGACGTCGGCACCGGGCAGCAGCAGTGGATCGTCGACGCCTACACCGTGGTGTTCGCCGCCGCCCTGCTGCCGGCCGGCCTGCTCGGCGACCGCTTCGGCCGCCGCCGCACCCTGGTCGTCGGGCTCGGCCTGTTCGGCGCGGCCTCCCTGCTCGGCGCGCTCGCCTCCGGCCCCGGGTCGCTGATCGCCGCCCGCGCGGCGATGGGCCTGGCCGCCGCGTTCGTGATGCCGATGTCGATGGCGGTGATCCCCGCGGTCTTCCCGCCCGCCGAACAGCGCCGCGCCACCGCGCTGCTGACCACCATGACCGCGCTCGGCGTGCCGCTCGGGCCGATCGTCGGCGGGCTGCTGCTGCGCGGCTACTGGTGGGGCTCGATCTTCCTGATCAACGTGCCGCTGGTGGTGCTCGGCGTGCTGGCCTGCCTGCTGCTGCTCCCCGAGTCCGCCGACCCGGCCGCGCCCCGGCTCGACCTGCCCGCCGCCGCCCTCGCCGCGGCCGGGCTGTCCGCGCTGACCTGGGGCATCATCGAGGGCGCCGAACGCGGCTGGGGCGACGCCCTGGTGCTCGGCGCGCTGCTCGGCTCGGTGGTCGCGCTGACCGCGCTGGTGCTGCGCAGCCGCCGGGCGGACCACCCGATGCTCGACCTGCGACTGCTCGCCGAGCCGGTGTTCCGCTGGTGCGCGATCGCCGTCACCCTGGTCTCGGTCGTCCTGTTCGGCGGATTCTTCGTGCTGCCCGCCTACTTCCAGAGCGTGCTGGGCACCGACGCGCTCGGCAGCGGACTGCGGCTGATGCCGATGATGGGCGGCCTGCTGGTCGCCGCCCGGCTCGCCGAACGCCTGGTGCGCCGGTTCGCCCCGCGCGGGGTGGTCTCCACCGGCCTGGCGCTGACCGCCCTCGCGCTGCTGCTCGGCAGCCGCACCGCGGTCGGCGACGGCTACGGGTGGACGGCGCTGTGGCTGTCGCTGTTCGGCGCCGGGCTCGGCCTGGTGCTGATCACCGCGACGGCCTCCGCGCTGCTCCTGCTGCCGCCCGCCAAGGCCGGGGTCGGCGCCGGGCTGGTGCAGACGCTCCGCCAGGTCGGCGGCGCGGTCGGCGTCGCCGTGTTCGGCAGCCTGCTGGCAGCCGGCTACCGCTCCGCGCTGGACGTCTCCGCGCTCCCGGCGGACGCCGCGCGCCTGGCCCGCGGCTCGGTGATCGCCGCCGACGCGGTCGCCGAACGGCTGGGCGACCCGGCGCTCGCCGCGTCCGCCCACGGCGCGTACGTGCACGGCATGGGCCTGGTGACGCTGGTCGCGGGGATCCTCGCCGCGCTGTCCGCCGTGCTGGTCGCGGCCCGGATGCCGAGCGGCGGCGACCCGGCCGCGCCGGCCGCTCCGGAGCCCGCCGCTCCCGCCGCTCCCGCCGCTCCCGCCGCTCCCGGGGCGCGGCCGCTGGCCGCGACGGTCGGCGATCCCGGAGAATCGTCGGCATGAGCACCCCGCGCAGCGCCCGGCCCCGCCCGTCCGACGCCTCCCCCGGTTCGCTGGAGGAGCTGGTCGAAGCCCCGATGTCGCTGCGCGAGCGCAAGAAGCTGAAGACCCGTCAGGCCCTGCGCCGGGAGGCCTTCCGGCTGTTCGCCGAGCAGGGCTGGGAGGCCACCACCGTCGACCAGATCGCGGCGGCGGCGGAGGTCTCCCCGGCGACCTTCTTCCGGTACTTCCCGACCAAGGAGGACCTGGTCCTCACCGACGAGTACGACCCGCTGATGGCCGCCGCGATCCGAGCCCGGCCGGCGGACGAGCCGTTCCTCACCTCCGCCCGGGAGGTGCTGGTCGAGCTGGTCCGCCGGATCGCCGAGCAGGAGCGGACGGAGCTGTACGAGCGGATGCGGCTGACCGCCTCGGTGCCGGCGCTGCGGGCCCGGATGCTCGACGGCACCAACCAGCCGACCGGGATGCTGCTCGACCTGCTCACCGAACGGGCCGGACTGGACGCCCCCACCCTCGAACTGCGGATCACCGCCGCCGTGGTCTCCGCGACACTCACCGAGACCTCGCTGTACTGGGCCGACCGCGGCGGCCGGGACGACCTCGCCGACCTGCTCGACCGGGCCCTGCGGCACCTGCAGGAGCTCGACCGGAACTGACGCCCGGTCAGTTCACCAGCACCAGCTTGCCGGTGGTGCGGCCGGTGTCGCCGAGGGCGTGCGCCTTCGCGGCGTGCTCCAGCGGGAAGGTCCCGGCGATCTCGGCGCGCAGCAGGCCGCGTTCGGCCAGGTCGGCGACGGCGGCCATCCCGGCGTGGTCGGCCTCCACCAGCATCATCGCGGTGCGCACGCCGAGCCGGTCGGCCTCCTCGGCCAGCCCCTCGAAGGGGACGGGCAGGATCGACACCAGCAGGCCGCCCGGGCGCAGGGTGCGAAGCGACCGCAGCTGGTACTCCCCGCCGACGGTGTCCAGCACCACGTCGACGTCGCGGACCGCCTCGGCGAAGTCCGTGCTCCGGTAGTCGACCGGCTCGTCCACGCCGATGCCGCGCAGGAAGTCGTGCTTGCCCGCGCCGGCGGTGCCGATCACGTACGCGCCGCGGGCCTTGGCGATCTGCACGGCGAGGTGTCCGACGCCGCCGGCCGCGGCGTGCACCAGCACCCGGTCGCCGGCCTTCACCTGCGCGGTGTCGACCAGTGCCTGCCAGGCCGTCAGTGCGGCCAGCGGCAGCGCGCCGGCCTGGACGACATCGACGCCGGCGGGCCGGCGCACGAACGCCCGGGCGGGGCCGGTCACG
>NZ_BMRI01000030.1:11251-96208 GCF_014648555.1 Kitasatospora griseola
TAGTCGGCGTGGGAGCCGACGCCGTGCGGGTAGGGCAGCATGCCGAAGACCTCGTCGCCGGGCTCGAACAGGGTGACGCCGAAGCCGACCGCCTCCACCGTGCCGGCCACGTCCCAGCCGAGCACGAACGGGGGCTCGCCGAGGAACAGTCCGCTCGCCCGGTGCTTCCAGTCCGTCGGGTTCAGGCCGGCCGCCCGGACCTTCACCAGGATCTCGCTCGTGCCGGGCGCGGGGCGCGGGAGTTCCACCACCTGCAGGACTTCGGGGCCGCCCAGGACGTCCTGGCTGATCGCTCGCATCGTGTTCGTCGTCATGCCTCCAGCCTGGCCCGCCCGGGACGCCCGCGGGAGTGGCATGATGGTCACCATCCGATGGGATCCTGCCAGGAGGGCCGAGGTGCCGAACCCCGCGAAGACGCCGCCGCACCGGATCGCGGTACTCGCCCTGGAGGGCGTGTACCCGTTCGAACTCGGCATCCCCAGGCGGGTGTTCGCCGCCGCCGGGGACCGCTACGAGCTGGCCACCTGCACCGTCGACGGCCAGCCGGTGCGCTCCGACGCGGACTTCACCGTCGCCGTCGCGCACGGCCCGGAGCTGCTCCGCATGGCCGACAGCGTGGTCATCCCGCCCTTCGACCTGGCGCTCGCCACCGGCGCGCCCGACCCGGCCGTGGCCGAGGCGCTGGCGATGATCCGGCCCGGCACCCGGCTGATCTCGATCTGCACCGGCGCGTTCGTCCTGGCCGCCGCCGGTCTGCTGGACGACCGGCCCGCCACCACCCACTGGGCGCTCGCCGACCGGTTCCGCGAGCTCTTCCCCAAGGTGCGGCTCGACCCGGACGTGCTGTTCGTCGACGACGGCGACATCCTCACCTCGGCCGGCGCCGCCTCCGGCGTCGACCTGTGCCTGCACGTGCTCCGGAACGACCACGGCGCGGCCGTCGCCAACCACGCCGCCCGACTGGCCGTCGTCCCGCCGTGGCGCGACGGCGGCCAGGCCCAGTACATCGAGCAGCCCGTCCCCGCGGCCGGCGCGACCGGCACCGCCGCCACCCGCGAGTGGGCGCTGGCCCGGCTGCACCGGCCGCTGACCCTCGCCGAACTCGCCGGGCACGCCGCGATGAGCAGCCGCACCTTCGCCCGCCGCTTCCACGACGAGACGGGCCAGAGCCCCGGCCGCTGGCTCACCCAGCAGCGCGTCGCCCTGGCCCGTCACCTGCTCGAAGCCACCGACCTGACGGTCGACCAGATCGCCGGCCGGGTCGGCTTCGCCAACGCGGTGTCGCTGCGCCAGCACCTGCACTCGGCGATCGGCGTCTCGCCGCTCGCCTACCGGAGGACGTTCGCCGGGGCTTAGGCCCTGTCCGGCTCAGGCCTTCCGGCGCCGGCTGCGCACCCCGATCACCGCGCCTGCCACGGCAGTTGCGCCCAGCGCGGCGCCCGCGGTGAACAGCGGCGCGGCGCTGCGGGATTCGGCCGGGTCGGCCTGGAAGCCGCCCGCCTTGCCGGCGGTGTCGTACCCGGAGCCGGGCAGCTTGTCGCCGTACCGCTGGTGGACCAGCTGCTGGTAGGCGGCGACGGTGACGCCGTGCGCGCCGACCGAGCGGCGGGCGGTGTCGTCGAGCGGCAGGACCCGGCCGTCCTTGAGCTCGTACCAGGCGCCGAGCTGCGGTTCGCGGAAGGCGGTGCCGCCGTCGGCGGCGGCCCGGGCCGCGTAGTCGGTCTCGTCGCTGCCGGAGGCGATGTTGACCACCCGCCAACTGCCGTTCTGCTGTGCCGTCCAGACCGAGGCGCTCTGTCCGTCGGCGGCGACGGCCTTGGTGGCGGTGAACTCGACGGTGGCGACCGGCGCGCCGGGCCGGCCGGCCACGAACCCGGCGTCGAGGGTGCGGACCGGCACCGTGTCGCCGCTGAGCCGGGGTGCGGCCGCCTTCGCCGCCTGCGCCTCGTCGCTCGGGCCGATCGCGAGCGGCTGGGTCGGCGGCACTCCCCTGCGGGCGAAGAAGTGCCCCAACTGGTCGAGCACGGCAGGGTTCTGGGCGGTGGCCCGGGCAGCGGCGAGGTCGCCTGCTCCGGCCGGCTGGTCGGTGGCCTGCGCCTGCGGGGCGGCGGCGAGGCCGAGGGCGGTGGCCGCGGCGAGGGCGGCTGCGACGCGGGCGAGTCGGACGCGGTGGCTGCTCATGACGGGGCTCCTCACGCGCCGATCCGGTACAGGGAGTGGGTCCAGGAGAACGACCCGTTGCTCACGTAGTAGTTGTAGTCGCCCCAGTTGTAGCGGTAGTTGGACGGCCACGGGTCGCCCCAGTACAGCCAGTTGTTGCCGCTGTCGTAGCCGTACAGCACGTTCATGTGGCCGCCGCCGGAGCTCCACTGGATCCGGGTCTCCACCGGCCGGCCGGCGTCGATCTCGCCCTGCACGGTGGCGTACCGCAGGTAGCCGCTGACGTACGAGCCCGGGTTGATGCCGAACGCGTACAGCGCGTTCTGCACCTCGGCCAGGCTGGCCTGGCTGTTCGGGCAGGTGGAGTTGGCGGAGCGGCCGAACGCGGCGTTGCAGAACTGGTTCTGGCTGTAGCTGTAGCCGTAGTACGCGGCGATGGTGTTGCCGCTCGCCGCCCAGCACCAGTTGCTCTGCTGCTGGGCCTGCATGGTCAGGTTGAGGGTCCGCGCGGTGCCGGCCAGGGCCGGGGCCTGCGGCTTCACGGCGGCGGGCGGTATCGCGGCGGGGGTGGCGGCGGCAGGGGTGGTGGCGGCCGCGGCGGGGGTGGTGACGGCCGTGCTCAGGACCGGGGCGAGGACGCCCAGGGCGAGGGCGGCGACCGTCCGACGCAACCGCATCGGGGTGGGTGACATGGGGGGTGTCCTCCTGGCAGAGGAGTGGGTGTGGGGGGCGGCGTCCGGACGCGCTGCCGATGAGCATCCGGCCGTTGACGCCGGGCGGTCAACGGCCGTGCCGGGCCCCGGAGTCCGGGTGTGAACGGCCCCCGCCGAGGTGTGAACGCGACCTCGCTGGGCAGCGCGAATATCGACCGGGGCGGTGACAGGCCGTCCACAAGGTGTGAATATTCACGCTCAGTTGAGGAGGTGGCCTTGCAGCCGACCGCACCGCCCGAGCTGGCCCTCGCCCTGCGCACCGGACCGTTCCACCTCGCCCTGCGGGCCGCCATCGCCGCCCGCGGCCTGGCGCTCCACCGACTGCGCCAACGCCTCGCGCAGCGCGGCGTCCAGGTCGGCGTCACCAGCCTCAGCTACTGGCAGCAGGGCCGGCGCCGCCCCGAACGGGCCGAGTCGCTGCGCGCCGTCGCCGTGCTCGAAGAGGTGCTGGAGCTGCCCGAGCACTCGCTCACCCGGCTGCTCGGCCCCCGCCGCAGCACCCCCGACCCGGCCGCGCCACCGGTCCGCCCCTACCGGGATCTGATCACCCCCGCCGAGGCGGTGGACGGCCTGCTCGCCGTCCTCTCCGGCCCGCCCGACACCGGCCTGCACACCGTCACCCACATCGAACGGATCCGGGTCGGCGCGGACCGGCGGCTGCAGCGCCGCGACTCCCAGCACGTGCTGCGCGCCCACCGCGACGGCATCGACCGCTACCTGGCGATCTACCAGGGCGACCCCGGCTGCGACATCGAGCGGGTCCGGGTCCGGGCCGAGGAGAACTGCCGGCCCGGCCGGATCCGCCGCGACCCGGCCGCGCACCTGCTGGTCGCCGAACTCCTGCTGGACCGCCGCCTGCGCACCGGCGACACCCACCTGCTGGGCTACGGCTTCGACGAATCGCCGTCGCCGCAGCCCAGCCGCGAGTACGTGCGCGGCTTCAACGCGGGCGCCGGGCAGTACGTGCTCCAGGTGACCTTCGACCCGGCCGCCCTGCCCGTCCGCTGCGACCGCTTCACCGTCCGCACTCCCGGACAATCCCCCCGGGAGACCGAGGAGTTGACGCTCGACGGCACCACTGCGCACACCTGGTGGCCGAGGGCCTGCCGCCCTGCCTGCTCGGGCTGCGCTGGGACTGGGAGTGAGAGCGCTCGCTAGTTGGTGATGCGGCCGCCGGCCACGTCGACCGTCAGGCCGGTCAGCCAGCCCGCGCCGTCGGAGGACAGGAACAGCGCGGCCTCCGCCACGTCCGCCGGGGTGCCGAGCCGGCCCAGCGGGTGGGTGGCCGCGACCTTGGCCTGCACCTCGGCGGGCATCCGGGCCTGCACCTTCTCGGTCAGGATCGCCGACGGGGCCAGGCAGTTGACCCGGATGCCGTGCGGCCCCAGCTCGGTGGCCAGGTGCCTGGTCAGCATCACCACGCCCGCGTTGGCCACCCCGTACGCCAGGTTGGCGCCGCTGGGCTGCCGGCCGGCCGCCGAGGACATCGTCAGGATGCTGCCGGAGCCGCACTCCAGCATGCCCGGCAGGAAGGCCTGCACGGTGAGGAACACCGAGGTCAGGTCGGAGTCCAGCACCTCGCGCCAGCGCTGCTCGGACAGCTCCGCCGTCGGCACCGGGAAGCCCTGGCCGCCGGCGAACGCCGCCAGCACGTCCACCGCGCCGAACCGCTCCGTCACCGACCGGCGCACGCCGGCCAGCGCCCGGGCGTCCGTCACGTCGGCGACGGCGGCCGTCGCCTCGCCGCCCGCGCCGGCGATCTCCCCGACCACCGCCGCCAGCGCCGCCTCGTCCCGGCCGACCACGCACACCGACGCGCCCTGCGCGGCGAACGCCCGCGCGGTGTGCGCGCCGATCCCGCGCGAACCGCCGGTGACCACCACCGTCCGGCCCGCCAGCGACCCGTACGTTCCGGTCATCTCGCTCAACTCCCCTGTGTCTGCGCTTCGTTCGGTCAGTGTTCGGTGCTGCGGCGGCGGGTCTTCGGCAGCAGGGCGGCCACGAACAGCAGCCACACCAGGCCGCCGAACCGGACCACCGGCAGCAGGTACATGAAGCCGTCCGCCACCAGGGCGAACAGCGCGAGCATCCCGACGGCGGCCACCGCCAGGCCGGCCCAGGTCGCCGCGCGGGGCAGCAGGTCGGCGAGCATCGCCGACACCGAGACGCCCGCCGCCAGCAGGCCGAAGCCGGCCGCGAACGCGGGTCCGCCGGCCAGGAACGACACGTCCGCCAGCGCCCGGCCCAGCGCCGGCGGCGCGTCGGCCGACAGCCGGCCGCCCGCCCACCCGGCGGCCGCGCTCAGCACCAGCGCAGACGCCGCGACCACGCCGCCGACCAGCGTGATCGCCGAGCCCGGCGCGGTGATCCCGAGCGCCCGCAGCCGCCGGTAGAGCAGCGCCGCGCACAGCGCCAGCGGCACCGCCGCGGCGAGCAGCAGCAGCGCCCCGAGCCGGGCCGCCCCGCC
The DNA here is from genome assembly GCF_014648555.1 of Kitasatospora griseola. GTDB lineage: Bacteria > Actinomycetota > Actinomycetes > Streptomycetales > Streptomycetaceae > Kitasatospora > Kitasatospora griseola. The sequence continues at coordinate 16,592 of NZ_BMRI01000030.1, forward strand.
GTGCTCCTGCGCGTACCGCACCACTTCGGCGCCGGTGGCGTCCGGGTGCGGGGTGGCGCGGTTGACCACGGTGTAGGCGATCGTCAGCGCGGTGACCGAGACGGTCGGGGCGAGCAGCGGCGGGCCGGTCTGCGGGCGGCTCTTCGACCGGCCGGCGGGAGCCGGGCGGGGCGGGGCGGTGGTGCTCATGGTTCCTCCCATGACGTCCGTGGACACGCATCCATCGATACACTCGGAATAATGATTACATCGTGGAACGATTGTCAAACGGGTACGATGTCGGCATGAGCATGGATCGAGAGGCGGATCAGCCGGACCACCCGGACCAGCCGGATCGGCACGGCGGCGGACCGCAGGGGCCGCCCGGCCCGGGCGGCGGTGCGGCGTTCCTGCTGGCACAGCTCGGCGCGCACGCCGCCGAGCGGTTCGCGCAGCGGATCGCCGAGCTCGACCTCACCCCCGCGCAGGCCGGCCTGCTCCGGCTGCTGGTGCAGAACCCCGGCCGCAGCCAGCGCGAACTCGCCGACGCGCTCGGCATGCCGCCCAGCCGCTTCGTCCCGTTCGCCGACGGCCTGGAGCAGCGCGGCCTGATCGAGCGCCGCCGCAACGCGGAGGACCGCCGGCTGTACGCCCTGCACCTCACCGACCGGGGCCTGGCCCTGCTGGGCCGGCTGCGCGACACCGCCATGGCTCACGAACAGGACGTCACCCAGGCCCTCGCGCCCGAGGAGCACGCCCAGCTGATCGCGCTGCTCGGCCGGATCGCCGCCCAGCAGCAGCTCACCCCCGGCGTCCACCCGGGCTACCGCACCCTGCGCCCTCGCTGAGGCCCGAGCCCCGCGCCCTCGCCGAGGCCCGCGCCCTGCATCCTGCGTCCCCGCCGAGGCCGGCGCCCGGGCATGCGAAAGGGCCCCGGGGGGTTCTGCCCGGGGCCCTTTCGTGGCGTGCTACTCGAAGGCGACCTCGGCCGCGTCGTTGACCGGCCGGTAGCCGAGCCGCTGGTAGATCGCGTTGCTGACCGGGTTGGACAGGTCGGTGTAGAGCAGCACCTCGTCCGCGCCGCGCGACTGCGCGTGCACGGTGGCGGCGGCCGTCAGCGCGCTGGCGTAGCCGTGGCCGCGGTCGGCGGGCGGGGTGTAGACGGGGCCTATCCGGGACATCCCGGCGACGGCGGGGCTGGCCCCGGCGAGCGCGACCACCCGCCGGCCGTCGGTCTCCCAGAGCAGCAGGGTCTCGGCGGCGATCCGCTGGTCGGCGTCGGCGAACGGATCGGCGGGCGCCCGGAGTTCGGCCTCGACGCAGAAGTCCGCCAGCCACTGGGCGACGGTCTCCCGGTCGGCGGGCGCGGCGAGCCTGGCGCGACCGGCGGGCGGGGCCGGCGGAGGCGTCAACTCGCCGAGCCGGAACAGTCGTTCGGTGTGATCCAGGCGCCAGGTGATGCCGGTGCTCCGGTGCCACTCGGCGGCGAAGGCCAGGGCGGTGCCGTGCTCGCCGCCCACCGCGTCGGGGCGCTCACCGTCGGCGGCGAGCCGCCGGGCCAGTTCCTCGGCGGCGACCGCCGGCATCCGGCCGAGCCGCTGCCCGTACGGCGGGGTGCGCAGGCAGGCGCCGGCGACGGCGCCGTCCGGGCCGTGCCACCAGCCGAAGACCGGCGACCGGTCGCCGTAGACGTGCAGGCCGTCCCGGGTGAGGCGGTCGAGGATGGTGAGCAGCACGGTGTTCTCGGCGGGGTCGGCCGCGAGGAACTCCCCGGCTGCGGTGCGGAAGTCGTCCAGTGACGTGGTGAGTGTCCAGCCCATGGCGCATCCTCCCCCACCGGCGGCGCCGTCGACCAGTGGTTTCCGGTCGACGGCGCCGCTCCTCCGTCAGTGCGCGCGCAGGCGCTCCGCCAGCTCGGCGACGTCCGCGGTGGGCCGCTCGCAGGTGAAGTGCCGGCAGACGTACGCGGCGGGCTTCCCGTCCAGCAGCGGACGGTCGGCGAGCAGCGGCACCTCGGTGTCGCCGACCTCGCCGACCGCGACCGCCACGCCGGGGGCGGTCGACCGCAGCGCGGCCAGGTGCAGCGCGGCCCGCCCGGCGTCGCCGGCCGGGCCGACCACCGCGACCTCGCGCGGCCCGTCGAGCAGCGCCTCCGCGACTGCCAGTCCCCAGCCGGTGAACCGCGGCGCGCGGGCGCCGAGCGTCGTGACGATGCCGAGCGCCCGCTCCGCGGCGGTGCGGTGACGCGCGGAGCCGGTGTACGCGGCGTACGTGAGCAGCGCCCCGGCGGCGGCCGTCCACCCGGACGGGGCGGCGTTGTCGGTGGGGTCCTGCGGGCGGCGGATCAGCTGCTCGGCGTCGTCGGCGGTGTCGTACAGCGCGCCGGACTTCTCGTCCGTGAAGTGCAGCAGCACCAGGTCGAGCAGCTCCCCGGCGAGTTGCAGCCAGGACGCCTCGCCGCCGACCGCGTACAGCGCGAGGAAGCCCTCCGCGGTGTCCGCGTAGTCCTCCAGCACGCCCGCGTTCGCGCCCGCGACGCCGTCCCGCGAGGTGCGCAGCAGCCGGCCCTCGGCCGTCAGGTGGACGGCGATCAGCAGGTCGGCGGCCCGCTCGGCGGCCTCCACCAGGTCGGGGCGCTCCAGCAGCGCGCCCGCCTCGGCCAGGGCGGCGATCGCCAGGCCGTTCCAGGCCGCGACCACCTTGTCGTCCCGCGCCGGGGCGGGGCGCTTCGCCCGGGCCTCGAACAGCTTCTCCCGGATCTCCCGGTACCTGGCCGACTCCTCCGGGTCGCGCGGGAGCTGCAGCACCGAACTGCCGTGCTCGAAGGTGCCGGTGACGTCGAACAGCTCCACCGCGAGGGCGGCGTCCGCCTCCCCCAGCACCTCCGTCAGCTGCTCGGGCGTCCACGCGTAGTACGCGCCCTCGGCCGTCCTCCCGGTCGCCGCGTCCAGCGAGTCGGCGTCCAGCGCGGACGCGAACCCGCCCTGCTCGGTGCGCAGTTCGCGCAGCAGGAAGTCGGCGGTCTCCAGCGTGACCCGGCGGGCCTGCTCATCGCCGGTGGCCCGCCACAGGTGCAGGTACACCCGCAGCAGCAGCGCGTTGTCGTAGAGCATCTTCTCGAAGTGCGGCACCGTCCAGGTGCCGTCCACCGCGTACCGGGCGAAGCCGCCGCCCAGCTGGTCGTAGATCCCGCCGCGCGCCATCGCCTCGCAGGTCCGCTGCACCATCTCCAGCGCGGCCTCCGAACCCGTCCGGGCGTGGTGCCGCAGCAGGAACTCCAGCACCATCGACGGCGGGAACTTCGGCGCCCTGCCGAACCCGCCCCGCCGCTCGTCGAACGACCGCGTCAACTCGACGACCGCGCCGTGCAGTTCACTCTCCCCGGGCGGCTGCCCGATGCCGCTGCCCACCGCGTACACCGAGGCCCGCTCCGCGAGATCCTTGCCGATCCGCGCCGCCACCTCCCCGACCTCGGCCCGCCGCCCCGTCCACGCCTTGTCCACGCCCTCCAGCACCTGCCGGAACGACGGCATCCCGCGCCGCGGCTCGGGCGGGAAGTACGTCCCGAAGTAGAACGGCTCCTTCTCCGGCGTCAGGAACACCGTCATCGGCCACCCACCCTGCCCCGTGGCCGCCTGCACCGCCTCCATGTACACCGCGTCGACGTCCGGCCGCTCCTCCCGGTCGACCTTCACCGCCACGAACCGCTCGTTCAGGAACCCGGCCGTCGCCTCGTCCTCGAACGACTCATGGGCCATCACATGACACCAGTGGCACGCTGCGTAACCGACCGACAGGAGAACGGGCACGCCGCGCCGTTCCGCTTCCTCGAACGCCTCGGGGCCCCAGGGCCACCAGTCGACCGGGTTGTCAGCGTGCTGCAGCAAGTACGGCGAGGTCGCGCCCGCGAGACGATTCACGCCGCCACCCTACTCGTGGCAGGCATCGGGACATCCGTCGAAACAACGGCCCGATGAGCCCGAGTCGCGGTGCCACCCCGAACAGATGTTTCCCGGCTGCTGCTCTCCGTCCCCGCGATCTGCCTGGTCCTGGGTTGGACCTACCTGGTCAATGACGAGAAGATCTCGGCGATCGGCTGCTACGTCCGCGACCGACTGGGACCGCGCCTGGGGGAACTCGCCTCCGCCCACGGCACGGTGTTCGGCTGGGAGGTCTACCACCGCAACGTTGCGGGCCGCACCATGCGCAAGCGGCTTCAGACCATGGTGGACCTGTTCACGTACCTGGTCCTGCCCATGGTCTGCACGACCGCGTTCTGGTGCTCTTCCACTGTTCAGCCCCTGCTCGTGCTCACTTCTCTCGTACAGACGCTCGCCCTGGCCGTACTGGCCTGGCAGTTCCTGCGCCGTGCGGAGCGGTAGCACCAGCCCCGCCGGACCCGCTCTCCACACGCGTACGACGCCTCAGGTGCACAAAGACGTGGGCCGGACTCCGCCCCTCAGGCACCGGAGAACACCACGTAGCACCACGACCCAGCGACCGAACAGTACGCTGGGCCCAGCAGCACCGAGCCCGTCGAACCCCCGAGGAGGTGCGGCGATGACCGCCGAGATGGTCGCTCCTGAGTGGATGCACCAGCAGATCACCGCGGACGAGTACGACTCCTGGTCCGCGGAGCAGTGCGCGGGTATCGAGATTGTGGACGGCATGGTCGTCGTGAGCCCGAGTGCGTCCAAGCAGCACAACCGCCTGGCCCGGATCCTGGCGAACGCCCTGGATGCAGCCGCAGGTCCGGACTGGAACGCCGACACGGACTTCGACGTCCGGTTGCAGGACGTGCCCCTCACCAACCGGCGGCCCGACGTCGTGGTCTACCGGGCTGAGACCATCGACGTCACGCCCACCCGCCCGGAGCACGTTCTCCTGGTCGTCGAGGTCGTGTCACCGGGCTCGGAGACCACCGACCGCATCGTGAAGGTGGATCAGTACGCCCAGGCTGGCATCGCTTTCTACTGGCGGATCGAGCAGGCCGCCAACGGCGTTCCCCTCATCTACACCTACATCCTCGACCCTGCGAGCCGGTCCTACCGCGACGCCGACATGTTCACCGGCACGGTCCGGACCGCCGCTCCGTTCGCGGTCGAGATCGACCTCAACACGATCTGATCCGCACTCAGGACAGCTATACGGCCTGGCTTCGGGCAAGGCTGCCGGCCGGTCCTCGGCCAGGCGTCCACCTCCCCACACAATCACTCACCATTCATGTCGATTCCGGCACTCACTGGAAACGCCCCAGGCCGGAACTACCCGGTTGTACACATTCACTGGCCCCAGTGGCACGCCGCGCAGCCGACTGACAGGAGAACGGGCGCACCGCGCCGTTCCGCCTCCGCGAACGCCTCGGGGCCCCAGCGTTCGCGGGGGCGGGCCGGGCGGTCAGCGTTGGGCGGGCTGGGGCTCGGTCGGGGTTTCGGCGGGGGTGGTCGGGGCGGGCTTGTGGTGGTGGAGGGAGAGACCGAGGCCGATCAGGGCGGTGATCGCCATCATGGCGCAGCAGAACAGGACGACGTGGGCGTAGGGGGCGGCGGCGCCGGGGGTCGCGGGGGCGAGGATGGCGGCCAGGGCGGCGATGCCGAGGGCGCCGCCGATCTGACGGACCGCCATGTTGAGTCCGGTGGCGCCGGCGAACCGGGCGGGTTCGACGGAGAGGGCCGCGGCGCTGGAGACGCCGGTGCTGACGGCGCCCATGCCGAGGCCGGCGAGCAGGCCGACCGGGAGCCACATGGTCCACAGCTGGGGGTGCGGGGAGAGGGCCAGGGCCAGCCAGAGGGCGGCGGCCACCACCGCGAGGGCGCCCAGGGACACCACGATCCGCGGGTTGCGCCGGCTCAGCGTCCGGCCGACGACACCGGCCACGATCGCCGAGAGGATCGCGCCCGGGCTCATCGACAGGCCCGCCGCGATCCGCGAGTAGTGCCAGACGTCGACCAGGAAGAGCGCGCCGATCAGCATCCAGGCGTACAGCGCGGCGCCGAAGAAGAGCGAGACGAGGTTGGCCAGCGCGAAGGTCCGGTTCTTCCAGAGCCCGGTCTCCACGGCGGGGGCCGGGTGGCGGCGGGAGCGGAGCAGGGCGAGGCCCAGCAGGACGGCCCCGGCCAGCAGGCTGCCGAGCACCCGGAGGTCTCCCCAGTGCCAGGTCGGGCCCTCCGTGACGCCGAGGACGAGCAGGAACACGCCGGTGGCCAGCAGCAGGGTGCCGAGCGCGTCGGGGATCCGGCCGGTGGACCTCGACTTCGGCACCACCCGGATGCCCACCAGCAGCGCGATGCCGATCGGCACGTTGATGAAGAAGACCGACCGCCACCCGACGCTGTCGATCAGGATCCCGCCGAGGCTGGGCCCGGCGGCCGCGGCCGCCGACGCGGCGGCGGCCCAGATCCCGATGGCGCCGGCCCGGCGGGCGGGCGGGGTGTCGACCAGGACGACCGCGAGCGAGGCCGGGATCATGGCCGCCGCGCCGAGGCCCTGGAGTGCGCGGGCGCCCAGCAGCACCGGCAGGTCGGGGGCGACCGCGCACAGCAGCGACATGACGGTGAAGACGCCCATGCCGGCCGTGTAGAGCGCCCGCCGCCCGATCACGTCCGCGAGTCGGCCGGCCGGTGCGAGGAAGGCCGCGAAGACGATGGCGTAGAGCGAGATGACCCAGGTGAGGTCCGTCGCGGAGGCCGTGGGGTAGCTGACGTGCATGTCCGTCACGGCCAGATTGGCGACGGTGGCGTCGAGGATGGAGAGGAAGATCGCGCCGGACGCCAGGGTCACCACCACCGGGAAACCGGGCTGTCCGGAAGGAGCCGCCGAATTCGTGGTCATGTGTTCAATTACTCCTTGAGGGCGGGCACTTCGATCAACCTTGGCAGGTTCGCGGCCCCCCCGCTGGCGGGATTCGGCCGCAGTCTTCAGCCCTGCCGACCGGGTCCGAATCTCGCTGATCGGGTCGGCCGGAGGCCACGCCCGGCAGCCGGGGCCAGGCGGCCGCGTCCGGGGCGTCCCGCAGCGTCGGGTCGTCCCCCACCACCACCGGGTGGCCGACGGCCCGCAGCATGGGCAGGTCCGAGCCGTGGTCGCCGTAGGCGTGGCAGTCGGCCCGGCGGATGCCGCGCTCCCGGGTGAACCTCAGGACCGCGTCCGCCTTGTCCGGGCCGATCATCGCCCTGACCAGGCCGCCGGTGTACCGGCCCTCGGCCTCCTCCGGCTCCGCGCAGATCACCGCGGTCGCGCCCAGGAGTTCGGCGAGCGGGTGCAGGCAGGGCGGGAGGGAGCCGGAGACCAGGACGGTGGGGCGACCGCTGTCCGCGTGCTCCCGGAAGGCCCGGAGGGTCTGCGGCAGGAAGAGGCGGTCGCCCACCAGCTCGGAGGCGAACCAGTCGCGGCCCTGTTCGGCGACCTCCTTGACGTCGCTGCCCGCGAAGTGCCGGTAGTAGGCCTGTGACACTTCGGCCCTGGGCACGCCCCGGGCCGCCAGCGCGCGGAGCTCCGCGACCGCGTCGGCGAACGCCGAGGAGGGCCGTCCCGATGCCGCGAAGTGGTGGCGCAGGAAGCGGGGCATGCTCTGGATCGCGATCAGGGTCTCGTCCACGTCGAAGAACGCGGCCCCGGCCGGGGCGGGGGTCCTCGCCGCCCCGGTCACCCCCATGCGACGGGCAGCTCCTCCCAGCCGCCCAGCGCCGCGAAGTCCTTCCAGCGGAGCTCGTGCGGGCAGACCGCCAGCCGCAGCGTCGGGAACCGCTCGAACAGGGCCCGCAGGCTGATCTCCAGTTCGGCCTTGGCCAGACCGGCGCCGATGCAGAAGTGCGGGCCCGCGCCGAACGCGATCTGCGTCCGCTCGGGGCGCCGGATGTCGCAGCGGTCCGGGTCGGGGTGGACGGCGCCGTCGCGGCTGGCGGTGCCGACCGAGGCGAGCACCGCGGAGCCCGCCGGGATGACCCGGCCCCCGAGTTCGACGTCGGTGGTGGCGATCCGGATGGAGGTGCCGCCGCCGGGGCCGTTGAGCCGGATCAGCTCCTCGACGGCGCCGGGGTAGAGCTCCGGGTCGGCCCGCAGCATGGCGAGCTGCTCGGGTTCGGACAGCAGGGTCGCCGTGCCGCCGCACAGCACCGTGACCGTGGTGTCGTGGCCGGCCAGCAGCAGCAGGACGCCGATCCCGATGATCTCGGCCTCGGAGGGCGCGCCCTCCTCGTCGTGGATCTGCACCAGGGCGCTGATCAGGTCGTCGCCGGGTTCGGCCCGCTTCTGCTTCACCAGGCCGGCGAAGTAGGCCCGCATCTCGTCGTTGGCCCGGACGATCTCCGCCGCGGAGTACTTGGTGAGCGACATGAAGTGGTCGCTCCAGGACCCGAACTTCGGGTGGTCCTCGAACGGCACGCCGAGCGCCCGGCAGACCACCCGCAGCGCCAGCGGGCGGGCGTACACGTCGGCGAGGTCGACCGGGCCGGTCATCGTCCCCATCGCGTCCAGGAGTTCGTCGGCCACCTGCCGGATGTACGGGCGCAGGCCCTCCACCCGCTTGTTCGAGAAGGCCCGGTTGGCGAGCCTGCGCAGGGCGCTGTGGCGCGGCGGGTCCATGTTGAGCAGGCTGTCCGGGTCCGGTTCGACGACCTGGGCGCGGGCGGTGCCCGGGGCGAACAGCGCCTCCCGGCTGAACCGCCGGTCGGACAGCACCGTCCGGACGTCCTCGTACCGGGTCACGAACCAGGCGGCGTCCCCGGTGGCCAGGGTGATCGGGCAGACCGGCTCCTCGGCGAGCGCCTGGGCGTACTCCTCGGGCGGCCTGGTCGGGTCCTTGCGCTTCACCGGGTAGGAGAACCGCGGGGCGTCGTTCGGCACGGTGCGCAACCTCTCTGCTCAGTCGTCTTCCGGTACGGGTGAAAGGGCGGGTTCACCGGCAGGACAGCGCGGCCCGCACCACGTCGTCGAGTTCCGTCGCGTCCAGCTCGGCGACGCGTTCCAGTGCGGCCGTCAGCTCCGGGGGGACGCCCGTCGCGGCGAGCTTGTCCCGGACGAGCGTCCGATGGGTCCTGCGGGTCTCCGGGCCGGCGGATCCGAGGGCGCTGTCACTGGCCGCGGTGAGGACGCGCCCGTCCCGCAGGGTGACGCGCAGCCGGGCGCCGATCGCCTTGTCGGCCTGTTCGAAGGTCTTGCTCGGCTCGTCCAGCGGGGTCGAGTCGGCGAGCGCCGGCCCGCCGGCGAAGGCGGCGAGCCAGTCCCGGGCCCGGTCGCCGGCCTGGCGCAGCGCCTCCCCGAGCGGGGCGGTGGCGGCCAGCAGGCGGCGGCTCAGCTGTTCGTCGTACTCCAGGCGGACCTTGGCGGCCAGCTCCCAGCGGACGGGGTCCGCGAGGGCCGGTTCGGCCAGGTCGCAGGGGCGGACGCTCCCGGTGACGAGGGTCGTCGCCACGTTGTAGCCGACGGACACGTTGAGCGCCATGATCGCCGACCGTTCCCGGTCGAGGTACGGGGCGCCTTCGCCGTCCATGTGGATGGTCAGCCGGGCGGCGGAGACGACGATCTCCTCGATGTCGGCCAGGTCCGCCGGCGACAGCTGCCCGTGCAGCCGCGCCGCGCAGTCGACGGCGGCGTCGACGTACGCGCCGGCCGGGTGCACCTTGACGGTCAGGCTGTCGGTGTGCCAGCGGCTGCCGAGGCCGAGCGTGACCACCTCCGGCGACGGCACCTGGGAGAACTTCGCCAGCAGGCCGCCGGGGTGTTCGAGGATGTCGGCGGCGCCGCCGATCCCGGCCGCCGCCGCGTCGCAGGCGTCCAGGGCGATCCGCACCGGCACCGCCGCCGAGAGCACCTTGGCGTCGCTGCCCAGGACGGCGCGCCGCAGCGGCCAGGGCGGCGCGGCCAGCGCCAGCCCCCACGTGTCGACCCACTGCCGGGCCGGCGCGCCCGTCACGTGCAGCCGGGCCGCGGCCGCGCCGATCAGCTGGGTGTACGAGGAGCCCTGGCCGCGCAGCGGGCCGAGGGCCGCCGCGGCGGTCACCCGGGCGGCGCACTCGCCGGAGGCGACCAGGGCGGCCAGCAGCTGCTGCCCGGTCAGTCGCCGCTCCTGCCGGTAGGCCAGCGGCACGTTGATCGACGAGTGGGTGACGTGGCCGACGTACAGGCTGTCCTCGAAGTAGAGGCAGGAGGACAGCCCGGCCAGGACGTACGCGGCCCGGCCGGGGTCGGCGGCGGTCGGCGGGCCGAACGCGTCGACCAGCTTCCGCCCGAGCGGGTGGCCGAGGCTCGCCCGGAGCACCGCGAGGTGGGACATGAACTGGCTGGTCGCCGCGCCGACGATCCGCTCCGGCAGGTCGGCGAACCGCAGCCCGGACGCCCAGTCGGCGAGCTCCCGGGTGAGCGAGGTCTCCGTTCGTGCCACGCGGTCACCTCCCGTCTCAGCCGACTCCACGTCGGCTCTCGTCGATGGAGCGGACGGCACAGGTGGCCGCCAGGACCGACGCCCGGGCGGACGCCAGCGCCTCGCGGGCCGATTCGAGTGCCTCGTCCGCGGGGGAAAGGCCGACCTGCTCCTTGGCCGACACGATCTGGAGCGCGCACTCGACCGCGGCGATGCTCGCCTCGTCGAGCGCCACGGCCCGGTCGGACGTACGAAGCAGCTCGGCGAGGGCCGCGTCGAGCATTCCGTGCACGGACGGGCTCATCACCCGGTCTCCTCTCCCGGCCCGCTCAGCGCTGCGGCGCCCGCTTGCCGACCAGGAAGCGTCCGAGGACCAGGTGGTCGATCTCGGTGCCGAGGAAGCACTGGATCGCGTCGGCCGGGGAGTTGACGATGGGCTCGCCCGCGACGTTGAACGAGGTGTTCAACAGGCAGGGCACGCCGGTCAGTTCGGTGAAGGTCCGGAGCAGTTCGGCCAGCAGCGGGTTCGACTCGTCGGTGATGGTCTGCACCCGGGAGGTGCCGTCGACGTGGCAGGCCCCGGGGATGGCCTCCTGGTGCTCCGGCTTCACCGGGAAGACGAAGGTCATGTACGGCGAGGAGCTCTTCTTGCCCATCTCGAAGACCTTCGGCGCCTCGTGCTCCAGGACGACCGGGGCGAACGGCCGGAACGGCTCCCGGTGCTTGACCCGGGTGTTGATGATGTCCTTGATGTCGGGGAAGCCGGGGTTGGCCAGGATGCTGCGGTTGCCGAGCGCCCGCGGGCCGTACTCCGTGCGGCCCTGGAACCAGCCGATGACGGTCTTCTCGCTCAGCAGCTTCGCGGTCTCCCGGGCGAGGTCCGCGGGGTCGAGCTCGGTCCACTCGACGTGCTCGGCCTGCTCGCGGAGCGCCGCGGTGATCGCGTCGTCGTCGTACGAGGGGCCCAGGTACGGCGTGGCGGGCGTCCGCCGCGGCCTGCGCTGCACGCCGTTGACGAAGGCCGCGGCGCCGATCGCGACGCCCGGGTCGCTGGCGCCGAAGCTGACCTGGATGTCGGTGAAGCCCGACTCCTCCAACAACTTGGTGTTGTTGACGCAGTTGAGCGCCAGCCCGCCCTCGAAGACCAGCCGCCGCAGGTCGGTGCGGGCCTGGAGCGCGCCGAGCTGGTGGGCGGTGACGACCTCGATCATCTCCTGGGCGTCCCGGGCCAGCCGGATCCGGAAGTCCAGCTCCTCGCGCTCGCCCTCACGGACGCCGTAGAGCTCGTCGAGCAGCCCGTAGTAGGCCCGGGTGCCGCTCGGCTCGTTGGCGAGGGCGAGCGCGTACCGGCCGTTCTCCTGCAGCTCGACGACGTGCTTCAGCAGCGGGTTGTCCGACCGCGGCCCGGTGAAGCCGGCCAGGCCCATCACCTTGTACTCGTCGTTGTTCGGCATGAACCCCAGGTAGCGGGTGATCTCGCCGAACAGCAGCGCCAGGGAGTGGGTGACGCCGACGACGGTGTTCTCGAAGACCTGGATCCGGCCGTCCCGCACCTCGCCCATGATGGACGAGAGCCGCTCTGCCCGGCCGTCGCTGATCAGGAAGGCGGTGTCCTCGCCGCCCGCCAGGTAGTGGCCGCACATCAGGTGGGCGAGGTGGTGCGGCACCAGGACGAGCTTGTCCGCCGGGATGTCGAGGCCGGTGCGCCGCCGGAGGTCGGCGAGGATCGCCTCCTTGCTCACCAGGCCGGTGTAGAGCTCGCCGAAGCGCCGCAGCCGGTCGAATTTCTGCTCGACCGTCAGGCCGGCCCCGCTGATGTCGCCGATCATGTCGGCGGTCAGTTCGGGCGAGAAGGCCCACGGGAAGGCGAAGAAATCGACGTCCTCCAGGGACTTTCCGGCGGTCTCCAGGCACCAGCGCACGGAATTCACCGGGAAGTCGGAGGTCTTCTTCTCCCGGTTGAGCCGCTCCTCCTCGACCGCGGCCACCAATTCGCCGTCCACGAACAGGGCAGCCGCCGCGTCGTGCCCCAGAATGCTGTGCCGGTCGATGCCGGTCGCCCCGTACAGCCGGCCAAACGTTTCAGCGCCGTCGGTAAAACCGTTGTACCCAATAACGATCACGGTGAGCTCCTCTGCCGACCATCACGGTCCCCGAGCGATGACTGCGCGGACCATGCTTCGGCGTCGGGCTGGCACGGCGCTGAAACGGGGCTGACACGGCCAGGTCAGCGCACCGGATTGCCGAGTCGATCGGCCAGCGCGCGGATCACCTCGGTGCCCAGCACCGCCTGCCCGCGGGCGTTGAGGTGGACGCCGTCGCCGGACCAGATCGAGGCCTCCCGGGACGTCGGGTGGCTCTGCATGTCCAGGTACACGGCCTTCAGGCGCTCCGACACGGCTTGCATGCGCACCGAGATCGCCGCCAGCCGCTCGCGCGCCACCTCGCGGTACCGCGGGTCGAAGTGCGGGTTGCCGACGATGTCGAAGAAACCCGAGGTCACCAGCGTCGCGCCGGTGGCGCCGAGCGGCTCGAACAGCGCCGTCAGCTGCTCCTCGACGGCGTCCGGGTCGAACTCCCGGCGGAACGCGTCGTTGCCGCCGCAGAACGCCACCACCAGGTCGGGCTCGAAGTCCAGGGCCGCCTGCAGCTGGCTCTCCCGGACCTCCGCGGTGAGCAGGTTGCGCCGGCCGAGGTTGACGTGGACCAGCTCCGGCCGGACCGTGCGCAGCGCCGGCACCACCAGGTCGTGCCAGGCGCCCAGCCCGTAGCCGGCGTACGGCTCGGTGACGCCCTCGGCGACGCTGTCGCCCACGATCGCCAGGCGGGTCCACGGCGCTCCGGTCAACAGGCGTCCGCCTTCGGTCGGGGAGAGCACATAGGGGTCGGTCGACTCGGACATCGTCGTGGTCCCTTCCTCGATATGAATGGCCTGGAGATCGCCGACTCACTGTCGCAGCAGGACAGCGACCGGGCTGGCGGGTTTCGGCCGTGTTCGTCCGCCGGGCGGCCGGGGCGGGCGTCCCCGCCGTCCATGACCGAAAACTGCCAGCCTCCGGCCACCGGGTGGGCCACGATGGAGAGATGATTGACGACGAGAAGCGCTACCAGGCGATGCGCAGCAAGGACAGCCGTTTCGACGGCTGGTTCTTCGTCGCTGTGCGGACCACTGGTATCTACTGTCGTCCGAGTTGCCCGGCGGTCACCCCGAAGCGGGAGAACGTCCGGTTCTACTCGTCGGCGGCGGCCGCGCAGACCGCCGGCTTCCGCGCCTGCAAGCGGTGCCGCCCCGACGCCACCCCCGGCTCCCCCGAGTGGAACGTGCGCGCGGACGTCGTCGGACGGGCCATGCGGCTGATCTCCGACGGCGCCGTCGACCGCGGCGGGGTGTCCGGCCTGGCCGGTGAACTGGGGTACAGCGTCCGGCAGTTGCACCGCCTGCTGACCGAGGAGATGGGCGCCGGTCCGCTGGCCCTGGCGCGCGCCCAGCGCGCCCACACCACCCGCGTCCTGCTGGAGATGACGGACCTTCCGATGGCCGAGGTCGCGTTCGCGGCCGGCTTCTCCAGCGTGCGGCAGTTCAACGACACCATCCGGCAGGTCTTCGCCCGGACGCCCTCGGAGCTCCGGTCGCGGGCCAGCAGCCTGGGCGGCTCCGACGTGGTCGGCACGATCCGGCTGCGGCTCCCGTTCCGGCCGCCGCTCGACCACGCCCGGCTGTTCGGGTTCCTCGCCGCCCGGGCGGTGCCCGGGGTCGAGGAGTTCACCGGCGGCGCGTACCGGCGGGTGCTGTCGCTCCCCCGTTCCACCGCGGTCGTCGAGCTGTCCCCCAGCGACGGGCAGCCCTTCCTGTGGGCCCGGCTGTGGCTGGACGACCTGCGCGACCTCGGCGCCGCCGTCCAGCGCTGCCGGCGGCTGCTCGACCTGGACGCGGACCCGCAGGCGGTCGTCGAGACGCTGAGCGGCTGCGCGTTACTGGGGCCCCGGGTCGCCGGGTCGCCGGGGCTGCGCTCACCCGGCGCCGTGGACGCGGCGGAGCTCGCCGTCCGGGCGCTGCTCGGCCAGCAGGTCTCGGTGGCGAGCGCCCGGACCTCGGCCGGCCGGCTCACCGCCCGGTACGGCAAGCCGCTGACCGCCCCGAACGGCGGGCTCACCCACGCCTTCCCCACCCCGGAGGCGCTGGCCGCCGCCGACCCCGCCGACCTGCCCATGCCGCAGGCCCTGCACGGCCTGGCCGAGGCGCTCGCCTCCGGGCGGCTGACGATCGGCCCCGGGACGGACCGGGAGGAGAACGAGGAGCACCTGCTGACGCTGCCCGGGATCGCGCCCCGGACGGCCGGCTACATCCGGATGCGGGCCCTCGGCGACCCGGACGTCTTCCTGCCCACCGACCTGGGCATCCGGCGGGCGCTGGAGCGGCTCGGCCAGCCCGGCGACCCGCACCACGCGCTGGCGCTGGCCCGGCGCTGGCGCCCGTGGCGCTCCTACGCCCTGCACCACCTGTGGTCCGTACTCACCCCCTGACCGAACCGATTCCAGCCGTTTCCCCGAAGGACGTTTGCTCCGTGCCGCACGCACCCGACGACCCCACCGGCCCGCAGGCCCAGGACACCCTGTTCGCGCTCCCGGCGGAGCCCCCGTCCGTCCCGCCGACGGAGTTCGCCGAGCCGCTGGACGGCCCGGTCCGGTACACGCTGAGCCCGTCGCCCGTCGAGGACCTGCTCCTCGTGGGCGACGGGCGCTCGATCCTCGGCATCTACATGACGGAGCAGCTGTACGGCCCGACGATCGGGCCGGACTGGGTGCGGGACCCGGGGCTGTTCAAGGAGGCCGAGCGTCAGCTGGACGCGTACTTCGCGCTGGAACTGCGCGTCTTCGACCTCCCGCTCGCTCCCCGGGGCACCGCGTTCCAGCGCACCGTGTGGCGGGAGCTCACCTGCGTGCCGTACGGCGTCACCACCTCCTACGGGGCCATCGCGGCGGATCTGGGCCGGCCGTCGGCGGCCCGGGCCGTCGGCATGGCGAACGGACGGAACCCGGTGGGGATCGTGATCCCGTGCCACCGGGTGGTCGGCTCCGACGGGTCGTTGACCGGGTACGGCGGCGGCCTGCCCCGCAAGCGGCGGCTGCTCGACATGGAGCGCCGCAACCGTCACTGAACGGGTCTGCGCTCCTCGCCGGAGCGGCGCAGCGACCAGATCTCCTTTCCGGTGCGGATGTCGGGCGCGCCCGCGGGCGGGTCCTGGATCACCGTCAGCAGTTCGGGGTTGATCAGTCCGAGCAGTGCTTCCACGATGTGCGCCGGCCAGCCCTCCTCGTCGTCGGGTGCCGGCCCGGGTTCAGGCACGGCTGAGCAGGAGCACCGCATTCTGCCCGCCGAATCCGAAGGAGTTGCTGACCGCCACCTCGACGGGGGCGGTGCGTCCCGTCCCGGCCACCACGTCGATCTCGATCTTCGGGTCCTGGCGTTCCAGGTTGGCCGTCGGCGGGATGAAGCCGTGTTCCAGGGTCAGTGCCGTGGCGACCGCCTCGATCGCGCCGGCCGCGCCGAGCGCGTGCCCGACCACGCCCTTGACGGAGGTGACGGCGGGGCGTTCGCCGAACACCCGGCGGATCAGCCGGGCCTCCGCGAGGTCGTTGAGCGGGGTGGACGTGCCGTGCGCGTTGACGTGGTCGACGTCGGCGGGGCCGAGCCCGGCGTCGGCGAGCGCCGCGCGCAGGGCCAGTTCCGCGCCCGCGCCCTCGGGGTCGGGCGCGGTCGCGTTGTGGGCGTCCGCCGAGGCCCCGTAGCCGCTGACCCTGGCCCGGATCCGCGCGCCGCGGGCCCGGGCGTCGGCCTCGCGCTCCAGCACCAGGACGGCGGCGCCCTCCGCGGGCACGAAGCCGTCCCGGTCGACGTCGAACGGGCGGGACGCCGCCTGCGGGTCGTCGCGCCCGGACAGCGCACCCATCTGGCTGAAGCCCGAGATGATCGAGGGGATCATGCAGGCCTCGGTCCCGCCGGTGATCACGATGTCGCAGGCGCCGGACCGCAGGAGTTCGCGCGCCGTGCCGATGGCGGTCGTGCCCGAGGCGCACGCGGTCGCGGTCACCAGGTTCGGGCCGCGCGCACCGCACTCCATGGCCACGTACCCGGCGGCCATGTTCACCGCCAGCATCGGGATCAGCAGCGAGGACACCTTGGTCGGCCCCTGCTCCAGCAGGACGTGGTGCTGCTTCTCCCAGGTCGCCGCGCCGCCGATCCCGCTGCCCAGGACGACGCCGACCCGGGCGCCGTCCCACCCGCTCGGGTCGAGGCCCGCGTCGGCGAGCGCCTCGGCGGCGGCGGCGACGGCGAACTGGCTGCACCGGTCGAGCCGCCAGGCCTTCCGGCGTCCCACCGCGCGGACCGGGTCGAAGTCCTCGACCGCGCAGCCGAACCGGGCCGGGAGGCCGGCGAGTTCGGGGACCGGCCCGGCCGCGGTGCGCCCGCCCTCGCAGAGCCGGTCCCAGGCGGCCTTCACGCCGGTCCCGGCCGCGGTCACCATGCCCACGCCGGTGACCGCGGCGTGGAACGGCTCGCGGTCGGTCGTCATCCGATGCTCACCGCCTTGGCGGCGATCGCCTCGGCGGCCTGGCCGATCGAGTCGGAGGAGCGGATGTCGTCGTCCTCGATCTTGACGCCGAACTCGTCCTGGGCGGCCAGGCCCAGCTCCACCAGGGCCAGCGAGTCCATCTCCAGTTCGTTGAAGGTGGTCTCCGTGGAGACCTCGTCCGGCTCGATGCCGAAGCCGCGGGTCAGCAGACCGACCAGGCGGTCGTAGACGTCGTTCATGAGCGGTCTCCTCTGTTTTCGGTGAGCGATGACGTGCAATGACGTGCGAGGACGTGCGATGAAGCGGCGTGCGGCGCGCGGATCAGATCGGCGTCACGTCGGGCCAGCGGACGGCGCAGGCCCCCCAGGTGATCCCGCCGCCGAAGGCGGTCATCACCACCCGGTCCCCGGGGCGCAGCCGGCCGCGCTCCACGGCGTCGGCCAGGGCGAGCGGGACGGCGGCCGCGGCGGTGTTGCCGACCCGGTCGAGGTGGACGGCGCAGCGCTCCCGCGGCAGCTTCATCCGGTCCGCGACGGCGTGCATGATCCGCAGGTTGGCCTGGTGCGGGACGAGCAGGTCCACCTCGTCCACGCTCCAGCCGGCCCGGTGGGCGACGTCCAGCGCGGAGGCCGCCATCCGTTCGACGGCGCTGCGGAAGACGGTCTTCCCGACCATCCGGAAGTACGGGTCGTAGCCGGGCCCGGTGCGGGCGGTGAACGGCTCCCGGGAGCCGCCCGACGGGACGGTGATCAGGTCGCTGCCCGTTCCGTCGCTGGCCAGGTCGAGCGGTCCGAGGGCGCCGGGCGCGTCCGGGTCGCCGGCGGTGAGCAGCACCGCCCCGGCGCCGTCGCCGAAGATCGCCCGGGTGGAGCGGTCCTGCGGGTCGAGGATGCTGGAGAACTTCTCCGCGCCGACGACCAGCACGGAGTCGACGGTTCCGGCGGCGATCAGGCCGCCGGCCACGCCGAGGCCGTACAGGAATCCGGTGCACACGGCGGCCACGTCGAACGCGGGCACGGTGCCGAGGTTCAGCCCGGTGGCGACCAGCGGCGCCGTGGCCGGGCACGGCCGGTCGGGCGTGGTGGTGGCGACCACCACGCAGTCCGCGCTCTCCCGGCCGGCCGACTTCAGGGCCCGGCGGCCGGCCTCGACGGCCAGGTCGGAGGTGGCCGTGCGGTCGTCGGCGGTGTGCCGCTGCCCGATGCCCGTACGGCTGCGGATCCAGGCGTCGTCGGTGTCCAGCTCCCGGGCGAGGTCGTCGTTGGTGACGATCCGGGGAGGCAGCCACGAGCCCAGGCCGCTGATGACCGCCGCCCTGGTCATCGGCCCGCCGCCGACACCAGCGAGGCGTCCTGCTGCTCCAGTTCCCGCACCTGGTCGCTGACGTCGCCGAGGTACTCGGAGACGTCGAGGTAGGACCTGAGCAGCCGGACCTCGACGTAGGGCAGGCCGTGGGTGAGGCAGTAGTCCTTCACCACCGGCTGCGCGCGGTGCAGGTTCCGGCGCGGCATGTTCGGAAAGAGGTGGTGCTCGATCTGGTAGTTGAGGCCGCCGTAGAAGAAGTGGGTGATCCGGCTGGGCAGCATGTTCCGGGAGGTGACGACCTGTCGGGTGATCCAGTCGAGCTCCTCCTTCTCGCCGTCGCGCACCGGCAGGCCCTTGTGGTTGGGCGCGAACAGCAGGCCCATGTAGAAGCCGAACAGCGCCTGGTGGACCACGATGAACGCGACGGCCTTGAGCGGGGAGAGCACCAGGAAGACCGCGGCCAGGTAGGCCGCCAGGTGGATCGACAGCATCAGCAGGTCGGCGCCCTTGTTGCGCTTGAGCGCGCCCCGCCTGGCCGCGACGTAGCCCGACAGGTGCAGGCGCAGGCCCTCCATCATGATCACCACGTAGAACATCCAGGACTGGTGGCGCACGATGAAGCGGCTCAGCGGAGTGGTCCGCTTGTGCCGGTCGCCGCTGTCGAAGATCACCTGGCGGCGCAGGATGTCGGGGTCGAGGGACAGGTGGTTGGGGAAATTGTGGTGCTTGGTGTGGTGGCCGACCCACCAGCCGAAGCTGACTCCGGTCAGCAGGTTGCCGTGGATGTAGCCGATCAGGTCGCTGGCCCGGCGGGTGCGGAAGATCTGCCGGTGGCCCGCGTCGTGCCCGACCAGGTCGGTCTGCGCGAAGCAGAAGGCGAGGAACGCCGCCACCACGAGCTGGAGCCAGCTGTCCCCGAGGAACGCGAAGGCCGTCCATCCGGCCGCGAGCAGGACCAGGTTGGAGACGATCTTGTAGACGAAGAACCACGGCTGGAGGTCCATCAGGCCGGCGTCCTTGACCACCTTGGTGATCTCGTCGTAGTTCGCCGTCGCCGCCTGCCCCCCGGCGCCGTCCAGCTGCGTCATATCGCCTCCTCCAGCCCCATGTAGGCCAGCCGGGCGCGCTGCATCCGGTCGGCCCAGGCCTGCCCGGTCGCCATCCGCTCCTCGGCCGTGGTGTCCACCAGCCGCCGCCCGGGCCAGACCTCGTAGTCGCCGAGCAGCTTCCCGTGCTCCTCGATGCCCTGCTGGAACAGCGACTCGCGCCGCTGGAGCATGTCGTGGGTGGGCAGCCGGCCCCACAGCCGGTAGCCCTCCTGGATCAGCTCCAGCACCCGCGGCTTGTCCTCCGGGTGCTTCAGCAGGTGGTCCCGGACGATGGCGCTGCCGACCGTGAGGTGGCGGATCTCGTCGATGCCGGCGCCGCGCTCGATGTCCGCGGCGGCCGGGTCGAACACCCGCCACTTGCGCTCGCTGAGCTCCGCGGACGGCGCCAGCACGCCCTCGACCAGGACGGTCAGCACCAGCACGCCGCCGATGAAGTCGCCCTCGTCGCGCAGCACCCGCAGGCCGAACTCCTCCAGCGGCACCAGCACGCCGTCCCGGTCGCGCTGCGCGAGCCGGTCGACGGACTGCCACAACTCGGCCTTCGGGATGCCGAGTTGCAGCAGGTGGCTGCGGAAGACCATGGCGTGCCTGGCCTCGTCGAGCAGCTGCGTGGAGTAGAACTCCAGGCAGTCGTTGTCGGGCGCCAGCGCGACCATGTACGCGATGGCGCGGGTGGCCTTCTCCTCCGCGATCGAGCGGAAGGCGAGCTCCATGGTGAGCGCGCTGTTGAGCGGGCCGGGCTCGCTGACCACCGACAGCGGGCGCACGTCGTCGGCGTGGCCGAGCACGTGACCGCGCAGGGTGCCCTGCGGGACGGCCGCCAGCCAGTACTTCAGGTCGGCGGAGGCCGGCGTCAGTTCGAGGTCAATGGCGCCGTCGACGAGCGACGGGGCCCGCTCCCAGTCCGCCTCTGCGGGAATGTTCTCGGACACGGTCATCAATCCCTCTCGGTGTGCAGGGTCGCTTCGGTCAGCCCGTGCAGGCCGCCTGCGTAGTTGAGCAAGGGGGCGCCGGCGCCGCGGACCGCCCGTTCCACCTGGGCCAGGACGAGTTCGTGGTCGCCCACCTCGACGGTTCCGCGGACCCGGCAGGTCAGCCAGCCGACCGCGCCGACCAGCACCGGGACCCCGTCCTCGGCCAGGTCCGACCAGGCCTCGCCCGCCAACTGGCCGACGCCCCGCGCGCGGTGGCGCCGAGCGAAGTGCCGTGCCAGGTCGGCCTGCCGGGCGCCGAGCGCGTTGACCACGAAGGTGCGGGTGCTCAGCAGCGCCTGCAGGCCGCGGCTGCCGCGCCGCAGCGCGACCGAGACCATCGGCGGCCGGCGGGACGCCAGGGTCAGGGTGCTGACCGTCACGCCCTCGACGTCCTGCGCGTCGCCGCAGGTCAGCACCGCGACGCCGGTGACGAACCGGTCGAGGATCAGCCGGTGGGCGCCGTCGGCCTCGTTCGGGCCCGCCGCGACGGACAGGTGCTGGGCGGTCGCCCCGGTCACCGGGCGCCCAGCGCCCGGGGCGGCAGCAGCTCGCCGGTGGAGGCCAGGTACTCGCTGGAGAACCGGCGGTAGGCCGGGTGGGCCTTCGGCTCGAAGTGCAGCCCGAACGGCTTGAGGAAGTTGCCGAAGATCGCGCGGTCCCCGAACAGGTGGATCGGCACGACCAGCAGGGCCCACTCCGCCCCGGCCAGCCAGATCCAGGCCAGCACGACCAGTCCCTGGGTGACCATGCTGTGCATGGCGTTGTAGAGGACGTAGTAGACCTTGGGGGTCGGGGCGTCCGGGTGCCGGTGGTAGCGGAGCGCGCCGGGCAGGTAGCCGATCACGTCGATGTACGCGAACAGCAGCACCGCCGGCAGCCAGCGGACCTCCCCGATGTGCGCGAAGAACAGCACCACGGACACCAGCAGTCCGAGCCCGTACTCGGCGCGCACCAGCCAGGCCGTGGCGCCGGTCATGAACAGGTTCTTCTGGTCCATCTCAGCCCACTTCCAGTGCGGAGTCCGGGATCTCCGCGGCGGGCTCGGCGACCGCCCGGGCCACCGCCTCGTCGCCGACCACCCGGGCCGTGCCGAACAGGCCGACGACCACCCGGGCGATGGTCTCCTTGAACACCCGCACCGCGACCGGGTCGAGGATGCCCGCGAGGCTCGGGATGCCGAAGTCGAACTCGGCGGAGAAGTGCACCCGGCACTCGCCGTCGACCTCGGCGATCCGCCAGCTGCCGGCGAACGAGTCGAAGTCGCCGTCGAGTTGGGAGAAGTCGATGGTCAGGGCGGCGACGTCGAACCGGTCCTCCTCGGTCCAGCGGAGGATGCCGTTGCGGAAGTACACCTCCCAGTCGCTGGTCTCCTCGGCGTCGCCGATCCGGTGCACGGTCACCGCCCGTACCACCGGCACCAGTTCGGGGTAGCGGGCGAAGTCCCGCACCCGCTCGAAGACGGTGACCGGATCACCGTCGGGTACCGCGACAGTCACCTCGACGCTACGCATGGACGGTTCCACCTTCACCAGTCGGCGCGTACCGGGCAGCCTGCTTCCGGCACGCGTTGTCGAATGCCTCGTAGAGGTGATCCACCTCCGCGCGGGTCAAGATCGCCGGCGGCGTGAGCCGCAGCACCAGGTGCGAGTTGAGCGAGTGGTTCGCCACCACGCCCTGCATCACCAGCTCGATGAGCAGGTCGCCGGCGATGCCGGGCTCGGCGAACTCGAAGCCCAGCAGCAGCCCGCGGCCGCGGACCGCGGACACCGCGGAGCCGAAGTGCCGGCGGACGATGTCGCCCAGCCCGAGCCGCAGGTCGGCGCCCAGCTCGTGCGAGCGGGCGACCAGGTTCTCCTCCTCGATCGCCGCCAGCGCCCCACGGGCCGCGGCCATCGCCAGCGGCACCCCGGAGAACGTCGAGGTGTGCAGGTACGGGTCCTTGTCGAAGACCGAGAACGCCTTCGCGGTCGCCACCACCGCCGACACCGGGACGATGCCGCCGCTGAGCCCCTTGCCCACCAGCAGGGCGTCGGGGGTGACGCCCTCCCGGTCGGCGCCGAACCAGGTGCCGAGGCGGCCCAGTCCGGTCTGGACCTCGTCGAGGACCAGGAACGCGTCGTGCCGGCGGCAGGCGACGGCCACGTCCCGCAGGTAGCCGTCCGGCGGGACGATCACCCCGGCCTCGCCCTGGACCGGCTCGACGACCACGCAGGCCCGCCCGGGCATCGTCCGCAGCAGCTCCTCCAGGGCCTGGGCGTCCCCGTACGGGACGTGGTCCACGCCCGGCAGCAGCGGGCGGAACGGGTCCTGGAACAGCGCCTTGCCGGTGAGGCTGAGCGCGCCCATGGTCTTGCCGTGGTAGCCGCCGTGGGTGGCGATCAGCCGGTCCTTGCCGTGCGTCCGGGCCATCTTGATCGCGGTCTCCACCGCCTCCGCGCCCGAGCCCGCGAAGTGCACCCGCTCCAGGCCGCTCGGCGCGACCTTGACCAGGGCGTCCGCGGCCAGCGCGGCCTGCGGCTCCAGGAAGATCCGGCTGGCCACCGGGTGCCGGTGCAGCTGCTCCTCGACGTAGCGGGTGACGATCGGGTGCCGGGCCCCCATCAGGAGCACGCCGTACCCGCCGCAGTTGAGGAACCGGCGGCCCTCGGCGGTGGTCAGCCACGCGCCCTGGGAGCCGGTCTCCACGTGCCCGCCGAACAGCTCGCCCAGCGTGGCCCGGCCCTTGTTCAGCCGCCTGCGGTACAGCCGGCCGAGCGTCTCGCGGTCGACCTCCGCGGGCAGGTAGCCGACGTCAGTCCTGTTCATCTCACTCCTCAGCTGAGCCGCAGCGGACGGCCGGCGGTGTGCTCCAGCAGGGGGCCTGCGAAGCTCGCACGGGACGGCGGGTGGAACGACAGGCCCTGGGCGGCGGCGGTGAGGTAGGCGACGTCGGAGGACGAGATGAAGGCCATCCCGCCGAGCGCCTCGGCGGCCCGGTGGGCCGTCTCCGCCAGCGCGTCCTGCGCGCCGTAGCGGGCCAGCAGCGCCTTGCCGAGCGCCTCGTTGCCGGCCTCGCCGTCCATCACCATCCGGGCGACGCCCTCCAGCAGCAGGTTGGCGGTCTCCAGACGGGTGATCAGCTGGGCCCGGTCGGAGTCGCTGCCCCGGCCGCTGCTCAGCACCCGCTCCACCAGGCCGGTCACGATGCCCAAGTAGGAGGCGGAGATGAGCAGTTCGAACCAGATGAAGCCGACCGTCTGGAGCTGGTCGAGCTCGCCGGCGTCGCCCAGCTCGGTCCGCATCAGCTGGCGCTCGTCCACGAAGACGTCCGTCAGCCGGACCTCGTCGCTCTCCGCCCCGGCCAGCGCGAAGGACGACCAGAACGGGTGCACGGTGATGCCCTCGGCCTGCCGGGGCACCAGCAGCACCGCCATGTCGCTGCCGCCGTCGGCCCGCGGCAGGGCCGTGCTCGCGGTCAGCAGGTCCATCGACTGCGAGAGGCTGCACGGCTTCTTCGAGCCGTTGATCAGGTATCCGCCCTCGGTCTCCCGGGCCCGCATGGTCGGGGCGAGGATGCCCTGGCTCGGCCGGCCCTCGGCGAACCCGGAGGCGACCAGCAGGTTCTGCGAACAGATGCCCTCCAGCAGCGCCCACTCCACGCCGCTGCTCTGCAGGCTCTCGGCCAGGGTGAACAGGGTCGCCACCGAGAAGTGGTGCATGGTGGTCGCGACGGCGAGCGACGGGGCCCGCAGGGCCAGCGCCCGGGTCACCTGCAGCGCCTGCAGCGGGTTCGCCCCGGAGCCGGAGTAGCTGGTGGGGACGACCAGCCGGGCGCCGCCGGCGGCGCGGAACAGGTCCAGGGACGAGCTGCCCGGCTGCTCCAGCTCGGTCAGCGGGACGGCGGCCAGCTTGTCCTGCAGGCCGGGCAGGAACTCCTCGCACGACGCGCGTGCGGCGTCCAGTGAGCGCATATCGGTTGTCGACTCCTTGTCGGGTTTGGGCCGGTGCACGGCTCCATGGCCGGGCGCGTCACGAGCGTTGGGCTTCCAGCGCCTTCCAGGCGTCGAAGACCGCCTCCCGGGGGCGCGAACCGGTGCTGACGCTCACGCCCTGGATGTGCGAGGTGCGCAGGATCGGGTAGTTGGCCTCGCCGAACA
The DNA here is from genome assembly GCF_014648555.1 of Kitasatospora griseola. Lineage (GTDB taxonomy): Bacteria > Actinomycetota > Actinomycetes > Streptomycetales > Streptomycetaceae > Kitasatospora > Kitasatospora griseola. The sequence goes on from NZ_BMRI01000030.1 coordinate 41,030, forward strand.
CGCCGCCGGTCAGGCCGGTGCCGCCGTGCGTGGGCAGGTAGGGCAGGAAGCCGATGTGGGAGTCGTTGACCTTCAGCAGCCCGCCGACGGTGACCCGGGCCAGGACCTGCTCGACCACCTCCGGGTCCTTGGCCCACAGGGAGTTCCGCAGCCCGTACTCGTTGGTGTTGAGGTGGCCGATGAAGCGCTCCAGCAGCACCTCGTCGGGCGCCTCCTCCGCGATCACCAGCGGCAGCAGCGGGAAGAAGGTCTCGTGCCGCACCGCGTCGATCTCCCGCGCGGACTCCAGCCCGCGGACCACCACGACGGTGGGCTCCAGGAAGATGCCCGCGGGGTCCCGCGTCTCGTCGGCCTGCATGGCGTGCCCGCCGCAGGCGAGTTCGGCGCCCTTGTCCAGCGCGTCCTGGAGGCACTGGAAGAACTTCTCGTTGCGCAGCACCGGGGTGAGCAGCACGTCCGGCTGGCTCGGGTGGCCCGGCAGGATGTGGCCGACGTGGCGGACCAGGTGCTCGATCAGCTCGTCCGCGACGGCGGGGTGGACCACGACCTGGTTGGGGATCATGCACAGCTGCCCGGAGCCGTAGAAGCTCTCGGTCAGCGCCTCGGCCGCCAGGTCGAGGTCGGCGTCCTTCCAGATCACCACGGCGTCGTTGCCGGCCAGTTCGAGGATCGGCTTCTTGCCGGCGGCGATGCAGCGCTCCTGGAACCTGATGCCGTTCTCGCTGCTGCCGAAGTACATGACGTCGTCGACGTGCGGGCTGTCCAGCCAGGCCGAGAGCATCGGCGCCGGGTCGCCGCACACCACGTTGAGCGTGCCGGGCGGCGCCCCGATCTCGTCCAGGACCGGGACCACGATCTCGTGCAGGACGTACATCACGCCGAGCGGTGCGCTGCGCGGCGCCCGGATCACCAGCGAGTTGCCGGCCATCAGGGAGGTGACGCCCAGCAGCGCGCTGGAGAGCGGCGCGTTCTGCGGCGGGTTGAGGCAGACCACGCCGTCGGGCCGGCGCCGGACCTCGATCCGGCGCTCGCCGCGGTGGAACTCCTGCAGCATCTGCGAGCGGTAGAAGCCCAGCGACTCCGGGCCGAAGCACTCGAGCATGCCGGAGACCTGCCAGCGGGCCAGCGCCAGCGGATGGCCCTCCGCCACCAGGATCTCGGTGATCTCCTGGGCCTTCTCCGCGAGCCGGGCGTGCAGCAGCTCCCCGAAACGTTCCAGGCGGGTCTCCAGTGGGAAGGACACCCACTGGCCGGCGGCGACCGCGGCCGCCTCCAGGGCGGCGTCGACCGTCGCCCGGTCCGCCTTCGCGACCCTTCCGACGATGGCGGCCGGAAGGTTTTCCGGCCGAATTCGGCCCTGCTCAAGTTTCCTTTTCAGTGTCAGACCGGCGAACGCGTCCTCCAGCAGGGTGCCGGAGTCAATGACATAGACCCATTGATCGCTCTCCAGGGTCTTTCCGTTGACATAGGAGCCATAGGTTCGCAGGGGCAGCGAAGCAGTGGACACTCTCACACTCCCTGTCCGGGCGCATTGACGCGGATATTCCGAAGCACCCGAGAACACTCTCAGCGGCACCTGAAAAAGCGCTGACAGGACGCTGAAACGGGACTCTCAGCCGCCTCCAAGGAGCCATTGATACGTTGCTTCCCACCTGGCGGGACGAGTCGAGGGGCAGAAGCGGATGGTGCGATCCGGAAGTCGGCCGGAAGGGATCTCCACAGCGGGGGACGCGGAGGTTTTGGATCGCGCATTGCCGGTTCTGGAGAAGTACGGGGAGAATGCGAGCGCTTTTCTCGCCCTCAATGCCGGGAACGAGTTCTTCGCCCTGCCGGACGAGGACGGGCTGATCGCCTACCGCCGCGCGGGGCGCTACCTGGTGCAGTTCGGCGGCGTCTTCGCGGCGCCCGAGCGGCAGCCGGTGCTGCTGCGGGAGTTCCGGGCGGCGGCCGCCCGGGAGCGCCGCCGGATCGTCGGCGTGCAGCTCCAGCGGGCCGATGCCGAGCTGTACCGCGCCGCCGGGTTCACGATCAACCAGGTGGGCGCGTCGTACTCGGTGCCGCTGCCGGACTTCTCGCTGCGCGGTTCGAAGTTCGTGAAGCTGCGCAACAAGATCTCGCGGGCCGGCCGCAGCGGGCTGGAGGTGCGCGAGGTGGACTTCGCCGAGTACGCGGAGCGCATCGCCGCGATCGACCGGACCTGGCTGCGCGCCAAGGGCCGGCACGTCAAGGAGATCGAGTTCCTGGTCGGCCAGCTCGGCGGCCCGGCGCAGCGGCTCCGTCGGCTCTTCGTCGGCCTGCTCGACGGCGAGCCGGTCGCGTACATCTCCTACTCACCGGCGTTCGGTTCGCGGCCGGGGTGGCTGCACGACCTCAGCCGGCGGTTGCCGCAGACCGTCCCCGGTGTGATGGAGGCCGTCAACGCGCATGCGGCGGGGCGGTTCAAGGAGGAGGGTGCGGGCTGGCTGCACTTCGGCTTCACGCCGTTCACCGGCCTGGATCCCGAGCACGAACTCGCCGGGCACAGCCCGCTGACCGCGAAGTTCATGCGCCTGCTGGCCGAGCACGGCGGGGCGGTGTATCCGGCGCAGACCCAGCTCGCCTACAAGGAGAAGTGGGCGCCCGAACCGGCCCTGCCGGAGTACCTGGCGTTCGACGGAGGTGCGCGCCTCGGCGCCGTCTGGCAGATCCTCCGCGTGACCAAGTCGGTCTGAGTGCGCCGCCGGCGGGCCGCCGCGTGGGCCTGCCGATCGGTCGGTCCGCTCAGGTGCGGGTCGGGGCGTTGTTCAGGATCTGCTGGAACTTGCGCTTCAACCGCGGCGACGGTTCGAGGCCGAGGTCGTTGGTCAGCCGGTGCCGGGTGCGGTGGAAGACGTCGAGGGCGTCCGCCTGGCGGCCCGAGAGGTACAGGGCCGTCATCAGCTGCTCGCAGAAACGTTCCCTCAAGGGGTGCTGGAGGCAGAGCTGCTCGATCTCCGGCACGACGATCTGACTCTGGCCGACTTCGAGCTTGGCGTCGATCAGCAGTTCGAGGGCGACCAACCGGGTCTCCTCCAGCCGCACGTACGCCGTCCGGCAGATCATTCCGTGGCCGGCGTCCAGCAGCGCGGGGCCGCGCCAGAGCGCGAGACCCTCGGTGAGCAGCTCGACGATGCGCTGCGCCGGCTCCCGCCGGTACCCCTCAAGGCCCGCCACGATGCGGCTGAACCGCTGGGCGTCCACGAGGTCCGGATCGACCCGCAGGACATAACCGGAGTGAGTGGTTTCGATCAGATTGCGGAGCTGAGGTTTTCCGGAACGTTCGGCAAGTATTCTGCGCAATCGTGCGACATGGCTCTGAAGTGAATTCGCTGCATTGCGCGTCAGCCGCTCACCCCACAATTCGTCGATGAGTTCACTGGAGGAGACCGACATTCTCGGAGAGAGTGCCAGTGTGGCCATGATCGCTCGGAGCTTCTCGCCCGGCAGGTGGATCGATATGCCGTCGTCCGTCAACTCCAACGGCCCTAAAAGATCGACTCGCATCGCGGCTTCCCTCCCTTGGGGGGCATTTCTCGCTGTGCACTCGTGATCATTCCCGGTTGATCCTAAGCTGGGCCCCAAGCGCTGTCAACGAAAACCGGCCCGTGCGCACGCCGCTTTGACGGCTGTTATTCGATTCGACACAGTCGACCGTGGCGAAAAATCGCCCCACGGCCAGGATGCCGTCAACTACCGATGGTATTGGTGTGATCGCATTCTGTTGCCGCACGTGCCATGCGCGTTCGCCCCCTTCGGTCGGACGCGGATCATGCGGAACCCGATCCACCCCGACCCGGGCGGCGGCCCGGTGCCAACCTCTGACGACAGGAATGTGCGATGGCGACGAACCGCACCCAGCCGGTCCGGTGGCAGGAGCCGCACCATCTCTCCGAGGGGAGAGTCCGTCAGCTCCTGACCTCGGCGCCCTGGGGCCGCTTCGTGGTCCTCGGCGACAGCGTCGCGGCGGGGGCGGGCGACCACTCCCACGGTTACCGGTCCGAGTACTGGGCCGACCGGGTGGCGGCGATGCTGCGCACCGCTCGGCCCGGCCTCGCCTACCTCAACCTCGGACGGCGCGGCGTCGCCGGCCCCCAGGTGCGCTCGCGGCAGCTGACCAGGGCCCTGGCCTTCCGGCCCGACCTGGCCGCGATCGCCGTCGGCCGGGACGACATGCTCGGCGGCTCGTTCGACGCCGAGATCTTCGCGGCCGAACTCAGCCGGATCATCGCCCCGCTCCGCGCCGTCGGCTGCGACGTGCTGACCTTCGGACTCTTCGACATCAGCAGGTCCAGGTCGGTGCCGCAGCACCGGAAGGCGGCGCTGCGCGAACAGGTCCGGCTGCTCTCCGAGCGCACCGAGGCCGTCGCCCGGCGGCACGGCGCCATCCACGTGGACCTCACCACGCACCCGGCCGGCGAGGATCCGGGCCTCTACAGCAAGGACGGGAACCACCCCACCGTCCGCGGGCACGCCATCGCTGCCGCCTCGGTGATCCACGAGCTGAGCAACAGCCGGAGCACCTTCTCGCTCCTGCGGCACGCCTCGACGGTGGCGACCTGACGCCGGCCGGAACCGCTGCGCACATCGGGGCGTCCCGCGCCCGGTCATTGTCATGTTTCGGCCGATTTCCGCGAGGCCCGTCGGCGCCCGCGCCACTGACACGGCGATCTCAGCGGGCTTCCAGCGGCCGCTGCCAGAGTTGTCCCCGCAGCCGGGCAGCAGGCGCCGGCCCGGCCGGGCAGCAGGCGCTGGTACAGCCGGCCGCCGAGGAGAGGTTCCCGTAGCGGCCCAACGGGGGTCGGGCCAGGGCCCGACCGGGGTGCAAGCCCTCGCAGGTTCGAATCCTGCCCTCTCCGCACACCGGCGAAGCCCTCCGACCCGCCGTCGCGGGAGAAGAGAGAACCGATGATGGTCGCAGGCCCTTGGGCCCGCCGTGGCGTGCTCATCGCGAACCCCGTCGCGGGCCGGAAGGACCCGGCGCTCATCGACGCGGTGATCCGTCACTGCTCCCCGCTCGTCGCGGAGTTGAACGTCGTCCTGACCTCCGGCAGCGGCGCCGCCCAGGCGACCGCCCGGGACTGCGTCGGCGACGCCGACCTGGTCGTGGTCGTCGGGGGCGACGGCACGACCCGCGAAGTCGCCTCCGGGCTCGCGCGCGCGGCCGGCGAGGACCCGGCGGCCGACCTCCCGGCGATGGTCAACGTGCCTGCCGGGACCGGGAATTCGTTCTACCGCGAGATCTGGTCCGACCGCCCGTGGCAGGAGGTGCTCAGCAGTTCGCTGAGCGGCGCCGGCCCGCGGCTGCGCAGGGTCGACATGGCCCGGATCCGCGAGACGGACACCCTGGCCCTGCTGGGCGCCTGCTCCGGGCTGGTCGCCGAGGCGCTGATCACCGCGGCCCGGCTCCCGGAGCTGGCCGGCCGGGACCGCTACCGCGAGGCGGTGGCCCTGACCCTGCGCACCTTCGAGGCGTACCCGGGCCGGGTCCTGGTCGACGGGACGGTCGTCCACGACGGCGCCGCGGTCCTGGCGAACGTCGGCGGGGGCCGCTACCGCGGCGGCCAGTTCAAGGTCCTGCCGCACTCGGTCCTGGACGACGGCCTGCTGGACGTCTGCGTCGTCGGCGGCGACCTCGACCCGCGCGAGCTGCCGGGCCTGACCGCCCGGGGCGACCACGTCGGCCGCCCCGAGGTGGTCTACGCCCGCGGTCGCCGCATCGTCATCGAGCGCACGGACGGCTCCCCCCTGACGTTCGAGCACGACGGCGAGCTGGTCCGCACGTCGGCATCCCGGTACACGATCGAGGTGCTGCCCAATGTTCTCCCGGTGCTCGCACCGTCAGGGACGGTGTGAACCCGGGCTCGGCGAGAAGGCGGAGAACTGTCCATGAATCACTCTGACGAACTCAACGAACGTGCGAAGTCCACGAGTTGGACGTTTCCGATGGCCGGCGACAACCACTTCACCTGGGACTACGACTCCGGACGCGAACGACTGCTGAATCTCTATCAGAAGGGCAAGGACAAGCAGTGGGACAGCGCCACCCGCATCGACTGGTCGATCGAGGTCGATCCGTGCGACGCGCTGGGAACGCCTGAGAAGACGCTCGCGCTCTACGGCTCCCGCCAGTACGAGAAGCTGAACGCGGCGGAGCGCCGGGAGATGCGGCAGCACATGGCCGCCTGGGAGTTCAGCCAGTTCCTGCACGGCGAGCAGGGGGCGATGATCTGCTCCGCCCGCATCGTGCAGTCCGTCCCGGACATCGACTCCAAGTACTACGCGGCGACCCAGGTCATGGACGAGGCCCGGCACGCCGAGATCTTCTCCCGCTTCCTCGGCGAGAAGATCGGCCTCACCTACCCGATCAACCCGCACCTGAAGTCCCTGCTGGAGGACGCCCTCAACGACTCCCGTTGGGACATGCCCTACCTGGGGATGCAGGTGCTGATCGAGGGACTCGCCCTGGCCGCGTTCGGGATCCTGCGCGACCGCACCGACAAGCCGCTCCCCAAGCAGATCCTGGCGTACGTGATGCAGGACGAGGCCCGGCACGTCGCCTTCGGCCGGCTCGCGCTGCGCGACTACTACGCCCAGCTGTCCTCCCGCGAGATCGCCGAGCGCGAGGAGTTCGTCGTCGAGGGCTGCTACCTGATGCGGGACCGCTTCCGCATGCAGGAGGTCTGGGAGAACCTCGGCTTCGACATGAAGGAGTGCATGGAGTACATGAACCGCGGGCCCCGCATGCGGGCCTTCCGTTCGCTGCTCTTCGCCCGGATCGTCCCCTGCGTGAAGGACATCGGCCTGTGGGGGCCGGCCGTGCAGAACGCCTACGCCGACATGGGCGTCCTGGAGATGGGCAACAGCGACCTGCTCAAGCTGATGTCCGAGGACGAGGCGCAGGCCGACGAACTGGACCGGGAGCGGGCGGAGTTGCAGGCCCGCGTCAACGAGATCGACGAGGCCGTGGCACTCGGCGCGGCCGCCGAGTAGCGCCGGGAAGATCCGACGACGGGCGGTGGGACGGCGGGGACGCCGGCCCGCCGCCCGTTCCGCGTCCGTGGTGCAGGCGATGAGAAGGTCGGCGGGGGTCGCCCGCCGACCGTGGTCGTTCCCGGTTCAGAGCAGGACGAGCGAGCGCCCGCCCTGGTGCGCCGCCAGGCGGTCGAAGGCGCCGGCGACCCCGTCCAGCGGGATCCGGTCGCTCACCAGTGCGCCGATGTCCATCCGCCCGGCCCGCACGTGGTCCAGCAGCACCGGCACGTCGCGCTCGGCCGTGGCGTTCCCGTGCAGGCACCCGATGAGCCGTCGCGCCGAGTGGAACAGTTCCAGCGCGGTGAAGGAGACCCGGTCGTCGCGGCCGCCGGCGCCGACCACCGTCACGGTGCCGCCCCGCCGCGTGCAGTCCCACGCCTGACGGACCGTCGCCGCGCCGCCGACGCACTCGATGGCGTGGTCGCAGCCGCGCCCGTCCGTCAACTCCCGGATCTCCTCCAGCAGATCGGGCGACGCGGGGAGGAAGTGGGTGGCGCCGCTCTGCCGGGCGGCCTTCTCCTTGTCCGCCGAGGCGTCGACCGCGACGATCGTTCCGGCGCCGACCAGCCGCAGGGTCTGCAGGGCGATCCGCCCGACCCCGCCGACGCCGAACACCACGGCCGACTGACCGGGCCGCACCCGGGCGCAGTTGACGACCGCCCCGAACCCGGTCAGGGCGGCGCAGCCGAGCAGCGCGGCGACCTCGGGCGGCACGTCGGAGGGCACCTTGACGACCCCCGATTCGGGCAGCACGGTCTCCTCGGCGAAGGCCGCGACGCCCAGGCCCGGGTAGACCGGGGTCCCGTCGGCGAGCCGGCCGTACGGCTTGCGCGAGACCAGGTCGGAGTACGAGCAGAGGTAGGGCTCCCCGTTCCGGCAGAAGGCGCACGACCGGCACGGCGCCCGCCAGTTCAGCACCACGTGGTCGCCCGCCCGGACGTGCTCCACGCCGGAGCCGACCTCCGTCACCACGCCGGCGCCTTCGTGGCCGAGCACTGCGGGCGTCTTGTGCGGGAGCGTTCCGCGGTGGAGCGACAGGTCGGAGTGGCACACCCCGGCCGCGACCAGCCGGACCCGCACCTGCCCCGCGTCCGGGCCGGCCAGGTGCACGTCCTCGACCGAGAGTCCGCCGCCGGCCCCGGTGGTCACCACTGCCCGTGTCATCTACCCACTGATCCTCTCGTCGCCTGCGCGCGTCGCGGTGACGCGCGTCGGGGCCGCCACGGCCGGCGCCTACAGCTGCAGGGCCTTGTGGACGGTGAACTCCTCGATCCCGGCCCGGCCGAGCTCCCGCCCGTGACCCGACTGCCGGACGCCGCCGAACGGCGCCAGCGGGTTGAACCGGCCGCCGTTGACGTCCACCTGCCCGGTGCGCATCCGCCGGGCGAAGGCCACCGCCCGCTCCTCGTCCCGCGACCACACGGCGCCCGACAGGCCGTAGGGCGTCCCGTTGGCGATGGCGACCGCCTCGTCCTCGTCGCGGTAGCGCAGCACGGACAGCACCGGCCCGAAGATCTCCTCCTGCGCGATCGACATGCCCGGCTGGACGCCGGCGAAGACCGTCGGCGTGACGTAGTGCCCCACCGGCAGGTCGTCCGGGCGCTCCGGACCGCCCGCCACCAGCTCGGCGCCCTCGGCGAGTCCGGCCCGGATGAAGCCGCGGACCCGCTCCAGCTGAGCGGCCGACGCCAACGGCCCCAGCCGGGAGTCCGGCGAGCGCGGATCGGCCGGCCGGTAGGCCGCGGCCGCCTGCACGGCGAGCTCGACCGCCTCGTCGTAGCGGTCGGCGGAGACCAGCATCCGGGTCCAGGCGTTGCAGGACTGGCCCGTGTTGAGCATGACGCTGGAGACGCCGGCCGCCACGGCCCGCTCCAGGTCGGCGTCGGGGAGGATCACGTTGGCCGACTTCCCGCCCAGTTCGAGCGAGGTGCGCTTCACCGTCCCGGCCGCGAGCGCGCCGATGCGCCGGCCGACCTGCGTCGAGCCCGTGAAGGAGATCATGTCGACGTCCGCGTGGCGGACCAGGGCCTCGCCGGCGAGCGGCCCGGTCCCCGTCACCAGGTTGAACACGCCCGGCGGGAAGCCCGCGTCGTGGACGGCCCGGGCGAGGGCGAGGGCGGTCAGCGGCGTGAGCTCGGAAGGCTTGAGCACCACGGTGCAGCCGACCGCGAGCGCTGCGGCGACCTTGGCCACCACCTGGTGCAGCGGGTAGTTCCACGGGGTGATCGCCCCGACCACGCCGACCGGCTCGCGCAGCACCAGCGAGCTGCCGACCCGCTCGCTCAGGACCAGGTCGGGAAGCACGCCGAGGTAGGAGTCGAGCACCGCCAGCGGCAGTCCGACGTGCACCTTGCGCGCGATGCGCACCGGCGCCCCCAGCTCGGCGGTGATCGTTCCCGCCAGGTCGTCGGCGCGCTCGCCCAGCGTCTCGCGCAGCCGTTGGAGACACTTCGCCCGCACGGCCGGGTCGCTCCCGGCCCAGGACGGGAAGGCCCGTACGGCGGCCGCCACCGCGGCGTCCACGTCCGCCTCGCCGCCCGCCGCCACGGCTCCGATGCACTCACCGGTCGCCGGGTTCTCCACCTCGATCGGCGGCGCGCCCAGGACGGCCGGCCGCCAGCCGCCCTCCAGGTACAAACGGTCAGTCTCGTGCACGGGAAACCTCCGGGACCCCGGGTCGGATCGCCCCACCCTCGCGCAGTCCGCTGAAACGGCGCTGACACCCCGGTCGCAGCCTCAGGCGGTGGCGGCGCCCCGCACGCGCCCGACCTCCTCGGCGAGCAGGACGTCCTGGAGGAGTTCGAAGTGGTCGACCCGGCGCAGCCGGAAGGTGTCCCGGATGCCGCGCTGGCGGGCGAGGGCGTTGAGGTCGTTGAAGTTCCGCTCGTAGTGGGTCGAGAAGACCACCTTCACCCCGAGACGGTGCCCGCGCAGCAGTTCGATCCGCTCCATGAACAGGTCGTACCGGCCGTCCGGCTCCCAGTAGTCCCACACGTCCATCGCGTGCCGCTGGATCTGCGCCAGGTTCTTGGCGCTCACTTTGTGCAGGTACTCGCTCAGGTTCTGGAACTCCACCAGCGTCTCCGGGATCCGGGCGATCCGCTTCAGCTCCTCCAGCGGCGAGCCCGGGTCCAGTTGGGAGAGCCCGCGGGAGACCATCATCGTCGAGTGGTTGATGTTCGGGTCGAGCAGCAGCACGCCCGACACCGCCGGCTTGCGCGAGGGGTGGTCGCGCCAGAGCTCGCCGAGCCTCAGCAGCATGTCGGCGCCCAGCGAGAACCCCACCAACGTCAGCCGCTTGTCCGGGAATTGGCGGTGCAGGTTGTTGATCGCGCCGTTCACCAGCTCCGCGTGGGTGGTGAGGCCGATCGGGCGGTAGCGGTCGTCCCTGGTCTCCCGCGCGTTGAACCCGAACAGGGTGATCCCCGCCGTGTGCTCCTCGGCGACGTGCATGTACGGCCGGAAGTCGTCGGCGTCCAGCCCGAGCCCGTGCAGCAGGACCACCAGGTGCGGGGACGAGGTCACCCGCTCCAGGTAGTGCAGCTCCCGGCCGATCACCGCCTGGTCGCTCGGCAGGTCGCTCTCGAAGTCGTCGGCCTCGATGTCGAACGAGCGCTCCACGATCCGGCGCGCCGCATACCGGCGGTGGTCCATCAGCCCCCGGGCCTGCCAGGACAGCGCACCGGCGCCCAGCACCGCCGTCACCCCGAACCCCCAGCCCGACAGGTGGTGGAAGAGCCAGGCGATCCAGCCGCGGACCTGGTCGCTGTAGATCCCGATCACCAGGCTCGCCACCGCGCCGAGCGCCCCGAGCGGCTTCGACCAGCGCGCCACGACGCCGGCTCTCAGCGCGCTCCGCACACCGCCGCTCATGAACCCCCGCCCGTTCCGGGCCCGATGACGGCGGCGAGGTCGGCGCCCGCCGTCACCCGCCCGATGAAGTGCGCGTCCTCGGCGTCCGCCAGGTGCAGCGGACGAGGGTCCCCGGCGAGGTAGCCCGTCACCCGGCTGCCCTGCCGGACCAGGTCGTGGCTCGGCTCCATGCTCAGGAACAGCCCCGGGGCGGCCAACTGCCCGACGAGCTCGGCGATCAACCGCTCGCGGACCTCCCGCTCGTACTGGTAGAGCACGAAGTTGCAGGTGATCACGTTGAAGCGGTGGGTGCGCAGGAAGCCGGCCAGCTGCGCCCGATCGAGGACGTCCAGCGCCGACAGCCGGACCTGGCCCGCCGTCGCGGCGGCGCGCTCCAGCGACCAGACCAGTTCGGACCAGCGGTCCTCGTAGTAGGCCGACGGGCCGTGGCAGGAGCCGACCCAGTCCGTCGTCGGCAGCGGCGCGGCGTCGATGCCGTGCCGGACGGCGAGCGGGATGTCGAGGTACGGCGGACGCTGCGGGAGCCACGTCAGGTCCGCGGCGAACCGGTCGAACACCTCGCGGTTGTTCAACTGGCGGGGCAGCGCGCCCAAGCCCGTGCCGACGTCGAGGAGCCGGACCTCGTCGACGCCGAAGTGCCGCGCGAAGCCGCCGATCAGCAGCTGCGGCACCAGGAAGCGGCGCGCCCCGGTGAACGAGTTGGAGTGCGAGGTGAGCAGGTCCACCACCTCGGTCTCGTGGCGGTCGAGCGCCGCGCCGAGCGAGCGCGAGCGCTCCGCGGGGAGGGCCCCGGGCTCGAACACGGACGCCACGTCCGGGTGCGTCGACGCGAGCTGCCGGACGGCGATGCCCAGCAGGGTGATCAGGTGGGAGTCGCTCATGCTGGGCCGCTTGTGCCGGACTGCGGCCAGGATCCGGTCCAGGGCCGGGTCGCTCGACGCCGTCAGGTCCAGCAGGGCCCGGTGGAAGGCGTTCCACCCGTGATGGCCCTGCTGGTGCCCCTGCATCGCCGCCAGCGTGCGGCCGAACGAGGCATGTCGATCACCGGTCACAGCTTCCCCCTCCTGGCTTCACTGATCGCATTTCCCCAGGTGCATTGACGATGCGGCCGGTAAATCGATCAAGGAATCCCCCGCGCCCCCGCAAGTCCATCCTTAGATTCCAACCGCCGTCGCGACTCAAACGTCAGAACGAAACCTCCTGGAGACCGATCTCGCACAGACCTGCCGGAACCCGCTGAAACCACCGGCATTCTGTGATACCCCTGATTCCACCGAATGCGCCGACCGACGCCGACCGGCCGGCGGTCGATCATCGAACGCTCACGAGAAGGTCCGCCCCTGATGTCCTCAGCGCAATCCCTCGCACAGGTCCGTCCGCGCACGGCCGGGCCGCTCTCCTGCCTCGAACACCGGGCCGACTCCTCGTCGATCGTCGTATTCCTGCACGGCCTCGGCCTGGACGCCCGCGACTTCGTCGACTATCTCGCGCACCACGAGGCACAGCACGCCATCGCCGTCACTCTGCACGGCTTCGACCCCGGACCGCAGCAGGCCTTCCCGCCCGTCGCACTGTCCACCCACATCGCGATGACGGCCGACGCGCTCGCCGCCGTCGCGGCCGAGAATCCCGGCAAACGCATCGTCCTGGTCGGATTCTCGCTCGGCGCCGATCTCGTTCTCCAGCTCGCCGAATTCTGGGCGGAGCATCGCTCCCGCGCGGTGCCGATCGAATCCGCCGTCCTGCTCGATCCGAATGTCAACCAATCGACCATGATGATTTCCCGCCTGTTCGCGGCGGCGGACCCGGCCGATCCGAATCCGACATTCGAGCGACTACGGGAAACGGCCCAGGATCCGGACGCCGAACGCGCCCTCGCCGAATACCTGTCGAAAATCGGCTCGAAGGATTTCGCCCAACTCCAGCAGCTCTCCCGGGACGTCCTGGCGTACTGGCCGGCCGGCGGATACCGCCGGCTGGGCGAACGCCTGGCCACCGTCGCCGATTTCGCCGCGACCACCCGAGTGTTCCTGTCCGCCCCCTACGCGGAACACCTGCCCGGCATGACGGCCGCCGTCCCGTCCCCCGCCGCCACGACCGTTTCCTTCGAACTGACCGCACTCGACCACTTCGGCCTGATCAGCAACGAATCGCTCTCCGCGTTCCTCTCGCACGCCCTCTGACCCGACCCGCCCGAACGCTCCGAAGCCGCACATGCCCGACCGGGCGAGCGGCAGCCACCGCGAGGGGCCGGTGTTCACCGGGGCGGTGCGGGTCGCGGCGCCGTTCGCCGTGGGTGTGGACCTCGGTATGGGGTGAGCCCGGAGGTCACTCGTCCTTGGGGTCGGGCTGCTCGGTGAAGTCGATCTTCTTGAAGCGGGCGTTCATGGACTTCAGGAGGAACCAGGTGGCGATGCCGAGGACGGCGAAGACGACGAAGCCGAGGAGGCCGGGGGTGACCTTGGTTTCGTCGAGGGCGAGGTCGGCGGCGAGCTGGGTGACGTTCACGGGGGTGCTCATTCGTCCATGGTGACCCGGCCCTACGCGGGCCGGGTCACCGGGGGGTGGTACGGGGTTACTTCCGGAGGCCGGCGAACAGGTCGGTCTCCGGGAGGTCGGTGTCGACCAGCGACTTCGCGAGTTCGTAGTCCTCGGTGGGCCAGACGTCGCGCTGGATGTCGATCGGGACGCGGAACCACGGGCCGTCGGGGTCGATCTGGGTGGCGTGGGCGATCAGCGCCTTGTCGCGGATCTCGAAGTACTCGCCGCACTCGACCCGGGTGGTGATCTCCCGCTCGGCGCGACCGGACTTCTCCCAGCCCTCGATCCACTCGCCGTAGGGCGAGTCGTGGCCGTTGTCGGTGAGGTAGGCGTGCAGGGCGCGGATGCGGCCCATCGGGAAGCCGTGGTTGTAGTAGAGCTTGAGCGGCTGCCAGGGCTCGCCGGCCTCGGGGTAGGCCTCCGGGTCGGCGGCGGCCTCGAAGGCCGCCATGGTGATCTTGTGGGTCATGATGTGGTCGGGGTGCGGGTAGCCGCCGTTCTCGTCGTACGTGGTGATCACGTGCGGGCGGAACTCGCGGATCAGCTTGACCAGGGTGCCCGCGGCCACGTCCACGTCCTCAAGGGCGAAGCAGCCCTCGGGCAGCGGGGGCAGCGGGTCGCCCTCCGGCAGGCCGGAGTCGACGTAGCCGAGCCAGGCCTGCTGGACGCCGAGGATCTCCCGGGCGGCGTCCATCTCCTTGCGGCGCACTTCGTGGATGTTCTCCTCGACCCACGGGTCGCCCTGCAGCTTGGGGTTGAGGATCGACCCCCGCTCGCCCCCGGTGCAGGTGGCGACCAGGACCTCCACCCCCTGGGCCACGTACATCGCCATGGTGGCGGCGCCCTTGCTGGACTCGTCGTCCGGGTGCGCATGCACCGCCATCAACCGCAACTGCTCGCTCAACGCCTGGGTCCCTTCCAGGTACAGGTATGTCCGCTTCCGTCGGGCCGGCTCCCCCGCCGCCTGTGGCGCGGACGTGCCCCTCCTATAGTGACGGACTGGAGGGCGCGTCCATTCCCGCGGACGGCCGAACGCTTCTCCGCGAAAGGACCGAGCCGCACCATGGACCAGAGCCCTACGCCCCAGCCGCCCCTGGCGCCCCCCGCGGGCCGCTACAGCCGGGCCGACGACCGGACCACCGACCGTCGGCTGCGGATCGCCGGCGCGGTGTTCGGCGTGCTGCTGGTGGGCCTGATCGCCTGGCTCGGCGGCTCGTACCTGCTGCGCGAGACGAAGCTGAACGGTACGGTGCCGACCTTCCAGACGGTGTCCGACAGCGAGGTGCAGCTGCAGCTGTCGGTGCGCAAGAGCGACGGCACCTCCGGGGTGTGCACGGTCCGCTCGCAGGGCGCGGACGGCGCGGTGGTCGGCCAGTCGGACTTCCAGGTCCCGGCCCAGGGCACCACCTACGACAAGGTCGTGACGCTGCGGACCACGTCCCGCGGTTCCACCGCCGAGCTGCTCGGCTGCACCCCCGACAAGTAGGGACACCCGCCGAGGGCCTTTGCTCCGCTCACCCTTTCGAGCGCATAGTCGAAGGAGCGGCACGCCCTCGGCGCCCGCGGCCCCTCCCGCCCGTGCGGAGAACTTGTTAGGCTCGTGATTTCGCCCCTTCCCTGCCGAACGGCACGGAAGCGGGCGTTGCTTTGCATCTGCCCAGAAAATCGACCACTGCTGCCGAACCACCCTCGCAGCAGCGCCAGCACCGACGAGGAGCACCCTGTGACCCAGACCAACGATGACGTGACCTGGCTCACTCAGGACCACTACAACAAGCTCAAGGCCGAGCTTGACCACCTGACCGGGCCCTGGCGCATCGAGATCGCCCAGAAGATCGAGGCCGCGCGCGAGGAGGGCGACCTCAAGGAGAACGCCGGCTACCACGCGGCCAAGGACGAGCAGGGCAAGACCGAGGCGCGGATCCGCCAGCTGTCGCAGCTGCTGGAGCGGGCGAAGGTCGGCGAGGCCCCGGCCGACTCCGGCGTGGTGGCCCCCGGCATGCTGGTGAAGGTGGCCTTCGACGGCGACCTGGACGACACCATGGAGTTCCTGCTGGCCTCCCGCGAGGTCACCGACGGCGACATCGACGTGTACTCGCCGCAGTCCCCGCTGGGCCGCGCCATCACCGGCAAGTCGGTCGGCGAGGACGCCGTCTACGAGCTGCCGAACGGCAAGAAGGCCGGCGTGAAGATCGTCGACGCCAAGCCGTTCTCCGGCTGAGCCCCGCGCCCGACGACGGACGGCCGCTCCCCCGGGTGGGGGGAGCGGCCGTCCGGTCGTTTCCGGCCCCGGAGGTCAGCCCGCGGCGCGGCGGTACTTGCGCACCGACAGCCAGGAGAACAGCACCGTGATGATCAGCGACCAGCCGATCGACACCAGCACGGCGTGCTGCATCGGCCAGACGTCGGGGGCGGGGCCGAGCTGGTTGCCGAACAGGCTGCGGCAGGCCTGCACGGTGGCGGAGAACGGGTTCCAGTAGGCGATCGGCTGCAGCCAGCCCGGCATCGAGCTGACCGGCACGAAGGCGTTGGAGATGAAGGTCAGCGGGAACAGCCAGATCAGGCCGGCCGAGGTGGCGGCCTCGGGGCTGCGCACGGACAGGCCGATCAGCGCGCCGATCCAGGAGAACGCGTAGCCGAGCAGCAGCAGCAGGCCGAACGCGGCGAGCGCCTTCAGGAAGCCGTCATGGATCCGCCAGCCGACCAGCAGCGCGACCAGGGCGAGCACCACCACGGTGATCGCGGTCTGCACCAGGTCGGCGAAGGTGCGACCGGTGAGCACCGCGGCGCGGGACATCGGCAGCGAGCGGAACCGGTCGACCAGGCCCTTGGTCATGTCCTCCGCGATGCCGGCCGAGGCGCCGGCCACCGCGAAGGTGACGGTCTGCGCGAAGATGCCGGCCATCAGGTACTCGATGTACACCTCGTGGCTGGGCGTGGCGCCGGGGATGGCGATCGCGCCGCCCATCACGTACGAGAACAGCAGCACGAACATCACCGGCTGCATGAGGCCGAACACCACGATCTCGGGGATCCGGGTCATCCGGCGCAGATTGCGCTTCGCGACCACCCAGGAGTCGTGCAGCATCGCGGGCACGCCGCGCCGGGGGGTGACGGGGACGGGGCCGATCGCCGCGTCGGGCAGTGCGGTGGTCATCTCAGACGTCCTTCCCGTGGCCGCGGCGGCCCTTCTTCGCCGGGTGCTCGCCCTCGTCGGCGGCGTTCTCGTCCTCGGTGGCGTGGCCGGTGAGGGAGAGGAAGACGTCGTCGAGGGTGGGGCGGCGCAGGCCGATGTCGTCGATCTCGATGGAGCGGGCGTCCAGTTCGCGGATGGCGTCGGTGAGGACCTTGGCGCCGCCGCTGACCGGGACGGTGATCCGGCGGGTGTTCTTCTCGACGGCCGGGTCGCCCTTGGCGAACGGGGTGAGCGCGGCGATCGCCTCGGGGACCAGGTCGGGGCGGTGCACGACGACCTCGATGCGCTCGCCGCCGATCTGGGCCTTCAGCTCGTCGGCGGTGCCGCGGGCGATCACCTTGCCGTGGTCGACCACCGCGATGTCGTGGGCGAGGCGGTCGGCCTCCTCCAGGTACTGGGTGGTGAGCAGCAGCGTGGTGCCCTGCTCGACCAGGGTCTCGATGACCTCCCACAGGGCGAGCCGGTTGCGCGGGTCGAGGCCGGTGGTGGGTTCGTCGAGGAACATCACCGGCGGGCGGACCACCAGCGCGGCGGCCAGGTCGAGGCGGCGGCGCATGCCGCCGGAGTAGGTCTTGGCGGTGCGGTCCATCGCGTCGGAGAGGTTGAACCATTCGAGCAGTTCCAGCGCCCGCTTCTTCGCGTCGCGGGCGCTCATCTGGTAGAGCTCGCCGACCATCTGGAGGTTCTCGCGGCCGGTGAGGTACTCGTCCACGGCGGCGTACTGGCCGGACAGGCCGATCAGGCTGCGCACCCGGTTGGGGTGCTTGAGGACGTCGACGCCGGCCACGGTGGCCCGGCCGGAGTCGGGTTGGAGCAGGGTGGTCAGAACACGCACCGCGGTGGTCTTGCCGGCGCCGTTGGGGCCGAGCAGTCCGAGCACGGTGCCTTCGGGGACGTCCAGGCTCACGCCGTCGAGGGCGCGTACGTCACCGAAGGTCTTGACCAGGTTCTCGGCTTCGATGGCTGCCGCCATGGTCCTGCCTCATCTCCCTGGAGTCGGGGGCGAAATCGGTGGACGAGTCTGTTTCGGGCGCAGACCACCCACTCTGTTACCCGAGCCCGCAGACGGCAAGCTCGCGATACATCGCAAGATGCTGCCACTCGCGATATATCGCGTCAACTCGATCGGGTGAGCCGGATCCCGGTGCCGCGGCTCGACGCCGCGGCTCAATACCGCGGTTCAGCGCCGCGGTTCAGTGCGAGACCACGAAGCCGTCCTCGCGCAGCTCCCCGATCACCGCCGCGCAGTGCTCCGGGCCCTTGGTCTCCAGGTGCAGGTCCACCTCGACCTCGGTCAGGCCCAGCTGCGGGTCGATCCGCACGTGCGCGACGTCCAGCACGTTGGCGTCGACCCGGGTCAGCACGCCCAGCAGGTCCGCCAGCGCGCCGGGCTTGTCCGCCAGCCGCACCCGCAGCGACAGGTAGCGGCCGGCCGCGGCCAGGCCGTGCCGCAGCACCCGCTGCATCAGCTGCGGGTCGATGTTGCCGCCGGACAGCACCCCCACCACCGGACCCTCGAACCGGCCCGGCTCGGCCAGCAGCGCGGCGATCGGCGCCGCCCCGGCGGGCTCGACCACCAGCTTGAGCCGCTCCAGCCCGACCAGCAGGGCCCGGGACAGCTCGTCCTCGGAGACCGTCCGCACCCCGTCCGCCAGCGAGTCGACCACCTCGAACGGGATGTCGCCCGGACGGCCGACCATGATCCCGTCGGCCATGGTGGAGAACCGCTCCAGCGCGATCGGGCGGCCCGCGGCCAGCGACAGCGGGTACGCCGCCGCGGCGGCCGCCTGCACGCCGATCACCCGGACGTCCGGACGCAGCGCCTTGATCGCGATCGCCACGCCGGCCAGCAGCCCGCCGCCGCCGGTGCCGACCAGCACGGTGCGCACCTCGGGGCACTGCTCCAGGATCTCCAGGCCGACGGTGGCCTGACCGGTGATCACGTCCCAGTGGTCGAACGGGTGGATGAAGACCGCGCCGGTCGCGTCGGCGTACTCGCGGGCCGCCCGCAGCGCCTGGTCGACGTTGGCGCCGTGCAGCCGCACCTCGGCGCCGTACTCGCGGGTGGCGGCGACCTTCGGCAGCGGCGCGGCGAGCGGCATGAAGACGGTGGAGCGCACGCCGAGCAGCGCGGCGGCCAGCGCCACGCCCTGGGCGTGGTTGCCGGCGCTGGCGGCGACCACCCCGGCGGCCCGCTCCACCGGCAGCAGGCCGGCGATCCGCAGGTAGGCGCCGCGCAGCTTGAACGAGCCGGTGCGCTGGAGGTTCTCGCACTTCAGGTGGACGGGGGTGCCGGCCACCCCGGACAGGTACCGGCTGCTCTGCATGGGGGTGACCCGGGCCACCCCGGCGAGCATCTTCTGTGCACCCCGGACGTCGTCCAGCGTGATCGGCCAGTTCTGCATGAAGATCAGCCTAGGTCCGGACGGTTCCGGTGCCGCCCCGGCGCGCGTACGCTGCTGGGCACGAGTCGCCCGCACCACCACGTGAGCCGCGATGAGCCCTTCCCTGCCCGACGTGCCCGACGCCCCCGATCCCGACCCCGATTGCCGACTCCCCTACCAGGTCGCGGTGTTCGCCCGGCGGCTCAGCGCCGTCGGGGAGCTCGACCGGGCCGCGTTCCTGTTGCTGGACCAGCTCGCCGCCGGCGGACCGGCCAATGTGAAGACGCTGGCGGCCGCACTGGGCGTGGACTCCTCCACGGTGACCCGGCAGGCCGCGCCGCTGCTGCGCGAACGGCTGCTGGCCCGGCTGCCGTACCCGGCGGACCGGCGGGCGGTGCGGCTCGCGCTGACCCCGCTCGGGGCCGGCCGCCTGGCGCAGGTGCGCGAGCGGCGGCGGCGGCTGATCGCCGAGTTGACGGCGGGTTGGACACCGGACGAGCGCACGGTGTTCTGCGCGCTGCTGGCGCGGTTCAACGACGGCCTGCGCGACCGGCGTTGAACCCGGCCCGCCGCACGGCGCAGAGCCCGGGGCGGTTCAACGGCGATCCGCACGGCCGCCGTTGAACCGCCCCGGAACGGGTCAGCCGAGCGCCTGCTCCAGGTCGGCGAGCAGGTCGGCGGCGGACTCGATGCCGACCGAGATGCGCACCAGGTCGGCGGGCACCTCCAGCGGGGAGCCGGCCGCGGAGGCGTGGGTCATCCGGCCGGGGTGCTCGATCAGCGACTCGACGCCGCCGAGCGACTCACCGAGGGTGAACAGCTGGGCGCGGTTGCACACGTCGACGGCGGCCTGCTCGCCGCCGGCCACGCGGAACGACACCATGCCGCCGAACGCCTTCATCTGCTTGGCGGCGACGTCGTGCCCGGGGTGGGTGGGCAGGCCCGGGTACAGCACCTGCGTCACCTTCGGGTGGGCGGACAGCAGTTCGGCGATCCGGGCGGCGTTGTCGGAGTGCCGGTCCATCCGGACGCCGAGGGTCTTGATGCCGCGCAGCACCAGCCAGGCGTCGAAGGGCCCGGCGACGGCGCCCATCGCGTTCTGGTGGTAGCCGACCTCCTCGGCCAGGCCGGCGTCGGCGACCACCAGGGCGCCGCCGACCACGTCGGAGTGGCCGCCCATGTACTTGGTGGTGGAGTGCACGACGACGTCCGCGCCGAACGACAGCGGCTGCTGCAGGTAGGAGCTGGCGAAGGTGTTGTCGACGATCAGCCGGGCCCCGGCGGCGTGCGCGATCTCGGCGACCGCGGCCAGGTCGGTGATGCCGAGCAGCGGGTTGGACGGGGTCTCCACCCACACCGCGCGGGTGTTGGGGCGGATCGCCTCGCGGACCTTCTCCGGGTGGTGGGTGTCGGCGACGGAGAAGTCGACGCCCCAGCGGGTCAGCACCTTGGCGAACAGCCGGAAGGTGCCGCCGTAGGCGTCGTTGGGGATGACGATGTGGTCGCCGGGCTTGAGGAGGGTGCGCAGCAGGGTGTCCTCGGCGGCCAGGCCGGAGGCGAACGCGAAGCCGCGGGAGCCGCCCTCGATCGCGGCCAGGCACTCCTCCAGGGCGGTGCGGGTGGGGTTCGCGGAGCGGCTGTACTCGTAGCCCTCGCGCAGTCCGCCGACGCCGTCCTGCTTGTAGGTGGACACCTGGTAGATCGGCGTCACGACTGCCCCGGTCCGGGGGTCCGCTTCCTGGCCCGCGTGGATGGCGAGGGTCTCGAAGCCGTGGGAAAGCTGATGCTCGGTCATGCCATTGAGCCTAGTGCGGCGGACGGATCACGGGCAGCGGTTGGGCGGGTGCGTCGTGGCAGCACGTCAGGTTGCCGTTCCGTCACCTCAATCGCCTCGCAAAAGGCCAGGTCGTACCGCTACGATCTGCCAGCCGCACACATGATCGACACTTGGGGGCGCGGAATGTCCACCGAGCGCACCGGCATGCGCACATCCACCCGGGCCCTGCTGGCGGTCACGCTGCTCGCCGGGTTCTACCTGCTCGCGGCGGCCATCGTGGTCGGCCTGATCTGGCTGAACGTCGAACTGGTCGTCAACTCCGACCACTTCCACTCGACCATGGTCAAGCTCTGGCTGCTCAGCGCCGCCATCGCCTACCCGGTGCTGCGGGTGGTGTTCCTGACCCGCCGCAAGCGCGACGACAGCCACGACGGCCTGCCGCTGACCCGCGAGGAGCAGCCCGAGCTGTGGGCCCGGGTCGACCGGATCGCCGAGGCCACCGGCGTCCGCGGCCCGGCCGAGATCCGCCTGGTGCCGCAGGTCAACGCCGGCGTGTACGAGGAGACCAAGCTGCTCGGCCTGATCCCCGGCCGCCGCCACCTGATCATCGGCGCCCCGCTGCTGATCGGCCTGACCGAGGCCGAGCTGGACTCGGTGCTCGCCCACGAGTTCGGCCACTACGCCAACAACGACGTCCGCCTGGCCGCCGTCACCGTGTCCGGCCGCACCGCCATCGGGCACACCATCGCCACCCTGCACCGGCACGCCGACCAGAACGTGGCCGACAAGGCCCGCGAGATCGCCGACGACAACGCCTACCGGGCGGCCCGCGGCCGCAAGACCCGCAACGACGAGGACACCGGCAACGGCGGCATCGAGCGCTACCTCGCCAAGTTCTTCACCCTGTACGCCAAGCTGTACTTCCGGGTCTCCGAGTCGATCAGCCGCAGCCAGGAGTACGCCGCCGACCGGCACGCCGCCCGGATCGCCGGCCGCGACGCCACCGCCTCCGCGCTGCGCCGCCTCCCCGCGCTGGACGCCGCGCAGAGCTTCTACCTGGACAGCTACGCCACCATGGGCGTGGGCGCCGGCCTGCTCCCGCTGCCCGGCCAGTTCTTCGGCGGCCTGGGCCGCCTGCTGGCCGACCCGGAGCGCCGCGAGGAGCTCGCCGAAATGGGCCTGGACCTGCCCGACGAGCAGCCCGACCCGTACGACTCGCACCCGCCGATCCGCAGACGGGTCGCCGCGATCGAGGCCCTGCCGGACAGCCCGGGCCTGCCCGGACTCGGCGAGGACCGGCCCGCGCTGGGGCTGCTGCGCGACCCGCAGCAGCGGCTGGCCGAGCTGGAGACGCTGGCGCTGCGGCCGGAG
The DNA here is from genome assembly GCF_014648555.1 of Kitasatospora griseola. Lineage (GTDB taxonomy): Bacteria > Actinomycetota > Actinomycetes > Streptomycetales > Streptomycetaceae > Kitasatospora > Kitasatospora griseola. The sequence goes on from NZ_BMRI01000030.1 coordinate 63,222, forward strand.
GCCGCGCAGATGCGCCGCCTCGACTGGCCGGACCTGGTCCACGAGGCGATGCTCGCCCACGCCCGCGAGAACGCCCAGCCCGTCCTGCGCGCCCTCACCGACAGCGGCCTGCACGGCACCGTCGAGGCGATGCTGGACGCGCTGGACGCCGGGCGCTCGGAGGAGATCGCCGGGCGGCTGCCACAGAGCGAGGAGGCCGCGCAGGCCACCGGCCGGGCCGCCCGCGAGTTCCACCGCCCGCTGCTGCGGAGGGCCCTGCAGTCGCTGACGGTGCTCGCCCTGGCCTCGCAGCAGCTGGCCCGCTGGGAGCTGTCCTGGGGCCACCCGGCCGCCCTGGCGCTGTCCGACGACGCCGCCGAGCGGCTGCCCGCCGCGCTGGACGCCGCGGTCGCCGACGCCCCGGACACCGCCCCGCTGCGCACCCTGCTCGCCGAGCTCGCCGCCCCGGCCGGCGCGCAGTCCTGACGTCCCGCCACTCCTGGAGCTGAACCAACCGATGGCCCGTCTGATCGTCATCGTCCCGCTGGTCCTGCTGGTCGGCTTCAAGCTGGCCACCTGGCTGATGGAACGCCGCACCGCCAAGCTGAAAACCGCCACCGAGGAGGCGAAGGCCACCATCGCCCGGGTCGAGGAGGCCACCCGGCCGACCATCTACCCGTCCGAGCACGGCCTGGTCGGCCGGGCCGAACTGATCGCCGACCCGGGCCTGACCGGCCCGGACGTGGACGCCGCGCTGGCCGCCCTCAAGGACGGCGACCGGCAGCCGGCCGTCGCGCTGCTGGCCGCCGCCGCGGGCGACCACGACCGGCGCTGGGGCCTGATCGGCCGGTTCGCCGGGCCTGCCGCCGAGGACGACGCCTGGCTGCTGGCCTGGCGCGCCGAGCAGCCGGACAACGCCGACGCGGCGCTGCTCACCCTGGACGCGCTGATCGACGTGGCCTGGAAGGTGCGCACCAGCAACAGCGCCAACCAGGTCACCGCGGAGCGCTGGGCCGCCTTCGCCCGGGTGCTGTCCGAGGCCGAGACGGCCGCCGCCGACGCCGTCCGGCTGGCCGACCCCGCCGACCCGCTGCCGTTCGTCGCGCAGATCCCGCTGGCGATGGGGCAGAGCTGGGACAACGAGCGCTTCCTGGCGCTCTGGCAGGAGATCGCCTCCCGCGACCCGCACAACTTCTCGGCGCACGCCAACGCCCTGCAGTACTGGTGCGCCAAGTGGAAGGGCAGCCACGAGAAGATGCACGCCTTCGTGGACGCCGCGATCGCGGCCGCCCCGAAGGGCAGCCTGCTGTCCGCGTACAAGCTGCAGGCGTACTACGAGCAGTTCCAGCGGGACCGGTCGCCGCGCGACGCGTACGCCGCCCCCGAGGTGCAGGCCGCCGCGGACGCGGTGGTCGCCGCGCTGGAGGAGGCGGACCCCGACGACCGCCACCGCAGCTTCGCGCACGGCTGGCTGGTCTGGGTGCTGGCCCGGGCCGGCCGCCCCGCCGACGCGATGCCGCACCTGCGGGCGCTCGGCCCGATCGTCCCCGTTCCGTGGTCGTACTGGGGGAACCCGGTCGACCGGTTCGTCGAGGAGCGCGTCGAGATCGTGCTGGCGGCCACCGCGCAGTGACCGCCGTGCCTGGCGCAGACGGCGCCGGGTCACCAGGATGGGAAGCGTCAGCCGCGCCCCCGCCGCCGAGCCCGGCGACGGGGGCGCGGGGCGTTGTCGGCCGGAGGTGAGCCGTAATGGCCGGAATGAAACGGATGAGTCTGGACTCCCCCGAGGAGGTCCGCCCGTTCGAAGGCGGCAAGGGCCAGGTGGCGCTGGTGAACCTGGAGGCCGGCGGGGTCGGCCGGGGCGTGTTCGAGCCCGGCTGGCGCTGGTCGGAGCACGTGAAGCCGATCGCCGGCACGGACAGTTGCCAGGCCTCGCACGCCGGGTACGTGATCTCGGGCCGGATGCGGATCGAGATGGACGACGGCCAGGCCGAGGAGTTCGGCGCCGGCGATGTGATGATCTGCCCGCCCGGCCACGACGCCTGGGTGCTCGGCGACGTGGCCTGCGTGGTCGTCGACTGGCAGGGCTTCACGGACTACGCGAAGCGGCGGTGACGATCCCGAGCGGTGACGATCCCGAGCGGTGACGATCCCGAACAGGGACGATCCCGAACAGGGACGATCCTGAGCGGTGAAGGCCCTCAGCCCGCCCGCCGCACCTCGTGCATGAAGCAGCCGAACCCGACGGCCCGCACGTGCACCACGGCGGTCTCCGGGTCGTCCAGCAACTCGGCGGCCAGCTCGGGCAGTTCGGCCGGCTCGCCGACCCGGCCGGCCAGGATCCGGCCGTCCGCGGAGTAGGCCCGCACCACCCGCTGCCCGCCGTGGAAGGCGTCCGGCCAGCCGCCGGCGAAACCCTCGCACGGGTCGGCGTGCACGTACACCGGCCCGGTCTCCAGGTACGGGCCCGGGTCGCAGCCGGTCTCCTCGGCCCAGCGGCGCAGCGGCGCGTAGGACAGCAGGGTGATCCGCTCGCCGGCGCGGGCCCGGGTGAGGCAGCAGCGCAGCGGCGCACCGGCGTCCTCGGTGACGGTGACGGGGTGGCAGCGCCCGCTGTCGTCGAGCCGGCGCAGTTCGGCGAGCGTCCCGGCGGGGATGGCCCGCACGTCGAAGGTGGTGTCGGTGGTGTTCATGCGTCCCAGCCTGCGCCCGCCGCCCACCGCGTTCCGGCGGATTCCGGACATCGCGTTGGAAGGCCCACGGCCCGCCGCAGCCGGGGCTGCGACGGGCCGTGGGGCGGGGCTGGGCCGACGGGGCGTCAGCCCTTGACGACGGCCGCGAAGTCCTTGATCTCCTGGAAGGACAGGCCGGCCGCGTTCAGGTTCGTGGCCTTCTCGCGGTCGACGCCGGCGGCGGCCAGCTCGGCGTACTGCGCCTCGGTCAGCGGAGCGACCGGGCCGTCGGCCCCCGCGGCGGAGGCGTCGTCGGCGGTGGCCATCTTCATGGCGATCTCCTGGAGCTTGCCCAGGTCGAGTTCGGCGGCGCCGGCGGGCGCGGAGACGGTCGGGGCGTCGACGGCGAAGCCGAGCCGCAGCGGGAGGTGCGCCGCCGGGTCGGGCTTGTCGGCGAGCTGCATCAGGTCGAAGGTGACGGCCTGCGCCTTGCCGCCCTTGATCAGCACGTCTGCGGCGAGCTTGCGGTCCGGCACCTTGGAGAAGTCGTCGGACGGGACCGGCGGGAACGCGGAGATGCCGGAGGCACCGGCGGCGCCGGTGGCCAGCTTCTCGAACGCCTTCACCAGACCCTCGACCAGCGGACGGGCGGGCGCCGAGACCTGGATGACGTCGGCGTCACCGGACTTGCCCTTCTCCTCCACGGAGATGTTCTTCGACACCACGTCCTTGACCGACTTGCCGAAGCGCTCCAGCTCCGCCGGGTCGAAGCTCGGCACCGCGCCGAACGCCGGGCCGTTGCCGGTGTCGGCGGACTTCTTCTGCTGCTCGCCGAGCTCCTTGGCCTTCTTCAGGTCCACCGAGATCCACTTGCCGTCGACGGCGTCCTTGAACGCCCCGGCCTCGGCGGGCAGCGAGCCGGCGAACTCGTCGACCCCCTTGGTGTCCTCCCCCATGAGCTGGGCGATGCCGCGGGCGTCGACCTTCAGGTACATCTTGTCGCCGACCAGCCGGATGTCGGCGAAGGTCTTGCCGGACTTCTTGGCGCCCAGCGAGTAGGCGAACGCCACGCCCTTGAGGTCGTAGTCGTTCACCGCGCCGAGGGCGTTGCCGGACTTGAACGCCTCGGTGTCCTTGAGCGGCTTGTCGGCGCTCATCGACACGTTCAGCGTCAGGTCGGAGAGGGCGTCGGCGTCCTTCTGCTCGATCGGGTCGTCGACGGCCTTGCCGAACGCGACGATCTGGTCGGCCGTGGCGTCGACGGACAGCTGGAAGCCGACGGACTTGGCGTCGCCGAGCTTCTCGAACGCCCCGGAGAGCTTCTCGCCGGCGGTCAGCTGCTTGACGGTGCCACAGGCGGTGACGCCGGCGGCGAGGAGAACGGCGCCGGCGGTGACGGCTATACCGGCGCGGACGGAGCGGCGAAGGGCGGTGTTGATGGCTGAACTCCTGTGCCTGAAAGCGGACGCGGGCCCGATCGGCCCTGCCGCGGAGGCAAGCTCAACACATCGACGCATCCCCCGCATGCAAATTTTTTACCATCCGTTTAGGACACTCACCGGCCCGCCCCCCGCTCCCGCGCACCGCCTCCACGGTCCGTCAGATCGCGCTGCCGGCCTTCCAGTCCGCCCAGGACATGTTCCATCCGTTCAGGCCGTTGGACGGATTCACCGTGCGGTCACCGGAGTTGACCACCTCGACCACGTCGCCGACCATCGAGCTCGCGTAGAACCGGGCCGCGCTGGTGTTCGGGTTGTTGCCGCCCTGCACGTCCTGCAGCGCGATGCAGCCGTGGCTGGTGTTGGAGTTGCCGAACTGCGAGGCCGCCGACCAGTAGTTGCCGTGGATGAAGGTGCCGGAGGTGGTGAGCCGCTGGGCGTGCGGCACGTCCGGGATGTCGTACTCGCTGCCGAGGCCCACGGTGGCGGAGTTCATCCGGGTCTGCTGGTAGCGCTCGGAGATCACCATCTTGCCGCCCCAGGTGCGGTGGTCCGGCGACCCGCCGATCACCGGGTAGGTGGCGGTGACCTTGCCGTCGGTGGTGACGGTGAGGGTGTCGGCCCTCAGGTCGGCGACCGAGACCTGGCTGCGGCCGACGGTGAAGGTGACGTTCTTGGACTGGGTGCCGTAGACGCCCTTGGCGCCGGCCACGTCCTTCAGCCGCAGCTTCAGGGTGACGGTGGTGCCCTTGGCCCAGTACTGCGCCGGGCGGAAGTCCAGCCGGGTGGAGTCGAACCAGTGGCCGACGATCTCCACCGGCGGGTCGGCGACCACGGTGATCGCCTGCTGGACGGCCGCGCGGTCGGTGATCGGCTTGTTGAAGTTGATCGACACCGGCATGCCGACGCCGACCGTGGAGCCGTCCTCGGGGGTGAAGTAGCCGACGAAGGTGTTGGCCGGGGAGGCGGTGGAGAAGCTCGCGTTGGCGTCCGCCGGACGCTTGTCCTTGTCCTCGGCGGCGGCCGCGACGGTGTACTGGGTGCCGCTGGCGAGCGCCGCGGTGGACGTCCAGCTCGCGCCGTCGGCGGCCAACTGTCCCGCTATCTGCTTGCCCGTGCTGTCCGTGACGGTGACCGAGGTGAGCGTGCCGTCGGCGACGGTGACGGTGACCGGCTCGGCGAAGGGTGCGGCGGTCGCGCCGTCGGCGGGGGTGATGGTGATCACCGCGACGGACGCCTTCGGGCTGACCGACGGGCTCTCGCCGCCGGCCGCCGGGGCGGTGCCGGTGGAGGCGGAGGCGGGCTTGCCGCCTCCGCCGCCCTGGCAGGCGGCCAGCAGCAGCACCGGGGCGCCGAGCAGTCCGGAGAGCACGCCGCGGCGGCTCCAGTTGCCGCCGAGCGGTCGCTCCTGCTTGTCCGCTGCGGTCACGTCCACGCTCCTCGGTGCCGAGATCACTCAAGATCACTCAAAAATGTGCAGATCATACGAGAGTACTCAACAGCCCGACAGAACGGACAAAGAAGGCCCGGTCCGGAAATTCCCGGACCGGGCCTGAGCGCGAGTCGCGCCGGGGCTCACTGCACCTCGTACTCGTCCCAGCCCTCGTCGTCCGGGTCGTAGTCGGTGGTGGCGGACTCCCAGGTGGCGGAGGCGAGCTCCACCCCGGGGACCTCGCCGAGCAGCGCCACCGGGTCGACGAAGTGGGCGAGCGAACCGGTCGGGTCCACCTCGATCGCCTCGACGGCCTGGGCGCGCTCCTCGTCGTCCAGGTACTCGTCGTCGGCGACCTGGGTCAGGGCGGCGACCTTCAGGGCCTGCTCGTCGGTGATCTCGGCGATCAGCTCGATGGTGAGGCGAACGTAGCGCGGTGCGTCCTGCTCGGGCAGGTCAGTGCTGGTCATGACTGCGAGCGTAGGGGGTCGCACGGCCATCGGGAAACGGCGGCCCGGCCCCCGCACGCGGCGAGGGCCGGCCCGGGCGTCGCCCGGACCGGCCCTGCCGCCTCCGCGTGCACTCCCCCACCCGGGAGTGCGCGGAAGCCGCGCCTCGCGACGCGTGAGCTGCCACGGGTTCCGTCGACACCCTGGGCCTGCCAGGGGCGGGACGACGGCGGCCCCCGCGGACCGGAGCCGGCGGTCGGGTCAGGCCGACCGTCGGATCCCCGGTGACCGCGAAGGTCGGAGAGCCGCTCCCGCCCCCGCCGTCACCGTGTTCGGCTTCTCTTGCCGTGCCCACCACAATGCCGGAGCCGTGTTAACCCGATGCTGCGTGCTTGTGACGTCCACGTACCGGCGGGCGGGCACGGTTGACGCAACGTCAGTGGCCGGCCCGGGCGGTCAGGAAGGCCAGCAGGTCCTGGCGGGTGACGATGCCCTGCGGCTTGCCCTCCACCAGCACCACCACCGCGTCGGCCTTCTCCAGCACCGACATCAGGTTGGTCACCGACTCGCCGGAGCCGACCACCGGCAGCGGCTTGGACATCACGTTGTCCAGCGTGTCGGTCAGCTCGATCCGCCCGTTGAACAGGCCGTCCAGCAGCTCGCGCTCGACCACCGAGCCGACCACCTCGCCGGCCATGATGTCCGGGTGCCCGGCGCCCGGGGAGACCACCGGCATCTGCGAGACGCCGAAGTCGCGCAGCACCCGCACCGCCTCGGCGACCGTCTCGCCCGGGTGCATGTGCACGAACTGCGGGATGCCCTCGTGCTCCACCGCGTCCTTGCGGGCCAGCACCTCGCCGATGTGCGCCTCGTCGGCGGCGGTCGGCAGGAAGCCGTAGTCGGCCATCCAGTCGTCGTTGAAGATCTTCGACAGGTAGCCGCGGCCGCCGTCCGGCAGCAGCACCACCACGACGTCGTCCGGCCCCAGCTCGCGGGCCACCTCCAGCGCGGCCACCACGGCCATGCCGCAGGAACCGCCGACCAGCAGGCCCTCCTCCTTCGCCAGGCGGCGGGTCATCTGGAACGAGTCCTTGTCGGAGACCGCGACGATCCGGTCCGCGACCTCGCGGTCGTAGGCGGTCGGCCAGAAGTCCTCGCCGACGCCCTCCACCAGGTACGGACGGCCGGTGCCGCCCGAGTACACCGAGCCCTCCGGGTCCGCGCCGACCACCTGGACCTTCCCGCCGGACGCCTCCTTCAGGTACCGGCCGGTGCCCGAGATGGTGCCGCCGGTGCCGACGCCCGCCACGAAGTGGGTGATCCGGCCGTCCGTCTGCTCCCACAGCTCCGGGCCGGTGGAGTGGAAGTGCGACGCCGGGTTCTCCGGGTTCGAGTACTGGTCCGGCTTCCAGGCGTTCGGGGTCTCACGGACCAGCCGGTCCGAGACGTTGTAGTACGAGTCCGGGTGCTCCGGGGCGACCGCCGTCGGGCAGACCACGACCTCGGCGCCGTAAGCCCGCAGCGTGTTGATCTTGTCCGTGGACACCTTGTCCGGGCACACGAAGATGCACTTGTAGCCCTTCTGCTGAGCCACGATCGCCAGGCCCACACCGGTGTTGCCGCTGGTGGGCTCGACGATGGTGCCACCCGGCTTGAGCGCGCCCGAGGCCTCCGCCGCCTCGATCATCCGCATCGCGATCCGGTCCTTCACCGAACCGCCGGGGTTGAAGTACTCGACCTTCGCCAGCACGGTGGCGCTGATGCCCTCGGTGACCTTGTTGAGCTTCACCAACGGGGTGTCGCCGACCAGCTCGATGATCGAATTGTGGTACCGCACGGGGGTCCTCCCGGTTTATGGCAGCCCTGATTGCCGAAACCCCCAGCCTAGGGCCCCCTTCCCACCCACCGTGCCCATCCGTCCCATGTCTCCCACCCCACCCGAACAAACCGCTCCCGGCGGGGGCCGGCACTCCGCCCCCGCCGAACAACAGCGCTCCGAGGGGGCCCTCCGCCGCACAGTCTTCGGAAAGCCGGCCGGCGCCGCCCGCGGCGGGCCCGCGGCTTCGGGGCACAGCGGCTCCGGGCGGGTGGTTGGCGGAGGCGGGCGGTAGCGGATCGGGGTGAACGGGTACGAGTGTGGGTGGAAGAGGAGAGGGGGTGGCCGGATGGCCGGCTCGCAGGCGTCGAGGGCGCGGGTGGCGCGGCGGATCGCCACCGCCGCAGCGTACGGCGGGGGTGGGCTGGGGCTGCTCGGGGTGGGGGTGGCGGGGGTGCTGCTGACCGAGAGCCGGATGGCGATCCGGGCGATCGGGAACCTGGGCGGCGATCCGCCGCGCGCGGACGGGCTGCACGGGGAGGCGTTCGCCGATCCGACGGACGGCCGGTCGCCGTTGGTGATGGCGTTCCTGGGCGATTCGACGGCCGCGGGCCTGGGCGTGCAGCGGGCGCAGGAGACGCCGGGCGCGCTGCTCGCGTCGGGGCTGGCGTCCGTCGCCGAGCGCCCGGTGCGGCTGTTGAACGTGGCGAAGTCGGGCGCCCGGTCGGGTGATCTCGCGGGGCAGCTGGAGCGGGCCCTGCCGCACTCCCCGGACATCGCGGTGCTGATGATCGGCGCCAATGACGTGACCAGGCACGCCCCGGCCGCCCGCAGTGTGCGGGAGCTGGGCGAGGCGGTGGGCCGGCTGGTCTCGGCGGGCTGCGAGGTGGTGGTCGGCACCTGCCCGGACCTGGGGACGATCAAGCCGGTGCGGCCCCCGCTGCGCTGGGTGGCACGGCGGCTGAGCCGGCAGCTCGCGGCGGCGCAGACCATCGCGGTGGTGGAGGCCGGCGGGCGGACGGTCTCGCTGGGTTCGCTGCTGGGCCCGGAGTTCGCGACGCGTCCGGAGCTGTTCGCCGCGGACCGCTACCACCCGTCCGCGCAGGGCTACGCGACGGCGTCGATGGCGTTGCTGCCGTCGGTGTGCGCGGCGCTCGACCTGTGGCCGCAGGACACGCCGTCCGCGGTGGGCGGGCCGTTGGAGCCGCAGGCGGTGCTGCCGGTGGCGGTGGCGGCCGCGGCGGCGGCGGGGCGTTCGGGCACCGAGGTGACGGCGGCGGGCCCGGCGAACGGGACGTGGCGGTGGGCGACGCTCAAGCAGCGGTTCCGGCTGGCGCTGCCCGGCGGCGAGCCGGAGCCGGAGGCGGTCGCGGAAGGCGGCCGGCCGCGGGCGATCGCGTCGGCCAATTCACATCCGGAGGCGGATGACGCCGGAGCTACCAAGCGGTAACTTTCCCGGGAGATCCACCGGATCGCGTCCCGAGGTCACTCAGCGAGGAGCCCGCCATGCCCGAAGCCGTCATCGTCAGCGCCGCCCGTTCGCCGATCGGCCGGGCCTTCAAGGGCTCGCTGAAGGACATCCGCCCGGACGACCTGACCGCGCAGATCATCGGCGCCGCGCTGGCCAAGGTCCCGCAGCTGGACCCGCGCACGATCGACGACCTGATGCTGGGCTGCGGCCTGCCGGGCGGCGAGCAGGGCCACAACCTGGCCCGGATCGTCGCCGTCCAGATGGGCATGGACTACCTGCCGGGCACCACCATCACCCGCTACTGCTCGTCCTCGCTGCAGACCACCCGGATGGCGCTGCACGCGATCAAGGCCGGCGAGGGCGACATCTTCGTCTCGGCCGGCGTGGAGACCGTCTCCCGGTCGATCCACGGCACCTCGGACGGCATGCCGGGCACCATGAACCCGCTGTTCGCCGACGCCCAGGCCCGCACCGCGCACCGCGCCGAGGTCGGCGGCGGCGAGTGGCACGACCCGCGCGAGGACGGCCTGCTGCCGGACGCGTACATCGCGATGGGCCAGACCGCGGAGAACCTGGCCGCGCTGAAGGGCATCACCCGGGCCGAGCAGGACGAGTTCGGCGTCCGCTCGCAGAACCTGGCCGAGGCCGCGATCAAGGCGGGCTTCTGGCAGCGCGAGATCACCCCGGTGACGCTGCCGGACGGCACCGTGGTGAGCACGGACGACGGCCCGCGCGCGGGCGTGACGCTGGAGGGCGTGTCCGGCCTGAAGCCGGTGTTCCGCCCCGACGGCACCGTGACCGCCGGTAACTGCTGCCCGCTGAACGACGGCGCGGCCGCGCTGGTGATCATGTCGGACACCAAGGCGCGCGAGCTGGGCATCACCCCGCTGGCCCGGGTGGTCTCCACCGGCGTCTCGGCGCTGTCGCCGGAGATCATGGGCTACGGCCCGGTGGAGGCGTCCAAGCAGGCGCTGAAGCGGGCCGGCCTGTCGATCGGCGACATCGACCTGGTGGAGATCAACGAGGCGTTCGCGGCGCAGGTCATCCCGTCCTACCGGGACCTGGGCATCGACCTGGACCGACTGAACGTCAACGGCGGCGCGATCGCGGTGGGCCACCCGTTCGGCATGACCGGCGCCCGGATCACCACCACGCTGATCAACTCGCTGCAGTGGCACGACAAGCAGTTCGGCCTGGAGACCATGTGCGTCGGCGGCGGCCAGGGCATGGCGATGGTCGTCGAGCGGCTGAGCTGACCGCGGCGGCGACACCGTGACGGACGTCTCACCCGTCCGGAGTCACCGTCCGTAATTGAGGGCCGGATCACACTCCACGTGCGATCCGGCCCGATTTTCTGCCTTCCGGGACCGAAATGTCGACGCACCGGATTGGATCAACTCCGCTGCGTGGAGCGGCATTACCCAACAATTTAAGGACAAGTAGGAAAGTCACTGGCAAATCGGACATCCGCCTCTGCAGTAACGGCCGCGAATACGGCAGTGTGGAGCAGTAACCCCGTTCCGCTCCTCGTTGGGAGTACGTTCCGTGAGCGTCGTCTACACCTCCCTGCTGCTGGCCCTGATCGCCCTGACCGCCGCCGTCCTGCTCCACCTCCGCGCCTTGGGGCGGAAGTTGGACGCCGCGCAGCCCACCGCGCAGCCCGCCCCGCAGCTCGACGAGGCGCTGATACGCCGCGCCGTGGCCGAGGCGCTCGCCGCCGACCGGGAGCGGGAGATCACCGAGGCCCGCGCGTTCTGGGCCGAGCAGGAGGCGCGCGCCGCCGAGGACGCGCCGCTGTTCGACACCCCGTTCACGGCCGCCGGCGAGGACTGGCCGATCTTCTTCCCGCGCCCGACCGGTCCGCAGGAGGCCGCCGACAACCACGGCGTGATGGACCCGGAGTTCGGCGAGGCGCTGCGGAACGCGCTGGAGGACCTGGTCAAGGACGGCCCGGCGGACGGCGGTTCGGCGGACGGCGGCCTGCGGGGCGGCGGCTTCCCGGCGCCCGGCGACAACAGCGACGTGAAGGCCCGCCGGGAGGCCGACCTGCTGGCCACCGGCCTGGAGGCCGGACTGCTGGACGCCGAGAGCGAGCCCGCGGCCGCGCCCGACCCGCGCCGGCACCCCTCGCACCCGGACTTCGTGCCCAGCCCGACCCCGTCCCGCGAGTGGACCGACGACCGGCTCGCCGCGCTCGCCGAGGAGCGGGTCGCCCTCACCGACGTCCGCCCGGGCCCGCTCGGCACGCTGGACGTGTACGCGTTCGCCGACGGCACCACGCTGTGCGTGGCCCCCGGCGACCGGGAGGCGGCGTACCGGCTGATCGACGCCGTCCGGGCCGGCGAGGACGTCCGACTGCTGGGCGGCTCGCGGTTCTCCGGGTCGTACTCGCTGACCTTCTCCACCGACGGCGACACCGTGTACGTGCTGGCCGACCGAGTGGTCGCCTCGATCTGAACCGCGCCCGAAGGGGCGTCGGTCCGCACGGCAAGGGGTTGCCCGGGCGGATCGGCGCCCCTTCGGCGTCCCCCCGGGGGCGTCAGGCGGTCAGCCGGTCGGTGTCCGCGACGTCGTCGAGCGCGGCGGCCAGCGTCTCGGGGCGGTCGGCGGCCGCGGCGGCCAGGTCGTGGCCGGTGACGGCGAGTTGGTCGCCGACGGCGAACGCCCCGCAGTCGGGGACGGGCAGCGGCGGCAGGCCCTCCAGCCTGCGGGCGGCGTCGGCCAGCCGGCCGGCCAGCGCCAGCACCGCGGCGGCCCGCGAGGGGTGGCCGGGGACGGCGCCCAGCAGGCGGCTCTGCGGCATGGCCCGGAAGCGGTCGGCCAGCCGGTCCACGGCGGCGGTCAACTGGGCGGGGGCGGCGGGGTGGTGCTCGTCGGACATGGCCCCGAGGGTAGCCAAGCCGGGGCCGGAGGGAACGCGGCGGGCCCCGGAGGAGTGTCCTCCGGGGCCCGCCGCGACTGTCCGGGCGCTGCGATCAGTCGTCGCCGCGCAGGATGGCGATCAGGCGCAGCATCTCCAGGTAGATCCACACCAGCGACAGCGTCAGGCCGAAGGCGGCCCGCCAGGACTCGCGCTCGGGGGCGCCGTACCGGATGCCTTCCTCGATCTCGTTGAAGTCGAGGGTCAGGAAGAACGCGCCGAGGGCGATGCCGACCAGGCCGACCACGATGCCGAGCGGGCCGGAGCGGAACCCGAAGTCCGCGCCGAACATGGTGGCGACCAGGTTGACGAGCATCAGGATCACGAAGCCCATCGCGATCGAGACGCCGATCCGGGTGTACCGGGGGGTGACCCGGATCTTCCCGCTCTTGTAGGCGATCAGCACCGCCGCGAACACCGCGGCGGTGCCCAGCACGGCCTGGACGGCGATGCCCTGCAGCAGGGTGTTGAGGGCCTTGCTGAGCGCGCCGAGGAAGAAGCCCTCCAGGGCGGCGTAGGCCAGGATCAGCGCCGGGTTGACGCTGCGCTTGAAGCTGACCACCAGGCCGATGATCATCGCGGCGAACGCGGCGACACCGGCGATCGCGTACTTCTCGACCGGGACCACGAACCAGGCCACCGCGCCGGCGAGGACCAGCGTGAGCAGCGTCATCGCGGTGCGGGCGACCACGTCGTCCAGCGTCATCCGGCCGGTCTGGGCCGGACCCGCGGCGGGGGCGCCGTACATCTCGGCGAGCTGCTGGTCGGTCAGCGACTGACCGCCGGGCCGGCCGTAGGCGTTGTCGGCGTACGGGTTGTTGGCGTACGGGTTGTTGCCGTACGCCGGGGCCTGCTGCCCGGCCGGCTGCGCGCCGAACCCCGCGTACTGGTTGTCGCGGGTGAAGGACCCCTCCCGCGAGAAGACCGGGTTTCTGCTTCTCATCACATTCCTTCCGGGGCGGCACAGCACCACCCATACAGAGCACAAGAGTAATGGTTTGGCAAAGTATTCCGCGTCAGCCGTGAGAAGGATCCCGTGTCGCCTGCGCGCGGACCCCTTGAGGGGGCAGGGTGGGGGACGCAACTGACACGCGATCAGAAAGGCGGCCCCCCGGATGGCCGAGGAGCTGTACGCCACCCTGAAGACCAACAAGGGCGACATCGTGATCCGGCTGCTGCCGAACCACGCCCCCAAGACGGTCAAGAACTTCGTGGAGCTGGCGACCGGCGAGCGCCAGTGGATCGACCCGAACACCGGGCAGCCCAGCAACGCTCCGCTGTACGACGGCACGGTGTTCCACCGGGTCATCGAAGGCTTCATGATCCAGGGCGGCGACCCGCTGGGCAACGGCACCGGCGGCCCGGGCTACAAGTTCGCCGACGAGTTCCACCCGGACCTGGCGTTCACCAAGCCGTACCTGCTGGCGATGGCCAACGCGGGCCCGGGCACCAACGGTTCGCAGTTCTTCGTCACGGTCGGCGCGACCACCTGGCTGACCGGCAAGCACACCATCTTCGGCGAGGTCGCGGACGAGGCGAGCCAGAAGGTGGTGGACGCGATCGCCACCACCGACACCAACCCGCGCAACGACCGTCCGGTGCAGGACGTGGTGATCGAGAAGGTCGTGATCGAGACCCGCTGACCCGGGCCCGCACGGACAGCGCCGCCCGCTCCCGGTCTCCCGGGGGCGGGCGGCGCTTTCGTCGACCGGCCGTCAGTCGGTCTTGATGCTGCTGAGGATGTCCATCCGGGAGGCCCGGCGGGCCGGCCAGAGGGCGGCGATGATGCCGACCAGCGCGGCCAGCAGGAGGAAGAGCGCCACACTGCCGTACGGGACCGCGGTGGTCAGCCCGTTCAGGTCGGCGGCGAGCACCCGGATGGCCGCCCAGGCCAGGAAGCAGCCGAGCCCCACGCCGATCAGGGCGCCGAACAGCGAGATCACCACGGACTCGATGCGGACCATCCGCTTGATGCCGCGCCGGTCCAGGCCGATCGCCCGCAGCATGCCGATCTCGCGCTTGCGCTCGAACACCGACATGGCCAGCGTGTTGATCACACCGAGGACCGCGACCAGCACCGCCATGCCGAGCAGGCCGTACATGATGTTCAGCATCGTCGTGATGATCCGGCTGAACTCGTCGACCTTGTCCTTCTCGGTGAGCACCTGGATCACCGGGTTGCTGCCGGTGGCCTCCTTGACGGCCTGCTTGAGCGCGGGGGTCGCGCCGTCCTTGCCCTTGACCAGGATCTCGGTGACGAAGGAGTCGGAGTCGTACTGGTCGATCAGCGTGTTGGACGCGATGACCGGCGACAGGGCGTCATTGCGTTCGAACACGCCGCCGACGGTGAGGTCGACCGTCTTGCCGCCGTCCACCTCAAGCTTGAGGGTGGAGCCCTGGTGGAGCTGGTGCTTCCCGGCGAACTCGTCGTTGACCAGAATCTGGCCCTGCTTCAGCGCACCGGTCGAGCCGGACGTCATGTCGACCTTCACCAGCTGGTCGAAGGCGGCGGCGTCGAAGCCCTGGACGGCCTTGCGGTCCCCGGCCATCGTCCACATCACGTTGCCGACCGGGCTGGCCGCGGTCACCCCGTTCGCCTTGGCGATCACCGGGGCGAGCTCGCGCGCCACCTCGTCGTGGTTGGCCATCGAGACCGTGTAGTCGGCCTTCATCGAGCCGGCGACGAGCCGGGTGACGGTGCTGGTGACCGAGTTGCCGATCACCGTCACGGCGGTGACCAGGGTCAGGCCGATGGTCAGCGCGGCCGCGGTGCTGGCGGTGCGGCGCGGGTTGCGGACCGCGTTGCGGCGGGCCAGCTTGCCGGGGGTGCCGAACACCTTGCCCAGCAGCGGGCCGACCAGGGCGACCACCGGCCGGGACAGCAGCGGCAGCAGGACGAACACGCCGATCAGGGTGACCGGGGCGCCGAGCTCCAGGTAGGTCCGACCGCCGCTGCCCTTGCTGAACGCGCCGAGCAGGATCAGGGCGATGCCGCCGCCGGCCAGCAGCGTGCCGATCGAGTTGCGGACCACCAGGCCGCGCTGGGTGCTGGGCAGGTCGCCGCTGCTCATCGCCGCCACCGGGGGGATCCGGGAGGCGCGGATCGCCGGGATCAGCGCGGAGAGCACGGTGACCACGATGCCGGTCACCAGGGTGCCGATCACGGTGGCCGGGGCGATCACCAGCGAACCGGTGGGCATGCCCTCGTTCACGCCGGCCAGCAGGGACTGCATGCCGGCGCCGATGCCGATGCCGAGCAGCAGACCGGACACGGAGGCGATCACGCCGATCATCAGCGCCTCGACCAGCACCGAGTTGGTGACCTGGCGACGGCTGGCGCCGACCGCGCGCAGCAGCGCCAACTCCTTCAGGCGCTGCGCGATCAGCATGGTGAAGGTGTTGACGATGATGAAGATGCCGACGAACAGCGAGATGCCGGCGAACACCAGGAGCATGCTCTTCATGCCGGTGACCGACCGGGTCACCATCTCGGACTGCTCGTCCTTGAGCTGCTGGCCGGTCTCCAGGTCGAAGACGTCGGCGGGCAGCTTGGCCTTGGCCGCGTCCAGCAGCGCGCTCTCCGCGACGCCGGACTTGGCGGTCAGCGCGATCGAGCTGTAGTGGCCGGCCTCCAGCAGGCGCTGCTGGGCGGTGGCGGTGTCCATCAGCACCAGGGTGCCGCCGGAGGTGACCTGCGGGTCGTCGGAGGTGAACACGCCGGTGAGCGTGGTGTCCTCGGCGGCGCCGTTGCCGGCCACCCGGACCTTGTCGCCGACCTGGTAGCCGGCCTTGTCGGCGGCCTGCTTGTTGAGCGCGATCTCGCCGGCCGCCTTCGGGCCGCGGCCCTGCACCATCGGGTAGCGGGAGTCCTGGCCGGAGGCGTCCGGGGCGAAGTTGGAGCCCTGGGCGCTCCACGCCTCGCCGATCAGGTTGCCCTTCTTGTCGGCGACGGCGGTGAAGCCGGTGACCACGCCGCGGGCCCGCTCGACGCCCGGCAGGGCGGCGAAGTCCTTCACGGTGGCGTCGGTCAGCGCCTCGCGCTTCTTCTCGCCGGCCGCCTTCGGGCCGTTCTCGGCGCTGCGGGACCACTTGTCGGAGACCAGCACCGAGACGTCGGAGTAGCTCTTGGAGTAGCTGTTGCGGACGGCCTGGCCCATGGTGTCCGAGAACACCAGGGTGCCGGCGACGAAGGCGGTGCCCAGCATGACGGCGAGTGCCGTCATCAGCAGTCGGCCCTTGTGGGCCAGCACATTGCGCAGTGCGGTGCGATACATGGGGTCAGTCCTGGGGTGGTGTGGTCGGTCGGCTGCTGAGGGTCCGTCAGCTGGTGCGGCCCTTGGCGTCGAAACGACGCATCCGGTCGAGGACGGAGTCGGCGGTGGGGTTGGTCAGCTCGTCGACGATCCGGCCGTCGGCGAGGAACACCACGCGGTCCGCGTAGGAGGCGGCCACCGGGTCGTGGGTGACCATCACCACGGTCTGGCCGAGTTCGCGCACCGAGTTGCGCAGGAAGGACAGGATCTCGGCGCCGGAGCGGGAGTCCAGGTTGCCGGTGGGCTCGTCGGCGAAGATGATCTCCGGCTTGGAGGCCAGCGCGCGGGCACAGGCCACGCGCTGCTGCTGGCCGCCGGACAGCTGCGCCGGGCGGTGCGAGAGCCGGCCGGACAGGCCGACGGTCTCCACCACGCGGTCCAGCCAGGCCTTGTCGACCTTGCGGCCGGCGATGTCCATCGGCAGCGTGATGTTCTCCAGCGCGGTCAGCGTCGGCAGCAGGTTGAACGCCTGGAAGACGAAGCCGATCTTGTCGCGGCGCAGCTTGGTCAGCTGCTTGTCCTTCAGGCCGACCAGTTCGGTCTCGCCGATGGTCGCCGAGCCGGAGCTGACCGTGTCCAGGCCCGCCATGCAGTGCATCAGGGTGGACTTGCCGGAGCCGGACGGGCCCATGATCGCGGTGAACTCGCCCTGGCCGAAGGAGACCGAGACGTTGTCGAGCGCGACGACGCGGGTGTCGCCTTCGCCGTAGACCTTGTTGAGACCGGTGGCGCGGGCCGCCGCCAGACCGGTGTGGGCTGCGTACGCGGTCGAGGTGCTCACGAAGGGGACTCCTGTCCGGGAGATGCTGGTTCGTCACTGGAGGGCGGCCCGCACGTGCCGGCGACCGCTATCCCATCCTCTCCTTCGTGATCATGGAAATTCGTCGCTCCGTCGAACGGTTGCCGCCCCGCCCGCAGGCGTACGACCGCCGCCGGGCCCTCCTCCTCCGGTATGACTCAATCCCCGAGAGCGGCGGGTGGCCGAGAACCACCGAAGGGTGGCCGAAATGACAGACGCTTCGTCAGATGGCATGGAAGCATGACAACTTCCGTCCCTGGAAATATGCGAAACCGTCGCCCGGCCGACTAGGCTCAGCAATCGAGCTCAATGCGCTCCCAGGCCCAGATGGTGGAACGCAGACACGGGCAGCTTAAAACTGCTTGGCCGGAAGGCCGTGCCGGTTCGAGTCCGGCTCTGGGCACCAGTCTGCATATATGCCGTGACCTGCGGTGATTGGCCGGTCACGACCGATCGCGATCCGAGTGCGGGAACATCGCGCCCCGGCGTCCCGGCCCACCCCGGGGTCATGGAGCGGGCCGCGCTACGGCTCAGCGCAAAGGACCTGACGTACGCGTGATCGAACTGGGAGCATCGAGGGATGCAGCTCTCGCTACTCCCCGGCACGAACCGCGACCAGGCCCTCAGTACCTTACGGACGGTGTCCATAGCGGTCACCAACCTGTACACCGGCAGCGGCAGGTTCAGTGCCGGTCAGTTGCTCCTGGAGTACCTGGAGTGGGTGAGCGACTCGATCTACAGCCTGGAGGGGGTAGTCAGCCCCGCAGACCTCGACAGGCTCATCCTCACCCGCCGGCACGACCAGTTGCTCGCTGGTGCGGCAGATCTCGGCGCTGCCCACATGATGAGGGTGACGTACCAGCTGGTGCAGCTCGAACTGTCGCAGCGCTCCCGGGCACTCAAGGCCGCTGTGGACGACCTCCAGGCGAGCATCCGCAAGTGGGACCGCTGGGAGAGCTTCGACTACGTCCTCGTGTTCGACACCTCGGTGTTCATCCAGCACCCCGACAAGCTGGAGGAGATCAAGTTCCACTCGCTGCTCGGTGCGCCCTGCAGCAGCTACTGCTTGATCATGCCGATGGTCGTCATCGATGAACTCGACAGGCTCAAGGAAGCCAGCAAGCAGCACGTCCGCTGGCGGGCGCGTCATTCTCTCCAAGTCATCGACAGCATCTTCGAAGGCTCGCACTCGACGACGGCCGTTCTGCACGGCCAGTCGGATGAGGAACGCTTGGCCAACCGCAACCCCGAGCAGCGGGTGACCGTCGAGCTGCTCGTAGATTCGCCGCAGCACGTCCGATTGCCGGACGCAGATGACGAGATCGTGGACCGGACGCTGGCGGTGCAGCCGCTGGTAGGCGAGCGGGTAACGCTGGTCACCTACGACACCGGCTTGGCGAGCAGGGCCCGGATCGCCAAACTGCCGTACAAGAAGCTGAGCGCGCCGCCGGAGCCGGAACCGCCGGCGGCACCGGCGAGGGCTCCGCAGCGGCGGAACCGCCCTGCGGAGCCTCAGCAGCAGGAGCAGCCCGCCACGGCTAGCTGACGGCCCATCCGGTCCAGAGCGGTTTGTGCCATCCTGTCCGCCCCCACAACGGCGGTGTACGGCTCGACCTGACCGACGTCGGGATCCAGCGCCTCGCTCTCGCTCGGGTGCCTGTAGTGATGCCAGGTCAGAGAACGATCGGGCGCAGCATGGAGGTGTAGCGGGGGCCGTCGTCGTACGGCTGCATGACGCCCATCGCGTTGTACCCCCACCGCTCGTAGAGGGCTCTCACTCGAGGGTGCTCCTCTTCGACGAGGAGATGTGAACGCTCCTCGGGACGGTGGGAAAGCAGTTCCTCGTGCAGGGTGTGCGCGGTGCCGGTGCCGCGCCAGTTCTGGCGGACCATCACCTCGCACAGTGCGAACGTGCGGGTGTCGTTCTCCGCGATCAGATCGGCCGGCACCGGGGTGATGAGGCCGCCCCACTGGTACGAGCTGTTCCGCGCGAAGCCGTAGGCATAGCCAATCGGAGCGCCCTCGGCTGTGCCGAGCGCGCAGCCCCAGCGCGAACCAGAGACGTGGCGGTGGAGGCGGTCGGTGAACCGCTCGACGGAGAAGAATGAGTCCTTCGCCGCCTCCGCCGCGTAGACCTCTGCGTACACCTCGATCAGCTGCTCCTCGATCGCGGGCAGGTCGGCGGCGGTGTAGTAGCTGACGGTGAAGGTCTGGGGCTGCTGATGCTGGGGCTGGGTGGCGGCCACGTTGCTGCTCCTGGTCCTCATGCGGCGGCGGTGACGACGAGGTCGTAGCGTTCCACGAAGTCTGCGGCCTCGGGAAGATCACGCCCAGCCAAGTTGTTCCGGAAGGCCCCGAGGTGCGTCGCCCAACGCGGGCAGTTCACCGTCGGGTAGAGGCTGAGCGCCGTGCCGGCGATCTGGACGGCTTCCTCCAGTCGGTTGGCGGCGAGGTAGCACTCGGCGAGGTGGGTCGCCTTGGCGAACTGGTTCCGGCGGAAACGGGGGTCGAGCAGCTGCATGCCCTGCTCCTCCTGGTATGCGGCGCGGTCGGGCTGGCCGAGGCTCATGTGAGCCATCGCCGCAGCGCCCATCACCTCCCCCGCACCAACGAAGGCGAGCCAGGCTGCGGCCGGGTCATCACCGATACGATCAAGGGCAGTCTCTGCCCGGGCGAGGGCTGTCCCGCACCGGGCGCCCTGCCCTGCGGCCGAGTAGCCGAGCGCCAGGCGGCCGTGCAGGAGGGCGCTCAGCCTGTGGTCGCGGGCGTTGCGCGTGATGTCGAGGGCGGCGCGTGCGGTAGTGACGGTCTCCGTCGCCCGGCCCAGCTCCCAGCTCTGCCGGGACATGTACGCCCAGACGCGGGCCTGGAGCATCCGGTCGCCTGCCAGGAGGGAAGCGCGGAGCGCGCTGTCGAAGTTCCTGCTGGCCCGGGCCTGGTCACCGGAGTCGAACGAGAACCAGCCCGCGCTGGCATGAAGCTCCCCGAGTACCTGGTACAGCGCCTTCTCCACCCGCGGCCCGTAGTGGCAGCGCCCCATCGCGCCCTCGATCTGGGTTACGAACTGCTCAGCTACATCGGCAAGTTGCTCGCCGCCGTAGAGGTCGTCCACGGTATGCAGGCGGCCTACGCTCTGCCTGATGCGCTCGACATCGCTCGCCCCCATCCGTCCGGACGTCGGCAACGGAGCAAAAGCGATGCTGAGCAGCTGGCCGGCGCCCGCGAGCATGAAGTGTCTGCGAAGCACGTGGTCCTCCTCGGCTGCGGTGGTCTCCACCAGCAGCGTAGAGGCCGGGTGATACTGGGCAACCTCACGTGATCTCTTAACCGAAAGAGTGAACCCGAGGTCGGCACCTTCCAGCCCGAACGTATCCATCATCCCTACGAGATGGGGCAACTGGGGCTGGACGGTCACACCGGACAACCACCGCCGAACGTGCCGCCCGGTCGTGTTCCCCCGTTCTCCGAACCGCGGCTCGCCGGCCGCGTTGATCGCCTCGGCCAGGTCCTCGGCGGACAGGCCAGCGTGCTTCATGAGGCTTCTGAGCACTGCGTTCGGGCGGCCCTCTGCCATGGGTGCTCCTCGGTCCCGGGAGTGCGACCCCGTTCGCCCTCCGCGCGCTGCTTGCCTCAGAAATGTCCTAGGCACGTGAAGACAGCGCCCTCAGAATGACCTATCTCGACTTGCGGCGTGGACGGTTCACTGAATGTCAGCAGCCGGACGCCGTACGGAGTCTGATCCTCCGTCTGGTTCTGCCCGGCCGTCTCGTACCGCGCAACTGCATGCGGCACGACCCCACGTAAGCGCTGCCGGTCCCGGCAGCCTCTCCCGGAAGGGCGGACCCATGAGCGACGGCAACAACGTCCACCACAACGACGGCGACAACAGCGGCAACCAACACGAGCACACCGGCGACGACGAGTAGTCACGCCGCACGCACAGCGGCCCCGGGTGCGCTCCCCCTCAGCGCCCGGGGCCCCGCCCCTCCCGGAAGAGTCAGCGCCCTGCTGCCGCACGTCCTCCGGCGTGATCAGCCTCAGACCTTGCCTGGTGCCAGCCCGAGCAACACCGCGGCCGGCTCCCAGCGGCGCCCCCTCAGAACTGCCGTGCCCGGCCGCGCCTCGACGAAGCCGGGCACGGCGACCAACTGTGTCGTCCACACAGGAGCATCCCCATGCGCACCACCAGAACCGCCGTCATCTACCTGTGCGCCACCGAGGACCCGGCTGGCCAGCCGCTCCTGGCGGAGTGGTGCACGCAGCGCGCTGCGGCTGACGGGCTGTCCATCTCCACTGTCGTCACCGACACCGATGAGCTGCTGCCCGTCGAGGACCGCACCGGTTGGCAGGAGGTCGTCGCCCTCGCCGCCGCTGGCTCGATCTCTGAGGTCGTCACCGTTCACCGCGGGATGGTCACCGCTGACCCGCGGCTGTGGAGGCGGATCGCGGCTGGCCTCGGTGAATACGGGGTCACCCTGGTCACCGTGCGGACTCCGGTCACGACGCCGGGGTTCGTTGGGTCGGGGGTGCAGCGGTGAGGGCCGATCCGGGTTTCATCGAGCGGATGACGATCGTGGCGACCGCGCCCGAGATGGAAGGCCGGCTGGCCAGCGTCCGCCTGGTGCGGCATCGGGCCCGGGACGTGTTGGCCTCCTGGGGTCTGGACGGCGGTGACATGGACGACACGCTCTATGTGGTCGGCGAATTGGTGGCGAACGCTGCACAACACAGCCCGCCGGGCGTTCATCACGTCTCCCTGCACCTCTCCCCGGACGGGGGAAGTCTGGTGGTGACGGTGCATGACCTGAGTCGGGCGATGCCGTACGTCCCGACTGGCGCCGAGGCCAACCCCGTGGCGTTGTCCGGCCGTGGGCTGCTCCTGGTCGCGGGGCTGTCCGAGAACTGGGGCGCGGTACCGACGGCCGGCGGCAAGAAGGTCTGGGCCGAGATGCGACTCAAGGTTCCCGTGCCGCCGCCGCGCCGCCAGTCCCGCACGAACCAGCCTGTCTCCGCGCGTGTTCTCCGGCGCGCGCTGCCCTCACCTCCGCGATCCAGGTCACCCGCCTCTGCCTGACCCGACGACATGCGGCTGTCGCGTAGGAAACCCGCCGGCTCCCGAGCCGACACCGTCCTGACAAATCCGGTGGAGATCAGCACACCCGTGTGAAGAGAGGTCGATGTGGCAACGACGACGGCGAGGCTGCCGGCCCGGCAGCGAACCCCGCTCCGGCTGATCCAGCAGTTCGCTGACCTGACGGCCGACCCGAAGAAGGCCATCAGTGCGTGGGCACACCGCCAGCTGGTGCCGGTCCCGGTCGGCCACGGATTCGCGGCCGTAGAGGTGCCCGGTCGGCTTGGCCCGGCCGCCGCGCGGCAACTCGAAATGCTGGACCGGACGGGCGCGCTCGCGAGCCCGCTCGGGCCGGTCCTCCAGTACAGCCTGTACGGATCTCAGATCGGAACAACTACCGCATTTTTGACGTCAGTTCCTCCCGCTGGTGCACCGCCCTGGTCGGTCCCGATCTTGCCCTTGGTGCAGATGCGCACCGGCGGTGTGATCGGTCTGCCCTCTCCGGTGGATGAGGCGGCCACCGTGCGGTGGCGCATCGCCCCGAGCCTGGGCAAGTGGACCGACCCGCACGTACATGGCCCTCCGCCGGGACGGGGCCGTCTGAGCCCCTGCCGGGCACATGGTTGCCGTTCCATCGCCGGAGCGGTGACCCTTCCGATTCTCGCCGGCTCCACCCGGCGGAAGGGCGCGCGGGCGGCGCGCCAGTCGTCCTGGCCCAACTCCGACACCGGGCCAGGGCGACCACCTCTCGACTTCCGGCGGAGCCTGTACGCCCCGCCGGGCTGCACAACCCCCGCCCCAGACGGCGGGCGGGGTCCACCATTCGAACTCACAAGCTCGGAGCGGAAGTTGGCGGCCAGGGACACCCCGGAACAGGGGCTCGAACGCATCGACTACCACGTCGGCAACGCCAAACTCGCCGCCGACTCGGGGGACTACAGCGGCTCGAAGAGCGAGATTCACCAGGCCGTACGGGCGGCGAAGGGCCTGCTGACGAACGTTGCCAACCGCTACCAGCCGCACGACGCCACCAACGCGCATACCGGCGAGCAGACCAGCGGGCGCGGTGAGCCGCACGACGACGAGATCATCCAGTTCTGATAGCGACCAGGGGGTAACTGGCATGGGACACACCGAGATTCCGCGTGACAACCACCCGAGGCGGCGCGCCGGGTGCGTGTGCGTGGCGACGGACGAGGACGGACTCGCGCTGTTCGTGCGCACGTTGTACGGGAAGGGCCTGATCCTGCCGGGCGGCGCGGCCTTCGGGGGTGAGCCGTTCCACACGGCGGCCCGCCGGGAGTTGGCCGAGGAGACCGGCATGCACCTCGAGCCCGGCAAGCTGGTGGCTGTCGACCAGGTAAAGGCCGATCCCGACACGGGCTCGAACGAGGGCGTGAACTTCGTGTTCGACCTGGGTGTCCTCGGCGCGGACCAGGTGGCGGCGCTGCGGGTGCCGGTGGGCGCCGTCTCTGAGATCGGCGGTTTCGAGTGGGTGCACCCCGACGATTTCGACTCGCACCCCGACGTCGCGCCGTACACCGCCCGCCGCGTCCGCGAGGCCCTCAAGGCCCGCGCTGACGGTCGGTGGCTGCCGCTGTTGCAGGAGGGTGTGCCCGTCCCCCACTGAGCCCCTGGGCCGGGCGGATGTGCCGCTGCCGCTGCCGCCCGGCCCGGGCCAAACCCTTCCCCGGCCCACTACGACACCAGGCCGGGGAGGCCAGCCCACGAGACCGGCGCAGCGACGCTCCCGCCGATCGCCGGGTGTTGTGCAACTCGCCGCCGAACGAGCGGTCCTGATGCCCCGCCCGGTGCCTCCCGGGCACCGGGCCAGACGGCCCGGGTCGACAGCGCCTTCGCCGTCCACCGTCAAGGAGTCTCCCGTGACCATCACCGCCCCGCCCGCCTGGCGGCAGACCGCCGACCGCTTCGTGCAGGACCTGATCGACAAGGGCACCGTCCGCACCGAGGCCGTCGCCCACGTCTTGCGCAGCGCCCCCCGGCACCTGTTCGTCGCCGGCCACTACGCCGACCCCGAGCAGCCCACCGCCGAGGAGTTGGAGCTCATCTACTCCGACCACGGCACCGTGAACCACCTGCCCGACGCGGCCGGCACCACCTCCTTCACCTCGCAGCCGTCGATCGTGGCGGAGACGCTGGAGGCCGCCGATCTGCGACCGGGCATGCATGTGCTGGAGATCGGCACCGGCACAGGCTGGAACGCGGCGCTGATCTCCAGCATCACCGGCGGCACGCTCGGGTTCATCCTCGCCCCGCTCGCTCACGGCGGCATGCACCCCCTGGCTCGCATCGCCGCCCCTGCCCCGCACGTGGCGCCGTCGGCCCACGGCGACCGCCCGACCCCGCCGGCGACCCGCGGTGTCTACCTCCCGAAGCCCGTCGGCCGGTTCGACGGGCCGTTCCCCGACGGCCTCGACCGCGCCGCGTTCGGCGACCTGTGGATGTTCCTGGCGGGGCAGGACACCTGCATCACCTGCGCCGTCTCCGAGGGCGCGGCCTACAACGGGTGTGCCCTCGTCGCCGAGGACGAGCGGGCGGGGGTGTTCGTGATGCCGGACGGCCTCTACCCGACCGACAGCAGCGAGCAGACCACCGCACTCGCGCAGGCCACCGCCGACCGCGTCATGGCGTGGGACGCCGCCGGCCGCCCGGACCTCACGACCTGGTCCTCCGCCCTGCACGCGACCGGCGACCCCGCCAACCCGCTGTGGACCCCGCCCGCCTGGCACAGCATCGGCACCAGGTAGCTGACCGTCCAGGGATCAGCCCAGACCTGACGACCCACAAGAGCCCTCGGTCGGGCCGCCACGACGGCGGCCCGACGAAGGCAAGAAGAGGAACACCCCGATGATCGAAGACCCGCGAGGCCGCGGCCCGGTGGACAGGCCGCCGATCGCCGATGTCGACCAGTTGCTCGCCGTGCTCCTCGTGCTCGGCTACACGGTGCCGGACGAGAGTGCCGCCAGCCGGGCCCGGCTCCTCGGCGCGCTCACCGCCTGGGTTGATCTGATCGTCATGTTCGACGTCGACCGCATCGACGCGGAACAGGCACGCGAGGGCCTCACCGATGTCGTGAGGACCGGGGCGCTGGACGTCTTGGCCCGTCGCCCCTTCCTCGCAACCATGGTGGACGTCAACACCACAGCGAACGAACTGTTGGGCCGCCTGATCGAGCACCGCCTCAACACCCTGCGCCTCGACATTGAAGAACTGGCGAACCCCAACGGGCGTACGGGAATCGCCGGGGCCGTCCTCCCTTTCCTCCGGGCCCTCTGCGCCGTTGCGCCTCTCTTCAATCGCACCGGCGGCCACACCACGCGGGAGCAGGTCAACAAGGCGGCGAAGGCCGCCCTCAAGCACCTGGGTGAAGGCCGGCAGAGCCTCCACTACCTGATGAAGCAGACCTGATCGCCGGCGCGTCGGCCGGCGCCGCCGCGCTCCCCGCCGTGGACGTGACGCACCTCCCGAGCTCTATCCCATGAAGTGGAGTTCAGCGTGATCGCACCCGCCGTGTTCCCCACGTTTCAGCGCGCCTACGCCGCCGTCCTGCGGCACGTCACCGAGAACCACGAGCACGTCAACACCGCCCGGGGCAACGACAGCCACGAGATCATCGGCGCCACCTTCCGGCTCACCGACCCGCGCCAGCGCGCCCTGTACCTGACGAGCAGGCCGGTCAACCCCGTGTACCACTACGCGGAAGCGCTCTGGTACTTGGGCGGCCTGCGGAGCCTGGACCTGATCGGCCACTACGCGAGCCGCCGCCGGGCGGACTCACGCGACGGGACAACGATCGAGGGCTCGTCCTACGGAGCCCGGATCTTCGCTCCCCAGCGGAACGGCGACCCCTCCGCGTTCGACCGCGCGCTGGAGCTGCTGCGGGCCGAGAAGGACAGCAAGCGCGCGTACCTGCCGGTGTTCGAGTCCGGCGACCTGGACGAGATCGGTCACCCCGACCTCCCGTGCCTGGTCGGGCTCCAACTGCTGGCCCGTGACGGCTACCTGCACATGGTCACCTACATGCGCGCCAACGACGCCAACCGCGGCATGGTCTGCGACGTCTACTCCTTCACCCTGATCCATGAGTTCGCCGCCGTCCTGCTCGGCCTGCGCCTGGGTGCCTACACCCACCACGTGGGGTCCATGCACGTCGGTGTCCGGGACTTGGAGCGCGCGGGCAGGGTGTTGGAGGAGACGGCCGCCATCAGCCCTGCGGCCGCGCCGCTATTCCCGCCCCCGGTGATGCCCACCGGCACCACGTGGAAGCACATCCGGACCGTGCTGAAGCACGAGGAGCTGCTGCGCACCAACCAGGTCCAGTACTCCCCGGCCGATGTCGCCGGCCTGGATCTGCCGCTGTACTGGCAGCGGGTGCTGCTGCTCTTCGAGGCGCACCGCCAGATCGTCAACTGCCCCGCGGACCTGGTCGACCGGCAGCTCCTCGACGCGCTGGAGCCGGGGGCCCGCTGGCAGTTCGAGCGCCGCTGGCCCGCCCGGGTCGCCGTTGGGGCGGTCGCGTGAGCCGGGACCCGCGGCGCGAGGTGGACTGGTCGCGCTGGAGCGTGGTCCTCCTCAAGCCGGACTGCCTGCGCCGGGGCCTGGCCGATGAGGTGCTGGCCCGGCTGGAGCCGGCCGCGCGGATCGTGCACCGGCGCCGGGTCGTCGTCGCCGACTGGCAGATCCACGTCCACTACTGGGACCTGCTGGTCAACCGGGACCTCTTCGAAGTGGACGTGCCCGGCTGCCTCCGCTCCACCTACGTGGGCCAGGAGGTGGAGGTGGCGCTCGCCCACGGTGCCCCGGGCACCCCCGAGCGGCTGCGCGGCCTCCTCGGGCACTTCGACCCGACCCAGGCCGAGCCGGGCACCATCCGCGCCGACCTCGGCACCGACAGCCTCACCGCCGCCCGCGCCCAGCAGCGCCTGGTGGAGAACCTGATCCACACCTCCGACCACCCCCGCGCCGCGCGCCGCGATTTCGGGACGTGGTTCGGCGGCGGCCAGCACCAGCTACTCGACCTCAAGGAGGACCACCGATGACGACCGCTGCCCCCCGGGCCCGACGTCCGTTGCCGATCCTGACCCCCGAGCAGATCGCGGGGCTCAAGCCGGAGCTCGCCGAGGTCATCGAGTACCGCAAGTCCGGGCTGTCGCTGAACCACGTCGTGGGCTGCCCGCTGGACTGCGGGTACTGCGTGCGGCACCTGTTCGACAACTTCGAGCTCAAGACGCCGCGCGCCCTGATGAGCGACGAGGCCGCGGTGGAGCTGCTGACCGGACACGAGTACTTCCGGCCGCACCGCACGCCGATCCAGATCTTCAACCGGGCGACCGACCCGATGTTGCCCGTCGTCAAGCCGCACACCTTCGAGACGCTGCGGCTGCTGGACGAGCAGGGCCTGACCAACCACGTCCTGGTCATCACCAGGTGGCGCGTCGATCCCGAGGACTGCGCGGTCCTGAACTCCTTCCGTAGCATCCGGCTGACGGTGCTGGTCACGCACTCCGGTATCGACCACCCGGGGATCGAGCCGGTGGACTCGGCCATCGCCGCGGCCAGCCTGCAGACGCTCCACCGGCACGCCGAGCGCTACCGCACGGTGCTGTACTGGCGGCCGATCGTGCCGGGCCTCAACGACTCCGACGAGCACATCCAGCGAGCCCTGGAGCTGTCGAAGCACGCCCACGCAACGGTGTTCACCGGCCTGTTCTTCCGCAAGGAGATCGCCACGTACTACGCCGACCACGGCCTGCCGATGCCGTACGACGACATCGCCCGCCGCAAGATCATGCCGGAGGAGTCCGAGCGGCGGATCCTCGCCGCCTTCCGCCGGCCCGACGACCAGGGCGAGCCGTACGGGCCCCTGTTCCGGAAGACCAGCTGCGGCGTCGCCTACGCCCACAAGGTTGCCGACTACAACGGCCACTACGGCATCCGGGAGTTGTGCGACATCTGCCCGGTGGCGCAGCTCGGCCTTTGCCGCGGTTCCTGGAAGGCCCCCAGCATTGAGGAGGCCACCGAGGCCGCCCGTGCTCTCGGGGCGATCGGGGACGTTGAGGTGGATGAACGCGCCATCATCGTCGAGGGCTTGAACGAGCCGCCGCGCTACTTCATGCAGCACGGCTTCGGCTACCAGGTCCACGACCGTGACAAGCCGCACCGCCCCCGTCGGCACGGCCGGGCCGAGATCGGCTGGACCGACCCGAAGTAGAGGAGACCGAGATGGACTTCGACACCTGGCCCACCGTCTTCGTCGTGGACGTCGAAGGCAACGGCGGACAGCCCCCGGAGCTGGTGGAGGTCGCCGCGATCCCCGTTGTCGGCGGGAGTCCGGTGCCGTCGTCCGTCCGCTCCACCCTGCTGCGCCCGCCGAGCCCGATCACGCCGTTCGCTCGGCGGGTGCACGGCATCCGCAACCAGGACGTCGAGCAGGCGCCGACCTGGGAGCAGGTCGGCCCCCAGATCCACGCCTCTCTGGAGGGCGTGTGGATCTGCGCGCACAACGCGCACGTGGACTACGGCGTCCTGCTGCGGCACATGCCCGACTGGAAGCCGGCCGGGGTGCTGGACACCCTGCGGCTCGCCCGCGCGACCTTCCCGAAGGCCGGCGGGTACAGCCTCGACGCGCTGGTCGAGATGACCGGCATCGACGTGGCCGGCATCCCCGGTCAGCGCCACCGCGCGGCCTACGACGCTCACGCCACCGCGCTGCTGCTGATCGCCCTCGCCGGGCACTACGACACGTGGGACGCGCTGCTCGCCGCAGCCGTCCCGCCCGGAATGCCCGGCGCTCCCCTCCCGCTCGCCCCCAAATCCGAGGAGCAGAAACTGTGGTGACACCGCTTCGCCTCTGCATCGCCGGCACGCACTCGACCGGCAAGACCACCCTCGCCAGGCGCATCGAGATGGAGTTGCGCGCTACCGGCATCACCGTCGCCCGCACCGGCGGCTTCGCCAAGCGGGCCGCCGAACTCGGCTTCCCGAAAATGACGCGCCACACCGACCGGTCCACCGCCTGGATCATCCACGCCACCGCCAACGCCGCCTTGGAGGCCGAACTCGCCGCGGACGTCGTGATCGTGGACCGCACCCCCTTCGACGCGCTCGCGTACTACCTGGCTGCGGTCCGGCATCGCGGCGAGCACCCCGACCCCGAGGCGGTGTCCCATCTGACCGCCCTGGCGCAGCTGGCCTGCCCCCGCCCGCAGGTGTTCCTCGCCACCCTCCTCGACCCGGCGCTGCCGCTGGCCGAGCACCCGGGCAAGGATCCCGACTGGGCGGACAGCGAGTTCCGCGAGGCCGTGGACGAGCAGCTGCACCGGGCCCTCAGCGCCTACGCCGTCCCGCACGTTCCGGTGCCCAGCGACGGGCACGCCGCCGCCGTCGAGGTGGCGGTCGAGACGATCACCGCTTCCTGGGCGGCTGCCGCATGAACGAAATCGCCATCGCGGGCAAGAAGGTCCCCCGGCTGGGCCTGGGCACCATGCGGCTGACCGGCCCTGGCACCTGGGGCGAGCCGGCCGACCCGGCCGACGCCGTCGCGCTGCTGCGCACCGCCGTGGACGACCTCGGCGTCCTCCACATCGACACCGCCGACGCCTACGGGCCGCACACCGTCGAGGAGCTGATCCGCCGCGCGCTGCACCCCTACTCCGAGCGGCTGCTGCTGGCCACGAAGGTCGGCATGGTGCGGCCCGCACCGAACGTCTGGAAGCCACTGGGCCGTCCCGAGTACCTGCGGGCCGCTGTCGAGGCGTCCCTGCGCCGCCTGGGGACCGAGCGGATCGACCTGTGCTACCTGCACCGCGTCGACCCCGCAGTGCCGTTGGCCGATCAGGTCGGCGAGCTGGCGGCGCTCCGGCACGAGGGGAAGGTCGGCGAGATCGGCCTGTCCAAGGTGACGCCCGAGCAGATCCGCGAGGCCGGCGAGCTGGTCACGGTCGCGGCCGTACAGAACTGCCTCAACGCCGCCGAGCCGGACGATCCGGCGCTGGCCTACTGCTTGGCCAGCGGCATCCCGTA
Organism: Kitasatospora griseola; assembly: GCF_014648555.1. GTDB lineage: Bacteria > Actinomycetota > Actinomycetes > Streptomycetales > Streptomycetaceae > Kitasatospora > Kitasatospora griseola. The sequence goes on from NZ_BMRI01000030.1 coordinate 93,626, forward strand.
CGTGCCGTACCGGCCGCTGAACGCCGGCCTGCTGCCCGATCCGGCGGCCGCGCTGCGGTGGCTGCTTGAGCTCGGCCCGCTGGTGGCGCCGATCCCCGGCACCGCCGACCCCGCCCACCTGCGCGCGCTCTGACGAGGGGCCCCGCAATGGTGCAGATCTGGATGCCTCGCAAGGAGTTCGTCGAGACGCTGCCCCGTGCCCTGCATGGCTGTGGTGTGCTGCTCTTCGACCCTGAAGGACGGGCGCTGCTCGTGCACGACTCCTACAGTGAAGGGCGGGCCGCCCAGGGCTGGCCGCAGCGCTGGTGGGCACCGGGCGGGCTACTCGATGACGGCGAAGCCCCGGTGGACGGGGCCAGGCGGGAACTGCTCGAAGAGACCGGTCTCCGGCTGGCCAGCCGACTGGTGCCGATCGGCGTGGACTTCCTGCCGCCGGCCGAGGACTGGCCGCCGGTCACCACCTACTTCTTCAGCGGCGGCGCCCTCACCTGGCAGCAGGTCGAGTCGATCACGCTGTCCGACGAACACGACGACCACCAGTTCCGTCAACTCTCCGACTGGGAAGACACATTGTCATCGACGATGCACACCAGGTTGACCGCGCTGGTCGCCGCCCGGGCCGCCGGCCGCCAGGTCATCCTGCACTGCGGCAGGCCGATGTGAGCTGGAAGCAGCGTGACCGCGAGACGGCGCTCATCGCGCCCCGCTTTGTCGTCCACCTGGACCAGGTCACCCGGCCGGACGGGCAGCCGGGAGAGGTGTGGGTGACCGAGCAGCCGGACGGCGCCCTGATCGTCCCCGTGGACGACCGCGGCCGGGTCGGCATGGTCCGCTCCGTCACGTACGTCCACGGCGAGATCGTCACCCCGCCGGGAGGCCATGTCGAGTCCGGGGAGAGTCCCAAGGACGCCGGCCGGCGCGAACTCCTGGAGGAGGCCGGGCTCACCGCCCGGGACTGGACGGCGTTGGGCAGCGTCGCCCTGATGACCCGCAACACCGCGCGCCTGCACTTCTTCGTGGCACGCGGCCTGACCCTCGGCGAGCAGCGGCTGACGGCCTCGGAATTCGGCATGACCTTGGAGTGGTGGGAGATGACCGAGGCGGTGAACGCGGCATACGACGGCCGGCTGACCTTGTCCGGCGCGTCACTCGGCATCCTCATGGCCGCCCGCCACCTGGAGACCGAGTAGGAGGGACCGCCCGTGTGCACGGCGTTCGTCAGCATCGACCCCGGCTCGGCGGTGCCGGTCCTCCTGCTCTCCGTACGGGACGAGTACACCGACCGCAGGTGGCTGCACCCTGGCCGCTACTGGCCGGACCAGCCCGACGTCGTCGGCGGCCTGGATCTGGACGCGGGCGGGACCTGGCTCGCCGTCGCTCCCAGCTCCGGGCTTGGAGTCGAGCCGGTGGCGGCCTGCCTGCTCAACGGTTTCGGCCACACCGCGGACCCGCATCAGCGGTTCTCCCGGGGCGGGCTGCCGCTCATCGCGATCAGCGGCCAGCCGATCGCGAGCGACAGGCTGGAGCGCTACGACCCGTTCCACCTGCTCATCGCCCGCCCATCCGGGGTGCACGTGGTCAGCTGGAACGGCAGCAGTGTGGAGGACACCGAGCTGCCTGCCGGCCTGACCGTCATCCTCAACGACGGGCTGGAGGGCCAGGCGGGCAGTGGCGCCTGCCCGCCGCACATCCGCACCACGATGAACGCCCGGCTGGCCTACTTCCGGGCGCGGCTGCAAGCCGTTGCACGACCAGAACCGGCGGCCGGCCCGGCGGAAGACGCGTGGGGCGAGTGGCTGCCGATCGCACGCGGAGACGGACTCCCGCCGGACAACCCGGCGGCCCTGATACGCCGTCTGGAGTCACCGAGCGGACGCGTTTGGGGCTCCGTGTCGCTCTCCATGGTCGCCCTCTCACACGAGCATGTGCGCTACGACTTCGGCACCGTCCCCGACTCCGATTCTTCGCCCCGGATCGTTCTCGTCGCCGTCTGATCCGACCTGGCCCCGGCGCTCCACGCCGGGCCGCAATGCTGTTGTGCCGTCTCCGCGGCATGGCGCGGGCCGCCGTGTGCACAGCGGCCCGCACAGTGCAGTGCCGACGAGGCGGTCTACCAGTAGACCCACAGGCGGTAGCTGGTCCACCACCAGACCTGGTAGCCCTCGCAGTAGAAGTCCGCGTACTGCCCGGTCACCAGCAGGTGCTCGCCGATCGCGTAGCAGTTGTCCAGGCTCATGTTCTCTGCGTACATGGCCGAACCGGTGTACTCGGACGGTGGATTGTCGTACTCGGCGGCGGCTGGCCCCGCACCAGCGACCAGGCCGGTCGCGGCCAGCGCCAAGGCACCGGCCGTGAGCGCCGCACGCCGCTTGATGGCGTAGAGCATCCCAACTCCCCTCAGAAGGAACGGTGCACGGCCTGCGCGCCGCGCCATGCCAAGAGCGATCCTTCCCGTCCCCGCGGCAGTTCGAAGCACCCGCGCGAGACTTGGCCGATTCGGGACACCCCTAGATGATTGATGCCAAGGGTTAGTGGTCGTAGGCGGTCAGCGAGCGCTTGACGGGTTGGCCGGTGTGGTCGTTG
>NZ_BMRI01000031.1:0-6654 GCF_014648555.1 Kitasatospora griseola
ACAACCTCGCCCTCGCCGGATGACCGGCAGGGCACGTGCCCCAATGCTGCCAGGTGAGTTACGAGACAGCCTTTAGCCGGGAATGGCCCCGCCCGGTGGTCAAGCATCGCGATCGCGCCCGAGGCCTGCTGCACCTGGTGGTCGAGGTAGTCGCCGGTCACGCCGAGACGACGCAACTGACCTGACTCATCAAAACCTTGACGTGACGGCCTACCAGGTCGAGGGCGAGGTCCACGGTGGTTGAGAAGTGAGCACAGTCCCCGTTCCGCACCGCGGCGACCCCGCGGTCTTCGGACCAGTGACACCCGGACCGGCACCTCCCCCAACAAGGTCATCGACGAGCCCTGCCAGCCGGACCAGCCCGCCAGATGCGGAAAGGGCCGTCGTGCGGGACGCGATGCCCGTGCCCGCCTGGCTGGAAGGCCGCGGCGGGTGGCCGGAGATTTACTGTCACCGACAATTGGTCGATGCGGTGCGCTACCTGGTCGCCGGCGGCATCGCCTGGAGGGCTATGCCTGCGGACTTCCCCGCATGGGGCCGCGTCTACGCGTCTTTTTGGGCACCGGCGGGAAAAGGGCCTGGTCGCCGAATTCCACGACCGGCTGCGGGACCGGGTCCGCGAGTTCGCCGGGCGGGATCCGGAGCCGACCGCGGGCATCATCGACGCCCAACCGGTGAAGGCGGCGGCGTCAGTGCCGGCCGCGAGCCGAGGCTTCGACGGCGGGAAAAGGTGAACGGCCGCAAGAGGCACATCGTCGTGGACACCCTCGGGCTGCTGCTGACCGTGCCGGTCACCGCGGCCTGCGTCACCGACCGCGAGGCCGGCGGGACGTTGCTGGAGCGGCTGCGTCAACGACACTGGCGCATCACGCCGGTTTGGGCCGACGGCGGCTGCACCAGGCGCCTGGTCGACCTCGCCCGCGACGTCCTGCGGATCGCACTGAACGCGGTCAAACGCACCAACGACACCACGGGCTTCATGGCGCTGCCCAAGAGGCGGCTGGTCGAGCGGACGTTCGCGTGGCTGATGCGCCGCGACTTCGAGACCCGCGCCGACACCTCCGAGGCGATGATCCGGTGGTCGATGACCATGGTCATGAGCCGCCGGCTCGCCCGGCGAGCACGCTGAACATCCCCGGACGCTCCTCGGCCGGCCAGCCCCGCGCGGCCAGGCGCTTCACCTTCGACCGCACCCCCTCCGCCTTCGTCGCGACCACCTCCAGAGCTGCCGGGCAGCACGCTCGCGCTCCTCCAACAGCCCCATCACCGACGGCATCCGGCACCTCCATCGAAGAGACGACATGACACCCCGACCCTGCCACCGAATCGCCGGCACTATGCCTGACCGGTGGAAACGTGCCCGTCACTCTCGGAAAGACAACGGTTTCCAACACAAGCGCATCATTGCCTGGCACGGCACGGCCATAGCCGTCCGACTCTACCCACTTGAATGACCACTCGGTGGATACGGCCTAATCAAACAATTCCTCGCTGCGCGGGACGAGCCTCCCCAGTAGTCGCTCGAGTTGCTCATTCGTCATGCTGCCCCCGCGGCCAAAGCCAGCCCACGCTTGAGCCCTCTTAGCCACCTCGATTTCAATTTCAAATGCCCTGTAGAGACAGGTGGCACAGGTGTATGAACTAGGCATTCCCCCTCTCGGGTCGGTGAGCCCAGAAAGCATCCGGCGCACAACGTCGACCGGCCCATGACCACTTGCAGCAAAGCCCCTAATGTCCCGAATCACGGCTTCATGCGAATTACCCATCCCATCCTTCCAGCCTTAAGAATAGCGAATTGATATTAACATGGGTTCCGGGGGTGCCTACCGCTTTAACGCTCCCCACCTTTGAGAGGTCCCAGTGGTTCGCCATTTTCCACGTGGATGCATTTGGCGCTGCCACTTCAGGCGATAGCACATCCCGGATCCCAACATCATGGCTCGTCAAGTTATCTGCGAGGTCATCAGCGGCCAACCATTCCCCGGAGATTCCCCGAACATTCTCCGGGCCGAATTCGTGCATCATGGCATCGAACGTCTCGGTCCCCCGCGGCGTTCTGCTGTTCGCCTGGATTAGCCCGCGCCCCGGACCGCCGCACCCAGGCACCCAGGAGCGCCGGAGCAGCAGCACATCCCCCCGCCCACCGCACCCGGGCGCCCAGTGGCACCGAACCATCGGCCGCCCGGCCCGCAGCACCGCTACTCGGACGCGACGACGTCCACCCCGCGCCAGAACGCGACCCGGTCACGCACCTGCTCGGCCTCCGGCTTCGGCTCCGGGTAGAACCAAGCCGCATCCCGGTTCTCGACACCGCCCACCGAAACCGTCCAATAACGGGCGACGCCCTTCCACGGACAGACCGTCGTCGTGTCACTCGGAACGAAGAACTCCCGATTCAACGACCCCAACGGAAAGTAGTGATTGCCCTCCACCACCACCGTCTCCCCGGACTCGGCCACCACCACACCGTTCCACACCGCACGCACCACCCCGCGCCACCGCCTTCCCCACACCGCGAACCGCCGACACTGACACCGCTGCACCGTCAACTCCCCACACCGCCACGGGATTCCACCCAACAGCCAGCGCGCGCGAACACCGCCGCACACCACCGAGACAACCCACCCGCCAGCACACCCATCGGCCGACATCCCACGCGGCCTCCAACGCCGACGACCCCGCCTCACACCCCCCACGCGCCGAGCAGGACGTCGGACACCGGCAGGCGGTGCGCGGGCATGACCGCCACCGCCCGAACCCACAGGGGACACGCCGCCCGGCCCCGCGGGCGCGCCATGCCAGAGGACCGAGCGCCCCGACCTGGGTCACCGACGGCCGGACGATGTCGGGCGCGTCGACAACGGGGCGCCGCCCCGTAAACGGAGGTCCGGTGCCGCACTGGCCAGAGACCGCCGAGCGTCTCCCGGACCTGAGGCGCCGTCAGATCCTCATCGAACAACCACACCAGAACCTGCGACCGCTTCACTCCACACCCGCGCGCAGTCTGCAGCGCCGGCCACTTCGTCTCCGGCAACACCCCCACGGGCCGGGCAGGACATCGGGCACCGGGCACACAGTGCGCGGGTCGATGCCCCCGACACCCGCCCGCCCGCCCCGGCAGCGGACCGCACACCCCGACCCGGATCACCGACCGCCGGGCACTGTCGGACACATCGGTGAGGGGACACCACCCCGCCGACCGTGCGGGAGCCCACCCGAGGCGCATCGGTGAGCGGCAGTCAGAGCCGGGACGCCGGCGCTGAGGGTGCGCCCACGGCCGGGCCGGGGCGCCGTCACCCACAGCGAGGAGGTCACGATCGGATAACAGCGGCTTCTTTCTGTGACCCCACGCACCCCTGCACCCGTGTAGAGGTCAGAGCCGCGTTCGAGCGGGTCCGCATGGCCGGCGTGCGCAGAGGACGACAGAAGGAGAGTCAGGGATGAAGGACTTCCGCTTGGACCTGAGCGACGAACTGTCCGCACTGACACCGCCGCCCCTGGGCGACATCGTGGCGGAAGCCACCAGGAAGGGCCGTCGCGCCCGCCGGGTACGGACCATCGGACAGGTCAGCGGGTCGGCACTGGCCCTGGCGGCCGCCGTCGTCCTGGCCGCCGGCCATCTGCCCGGCACCGCCAACGACACTGCCAGCGGCACCGTCGGCCCGGCGGCCGGCGGCACACCCGCCCTCGCCGCCCCCGCCGGCCCGACCCCGTCGCCCACGGCGTCCGGCGCCCTGGTCCGGGTGAGCGGCGCGGCCGTCCTCGCGACGGTCCTCGACGCACTGCCCGCCGGCCTGCAGACCAGCGGTTACGCCGCCAACGGCGCGACCGACGCACATGGCAAGTACGCCGCCGACGTCCCCGTCGCCCAGGTCAACATCCAAACCCCCCAGGGCCTCGGCATGATGCGGGTCTTCGTCGGCACCGCGTCCCCCGACGCGAAGTGCTCCACCGACGACGGCTGCCACCGCGACAGGTACGGCCAGCAGGTCCGCACCACCCACGTGAACGACAACTGCATCCAGAACACCGTGATCACCGTCCGCCACGCCGACAGCACCGCCGTCACCGTGCAGATGGCCACCTGCCTGGCCTGGAACGGCACAGCCAACCTGCCCGGAGTCCTCCCCCTCACCGAGGAGGCCGCCGCCGAACTCGCCGCCAACCCCGCCTTCCACACCATGATGACCCCTGCCCAGGGCGCCGCCGCCGCCGCACGCTTCCCCGCACTCCCCCCGATCAACTGACCCCGATCGACTGACCTCGTTCGGCTGACCCCGATCGACTGACCTCACCCCATCGCGGCCCCGGGACCCCCGGGGCCGCACACCCCACCCGGCACCCACCCCACACACCACCAGGGGGCACCACCCGTGCGCAAAGAAGCAGAATTCACCGCGTTCGCGCAGGCCGCAGCCCCCAGGCTCCGCCAGATCGCCTACCTGATGTGCCGCGACTGGCACCTCGCGCAAGACCTCACCCAGACCACCCTCACCAAGATGTACCTCGCCTGGCCCCGCATCACCCGCCGCGACCACGACCCGTTCGCCTACGCACGCAAGACCCTCCTCAACAGCCTCCTCGACCACAAACGCCTACGCAGCACCACCGAGGTGACGACCGACCACATCCCCGACCACACCCCCGACACCCCCCACCACGCCACCACCACCGACACCCGGCTCACCCTCATCGACGCCCTCGCCCAACTCACCCCCAGAGACCGCGCCATCGTCCTCCTCCGCTACTGGGAAGACCACACCGTCGAGACCACCGCCGACATACTCGGCGTCACCAACTCCGTGATCAAAACCCAAAGCATGCGCGCCCTCGCCACCCTCCGAGCCCACCTCCACCACACCGACCAACCCGCCCACTGACACCACACCGCCCCACGAGAACCACCCCCACCGGGGCTCTCCAGCGGCGGCTCAACCGAGGAACGGAAACGTCCGCATGGTCCAGCACGCGGCCTCCTCGGGGTCCCCGGGCCGCAGCGGCGCAGGGGATCCCATCCCGGTCACGTACAACCAGACCAGCACCGCAGCGACGACGAACATCGCCGGCAGCAGGTACCACCGGCTGCGCGGCAGACGGGAGAGCACCGCGCCGCACACCAGCAGTACGGCGAACATGACGACCCAGACGGAACGGGTGGCCGCCGCCAGTGTGGGATCCGGTTCGTGATCCTGGGTCAGACACCAGTGCCACGCTTCGCCCACCCAGGCATTGCCGCAGACGACACCCGCGGTCGCGAGGACCAACGCCGCCAGAACCCACACCGAAACCCAACCGCAGCCGCGAGCCCGACGGCCCTCCACCGACCCCACGCCGCCTCCTCAAAATGATGATCGTCCCGCGTCACGCGACGCACCCCACCCGCCGGCAGTTCCCGAACCCACAAACCCCAGGCGCATAAACGCGCGCTGCTCCTCGCCGCCGATACGGCACGCCCCGGACGCCGAACCAGTTCTCCAGCACCCCGAGCACCGGCCCGTAAACGCCCACCCCTCGACGACGCCGAGGCGCAACGCCTTGATCCCGTGACGACGCACACCCGGGCCACGCAGCTCCGCCAGCCGCACAAGACGATCCACGAGCGCGCGGCGCCCGATCGGCACACCCGTCGAGTTCAGGTCTCCCCGCGCAGAGGCCATGGCACCACCGGACGCGCCCGGCACCGGAAGGCAGACAGGCTCTCCCCTGAGCCCGCACCCGATCTCAAGCGGGCGACCGGTCGTCCAGGACGCCCAGAGGTCCTCCCGGAGTCTGCGCTGCGCTCAGGCGCCGCGCCGCCTCCGCCGCGAACAGCGCCGCCGGGACGGCCGCGGCCGGCACCGTCCACCACGGCAGGCCCGTCGAGAACGCCAGCACCGCCGGAGCGACGCAGGCGAGGAACGTGGTGAAGGCGATCCATCGGGCGAGCACGACGGTGCAGGGGCGGCCGATGAACTGCAGCACGCCGAGGGTGGCGGCGAATACTGCAAGCAGGGCGGCGAAGGTGCCCAGTCCGGCGGTGAACTGCGACTCGTCACGGGGCTCGTCGGCGGTCGCCTGCGTCTCGCCGTTCCGCTGCACGCGCATCACCTGGCCGTGCCACACCGTGCCGTCCACCCGGTCGCCGGGCTCCAGCTCTTCCAGAACCGGCCCGGCGTCGCCGAACGGCACCTCGCCGCGCCAGAACGGGGTGCCGTCCAGCGTCGCCCGGAACTCGGCGCCCCGGCCCCCGTGCCGGACGACCGTGCGGCTCACCGTGAACGTCACGGCGCGCACGCACTCCTCGCCCGGCCTGCTCGGGCTCCCGGCCGGACAGGGGACGGCGGCCGTGTACGAGCGGTACCGCTCGGCCTCGTACGGAAGCACGACGGTGAACACGAACCAGGCGACGGCGGCCGCCGGGACCATCAGCGCCGCGGCGAGCAGCGCACCGCCGGTGCGGGTCCACAGCGACGATGAGGGACGGTGGGTCATGACGGTTCTCCCCCGGTCCGGCACTCGGCCGAAACGCACCACCGCCGCCACCGGGGCGTGCCGCCCCGCCCCTTCTCGGGGTCGGACGGCACCGGGCGGCCGGAACGCCGGACGGTGTCGAAGTTCTCGGAGCGTGCCCGACGTTCGCTGAAGCCCTCTCAAAAGGAAGCCGGAGCCGGCACA
>NZ_BMRI01000031.1:6687-27111 GCF_014648555.1 Kitasatospora griseola
GGAGGCGGCGGGTCCACAGCCACGGCCGGGCCGACGACGGGTCGGCGAACACCGCATCGAGCGCCACACACCACCCCCGGACCGGCCCGCGGACACAACTGTCCCTTGTTCGCCGACCAGGCTTCCCGGCACACCTTCGTGCAACGTACCGGACACCAACCACGCTTCGCATGCGGTTCGTCGGGATATCGGACAAGACCCCGCCGGCCGCAACCCCCAGCACCTGGCTGCCAGTAGCACGAAGCGCCGCCACCTGCGCAAACGTGCTGGGACAGTCCCAGGTCCCGGCACACCGTCCCGGCCCCGGCGGTAGCTCCCGGGCCGGCGGGGCGTCACCGGGCCGGCCCCACCGCGTCCGGGCCCGTGAAAGCGGACGAAAAGGTGAATGTAGGGTTCGCCCCATGAGGTCGGCGAAGAGGGGACCGAGGTTCTACGTCGTGCTGTGCGTGGCGGTGTTGGCCGTCGCGGCGCTGGTCACGGTGGTGGTCATCCGCAGTTTCGCCATGGTCACGGTCGATCCGGGCCAGGCCCGGAAGCGGGCGAAGGCAGGACCGGCGGCGGGGCTGGTGGACTGCTCCCAGCGCAAGTGCATCGCGTTGACGTTCGACGGCAGTCCGGGCGAGCCGACCGAGCGGGTGATGGACCTGCTGGCGCAGCACCGGGCCCCGGCGACGTTCTTCCTGGAGGGGCGGAACATCCACGCGTACCCCGACGTGGTGCGGCGCATCGCCCGGGAGGGGCACGAGATCGGCGACCATACCTGGAACCACCCGCGGCTGACCGAGGTGCCCGACGCGGAGGTGCGGGAGGAACTCGTCCGGACCGCGGACGCCATCGCGGAGGTCACCGGGCAGCGGCCCACCCTGATGCGTCCGCCGGAGGGCCGCACGGACGACCGGGTCTCGAAGATCTCGCGGGAACTCGGCATGGCCCAGGTGCTGTGGACGGTGACCGCGCAGGACTACGCGACCGAGGACACCGCGCTGATCACCAAGCGGGTCCTGGACGGCGCCGCGCGCGACGGCATCGTCCTGCTGCACCCGCTGCACAAGGGAACCGTTCCCGCGCTGCCCGCCATCCTCGACGCGCTCGCCGGCCGGGGCTACACCTTCGTCACCGTCGGGCAGCTCCTCGCCCCGGGCGCCCCGGAGCCGGGCACCATATACAAATGACGGCCCGCCAGGTGGACGGAGGCTGTCCGCCGGGCGGCCGTCACGGCCGCGTCGGCCTGGGCAGTGGCGATCGCCACGTCGGCGTCGAGCCGGACCGGGGTCCCTAGCCGGAGCCGATCCAGCAGACGTCGACCCGGCCGAGCGGGACGACGGCGCGCGACCACAGCGGCGAGACACGGCCCCGCGAGTCGGTTCTTGCAGCCGCCGAGCCGGCCACCGATCTTGCCGAGCGCCCGGCCGCCGAGCTGCTTGAACGCACGTCCCGCGAGCGCCGACGCGCCCTCGGTTGTCACGGCCGTCGCCGCGCCGACGAGGCAGTGCCCGCCGGCATCCAGGCGTGGAGCTACCTCGCCACCCTGAGCCCCGACCACTCCCGGGTGCTGGACTGGGCCCTGGCCGACCACACCGCCCAGGACGGCCCCTACCAGGGCATGGCGTTCAACGGCGCGGACCGCACCGAGGTGTGCCTCGAAGGCACCGTCCAGGTGCTGACCGCCCTCAACCTGCGCGGCCGCGCCTCGGACGCGCCGACCGTCGCCGCCTTCGTCGACAGCCTGGAACGGGCGCAGCGCGAGGCGCCCAACCAGGACGGCTGCGGCCTGGACACAGGGATGGGCGACCTGTACGACGCGTCGCTGCACACGGGGGCCACGGCCTGGTTCCTGCTGGCGGCGCGCAACGCGAACCCGTTCCGGCTCTGACCCTGCGCGGTGCATACCGCGCCCGTCGTGAATGGCACGGCGGGGGCAGGCCGCAGGTGGTCAGCGGCGGCGGTAGGCGGCGATCGCGGTGTCGACGAGGGACCGGATCAGCGGGTTGCTGTCGCCCTCGTTCCACACCGCCACCACCCGGCTGGGCGGCATGTCGACCAGCGGGACCGCGGTCAGCTCGGGCGGCAGCCGGTGCCCGAGCGGGACCAGGCCCACCGTGGCGTTCCACAGGACGCTCTGCAGGCACTCGTGGACGGCGCGCACGATCGGGCCTTCGCGCGGCTCGCCGCCGCCCCAGTAGGACTGCCAGGCGGGATCGGTGCCTTCGGGGAACCGGAACCAGCGGCGGCCGCCCAGCTCGGCGAGCCGCAACCCGCCCCGGCGGGCGAGGGGATCGTCGGTGCGCAGGAGCACGCCGACCGGGTCGGTGCGCAGCGTACGCACCGTCAGGGCGGTCTCGTCGAAGGGCGCGCGGGTCAGCGCGACGTCGACCAGACCGGCGCGCAGGCCGCACGTCGGATCGGCGAGGTCGGTGTCACGGACGCGGATGTCGAGACCTGGATGGCTCCGGCGGAAGGCGGCCGCCAGCGCGGCCGCGGCCGGGTCCGCGCCGTCGTCCAGAATGCCCACGGTGAGCCTCGCGGCCCCCGCCGCCGCGTCCACCCGCGCCCGGACGCGGTCGGCGCGCCCGAGCAGCGCCCGGGCTTCGTCGAGGAGTACCGCACCGGCCGGGGTGAGGGCGACGCCGGCCGGCGAGCGGATCAGCAGCGGCGCGCCGACCTCCCCCTCCAGCTGCCTGATCGCCCGGCTCAGCGGCGGCTGGCTGATGTGCAGTCGGGTGGCGGCCCGGCCGAAGTGGAGTTCCTCGGCGACCGCCACGAAGTACCGCAAGGTCCGTAGCTCCACGCTGCCACGATATCCGCGGGGTATCGGCCCGACGGAACAGGTCTTGGACAGCCGCGGGCTCCCGGCGGTGGACTCGTGGACATGACCGACGAAACGAAGAACCGCGAACCGCGAACCGCGAACCGACCGTCCCGCCGTATCGGTGGTGCGCCCCGGCGACGGCGAGACCATCGCCCTGGGCACCACGCGCATGCGCATCCTGGAGGACGGCAGCCACACCGAACACCGCCTCGCCATCGCCGAATCCGTCCTGGCCCCCCACACCCAAGGACCGCCGCAACACCGCCACGCCCGACACGACGAGGGCTTCTACATTCTGTCCGGCACCGTGCGGTTCACTGTCGGAGCCGAGAGCCACGACGCCACCGCAGGCACCCTGGTGATGGCCCCGCCCGGCACCCCGCACACCTTCGCCAACACGACCGACCAACCGGCCGTCCTCCTCAGCACGTTCACACCCGACCTGTACGTGCAGTACTTCCGCGATCTGCAGCAGACGCTCGCCGACGGACGGCCGCTGACACCGCAGGTCAACGCCGACGCGATGAGCCGGTACGCGACCGAGCCGGCTGCCGAAGGAGAGTGGCGGGCCGCGAACGGCAGCCGCGGGGAGGGACTGTGAGCGGAAGTCATGAAAGGGAGTTGTGAAGGGGAGTCATGAACATTGCCTATGGGGTCGTTGCGGGACTGCTCGCGGCCTTCTACGTCTATGCCGGCACGTTGAAGGCGGTCCGCGGCCGTGATCGGCTCCGGCCGATGATGGCCTGGGTCGACCGGGTGCCACTGCCGGCCCTCCGGGCGCTGGGCGTGGTCGAGGTACTCGGCGCGGCCGGCCTGGTCCTTCCCCCGTCGACCGGCATCGCCCCCGCGCTGGCGCCGGCCGCGGCCGTCGGGTTCGTGCTCCTGCAGGGCGGTGCGATCGCCGTCCACCTGACGGGCGGGGACCGCCGGATCGCGCTCAACGCCACGCTCCTCGTGGCCGCGGGCGTGACCGCAGGGTTGGCTCTCGGACTGTGAGGCCGGGCCCGAACGGCACTGACGCACCGCCGACGGTCGGGGCCGGGAAGGACGGGTGGGTGGCGGCGGGTCAGGAGGCCCAGGGAAAACGCGCCTGGGGCGGGGACTGGGTGAAGAAGGTCTTGGCGCGCAGTACGGCGTCCTCGTCGGCGAGGACCTGGCCGGGGCGGGTGCCGTGGCCCAGCAGGACGCCGCCGAAACGCATGCCCAGGTAGGCCGCGGTGTGGTGGAGGGTCAGGACCAGCGGCTCGGCCGCCCCCTCCCCGGCATGCGCCATGGCGGTGACGCCCCAGAGGGTGCGGCCGGCCATCTTCGCCCGGAAGTCGGGGCCCGGGGTGCGCAGCCACTTGCTCCAGTAGTCGCGGTAGCGCTTGGTGTGGGCGGAGACGGAGTACCAGTACAGCGGGGAGGCGATCACGATGTCGGTCGCCGCGACCGTCGCCTCGCGCAGCAGTTCCTCGTCGCTCTCCCCCACCGCCCCGGCATCGCCCGCGCCATGGCACTCGTCACGGAAATCGGGCAGCCGGAGAGCGGCGAGGTTCAACCAGCGCTGCTCCAGGAGTTGGACGGATCGGCCCGCTTCTCCAACTCCGGCCGGGCGAAAGGCATTCCGGCTGACGAGTCTCACTGAAGTCCGACCGGACGGTTCAACGTGTTCCTGATGCGTGCGGCCGCTGCTGCCGCCAGCAGGCACCAGCCGTCGATCTCCACCCCCAGTGGTTCCTGGGGCTGCCACCCGCGGGTGACAGCAGCGTCGAGCAGAGCTCGGACCGCGCCCGGTTCGTGAAGATTGAGGGAGTTGCCCCGGACGTCGCCCACGTCGCCCGATCCCGTGGGGAAGCCGCCCGGGACGTACCGGCCAGGGCCTTCGGTGAAGACGATGTGCAGCGGGCCGCCGGTGCCGGTCGGCTGCGGGTACAGCGTGAGGATCTCGCGGCACTCCGTGGACCGGCCGTCCTGCGGCGGACGGTGGTGGTGCCGGAGGACCCACAGGTACACGTGCCCGTCGGCGACCAGTCGGCGGGGCTTCTTCGGATGGCGAGGCGCGGAGTTGAGAGTATGCGGCCTGCGTCGTCGACAGGTCACCGCTCGGGCGCACCTGGCCGCGTGCGAGATGGGCGGGCACGCAGCAAGGCACCGGTGTCGCCTTGCCCGACCCGCCGTCAATTCGCCTGACAGGGAGGGTCGTTGGCCAACAGCCACCGCAGGATACCGACCCGCCAGGGCAAGCAGTCCGGCCGCCGGTCAGTCGCTGTCGCGCTTCTCGATGACCAGGATGCGGGCCTCCGGGGCGGGGTGGGCCACGTGTTCGTCGCCCCGCTCGACGCAGCACACCCGGCCCGGGGTGAGGTGTTCGACCCGTTCGACGCCGCCTACGCGGTAGTGCATGTCGACGGCGCCGTCGAGGACGACGAACACCTCCGGCCCGTCGTTGACGTGCCACCGGTAGGGCTGGTCCGTCCAGTGCAGCCGGACGGTCGCGTCGTCCAGCTCGGCCAGGTCGAGCGCGCCCCACGGGCGTTCGGCGGTGAAGGAGGCGGAGTCGAGGAAGCGCACAGGGGATCTCTCCGTTCAGGAGCCGCACGGCCGGCTCTGCTGTGCATTCTGCGCGGGGAAACCGGCCGGCGGAGCTGGCGGAAATGCCTAATTGCATCGACATCCTGCCAACCGGCCCGCACACACGGGCCGCCACCGAACCCGCCCCACACCCCGACCGGCGACGCGGCCTGCGACGCGGTCCGCGACCGCTCAGGCAGAGGCCTCCAGGGCGGCGCGCCAGACGGGGCTGTCCACGTAGTGGTTGTCGAAGCGTTCCGCGGACTCGGCGATCTCCTTCGGATCGGCCTCGCCGCGCATGACCCGGCCGAGCAGACGCAGGTAGTCGAACCGTCCCAGGCCCGGGGTGAAGACGAACAGGACGTCGGCTTCCACGCCCGGCGCGGCCGCGAAGGCGTGCGGGGTGTGCGGCGGCACCGCCAGGAAGTCGCCCGCGTTCAGAACGGTGACCTGATCGTCCACCAGCACCCGCAGCGAACCGCCGAGCACGAAGAACAGCTCCGTCGCCTTCGTGTGGAAGTGCGCCGGCGCCCCCGGCGCACCGGCGGCGAAACTGGAGCGGTAGCTGGTGAACCCGCCGAGCGCGGCATCCGACTCGCCGAGCAGGGTCATCACGCTGCTCGGATCGGCGCAGGTCTCGGCGTCGGTACGGCGGGTCAGCAGCGCGGGCATGGTCACGGGCAGGTTCTCGATCGTCATGACCATGAGCCTAAAGCCCCAAATGGCCTGCCGGGCAGGTCAATTCCGACCTGAAACCCAGGGTCAATTCTGCCGCGGAACACCGGGAACCACGTGGACGAGTGCCTGTGCTCATGCGGGTGGATCACCGGGCCCGGAGGATGCGTCGTCCACGGTTCCGATAGCCTTCCGGCGTGACCGAACGTGGGGGCGGAGAGCGACTCGACGGCGATCCCGGGGTGCAGGGCTGGGGCGCCACGCGAGCGTGGGTGGAGTGTCAACTCGCCGATGGGGAGCGGATAGCGGGCGACGAGCGGCTGCGCGGCGGTTGGACCTCGGAGATGCGCAGGCTCCGCGTCGAGGGGCCGGGCGGCCGACGGGACCTGGTGCTGCGGTCCTTCGTGAAGCCCTTCTTCGTCCAGCACGCGGACGGTCTGCTGTCCCGCGAAGCCGCGATCCTGCGTCTGCTCGGGGCCACGGACGTGCCTGCGGCCACGCTCCTGGACGTGGACGCGACCGCGACGTACTGCGACCACCCGTCCCTGCTGATGTCCTTGCTGTCCGGGGCCGTCCGCCTGGACGACCGGGACGCCGAACGCCGGGCCGATCTGCTGGCCGGGCAGTTGGTGCGCATCCATCAGGTCGAGGTCCCGCGCGACGCGAGGCCGCGGGCCTGGCAGGCCTGGACGTCGCCGGAGCGGGTGACGCTCCCTCAGGACACGCTGCGGCCCGAGCTCTGGCAGCGCGCCGTCGATGTCATCCGGCAGGACCCGCCCGCTCACAACTCCTGCTTCCTGCACCGGGACTTCCATCCGGGCAACGTCCTCTTCGACGGTCGGGGCGACGACCTCCGCATCAGCGGTGTGGTCGACTGGGTGGAGACCTCGTGGGGACCGGCCGACCTCGATGTGGCCCACTGCTCGACGGCCCTGTCCCTGCTCCACGGCGTCCCCCTCGGGATGGCCTTCGCGGACCGCTACCTCGCCGCGGGCGGGCACCTCGCCGAGCAGCGCGCGGCGCACCTGTACTGGCGGGTCCTCGACGCCCTGGCTTTCGCTCCGGACGCGGAGAAGGTCGCCGTCCCCTGGCGCGAGCTCGGCCGGACAGACCTGAGCCCCACCCTTCTGGGCAGCAGACTCGAGGAGTACCTCCACGCTCTGTTCGAGCGCTACGCGTAGGCCGCCGATGCTCGGGTGCCCGGACGTGCGATCCGTCCGCGGCGCGGTCCTCCAGGTCCAGCAGCCCGCTCAGGAGGGCAGCCCACCGGCGTGACCAGCCACCGGCGTCGATCCGGTCGGGGCCGCGGTGGGGTCGCCCCGTAGAGTGGCCGCTCGCCCACCGGGAGAGGACTGCGTCGTGCGCGAGCGTTCCGGCATTCTGTTCGTCACCGATCTCGCATATCCGGCGCAGGGACGCCGGTACTGCGACGAGGACATCCTCCTGTCCTCGCGACTGCGCGAGGACTTCGATCTGGCGCTGTGCCATCCGCGGGACGCGGTCGCGTTGATGGACCGCTTCGACGCGGTCGTCGTGCGCAACAGCGGGCCGGTGCTGTACTACCGGGAGGCGTTCGAGGAGTTCCGCCGGCAGGCCGGTGCGCGCGCCACCCGCGTCTACAACCCGTTGACGGGCCGCGGCGACATGGCCGGCAAGGGCTACCTGGTGGAGCTGACCCGGGCCGGATTCCCGGTCATACCCACCGTCGACCGGCCGGCCGACGCCCACCTGCTGCCGCGCGCCGAGCGGTACGTGGTGAAGCCGGCCGCCGGCGCCGACTCGATCGGCCTGTCCGTCGTGGACCGCGCGGAGCTGGCCGACCTGGAGCGAGCGGGCTCGCAGGAGCTGCTCGTCCAGCCGCTGGTCGACTTCCGCTACGAGGTGTCGTTCTACTTCGTCGACGACGCCTTCCAGTACGCCCTCCACGCACCGGATCCGGCCCGCCGCTGGGAGTTGACGCCCTACCCGGCGACGCAGGCCGACCTGGCCTTCGCCCGCCGGTTCATCGACTGGAACACCCTCGACCATGGCATCCAACGGGTGGACGCCTGCCGCACCACTGACGGGGAACTGCTGCTCGTGGAGCTGGAGGACCTCAACCCGTACCTGTCGCTGGACGTCGTCCCCCGGGAGCAGCGGGACGCGTTCGTGGTCGCGATGGCGGACTCGATCCGCCGCCTGCTGCAGGCCGGGGAGAACGCCTGACGGCCCGGCCACGAAGCGGGCTGCGCCCAGGCCGTCGCGGGCCGGTCAGGTCAGGGCGGCGGCCAGGCGCTGCGGGAGGGTGTCGTAGGGGTGGCAGTCGACCACGGGCAGGCGGTGGACGCGGGCCTGGTCGGCGAGCCAGTGGGAGTAGCGGGCGCTGACCTGGGCCCGGGCGGGCTGGGGGCCCAGGTCGGGCTCGCGGTGGGCGTAGTTGGCGCCGATGCGCGCGGGGTCGCCCTCGTGCAGGAAGACCGTGTGCAGGCGGCGGCGGTGGGCGGCGGCTTCGGCCGCGGCCCGTACGGCGGCGCGAGGGGTGAGGTAGTCGCCCTCCACGATGGCGGGCACGTCCACGCTCAAGCGGTTGCGCACGACACCGAGCAGGGCCTCGTCCAGGGCGTGAGCGGTGGCGATCTGCAGATCCAGAACACGGTCGAGGCCCAGCTCCGCCTCCGGGTCCCGGTAGGCCGCGAACTGGTGCAGTGCGGGGTGGGTCGCCGGTGTCGTGGCCGCCTGGAGCGCGGCCACCACGTCGTCGAATTCGACGGTGAACGCACCGTGGGCGGCAGCGAGGCCGGCAGCGGCGCGGCTCTTGCCGACACCCGAGGCGCCGCCGATCAACAGAACGTCCCAGGAGCGAAGGTCGGTGCGCATACCGCCACGGTAGAGGCCCCGGGAACCCGGGTGAGAGGCGGGTCCGAGCATGCCTCCGCACCGCCCGGCCCGGACGGACGGTGGCGGCAGCCCGACCGCGGATCGGGCCCGTTGTTGACGGATCGCCAGATACGGGAGCAGCGAGCATGCTCTCCTGCAATGATCTTGAAGCCGTGATCCGCAGACCGGTGTCGCCGTGAGCGGATCGATGGCGGCGACTCCGGCTGAACCCCTCGCCGGGGTTCGCCGAGGCGTTCGACGCGCGGCTCGCTCCCGGGCACCGCGCCGCGCCGTCCGTCCCCGCCCACCGTGATCGACATTCAGGAGTAGCACGTGAGTCGGACCAGCACGCTGTCCCCCGATGACTGCCAGGAGGACACCGCCCCGGACCGCCGGCCTTGGCTGGTGCGCCGAGGGTTACTCCTCGAGTCCGGACCCCAGCGCAGACTGGCCCTCGGAGGCTTCATCAACCAGCTCGGCACTGCGGCCTTCCTGGCCACGGCGCCGCTGTACGCCCTGCGGGTGATCGGCCTGCCGATCGAGCAGGTCGGCCTGGGCCTCGGGGTCGCCGGAGTGGTCGGCCTGCTCGCCGGCCCGCCCGTCGGTCTTCACGGCTTCTCAGGCCCGGCCGAGCCCAGGACGACCCCCACCGAGGCAGCGTGGTCGAGCCGTCGTGGACCTCGACCAGAGCCCGTCGCTGACGGACGCTCACGCTCCGGGCGGGGTCAGCGACGAACAGCCTGGTCGTCCGGCAGGGCCGCGCCGGTCACCGACTCGCCGACATCACCCAGCCCAACGATCGCCAGGGCACCCCCGTCGGCGACCACCGACGGTCCGTCAAGGCGTCACGCCCCCAGGCCGACGGACCGTCAGCATGCCGCCCCGTCCAACAGGCCGGGACCGGTTCAGGCCACGTCGGCCGGCAGGCGGAGGCCGGTCGGTGGGGCGATGCCGAAGTCGGACTCCAGCAGGCGGAGCAGCTCGTCGGCGTCTTCGATCTGCTCGTGGTGGACGGCTCCGTCGGGTCCGGTCCGGGTGACGGTCTTCGTGTCGAGCAGCAGGTGGTGCCCCGTGGCGAAGGTCCGCTGGACGAAGAGTCGGTGGAAGGGTGAGCGCGGGTGGGTGGCCGTGAACCAGTTGCCCAGCTTGAGGTCCGGGACCGGCACCCGGTCGAGAGTGAAGGCGGTCTGGTCCTCCCACACCCCGCCCCGGAACGCCTGCATCACCCACACCGGCGCCCAGCCCTCCGTCTCCTCCACCACCAGGCGGTGGCGGCGTCCGCCGGCCTCGTTCACCTGGCCCGGGACCATCGGCAGCGGTTCCAGCAGTGCGCCGAGACCACCGAAGCCGACGTCCGCGAGGTACCGGCCCGGGACGCCCGGTATCTCGACGGCCAGCACCATGTGTGTCCGGGGACGCTCCTCCCCCGGCCGCGCGCCGTACCGCACTCGGCCCGAAAGGCGGGTCACCTGGAAGCCCAACTGCTCCAGAACAGCGCCGAACAGGCTGTTGTGCTCGAAGCAGTAGCCGCCCCGCGACGACTCGACCAGCTTGGCCTGGAGATCGTCGAGGTCCAACGACGGCACCCCGCCCGCGACGACGTCCAGATTCTCGAACGGGATGCCTATGACGTGCGCGCGGTGCAGGGAGCGGAAGGTTTCGAGCGTCGGCGCCCGACCACCGTCCCATCCAATGCGCGCGAAGTACTTCTCAAGGTCGACAACCACAAGGACCACTGCCTTTCCACGGAAACATCTGTACCGGAAACCCGCCCCACGACAGCGGAGGCACTCCCCCGCCCACCACACCCCGCACTTTGACACCGAAAAACAGCACACGACGGGCCACAGACCGGCACCGACAAGCCGAGGCAACAACCAGCGCCCGCACACACATTCCCCAGGCCGGACCGCCCGCACGAGAATGGCAGGGGACCGCCCCCGAAGCCCGAAGGCCCCGAGGGCGGTCCGCACTGAACAAGCGGTGATTCTGCGGGCGTTACCCCACGAACCGGTCCGCGTTCGCGCGGCGCCGTGCCCGGTAGAGCAGCACTCCGCCCAGCGTCAGCAGCCCGCCACCGGCCAGGCCCACCGCGGCGAGACCCGCAGGCGAACCCGTGTCCGGCAGGTGACCGCCCCCACCGCCGCCGTGCTTCGGCGGCGCCGTCGGACGAGGAACCTTCACGCAGCCCTCGCCCTTCTCCTTCTCCGGGCACTCCGACACCGTCACGCACAGCGACACCGGCCGGCTCTCCACCAACTGCCCCTGCGGGTCACGACCCGAGGCCGTCGCCGTGTTGATCACGTGGCCGACCTTCGCGTCCTCCGCCGTGACGACGTACGTCCCGTGACAGGTCGTGCTCTCACCTGGGTTCAACGTCCGCGCGTCGCAGGTGACCTGCGCGACCCGGTCATCAGCAACAGCGATGTCCGTCAGCACCGTCGTCCCGGTGTTCGTCACCATGTACGTGTACGTCACGGTGTCGCCCACCTGCGCGGAGCCCGACACGTCGGACTGCTTCGTGATCGACAGCGACGACGCACCCGAAGTGGTCTCCACCGTCGCCTCGCCCGGCGGGCTCTCCACCGGATCGCCTTCCGGGTCCACACCGCTCGCACGGGCCTTGTTGGTCACGTGCCCGGCCTCGACGTCGTCCTCGGTGATCACGTACGAGCCGTGACACACCGTGCGGGCGCCCGGGTTCAGGGTCGTCGCGTCGCAGGTCACCGACGCCACATGGTCGTCCGAGACCGCGATGCCGTGGACGGCGACTGCGCCCGTGTTGGTGACGGTGTACGTGTACCGCACCGTGTCACCCACCCGGAACGGGCCCGCGGCGTCGGCCTTCTTCACGATGGACAGCTTGGCCTCGCCCACCACCGGGATGTCCGCCTCGCCCGGCGGGCTCTCCACCGCACGACCCTCGGGGTCCTTGCCCGACGCATGAGCCTTGTTCAGCACGTGGCCCGCCGCCACGTCCGCGGCAGTGATCACGTAGGTGCCGTGGCACAGCGTGCTCTGACCCGGGTTCAGCGTCGTCGCGTCGCACGTCACGGTGGTGACGTGGTCGTCCACGACGGCGATGTCGTGGACGGCGACGGTGCCGGTGTTCTTGACGGTGTACGTGTAGTGGACCGTGTCACCGACGTGGAACGGGCCCGCGCTGTCGGCCTTCTTCTCGATCGACAGGTGCGCCTCGCCCACGACGGTGACCGTGGCGTCGTCGGGCGGGCTCTGCACCGGCCGCCCCTCGGGGTCGGTGCCGTTCGCGTGCGCCGTGTTGGTCACGTGCCCCACTGCTGCGTCCGCCGCGGTGATGACGTAGGAGCCGTGGCAGAGGGTGCTCGCACCGGGGTTCAGCGTCGTCGCGTCACACGTCACACCGGCCACGTGGTCATCCGCGACCGTGACGCCGTTGATCACCCTGGTACCGGTGTTGGTGACGGTGTACGTGTAGTGCACGGTGTCGCCCACGTGGAACGGGCCGGCGCTGTCCGCGGTCTTCTCGATCGACAGCACCGCCTCGCCCACGACGGTGACCGTGGCGTCGTCGGGCGGGCTCGCCACCGGTTCGCCGTCCGGGTCGATGCCGTTCGCGTGCGCGGTGTTCGTCACGTGACCGGCCTGCACGTCCGCCGCCGTGATGACGTAGGAGCCGTGGCAGAGCGTGCTCGCGCCCGGGTTCAGCGTCGTCGCGTCACACGTCACACCGGCCACGTGGTCGTCCGTGACCGTGACGCCGTGAATGGCCAGCGTGCCCGTGTTGGTGACGGTGTACGTGTAGTTGACGGTCTCGCCCAGCCGGAACGGACCCGCGGAGTCCGCCGTCTTCTCGATGCCGAGCCGCGCCTCGCCCGCCACGGGCAGCCTCACCTCGGCCGGCGGACTCAGAACCGTGTCCCCGTCCGGGTTCGTGGCGGCTGCCTCGGCCCTGTTGGTGAGGTGGCCGAGCGCCAGGTCGGCGGCGGTCACCACGTACGCGGCGTGGCAGGTGGTGCTCGCGCCGGGGTTCAGGGTCGTCGCGTTGCAGGTGACCGGCGTCGCGTGGTCGTCCGTGACCAGGACCTGGTCGAGCACCGTCTGCCCGGTGTTGGTCACCGTGTACGTGTAGTTGACGGTCTGGCCGACGTGGACGGGGCCTGCCGTGTCCGCCGCCTTGGCGAGGGACAGGGACGACGGGCCGACGACCTCGACGGTGGCCTGTGTCTCCGGGGAGGTGACCGGCTGGTCGTCGGCGATGCCGTGTGCGACCGCGTGGTTGGTGACCTGGCCCGCGTCCGCGTCGGCGGCGGTGATCACGTAGGTGCCGTGGCACTGTGTGCGGTCTCCGGGAGATCCTCGGGGGGCGAGGGTCGAGGAGTCGCAGGTGATGCCGGTGACCTTGTCGTCCGTCACGGAGACGTTGTCCAGCTGCGTGCCGCCGGTGTTGCTCACGGTGTACGTGTAGTGGACGGTGTCGCCCACGTGGAACGGGCCGGGCTCGTCCACGTGCTTGAGGACGTCGATGCTCGGCGGGGCCACCAGCGGGACGTCCTCGGACGCGGGCGGCGAGGTCACCGGGTCGCCGCCCGCCGTACCGGTGGCCTGGGCCGTGTTGGCGACGTGGCCCGCGGCCGCGTCCGCCGCGGTGACGGTGTAGGTCGAGGTGCAGGTGACCGTCCCACCGGGTTGCAGCACGCTCACCGGGCAGCTGACCGGGCCCACCTTCGGGTCGTTGACCGCGAGGTTGTCGATCGGGACGTTGCCGGAGTTGGTGACGACGAAGTCGTACGGGATCTTGCTGCCGACCGTCAGGTTCGCGGGCAGGGGCTGGTGGGCCTGCTTGACCAGGTTGAGTTCTGGCAGCGGCTCGTCGGTGTTGATCACCACGTTGCGGATCAGGTGCACGTCGGTGAACAGGCCCGTCGAGCCGGCGAAGCCGAACTTGTAGGTCGAGGGGACGGGTTGGGGCGCCGGGGTCTGGAGGACCTGGTGCGGGCCGGTGCCGTCGTTGAAGTCGACGGTGACGGTCAGCACCGGGGTCGGGGCCGGGGTCAGGTGGACGTTGACCCGGCGGCGTGACGGCTCCAGCAGCGCCTGGGCCTGGGCCGGCGTCACGTCGGGCGGCAGGAAGGTCAGCGGGCCCTGCAGTTGGCCCGGAAGCGTCGACGGCCAGGGGCCGGTGGTCGAGAAGTTGCTGGTCGTCGCGGTGAGGAAGCAGTAGCCGTCCTCGTCGTGGCCGGGGCCGCGAACGGTGACCATGTTGGGGCCGGGAGCCGGGACGTGGAAGGCCGTTCCGGCGGGGGAACGGGTGGTGCAGCCGTTGCCGCGGTGCTCCCAGTCGCCGAAGTAGTTGCCGAGGACGTCGAGCCCGACACCGAGGTAGCCCCGGTCGACGCCGGGCAGGATGGCCAGGTTGGGGTTGTCGTCGGGCAGCTTCTGCGCGTAGCCGAGGCTGCCGCCGAACGCCCCCGGGTGTGCGAGCGAGACATCACCGTTGACCAGGAAGAACGAGATGCCGTCGGCCGGGGTGGCGGGTGTGGTGCTGCCGTACTGCCACTGGTCGAAGGTCACGTCCAGGCCGTTGCCGGCCGGCAGCGCCTGGTCGAACAGCACCGCGCCGTTCTGGTCGTTGGCGGCATCGGTGATCCTCAGGTAGCCGAACGGTGCGCTGTCCAGCGGCGGCACCGGACCGATCTCCGGGAGCGGACAGCCGGTCAGCTGGCGGCCGTCCGGCGGGAGGGGCGTCGTGACGGGTCCGCCGGTGAGACAGGCCGAGCCCACGGCGACGAATCTCGGGTCCGCAGTCGCACCGGTGAAGTCCTCCTGGAGCAGCGGGGAACCGGTGGCCAGGACCCGCTCCGGCGCAGCGGCAGCACGGTGGGGGGCGGGGCCGATGGCCTGGGCGCCGAGGGTGGCGGCCAGACCTGTGCCGACCAGGCCGAGGGTGGCTGCGGCGCTGATGAAGCGGGCCGTGCGGGATCTGAGCCGCCCCGGTCCGCGGAAATGTCTCGTCATGCCCTTGACTATGTGCAGCCACTACCAAGAGTTATCAGTTTGTACTATCTGTGGTCCTAGGGAATCCCTCGGATGCGCCAGCCCGGGATGCCGACCGGGCATCAGTCCCGCCGGAATCATGAGGTCCTGATGGGAGATCAGGAGTGCTGCCGCCGCCGACCCCGCTCGCCGCATCGCGGCCCCGGGGGCGTGGCGGGCCGACGACACCCGCAGCACCATCGGACCGGCCGACCACATGTCCGACGAGGCGGCCACCTGCGCGACCCCGACCGGCCCAGCGGACCGCCCCTCGCCCCACCCGCCACCGCACCGAGCCATCGCATCCGCCGGCTGCGCCGCGCGACCGGAGCCGCCCGCCCGGACCGGCCAGGACGAGGCGCGGCGACCGACAGGCCCGAATCCTCACCCACCGCACATCAAGGCATTTCTGACGACACGTCAGACTCGCCCGGCTGCCAACACACGCACGGCCGAACCGGACCCACCGCCCGATCGACCCGGCAGGCGACGCCGGCAGCCGTGATCCGCCTCCGCTGCACCGCTGGAGCAGCCACCCAAGGGTGAACATACGATCTGATCTTTCTCCTGCGGGACAAGGGTTCATGACGGCTCGTCAGCTCCAGACGGACGCACAGCCCCGTTGCAGGCTCCCGGTTCCCATGTCCTCCTGGAGTCGTCGGGGTCACCACAGGCCCCGCCGCAAAACCGAACTACTCGGAGGAGAATTTCCATGCGTGCTGTCAAGCGTGTCCTGGCCGTCACTGCCCTCGCCGCCCCCCTCGTGATCGGCTGCGCCGGACTCGCCTCCGCTCACGAAGGCTTCCACGAGGGCCCCGAGGCCCACTTCGCCGAGGCCCAGTTCATCGCGAACGAGGAGGGCGCCGGCGAGGCGGTCGTCGCCTCCGTCGTCTCCCCGCACGGCGTCGACCACATCGCCGGCTGGGTGTTCGCGGGCGACGAGGGCGTCTCCGGCTCGTTCACCGACTCCGGCGCGAGCTTCTGAGCGCTCTGACCTCGGCTGAGGGGCCCAGGTCCAAGGGCTGACTTCGAACCGGGCGCCCGGCGGGTATTCCACCCGCCGGGCGCCTTCGCGTTCCGGCGGACCCGACGAGCACCGCGCTCGACGCCGTCGGGAGGCGCTCAGTGCTCGGCGAGGGAGCGCTCGGCCCGGTAGCCGGCGGGGACGCCCTCGACGAGGATCGCGTCGGCCGTCATGTGGCGGGTGCGCAGGTGCAGGATGTCCTGATAGGCGGGCGAGTCGTACCAGGCGCGGGCCTGCCGATAATCGGGGAACTCGATCAGGATCAGCCCCATCTTTCCCCAACTCCCCTCCACCGTCTCGAACTTGCCACGATGGACCAGGAATCGGCCACCGAACGCGTCGAGCGTGGCGTCGATCCGCCGGAGGTACTCGACGGTGTCGGGGCAGGGCTCGACGGCGTGGACCTGGGCCAGGGCGTAGGCGGGCATCGTGGCGCTCCCAAAGGGTCGGGGTCGGGCTGACGTCCATGACGCTACGCAGCGGCCGGGCGGAGGGAATCGGTCACGAATAGGTAGGCCGCTTGGGTGGAGCACCCCAGGTGCACGACAGCATGCGGCGCCGCACCGCCGACGTCCCGCCCGGTTCCGCCAGGTTCCGCACGTCCGCCCGCCCGACGGCCGGGCCGACGCGACGTCGATCGCGTCGGCCGCCCAGGGGGTCGGTTCGCGGCGGTGGGGTCAGGCCTTCCACTCCCGGGCGAGCATGGCGTAGACGCACTCGTTGCCCCAGCGGTCGCCGTCGAGGTCGCTCTCGATCAGGTGGGCCTCCAGGCGCATGCCGAGGCGCTCGCAGACCCGGGCGGAGGCGGTGTTGAGGGCGTCGAGCCGAGCGAAGAGGCGGTGAACTCCCAGGGATTCGAAGGCAGTTGCGGCGAGGGCGCGGGCGGCTTCGGTGGCGTAGCCCTGGCCGGCGTACTCCGGGTTGAAGACCCAGCCGATCTCGGCCTGGCGGGCGCGGGCGTTGGTGAGGATGACGACGACCTCGCCGAGGACGCCGGGCTGATCGGCACGGCAGACGGCCCACAGGAGGCTGTCCCCGTCGGCGCTCCAGCCGGCGTGGGCGCGGGCGCGGATGGACTCCTCGCAGCCCTCGCGGGTGAGCGCCGGGCGGTAGAGGTAGCGGACGACCTCGGGCAGCGCCTGGTAGGCGTACCGGTCGTCGGTGTCGTCCACGGTGAACGGGCGCAGGATCAGCCGCTCGGTCGCGATGCCGGCCGGGATGGTCGCCGGGGTGTGGAGTGCGGCATCGGTCATGGGTCCCCCTGATGGTGTCGTTCCGGCGGTGGGTGGATCCACCGTGGCGTCTGCACACCATAGTTGACGTCGGGACAGGGGTGTCGGGGCGGTCGACGAGCCTCGGCGCCGGCCCCGTCCCGTCGAGTCGCGGTGGTTCAGCAGGGCCGGGGCGAAGGAGGGCACGGCCCCACCCGGAGCGGTGGCTCCCCGCCGCGCCGGGTGGGTTCGGCGGGGAGGGTCGGTCAGGCCCGCAGGCGGAGCGGGGTCAGGTGCTCGGGGCGGATCAGGCGGGTCTCGGGCGACAGTTCACGGGTCTGGGCGATCAGGCCGTCCAGGTCCATGGCGGTGTCCTGGACGGCGGGGTCGGTGAGCGGGCTCTCGAAGGTGTCCCAGTGCACGGGGATCACCGTGCGAGGGTTGTCGAGGGCCTTGAGGATCCGCGGCACATAGCGGTGGACGCTGTGAGCGGTGCTCTCCGTCGAGATCATGGCGATGTCGGGCTTCAGCCCGACGTAGTGCTGCTCGACGAAGTCGCTGGCGCCGGTCAGCAGCGCGGACGGGCCGTCGCCGAGGCGGACCTGGAAGGCGAGGGTGTCGCCCTCCGGGAGGTCGCCGATGGTGCGCGGCGCGGTGGCGGTCGGGCCGGTGAGCGTGCCGGGCACCCAGTACTGGTGCTTGGCGTTGCGGCTGTGCAGGCTGGCTGCCACCTGGACGGTGAACCCGTCGAAGGCGAGGTACTCGCCGCCCTTCACCACGATCAGCTGGTCCGGGTCGACCCCCATCGCCCGGAGCAGGAAGCAGGTGGTGGCCGTTCCGACCACCTGCACGCCCCGGCTCTTTGCGATGTACGGGACGTCGTTGAAGTGGTCCCAGTGGCAGTGGCTGACCAGCACCAGGTCCGGGGTGCCGATGTGGCGGTCGATCAGCTTGGGGGCCACGGTCAGCCGGGTCTTCGGGTTGAAGCCGTCGGTCGGGAACCGCGTGATGTACGGGTCGAACAGCACGGTCTTCCCGTTGCCCTCGATCCGCCAACCGGTGGTGCCGAGCCAGGTGTAGACCGTCTCGCCGCCTCCGCCCGGCGCCGGTCCGGGCTCGGTCGCGGCCGCCGTCCCGGCCCCGGCGGCGACACCCGCGCCGGCCATCGGCAGCAGGGCCGCGCCCGCGACCGCCGTACGCAGCAGACCTCGTCGTCCTAACGTGTTGTCGTTCATGCGTGGACGGACGATCGCACCGGTCCGGCCGGTTCCATGATCCTGACGAAACATCAACTTTCCCATGGGCCACGGCTCTTCCCGGGCGAGGCATGTTCTCGTGGAGCTTCTCCCGAACGGGCCGGGGGCGCTCCGCTGTGGGCGATCGGCACCGCGATCATGCTGGTCGGCCTCGTGCTGACCGACTTGGCCTTCCGGAAGTCCCGGGCCCGCGCCTGACGGGGCGTCGAGCATCGGCGGCGGGGCCGGACCCCGGGCGGGGCGCGGTGTCGACGGTGACAAGTGACGGGCCGCTGCCGCGATGCCCCGGGCGATGGCAAGGTGTACCTCGACACCGAACAGAAGTCGCAACGGGGGAGGACTGTATGGGTGCGGACTGGACCAGCGAGCTGATCGCCCCAAACGAGCAGGGCGCAGCGCCGACGGCGGAGGAGCACACGCCGACGGTCGCGCCGCCCGGGTACCGGCCGTTTCCGCGGATGACGCGGGAGCAGTGCGCGGAGGCGGTGCGGCGCGGAGGCTGGTTGTTCAAGGCCGACGAGGGCCACGACCCGGACGGGTCGGTGCCGGTGGAGGCGGTGGAGGGGGCCTGGCAGGTCGACGCCCACGGTCGTCCGCTGCGGTTCCGGCCCAACCCGCGCTACGGCGCCCCGCTGCCGGAGCAGCCGGTCGGGGACGGCGCGGCGCCGCTGCCGCCGCTGCACGCCGGGCGGCGCCCGGCCGGGCGGGCGCTGCTGGGGTGGTTGGAGGATCCGCAGGCGCCCCGGCTGTGCCGGATCGCCGGGTCGAGCGGCAGTGGCCGCAGCCACCTGCTGCACTGGCTGGCCGCCGCGTGCCCGGCGGACAGTCCGCACCCGCGTCGGCGGACCGATGTGCTGCTGTCCGCCGCCGAGTTGACGGTGGACACGTTCGTCTGGCGGCTCGCCGCGCTGCTTGGCGTGTCGGCGGCCGACCCGGACGAGTTGGTCGCGGCGCTGATCGACGGGGCGCCGCGCGTCCTGGTGGTGACCGATCTCGACCGGGCGGGCGCCGGCCGGCTGTCGGATGCAGCGCAGCGCATCGCCGCGGAGGTGCTGCGGCCGCTGCTGCGGGTGCCGTGGCTGCGGCTGGTGGTGGAGTGCGCCTCCGACACTCCGGCCTCGGCGGCGCTCGACGTGCCCGCCGCCGTGCTCGACCTGGACCAGCCGCAGTGGACCGACCTGGACGCCTTCACCCGGTGGGCGACCGCCCTGTCGGAGCGTCAACTCCCGGCGGAGGTCTACCCGTCGCCCGCGCTGGCGCTGCTGGCCGCCCGCACCGGGGACGGGGTGCTGCTGGACCCGGCGGCCACGCCCGCGCGGAAGGCGGAGGCGCTCGCCGAGACCTGGTGGGAGTCGCTGCCCGAACTCGTCCGGGCCCCCGTGGTGGTGCTGGCCTCGGTCCGGGGCGGTCTCGACACCGAGCTGTGGGGCGAACTGCCCGGCAGCCTCGGCCCGTTCGCGGTGCACGAGGCGGTCGACCTGCTGCTGCCGGCCGATCCGGACGGGCGGTACCGGGTCTGGCCGGACGCCTTCGCCGAGCGGCTCGCCCGGTCGGGCCTCGACCACCTGTCGATCCGGCAGAACCTCCTCCCTGAGCAGCCCGGCCCGCAGGACGCCGCCCGGCTCGACCTGGTGCTGCGGCACGCCGTCCGGACCTCGACCCCGGTCGACGACCTGCTGGCCGACCCGGCCGTCCTGGTGCACGCCGATCCGTCGGCGGTCGGCCTTGCCCTGGAGCATGCGGCCGCCGTCCGGGTCGCGGACGCCGGGCAGCGGGCGGAACTCGCGCAGGCGGAGGCCCGCCGGGAGGCGCTCGCGGACGGCAAGGAGTTCGACGAGGAGCTGGCACGCCAGTTCTCGGACGCCGACCGCACGGCGGCCGAGCACACGCCAGTGCACCGGGCGTGGCGACTGGCCGGGCCGCGGGTCACGGCCACCGACGACCCCGCCGAGCGGGCGTCCGCCCTGCACTGCTGGACGGTCGGGCCGGACGGCGACCTCGCGGAACGATTCGCCGAGCTCGCCG
>NZ_BMRI01000031.1:27136-34102 GCF_014648555.1 Kitasatospora griseola
GGCACGACTGGCGGGCCCGTTGGGCGTTCGCCGGCGAGGCCGACCCGGTGCACCTGCTCGCCCGGCACGAGGACCGTCTCGCGGTCGCCGTCGGCTGGGACGTCGTGGTGCTCGACCCGGCCACCGGCCGGTCCGCCGACGAATCGTTTGCGCGGCTGACGGACCGTTCCACGGTGGCGCTGGCCGTCGGCCACGAGGGCGGCGCCTGGGCGCTGCGGCGCAGCGGCGCCGTCGAGGAGCTCCGTCCGTCCTCCGACGCCGTGCGGCGGCGGCTGCTGGCCGCCATGGACGACGGGGCGACGGCGCTCGCGGCGCGCGGTGGCGAGCAGCGGGCGGTGGCGGCGGGCGACGCGTCGGGCCGCGTCCACCTGCTGGACGACCGGGACGGCACGGACCCGGTGCACAGCGACGCCCCGCTCCACGCCTCACCGGTGACGGCGGTCGACCTCGCCCACCACGGCGGCCACCACCTGCTGATCAGCGGCGGCACGGACGGCGCCGTCCAGGCCTGGATGCCCGGCCGGGGCCCGCTCTCGCCGCCCGTGCCGACCCGGGACGTCCCGGTCACCGCGGTCGCCGTCGCCACCACGCCGGGCGGCCTGGTCTGCGCGGCCGCGTGGACGGACGGCCTGGTCCGCGTCGTCCTGGCCGGCGCCGAGCGGGTCACCCACGACCTGCGCCTCGGCGCCCCGGCCGTCGGCCTGGCCCTCACCGACGAGGGCCGCCTCTGCGTCGCCACCACCACCGGCGTCCTGGGCATCGACCTCACCGCCGCATAACGGCCCCACCCGCACCCCGGCCGGCCGCCGAACGCCGGCTGGGGTGCACCGCCAACGCCGAGCCACCCCCGCCTCCTCCGTCCCGTCTTCCCTCAGCTGCCCGGGCGCAGTGTCAGGTCGCTGACCGTTCCGTCGTGGGGGTGGTCGAGGACGGCGGCGAGGGCGGCGGCAACGGATTGGGGGGTGAGGCAGGCGGCGGGGTCGTAGGCCATGCGGAAGCGGGCGTGGAGGCGGCGTTGCATGGGGGTGTCGACTTCGCCGGGGTAGACGGTGGTGACTCGGACGCGGTGGGGGTGTTCTTCGGCGCGCAGGGATTCGGCGAGCGCTTTGAGGGCGAATTTGGAGGCCGCGAAGGCGCCGAGGCCGGGTGGGGCGTGCAGGCCGGCGCCGGAGTTCATGAAGACGACGTGGCCCTGGGCGGTGCGGAGGGCGGGGAGCAGGAGCCGGGTGAGCTCGGCGGGGGCGAGCAGGTTGACGGTGAGGGTGCGGCGCCACAGCTCGTGATCGCTGTCGCCGACCGGTCCCCAGTCGGCCGTGCCGGCGATGTGCAGCAGGGAGTCGAGCCGGGGCGGGGCGGCGGGTCCGCCGAGTACGTGGGCGAGGCCGGCGGGGTGGGCGAGGTCGGCGACGACGGTGCGGCTGGTGGGGAATCGCTCGCGCAGCCGGGCGGCGGTGGGTTTGTCGCGGGCGAGCAGCCAGAGCCGGTCGCCGCGGGCGGCGAGCAGCTCGGCGGTGGCGGCGCCGATGCCGGAGCCGGCGCCGGTGAGGAAGTGCGTTGCCATGCCGGGGTGCTACCCGGGTGGGGTGGCCCGGAAGACCGACAACCGGCCATCCGCGGCCCGGCCGGGGCGTGACGCCGCAGGTGGGGCGCGCGGCAACGGTCGCACGCCGGGGGCGTGTTGGAGGGGGCGGCTGCCGGAATGGTGGGCGCGTGCGGCGGCAGGGATACGCCTCGCACGCCCTTGGCGCGCCGGTCGGGTACCGGCCAGTGGGTGCCGGATCGGGGCCCGGCCCGCGGGCTCGTGCGCTCCGACGTTGTGCCGAGGTGCGACCCGGGCGCGGCCGTGCCGGCGCGTGCGGCGGCGGGGCGGTGACACGGTCCGCTTCCGGGTGTCTGCGCTGGCGGGACGCCCGGGAGGGGTCCGCGGGCCCGCGGACACGGCTGCGCCCGGCACGGGAAAGCGCAGGTAAAGGGAGGGTCGGGGACCGGAGGGAGGGCCTCCGGCATGCGCCTGCGGAATCCGGCCAACCCTTTCCGAAGCTCTTTCGACGGTCGCGCCGTCCCTTGCAGACTCTCGGTGGCGGTCAGCCGATCGCACAATCGGCTCGACCGACGATCCCCCTGCTGCCGTGCTGTGCCGGCTTCACGCCGTCCGGCATCCGGGGGTCTCCCCCTCCCCCTGCGACGCGCCATGGAGAGCTCTTCCGATGGACATGCGCTACGAGGCGTACTCCTACGCCGATCCGGTCTTCTACGACTCCCCGGTCCAATGGGCGGCCCGCGACGAGTTCCCGGCGGCCACCGAAGCCGCGCCGAGCGGCTGGGTGCGCAGCCTGCGTGAGGTGTGGGTGGGCTACCAGCCGGCCACGCCGCCGCTGCCGGAGCAGGGATGGAAGATCCACGTCTCGGCCTGCCTGGACAACGCGCCGTGGATCCTGGACGTGGTGCGGGCGCACTGCTTCGAGCACGGGGTGGCGTTCAAGTTCCTGCGCAGCCCGGCGCTGGTGCAGACGCAGAACGCCAAGTACGCCTCGCGCGGCTCCAGCGGGAAGTTCATGACGCTGTACCCGGCCGACGAGGCGCAGTTGGAGCGATGTCTCACCGAGCTGGACGACGCCTTGGCGGGGGCGCCTGGCCCGTACGTCCTGAGCGATCTGCGCTGGCGGCGCGGTCCGCTGTACCTGCGCTACGGGGCGTTCACGGAGCAGTGGTGCCGCAACGAGGAGGGCGAGTTGGTGCTGGCGCTGCGCGAGCCGTCGGGCGTGCTGCGTCCCGATGTGCGGCGGGCGGCGTTCGACCTGCCGTCCTGGGCGCCGGTGCCGGCGGTGCTGGCGGAGGCGGTGGCGGGGGCGGGCCGCAGCAGTGTCGACGACTTCCCGTTCGCGGTGGAGCGGGCGCTGCACTTCTCCAACGGCGGCGGCATCTACCTGGCGCGGCGGGCCGGCAGTGACGAGCAGGTCGTGCTCAAGGAGGGCCGCCCGTTCGCGGGTCTCGACCAGCGCGGCGAGGACGCCGTGCAGCGGCTGGTCCGCGAGCAGCGGATCCTGGAGCGACTGGCGGGCCTGGACGCGGTGCCCGCGGTGCTGGGCGATCTGACGGCGTGGGAGCACCGCTTCCTGGTGCAGGAGTACGTGGCGGGCGAGGGGCTGCACCACTGGTTCGGCCGCCGCTTTCCGCTGGTGCACCCGGAGGCGGACGAGGCGGCGGTCGCCGCGTACCGCGAGGAGGCGACGGCGGTGCTGGACGCGGTGGAGCGGGCGCTGCACGCCATCCACGGCCGCGGCATCGTCTTCGGCGACCTCCATCCGCGCAATCTGATCGTCCGCGACGACGGCTCGGTGGTCTTCATCGACTTCGAACTCGCCTCCCCCGTCGACGAGTTCGTACGCCCCGCGCTGGGTGCGGCCGGGTTCGCCGCACCGGCCGGGCTGACCGGCTTCGAGGTGGACGAGCACGCGCTGCGGGCGCTGCGGCTGTGGGCGTTCCTGCCGCTGCTGCCGCTGACCGTGCTGCACCCGGCGAAGGGCGCGGCGCTGGCCCGCTCGGCCCGCAAGCGCTTCGAGCTGCCGGACGGGTACCTGCCCGAGGCCGATGCGCCCGAGGGGGAGCAACTCGCCGCCGTGGAGGGCCTGTTCGGCGAGGGCCGAGGCGGCTGGCCCCGGCTGCGGGACGGGCTGGTGGCGGCGATCGCCGCGAGCGCCACGCCCGAGCGCGCCGACCGGCTGTTCCCGGGCGACCCCGCCCAGTTCACCCACGACGGCCTCGGTCTGTCGTACGGCGCGGCCGGCGTCCTGTGGGCGCTGCACACGGTGGGCGCGGACGTCGATCCGCGGCACGTGCGGTGGCTGCTCGACGCGGTGGAGCGGCAGCCGTGCCGACCGGGTCTGTTCGTCGGCGCGCACGGCACCGCCTGGGTGCTGGACCGCCTGGGTCATCGCGACAGCGCGCTCGACCTGCTGCGCCGCCTCGACAAGGACGAGGCGCCCGGCGCGGGCGCCGACCTGTCCGCGGGTCTGGCGGGCATCGGCCTGGCCCAGCTGCACTTCGCCCGCGCCGCCTGCGACCGCGGTCTGCTGGCCGCGGCCGCCGCCAGCGCCGACCGGGCCGTCGCCGCGCTCCGCCTGGGCGAGCCCGCGCCGGCCACGGCCCGGCCCGGCCTGCTGCACGGCGCGAGCGGCACCGCCCTGCTGCTGGTCCGCCTGTTCGAGGAGTGCGACAACCCCGTCCTGCTGGACCTTGCCCGGGCCGCCCTCGACCAGGACCTCGCCCGCTGTGTCACGGCCGAGGACGGCACCGTGCAGGTGGACGACGGCAGCCGGGTGCTGCCCTACCTGGAGTCCGGCAGCGCGGGCATCGCCGCCGTCGCGCACGCCCTGCTGCGGCACCGCCCCGATCCCGCGCTCGCCGAGCAGGTGGCGCTGATCCGGGCCGCCGCCGAACCGGAGTTCATCGTGCAGCCGGGCCTGTTCAACGGCCGCGCCGGGCTGATCGCCCTGCTCGGCCTGGACGCCGGGCCGGACGACGACCTGATCGACCGCCATGTCCGCCGCCTGGCCTGGCACGTGCTGCCCCGGAACGGCCGACCGGCGTTCCCCGGCGAGCAGTTGCTGCGCCTTTCGATGGACCTGGCGACCGGCACCGCCGGCGTGCTGACGGCCCTGGCCTCGGTGTACGACGGCAGCCCGCCGATGCCGTTCTGGCCGGCCGAGAGCTGAACCACCCCCGGACGCGGGTCCTGACGCCCGCTCCCCCGCCCCGTCGCGGCCGGGTCATGCCGCCCCACGATTTTCCGGCGACCGCCGGAGAAACCGCAGCACCACCTGTGTCCCGTTAGGAGACTGTCATGGCGATCCTCGACCTGCAGGCGCTGGAGACCCCCGAGGAGACCACCGAGTACCGCTCGGTGCTCAGCTCCCTGAGTGTCGTCAACTGCACCAACAGCACCGTCAGCACCCTGCTCTGTCTCTGAGCAACCCCGGCCGGCCGTGCGCCTCGCGCACGGCCGGCTCCGCATGTCCGGCGCCCTTTCGGCCACGCACACCGGGAGCCACCGTGCCCACCGCCTCGCCCGCCCCCGTCCCCGTGCTGCGGTCCGTACTGACGCTGAAGCGGCGGTGGACCGTCGCACTGGCGCTGTCCGTCGCCGCCGGCACCGCCTGCACCCTGCTGCTGCCCCGCGTGCTCGCCCGGGCGATCGACCGGATCCTGGCCGGCGCGGGCCCGGCGTCCGCAACTCCGCTGCTGGTCCTGGTCGTTGTGGCCGCGGTCGCCGAGGCCACTTCGCAGTACGCCGCGCCCGGCGGCGCGGCCGCGGTGGGCGGCGCGCTGCGTTCGGCGGTGATCCGGCGGGTCGGCGCGGACACGGTGCTGTCGGGCGCGGCCGGCGGCCCGACGGCCGGCGACATCGCGGCCCGGCTGACCGGCAGTGCCCCGCAGGCCGCGCTGGCCGGCGCGGCCGTGGTGCACACCGTCGCCCAACTGGTCACTGCGGCGGGCGCGGTGACGGGCCTGTTCCTGCTCTCGCCCGGCCCTGCCGTGGCGTTCCTGCTCGCCGCGCCGGCCGGCTGGCTGCTGATCCGCCGTCAGGTTCGCCGCACCGCCGGGCACGGCGAGTCCTACCAGGCCGCGCAGTCCAAGATCGCCTCCCGGCTGGTGGAGGCGCTGCGCGGCAGTGCGTCGATCGCCGCCGCCGGCGCCCGTTCCACCGAGCTCGCCCGGGTGCTGCGCCCGCTGCCCGAGCTCGCCCGGCACGGCCACGCCCTGTGGCACAGCCAGCGTGAAACCGCCTGGAAGGTCGGCCTGTTGGCCCCCGCCACCCAGGTCGCGGTGCTGGCCGTGGCCGGCGCGGACCTCGCCGCCGGACACCTGACCCCCGGGGGTCTGGCCGCGGCGATGGCCTACGCCACGGTCGGCCTGGGCGGTTTCGGCGCGGCCCAGAGTCTGCTGGACCTGGCCCGGGCGCGGTCCGCCGCCGTCCGGCTGGCCGAGCTCGAAGCGGTCCCGCTTCCAGCCCCGGGCACCGCCGAACTTCCGCCCGGCGATGGCAGGTTGGAGTTCCGGCGGGTGGTGGTCCGGACCGGCTCCGGCCTCCTGCTCGACCATCTGGACCTGACCGTCCCGGCCGGCGCCTGGGTCGCGGTGGTGGGTGCGGACGACGCCGCGACCTCCGCCGTCGCCGCCCTGGCCGCCGGCCTGCTCCGCCCCGGACGGGGCGCGGTGCGACTCGACGACGCCGACCTCGCCGCCGTCCGCCCGGAGCAGCTGCGGGCGGCCGTCGCCGTGGCGTTCGCCGATCCGGTGCTGTACGGCGAGACGATCGCGGAGGCCCTGGCGCTCGGCCAACTCGACCTCCCCGAGCTGCAGTTGGTGACCGCGACGCGCGCCGTCGGGGCGGACGCTTTCCTGCGCCGGCTCCCCGCCGGCTACCGCACCCCACCGTCCGACGCCCCGTTGTCCGGCGGCGAACGCCAGCGCGTCGGCCTGGCCCGCGCCCTGGGCCGGGACGCCCGCCTGCTGGTTCTCGACCACGCCACCGGCAGCCTCGACACGGCCGCCGAATCCACCGTCCTCACCGCACTCCGCACCCACGCCGCCCACCGCACCCGCCTGTGCGCCACCCG
Organism: Kitasatospora griseola; assembly: GCF_014648555.1. Classification (GTDB taxonomy): domain Bacteria; phylum Actinomycetota; class Actinomycetes; order Streptomycetales; family Streptomycetaceae; genus Kitasatospora; species Kitasatospora griseola. The sequence continues at coordinate 33,757 of NZ_BMRI01000031.1, forward strand.
CAGCGCCGCCCTCGCCGCACACGCCGACCTGGTCGCCTGGCTCGACCGCGGCCGCCTCCGTGCCCTCGCCCCGCACCAGACCCTGTGGACCTCCCCCGCCTACCGCGCCCTCTTCACCACCGACCCCACGGGGCCCACACCATGACCTCACCCGACCGAACCCACCCACTCACCGCACCCCGTCCACCCGACGCCCCGCGACCCAGCAGCAAACGCCAACAGGTCAGCCTCGCCCGCGCCCAGGGCCGAGACACCCGCCAGCTGGTCCTCGACCACACCACCGGCAGCCTCGACGCGACCGCCGACCACACCGCCCTCGCCGCACTCCGCAGCCGCCTCCGCCCCC
>NZ_BMRI01000031.1:34135-43560 GCF_014648555.1 Kitasatospora griseola
TCCCCCCGCACCAGCCCCCGCGGCCCTCCCCCGCCCACCGCGCCCACCGCGCCCTCCTCACCACCGACCCCACGGGGCCCACACCATGACCTCACCCGACCGAACCCACCCACTCACCGCACCCCGCCCGCCGCACCCTCCGGCACCCCGCCGGCCCGACACCCTGCCTCCGTCGCGGCAGTCCGGCGCGCCCCCGTCCCGGCCGGGTCTCGCGCTGCTGCGTGTCGCGCTGGCCGGCAGTCTGCCGGAGCTCTGGAAGCTCGCCGGCTGGACGGTGCTGTCCGCCGCACCCGCGGCGCTCTCGGGGAAGGCCCTCGCGCTGGCTGTCGACCGGGGGTTCCTCGCCCGCCAACCGGCCACCGGCTGGGGCTGGTTGGCGTTGTTCGCCGCCGCGGCGGCCGTCTCCGCGTGGGGGACCCGCAACGCCTACCGTCCGCTCGCCCGGATCGTCGAGCCTGCCCGGGACCGCCTGCTGCGGGCGACGGCCGACGGTGCGCTCCGGCAGACGGCCGCCACCCGTCCCGATCCGGACACGGCGGCCGTCGCGGTCGCCCGGATCACCCGCCAGGTCGAGGCGGTGCGCGACAGCCTGGCCGGGCAGTTGCTGCTGGTGTCCCATCTCGCCCTGACCCTGGTCGCCGTCGTGGCCGGCACCGCCGCGCTCGCGCCCGGCGCACTCGTCCCGATCTGCGCGCCCCTGTTGCTCTCGATCGCCGCCTTCGCCGCCCTCACGCCCCGGATGGCCCGCCGCCAGCGCGAGCTCTTCACCACCGAGGAGGAACTCACCGCCTCCGCCCTGCGCACCATGACGGCGCTGCGCGACCTGACCGCCTGCGGGGCGGAGCAGCAGGCGGTCGACCGGGTGCTGTCCGATGTCGCAGCGAACGAGGCTGCCGGGCGGGCGCTGGCCCGACTCGCCGCCACCCGGCACCTGTTGGTCGCGCTGGGCGCCCGTGGCCCGCTCGCGGTCCTGAGCCTGACCGCCCCGACGCTGCTCCACCGCGGCCTGAGCCCGGGTGCGCTGCTCGGCGCCCTCGCCTACCTGCTGGGCACCCTGGAGCCGGCCCTGCGGCTGCTGGTCCAGGGCCTCGGGCCGTCCTGGCTGCGACTGACCGTCGCCGCCGAACGGCTCGCCACCACCGCCGCGTCCGAGGAGGAGAAGCCCGCCGTCGCACCCCCGTCCCCCGTCCGACGGCGGCCCCGCCCACCGGCCCTCGAACTGCGCGGCGTCGACTTCGCGTGGGGGCGCGACGCCCAACCGGTGCTGCGCGACCTCCGGTTGACGCTCCGGGACGGCGAGCACCTCGCCGTCGTCGGGCCGTCGGGTACCGGCAAGTCGACGCTCGGCGCGCTCGCCGCGGGGCTGCTCCACCCGGACCGCGGCCACGTCCTGCTGTCCGGACTGCCCGCCGCGCAGCTCTCCCCCGCCGCGCTCGCCGCCCTTCGGATGCTGCTCCCGCAGGAGCCGTACCTGTTCACCGGCACTCTCGCTGAGAACCTCCGCTGGCCGGACCCGTCCCTGCCGACCGCCCGCCTCCGCCAGGCCCTGCACGACCTCGGCGCCGCCGCCCTGACGGACCGTCACGGCGGCCTCGACGGCGCGGTCGGTCCCGCCGCCCTCTCCCCCGGTGAACGCCAACTCGTCGCCCTGGTCCGCGCCTACCTCAGCCCGGCCCCGCTCACCATCCTCGACGAGGCGACCAGCCACCTCGACGCCACCGCCGAACTCCGCATCGACCAGGCCTTCCGCACCCGCCCGGGCGCCCTCCTCACCATCACCCACCACCCCTCCCAGGCCGCCCGTGCCGACCGTGTCCTCCACCTCGACACCACCGCCTGGTCGCTCACCCACCGCCCGCGCTGACCTCGACCGGGCGCTGGCCGGCTGACGAGCGAGCAGCTCCGAGCAGGAAGCGGTCGACCGTACCCCACAATGATCGAATGACGGACGATCGACTGCGGGTGGTGCTGGCCGAGGACTCGGCGGTGCTGCGGGACGGCCTGACGGAGCTGCTGACGGTGCGCGGCCTGGCGGTGGCGGCGGCCGTCGCCACCGGCGAGGAACTGCTCGCGGCGGTCGCGGAGCACCGCCCGCAGGTGGCAGTGGTGGACGTCCGGATGCCGCCCACCCACACACACCGACGAGGGGGTGCGGGCGGCGCTGCGGATCCGGCGGTCCTGGCCGGAGGTCGGCGTGCTGGTGTCCTCTCAGCACCTGGAGACCGGCTGGGTGACCCGCCTGCTCGCGGACGGCGCGGCCGGCCTCGGCTACCTGCTGAAGGAACGGGTGGCCCGCACTTCGGAGTTCGTCGACGCCCTGCATCGGGTCGCGGCGGGCGGCACGGCGCGGTCGACGAACTGACGCCGCGTGAGCGCGAGGTGCTGGCCCTGATGGCCGAGGGCCGCTCCAACCGCGCAATCGCCGAACGGCTCTCGGTGATCGAGCGGGCGGTGGAGAAGCACGTCGCCGCGGTCTTCACCAAGTTCGACCTGCACGCCTCCCCGGCCGACAACCTCCAGGTCCTGGCCGTACTGGCCTACCTCGCCGAGATCTCCTGACGAGTCATCATTTCACTTTCCCTGTCATCAACTTGGCGGCGTTGCGAATGCGCTTGGCGCGTCCGCCCTCGACCAGTGCCGCGAGGACGGCGCCGGCCGTCGAGGTCTCGGCGGCACGGAGCCGGCACCAGTTGGTCGCCGTGAGCAGCTCGTCGACCTCCCACGGCTCGCCCACCGCCGCCGCCCGCAGCAGGGTCCACTCGCGCAGCCGCCGGGAGATAAAGTCGTTCGCCGCCACGACCTCGGCCATCTCCGCACGCCAGGCGGGATACCCGGGGTCCGTGAACAGCTCTACGGCCCGCCGGTCGAGATACCCGCGGACTGCACTGCCGGCCATCGCCCCATCAGGATCGGTCAACACCCGCGCGACCAGCCCGGCCCCGCCCTCCGGCGCCACGTCGGCGAACGCCCGCCGGTAGCACGCGTACCGCACGTGCTCGTCCGGATCCCGGTCCGGATCGGACTCCGTCACTCCGGTCTGCTCGTGCACTCTCACCGTTCCGCGGAGACTTCCCCCGAGACTTCCTCGATGACCTCGTGAAGGTACTGCAAGGCGAGCTTCTCCGCGTGGTGGCGCCGTTCGACGGTCGTTCCGCCGACCTCTTCGGACCACCGGCGGTAGAGCTCGGCGGCGGCGAGGATCGCCTGTCCGGCCTCCCAGTGGTCGTAGCCGCACAGGGTGGCCCGGAGGGCGTGCGCCGCTTCGGGGGCGACGCTCTCCAGGCGGCGTACACCGCGCGGGTCCGCGCCCGCGCGGTGGGCGGCCAGCGGGCCGAGGACGGTGTCGCGCAGGTAGGACAGGAAGCCGATGGTCTCGAACAGTTCTCCGCGGCCGAGCTTCGTCGCCCCGTAGTGCACCCAGACCCAGAACCGGTCCTCGATCCACTGGAGGTCGAACTCCGAGGAAACCAGAGGCCGTTCGGCGAGGGCTTCGACCAGCAGGCCGTCCCGGTCCCAGAGGATCTCCGGGTCCGTGGTCCGCTCGGCGAAGTCGGAGGCCCGGACGAACTTGAAGTCCACGTGCAGCAGCGGCGGCCCGACGAGCGTGACGATCAGCCGGGGCTCGCCGACGTGTTCCCCGGTGAAGCCGGCCACCAGCGAGGTCCAGGAGCCGATCAGCGCCAACCGTTCCCGCACGACCGCGTCGTACGCCGCGTCGTCGACGGCCAGCACCAGGTCCACGTCCGAGTACTCGTCGCAGTCTCCTGCCACGATCGATCCGGTGAGCGCCACGCCCACGAACCGCCGGTCCTGCCGCATGCGCGGGAGGACCTCGTCGAGGAAGCCGCCGTGCAAGGTGGGGATGTCCATCCGCTTTCCTTCCGACCGGAGCAAAGCAGATCAACGTAACACCGAACTTCCTTGCTGACCCTCACAGTCGACCCGGCAGTTCGGCCGTGACGGCGGTCGGACCGCCCGGCGGGCTGCTGATCCGCAGTGTTCCGTCGACGGCGGCGAGGCGTTCGGCGAGGCCGTGCAGGCCGTGGCCGGGGGCCGCGCTCGCGCCGCCGCGGCCGTCGTCGTGGACGGTGAGGCGGATCCGGGCGGCGGCGGTGGTGACGGTGAGTCGGGCGGCGCTCGCGGCGCTGTGCTTGCTGATGTTGGTGAGCAGCTCGGCGGCGCAGTACCAGAGGGCCTGTTCGACCGCCTCGTCCGGCCGCTCGGGCAGGTCGACGCCGAGTGACGGGTACGGCGCAGCCCGCGGCGAGGGCGGGCAGGGCTTCGGCGAGACCGCCGTCCAGGCCGGTGGGGCGCAGGCCCTGGGTGAGGGTGCGCAGTTCGGCGATGGTGTCGTCGGTCTGGGTTCGGGCGCGGTCGAGGAGGGTGCGCAGCCGGGGGTCGGTGCGGTCGGTGAGGGTGTCGTCGGCGAGCGAGAGGGTGATGGCGAGGGCGACCAGTCGGGCCTGGGTTCCGTCGTAGAGGTCGCGTTCGAGGCGGCGCAGCCGCTCGGCGCCGGTGGTGAGCAGCGTGTGCCGAGCAGCCTCCAGGTCTTCGACGCGCTGCTGGGTGCGGGCCGGTCCGAGCAGGTGGCGGGCCAGGTACCGGTTGGCGTCGGCCGCCAGGCGGAGCAGCGGCGGGGTGAGGGCGAGCAGGACGAGCCCGAGCAGCGGGGCGGCGACGTCCAGCAGGGTCGCGGGGTGCGGGCCGTCCTCCAACAGGCGCAGCCACAGCGGGAATCCGAGCAGCCAGCCGCAGCCCAGCGGCAGCAGGACGACGGCGAGGCCGAGCACGCCGAGCGGCAGGCGCAGCAGCAGGTGGCCGAGGGTGCGCCAGGCGACGGTGTCGGCGAGCGCGGCCCCGATCCGGGCGACGGCGCCGTCCGGCCGGGCGGCCGGGCCCGGCGCGGGGACGTTCTCGCCGAGCATGCGCCCCGTCAACCACCGCTGTGGTGCGCCCAGTCGACGGGCCCCGGCCAGCGCGAGCGCGGCGACCGGCAGCCCGACGACCGTCAGCGACAGCAGCACCCCGGCGTACAGCGCGGCCAGCGCGCACGCCCCGCCGAGCACCGCCGCCGGCAGTCCGACCACCAGGAACCCCACCTCCCCGGGCCGTACCGCCCACCACCGCCGCACCCGCCTGCTCATCCGGCCGTCGGAGGTACGGGCGTCCGCCGTCGGGGCGAGTCGGTTGTCGCGGCGTCCGGCTCGGAGCGGGGCGAGGGCGCTGGATACCCCCAGGAGCGTTCGCCCGCCCCGGGTGACGCCACGACAGAGAGGAAAGCCCGTGCGGCGACTTCTGACTTCCATGGCCCTCACCGGTGCCACCGCACTGCTGCCGCTGGCCGGGATCCTGGCCGTCGCGCCCGAGGCCCACGCGTCGGCCCAGCAGTGTGTCACCGCGGCCGTCCAGGCGGGGGTACCGGCGTCCCTCGCGGAGGAGGCGTGCTCGCTCGCGGCGGGGGGCGATGTCGGTGCGTGCGTCGATCTGCTGAGCGGACTCATTCCCGCTCCGATCGCGAACACGGCCTGTCAGGTGGCGGCCGGGCTCGGCTCCCAGGCCGGCCCGCAGAAGGCCGGGCGCGTTCCGACCACGGCCTGACGCCCCGCAGTCCGAGCATCCGGGCGGCCTGACGGACAGTCAGGCCGCCGGCAGCCCGTCCACCCGGGCGAAGGTGCAGCCGCGGTCGAGCAGGCCCTCGATCACGCCCGGCAGAGCGTCCACGGTCTGCGAGCGGTCGCCGCCGCCGTCGTGCAGCAGGATCACCGAGCCGGGGCGGGTCTGTTCCAGGACGGCCCGGGTGATGGCTTCGGCGCCGGGCCGCGCCCAGTCGGTCGGTTCGACGTCCCACAGCACCACGGTGGTGTCGCCCTCGGTGAGCCAGCGCAGCACGTCGGGCGTGCGGGAGCCGTACGGGGGCCGGAACATCCGCGGGCCGTCGCCGCCGACGGCTCGGGCGATCGCCTCGTCGGTGCGCTCCAGTTGGGCGAGCACCTCGTGCCTGCCGAGGTCGGGCAGGTAGGGGTGGGACCAGGAGTGGTTGGCGATCTGGTGGCCGGCGGCGGCCATCCGTTCGAGTTCGGCGCGGTGCGCGAGGGCGTGCAGGCCGACGCAGAAGAAGGTGGCGGGGACGGCGTACCGGTCGAGGACATCCAGGATCCGGCCGGTGTAGGGCGGGTTGGGGCCGTCGTCGAAGGTGAGGGCGACCACCGGGCGTTCGCGGTGGCCGGAGACCAGGCAGCGGCCGGCGCGGCGCATCCGCTCCAGGGCGGGGATGCTGGCGTCGATGTCGGCGGCCATCTGCACCGCGCGGTCGCCGAACGTGCCGGTCTCGACGGTCAGCCGGACCACCGCGTCCGGGTCGCGGAGCGCGGCGGCGGCGAGGTCCTCGGCCCGGACGGAGCCGAACGCGGGACGCGGCGGCAGCACCCACGGGTCGGCCCGGTACAGGGTCAGGCCGGCGTCGATCAGGCCGCCGTCCAGTATGCCGTTGGTGGAGTCGATCACGGTCAGCAGGCACTCGCCGGTGGCGGCGAACTCCCGTTGCAGGCCGAGCAGATGCTCGGTGAGTGCGCGGATCCGCCCGGCCGCGAACCGGGTGGGCGGGGCGGCGGCGCGGCCGTTCTCGTCGAGCACTGCGACCTCGAAGCCGGAGCCGGTCCAGGCGATTCCCGAACAGCGCATTCGTGGCCCCCTCGCCGCCGGTCGCGGCCGGGTGGCCGCGAGAACCGTCGGGAGCTACCCGGAGCCGCCGACGGTGCGTCAACCCCTGTGCAGGGAAACGGTGACGTGGCGAGGCGGCCCGCCGCGCACGGCGACGGGCCGCACCGGCCTGCTCAGTGGCCGGAGATGCTGACCTTGCGGAAGTTCACCGGCAGGTTCGGGAAGCCGTCGCCGGGCGCGTTCTGGTCGTCCTCGCCGCCGGCGGCGATCTTCTGCAGCACGTCGAGTCCGCCGGTGATCTGGCCGAACGGGGTGTAGTTGGGCCGCAGCTTGGTGTCCTTCCAGACGATGAAGAACTGGCTGCCGTTGGTGTCCGGGCCCGCGTTGGCCATCGCGACGGTGCCGGCCGGGTAGGTCGCCCCTTCGAGGTTCTCGTCGGGGAACGAGTAGCCGGGGCCGCCGCTGCCGGTGCCGGTCGGGTCGCCGCACTGCAGGACGTACAGGCGCTGGGTGGTGAGGCGGTGGCAGTGGCTGCGGTCGAAGTAGCCGCGCTCGGCGAGGAACCGGAACGAGAAGGTGGTGCACGGGGCCTTGTCGGTCAGCGCCTTGAAGGTGATCGTCCCCTGGGTGGTGCGCAGGGTGGCGCTGTACGGCTTGGCTGCCTTCTTCGCGTCGAACACCGGGATGCCCTTGAAGTTGTCCGCCGGCACCGCGGGCGAGTACACGCACCCGGCGCCGGCGGTGGCTGCGGCGGCCGCCGGTTCGGCGGCCACCGCGGTGGTGGACAGCGCGAGCGGCAGGGTGGACAGGGCGGTGAGCAGCGCCCAGGACTTGCGCTTCATCTGGCGGCCTCCCCAACGGAGTTGATCATCCATCGGAATTGATCAGGGACCTGCCATATCTGCCCACTCCGGCCCCACCCACACCCGGGACCGCGCCTGTCGCACCCTTGCCGTTACCTGCCGTTCCCTTGCGGGAGCGGTCAGAGCCCCCAGGCGGAGAACTCGGCGGTGGCGTTGTTGCCGCCGCCGCCGGCCGGCTGCGGGACGTAGAACTTCGTGTCGGTGCCGTTGGAGTCGTAGCTGTTGGAGCCCACGTACGGGTTGTTCCAGTGGACCTGGATGCTCCGGCTGTTCAGGACCGGGTTGGCGCAGTTGTCGGCGAAGAACCGGGCGTAGCCCTCGGTGCCGGTCGCGAAGCCGTTCGACTCGGAGGCCCAGCTGCCCTGCTGCCCGTTGTAGATGTGCACCGGCGGGTCGAAGGTCCAGATGCCGTGCGAGAGCCACCAGTTCTCGCGGGTGAGGGTGCAGCCGGTCCAGTTGTTCAGCTTGACGACAGTGCTGCGGGCGGCACTCGTGACGGCCGGCGCGGCAGACGCCTTCGCGGTCTCGGTGGTGGTGGTGGTGGCAGAGGCCGTGCCGGTCAGCGCGAGCGTGAGCGCGGCGGCGGCCGTGACGGCGCCGGCGATGCGAACGTAAGTCCCCATGGTTGTTTTCTCCCCCCTGGAGGCGGCCTCCGGTCTCTCCGTCGGCCGTGTCACCACTGTGCGGCCTGGCAATAAACCTGCAATGAACGAGCAATAGCGGCGGCGTTCATCGATCCGCTCCACCGCCCGGGCCCGCCTCGAAAGGGTGCCCGCGTGCGGCCCCGCCCGCACGCCCCCGGAGCGCGGCGGGCCCGGCGCCGCACCGCGGTGCGCCGGTGCAGGAACCGGTCGACGGGAAAAGGATCACGGCAGTGCACCCCCGAGAGAGGCGGATTCCCTTGGTCAGCGAGTTCCAGCGCAGCAAGCTCACCGGCATGTTCCTGGCGTTCGACACCGACCGGAACGGCCATCTGGACCAGGCCGACTTCCAGGACCTCGCCGCCCGCTGGCACCGGCTGCCCCGGGTGGCCGGCGATCCGGAACTGGCGGGCCGGGTCTCGGAGGTGATGCTCGGCTGGTGGGACCACCTGTCCGCAGCCGCCGACCGCGACGGCGGCGGCAGGGTCGGCCTGGACGAGGTCCTCGCCATGGTGGACCGGCTGCCCGCGATGCTCGACTACGTCAACGCCACCTCCGACGCGGTCTTCGACGCGGTCGACGAGAACGGCGACGGCCGGATCTCCCGCGCCGAGCACCGCCGGCTGGTCGACACCTGGCACGGGCAGGAGGTCGACACCGCCGACGTCTTCGCGCTGCTCGACCGGGACGGCGACGGCTACCTCGGCCGTTCCGAATTCGCCCTGCTGTGGGCCCAGTTCTGGATCAGCGACAATCCCGCCGACCCGGGCAACCTGCTCTGCGGCCCGCTCCCCGGGTGACCGCGCCGACCCGTCCGCGAACTGTTCCGGGACTCTGTTGAAGTTTGCATGTCCATGGATACCCTCTCCGCGGGGCGGCACGGACCGCCCGCGCCGCGGAGGAGGGGTCGGGGTGGACACGCTCACCACTGAGGTCACATCGGAACTGGATCCTGCGCTGGCGGACCGGGTGACGGAGGCCCTGCTGCTGGCCGGCCTGCCGGTCGCGCACGGCGGCCACGGGCCCGGCGTCCACCTGCGGCCGGACGGCGCGGCGATCGTGCTGCGCTGGCTGGCCTCGCCCCGGCTGGAGGACGCGGCGACGGCGGGCGACGGACAGCGCCCGGCGGCGACGGCCCGTCAACTGGTCGCCGACGCGGTCGAGAACGCGCTCGCCGAACTGCTGCCCGCCCTCGGCCTCGACGCGGACCGCACCACCGTGCGCGGCGCCGCCGACCGCCCGGCCGTCGCACCGCCGGACA
>NZ_BMRI01000031.1:43592-63383 GCF_014648555.1 Kitasatospora griseola
CGGATGCCCCGCCGCCGGTGGCCCCGGGCGTCCGGGCGGACATCGTCACGGCCGTCCGCCGCAGCGCGACCCTGGCGGGCCTGCCCGTGGCGGCCCGCCCGGGCGGCGCGGGCATCGTCCTGCACGCCGGCGACCCGGCCGGCCTGGCCGCCCTCGACTGGAACCCCTCCCCCCGCCTCCCCCGTCGGGACGGCGAACAGCCCGACACCCGCTCCGCCGTCCAGAACGCCATGCGCCACGCCCTCGGCATCGCCCTCCGCGCCGCGGGCCTCGACCTCGCCTGGCACCGCCCCGCGGGCCGCCCGGCCCAACTCCGCGCCCACGGACCGGCCGACCGTTCCTGACGGACCGTCACCCCTGGGGGAGCGGCGCCCTCAGCGGGCGCGACGCACGTGCAGGTGGCCCTCGTTCGGGAAGGCCGGCGGCTGGGCGGGAAGGACCGCTTCGAGGTCGAAGCCGCAGCGATCGGCCACCCCGCACGACGCGTGGTTGCCCACGGCGTGGAAGAGCTCCAACCGCGCCACCGGCACGGCGGAACCCTCGGCCAGAGCCCACCCGACGACGGCCTCCAACGCCCGCGAGGCCAGCCCCCGCCCGCGGCCCCGGGCCGCCGTCCAGTAGCCCACTTCCGCGACGCCCTCGGCCCTGACCTTCATGTTCACGTGGCCGACCGGCGGGCCGAAGCCCGCGCCGCCGTCCTCCTGAACGGCGAAGCCGAACCCCGTCCCGGCGGCCCAGCTCCGGCGCCGGCCGTCGATCCAGCGCCGGGCATCGGCCTCGTCGTCGATCACGGTCAGCAGCCAGCGACGCATCACGGGGTCCCGGTGCGCCGCCACCAGGGCGTCGACGTCGTCGACCTGCCAGGGGCGCAGCCGCAGCGCGGGCAGGCCCGCGGTCGGCTGCACCGACAGCAGGACGCCCACCCGGCTATCCGGTCGACTCCTCTGGTCAACTTCCCGACCGACAACCCCTGTTGATGGAGCGTCAGTCACGGCTCACCCGCACCCCGCCGACCAGCCCCCAGGCGGCAACGTGCACCGTCGGGCCGCCGGCGACGGTCGGGCCGTCGTCGCTGACGCCGCCGAGGCGGATGCCGGTGACCTTGACGCGGACGTCGGGGCGGACCCGGAGGTGGACGCCGCCGACCAGGCTGAGCTTGGTGATGCGCAGTTCGGCGCCGTCGGGGATGTCGACGTCGGTGAGGTCGATGTCGGCGCCGCCGACCAAGGAGGCGGTCAGGGTCCGGGCATGGATCTCCGCGCCTTCGAGGCGGGTGCCGCCGATCAGGCTGATGTGCACGTCGGTCGTGTCGTTCCCCGGGTTTGTCATGGCCGCCACCCTAGGGAATGTCGGGTGATCTTGGAAGTGGTGCACGACGGGCACCGGGCCCGAATGTCAGTGCGACACGAGACCATACGTGCATGAACGACACCGCTCTGCTCTCCCCCGGCGCCTACGCCGATGCCGTCGCCACCGCCGTCGCGGCTGCGGCCGCCTACTACGGCGACGGGTCCACCCCGTTGGGCGACGACGAGTACGACGCCCTGCTGCGGGCGATCGCCGGCTACGAGGAGGAGCACCCGGACGAGGTGCTGCCGCAGTCGCCGAGCGGCAAGGTGGCGGGTGGCGCGGTGCAGGGCGATGTGCCGCACAGCGTGCCGATGCTGTCGTTGGACAACGTCTTCTCGGTGGAGGAACTCGCCGACTGGGCAGCCTCCTTGGAGCGCCGGCTGGGCCGTCCGGTGGCGGCCTGGTGCGTGGAGCCGAAGCTGGACGGGCTGGCCGTCGCGGCCCGCTACCGGGCGGGCCGGCTGCACCGGCTGATCACCCGCGGCGACGGCCTGGCGGGCGAGGAGATCAGCCACGCGGCGGGCGATGTGCTGGGCCTGCCGGCCGTCCTGGCCGAGCCGGTGGACGTCGAGCTGCGCGGCGAAGTGCTGTTCACCCGTGAGCAGTTCGACCGCGCCAACGAGGTCCGCACCGCGCACGGCGCGCTCCCGTTCGCCAACCCGCGCAACGGCGCGGCGGGCACGCTGCGCGCCAAGGACCGCCCGTACCGGGTGGAGTTGACGTTCTTCGCGTACGGGGCCGTCGGCTTCGGCGAGGAGGAGTTGGCGCACAGCGCGCTGCTGGCCCGCCTGGCCGAGCTGGGGGCGAACACCGCGGCGACCACGGACGCGGCGCCGGCGCGCTGCGTGACGGTCGATCAGGTGCAGGAGCGGGTGGCGCAGATCGAGGCGATGCGGGCGGCGCTGCCGTTCGGCATCGACGGTGTGGTGATCAAGGCGGACGAGGCGGCGGACCAGCGCGAGGCGGGCAACGGTTCGCGGGCGCCACGCTGGGCGGTGGCCCGCAAGCTGGCCGCCGAGCACAAGGTGACCACCCTGCTGGGCGTCGAGTGGAACGTGGGCCGCACCGGCATCATCGCGCCCCGGGCGGTGCTGGAGCCGGTGGTGATCGACGGCGTGACGGTGACGTACGCGACGCTGCACAACCCGGCCGACATCGAGCGGCGCGGCCTGATGCTGGGCGACCGGGTGTTCGTGCACCGCGCGGGGGACGTCATTCCGCGGGTGGAGGCGCCGCTGGTGGAGCAGCGCACCGGCGCGGAGCGGCCGATCGTCTTCCCGGAGGCGTGCCCGCGCTGCGGGGAGGCGATCGACACGAGCGAGCAGCGCTGGCGGTGCAGCCGGGGCCGCAACTGCCAGGCGGTGGCGTCGATCATCTACGCGGCGGGCCGCGACCAGTTGGACATCGAGGGTCTCGGTTCGACCCGCGCGGTGCAGCTGGTGGAGGCGGGCCTGGTGGCGGATCTGGCGGACGTGTTCACGCTGACGCGGGAGCAGCTGCTGGCGCTGGAGCGGATGGGCGACACCTCCACGGACAATCTGCTCGCGGCGATCGACGCGGCCCGCAGCCAGCCGCTGCACCGGGCGTTCTGCGCGCTCGGCATCCGCGGCACCGGGCGCAGCATGTCGCGCCGGATCGCCGCGCACTTCGGCTCGATGGCGGCGATCCGCGCGGCGGACGCCGAGACGCTGGCGGCGGTGGACGGCATCGGCCCGGAGAAGGCCCGCCTGCTGGTGACCGAACTCGCCGAGCTGGCCGACCTGTTGGACCGGCTGGCCGCGCAGGGCGTGGGCACCGCCGTCACCGAGCCGCAGGCCCCGCCGGCCGCCGACGAGCCCGCCGGGGCGGGCGGCCCGCTGGCGGGTCAGGCGGTGGTGGTGACGGGCAGCATGACGGGTCCGCTGGCGGAGCTGTCCCGCAACGAGATGAACGAGCTGATCGAGCGGGCCGGCGGCAAGTCCTCGTCCTCGGTGTCCAAGCGCACCACGCTGCTGGTGGCGGGCGAGAAGGCCGGCTCGAAGCGCGCGAAGGCCGAGGAGCTGGGCATCCGGATCGTCTCCCCGGACGAGTTCGCCGCCCTGGTCGCGGAGCACCTGCCGCAGGGCTGAGGTCAGAGCGCGGTCCCGGTCAGGGCGAGCGCGCCGACGCAGGAGACGGCGAGCACGCCGCTCCGGGTGGCGGTCGGCGACAAGCGCGGGGAGAGCGCCATGCCGGTGGCCGCGCCGACGGCGAGCGCGGCCACCGCGGGCCAGGACGGCAGGACGACGCCGAGCACGGCCGCGGTGGCCACGTTCTGCACCAGGAAGAAGGCGTGCAGGGTGGCACGGGCCTCGCGCGCGGGCCGGCCCGCGTTGGCGGCGTACAGGCCGATCGGGGGGCCGCCGACACCGCCGATGACGTTCAGTCCGGCGCTGCCGAGGCCGCTGATCCAGGCCCCGGCGGGGCGCCGCAGGAACGCGGAGCGCAGCCCGCGGGCGAGCAGCGCGACGCCGGCCAGGACGCCGAGGCCGGCGGCGCCGGCGAGCAGCCGGGTGTCGACGGCGGCGAGCAGTCGGGCGGCGACGGGGGTGCCGAGCAGGGTGGGCAGCAGCAGCCGTCCGGTGTCCCGGAGGCGGGTGTGCCGCCAGTCCCGGGACAGCGGCAGCAGCGAGGCGAGCACGGCGAGCAGCAGCACGGTGGGGACGCCGCGGTGCGGGCCGACGGCGGCGATCAGCGCGGGCGCGGCGATCAGCGAGAAGCCCATGCCGGTGGCGGCCTGCGCGAACGCGCCGAGCGCGACGGCCGCCACGGCGAGGGTGTCGGGTCCGGTCACGGGGTGCGGTCCAGGGTGCAGCGGCGTTGGAACCACAGGGCGACGGCCATCAGTGCGGCGGGCAGGGCGGTGAAGCCGAGCAGCAGCGCGTCCAGGGCGGTGCCGCTCTGCGCGGCGGTGTGGCCGCCGGTGCTGGAGACGAAGCCGCCGACGGCGAGCACGGCGGAGTACAGATAGGGGCCGACGGCGGTGCCGGTGGCTTCGGTGGCGGTCCACACGCCGGTGTAGGCGCCGGCTTTGACGGAGCCCGCGCCGTTGACGGCGTCGGACAGCATCGAGAACGCGAACAGCTGCAGGCCGGAGAAGGCGATGCCCATGGCCATCACGACGGCGGCGGTGAGCGCGGTGCCGGCGCCACCGCCGAGCCGGGCGCCGGGCAGCAGGGCGAGCGAGCCGGCGGCGAACACGGCCTGCGAGAGCAGCAGTCCGCGCTGTTTGCCGATCCGCCGCGACCAGGCGGTCCAGCCGGGTCCGGCGAACATCGCGGGGGCCAGGAACAGGCCCATCAACAGCGCCGTCAACTCGGCGTTGTGGAACAGGTACTGGGTGACGTAGGGCAGCGCGGCCAGGAACAGGTGGGTGGTGGTGCCGGTGAACAGGTACGACAGCACCAGGGCGCGGAAGTCGCGGTCCCGGCCGGCGATCCGCAGGTCGGCGAGGGTGGAGTGGCCGGCCTTCGGGTCGGGCGCGCGGAAGCCGCAGGCGTCGGTGAGGCGGCGCACGCCGCGCAGCGCGACGGCGGCGGAGGCGGTCGTCGCGACGGCCAGCAGCAGCGCCATCCGGGTGTAGTCGGCGCGGCCGCCGCCGGCCGCCAGGGCGGGGGCGGCGACGCCCGCGCCGAGCAGGCCGATCGTCAGCAGGGCCATCCGGAACATGAAGACCCGGGTCCGCTCGTGGTAGCCGACGAGCAGGTCGGAGGGGGTGGTGAGGTAGGGCACCTGGAAGGCGGCGAACAGCAGGTTGCCGATGACCAGCCAGCCGCCGACCCACAACGCGGCCGGTGTGCCGGTGAGTTGGCCCGGCACGGTGAACATGGCGGCCATCGCGAGGCCGAGCAGCAGTCCGGTGCGCATCATCCTGCGGCGGTGGCCGTGGGCGCGGGCCTGCCGGTCGGAGCGCGAGCCGAGCAGCGGGTGCACCACGATGTCGACGATCTTGGGCAGCAGCAGGGCGAGGCCGGCCACGGCGGCGGGGACGCCGAGCACGTCGGTGAGGAAGTAGAGCAGCAGCAGCCCGGGCACGGTGACCCACACGCCCATGCCGACCGAGCCGGCGGCGTACAGGACGAGCGTGCGGCGGCCGGCTCCGGGCCGGGCCTGAGGGTCCGTCACGGGGCGCTCCGGTGGCGGGCGGCGACGCCGGCGGCGAGCGGGGCGTCGTCGAAGGCGCCGGCGGCGGCGCGCTCGGCGAGGGTGCTCCGGACGATCCGGTCGGTGAGCGCGGGCAGGTGCCGGGCGAGGAAGAACTCGACGGCGCCCTTGCGGGTGGTGGGCAGGTCGCGGCGGGCCCGGACGGCGAGCGCGGCGCGTTCGATCGTGTCGAGGACGCCGTCCAGCGGCTCGTACACGCTCATGCCGTCCAGCGAGAGTCCGGCGGCCTTGGTGGAGTCGTGGATGGGGCTGCGCACGGCGGACGGGTAGACGCAGGAGACCGTGACGTGGGTGCCGAGTTCGAGGCGCAGCGCGTCGGCGTAGGCGACCATGGCGCGCTTGGAGGCGCCGTAGGCGGCGGCCAGCGGGAGCTGCATGACGGCCATCCGGGAGGTGACCATGACGACCCGGCCGCGGGCGGCGACCAGGGCGTCGACGCAGGCGGCGGTGGTGCGCCAGGTGCCGAGCAGGTTGATCTCCAGCTGGCGGCGGACTTCGTCGCCGGGGGCGAGTTCGGCGGGGGCGGGGCCGCCGATGCCGGCGTTGTTGACCAGGACGTCGAGGCCGCCGAGGGTGTCGAGGGCTTCGGCGACGGCGGTGGCGACACTGGTGTCGTCGGTGAGGTCGCAGCGCAGCATGGTGAACGGCTCGTCACCGACGGGGCGCAGGTCGAGGCCGACGACGTGGGCGCCGGCCCGGGTGAGGCGTTCACCGAGGGAGCGGCCGATGGTGCCGGAAGCGCCGGTGATCAGCACCCGGCGGCCGCGCGGGTCCTGACGGCGGTAGAACAGTCGGATCGTCATATCGCTGCCTTCGTGGTGGGGGTGGGGCGGGCGACGGCTCGGCGGGCGCCGGCCCGCAGTTCGCGAGGCACGGCGGCGGTGTACTGGTCGAAGTCGATCCGCATCATCGGCCGCTTGGCACCCCAGCGGCGGACGGCGGCGGCGTGCATCCGCTCGACGTGGGCGCGCTGCTGCGCGGGGGTGGGCAGCGCGTAGCGGCCGGCCAGGTGGGCGGCGACCAGCTTGCCCTGGGCCTCGACGACGGGGAGCGCGGCGCCGGTGGACTGCATCAGGCCGACGAAGCTCAGCGTGGGGTCGTCGAGGTGGAAGACCCGCTGGTAGAGCGGCAGCGTCTCGGGGTCGTCACCGGTCCACCGCCCGTCCAGGAACGGGATGGTGACGTGGTACCCGGTGGCCCAGACGATCACGTCGACCCGGTCGGCGGCGCCGTCGGTGAACAGCACCCGATCGCCGTCGAGCCGTTCGATGCCGGGGCGGGCCTCGACCTCGCCGTGGGTGAGGCGGTGGAGGATCGTGTCGCTGATGGTGGGGTGGTTCTGGAACAGCCCGCCGGCCGGCTTCGGCAGGCCGTACCGCTCGGGGGTGCCGACGGCGAGGCGCAGCGCGGTCTGCGCGACGGCCTGCCGGATCCGCCAGGGCAGCACGGCGAGCGCGCCGCCGGTGGCGTCGGCGGGGCGGCCGAACAGGTACTTGGGCACGATGTGGCTGCCGTGCCGGGCGGACAGCAGCACCGGCCCGCGGGAGACGTGCGAGGCGTCCACGGCGATGTCCATCGCGGAGTTGCCCATCCCGACGACCAGTACCCGCCTGTCCCGGTACGCGTCGGCGCCGCAGTGGTCGTGGGCGTGCAGCTGGGTGCCGTCGAAGGCGCCGGGGTAGCCGGGACTGGGCCACTTCGGGTCGCGGTTGTGGCCGTTGGCGACCACCACGGCGTCGTACTGCTCGGTGCCGGCCGCCGTCCCGACCTCCCAGTGCGTCCCGGCGCGGCGGACGGCGGTGACCTCGGCGCCGAACCGGATCCGCTCGGTGACGCCGAACCGGTGTGCGTAGTCGGCGAGATAGCCGGCCACCTTGGCCGCCGACGGGTAGTCGGGCCAGTGCTCGGGCATCGGGTGGTCGACGAACTGGGTGCGGCCCTTGCTGGTGTTCAGGTGCAGGCTGTCGTACGCCGGTGACGTCCCGGCGCTGTCGTCGCCCGCCCACAGGCCGCCGACCCGGTCGCCGCGTTCCAGCACGGTGACGTCCAGGTCGTGGTCGAGCAGCGCCTTGGCCGTGGCGAGCCCGGCCGCGCCGGCGCCGATCACCGCCACCTTCGTGGAGCCCATGGCCGGGCCCTCCTCTCCGCGGAAGGCGCTCATTCAATCGAATGATGGAGGAATGGGCAATGCTCTGCGACCTGGGTTTCTCGACTCCGTCACGTGATTGAAACCGGCACGACACGTCCGGTAGCCTCGCCCCATGAGCACCCGGTCCGACGACAGTCCGCGCGAGCGCATCCTGGCGACCGCCACCCGCCTGTTCGCCGAGCGCGGGTACGACGCCACCAGCACCCGCGCGATCGGCGACGCGGTCGGGCTGAACATCGCCACCGTGGCCTACCATGTGGGCGCCAAGCCGGAGTTGTACCGCGAGGTGATGCGCCGCGCGCACCTGGCCCAGCGCGAGGTGGTGACCGCGGCCGTCCGCCGGCTGCACGCCTGCGGGCCGTCGCCGGAGGAGACCCGGGCGGCGCTGCTCGCCTTCGTGGACGCCTACCTGTCGTTCTGCCTGGGCCACCCCGAGGTGCCGGCCCTGTGGATGCGCCGCTGGCTGGCCGAGGGCGCCGATCTGGCCGACATCGAGACCGAGTTCGCGGGCCCGCTGGTCGCCGAGGTCGCCGCCGCCGTCCGCGAGGTGCTCGACCGGGCCGGCCTGGGCGCGGGCGTGGACGTCGAGATGCTGGTCTTCACCATCGTCTGGACGTCCCACTCCTTCGGCCAGGCCGGCGTCATCGACCCGGCCGGCCGCCGCCTTGGCCCGCTCGACCTGCCGGTCCTCGACCGCTTCCGCCGCCACCTGCACACGGTCGTCAACGGCGTCCTGGACCAGCAGCCCTGACGATCTGTCAGTCCTTCCGGGCCGGGTTCTCCGAGGCCGGACCCTCAGGGGCCGAGCTCTCCGGGGCCGGGCTCTCCGGGCCCCGGCTCAGCACCGCCGCGAACACCAGCGGCGCGAGCACCTGGTAGCCGATCCACACCTCCCCGCCCGCGATGCTGCCGCCGCGCGCCAGCAGCAGGCCGACGACGGCCGCCAGCACCCATCCGGTGTCGTAGCCGATCATCAGCCGGGTGCAGGTGCGCACCGGCCGCCGCCGCACGAACCGGATCTCGGCCTCGCCGCAGATCAGCAGGGCCACCCCGCAGCAGATCATCAGCCATGGTGCGACGCCGAGTTGGCGGCCGACCTGCACCGCCCCGAGCCCGAACACCGCTGCCAGCAGCACCTTGAAGGCGCCGTCCGCCACGATCCCCGCCGTCATGTTCCTCGCCATACGAGCACCCCTCCCCGAGTGGTTTCCCGTAACCAGGTTACGAGCATAATCAGGTTATGCGAATGACAAGGGCCGAGACCAAGGAACGCAACCGCCGGGCACTGCTGGACGCCGCCCTCCAGCTGGTCTCCCGGGACGGCTACCGGGCGAAGCTGGACGAGATCGCCCGGCTCGCCGGAGTGACCACCGGAGCGGTGTACTCGCTGTTCGGCAGCAAGAACGGCCTGGTGGTGGCCGTGGTCGCCGACCATCTGGGCCCGCACTACGCGGAGCTCGAACAGGCCCTGCCGCCCGAACTCGACCTGCCGACGGCGGTCGACGCCTTCGCCCGCCACTACCGCCGCGGCTGCGACGCTCCCGACGCGATGGCCGCGCTCTCGCTCCAGGTGACCCTGCTGGACATGGCGGTGCACGACGCCGACCTGCGCACCCGGCTGGCCGAGTCGATCCACGCCCAGGAGGCACAGCTGGTCGCACTGTTCACCGGACGCCGGCACGGCGACCGCACCGTGACGGCGAATCAGGCGCAGCGCCTGGTCAGCGCACTGCGGGCGCTGTTCGTCGGCCTCACCCAGGGCGTGGTGCTCGGCCTCGCCGACACCGCCGACGAGCAGTTCTTCGCGGACGCCGCCAGAGCACTGACCCAACTCGCCTGACCCGCCCGGGACTTCCCCGTCGGGCCGATCAACCCGAACACCACTGTTCAATTTACCCGATCCTCTGATATCCCTTAACCCGTACACCGATGTTCGAGTTACTGGGGGTCCTCCATGCATGGCGTCGCGCACCACCCACCGTCCACCCACCCGCCGACCGCCGCGCACCCGCGCCGCCGACTGCTGCTCGGGGTGCTCTGCCTGGCCCAGTTCATGCTGATCGTGGACGTCACGGTGATCAACGTCGCGCTGCCCACCATCGGCGCCGACCTGCGCCTCGGCCGCTCCGCGCTCACCTGGGCGGTCACCGCGTACACGCTCTGCTTCGGCGGGCTGATGCTGCTGGGCGGACGGCTCGCCGACGCGTTCGGGGCGCGCCGGATGCTGATGGCCGGTCTGCTCCTTTTCACCGCCGCCTCGTTGACGGCCGGACTCGCCGACGGTCCCGCCCCGCTGCTGGCCGGGCGGGCCGCCCAAGGGGTGGGGGCGGCGCTGGTCTCGCCGGCCGCGCTGGCCGCACTGACCCGGGCGTTCGACGGCCCCGAGCGCACCAAGGCGCTCGGCGTGTGGGCGATGCTCGGCGGGATCGGCTTCGCGGCGGGCGCGATGCTCGGCGGACTGCTCACCGCCGGACCGGGCTGGCACTGGGTGTTCTTCGTCAACCTGCCGGTCGGCCTCGCCGTCCTCGCCGCCCTGCCCGCACTCCTCCCGCCCGCCCCGCCCGCCGGCCACCGGAGGATCGACCTGCCCGGGGCGCTGCTGGTCACCGCCGCCACCGGCGCGCTGATCCTCGGCCTGGTCAACGCCGGTGACCACGACTGGAGTTCGGCCTCCGTGCTGCTGCCGTCCCTCGGTTCGGTGGTGCTCTACGGCCTGTTCGTCCTGCTGGAGCGCCGGACGGCCACCCCGCTGCTGGACGTGCGCCTCCTGGCCCGCCGCCCGGTCGCCGCCGGATCCCTGCTGATGCTGGTCGCCACCGCGCTGCTGCTCGGCCTGGTCTTCCTCGGCTCGCTGTACCTCCAGGACGTCCGACACCTGTCCGCGCTCGCCACCGGCGCGCTGGTCCTGCCGATGGCGGCGGGCACCGCCGTCGCCGCACACCTGACGGGCCATCTGCCGGCCCATGCGGGCGTCCGGACCGTCGCCGCGGGCGGCCTGCTGCTGGCCGCGGCCGGGAGCGTGCTGCTCGCGGTCGCGGACGGGCCGCTCTGGACCGTCGCCGGGCTGACGCTCGCCGCGTTCGGCGTCGTCCCGGTGCTGGTCTGCGCGACCACCACCGCACTCGGATCCGTCCCGCACGAGGAGGCGGGCGTCGCCTCCGGCGTGATCAACACCTTCCACGAGGTCGGCGGCGCGATCGGCATCGCGGTCGTCTCCACCGCCGCCGCCCCGGGCATCGTCGCCCACACCTCCGCCGGCTTCCCCACCGCCCACCTGACCCTCGCCGCCGCCGCCCTCCTCGCGGCCGCCCTCACCCCGGCCCTCGTCCCCCCGGGCCGAGCGGAGCGCCCGGCGGGGATGCACGCGCACTGAGACACCCGCTCCCGCGCAGGTGCGACGGACGGCGGGCCAGGGGCAGTGGGGTGGCCTGCTCTTCGGGGGGGCCGGAAGGGTCGGTCAACCTCGCACGCCCCCAAGCCCGGTGGCACCCTTCGACTCTCCCGCCGGAAGCCGGTCGGGCCGACGAACCGCTCGCGCACCGCGCGCAGCGAGGCGGGCTCGCGCCGGATCACCGAGCCGCGCTCCGCCCGCTTCCACCCGGGCCCGATCGCACCGACGCGCAACTCCCCCGACTCCCGCGCCATCCGGCCGGTCGGCCGCCCTCGCACTCCGCGCCGTGGGGCCGGCCTCCCCCTCACCCCCACAGGATCCGGAAGAGACGGGCCTAGACTCCCCTCATGGACTCCGATCAGCGCCGCTCCGCCACGCCCACCCGGCGGGGCGGCTCCGGGCAGCCGCGGCGGGCCGATGCCGAACGCAACATCGCCGCGATCCTGGCCGCCGCCGCCGGCTGCTTCGCCCGTGACCCGCAGGCCAGCATGGCCGAGATCGCCGCCGCGGCGGGCGTCGGCCGGGTCACCCTGTACGCGCACTTCCCGTCGCGCGAGGCGCTGCTCGGCGAGTTGATGGACCGTGCGCTGCGCGAGGTCACGGCCACGGTCGCGGCCCAGGAACTGGCGGACTCACCGGCCGATGAGGCCCTGCGCACCCTGCTGCGTTCGTCCTGGCACCTGCTCGACCGCAACCTGCGGATGCTGCACGCCGCCCGCCGCGCCCTGCCCGCGGAGACCGTCGAGGACCGGCACGCCGACATCCTCGCCGCCGTCGAGCAGTTGATCACCCGCGGGCAGGACGAGGGCGCCTTCCGTGCCGACCTGCCCGCCCACTGGCTGGTCACCAGCGTCTACACGCTGATCCTCGCCGCGGGCGACCAGGTCGAGTCCGGCCGTTTCACCTCGGCCGAGGCGCTGGCCGCCCTCGAAGCGACCGTAGCCTCGGCCGTCCGACCGGACTGACGAAGCATCAGTTCCGGTCGCGCGGGCGCTCCCACTCCTCGGGCTCGTCCGGCCCGTACTCGGCCTCGGACTGCTCGCGCAACTTCACCGCCCGCTTCTCGGATGCGGCGCGCTCCTCCGGCGACATGTTCTCCGCCGCGGTCCGCATCTCCCCGAGCCGCGCCCCGATCGCCGAGAGGTACCGGTCGGACTCCACCACGTCCCGCATCCCGATCCGCCCGCTCAGCACCTCCCGGGCCATCTGCTGGAGCTCCGGCCCGACGCCGTCCGTCTTCGCGATCGTCCGCAA
This sequence comes from Kitasatospora griseola, assembly GCF_014648555.1. GTDB lineage: Bacteria > Actinomycetota > Actinomycetes > Streptomycetales > Streptomycetaceae > Kitasatospora > Kitasatospora griseola. The sequence goes on from NZ_BMRI01000031.1 coordinate 55,919, forward strand.
CGCCCGGTGCAATTCCGCGGCCTGCGCCGGGTTGTCGGCGACGTCGAGCAGTTCCTCGTCCGAGATCTCCGGACCGTCCAGCTCGCGATCGTCTGCTGCACCCATGGCTGCCCCCTCGGAATCGGTGAATCCAGAGATCATAATCCTCGCCCCGAGGACACGTCGTGTGCCGCGCCCTCGGACCGGTCAGGCCTCGAACTCGCCGACCCAGCTGCCCAGCAGGATGTGCTTCGGCAGGTAGTCCGACTCGATCTCCACGTTCAGGCCGGCCTCCCGGGCCAGGCAGGCGATGCCCATCAGCGGCAACGAGACCAGCCCTTCGGCACCGCGAATCCGCTCCTCGTCCGCCGTGAAGTACTCCCGGTGCAGCTCCAGCGCCCGCTGCATCGCCTCCGCGAACTTCTCCTCGCCGCGCTGCACCAGCCGGTAGAACGCCGCGATCGGCGGATACAGCACCTTCAGCAGGATCTCCCGATCCGCAACCGTCGCCACCTCCGGGTCCGTCCCGTCGATCGCCGCGAGCAGGTGCTCCATCAGATCCGCATCGGCCCGCCAGTACGCCTGCACCGCAGCGACCCACGCGTACACGAAATCGTCGAACACCGCACCGTAGGCGCGCAGTTGATCCACCGTCACGGTGCACAGCTCGTCCATCCGACGCTTGTCCCGGCAGGCCGCCGCCAACCAGAACGCCGTGAGCCAGTTGCCTGCGTGGGTGTCACGGCACGGGCCCGAGGCCGGGATCGACCTGACCTTCCCGCAGCCGCGGCCCAACCGGCGGCCGGCGCCGGGGCCGGACGCGGTCGTCCCTGCGGAGCCGGTCCGCGATGTCGCGCTCGGGCGTCGGCTGCCGGGCGCGCTGGGCGAGGTGCTCCGGTTGTTCGACGCCGACGATCCGCTGCGGGCCGGTCTGCCGTCGGACACCTGCTCCACGCTGACCTGGGCGGGGCTGCCGGTGGAGGTGCCGCTGCTGTTCACGGCGGACCGGACGGATCCGCCCCCGGCCGGTGGGCTGTTCGCGGATCTGCGGACCGCGCTCACGGCTGCCGGCTCGACGCTGGATCCGCAGGTGCTGGACGTGCTCGCGGGCTGGAACCGGATCGGTTCGGACGGGCTGTGCGTGATCGCGGTGCAGCGCGAGGGCCAGGAGGCGGGTTCGGTCTGGGCGGTGCACCCGCGCACGGGCAGCGGACGCTTCGTCAACTCCTCGCTCTCCGCGTACCTGCGGTCCCTGCTGCTGGTGGCCGAGGCCCGCGCGGCGATGGTCGGCCTGGACCCGCTCGCGGCGGGGACGGCGGTGGCCGGGCTCCAGGAGGCGCTGGTGGCGGTCGACCCGGCGGTGTTCCGCGCCGAGTCCGCCTGGTGGTCGGTGCTGGTCGAGCAGCTGTGGCACGGCCTGCTCTGAGCCCGCGGCCCGCTGACCGGCTGCCTGCTGCCCGTCGCCGAGACCGCTGACCGGCTGCCCGCCCCCTTCTCCCGTCAGATCGCCGCGTCGAGCCGGGCCGCGGTCTCGGCGACGGCGTGGCCCCAGCGGGGGGCGCCGGCAGTCAGGCGGGTGCGCAGGCCGCGCAGTTCGTGGCGGACCAGGGCGGGGAGGGCGGCGGGCGGGGTGTCGAGGAGGGGGGTGAGGGTGGCGACGGCGGTGTGCGGGTCGTCCTGGCAGAGGTGACAGTCGGCGATGCGGGCCGTCAGCATGGCGCGGGCGGCGGGGAGTTCGCCGGTGCCGAGCAGGTCGAGCGCGGTGTGCGCGGCGACGAGGGCGCGGCGGGCCAGGCGGGGGTCGTTGCTCGCGACCGCGAGGTCGCGCAGCGCGGCGGCGGACCCGGATTCGATCCGCATCCGCAGGGCGGCCGGGGTGAGCCAGGGGACCAGGTAGGAGGCGTCCTCGGGCTGGTCGAGGTGGAGCCGGGCCCGGCCGAGGTGGCGGACGGTGGCCCGGACGTCGCCGGCCAGGGCGGTGGCCCGGGCCTCGCCGATCTGGGAGAGCGCGCCGGACCAGTGGTGTCCCGGTGCGGCATGACGGATCTCCCGGGCGTAGGCGCGGGAGGAGTGCGGGTCGTCGTCGAGCAGGCCGAGCACGGCCATGTCGCTGAGCGCGGCGACCTGGGTGGCGGGGTCGCCGGCCAGCACGGCCCAGCCGACGGCGCGGTCGAAGCAGGCCATCGCGGTGGCGGGGCGTCCGCCGTGCAGGCGCAGGCTGCCTGCGGCGTGGGCGTGTTCGGCGGCGAGGCGGGCGAGCACGCGGCGGTGCCGGGTGGGGGCGTCGGCGAGCCGGGCGATCACGGCGCGCAGCGTGGCCTCGATCACCGTGCCGGGGCCCCGTTCGCCCATCGCCCGTTCCGCGCTGTGGAGTTGGGCGCCGAGGACGGCGGCGAGGGCGTGCACGGTGTCGGTGTCGAGCGGCGCGGCGGGGTTGTCGCAGAACGCCGCGTGCAGCGCCAGCGCCGTTGCGGGGGGCGGGAGTTGGCAGCCGGCGGCGCCGTGCAGCGGGCACTGCAGGTCGTGGTGGGGCAGCCTGGTCGGGCAGTGGTCGGCGGCGACGGGCCCCGTCGCGCTGTCGCCGGGCGGCAGCGGGGGGCGCAGCAGGTGGGCGGGCAGGGCGGGGCGGTCCGCCTCGGCGGTCTCGGCGCGTCCGTAGCAGCGGGTCAGTTCGCCGCTGGTGGAGAGGAGTTCGTCGAGCCTGCGGACGAGTCGGGGGGTGGCGCGGCGGGCGCCGTGTTCGAGGCGGCTGACGGCGGTGTGGTCGTAGCCGACGGCGGCGCCGAGTTGGGCCTGGGTCCAGCCGGCGTGGCGTCGCCAGTGGCGCAGGAGTGCGCCGAACTCCTGCCAACCGCCGCTGCCCGTGGCGATGCCGAGGCCACTGCTGCTGTCCGGCGTCGCGACCGGGTCGATTGCGCCCAGCATTCGCCGCTACCTCCCCGAAGGCTCCGCTGCGCCCGCCCGTGCGGGGGGCGGTATCGAGACCGTACCAACCGACCCTGGCTGCGTACATGGCGTGGTCTGTACCAATTGTTTGCCAACTGGGTTCGGGGTCGGGGTATTTGACGGAACTTGCCAGCTCTTGACGGGCCCTGTCCGCCCCGTTGACCGGGGCATGGCGACGGTGTGAGGGTTCCGGGCACCCCCACACCCCGTGGTACCCCACACCATTGGAGCTCTGAATGAAACGCAGATTGCTGACCGCCGGCACCACCCTGGCCGTGCTGGGCGGCATGCTGGGCGGTTTCGCCGGGCAGGCGTCCGCCGCCCCGACCCCCGCCCCGCTTGCGCCGACGCCACTGGCCGCGGCGGTCTCGGCCGCGGATCTGGCCGCGTCGGCCGGTCTGGACGCGCTGGCCAAGGGTCCTGACGAGTCGTACGAACGGCAGTCCGTCACCCCCTTCCTCGGCGGCCTGTACTCGGTGTCGTACGAGCGCACCTACAAGGGCCTGCCGGTGGTCGGCGGCGACGCGGTGGTGCTCGCCGACGGCCAGGGCAAGGTCCGGGCGGTGCAGAACGCGGCGTCCGGCCCGGTCGGTGTGCCGACGAAGGCCAAGGTGAGCGCGGCGGCCGCCGAGCAGGCGGCGCGGGCGAGGCTGGCGAAGGTCGACTCCGCGGAGGCCCCGCGCCTGGTGGTCCGGGTCAAGGACGGCACCTCGCGCCTGGCCTGGGAGTCGGTGCTGTCGGGTTCGAACGAGAACCGGCCCAGCCACCTGCACGTGTTCGTCGACGCGATCACCGGCGAGGTCGCCGACAGCTACGACGACGTGAAGGCCGGCACCATCAACAGCAAGTGGAACGGCCCCGCGGGCCTGACCATCTCCACCACCGGATCGGGCAGCTCGTTCTCGCTGCGCGACCCGAACCGTCCGGGCCTGCAGTGTTCGGACTACTCGACCGGTTCGGTGTTCACCAAGTCCTCCGACTCCTGGGGCACGGGCGCCGCGACCTCGAAGGAGACCGGCTGCGCCGACGCGATGTTCGCGGCGCAGAAGGAATGGGACATGCTCCGCGACTGGCTGGGTCGCAACGGCCACAACGGCAACGGCGGCAGCTGGCCGGTGAAGGTCGGTCTGAACGACGTCAACGCGTACTGGGACGGCTCGACCATCTCGATCGGCCACAGCCAGGCCAACGAGTGGATCGCCGCGATCGACGTGGTGGGCCACGAGTTCGGCCACGGCCTCGACCAGTACACGCCGGGCGGCGCGTCCAGCAACGAGGCGGGCCTGGGCGAGGCGACCGGCGACATCATGGGTGCGCTGACCGAGGCGTACGCCAACGAGCCGGCCCCGTACGACTCCCCGGACTACACCGTCGGCGAGATGATCAACCTGGTCGGGCAGGGCCCGATCCGGGTGATGTACAACCCCTCGCAGATATCCGGCAACCCGAACTGCTACTCGGCGTCCATCCCGAACACCGAGGAGCACGCGGCGGCCGGCCCGCTGAACCACTGGTTCTACCTGCTGGCGGAGGGTTCGAACCCGGGCGGCGGCAAGCCGTCCAGCCCGACCTGCAACTCCTCCAGCGTGACCGGCATCGGCATCCGGGACGCGGGCCGGGTCTTCTACGGCGGCATGCTGCTGAAGACCAGCGGCATGACGTACAAGAAGTACCGCACCGCGACCCTGACGGCGGCCAAGAACCTCGACTCCACCTGCAACTTCTTCAACCGCACCAAGGCCGCCTGGGACGCCGTCAGCGTGCCGGCCCAGCCCGGCGACCCGACCTGCGTGGGCAACCCGACCAGTGACTACTCGCTGGCGCTGAGCCCGTCCGCGGGCACCGTGCAGGCGGGCAGCTCGACCACCGCGACGGTCTCCACCGCGATCGTCACCGCCCCGGCGGCGACCGTCTCGCTGTCCGTCAGCGGCGCGCCGAGCGGCACCACCGCCACCGTCTCCCCGTCCTCCGTGCAGTCCGGCGGCTCGGCGACGCTGAGCATCAACGTCGGCGCGAACACCCCGGCGGGCACCTACCCGCTGACCGTCACCGGCTCCGGTCCGGCCACCCACACCGCGCAGTACCAGCTGACGGTGAACGGCGGCGGCAACCCCGGCGGCTCGGCCCCGGACATCGACGTGGCCAAGGTCCAGGCGCACCTGAGCCAGCTGTACACCGTCGCGCAGCAGAACGGCGGCAACCGCCGGGCGGGCAGCGCGGGTTACACGCAGTCGCTGGCGTACGTCAAGGGCAAGCTGCAGGCGGCGGGCTACACCGTCACCGAGCAGACCTGCACCTCGTGCAGCTACACCTCCAACAACCTGATCGCGGACTGGCCGGGCGGCCCGTCGGACCAGGTCACCATGTTCGGCGCGCACCTGGACTCGGTCTCGGCCGGCCCGGGCATCAACGACAACGGCTCCGGTTCGGCGGTGCTGCTGGAGAACGCGCTCGTCCTGGCGCAGCAGAACCCGACCATGACCAAGCACGTCCGGTTCGCCTGGTGGGCCGGTGAGGAGCAGGGCCTGCAGGGTTCGCAGTACTACGTGGGCCAGCTGTCCTCGACCCAGCGCTCGGCGATCAAGGGCTACTACAACTTCGACATGGTCGGCTCGACCAACGCCGGCTACTTCATCAACAACGTCAACTCGGCCACCGCGGCCCCGCTGAAGGCGTACTGGGACTCCCTCAACCTCCAGCCGGAGGAGAACGTCGAGGGCCAGGGCCGTTCCGACGACTACTCGTTCCAGCAGGGCGGCATCCCGACCTCGGGCTACGCGGCCGGCGCGGACGCCGTCAAGACGTCCGGGCAGGCCGCCAAGTGGGGCGGCCAGGCGGGCCGTTCGTACGACTCCTGCTACCACCAGTCCTGCGACACCACCTCGAACGTCGACGCGACGGTGCTGAACCGCAACGCCGACGGCGTGGCGTACGCGATCTGGAAGACCTCGGTCGGCGGCACCACGCCGATGAACGACTTCAGCGTCTCGGTCAACCCGGCCACCGGCACCGTCCAGGCCGGCTCCTCCGCGACGGCGACGCTCTCCACCGCCACCACCTCCGGTGCGGCGCAGAGCGTGGCGCTGACCGCGAGCGGCGCGCCGTCGGGCGCCACCGTCTCGTTCAGCCCGTCCACCGTCTCCAGCGGCGGCAGCTCGGCCCTGACGGTCGCCACCTCGGCCTCCACCCCGGCCGGCACCTACACCATCACCCTGACCGGCACCGGCGCCTCGGCCACCCACGCCACTGCCTTCACCCTCGTGGTGAACGGCGGCGGCAACGGCGGCGGCACCTGGGCCGCCGGGGTCAACTACAACGTGGGTGACGTGGTCACCTACAACGGCGTCAGCTACCGCTGCGTGCAGGCCCACCTGTCGCAGAGCACCTGGACGCCGGACGTGGTCCCCGCCCTCTGGCAGCGCGTCTAGCCTCGGGGCACAGCAGCATCTGGCGGGTGGCGTCGCGGCCGGTTGGGGGACGGGCCGCGGCACCACCCGCCTCTGGCGTTCCGTCAGGCGGGCAGTCGCACCACGGCGACACCGGCCTGGGACTCGCCGAACCCCCAGCCCATGACGAGCGAGCCGCCGGCCGCGTCCACGACGTCGCTCCACGGCCAGTGCTCGGAGCCGCTGCAGAACCCGCCCTCACTGCGCGCGTCGGCCTCGGAGCGGCACAGCAGCCGCAGGTGGTCGCGGAGCCCCGGGTGGGAGAGCGCGCCCAGCCGCTTCTCCCAGGGCTCGGCGGCGGAACGGTCGGTGCGAATGTCGTGCCCGGTCACCAGGTGTCCGGGGCCGCGCCCGGTGAAGGTGGCGGCCCGCATCGCCCCGTCCAGGGTGCCGTCGGTGGCGATCCGCAGCACGACGGTCAGCCAGTAGTTCAGCTTCCGGCAGCTCTCGCCGGTCAGGTCGACGCCGTGCCGGCGCAGCAGCGGCCCCAGCTCCGCGCCCCGCAGCACCGCCGCGTCCGAGGCGTCCACGGCGGCGACGGCGCGCAGGTCGGCGACGAAGGCCTCGTCGAACGGCCGGGGGCCCTTGTGCCCGTCCTCGCCCCACGCGCCCGCCGCGGCCAGCAGGTCGGGGTCGAAGCGGAACAGCGACGCGCTCAGGTCGAACTGCCAGTTCCACGGCGAGAACGGGTGCGGGCCGTCCGGGTCCGGCAGGTACCGGGGCTCCGCCGCCGCCAGGGCGTCGGCGTCGGCCCAGGAGTTGGGGAACAGGAACTCGTCGAGGCTCTCCGAGGCGTAGTACGCCCCGTAGCGGGCGGCCGGGTCTGCCGCCGCGCCGTCGCCGAGCAGTGTCGCGAAGGCCTCGGCCAGCGCGGCGTCCCAGCCGCCGAGGTCCGTATCGGTCGTCACGGGTGAACCTTTCTTGCCTGTCGTACCAGGGGAGTTGAGGCACGGTACCGGGTGCGGGTGACAGCCGTTTACGTTCCCCCGACGGGCCGGGTTCGTACGATGGCGCCCGGCCGGACCCGCCAGGGGCCGGCCGGCCTCCGGGGGAAGGGTCGTCCGTTGTCGCACCGCTCCGTGCTGCTCACCGCC
>NZ_BMRI01000031.1:63406-86822 GCF_014648555.1 Kitasatospora griseola
ACCTCCGCCCGGCTGCGGGCGCTGACCACGACCGACCGGCCCGCGGGCCGGCGTTCGGCGCTGCGCGGGCTGGCGGTGCCGGCCGCGGTGGCGCTGGTGCTGGCGTTCGTGCTGAAGACCTTCGTGTTCCAGGTCTTCGTCATCCCGTCCGGCTCGATGATGGGCACCCTGCAGAAGGGCGACCGGGTCGCCGTCGACAAGTTCAGCCCCTGGCTCGGGGACACTCCGCGGCGGGGCGAGGTGGTGGTCTTCCGCGACCCGGGCGGCTGGCTCCCTCCGGAGCCGGGCGCCGGGGGCGTCCTCGGCGGCGTCCGCAGCGCGCTGAGCTGGGTCGGGCTGGCGCCGTCCGCCGACGAGAAGGACCTGATCAAGCGGGTCGTCGCGGTCGGCGGCGACACCGTGGACTGCCGCGCCGGCCGGCCCCTGACCGTCAACGGCGCGGCCCTGGACGAGCCGTACGTCTACCCCGGCGCGACGCCCTGCGACGACTACCCCGTCGGCACCGTCACCGTCCCGCCCGGCCACCTGTGGGTGATGGGCGACCACCGCAACGACTCCGCGGACTCCCGCTTCCAGCAACTCCACAACCCGGGCGGCGGCTTCGTCCCCACCGACCACGTCGTCGGCCGCGCCCGCGTCCTGGTCTGGCCGCTCCCCCGCTGGGCCTCGCTGCCCGTCCCCGAAACCTTCCGGCACGTCGGCTGACGGCCGTTCAGCCTGCCGCCCGCTCCAGCCAGGGGTGGCCCGGGTGCACGCGGGCGAGCCATCCGGCGAGGGCCCGGCGGCGGTCGGGCGACAGGTGCGGCAGGACGCGGTCGAAGTCGGCGCGGTCCTTGGGGCGGGTCGCCTTCGCCTTGAACAGCAGCACCAGTTCGGGCCGCAGATACGGGATGCCGGCGGCAGTCCGCTCGACGACCTCCGCGTAGGGCAGGCGCAGCGACCGGTCGCGGCGGCAGATCCACGTCGCGCCGTCGTGCGGCTCGCGGAAGACGTCGAACCGCCACCGGCCGCTCGCCGGTTCGCGCGCCCAGGTCTGGTGGGTGGCGGCGAGCGCCGCGGGCCCGGCGGCGGGCCACACCGTGCCGGAGCCGACCGCGTCGAACTCCAACTCCGGGAATCGGCCCCGCACTTCCTCGAACGCGGCCGCAGGCACCGCGATCTCCAGATCCCCGTGCGGCCGGCCCTCCCGCCCGAGGAACAGGTCCAGCGCCCACCCCGCCGCCACGCACCACGGCACTTCCAGCCCCGCCAACCGCGACGCGACCTGCTCGGGCCGCCACGGCTCCGCCCAGCCTTCGGCGATCTCCCCGTCATCGGGCCGGGCGCCGCCCGGCGGTTCGATGTCCGTCATCCCTCGACCCTAGACCCTCTGCTACGACACCGGTGCCAGCCGCAGGCGTTGGAGGGGCGTCCACGGCGGCGGTGCGGACGGGCCGAACCAGACGCGGACGTCGAGGCCGGTGCGGACGGGCAGCTGTGGGTAGTCGTTGACGGCGTGTTCGGTGCGGTGCAGGGCGTGTTCGGGTGTCAGGTGCCGGCCGGCGTAGGCGTCGAACTCGGCGGCGGACGGCGGCCGGCAGATCGTCACGCCCACCTCGCGGAGGCCGGGCGCGGGGGTGTAGCCGGGGCCGCGCAGCAGCAGGACGTCGTCGCTGTCGATCATCGTGGCGTTGGCCGCGTCGCGGTGCGCCCGCCACACCGGGCCGGTGTAGAACGCCTCCAGGGCGCGCCGACGCTGCGTCATGTCGGGGAAGGCACGGATCCAGACGAAGCGGTCGGGATCGTCCAGGTCGCGGAAGCGGCCGCCGAGTGCGATGCCGACGGCCTGCTGGCCGGTGACGAACTCCCGCTCGAACAGGTCGATCAGGGTGTCCCGGGCGCCGGGGTGCAGGGTGTACTGGCGGAGTTCGACGATGTTCACGCGGCTGCCGCTCCGGTCCGGATGGGGGTCGTGGTCCTCATGCGTGGCAGGTTAGGGCCGCTCCCCTGACATCTGCTGTCAGTGGATAGCGGGACACTTCCGCGTATGCGTGCGAGCCGACTGGTCACCCTCCTGTTGCTGCTCCAGGGCCGGGGGAGGTTGACGGCCCGTCAGCTGGCGCAGGAGCTGGAGGTCTCCGTCCGGACGGTCTACCGGGACGTCGAGGCGCTGGCCGCCGCCGGCATCCCGCTGTACGGCGAGGCCGGGCACGCGGGCGGCTACCGCCTGGTGGACGGCTACCGGACCCGCCTCACCGGGCTGACGGCCGACGAGGCGCAGGCCGCGTTCCTCGCCGCGCTGCCGGGCGCCGCCGCCGAACTCGGCCTGGGCGAGGCGCTCGCCACCGCCCGGCTCAAGCTGCGCGCGGCCCTCCCCGCTCAGGCGCGTGCGCACGCCGACCGGATCCAGGAGTGCTTCCTGCTCGACGCGCCCGGCTGGTACGGAGACGCCGACCCCACCCCGCACCTGACGGCGGTGGCGGGTGCGGTGTGGGCGCGGCGCGCGGTGCTGATGCGCTACCGCCGCTGGCGCGCCCCGGAGGAGATCACCCGGCGGGTCGAACCGTACGGGCTGGTCCTGAAGGCCGGCCGCTGGTACCTGGTGGCGGACGGGCCGCGCACCTACCGGGTCGACCAGATCCTCGAACTCACCTGCCTCGACGAGGAGTTCACCGTCCCGGCGGACTTCTCCCTGGCCGCCTGCTGGGCCGCCCGATTGGCCGACTTCCGGGCCCGTCTGCACACCGGCCACGCCCTGGTGCGCCTCACCCCGGAGGGCGCCCGCCGCCTCGGCGTCGCACCGGCCGACGACGGCTGGACGCAGGCCCGGGTCCCGATCGAGTCCGTCGACCACGCGCACGGCGAGTTCCTCCGCCTGGGCGCCGACATCGAGGTCCTCGAACCGCCCGCCCTTCGCGCCCGCCTCGCCGCCACCGCCCGCACCCTGGCGGCCCGCTACGCGGAGTGAGCCGCCCCGGCCTGTTCCCGGCCAGGGCCCGGGGCCGACAGGGCCTAGGGTTTGGCGGACAGTACGACCGCCCGGAGGACTCCTTGCTTCAGCTTCGACTCATCGTTCCCGCCGACCTGCGTGCGCAGGTGCTCGACCGGCTGGACGCCTGTGTCGGCGTCGCCCACGTCGCGGTGCTGCCCGGCGGCGCGGTCCGACCGGCCGGCGATCTGGTGCTGTGCGACGTGGCGCGCGAGGCTGTCGACGAACTGCTCGGTGAGCTACGGGCGTTGGGCCTGGCCGAGCGCGGGGCGATCACCATGGACGAGGCCGGGCTGACCATCTCGCGGGCGGCCGAGGAGGCGGAGGAGCGGGCCCCGGGCGAGGGCGCGGACGCGCTGGTGTGGGAGGAGGTGTCGGGGATCGTCCACGAGGAGTCCACGCTGAGCTGGGTCTTCCTGGCCCTGCTGACGGTCGCCACCATGCTGGCCGCCTGCGGCGCCGTCCTGGACAGCGCGATCCTGGTGGTCGGCGCGATGGCCGTGGGCCCGGAGTTCGGTCCGCTGGCCGGACTGTGCGTCGCCGTCGTGCAGCGCCGGGCCCGCCCCGCGCTCCGCTCGCTGCTGGCCCTGGTGGTCGGGTTCACCGTGGCGATGGTCCTCACCGTGGGGTTCGCGCTGCTGATGGACGCCCTCGGGCTGTTCAGCGACGCCAAGTTCGCCGCGGCCCGCCCCAACACCTCGTTCATCTGGCAGCCGGACGCCATGTCCTTCGTGGTGGCCTTCCTCGCCGGTGTCGCGGGCCTGTTGTCGCTGACCTCGGCCAAGGCGTCGGCGCTGGTCGGGGTGGCGATCTCGGTCACCACCGTGCCGGCCGCGGCCAACGCCGCCGTGGCGGTCGCCTACGGCGAGTACGCGCAGGGCTGGGGCTCCGCCGTTCAGCTCGCCCTCAACCTGTCGGGGATCGTCCTGGCCGGGGTGCTGACCCTGCTCGTCCAGCAGGGCGCCTGGCGCCTCGCGGGGCGCAGGCCGCGCTGAGCCGGGGCCGTCAGTCCGGCGGCCGGGGCGCCCCGCGGGTGGTGGGGAGGTGGCGGGTGAACAGCAGCGCGCCGGCGGTGATCACCGTGCAGGCGAGGACGGCGGACCTCAGGCCCTGGATCTGCGCGTCCCGGTAGTGGCCGACGATCGCCTCGGCCTCCTGCGGCGGCACGTCGGGCCGGGCGGCCAGGGCGGTGGCGACCTGGTCGGCGGGGACGAACGACACTCCCGCCGCGACGTGCGTCGCGGTCTCCTGCGCGACGGCCGCGCTCACCCGCGGGTCGCTCTCGATCCGGGTGGTGACGGACGCGGCGAGGGCTCCGACCAGGAGCGCGCCGATCAGCGCCGTGCCCAGCGAGGAGCCGAGGTTCTGCGCGGTGTACTGGAGGCCGCCGGCCTCGCTGCGCTCCGCCGTCCGGACGCTGGACTGCACCGTGTTGCCCAGCTGGGAGGCGAGCATGCCCAGGCCGATGCCGAGCAGGGCCATCGCGCCCGCGAACGAGCCGCCCTTCAGCTCCGGCCCGATGGCGGTGATCAGCCACAACGTGGCGGCGAGCAGCACCAGCAGGCCCAGCCGGACGATCGTCCGGGTCGAGGCGAACCGCAGCAGCAGCGAGCCGCACATCGAGGTGGCGAGCATCGTCACGGAGACCGGTAGCAGCCGCAGCCCGGTCCGGAAGGCGTCCAGCCCCTGCACCACCTGGAGGTAGAGCGGGATGACGAAGAACAGCCCGAGCAGCACGGTGTTCTGGTTGAACAGCGTCACCAGCCCCGCGCGCAGCGGCCGGTTGCCGAACAGGTCCAGCGAGACCAGCGGTGTCCCGCCGCTGCGCTCCCGGTGCCGTTCGTGGACGCAGAACGCGTACAGCAGCGCGGCGCCGAGCCCGATGGCGAACAGTGTCGGCGCGAAGCCGAGGACGGTGAACGGCGGGTTGCGCGGCTGGACCCAGCCCCAGGTGCCGCTCTGCAGCACGGCCAGCACCACCAGGGCGAGGCCGGCGGCGGACAGCACGGCCCCGAGCACGTCCAGCCCGGACCGCTCGGTGGGTGCGGGCTGCGGCGGGATCCACCGCATCACCGCGAGGATCGCGACGACCAGGACCACCTCGCCCGCGAACACCAGCCGCCAGGTCAGGTACGTGGTGACCCAGCCGCCGAGCAGCGGCCCGACGGCGATGCCCGCGCCGGCCAGGCCGCCGATCACGCCGTAGGCGATCGCCCGCTCACGCCCCTGGTAGGAGCCGGCCACCAGGGCGGCCAGCGCCGGCAGCACCAGCGCCGCGCCCAGCCCTTCGATCACCGACCAGCCGAGCGCGAGCACGCCGACGGTCGGGGCGAGCGCGGTCAGGCCGGAGCCGATCCCGTACACGAACAGGCCGATCACGAAGACCCGTCGGCGGCCGATCAGGTCGCCGATCCTGCCGCCGGTCAGCATGAAGGCCGCCATCACCAGGGTGTAGAGGGTGATGACGGCCTGGATGGTGGTCACGTCGGTGTGGAAGTCCGCGACCAGCTGGCTGATCGACACGTTCATCACCGAGGCGTCCAGCACCATCAGGAACTGCGCCGTCCCGAGGACGACCAGCGGCTTCCAGCTGTTCACTGCGCCTCCCGCACTGCCCGGTTCATCCGTTCCCCGGTGGCGGACCGGCGGCCGTCCGGCGTCAGCCGCCGAGGATCCGCGCCTTCTGCGCTGCGAACTCCTGCTCGGTGAGCACGCCCTTGTCCTTGAGCGCGGCGAGCTGCTGGAGCTGTTCGAGCTTCTCCTCCATGCTCGGGGCGCCCGTCTGCGCCGGCGCCTGCGGCGGCGGGGCGGGTTCCGCGTAGACGACCTGCTGGGCGTCCTGCTGGGCCCACCGGCCGGCCTGCCGACGGGAGACCCGGTTGGAGACGGCGGTGGCGGTTCCGGCGACGACCGCGGTACGGGCGACGCCGCGGAGCAGTCCGGGCATGGTTGTCCCACCTTTCCTGTTCGATCACGTGCGCTTCGACCGCTCCCCGGCGGGCCGGGCGAGCGGCCCGGTCAGCTCGTGGTCCCGAGCTCGTCGATCGCGTCGAGCACCTCGACGAGGTCCTGCAGCGGGACGCGGCCGCCGGCGAGCATCCGGGCGTCGGCCCGGCGCAGCGCGGCGGCCAGCGGGGCGGCCCACCGGTTCTCGTAGAGCAGGACGACCGCGGAGTCGCCGGGGTCGAGCAGCGCGCCGGCCTCGGCGAGGTCGGCGTCGCCGAGCAGGCCGGAGGAGACGCCCTCGAACACGGCGAGGTCCAGCTGCCCGTCCCCGTCGAGGTCGCCGATCTCGACGCCCGCGATCGTGCCGTCGGCGCCCTTGCGGACGAACGTCAGGTCGAGGATCCGGATGATGCCCCGGTCGACCAGGTCGACCAGCAGGGGCATGCCCTCGCCGGTCAGTCGGCTGCCCGGGAACGAGATCACCAGGTAGTCGATCGGGCCCAGTTCGTCCAGGTCTTGGGGTTGGTTGCTCACGGCGGCTCCCGGGGGACGGCGGCCGGCCACGCATGCCGACCGGTGTCGGGCCGGAGGCACTCGCCGCCGACCGGCCCACCGTCCACGCTAGCCCCGACCGCGAGCTCCCGCCCCTCCCCCGCCATCGGCGCCGTCACTGTCCGTGAAGACCGCCGATACGCCCGCTACGCGGGTTGAGCCGGGTCAGGTCGGTGCGGGCGCAGGAGGACTTCGCTGCCGATCGGGGTGAAGCCGCAGGCGAGGAAGGCGCGCAGGGAGCGGGCGTTGCCGGGCGAAACGGCGGCGAACACCGGTTCGCCGTCCGGGACGAGGGTGAGCGCGTCGGCGATCAGCGAGCGCCCGCGGCCCGGCCCGGGGTCGTCCGGCCGGTGCAGCTCGATGCTCAACTCCCGCCGCCCGGCCAGCCCTTGAGCGAGCGTCACCAGCCCGCGCCCGTCCCCGTACACGCCCACGTCCGTGCGCACCTCCCGGGCGTGCTGCACCCGCGGGTGGCCGTCCGCGCCGTCCAGCGGCCCCAGTTGGGCGGGGCCGCCCCGGCCGCGGGCGACCAGCGTCGCGTCGATGCAGCCGATCCAGCCGCCGGGCCCCGCCAGGTACCGCAGGAAGTCGGGCCCCATCGACTCCCCGAATCCGTCCGGCCCCTGCGCCTTCACCTCGGCCGCCGACCGCGCCGTCGCCACCACCGCGTGCCCGGTGAACGCCACCGACCCCTCCAGTCCGCCCCTGAGCGGCGGCAGCACCGTCACCCCGCCGTCCACCGGCGGAAACCTGCCCTCGGCCGCGTCCAGGAAGTACCCCAGCAGCGGATGCGCCTCGCCCATCCTTCAACCACCACCCGTCAGTTGTGGATCACCGCCCCCGAACCTACGCCTCGCGGCGGCCCCTTTCCCACCCGCCCGGGTGACGGCCCGTCCGGCTCGATACGGTCGACACATGCACGAACAGCTCGACCCGTCCGCCGACACCGGACTGACCGTCTTCCGGTGCGCCACCTGTGACGCCGCCCTGACCGGGGCGCTGCGGCAGTTGCCGACCGTCCCCCTGCCGCCGTTCTACGCGTGGTGGGAGGCCGAGACACCGGGACCGTCACCGGCGACGGTGCCGACGGGCTGCTTCGCGGTCGAGACCGGGCCGTGCGGCCCGCCCATGGCGACCGGTGCGGGGGTCGTGCCCCGCGAACGTGTGCGCGGCGCCAACGGGCAGCCGCTGATCCCGCGAGGCCCGCAGGGCAGCATCGTCCTCAATCCCGACGACGCCTTCGGTCTGGAAGTGCGCCACGCCTCGGGGGCCTGCTGCGGGGCGACGCCGGACGGCGGAATGAACCAACTGTGCGCCTGCGGCACCCTGGTGGCCACGCTCTGCTCGGACTGCTGCCTGCCGTACGAACTGCACCTGGCGGCCGACCGGGTCCGCGCGGTCCGGATCTGACCTCCGGCCGCAACGGGGACCTGAAACCCCGGGCTCCGCACCCGCTCGCGGCGCGCGCGGTGGCGCAGTTCGGGCGGGTGCGCGCCGGGACGCGGTAGTACGTACCACCCGATCGGCCGAGCCGCAGCACTCTCGCATCGATCGGGGCCGCGTCGGGCCGCCATCATCGTGCCGGTACCCGAACCACCGTGACCGCCGCCGCCACTGGCCGGCCGAGGCGAGCGCTCGCACGGTACGGGCTGCCCCTCCCGCAGTGCTGTTCGAAAGGTCCCACGCACCATGAAGCTCCACCGCCTGACCCGCCGGATCGAGTCGTTCGCCGCCGCACTCGTCCTCGCCGCCGGCGCCTTCACGGGCGCCTCCCCGGCGCACGCGGCCACCTCCTGCGAGGACGCGATGCGATGCCTCTCGCAGCCCTACGCCGGGACCGGACAGGTCGCCTCGAAGGAGATCTCCACGGCCGGTGCGTCCAGTGGCTCGGCAGTTCGGGGGACTCGAACCGGATCGTTCACGCGCCTGGGTTGACGAACCTTCGGCCGGCCTCGCGGTCCCGTTGTCCGAAAGAACACCCGCCCGTCACTCGCCCCGGCGCCCCGTCAGTACCACCAGAATTCATCGCCGACCCGGTGGGCGGCCCGCACGGCCGGGCGGCGGACGGCGGGGTGACGGGCCAGCAGGTCGCGGATCAGCCAGGAGTCGAACCACACTGCGCCGCGCCGGCGTGATGAGGGCGGATCGTCGCGGTCGATCTCGGCGCGCAGCCGGCCCGGGACGCGGACGACGGAGCGGGTGCGGGGGAAGGCGAGGCACCGCCAGACCTCGACGTCGAGCGGAACGCCGGTGACGCCGGGCGGGGTGGGCCAGGGGCGGCCGGTCTGCGGATGCCGCGGGACGAGGGCCAACGCGGGGTGCCGGGCCGCCGGCGGACGGCCGGGGCCGTACAGCGCGCAGTGCTTCGCGGGCCCCTCGGCGCCGATCACGTAGTGGCTCAGGGCTCGGCCGAACACGGTGGCGGCCTCCTCGTCGTCGAACACGACGGGCGCGCCGTCGGCGGCGATTATCAGGTCGACGACAGTCACGCAGATCTCCTGCCCGCACCGGTGGTTCCAGCAGCCGTCCGCATCGACCGGGGGAACGGCGAAACGCTCGTGGACCACGTCCGTCCACTCCGCGACGGGCGGCTCGGGGCCGGCGGGGACCGCGCGGACCGCATCGGGCTCCAGCCAGATGGCCTGCCAGAGCGAGCAGTCGTCCACGCGAGCGCCGACGGGGTGCCCGCACCGGGCGCAGGCCAGGTTGGGACCGCCATGGGCGGTGAGGCCGCAGCAGGAGCCGTCGGCGCGATCGAGTATCAGCGCGGTGCCGATGTCGTCGCCGGGCGCCAGCAGGATCCGCTCGGCCGCGCCGTCGGACACCCAGTGGTGAACGGGGGCGTAGTAGCCGCGAGCCTCCGCCTCGTCCTCGGTCAACTCGTCCCACGGCCGCCAGGGCGGGCCGAACGGATCCGGGTCGACCGCGTAGTTCCCGAGGTCCAACAGGGCCGGCAACTGCACACCGTTGCCGATCTGGTGATGGGCGTACGGCGGAAACCGGACTCGGCTGACCGGCCGGGTGAGTGCGCTCGCACAGTGCGCGCACGCGAAGAGCTCCAATGGGCACCCTCCTTCGACGACGCGCACAAGATCGCACGCCAACTGGTTCGACCGCAAAGGATTTTCGGCGGCACCTCGACCCGGGAGCCCTGCAAGAACGTTCAGCCCAGCTCGCGCAACGCCTCGTCGACCTGCCTGCGCTCATAGCCGAACCGAACGATGTCGAACGCGGCCGGCCGCGGCCGCTGCCCGGGCGGCAACGCGAGATGCGCGTCCACCTGCTGCCGGTCGTATCCGCGCCGCACCACATCGAACCCGGACTCCCCGACGGGCTCCGCGGCGGCCCGACGCTGCCACCAACGGGTGCGGCGTTCCTCGGTCATGGCGGCGGTCCTCCCCCGTCGGCGGTTGCTGCCGCGATGCTACCCGCCGGTCCGATCGATGCCCTGACGCACCATCAGCACCACCCCGGGCAGCACGACCGGCGCGGTGTCGGTGACCGGCACTACGGTGCGGGCCGTGAACGCCAATGATCTTGAGCATCAGGTCCGGACGGTCTCCCGCTGCATCCCGCCGGAACTGGTCTCCCGCCTGCTGGCGCACGGTCATGCCGCCGTGGTGGCGGACCGCGCGGGGCGCGGCGAGTGGTTCAGCGCGCAGGCGTGGGCCCGGCTGCTCGCCGAACGGGGCTGCTTGGCCGAGGCGGTCGAGGTCCTCACCCCGCACGCCGCGACGGGCCGGTGGACGGCGGTCGTGGCGCTGGCCGAACTGCTGGAGGACTGGGGACGGATCGACGCGGCGATCGTGACCGTCCGGGCCCGCATGGCCCTCGGACACCCGAACGCACTGGAGTACTACGCCCGTCTACTGGCCCGCCACGGCCGAGCCGCAGAGGCGTTCGACCTGCTGCTGCCGCACGTCGGCAAGTCGTCCATCGCCGACGCCCTGGTCGACGTCGCCCACGTCGCCGACCGCGACGAGGAAGCCGCCGAACTGCTCACCGCCCGGGTCGACACCCACCGGTGCTCGGACTTCCCGTGGTGCTGCAACGGTTTCGACACCGACACCGCACTCGGCCTGCTCGCCACGATCCGGGAGCGACAGGGCCGCGTGGACGAAGCGATCGCCCTGCTCGCGCGTCGGCGCTTCGCCTCGTCCGACGGCCATGACCAGTTGGCCGAGCTGTTGGCCCGGCACGACCGCATCGACGAGCTGCACACCTACGCGGCGGGTGACGGACGGGACGCCGCCGCGGAGCGGTTGGCGCAGCTGCTGGAGGAGCGCGGGGACGTCCACGGCGCGATCGCGGTGTACCGACAGCACAGCGGGCAGGCGCACTCGGCATTCGGACTCGCCCGACTCCTGGCCCGCCACGGCCGGGGCGAGGAGGCGATCGACACACTCCGCGCCCGGGCCGACGCCCACCCCGGGGGCGACTGGATCCTCCACGCCCTCGCCGACCAGTACCTCGCCCAGGGCCGCCCCGCCGACGGCCTCGCCCACCTCGACGCCCTCGCCACGCTGCGCAACGGCGAGGAGGCGTGGGACCTGTACCGGCTCCGGCTGCCGCTGCTCGCCGCCCACCTCGGAGTCGACGCGGCCATCGCGCAGGCCCGCTCCCACCCCGAAGGCGCCACCTCGTACGCGGCCTCCGACCTCGCACAACTCCTCACTGCGGCCGGCCGCACCGAGGAGGCCGTCGCCGCCCTCCGCCCGCACGAGAGCGAGAACCTCGACACCCTGGCCGAGCAACTCGTCGTCCTGGGCCGCGTCGAGGAGGCTCTGGCGCTCCATCAGCAGCCACTCGTACGACAACTCACCTGTGGGCCGCCGAGGTGACGGCCTGGCCCGAACAGCCGGACAGGGCGATCGGCACACGAACGCCACACCATGCGGGCGGCGGAGCTGTAACCGCAGCGCCGAAGCCCGCACCACAGGTGTCCGCATCCGTCAACGGCGGCACCACATGGCACCGCATGGCACCACATGGCGCCGTGTGGCACCGTGTGGCACCGCCTCGAACCGCAGCCCCGCCCGCCGTTCGGCGAGCCATCCCCGCAGGTCATCCCGCACCTCACCATCAAGCCACCATCCACTACCGTCAAAGGAGTTGATGTGGCATCACATTGGTGCCACGATGGGGCCATGGACCTCACCCCGTATGTCGACAACCTCCGGCAAGAGTTGGCCGTGGCCGCCGAGGCCGGAGGGGCCGATGCTCGGGCGTTGGCCGATCGGTTGACGGCACCGTTGGAGTCGGCAATGCGGCTGGCCATGCTCAATGTGCTGTCGGATGCGATGGCCGAGGTCACGCGCGAGCTCGCCCCGGGGTCGGTCGATGTGCGACTGCGGGGTCTGGACCCGGACTTCGTGGTCACTGCGCCGCTCGCCGAGAGCGCCCCGGCCGGGCCCGCCGGCCTCCCGCCTGCTCCCCTGCCACCGGCCGATCCGTCCGGCGCCGAGGACGACGGGGGGACGGCCCGGATCAATCTGCGGCTGCCCGCCCAGTTGAAGGCGCGGGCCGAGGAGGCGGCTGCCCGTGAAGGGCTGTCGGTCAATGCCTGGCTGGTGCGGGCTGTGGCGTCCGCCGTCGAGGGCGGGGGCCGGGCGCGTGGGCCGGTGGAGCGCTCGCAGGCGTTCGGCCAGAGCTTCACGGGCTGGGTCCGCTGAGCCCTGCACCACCCCCATGATCAAGCCCTGAAAGCCTCGAAATCCCCGGCTCCTCTGACGACCCGTGAGGACGGTATCGCCATGCCTTCTTTCGACACTCCCGAGCCGATCTCGCTGAACGCCCAGGTGTCCGCGGGCTCGGTGCACGTCATCGCGACCGACCGCGCCGACACCGTGGTGGTGGCCCGGCCGCGCGACCCCGATCGCGAGGCGGACGTGCGGGCCGCCGAGCAGACCGAGATCGGCTTCGCCGGCGGCGTGCTGACCGTCCGCACGCCCAAGCAGCGCCATCTGCTGGGGCGGACCGGCACGGTGGACGTCTCGGTCGAACTTCCGGCCGGTTCGCGACTGGAGGCCGGCGGCGCGTGGACGCAGGTGCTGGGTGAGGGCCGGCTGGGCGAGGTGCAGGTGAAGACCACGTCCGGCGACGTCCGGCTGGACAGCACCGGGCCGTTGCGGGTCACGGCGGCACACGGGTCGATCGCCGTCGACCAGGTGCACGGCCCGGCGGAGATCACCACCAGTTCGGGCAGCGTCCGGGTGGGGCTGCTGGACGGCCCGGCGGTGGTGAAGAACTCGTACGGCAGCACCACTGTCGCGCTCGCCGCCGACGACCTGCAGGTGAGTGGCGCCAACGGCGACATCACCGTCGAACGGGCCGCGGCCTCGCTGCGCGCCAGTACGGCCCGCGGCACCCTGCTGGTGGGGGAAGTCGCGCGCGGCAGCGTGCAGTTGGAGACCGGCTTCGGCGCGATCGAGGTCGGCGTCCGGGCCGGCACGGCGGCCTGGCTGGAGGTCGGCGCGCAGCGCGGCCAGGTCCGCAACTCGCTCTCCGCCGCGGACGCCCCGGAGCAGCACGAGGAGACCGTCGAGATCCGGGCCCGCACCCGCTACGGCAACATCGACATTCGTCGCGCCCACGACTGACGCTCATTCGGTTTCGGTTTCACGCACACCCGTTCACGCCACTCAATCGGGAGGGCACATGCCTCCATCTGTCATGCCCACATCCAGAAATAGGAACATGTTAGGCGCCCCCGCCGTCACCGCGATCGGCCTGCGCAAGTCGTACGGCGACCGGACCGTCCTCGACGGCATCGACCTCACCATCCCCGCCGGGACGGTGTTCGCGCTGCTCGGACCGAACGGCGCGGGCAAGACCACCACCGTGGAGATCCTCTCCACCCTGGTGGGCGCCGACGGCGGCCAGGCGCAGATCGCCGGCCACGACCTACTGACCGACCCCGACGGGGTGCGGTCGGCGATCGGGGTCACCGGGCAGTTCGCCGCCCTGGACGACCTGCTCACGGCCGAGGAGAACCTCCTCCTGATGGCCGACCTGCTGCGTCTGCCGCGCCAACAAGGGCGCGCCCGGGTACGGGAGTTACTGGAGCGGTTCGACATCGCGGAGGCGGCCGGCCGGCGCGCCGCGACCTTCTCCGGTGGGATGCGCCGCCGGCTCGACCTGGCCATGACGCTGGTCGGCGACCCGCAGGTGATCTTCCTGGACGAACCCACCACGGGCCTCGACCCGCGCAGCCGCCGCACCATGTGGGACACCGTGCGCGGCCTGGTAGCGGGCGGCACCACGGTCTTCCTGACCACCCAGTACCTGGAGGAGGCCGACCAACTCGCCGACCGGATCGCCGTCCTGGACGGCGGCCGGATCGTCGCCGAGGGCACCGCCGACGAGCTGAAGGCGCGCATCCCCGGCAGCCACGTCCGCCTGCGCCTCGCCGACCCGGCCGGGTTCGCACGCGCCTGCGCCGCCTTCCCCGGCGCGAGCCGGGACGCGGAGAACCTCGCCCTGCGCATCGCCGGCGACGCAGGTCTGGACGCCCTGCGCAGCGTGATCGACCGACTGGACGCGGCCGGCGTCCCCGCCGCCGACTTCTCCGTGCACACCCCGGACCTCGACGACGTCTTCTTCGCCCTGACCGGCGCTGACACCGGCGTCGGCGCCGGCACTGGCATTGGCACGGGCACCGGCACCGGCACCGACACCCCGCACGGTTCCCACCGACCTGCCGCCGAGGAGACCCCGCGATGAGCAGCACCCTCGCCCTGGCCGCGCACGACTCGATGACCATGCTGCGCCGCAACCTCAAACACGCGGCCCGCTACCCGGCGCTGACGTTCAGTCAGGCGATGACGCCGATCCTGATGCTGCTGCTGTTCGTCTTCGCCTTCGGCGACTCGATCGGTGCGAGCCTCGGCTCCGGCCCCGGCGGCGGGCGCGACGCGTACCTGGCCTACCTGACGCCCGGCATCCTGGTGATGGGTGTGGCGGGCGGTTCGATGTCCACCTCGGTGGCGATCTGCTCCGACATGACCGGCGGCATCATCAACCGCTTCCGCACGATGAACATCGTCCGGTCCTCGTTCATGACCGGCCATGTGATCGGCAGTGTCGTCCAGACCCTGGTCGGGCTGGTGCTGGTGGTCGCGGTGGCCCTGGCGGTCGGCTTCCGGCCGCACGCGGGCGCGGCGGCGTGGGCGGCGGCGTTCGGGCTGCTGCTCGCGATCGCGGTGGCCGTGACCTGGCTGTCGGTGGCACTCGGGCTGATCTCGAAGACCGTGGAGTCGGCCGGCAACAAGCCGCTGCTCGTTCAGTTCCTGCCGTTCCTGGGCTCGGCGTTCGTGCCGGCCGACTCGATGGCGCCGGGGCTGCGCCTGTTCGCCGAGTACCAGCCGTTCACTCCGATGATCGAGACCCTGCGCGGCCTGCTGTCCGGGACGCCGGTCGGCTCCGGCGGCTGGGTGTCGCTGGCCTGGTGCGCGGGGATCGGCACAGTCGGCTACGTCTGGTCGCGCCGACTGTTCAACCGCACCACCACCCGCCGCTGACTGCCCGTCGGCAACACGGCCGGGGCCCGGAAGGAGAGCCGCCGGCAAACCCCGGCCCGGGCCGGAAGCAATCCGCCGGCAACACGGCCGGGGCCCGGAGAGAGATCCGCCGGCCCCGGCCGTGCCGCGCGCCGGTCAGTTCACCGGGGCGTTGACGCGCTCGATCTGCTGGGTGCCGCTGCGGGTGCGGTACGAGCGGGCCCACTTGGCAGTGGCGTCGGGCTTGGTGCGGTCGGAGAGGACGTAGTAGTCCATCTGCGCCCGTTCGGCGGTGATGTCGAGGACGCCGTAGCCGTGCGAGTCCAGGTCGGTCCACTTGACGTGCCGATTCGCGGACTGGATCGCGGCGACGGCCACCAGGGAGAGCGTGTGCGGGGCGACCTTGAGGATGTCGTCGATGTTGTCGGAGCTGACGGAGGTGACCACGAACTCGGTGGCGGCGCTGCCGGACGCCGGGTAGGTGGCGGCCTCGAAGGGCACGTCGCAGGCCCAGGCGGAGTGGATGTCGCCGGTGAGGAACACCGTGTTGGTGATGTGGTGGTCCTTCAGGTGGCCGAGCAGTTCGCGCCGGTCGTGGGTGTAGCCGTCCCACTGGTCGGTGTTGACGGCCAGTCCTTCTCCGGGCAGGCCGAGCAGTTGGGCGAGCGGGCGCAGCAGGTAGTCCGGCAGCGACAGGAAGGCGACCGGCGAGATCATCACCTCGTTGCCGACCAGCCGCCAGGTGGTGTCAGAGGCGGCCAACCCGGCCTTCAGCCAGTCGAGTTGGGCCCGGCCGGTGATGCTGCGGTCGGCGGAGTCGACGTCGCCGTCGCCGATGCCGGCCTGCTGCGAGCGGAACGAGCGCAGGTCGAGCAGGTGCAGGTCGGCGAGCTTGCCGTAGCGCAGCCGCCGGTAGGTGGTGCCGGCGATCGACGGGCGGACCGGCATCCACTCGAAGTAGGCCTGCTTGGCGGCGGCGACCCGGGCGCTCCAGTCGCCCTCGGCGCCGGGGGTGTGGTTCTCGGCGCCGCCCGACCAGGCGTCGTTGGCGAACTCGTGGTCGTCCCAGATGGCGATGGTGGGGACGGCGGCGTGCAGCGCCTGCAGGTCCTGGTCGGTCTTGTAACGGCCGTGCCGGGTGCGGTAGTCGGCGAGCGTGATGATCTCGTTGGCAGGGGCGTGCGGGCGCACCACGGTGCCGCGGGTGCCGTACGTGCCGGAGGCGTACTCGTAGATGTAGTCGCCGAGGAACAGGAAGACGTCCAGGTCGCCCCGGGCGGCCAGGTGGCGGTAGGCGGAGAAGTAGCCGGCCTCCCAGTTGGCGCAGGACGCGACGCCCAGGCGCAGTCGGTCGACGGCGGCGTCGGTGGCGGGGGCGGTGCGGGTGCGGCCGACGGGCGAGACGGCGTCGCCGGCCAGGAAGCGGTACCAGTAGGCGGTGTCGGGGCGCAGGCCGCGGACGTCGGCCTTGACGGTGTGGTCGGTGGCGGCGGTGGTGGTGACGGTGCCGCTCGCGACGACGGCGGTGAAGGCGCGGTCGGTGGCGAGCTGCCACTGGACGGCGGTGTCGGGCCCGAGTCCGGAGCCGGGCACGGCGGTGGCGCCGGGGGTGACCCGGGTCCACAGCAGGATGCCGTCGGGCAGCGGGTCGCCGGAGGCGACGCCGTGCAGGAACTGGGCCCCGCCGGTGGCGGCCGCGCTGCCGACGGTGGCGGCGAGCGGCAGGGCGAGGGCGCCGGCGGTGAGGGCGGCCGCCTGGATGACCTGGCGGCGCGCGGGGCGGGCGGTGGGCGCGGTGGCGGTGGGTTCGGTCACATCAGACGAGATTTACTCACCGGTAATGGCTTGTCCAGAGCCCGGGTTGACTATTCGTCAACCTTTCACCACGATATCGCCAAGACGATCGGGTCGCCTGCGAACCATCCAGGCGCCGTGCGCATGGGGGGCAGGGCCGATGGCCTGGAACAACGACGACATCTGGGCCGGGCCGGAGCCCGCCGCGGCTCCTGGGCACTCCCGCCCCGGCTGCTGGTGGCTGCTCGCCTGCCTTCCGCTCGCGTGGTGGGCCGGTTGGGAACTCGTCCTGCTGACGCTCCGCTACCCGTCCCCCTGCATCCCGACCGACCAGCCCACCCAGGGCGACGCGTTCCTTCTCCTCTTCCGCCTGTTGATCACCGTCCCCGCCTTCGCCCTGACGGTCCTCGCCGGCCGGCTGGCGGCGAGCCACGGCCGCTCCCGCTGGCGCTTCCTGCTCTGGGCGCTGATCGTCGTGATGGCCCACAAGCTCCTCCGGATCTGGCTCCAGGACCCGGCGGCCTTCTGCTGACACCCCGGTCCGAGGCCGTACTGCGGCACCGTCAACTCGGCACGCTCCTTCGTTCGGGTGAGGTCCGCGCGCACCGCGCGCCCCGCACCAGCGAGGCAGCGCACCGGCACGACGGCGAGCCCTCCGGAGGCTCCCATAATCACCTGGTGATCACATCCTGTGACGAAGCGATCGACCGGTTGCGGGCGATCCCCGGGCTCTCGATCTGCCCCCGCCCCCTGCTCGTGCTACCGCTGCTGCGCACCGGCTGCCTGTCCACCGTGCTCAGCGTGGAGTCCCCGGACGCCGGTTGGGCGGACGAGTTCGACGCCGAGTTCCACGCCTTGGAGGCGGCCACCGGCCTGCGCGACCACACCGCCACGGGAGCCGGGGTCGACCAGGTGCTGCGCGAGCTCGCCCGGACCGGCGGGCGGCCGCGGCTGCGGCGGGAGTTGGCGCTGCTCTCGTACCAGGCGCTGCAGCCGCACTGGCGCACGCCCCTCGCAGAGCTCGGCGCCCGGCTGGTGGAGCCGGCCCCGTCGGCGCCGCTGTCGGCCCTGCGGGACAAGACCGCGCAGCGGGCGTGGCTGCGGTCGCTGGGGGTGCGGACGCCGCCCGACGCGGTGGTCGACGCCCTCGACCACCGGCAGTTGCGCCGTCGCTTCGGCGACACCTACGTCGTGCAGACCCCGCGCGGCTCCGGAGGGAAGGGCACCCATCTGGTCACCGAGGAGGCCGACCTGCTCCGGATCGGCGCCGCGGCCGGGCCGTGGCTGGTGAGCGAGTACGTCGATGGCGCCCCGGTCAACGTGCACGCCCTGGTCTCGGCGGACGGCACGGTCCGGGTCATGCGCCCCTCCGTCCAGCTGACCCGGGTCGAGGGCGTCGGCGCGGCCTTCGGCGCCTACTCGGGCTGCGACTTCGCCGCCCCCGCCCTGCTGCCCGCCCGCGCGCTGGCCCGGGCCGCCGAGCAGACCCGGCGGGTCGGCGCCGCGCTCGCCGGCCTCGGCTACCGGGGCCTGTTCGGCACCGACTTCGTGCTGGACGGGACGGACGACGCGCTGCTCCTCGAAGTCAACTCCCGTATGCAGGGCTCGACCTGGCTGCTCGGTGAGCTCGAACTCGCCCAGCACGCCCTGCCCTCCGCGCTGCGCCACGTACTGGAGCGCCACGGCCGCACCACCGGCGGCGAGCCGAGTCAGGACCCGTCCGACGGCTGCCAGTTGGTGGTGCGGCACACCGGCGGCCCGGTACGGGTGGCCGCCGCGCCGACCGGCGGCCTGCACCGGCTCAAGGACGGGGCGTTGCGGCGCTGCGGCGACGGATTCGGCCTGCTGGAGTGCGGACCCGACGACTGCGTTCTCCTCCAACTCCCTTCCCCCGGCCTGGTGTTGCAGCCCGGTGTGGCGATCGCCCGGATCGTCGCCCGCTACTCGCTGACCGCCCCTGACGGCACCGGGCTGACCCCGCACGGACAGCGGCTCGTCGAGGCCCTGCACGCGGGCTTCGCCCTCGAACTGCTCACGGCTTCCGTGCCGTGCTGACGCCGCCCTTTCCGCTGTACGTCCGCCCGGCGCTCGCGGCCGATCTGGGGCGGCTGGCCGAGCTGCGCAGCGCCGCCGCCGACTGGATCGCCCGCACGCACGGCTCGCGGCAGTGGTCGGACCCGTACAACGCCCGGCGCGGCCTGGCCCGGATCGCCCGGGGCGCGACGGCAGTGGCGATGCTGGAGCCCGCCGGCGAGGTGGTCGCGGCGCTCACGATCCGGCCGGTGGGCAGCGCGCGGCTCTGGACGGCGGAGGAACTGACCTTCCCCGCTGCCTACTTGAGCGCCTTCGCGGTCGACCGCCGGTACGCGGGGCGGGGCATCGGCGGCCGGCTGAACGACTGGGCGCGCTGGCGGGCCGCCCGGGCGGGCGCGCAGGTGCTGCGGGTGAACGTCTGGAGCGACAACACGGCCCTGCACGCCTACTACCGCGCCCACGGCTGGCAGTTCGTGCGCGCCGTCCCCACCAGCCGCAGCGGGGCCCTGTTCGAACTGCCGCTGAGCCCGCGGCCGTTGCCACCCTCGCTGATCCACGAGCAGGGCGACCTGCCGCTGCCCGGGCCGCAGGTCGGTCCAACTCCCTGACCAGAGCGGCGATTCGGCGCAGGTTCGGGGGTGCTGCCGTACCCGAGAACGAGGCCGTGGTGGCCGGAGTCCGGGACCAGCGAGTGCCGGGACAGTGACCGGGGCGCCATCCGGTGGCGGCGGGCAGCCGCGGCCAGACGCTGGTCGGGGACGTTCGGCGGCAGTCGCATCGTCAGGTGTCTGCCGTGAACAGCGTCCAGGCCACGGACAGGTCGGTGGCGGGGTCGCCGCCGGTGAGGTCGCCGAAGCCGATCACGGCGCCGATCCGGCCGCGGTCGACCGGGACCCCGCGGTACGGGTTGACGGGCGCCTCGACAGGAGCCGGGGTATGCAGTGCGGCGAGGAACTCGCCGAGCCCGGTCGCGTCCGCGCCCGGGTCAGCGAGCTCCGAGAGCGCCGCGAGCGCCGCGATCCGGCCGGGAGGAACGGCACGACGCCCCACGGCCACGGATGCTCCCTCGTCGGCCGCCCGATCCGCACCGGTGCCGACACCGGCAGGGGCAGCCGACCGGCCGACTCCGGCAGCCGGTGCTGCTCGTGCGCGACGAGCCCGGCGGCCACGGCACGTCGCGGCAACCGGACGAGATGCTCCTCGCCGAGTCGGCTCACCAGGCTGTCCCACCCGTTGGTCGGCGCCTAGATCGGCAGGTCCGCCGGATCGGGGTGCTGCGCGCCGAGCAGCCGACGCACCAGCCCGACCGGGACGGCGACCTCCGCGGCCGGGCTTCCGACGACCTGTCACAGCGGAGATGCCACGGTCGGCCGCGGCCTCGGCGGCCAGCGCCGACGCCACGGCCGCCGACGATCGGTCAGCAGCCCGCCAGGACGTTGGTCAGGGCCGCCTTCTCGGCGGCGTCGACGGAGAGGCTGTAGTAGTACTTCACCTGCACCCAGGCGCGGACATAGGTGCAGCGGTAGCCGGTGACGGGCGGCAGCCACTCGGCCGGGTCCTTGTCGCCCTTGGAGCGGTTGGTGCTGGCGCTGACGGCGAGCAGCTGGGGCCGGGTGACGTCGTTGGCGAAGGCCTGGCGCTGGGCGGTGGTCCAGGCGGAGGCGCCGGAGTCCCAGGCTTCGGCGAGCGGGATTATGTGGTCTATGTCCAGCCCGGAGGCGGAGGTGATGGTGACGCCGTCGTACGCGGAGACCCAGGTACCGGAGGTGGCGGCGCAGCTCGCGTCGGTGACGACGTTGGAGCCGTCGCGCTTGAGGACGGTCTCCCGGGTGTTGCAGGTGCCCGAGATGGTGATCCAGGTGGGGAAGAGGTCGCGGCTGTAGCCGGTGCGGTCCTCGGTCTTGACGGTGAGTTGGGCCAGGTAGCCGCGGGCGGTGGCGGCGGAGACCGGGGTGGGCAGCGCGGCTTCGGCGGTGCCGGTGCTCGCCGTGACGGCTCCGGCGGCGAGGGCCGCGGTGGCGGCGAGGGTGGCGAAGCGGCGGAGGAAACGATTCGTCACGACGGGAAGCTCCTGGACTGGGCGGCGGGGCAGGGAATTTGGACCCGGCACAGCGTGTCAGCCCGGGGGTCTATGCGGGTAGACAATCCGTCGTGAAGATTGCATTGCCGTCCGGTGACCATCCCGGCCCGCAATGTGAAGGTTCATCATCAAGCGGGCAGCGATACCGCGATCCCGGCCCGCTCCCGCTCGGCGACCGCCCGGCCCGCGCCCCGCTCAGCGGCCGCGGGCGGCCGGCCAGCGGTCGAGCGGGAGCGGGCCCCGGGAGCGGATGGTGCGGATCGCGAAGGTGGAGCGGGCGTCCCGGACCGGACCGATCGCCAGGATCTCGTCCAGCAGCACCAGTTCGTAGGTCGCGAGGTCCGGCACCGCGATCTCCACCAGGAAGTCGGCCTCGCCCGAGACCACGTGACAGGCCACCACTGCGGGGATCTCGGTCAGCCGCTGCTCGATCTGCCGCGAGGTCTCCCGGGAGTGCTGCTCGACCCGCAGCGAGACGAACACCGTCAGGCCCAACCCGACGCGCTCCCGGTCGAGTTCGGCCCGGTACCCGGCGATCACCCCGTCCGCCTCCAACGCCTTGGTACGGCGCAGCGCGGAGGACGGCGAGAGCCGGACGGCCTCGGCGAGATCGACGTTGGCGGTGCGGCCGTGCCGCTGCAGGTGCTCCAGGATGGCACGGTCGATGCGGTCGTACTGCTGGCTCGGCATGCCGTGCACCCTAGCGGCCGACAGGCGGTCGATTCTGCCGTTTCACGCGCCCCGCACGGCGAAATTCGCCATCGCGTGCCGCACGTTCGGGGCCACAATCGGCACATGTCCGAGAAGATCGCCGAAGGCCGTCCCCCGCTGTCCACCGCCGGGGCGTCCGCACTGTACATCGGGGCCTTGCTGGGCCCCAGCCTGCTGCTGCTCCCGGGGCTGGCGGCCCGCGCCGCCGGACCCGCCTCCCTGCTGGTGTGGCTGGCCCTGCTGGTACTGTCGGGGCTGATAGCCGTCGTGTTCTGCGCGCTGGGCACCCGCGTCGGCTCGGCCGGCGGCGTCGCCGGCTACACCGCTGCCGGCCTCGGCGAACGGGCCGGACGGGCCGCCGCCTGGTGCTTCCTGGCGGGCGTGGTGGCGGGCGCTCCGGTGGTCTGCCTGATCGGCGGCAGCTACGCGGCGGCGGCGATCGGCGCGGGTGAGTCGACCGCGGTACCGGCGGCCCTGGTGCTGCTGGGCCTGGTCCTGACGGTCCGACTGGTGGGCGTGCGCACCGGCGTGAAACTCCAAATGGTGCTGGTGGCCGTCCTGGTGGCGCTGGTGCTGTTCGCGATGCTCGGCTCCGCGCCGTCCTCCCGCGCCGCCAACTGGACGCCGTTCCTCCCGCACGGCTGGGCCGGCGTGGCGCGCGCCGCACCGCCGCTGATGTTCGCCTTCGTCGGCTGGGAGGCCGCCGCCTCGCTCACCACCCGCCTGCGCGACCCGCGCCGGCAGCTGCGCCTGGTGGTGCTGATCGCCTTCGTCGTGACGTCGCTGCTCTGCCTCGGCCTCGCTGCCGCCACCGTCGCCGTCCTCGGCCCGGACGCGGGCGGCGCCGTCCCGCTCGCGGACCTGATGCGCGCCGCGATCGGCGACAGCGGCCGCGTCCTCGCCGTCGGCGCGGCCCTCGTCCTCACCCTCGCCGCCACCAACACCTACCTGACCGGCGCCGCCGAGCTGACCGACGCCCTGCTCCCGCCCACCCCCGCCCCCGGCCGCCGCGGCTCGTACGCGGTGGTGGCCACCACCGCACTGACCGGCGGCCCGCTGATCGCCCTCGTCGGCTCGGGCGTCCTGACGACGGATCAGCTGGTGGCGGTGCCGACCGCGCTCTTCCTCTCCGTCTACCTGGCCTGCACGGCCGCCGCGATCCGGATCCTCGACGGACTCCCCCGCCTGGCCGCCCTGATCTGCTGCCCCGCCGTCCTCGCCCTGGTCCTCGGCACCGGCTGGCCGGTCCTCGCCGTCGCCGCCGTCGCCCTGGCCGCGGCGGTCCTTCCCGGTCGGCGCTCGGGCTCCGCCGCTCCGGACGACGCCCTCGAACTCCGGGACGGGACCGCAGCCTTGACCGCCCACGAAGGCCACTGAGTCGACGGGACGACCACGCGCACACACCGCAGGGCCGTCCCGTCAGTGCCGCGCCCCCGCTTTCCCGGAGCACGTGGGGACCACCGAACTCCGCTGAGGGACAGCCGCTCCGGCCTCCCGCGAAGGTCGTTCGAGCCGGCGGGACGGCCGGGCACCCGCAGCGCGCAGCCGTCCCGCCGCTCCGTCTCCCCCGCCTGCTAGAATCCCGACCATCACCTGAGCCTTCTCGGCGCGGATCCCGATCCGCCGAGGAGGCTTTTTTCATGCCCGGGACCGGCCCGCACCGAGTACTCCGAACGCGCCGGCACCCACCCCACCACTACCCAATTGCCAAGGGAGACCCCTGCCATGACCTCACCGACGAACGCCGCACCCGCTGCCGCCGCCGGCACCTGGCGTCTCGGCGACCGGACCGTCAACCGCCTCGGGTTCGGTGCGATGCGGCTGACGGGCACC
>NZ_BMRI01000031.1:86860-94895 GCF_014648555.1 Kitasatospora griseola
GCGCCGTTCCACGGCGGGGCGCCGCGTGACCGCGACCGGTCGATCGGGGTGCTCCGGCGGGCGGTCGAGCTCGGGGTGAACCAGGTCGACACCGCCGCGTACTACTTCTCGGCGACCCGTTCTGCCAACGAGTTGATCAACCGGGCGCTGGCGCCCTACCCGGAGGAGCTGGTCATCAGCACCAAGGTCGGGCCGGGCCGGGACCCTTCGGGTGCCTGGTGGTGGGCCACGCCGGCGCAGCTTCGCGGCCAGGTCGAGGAGAACCTCCGTCAACTCGGCCGCGACCACTTGGACGTGGTGAACCTGCGGGTGCCGCCGAGCCGCCGGACCGGTTCGATCGGCGAGCACTTCGGCGCTCTGGCCGAACTGCGCGAGGCCGGGCTGATCCGCCATCTCGGCGTCTCCAACGTCACCGCCGAGCAGCTGTCCGAGGCCCGGAGCGTCGCGCCGGTCGTCTGCGTGCAGAACCCCTTCGGTCTCGGCGCGTCCGACGAGGACCGGGCGCTGCTGCGGCTCTGCGGTGAACTCGGCGTCGCCTTCGTCCCGTTCTTCACGATCGCCGGGGCCGGACGCGAGTCCGGTCCGACCGCCGAGGACCACGACGCGGTGCGCGCCGTCGCCCGTGCGCACGGCGCCTCCGTCGCCCAGGTCCGCCTCGCCTGGACCTTGCAGCAGGGGCCGCACGTGCTGGTGATCCCGGGGACCGGAGATCCGGAGCACCTCGCGGAGAACGTGGCCGCAGGCGCGCTGCGGCTCTCGGCCGAGGAACTGGCCCGCCTCGACGCCCTCCGACCTGCCGACTCCGACAGGCTCGGCTCGAACTGACGCATCGTCATCGATCGGGCATTCCGGCCGGGGCGGCGGAACGGTTGACGGCTTTCACCGCCCCGTGGGGTTTGATCGGGGAGCCGTGTCGGCGGGGCGGCGGCGGCCGGAGGATCGGGCAATGGACCCTGCCCCAGGCGTGTTCCCACCGCCGTTCCCGCACCTGCCGTCGCTGCCGCCGCCACCACACGTGCACCCGTACCCGCCGCCCTGGCACTGCCCGCACCCGAGCCCCACGACGCCCAGCCCCGTCCCCACGCCCAGCTCGTCACCCACCCCGACCCCGGCCGCCACTCCCACACCCGCCCCCGCTCCCTCGTCGCATCCCGCCCCGACGCCGACCCCGACTCCGACGACGGCCGCCCCCGCACCGCACCCTGCGACGTCCCGTCAGTCGCCGTTCGCCGCCGACCGGACGACCGCGCCCGCCGCGGTCCCGCCCCCGCCGGCGGTCCGGTCGCACCCCACCCCCACCCCCTCGACGGCGGTCGCCGCGCCACCGCCACCGGCCGGGCCGTCCGCCCCGGCGGCGATCGAGCCGTCGGTGTGGGCGACCGTGCTGGTCCTCACCGTTCTGCTGCCGGCGGCGCTCGCCGCGCTGGCCGGGCAGCATCTCGCGTTCTCCAGGAGGAGCCGATGAATCCCTCTCCGCTGCTCGGCGCACTGGCCTCGATGACGCTGGCCGTCGGCGCGCTCGCGATGGCGCACCGGGTCCGCCCGCGGACGCCGGAGGGTGAGCCGCCGCCGGACCCGCATCCCGCGCTGGGCGCGATCGGCTCGGGACTGCTGTCCGGGTTCACCCTGTTGACGGGGTTCCTGATCGCCACCGGCTGGGCCGCGCACAGCACGGGCATCGTCCCGCCGGACGGCCTCTACCTGGCGGACCTGGCGGCGGGCGGCGCGGTGCTGCTGTACCCGTCGCTCGCCGGGCTGCCGTTCACGCCGCGCTACGTGACGGCCGTGTGCCTGTTCGGGCTGCTGGTCGGGTACGTGATGGTGACGGCCGTTCAACTCCGCCCGTAGGCCCGGGCCCCGCCGACCCGGGGCCGGGACGGCGGGCCGGGACAGCGGGGCCGGCAGGGTTCAGGAGAGGGTGCAGGCGGTTCCGTTCAGGGTGAAGGCACTCGGGGCGGTGTTGCTGCTGCCGAAGGTCGCCTGCAGCCCGAACGCGGTGGACGCACCGGCCGCCAGGGTGCCGTTGTAGCCCAGGTCGGTGGCGGTGACGGCGGCCCCGCTCTGTACGACGGTGGCGTTCCAGGCGCTGGTGACCTTCTGGTCGCCCGGGAACGTCCAGCCGAGCTTCCAGCCGGCGATGGTGGCGTTGCCGGTGTTCTTCACCGTGATGTCCGCGGTGAAGCCCGCGCTCCAGGAGTTCACCCGGTACGCGACCGAGCACGACGTCCCACCGCTCGGCGGCTGACTCGTCGGAGGCTGCGAGGTCGGCGGCGGGCTGGACGCCGGCGGGCTGGTCGGGTCGGCCGCGTTCACCGCCAGTTGGTAGGCGATGTCGGGGACGAAGGTGCCGGCGGCGGCCGCGCAGCCGTCCGCCTCGCCCGGGGGCTTGATCCAGAGGAAGGCGTCGATCGCGCTGTCCCCGGTGCTCGCCGTCGGGTAGTTGCCGATGGCGCGCCCGGACGGGTCGCACCAGGTGCTGCCGGCCGGGCCGTTGCCGTTGCGGCTGGTGTCGATGACGGCGTGCAGGTTGCCGGGGTTGCCGAGCGCGGAGAGCACGTTGTGGGCGAAGGCGGTCTCGCCCGCCGTGGTGTTGAAGTTCGAGACGTTGCTGAAGAAGCCGTCCGCGTTCAGCACGCCGGCGCTGCGCAGCCGGTTGGCCTGCTCGCTCGCGGAGTTCCAGGTGGAGTGTCCGCCGTCCAGGTACACCTTGGCGGCGGGGCTGGCGGCGTGGATGGCGGTGACGGCGCGCGCCAGCGAGGCGAAACGGTCGCTCTGCTGCTGGGCGTTGAGGCAGGTGGTGAGCGCGATCGAGTCCGGTTCGAGGACCACGATGGAGCGTGAACTGCCGAGCCCTGCCGCGAACTTGCCGACCCAGGCGTCGTACGAGGCGAGGTCCGGCGCCCCGCCGGCGGATGCGCCGCCGCAGTCCCGGTTGGGGACGGCGTAGGCGACCAGCACCGGGGTCCGCCCGGCCTGCTCGGCGGCGGCCGTCACCGCACGGACGTCGGAAGTGACGGTGGTGGGGCGGTAGTTGCTGAACCAGATGGCCTGCGGCTGGCTGGCGATCCGCTTGGAGATCACCGGGGTGCGGGAGTCGCCGGGGTTGGCGGCCACCCACTTGACGACCTGGGACGCCGGGTCCCGGTAGAACTGGGTGCCCGCGGGCAGGCTGCCCTGCACGGCAGCGTCGGCGCCGCCCTGCACGCCGGCCACCAGCCCGAGGGCGGTCGCCGTGGCGGCCAGCGCGAGCACGGCGGCTCGGCCGGAGGGGCGGCCGGGCCTGGCGGCCGGTTCGGCGGCGGTCGGTGGGACGGTGCTGCGCCGGTGGCGCTCGGGGGTGTGCACGGTGTCCTCCGGGGTGCTCTCGGGTGGGAGAGGGGTGGCCGCCCGCCGGGTGCGGCGGGCTGACCGGGGCCTTTGCGGGAACCGGAGTGTGGGAGCGCTCCCGCAGCGGGTTCGGCCGATGGTAGCCGCCGAAGGCCTCCGGCGGCAGACTCCGCGCGTCACCGACTCCCTTCGCACCGCGCCGCATTGACGCCCCTTCCCCCGCTCCGACCTGCGCTCCTCACGAGCGTTCCGGGCCTCCGCGCTCCGGTCCGCCCGCCTGTAACTTTCGGGCCGCTGTCCGAGCGGCGCGTACGGTGGTCCCGTCACCTACGGCGACCGGGGAGGGGCGAGACGATGCGCACTGTGGGGCGGGCGGTCGGCAATGTGGCCCTGGCGGCGCTGGTCTGGGCCGCCGTGGTTCTCGCCGGACGCGAACTGGCCGCCTTCTCCTACCGGTTCAGCGCCCAGATCGCGACGCCGGCCGTGGTGATCGCCGGCCTGTCGATCCTCCTGGCCGTCTGGCCGGCGTCCCGGAAGGACCCGACGGGCTGGATGATCGCGGTCGCCTCCCTCGCCGTCGTCCTGCTGGTCGCCCACACCTACCTGCTCGACATCCGCGCCCTGCGACACCACGGCATCGAGCAGCACGCCCGAATAGCCAAGATCACCACGGAGTTCGACGCCAACAACAACTCCTACCCCCGTCTCACCCTGGAAGCCCTGGAAGGCCCCCCGATCACCGCCACCGTCGACGGCAACCTCGGCTCCTCCTACCGCGTCGGCGCCACCGTCACCGTCACCACCGACCCGGCCGGCCGTGTGGCCCCGGCGCTCGGCACCCTCCCGAGCGCCTCCCGGGAACGCTGGACCTCCCGCGTCGACACCGCGGCGGCCGCCCTGATGGTCGCCCCCCTCACCGGCTGGGCGATCGGCCGCACCCGCAAACGCCGCTCCCCCAGGCGTAGTTGACGTCCGGCAGCACAGCGTCTCCGGCGGACATGACGAACCGTCGGGTCGCCGCCTGCCGCAGCCGGTCCGGGAGACTCCGGTAGCGTCCTCGATTCATGGAGACGAGCGCAGAGCCCGAGATGATCGATGTCCCCGCCGGCCAGGTCGTCCTGTCGGATCGGCGGACGCAGCGCAGCTGGGCAGTCGAGCTTGCGTCCTACCGGCTCGCGGCGGCCCCGGTCACCCAGGCGCTGTACGCCCGGATCACCGGTCAGCGTCCGAGCGCCGCCCACGGGGACCGGATACCCGTCGAGAGTGCGTCCTGGTGGGACGCCGTCCGATTCTGCAACGCGCTGTCCGAGCGCGACGGCTTCTCGCCCGCCTACCGCGTTCAGGCCGACGGCGAGCCCGTCGAGTGGGATGCCTCCTCGGACGGGTACCGGTTGCCGACAGAGGCCGAGTGGGAGTACGCCTGCCGCGCCGGTACCACGGGACCGCGGTACGGCCCCCTTGAGGAGATCGCCTGGTACCGAGGCAACTCGAACGACCGGATCCACGAGGTGCGCCGCAAGCAGCCCAATCCCTGGGGCTTCCACGACATGCTCGGCAATGTGTGGGAGTGGTGCTGGGACCTCTACGACCCCGAGGTCTACGGCAGCTACCGGGTCCTGCGTGGCGGTGGCTGGTTCGATGAGCACTGGAGCTGCCGAGCCTCCGTGCGACGCCGCAGCCACCCGACCTTCCGGGTCGACGACGTGGGATTCCGCGTCGCCCGCACAGTGGCGCGCTGACCGCACGGTGACGCCGCTGCTGGACGCGACCGTGCCCGCGTCCCGCGCACCGGGGGAGAACCGGCTCCGAAGTCCCCTCGAATCGAAGGACTTTGGAGGCCGACCACCTATGCTGCGTGGAATGAGGATCGGGATCGGACGGACCGTGGTGCGCCGAGGGCTCTATCCGGACGGCCGGATCGGGTCGCTCCAGTGCGGGCGGGTCGTGGCCGACGACGACCGCGGCCTGCTCGTCTGGGCGAGCGCCGGGTCGGCGACCGTACAGCGGGTCACCCTGGACGGGGCGTCCACCCGGTCGCTGCCGCTGGCCGACGAGATGCGTCTGCCGACGCTGGCCGTGCCGTCCACCTGGCAGCCCTACGGCACGCTCATCCTCACCCCGCCCGAGGCCGCACACTCGGTGTGGTGGTCCTTCGATCCGGGCGGCTCGTTCGTCGGCTGGTACATCAACCTCGAATCCCCGGTGGGGCGGTGGAACGGCGGGACCGACCACATCGACCAGGCCCTGGACATCCTGGTGGCTCCCGACCGCAGTTGGCGCTGGAAGGACGAGGACGAGTTCGCCGAGCGAACCGGGCACCCGTTCTTCTGGACCGAGGAGGGGGCCGCCGCCATCCGGGCCGAGGGCGAGCGGATGATCGCGCTCGCGGAGGCCGGCGCCTTCCCGTTCGACGGCACCTGGTGCGACTTCCGCCCCGATCCGAACTGGCCGCACACCGCCCTGCCCTGGTGGTGGGACCAGCCGGGCCCACTCCCGCCGGGCGACGGGCGGACAGTGCAGCAAGCGACGTGACGCGAGGCATGCGGGCCCGGGCAGCGAGCGACGTCGGGCCCTTCGGAAGGGATCCCGGGTCGGTTGCCGCAGTTGACGCCCCGTCCGACCCGCCTGCCTTCTACACTGCGGTGTGACCAACGCATCCGACGATCCCGGAGCCGCCGAGCGGGAGGCCGCCGCTGCCGCCTTCGGTGCGCGCCTCGACCAGGTCGCGGCCGAACTCGGGCTGCGGCTGCCCGCACCGGAGCAACTCGGCCGCTCGTGGGCCGAGTTCCGGGACGTCGACACCGACGACCGGGCCTGGATCCGCACCTGGGTACCCGACGCGGGTCCCGCCGTCTCCGTGCGGCGCGCCGGGGTGACGCTCGCCAACGGCCACGCCCAGGACCTCGCGGAGGCGGTTCACGCGGTGGCCGCCTGGCTGGCGGGGGCCGACCTCGCCGGCGTCCGGGACGTCGCGCCGTTCCTGGTCGTCCACGACTGGGCGTTCGCGCACGAGCGTGCGCCGCTCGACGAAGTGGAACTGATCTGGCGTCAGGATCTGGGCCGGTTCGACACCCGGGCGCTGCACCGCTACCCCCTCGGCTACCGGGCGATGTTCGAGGCCGCCTTCGCCGAGCCCCGGCTGCGCCGACTGACGCCCGTGACCAGCCACTACCGGCTGTGGTTCTCCGCCGTCCCGCACTTCCCGTTCCAACCGGTCGGCGGGGCCATCGACCCGCTGTCGGACGGAGGCTTCCTGGTCCGGAGCAGCCGGTCGAGCCACGGGACCGTCGAGGTCGCCACCGCCGAACAGGCCGTCGCACTGGTGGCGGAGGGCCTGCCGGCGGAGTTCTGACAGTTCGTCCGGACCGGCCCTCGCAGCAGCCGCACCGGTATCCCGGGCGCCGATCGATCGGCCGGGCTCAGTACCATCCCCGGATGTCCTGGATACCGCGCATGAAGCGCAAAGCGGAGCCCCCGGCGAACCGGCTGGCCGACCTGGAGTTCCTCGCCCTGGTGAAGGCCGGGCTCGAAGAGTTGGTGCCCGGCGTGACGGAGGGCGCCCAGCTCAAGGGGAACTCGATGATCAGCCCGCAGGGTTGGGCCGTGGCCGTGGCCCCGCCGCACCACGGGGGCGGCCACCACTACGACCTCGTCGCGCTGCCGGACGTCGGTCTCCAACCGGACGTGCCGT
Source organism: Kitasatospora griseola (assembly GCF_014648555.1). Lineage (GTDB taxonomy): Bacteria > Actinomycetota > Actinomycetes > Streptomycetales > Streptomycetaceae > Kitasatospora > Kitasatospora griseola. Next base: position 93,879 of record NZ_BMRI01000031.1, read on the forward strand.
GCTTCATGGACTGCGTGGTGTCGATGTCCGCCGATCCGCAGGACGCGGCGAACACCTGGGTGCAGACCGCAGGCGTCTGCCTGCTCGAACTCCTCGACCGCCGGGGGCACTTCGCCGACCACGCGGGCCCCGAGGACGAGCACGGCGTGCCCGGCTGGCACCTGATCACCTCGGGCGTGGTCGGTCTCGGGCACGACGTCGACGAGAACCGGCGGCTTCAGAGCGCGCTGCTGGAGGCGAACGTGCTGCACCGGATCGCGGACTCGTTCACCGCCGACCTGGAATCGCCCTTCTTCAACGGCGTCAAGGTCTTCTACGGCGGCACCCCCGGCGCCATGCAGGCCGAGGTCCGCGTCAACGGGGAGCGCCACGAGGCCGCCTCGGCGGCGATGACGGCGCTCGGACTGCCCGAGCCGACGGCGTTCACGACGGTTCGGTTCTACGCGCTGCTGCTTCCGGTGCCGGCGGGCGAGCGCGAGCCGAGCTTCCCGACGGCCCGGCTCGATCTCGCTCCCGCCTCCGCGTCCGAGCAGCCCGACGCCCTTGGCCACAGCACCGACTGCGACTGCGCCTGCGGGCGCCACCCCCCGCGAGTCGTCGAGCGACGTCAGCGGGTGAAGCAGACGGGCCCGTAGGCGCGGCAGAACTCGCAGTCGCAGCTGGTCAGGGAGTTGGCCCGGCAGTGGGCCGTGGGCCAGTAGCGCGATGCGCACGGACCTGGGTCGAGCGGTGTCCCGTCGCGGGGCACCGTCCTGCCGCACCAGGTGCAGCTGACGGCGGCAGGCACGCCGACCTCCTGCAGCCGCCGGGCCGCGGCGACGGCCTCGGCGAAAGGGCCCTTCTCCAACACTGTCGTCGGGGCGCTGTCCAGCAGGAGCCTGCTGTGCCACAGGCTCAGTCCGGTCACCGATACGACCGCGTGCAGGACTTCGCGCCCCCTGCCCTCAGAGGGTGTTCGATAGGGGAATCCCCCTAACCGTCCGGTTTTGATTGGCACGGCACGGACTCGGTTTCATG
>NZ_BMRI01000032.1:0-14172 GCF_014648555.1 Kitasatospora griseola
CCCGGCAAATCACCCCCTGCCCCGCCGCGACCAGGCCCGGCCGACCCACCGACCCCGGACCACACTGCCTGCCGGCCCGACCCGGGGAAGCCGCCCTCTCCCCCACCATCACCGGGCACGGCCACCCCGCCGACGCCAAACAACTCCGCTCGCTGGCCCAGCCCCGGCAAATCACCCCCTGCCCCGCCGCGACCAGGCCCGGCCGACCCACCGACCCCGGACCACACTGCCTGCCGGCCGGCCTCCGGGATACCGTCCCCTTCACCACCGGGCGCACCCACCCGGGTGGGCATCGCCGACGCGCCGCGTTCGCCGGACGAGACCGCCGTCTCCAGCAGGCCTCGGCCGGTGAACCCTCCTGCCGGAACTGCCGGTTGACCCCACGCACCGTCGTGCACTCCGCCGCCGCTGCGACCGGCGACGTCCGCGTCCGACCCTCCGGCTCTCTCCGGGCTGAGCCCGCCACCCGGCGCCCGCACCCACCCGCCGTCGACTTCACCGGCGTACGCCCTGCCGCTGCCCGACTCGGCGACGCCCCCCGCGCCCCCGGCAGGGCTTGTCGGTGCGAGCCGGTCCAACTGCTGCCGCAGGATCGCGGTTTCGAGGTCGGCGAGGGCCGGGCCGGGGTCGAGGCCGAGTTCGGCGGCCAGGTGGGCGCGGGCGCGGCGGACGGCGGCGAGGGCGTCGGCCTGCCGGCCGGAGTGCCAGAGGGCGAGGGCGAGCAGCCGCCAGCCCTCCTCCCGCAGCGGGTGGTCCTCGACCAGTGCCGTGGCGTCCTGCACCGCCGCGCCGAAGCGTCCTTCGGCCAGCGCCTGCGCGATCGCCGACTCCCGGGCGCCGGTGCGGAGTTCTTCCAGCCGGGCGGTCTCGGCGGCGGCCCACGGCCGGTCGGTGAACTCCCCGTACGCGGCGCCCTGCCACAGCGCGAGCGCGCGCGCCGGTTCGCCCGCCGTCGTCAGCGTCTCGAACTCGGCCGCGTCGACGTCCACTTCGCGCAGTGCGTAGCCGCGCCCGGCGCTGACCAGCAGTCGTGACTCCTGCCGGGGGCCGCGCGCGGGCTCCAACAGCCGCCGCAGGTTGGAGACGTAGGCCTGGAGCGAGACGGCCGCCTTCGCGGGCGGGTCGCCGTCCCACAGGTCGTCGATCAGCCGCTCGGCGGACACCGCCGCGCCGCGGGCGACCAACAGGCGGGCGAGCACGGCACGCTGACGCGGGCCGCCCAGCCGAACTGCGTCCCCCGCCACTTGCGCCGTGAGTGCCCCGAGCACAGTGATCCGCACCATCGTGCGCCGAGCCTATGCGATGGCTGTCCGGAACCGTCCACCACCCGCGCACCGAGCGCTCCGCCCGCACCCGGGGGCCGCCCCTCCGACCGCTCCCACCTGCGGATTCACCCTCGCCACCGCCTGCCGGGGCAGTGCCCTACCACGAGGCACTCGTGGACGACTTGTGCCACTGCATGATCCGTCCACCCCCAGACTCTTCCCTGCGGTCGAACGAGCGGTCAAAGTATGAGGCGTCGGCAGGGAGCAGCAACGAACCGGACGCCGACGAAAAGGAAATACCGGTAAAGCAATTCACCGGGAAAATTTCCGAATTCGCATCGAGATCATCCCAGAGAAGAGAATTCCGTGAACGTCACCCGCCTGTCCCGCACCGTCCTCGTCGGCCTGCTCTCCGCCGGAATCGCCGTCCTGGTCGGAATCTCCGCCGCGCCTTCCGCCTCCGCCCACACGGTCCGGGCGAACAGCGTCTCGCTGTCGGCCCCGGACGACCGCGACGAGGACGTGACCTGGGGCCAGGCCCCGGCCGGCCCCGACCCGGACGTCACCTGGGGCCAGCGCTGAACAACTGCCGACCGCAGAGCGCGAATTGACCGCCACGGCGAACTCCCCCCGCCGCCGCTCCGGAATCCCGCGGACCACACCGCGGGTGTTGCCGACAGCGCCCGGCGCGCCGACGGTCAGGAAATGACCACTGCCCGCATACCGAAACTCCCCCACCCTCTCCGGCCCGACCACAAGCCGAGGAGCGGGAGAACCGGAATCCGGGCGCACGACGAATCCCCACCCCTGCGTGCCGAATCCGCAGAAAACGGGTGGACGACGCGAACGACGCGCATCCCCCGCTCGGACGTTCCCCACCCAGCACTCAGGCGTTCCCCGCTTGAGCGCCCCCGCCCGGGCGTCGCCCACCCCGGCGTCGCCCACCCCGGCGTCTCCCGCCCGGGCCTCGCCCGCTCAGGCGTCTCCCGCCCAGGCGTCCCACCCTGGGGTCTCCCGCTCAGGCCCCGGAGGCGAGACGGACCGCCGCCAGCGGGACGAACCCTCCGCTGCCGCTGCCGCCGCCGGTGTCGCCCTCGCCGAGGCGGCGGAGCATGGCGACGGCGATCCGCTGGGCCTGCGCCTTGGCCCGTTCGGTGACGGGGCCGGCGTGCCGACCGTCCAGGGTGGCGCGCCAGAGTTGCACCCAGCGGCCGAAGTGTTCGGCGGTGAGCGGGCTGATCGCGTGCAGCGCGGCGTGCGGAGCGAGCGCGTTGCCCCGGTAGGCGGCGGTGCGCAGCAGGGCGCTCTCCCAGAAGTCGGTGATCCTCGGCAGGTGCGCTTCCAGGTCGAGGCGGGCGATCTCGGTGAAGACCGGGCCGATCAGCGGATCCGCGAACGCGGCGCCGTAGAAGCGGCGCAGAGCGGATTCCAGCTCGGCCCTGGTGGTGATGTCCGGCAGCGCCACGGCTTCCTCCTCGTACGTCTCGCGCCCGGTCAGGGTACGTCCCGGGGTTCGGGAACGGCAGGGCCGTTGGTCCCGTTCACGGCGCTCACCTGGCAGGATGCCGGTATGACCTTCCTCGCCGCGGACGACCGCTATGCCTCGATGACCTTCCGCCGCGCCGGGCGCAGCGGCGTGCAGCTGCCCGCCGTCTCGCTCGGCCTGTGGCACAACTTCGGTGACACCCAGCCGCTGGAGGTGCAGCGCGCGGTGCTGCGCCGGGCGTTCGACCGCGGGGTGACGCACTTCGACCTGGCGAACAACTACGGCCCGCCGTACGGCAGCGCGGAGCGCAACTTCGGCTACCTGTTCGCGCAGGACTTCCGCCCGTACCGGGACGAGCTGTTCATCGCGTCGAAGGCCGGCTGGGACATGTGGCCGGGCCCGTACGGGGACGGCGGCAGCCGCAAGTACCTGCTGGCGAGTCTGGACCAGTCGCTGGACCGGATGGGTCTGGACTACGTGGACGTGTTCTATTCGCACCGATGGGACCCGTCGACTCCGCTGGAGGAGACGATGGGGGCGCTGGACACGGCGGTGCGTTCGGGGCGGGCGCTGTACGCGGCGATCTCGAACTACCCGGCGGAGCAGCACCGGCAGGCGGTGGCGATCCTGCGGGACCTGGGCACGCCGTGCCTGCTGAACCAGGCCAGCTACTCGATCCTGAACCGGGAGCCGGAACAGGGCCTGCTGGACGCGGTGGGCGAGACGCAGACGGCGCTGATCGCGTACTCGCCGCTCGCGCAGGGGCTGCTGACGGACCGCTACCTGAGCGGTGACGTGCCGGCGGGTTCGCGGATGTCGGTGGGGCACTTCCTGAAGCAGGAGGCGCTGACGGAGGCGAAGTTGGCGCAGCTCCGGGCGCTGGCGAAGGTCGCGGAGGGCCGCGGCCAGAGCCTGGCGCAGCTGGCGCTGTCCTGGGTGCTGCGGGACGAGCGGGTGGTGTCGGTGATCGTCGGCGCGTCGAGCGTGCGCCAGCTGGACCAGAACCTGGACGCGCTGGCGGCCGGCCCGCTCACCGCGCAGGAGCTGGCGGAGATCGACCGCCTGACCGCCTGACGTCCACCGGGACGCGACGGGCGGGCGGCCGGTTCGCCCCGGCCGCCCGCCCGGCCGCGGTCAGTGCAGCTGCGGCAGAACGGTCTCCGCGACCCGGTACGCCTCCTCCAGCAGCGGGTTGCCCGACAGGATGAACGTGTCGACGCCCAACTCCTGGTACTCCCGGAGCCGTTCGACGACCTGTTCGGTGGAGCCGACCACAGCGGTGCCGGGTCCGGGCCGGAACAGGCTCATGCCGGGCCACAGGTTGGGGTGGGTCTCCAGTTCCCGGGCCCGGGCCGGCACCCGGCCGCCGTGCTGACGGAACTGTCGCTGCCAGCCGACGCCGTCCTCGCCCTGCCGGCTGCCGAGTTGCCGCGCGTACGTGGCCTGGCTGGTGACGTCGAGCAGGCGGTCGGCGGCGGCCCAGGCCTGTTCCTCGGTGTCGCGGACGATCAGGTGCAGCCGCAGGCCGAGCCGCAGCGTGCGGCCGTGGGCGGCGGCGCGTTCGCGGACCAGGTCGAGCTTCTGCCGGAGCAGGTGCGGGGGTTCGCCCCAGGTGAGGTACACGTCGACGTGTTCGGCGGCGACCTCGATGCCGGCCGGGGAGGATCCGCCGAACCAGAGCGGGATGTGGCCCTCGCGCAGCGGCGGCAGGTCGCGCAGCGACTCGCCGGCGTTCTTCAACCGGTAGAACTCGCCTTCGTGGTCGAAGACTTCGCCGCTGGTGAGGCGCTTGACCAGGCTCCAGTACTCGGCGGACAGCCGGTAGCGGTCGTCGTGGTCGACGTGCAGCCCGTACTCGCGCAGCTGGTTGGTGGAGCCGTTGACCACGTTGAAGCGGAGCCGGCCGGCGCCGTGCAGGTGCTCGAAGGACAGCGCCATCTTGGCGAGCAGGGTGGGCGAGACCAGCCCGGGGTGGACGGCGAGCAGCGGCTGGAAGCCGGGGCCGGTGGCGGCGGCCAGCGCGGAGCCGAGCGCCCACACGTCGTACTGGTCGGTGGCGAGCAACGCGCCGGTGTAGCCGAGGCGTTCGACGGTGGCGGCGAGGTGCTGGAGGTAGCCGAGGTCGACGGGTCGGCGGCCCTCGGGCTCCCACGGGTAGTGGCCCTCGCGGGGGATCAGGTACCACAGGACTTCGGTGGCCATGGTGCTCAGTTCCCCTTTCCGGCGCGGGAGATGGCGTCGGCGACGGGCTGCTCCAGGGCCGGCAGGTGGATGTCGGCGACAGTGACGGGCCGGTCGATGAAGCCGACCCGGTGGAAGATGTCCGCGGCTTCCTGCTGCTCGGCGACGAACTCGGCAGTGGCGGGCTCCAGTTGCCAGGGCAGCGCGGTCAGCGCGGTGTGCCAGTCGGCGGCCTCGCCGCCCTGGTCGGCGGCGGCCAGCGCGGCGGCCTCCTCGGGATGGGCGGCGGCCCAGTGGTCGGCGCGCTGCAGGGCGGCGACGATCGCGGCGACCACCTCGGGCCGCTGGACGGCGAGTTCACGGCGGGCGAAGAACACCGAGCGGTCGGTGATCACGTCCGTGGTGCGGATCAGTTCGCGGAACTCGCCGGTGCGGCGGGCGGCGGCGAGTTCCGCGCCCTGCGCGATCCAGCCGGCGATCGCGCCGCTGCGCAGCCGCTCCGCCTCGTCCCCGGCGGGGCGTTCGGCCGTGATGTCGTCCCGGTAGGAGAGCCCGTGCTGGTCCAGGGACTTGGCGAGCAGATGGGTCTGCCAGGAGCCGACGGCGAGCACCACGGTGGCGCCCTTCAGGTCGGCGACCGAGGCGATCGGCCCGTCGGCGGCGACCAGCAGCGCCCCGTGGTCGGGCCGGGGCGCGGACACCGCGGTGTACACGACGTCGTGCCCGGCGGCCTGCGCGGTGATCGGCGGGGTGGAGCCCGTCCCGCCGAAGTCGATGGTGCCGTCGGCCAGATAAGCGCCGGTCTTCGTGCCGTCGGCGTAGTGGTGGAACTCGGCGCCCTCGCCGAGCGGGGCCAACTCCTGCTGCAGGTAGTCGAGTCGGGCCAGGTGGTAGAGGGACGGGTTGGAGCGGTGCACACCGACGGTGACGGTCATGGCAGCGGTTCTCTCTTCTTCCTTGCGATCTGACGCGACGTCAGTCAGTGGGTTTCGGTTGCCTGGTGCACGCCGAGGTCGGCGAGCAGGTCGCGGCGCAGCGCCGCGAAGGCGGGGTCGGCGGGGTCGCGGGGGCGGTCGACGGCCACGGTCTCGTCCCGGACGAGTGCGCCGTCGCGCAGGACGGCGACCCGGTCGGCGAGGCGGATCGCCTCGTCCACGTCGTGGGTGACCAGCAGCACGGCGGGGCGGTGCCGGCGGCACAGGTCGCCGACCAGGTCCTGCATGCGAAGCCGGGTGAGCGCGTCCAGGGCGGCGAACGGCTCGTCCAGCAGCAGCAGTCGGGGTTCGCGGACGAGCGCCCGGGCGAGTGCGGCGCGCTGTGCCTCGCCGCCGGAGAGCGTGCTGGGCCAGGCGTCGGCGTGGTCGGCGAGGCCGACCTCGGCGAGTGCCTGCCGGCCGGTCTCGCGGGTGGTCTCGCCGCGCGGCAGGCCGACGGTGACGTTGCCGAGGACACGCTTGGACGGGATCAGCCGGGGTTCCTGGAAGACCACCGTCCGCGCGGGCGGCACCAGGACGGTGCCCTGGTCGGCGCGGTCGAGTGCGCCGAGGATCCGCAGCAGCGTGGTCTTGCCGGTGCCGGACGCGCCGAGCAGGGCGAGGAACTCGCCGCGGGCGATGTCCAGGTCGATGCCGTCCAGGACGGCGCGGGTGCCGAACACCCGCCGCAGTCCGCGGACATGAACGGCGGGGGCGCTCATCGTCCCACCACCGCCCGGCCGTTGACAGGGCGCCAGGGCATCAGCAGCCGCTCCAGGACGCGCACCGCGCCGTCGGCGGCCAGGCCCAGCAGGCCGTAGATCAGGATGCACACGGCGAGCACGTCGGTGCGCGAGAAGTTCTGCGCCTGGGCCATCAAGTAGCCGATCCCCTCGGTGGAGTTGATCTCCTCGGCGGCGATCAGCGCGATCACGCTGAGCGTCATCGACAGCCGCAGGCCGGACAGCAGCGCGGGCAGCGCGCCGGGCAGGACGACCTCGCGGACCACCGCCCAGCGCGACAGGCCGAAGCTGCGCATCGCCTCGACGAGCTTGCGGTCGGTGTTGCGCACGCCGCCGGAGGTGGAGACGTACATCGGGAAGGAGGTGGCGACGCCGATCAGCGCGACCTTCGCGGTCTCGGTGATGCCGAACCACACCATGAACAGCGGCACCAGCGCCAGGAACGGGACGGTGCGCAGCACTTGGACGGCGGAGTCGAGCAGTTCCTCGCCGAGCCGGAAGAATCCGGTGATCACACCGAGCACCAGCCCGACGCCCGCCCCGAACACCAGGCCGAGCGCGGCCCGGGTCAGCGAGGTGGACAGTGCGTCGGCCAGCTGCCCGTTGCCCCACAACTCCCCCACGGCCTGGACGACTTGGCCGGGCGAGGCGAGCACGTCGGGGGTCAGCACCCCGGTGGCGGAGGAGAGCTGCCAGGCGGCGACCAGCGCGAGCGGGCCGAGGGTGCGCAGCGCGAGCGAGACGCCGCGCGGGCGGTCGGCGGTGGTCCGGGCGCGCGGGGCGACCAGCCCTGCGGCCTGCGCCTGCTCGGTGGTGACGGCGGTGGTGACGGTCACTTCGCCGCCCCACCGAGCGCGTCGATGTCGATCAGGTACGGCTTGACGTCGACCTTCGACTTGGTGACGCCCTGGTCGGCGTAGAACCCGGCGACCACCGCGAACCGGGCGACATCCGCGTCGGTGATCGGCGAGTCCACGGCGCGCTTCCTGCCGAAGTCGACAGCGACCTGCTGCTCGCCGGGGGTGACGGCGGTCGGCCCGGCGTCGGTGAACACGTTCAGGTAGGCGGCGGGGTCGGCCTTCTCCTTGGCGCCGTTCTCGTGCAGGTAGCCGTAGAACGCCTTCAGCACCTCGGGGTGCTGCTCGGCGAAGGCCGAACGCGCGGCCCACACCGCGTAGTTGTCGCTGCCGACGGCCTTGCCGTCGACCAGGAAGTGCGCGCCGGTGTTGGCGATCGCCGGGATGGAGAACGTCCCCCAGGTCGCCCAGGCGTCCACCTGGCCGGAGTTGAACACGCCGGAGGTCTGATCGGCCCGCAGGTAGACCCGCTGCACCTGGTCGACCGGGATCCGGTTCTTCTCCAGCGCCTTCAGCAGCAGGTACTCGGAGGTGCCGCCCTGGGAGACCGCGACCTTCTTGCCGACCAGGTCCTTGACCTCCTTGATCGGCGAGCCGTTCTTCACCAGGATGCCTTCGCCGGCCTCGTCGGGGGCGATCTGCGCGAACAGCTTGAAGCCGGGCTTCTGGGCGAGCGCGGTCACCGCCGAGGTGATCGAGCCCTGGGCGACGTCCAGTTGGTCGGCGTTCAGCGCCTGCGCGGCCGGGGCGAACGGCCCGGCGCTGCCCGTCCACGCCACCTTGGCGTGGACGGCCGCCAGCGCCCGGTCCAGCGACCCGTCCTTCTTCCCCTTCGCCAGGAACCCCGAGTTCCCGGGGTCGGGCACCCGGAGCACCACCTCGCCGCCCTTGCCGTCGGCGCTGCCGGCGGCGTCCGGCCCGGACGAGCCGCAGGCGGTGAGGACCAGGGCGGCGGCGACGGCGGTGAGCGTGGCGGTGACAGGGGTGCGCGAAGTGGTGCTGCGCATGGGTCTCTCCTCTGGAATCACGGAAGGTCGGACGCGGGCGTCGGGCGCGGACGTCGGAGGCGGGTCTCAGGGACGAACGTCAGGGGCGGGCGTCAGGGACGGGCGGCGAGCAGGGCGCGGGCGGCGGCCAGCGGCGCGGGGTCTGCCCAAGCCTGGACGTCCACCCGGTCGGCAAGGAAGCCGTGGGCGTGCAGGAACCGCTCCTGCTGGGCGAGCAGGTCGAGGCGCTCGGCGGACAGGTCCAGGTGCAGGGTGCGGTGCCCGCCCCCGGCGTACGCCCCGGCGACGCCTTCCGGCCCGGCGCCGGTCTCCGCGCCGAGGATCCGCGCCACCTCGGCCGGCCGGTCGGCCGCCCAGTCGGCGGCCCGCAGCAGCACGGCGACGAACCGGGCCACCAACTCGGGGTGTTCGTCGAGCAGTTGCTGGTGGACGGTGATCGGTCGCGGGGTGCCGTTGTTGACCCGGTGGCGGCGGTCGGCGAGCGCGTCCAGCTCCACGGCGGGCACCGCGCCGTACCGGCGGGCGGCCTCGACCGCCAGCGCGCCCTTCACGTACACCGCGTCCACCCGGCCGTCCCGCAGCGCCGCCAGCTCGGCCGCCCACTGGTCGCCGTCCCGCTCCGCCGGAATGTCCGTCAACTCGACGTCCGTCAGGCCGAGTTGTGCCGATTCCAACGCGCCGCGGTGGCCGGCCAGGGCCATCGCCCGCCAGAAGTCGATGCCGATCGGGTGCCGGGGCACCGCGAGCCGGGCCCCCCGCAACTGCTCGGCGGAGCGGATGCCGCTGCCCTCCCGGACCAGGATCGTCTGGCGCTCCTCGATCCAGGTCAGGCCGATCAGCCGGGTCCGCTCGCCACGCGAACGGGCCCACAGCGCAGGCACGTTGCCGCCCTCGCGGAACAGCCCGGCCAGTGCGTGCGTGTAGTGGTGGTCGGCGGCGAGCTCCGGCGGGGCGTCCTGCAGGGAACGCACTTCGATGCCGTCGGCCGCGAACTCCGCGGCCAGCCAGCCCTGATCGGCGGCGATGCCGGTGGCGGTGGGCACCGGGCAGCGGGTGAACCACAGGGTGTCGGGGTACGAGGGCGTGCCGGGCACGGCGGGTGCGGGGCTCATGGCGGGGCTCCGGAAATCTGGGAAAACGCACAGACATCCCACACAGTGGGAACTGCACGACGGGAAGAGGGAGTTCGGGGAAGAGCTCTCAACAACAACAGCAGGGGCACTGCCGGACGGTGTTCACGGCGCGCTCCCTCCTGTCGGACCGGCCCGATGGGCCGGTGGCTGCCGATGTCGGCCGATGGGTCGAGCGTTCCACGAGGCCAGGGCCTCGATCAAGCTTTGCCAGATGATGGGATCGGTTGTTCATGTGCGGGTGAGCCGCCGCAACACCGCCGACATGCTCCGTTGGCGATCACCCCCATATCCTGGAAATCCCAGCCCAGTTGACCCGATTGAGCCACTCCCTAAGAGGTGCGATGCCCGCCAGCCCCGGAACCCTGCAGTCACCGCCGGCCGGCGCCCAGGCAGTCCACCGGGCGCTCGGCCTGCTGCACTGCTTCCACGACAACGGTCCCGACCTCAGCGCCTCCGAACTCGCCCGCCGGATGGGCCTGTCGGTCTCCACCGCGCACCGCCTCGCCCGCACCCTGGTCGTCACGGGATTCCTCGACCAGGACGAGCGCACCGCCCGCTACCGGCTCGGCCCGGCCGTCGCCGAACTCGGCCAACTCACCTTCCATCAGCGCGGACTGCACCTGGCCGGCCCCGAACTCGACCAGCTCGCCCGCCGCACCGGCGCCACCGCCGACCTCGCCATCCGTTCCGGCCCGCACGCCGTCATCCTGGTCGGCGGCTCCGTCCTGCCGTCCACCGGCCTCGGCCTGCGCCGCCCGCTGCACTCCACCGCCCTCGGCAAAGTGCTGCTCGCCTGGCCCGCCTCCACCGAGAGCCCGCCGCCCGGACCGCTCCCCGCGTACACCGACCGCACCCTCACCGACCCGGCCGACCTCGACGCCGAACTCGCCCTCACCCGCGAACGCGGCTACGCCCTCAACGACGGCGAGTCCGCCCCCGGCATCCGCACCCTCGCCGTCCCCGTCCTCGACGCCACCCGCACCGCCCGGTTCGCCCTCGCCCTCCGCTCCACCCCCGCCCACCTCACCCCCGAGTCCCTCCCCCACACCCTCGCCCAGGCACAGACCTGCGCCCAGGCGCTGACCGTGTTGCTGCTGCCCCCGGACGAGCGCTGACCGGGCACCGCCGGGCAGGCGAGAACACCCGCCGAACGGGAGTGGAAGGAGAGTCGGGCGGCTACCCCGCCGGGGCGGTGGGTCCGCTGCGCCCGGCCGAGGCCCGAGGGCCGACGACACACCCATCATGACAGGTCGACAGGCCTTTTCGTAGGACGAACCGCACAGGTCACCGGCCTTGTTCGGGTCCGTCCGGGACGCCCAGAATCCCCGTCATGAGTCCCTCGCCGAAAATCGATCACGACGACGTTCTGCGGGCCCGGGCCAAGCTGCTCGCGACTACGGGTCCCACCCGGCGCGAAGAGGTCGAGGCCTACCGGGTGCTCGCCCAGGTCAATCCGGCCACCCACCTGCCCCGCTTGGTCAACGCCCTGCTGTCGCTCAGCTACGACCACGGCCTACGGGACAGCCACCCGCTCCGACTCGCGCTGTGCGAGGAGGCGGTGGCCGCTGCGCGGGCCATCGATCCGGGTACACCCGACCGCGAGAAGCTCCTGTTCAGGGCCTTGCTCATGTGCCACCGGGAGCTCTACGCCCTCGGCCGCCGCGCCGAAGGGCTCGCTGTGCTCGCCGACATGGTCGCCATCGAACGCAGCTGGGGCGAACTCTCCGGAGTCCCCGCCGTCAGTGCGCTGCACCTGTGGGCCACCGCCCTCGCCGAGGAGGGGCGCCATGCCGAGGCCGCCGACGCCCTCGCCGAGTGGGTGGCGGCGATCCGGCCGCTGCGGCCCGACTTCGACACGCTCGCCCGGTCCCTCGCGGAGTGGGCCGCCACGCTCGCCGACGCCGGCCGCACCGACGAAGCGCTCTCTGCGTTCGAGGTGCTCGTCGACCTGGACGCGGGGGAAGCCACGGCCGACCGGGGCCCGCTGGCCTGCCACTTCTACGCACTGGTCCGGTACGCGGAACTGCTCGACGGCTGCGGTCACGCCGAACGGGCGGCCGCCGCACGGCAGTCGGCGCTGGCCGCGCTGACGGAGTTGGCCACCACCGGTGAGCGCAAGGTGCAGAGCGGCGACCAGGCGCCGTTCTGGGCGATCCTGCTGTCCTGGTCCGCCGCCGACGGCGAACGGCTGGCCTCCGACGGCCCGTGTCCGCCGTCGGGCGCGGGCCCCAGGCAGTGGTCCGCCGAGGCCAGGCAGCGCTACTTCGACCGCCTGGCCACCCTGCGGGAACAGGTGAACACCCTGGCCGAGGACCCGGACCGGCACCTGCCCGAGTTGCTCCGGCTGCACCGCATGCTCACCGTCCGTTCCGCCGTCCAGTGCGAGCACCGCACCTACGCCTTCGCCGCGCAACTGCCGGAGCTGCAACCCCTGTTCGACGAGGGCGTGGAACTGGCCCGCCGGTTGGACGCGCACGACCCGGCCGCCGGAAGCCGAACCCTGGCCGAGGTGCTGATCGACCGGTCGACCTTCCGCACCGCCGCCTGCCGCTTCGACGCCGCCCTCGGCGACTTCCGCGAGGCGCTGGGCCTGCGGGGCGAGGATCACTGATCGGCGGCGACCGTCCCCAGCCCTTCCCGGCGCACCCGCTCCGTCCCCCACAGTCCGAGCGGCCGCAGCGCCTCGTTGAGCGTGCGCCCCTGCTCGGTCAGCGAGTACTCGACGCGGGGCGGCACCTCCGCGTACACCTCGCGGTGGACCAGCCCGTCCTCCTCCAGTTCGCGCAGGTGCTGCGTCAGCATCTTCTCGCTCACCCCCGGTAGCGCGCGCCGGAGTTGGGCGAAGCGGCGCACGCCGTGGGTGTCCAGCTCCCAGAGGATCAGGCCCTTCCACTTGCCGCTCACCACGTCGAGCGCGGCGTCGATGCCGCAGATGTACGGGCCCTGCCGCGGTGCCTTGACCATCCCCGATCCCCCTTACTAAAAGGTAAGTACCGCAGAAAATAGTAGGTACTTCCGGAACAGGAGGCAGCCTCCGAGCATGGAGGGGTGAACGAACCACAGAAGCTCAGCGCCGTCACCGTGATCGGCCTCGGCCCGATGGGCCAGGCCATGACCCGGGCCCTGCTCGGCGCCGGACATCCCGTCACCGTCTGGAACCGCACCCCTGCCCGCGCCACCGACCTCGTCGCCGCCGGGGCGACGCTCGCCGCGACGCCCGCCGAGGCGGTGGAGGCTAGCGACCTGGTGCTCCTCAGCCTCACCGACTACCGGGCGATGCACGACATCCTCGACCGCTCCACCGCCTCGCTGGCCGGCCGAACCTTGGCCAACCTCAGCTCCGACACCCCCGACCGCTCGCGCGAGGCGGCGGCCTGGGCGGCCGGCCACGGCGCGGACTTCCTCACCGGCGGCGTCATGGTTCCCGCGCCGATGGTGGGCACCCCGGCGGCCCACGTCTACTACAGCGGCGACCCTCGACTGATGGAGCGTCACACTGCGGTGCTGGAACTGCTCGGCACACCGAAGTACCTCGGCACGGACCCGGGCCTCGCCCAGATGATGTACCAGGCCCAACTCGCCGTGTTCCTCACCACCTTGTCCTCCCTGATGCACGCCACCGCGATGCTGGAGACCGCCGGCATGAAGGCCGCCGAGGCCCTGCCCGAACTGCTCGCCTCCGCCGACCGGATCGGCGCCATCCTGCGCGCCGTCGAGCAGGTCCCCGGCACCGCTCTCGACGCGGGCGAACACCCCGGCCACCTCAGCACCGTCACCATGATGGGCGCGACGGCCGACCACATCGTCGAGACCAGCACCACCCTCGGCCTCGACCTCGCCCTCCCCCTCGCCGTCCAGGCCCACTACCGCCACGCCGTCGACAACGGACACGGCGGCGACAACTGGACCCGCATCATCGACGCCATCCGCGCCCCGCGCTGACCCGGGGCACCCTGCCGGGCCGGGCGCGCGTGCCCGGCCCGGGTCAGGAGTATGCCATGGCACGACGCCCCGCAGACGGAGTCCGCCGTCCGGGACAGCCGCCCAACTGGCCGGGGTCACGCTGTTCTTCGGCGGGACCGGGCTCGGCCTGCTCCAGCTCCGTCTTCACCTCGCCGCCGCCGTCCACGGCATGTGGGCCGCGCTCTCCGGGACGGTTCTGGTCGCGAGCGCGGTGGAACTGCTCCGCCGACGCCGCTCCCGCGACCGACCCGACGGCGGCCGCGCCGCACCGCACTGACCAGCGGTCGGTCATGTGGAAAGCCGACCACTCTGCCCAGACTCGCGGGCGTCCGGAACCCGTCAGCCGGTGACCGCTTCGAGGCGGAACTTCTGGTTGTCGCCGTTGTTCCACTCCCACTGGTTGACAGCCGCCCCGTTGGCCGCGCTGGGCCCCGCGATGTCGAGCGCCTTGCCGCTGTGACGGGCGATCAGCCGGTGGCGGCCGTCGCCCGCCGGCTCGATCCGCCACTTCTGGTTGTCGCCGTTGTTCCACTCCCACTGGTGGACGACCGCCCCGTTCGCCG
>NZ_BMRI01000032.1:14194-37237 GCF_014648555.1 Kitasatospora griseola
TACTCGGGCCCGCCACGTCGAGCACCTTGCCGCTGTACACGGACACCAGCCGGTAGTAGCCGTCGCCCACCGGCTCGATCCGCCACTTCTGGTTGTCGCCGTTGTTCCACTCCCACTGGTGGACGACCGCCCCGTTCGCCGCGCTCGGGCCCGCCACGTCGAGCACCTTGCCGCTGTACACGGACACCAGCCGGGCCAACGACGGGATGCCGGCGCCGGACGACGTCTCGCTGGAGGGGTACTGCGCGTGGTGGAACGCGTCGCCCTCGAACCTGAGTTGGGAGCCCACCACGGTGCCGTCGGCCCGCAGCGTCCGCAGGCCGTAGGAAGCCACCCAGAGGGCGCCGGCCGTGTTCTTGGGGGTGACCAGCCGGCGGGTGACGGTGCGCGAGCGGAACTCGGTGACCGAGGTCGAGGACTCGTAACCCAACTCGGCGGTCACGGTCGCACTCACGGTCGCACCGGTGCCGAAGATCTTGACGCCGACCTCGGCGCTCACCGAGACGCCGGTGTTCCGGCTGAAGGTCTCGCTGCTCGACTTCTCCACGCCGACGGTCACCGCGTCCTCGACGGTCTGGTCGGTGTCGGTGCGGTTGTCGTTGAACAGCAGCAGCGACCACCACACCCGCCGCTCGATCGTGTAGTAGGGCGAGTTCTCGATCCGCCACGCCAGCGACTTCGCGTCGTCGCGGACGGCGGTCAGCGGCACGCGCACGCTGTGGTCGGTCACCGCAGGCGTGGACTGCGCCGGCCGGGTGCGGCCGGTCAGCCTCGGGGGCTCCGGCGACAGCCCGGGCCGCTCGGTGGACAGGGGCAGGCACAGCGCGTTCAACTCGGGCGCGTGGGAAGGCTTTTCGTACCCGGCGAGCGCGACGAACGACTCGGGCGTGATCACGGCCTTGGTGGCGCCCGGCGTCTCGTCGACGAACTGCTCGGGTGCGCAGACCTTCCAGGCGCTGAAGTCGTACTTGCCGCCACCGCCCGAGTCGTTCCAGATCAGGTCACCCGCGGGTGCGGGCACCGTCAACGATTCCTTGACGCACCGCACCAGGTCCACCGGAGGCTTGTCGTGGCCGTAGACGAACACGTTCCCCAGCGCCCGGTAACCGGGCGGCGGGACCGGCCGCCAGCACGAGCCGTCCGTGCCACCGGTGCCGGCGTCGTTCCACACCCACTCGTAGTCCTTCGGGAGGGCCAGCGCGTCGCCTTCCACTCCGGCCGCGTCGCGCACGCACAGCGCCGCGACCTTCCCGTTCGGATCGGTGAGGCCGGGGAAGCCGAGGCTGCCCAGCACGTGGAAGCCCTCCGGCGGCACCGGATGGTAGAAGGAGCAGCTCAGCTTCGTCCGCTTGCCCCGGCTGTCCAGGCCCAGCCTGAACTCCGTGGTGTAGGCGATCTCCAGGTCTCCGAACCGCACGGCTGACGTTGGCATGGCGAGCAGCACTCCTCTTCAACGGGGGCGGAACTCCCGATCGGGCCCGGCCCGAACACCTCCGGACATCACTCGCACGGGCCAACGAGCAGAGGCGCTCCCGGACACGGCCGCACACCTCACCCGGCACGGAAAGAGCGGCGGCCCGCACCGTTCGGTGCGGGCCGCCGCCCGTGTGCCGCACGACCGCCCCGGCGACGCGGCTCGCCGGGCCGGTCGTACGGAGTCTCAGGCCACCGGCGCGTACTTGTAGCCGACCCGGCGGACCGTGACGATGGTGTCGCGGTAGGCGGCGCCGAGCTTGCGGCGCAGCCGGGCGACGTGCACGTCGACGGTGCGGCCGTCGCCGACGTGGCCGTAACCCCAGACGGTGTGCACGAGTTGGTCGCGGGTGTGGACCCGGTGGGGGTGCTCGGTGAGGTGCGCGAGCAGCTCGAACTCGAGGTAGGTGAGGTCGAGCAGCGAGCCGTCGACGTACGCGTTGCGGCGGTCGAGGTCGACGGAGATGCCGCTGTCGGCGGGGCGGGTGAACGGCCGGACCGGGACGGGTGCGGCGACGGGGGCCGGTGCGGGCGCGGGAGCGACCTTCTCGGCCGGGACCAGCACCAGGTAGCCGACCAGCGGCGCGTTCGCATGTGCGCCGAGCTGCGTCAACAGGCCCTGCGGGAGCACGGATTGGGGCAGTGCGGCGACCACGGCCGCGCCGTCCTGGAGGCCGGCGAGCAGGCTCTCGGGGGCGATCGCGGGCGCCGGCCTGGTGATCGGGGCGACTCGGCGGTGCTCGGTGTCGAGGGAGTGGTTCGGCAGGGTGCGGACCGCGCGCAGGTGCGGGGTCGCGGTGGCGGCGTAGGACATCGTGGGCTCTTTCGCGCGTGACGGTCGGTGGGTGGTCGTCGTCTGCGCTTCCGGCGCGCCATCGCTGACGGTGGGTCAGCGCGGCAGGCGGGAGGCGCGTGGTGCGCGCCGACAGGTCTGATCGAAATGGTGGGCCTGGCGCGAGGGCCAGAACGGGTCGAGAAGGGTGCGAGGGTGCACGGGCTGCTCTCCGGAGCACGGCGGGGATCGGCGGGGTACGCACGAAACCGCCACCACACCCGCGGGAACAGGATGGTGGCGGTGCCTCAGCGACAGCAGGCGCTGTAGATCAGACCCTGGTCGATGTATCGCCGGACGGTGAGCGCGGGAAGAGCCGCTATGCGAGCCGCATCGGCCATGGCGCTGCTCCTCCCCCGGCGTGTGTCATCGGGCCCGCGTCGAACGGCGGGCATGAGTACGAGACTTCCACGCGAAGTGCCCGGAAGGCAACCCACTGTACCGGCCGGTCCGCACAGCAAGACAGAAACTGCTCACCATGCGGACGACACTCCGCTGACCTGCGACAATGCCGCCGGTCTTACAATCGGATTCCGAGCCTCTCGGCGGCGTGCTCGACCAGCCGGACGAGCAGTTCCTTGCCGTCCTCGCGGCGGCGCGCGTCGCACAGCAGCACCGGCACCGTCGCGGGCAGGTCGAGCGCGGCCCGGACGTCCTCCGGTGCGTACACCTCGGTGCCCTCGAAGCAGTTGACGGCGACCACGAACGGGATGTCGCGCTGCTCGAAGTAGTCGACGGAGGGGAAGGAGTCGGCCAGGCGCCGGGTGTCGGCCAGCACGACCGCGCCGAGCGTGCCGCGGGCGAGCTCGTCCCAGACGAACCAGAAGCGGTCCTGGCCGGGGGTGCCGAACAGGTAGAGGGCGAGGCCGGGCCGGAGGTCGATCCGGCCGAAGTCCATCGCGACGGTGGTGGTGCGCTTGGCCTCGACGCCGGCGGTGTCGTCGATCGGGCGGCCGCGCTCGCTGAGCGTCTCCTCGGTGCGCAGCGGCCGGATCTCGCTGACGGCGCCGACCAGGGTGGTCTTGCCCGCGCCGAAGCCGCCGGCCACGAGGATCTTGACCGCGTTGGCGCCCCAGGGCGCGCTGCGGGTGGTGGAGGTCGACGGGGCGTCAGAGTGCACGGAGGCCATTGATCACGTCTCGCAGCAGGCGCTCGTCCGGTTGCTGGGCGAGCTGGAAGGGTCGGGTGACGCTGATCAGGTCGGCGTCGTGGAGGTCGCCGAGCAGCACCCGCACCACGCTCACCGGCAGGTCGGTGAAGGAGCCCAACTCGGCCACGCTGAGGGGTTCTTCGCGGCAGAGCTGGATGATCGCGTGGTGCTCGGGGCCGAGCGGCAGATCGGTGGGGGCGCCGCCGGGCGCGAGGGCCTGCCCGGCGGCGGTGACCAGCGAGATCAGGTCGAACAGGCCGTCGTCGACCGGCCGGGCGCGTCCTCCGGTCATCGAGAACAGCCGGACCATCGGACCGGCGTCGTCGTCGAACCAGCGGTCGTCCACGGGCGTGCGGGGCGCGAACAGGTCGACCGACGGTTCGTCGGCCGACGTCTCGTCCGCGATCTCACCGCTGGGGCCGCCCGGGGCGGCGCCCTCGGTCGGCTCGGTCGGCTCGGGTTCGCTCATCGGTCGGTCATCTCCCGGGCGGAGTGGTCTCGGTCCTCGGCTCGGCGGCCAGGTGCTCGCCGACGCGCTTCACCAACAGTGCCATCTCGTAGGCGATTTGGCCCACATCGGATTCGGCGTCGCTGAGCACGGCCAGGCAGCTGCCGTCGCCGGCGGCGGTGATGAACAGGAAGGCCTCGTCCAGCTCGACCATGGTCTGGCGGACGCCGCCGACCCGGAAGTGCCGGCCGGCGCCCTTGGCCAGGCTGTGGAAGCCCGCGGCGACGGCGGCCAGGTGCTCGGCGTCCTCCCGGCCGAGGCCGCTGGAGACGCCGGTGGCGAGGCCGTCGCTGGAGAGGATCACCGCGTGCCGAAGGGTCGCGACGCGGCCGACCAGGTCGTTGAGGAGCCAGTCGAGGCTCCCGGACGGCGGAGTTGTTGCGGTCATGATTCGGTTCCTTCTGCTGGTGCGGGCGGTGCGACCGGCGGCTGGTGCGCCGGGGGGACGGAACGGACGGGGGCGGCCGGCAGCGCGGGCGGCACCGGCGCGGAGGGCAGCGCGACCCGCAGCCGGGGCGGCCGGCCGGGCTGCGGCACGACCGGCACGGCGGGCCGGCCGGGAGCGCCCGGGCCGCCGCCGGGGGCGGCCGGGTCGGGCTCGGAGCGGACGACGGTCAGCGAGGCGGGCTGCAGCCGGTCGCCGCGGCCGCGGGCGAAGCCGCGCTGGAAGGAGGCGAAGGCGGAGCGGGCCTCCTCGGGGCTGCGCTCGCGGGGCGACTCGGGGCTCTCCTCCCCGGCGGCTTCCCGGAGTTGGGGCGCGAGGTTGGCCTGCCGGACCCGGCGCGGCAGCAGCCCGCCGGCCACCGGCGTCAGCGGCGCGCCCGGCGTCGCGGGGGCCGGTCCGTCGGCGGGCGGCAGCGCGGGCGCGGCGGCCGGCGCCGCGACGGCGGGCCCGACGTCCTCGGTCCGGCGGTGCCGCCCGGTCCCCGACGCGGCGTCGGACACCGCTTCCGGTCCGGGGGTTCGGCGTCGCGGCAGCCCGCCGGGCCTCGCGGACGGGTCGGGAGTGGACGGCCGCGGGCCGCCGAGCGCCTTGCCGGGGGCGGCGTGCGCCCGGCCGGGCCGGTCGGCGCCGGGGGCCCGGCGGTGGGCGGGTTCGTCGGTGGCGGGCCGGGCCCCCTCGGGGGCCATCTCGGCGCTGTCGGCGAGGAGTTCGCGCGGGATCAGCACCACGGCGGAGGTGCCGCCGTACGGGGAGGGCCGCAGGTGGACCCGGATGCCGTGCCGGCGGGCCAGCCGGGAGACCACGAACAGGCCCAGCCGGTCGGTGTCGGCGAGGTCGAACTCCTGCTCCACGGCGAGGCGCTGGTTGACCTCGGCGAGGTGCTGCTCGTTCAGGCCGAGGCCGCGGTCGTCGATCTCCAGGCAGAAGCCGTGCGCGACCACCTCGCCCTGGACGGTGACCTGGGTCTGCGGCGGGGAGAACACCGTGGCGTTCTCGACGAGTTCGGCGATCAGGTGGGTGACGTCGGCGACCGCGGAGCCGAGCAGCCCGGTGCCGGGGAACGGCCGGACGATGACCCGGGCGTAGTCCTCGACCTCGCCGACGGCGGCGCGCACCACGTCGACCATCCGGACCGGCTTGCGCCAGGCGCGGCCGGGCGAGCCGCCGGA
Organism: Kitasatospora griseola; assembly: GCF_014648555.1. Lineage (GTDB taxonomy): Bacteria > Actinomycetota > Actinomycetes > Streptomycetales > Streptomycetaceae > Kitasatospora > Kitasatospora griseola. The sequence continues at coordinate 19,772 of NZ_BMRI01000032.1, forward strand.
GAGGATGATCAGGCCCTCGGCGTGCCGGCGCATGCGGGTGGTGAGGTGGTCGAGCCGGAACAGGTCCTCCAGCTCGCGCGGGTCCTCGGTGCGTCGCTCCATGGTGTCCAGCAGGGTGAGCTGACGGTGCAGCAGCACCTGGGAGCGGCGGGCCAGGTTGACGAAGACCGCGGAGACGCCGCGGCGCAGCTCGGCCTGTTCGACGGCGGCCTCGACGGCGACCCGCTGCACCTCGTTGAAGGCCCGGCCGACCTGGCCGACCTCTCCCGCGCCGAACTCGAGCTGGGGGACTTCGGCGACCACGTCGACGGCCTCGCCGTGGCGCAGCCGGAGCATCACGGAGGGCAGTCGGGTGGTGGACAGTTCGGCGGCGGCGTTGCGCAGGCCGACGAGTTCGCGCACCAGGCGGCGGCCGATGCGGTAGGACACCAGGATGGACAGCACCACCGCGATCAGGCCGACCAGGCCGGCGATGCCGCCGCGCAGCAGCGAGTTGACGGCGTAGGCGTGCGCCTGGTCGCCGATCTTGGCGGCCAGCCGGGTGTTGATGGCGTCCAGGTCCTCCAGCACCTTGTCGGCGTTGTCGCCCCAGGAGTCGACGGGGCCGCCGCGGACCTCCAGGGCCCGGTCGGCCGCGTCGTCGAAGCCGTGTTCGGCGGTGGTGAGGGTGCTCCAGGTGAGGCCGGAGCGCAGTTCGGTGTAGTCGGCGCGGTCCTGCGGGTCGAGTTCGGCGACGTAGACCCGGAACAGCGTCTGCTGGGCGTGCATGGCGTCCAGCGCGGCCTGCTGCTTGTGGCTGTCGCCGGCGGCGCCCGCGCTGCCGGCCCGCAGGGCGCGCATCGCGGCGGTCTCCTGGGCCAGGTAGTCGGTGGCCCGGGTGAGTTCGACCAGGATGGTGCCCTGGCGGGGCAGTTCGCCGCTCTCCTTGGCCACGAACGAGGACCGGAAGGCGAAGACCGGGCTGATCAGGTCGCTGTAGTCCTGCAGCGCGCCTTCCCAGTTGGTCCGCTGCTGGCCGATCTGGCTGCGGATGGCGGCGAGTTGGTCGGCGACCGCGATGATGTCCTGGATCCGGGCGCGCTGGTCGGTGTTGAGCCGGCCGGCGTCGCGGCTGGTGCTCTGGTAGCGCAGCAGCTGCAGGTCCCGGTCGGTGGCGGCCTGGGTCTTCAGGTAGGCGTCGCCGTAGTTCTTGTTGCCGGGGTCGGCGAGGCGCAGCACCGCGGCGGAGCGTTCCTGCCGCAGGTCGTAGGCGTACTGGTCGGCGGGGTTGCCGAAGGCCTCGTAGGTGGCGCTGAGGTCGAGCTGGGTCCACACGTCGCCGGTGGTGACCAGTGTGGAGTAGCCCCACAGGCAGCTGAGCGCCGCGATGGGCACCAGGAGCAGCGCGATGATCCTCGCGCGGATCGAGCTGCGGCGCAGGCGCATGGGGGGTCCTCTGGTGGTCCTCGGTCGGTGTTGGTCGCCGGGCACGAGCGGCCGGGGGCAGGGGGCGGCGGGGTGCGGCAGGGGGCGCTGGGGGGAATCGGTCGGGGGGCACGGAGGGGTACGAGAGCCGCGAGCCTACTACTTCCTGACCTTCCGTTCGTAGGGTGAATTTGCATCGTGATCGTGTGTTGTCCGGATCGTCCTTTAATTTCCTCACCGCGCCCCTCCAGTGCCCCGACCTGCGGCACTGTGCCCGGTGCGGGGTGTCGTCGGGTGGTGACTCTGGGCAGCACCGCGCCGATCGGGTAGCTTCGCCGGTACCGCCCGCCGGGTCGTGCGAGCCGGGGTGGGGATCGGCGGGAACGGGGGTACCGTGCGAGAGATCAGCAGCCCCGCGCTCGGCAGCTCGGCGGTGACCGGCGGGCTGGCCGACACGGTGTTCGACCGGGCCGAGCGCGAGCCGCGGCTGGTGCAGTTGTCCCGCTGGGCGGACGACGCCTGGCAGCCGGTGACGGCCGCACAGTTCCGCGACGAGGTGCTGGCCCTGGCCCGCGGTCTGCTCACCCGCGGGGTGCGCTACGGCGACCGGGTCGCGGTGATGTCCTCCACCCGCTACGAGTGGACGCTGTTCGACTACGCGCTCTGGTCGGTCGGCGCGATCCCGGTGCCGGTGTACCCGACCGCGGCGGCCGAGCAGGTGCGCTGGATCCTGGCCGAGACCTCGGCGGTGGCCTGCGTGGTCGAGGACGAGGACCAGGCGATGACGGTCGGCGCGGTCTGCGACGCGCTGCCCGAGCTGACCGGCATCTGGCAGCTGGACCGGGGCTGCATGCAGCAGCTGATGGCGGACGGGCAGGGGGTGCCGGACGCCCTGGTGCACCGTCAGCGGGTCGGCGTGACACCGGATTCACTGGCCAGCGTCATCTACACCTCCGGCACCACCGGCCGCCCGAAGGGCTGTCTGCTCACCCACGGCAGCTTCGCGGCGGTGGCGGACGCGGTGCTGGAGGGCTGGGCGGAGGTGTTCTCCGACACCGGCGGCGACCAGCCCGCCACCCTGCTGTTCCTGCCGCTGGCGCACGTGTACGGGCGGCTCACCCAGGTGGCGGCGGTGCGCGGCGGCATCCGGATCGGCCACCACGCCAAGCTGGCCGCGGACAGCCTGCTGCCGGCCCTGGCGTCGTTCCGGCCGACCTTCCTGCACGCGGTGCCGTACATCTTCGAGAAGATCCACCGCCGGGCCAGGGAGGCCGCCGAGGCGTCCGGCCGGCTGGAGACCTTCGTCCAGGCCGAGCAGGTGGCGATCGAGTGGGCGGCCGCCTGGGAGCGCCGGGCGCACCGCAAGGGCCCCGGCCCGTCCCCCGCGCTGCGACTGCGGCACGCCGCGTACGAGCGCCTGGTGTACCAGCGGCTGCGCGCCGTGCTCGGCGGCCGGGTCCGCTCGGTGATCTCCGGCGGGTCCATGCTGGGGCGGGAGTTGGCGCTGTTCTTCGCCGGCGCGGGCATGACGGTGTACGAGGGCTACGGCCTGACCGAGACGACCGCCGCCATCACCGCCAATCCCCCGGACCGGCCCAGGTTCGGCACCGTGGGCCGCCCGGTGCCCGGCGCGTCGGTGGCGATCGCCGAGGACGGCGAGGTGTGGGTGCGCGGCGCCGGCGTGTTCGCCGGCTACCTCAACCACCCGCGCTGCACCCAGGAGGTGCTGCACGGGGACTGGCTGGCCACCGGCGACCTCGGATCGCTGGACGAGGACGGCTACTTGACGCTGACCGGCCGCAAGAAGGAGGTGATCGTCACCTCCAGCGGCAAGAACCTGGCGCCCGCGATCCTGGAGGAGCGCGTCCGGGCCCATCCGCTGATCGCCCAGTGCCTGGTGGTGGGCGACAACCGGCCGTACCTGGGCGCGCTGATCACTCTCGACCCGGTGGCCCTGGGACACTGGCTCAAGGCCCGCGGCCGGCCCTGGTCGGACGTCCGGCAGGCCCTCACCGACCACGAGCTCCACCAGGAGGTGCAGCGGGCCGTGGCGGCCGCCAACACCACCGTCTCGCGCGCCGAGTCGATCCGGGCGTTCCGCCTGCTGCCGAACGAATTCACCCTGGAAGAGGGCCTGTTGACGCCTTCGCTGAAGATCCGCCGGGCCGCGGTGGCGGCGCGCTACGCGCAGGACATCGAGGAGCTGTACGCGGGCTGAACCGGAACCTGACGGTCCGTCACCGCCTCCGCGGGGCGGCGGCCTCGACGGGCGGTACGGCGGTTGACCGATCTCCGCCAGTCCCCCTTGACCGCCGGGATTGGTCCAGTCCATTGTGTGCACCTGGCCCGGTGCGGCAGGGCCGCGACCGACCCCCGCCCCCTCCGGGAGTCACGTCTTCCCTCCTCCCCCACACTGGAGTCGATCCGTGCTCAGTTCCGCACGCCGCCGTCTCGCGACGGCTGCCGCCGCCACCATGCTGGCCGCCCTCGCCACCGCCCCGGCCGCGCACGCCGACGCCCCGGTCGCCGCTGCCGACGCCCCCGCGGTCAACCTCGCCACCAACCCCGGCTTCGAGATCCCCACCCTGCCGCTCGCCGACTGGGGCTCGATCCCCGGCTGGCACTGCGCCGCGGGCGAGGGCGCCGTCACCACCGCGGCCCGCACCGGCGGCTCCGCACTGGCCGTCACCCCGGCCTCCGCCGACTCCACCGGCCAGTGCACCCAGACCCTCGCGGTGCGCCCCAACACCAGCTACACGTACCGGGCGTGGGTGCACGGCTCGTACGCGTTCATCGGCGCCACCGGCACCGGCCACGACGCCCCGCCGGCCTGGACGGCGGCCACCGGCAGCGGCTGGCAGCAGCTGTCCACCACCTTCACCACCGGCGCGGCCACCACCTCCGTCCAGCTGTACGTGCACGGCTGGTACGGCCAGGGCCCGATCGCGGTGGACGACGTCAGCGTCACCGGGGACACCCCCGCCCCCGCGTACGCCACCTGGAACGCGCCGACCTCCGACAAGGCGGTCTTCTTCACCATCGACGACGGCTGGTTCCGCACCCCCGAGGCCGCGCAGCTGATCGCCGACCGCAGGCTGCCGGTCACCGCGTTCCCGCTGCCCATGCCGGAGGGCTTCGAGCCGGACTACTTCAGCAAGGTCACCGCGGCGCCCGGCTCCTCCATCCAGGACCACACCGTCTCGCACCGCGACCTGACGACCCTCTCGCCCGCCGAGCAGCAGGCCGAGATCTGCGACGCCCGCGACGCGGTGGCCGCCCGCTACGGCACCACCCCGACGATCCTGCGGCCGCCGTACTTCACCTTCGACGCCACCACCCAGCAGGCCGCCGCGAACTGCGGCATCACGTACCTGCTGACCGCGACCGCCGACTTCACCTCCGGCGCCGCGAACGTCTACCACGGCGGTCCGCTGCAGCCCGGCGACGTGATCATCCTGCACTTCACCGACACCCTGGCGAGCGACCTGCAGCGCGCCCTGGACGCCGCCCGCGCGGCCGGTCTGACGCCGGCGGCGCTCACCGACTACCTGCGGTGACCGCCGCCCGCGCCGCTGAAATAAGCTGACGTATCGTCAGTCCGCAGCGGCTCACGAACACCGGTGTCCGGGCCCCTCCCATGGGCCCGGACACCGGCTCACCCGCCCGTCACGGACGTCTCGGTGAACTCCGGGGTCAGACGCCCGCGGAGAACGACGGCAGGTAGCCGTACGCCTGGCCCGAGGAGTTCGGGTGGTAGCTGTCGCTGATCGGCAGCGTGGTGCTGTTCAGCCACTGGGACGACGAGCCGCAGATCTCGTGGCCGGAGAAGATCGACCGGACGTCCTTGAAGGTGAAGCCGGCCGCCGCCACCTGCTTGGAGATCACCGTGTCCAGGGTGTCCGCCGCGCTGTTGATCGCGGTCCGCTTGGTGTCCGAGATACCGACCAGGCAGCTGCCCGGAACCTGGTACAGGTGCGGGTAACCCAGCACCACCACATGCGCGTTGGGCGCCTTGGCCTTGATCTGCGAGTACAGGCTGGAGAGCTTGCCCGGCAGCGTGTTGTTGGCATAGCTCTTCGCCGTGTTCACGGCGCTCAGACACGAGCTGTCGCTGCTCAGCACACAGGTCTGCATGGTCGACGCGAAGCCCGCGTCGTTGCCGCCGATGGTGATCGAGATCAGCGTGGTCGTCGAGCTCAGCGAGCTGAGCTGGTTGGCGACCACGTCGTTGGTCGTCGCACCCGAGCAGGCCACGAACTTGAACGAGGTCGGGGCGTGCGCGTTCTTCCACAGGTACGGGTAGGCGTTGGTGCTGCGGCTGCAGCTGCCGCTCTCGCTGGTGTAGCTGCCCGAGCCGACGCCGGCCGAGTACGAGTCGCCGAGCGCAACGTAGTTGACGCCGGCGGCGCTCGCCTGGGTGGCGGCGACAAGGGTGGTGACGGACAGGGCCGCCGCGGTGAGAGCGACGGTGATGGCACGGACTCTAGTCATGTTTCCTCCATGGGTGACGCAGGCCACACATTGGATACCAGCCAGTAGCCTCGCAGGGAAGCGGTCATGCCAAAGAATTTGACGAACTCTCATCCAACGGTCACTCGATTTTCGCTACGCGCGGAGACCCACCCCTGACCTGGGCTGCGGAAATCCCGCGAAGCACCGTCCGAACGTCCGATCGCCCGATTTTTCACCTGACGCACCGTCACCTCAGGCCTCATCTCCGAGCGCAATGGGGGCGTGACACAGTGTGCTCACGGCGCACTCCAGCCCCACCCGCCCCAAATGGGCAGTCGCGGCACCCCCCGGCGCGAGCCGCGCGCACCGCCGCCGCCCGAGCGCGCACCGAGCGCCGGATCGGGCGCCCGAACCGTCCCACCCTCCGGACATCGAGGACGAAATACCGGTCGGCGGTCGCCGATTTCCGATGCGCCCGAAGAATTCCGTGCCACGCCCGCCACTTCGCCGCGGACACCCGCCCGGTCGACGAGCAGCGCCGCTGCCCAGCGGCGGGCGAAGGCGGAATTCCCGACCCGGGCGGCCCGCATCCCCCACCCGGCCCCGACACCCGCCCGCCGATCGAACGCGAGGTCAACTCGGCCGTCGCAGCGTGCAGTTAAACCCACCTCAGCCGTGACTCGCACCACACGGCCGCCCCCGTCCGGCAGGGTTTCGCAAATTGCACGCAGTGCGGCGGCAAATTTCGGAAAAGGATATTAAACCCTCAACAATGTGAGGTGAATCACGACTGTCGGCCATCTTTCCGCCCGCCCCTGCGGCTAGCTTTGATCCGCGTTCGCCGCCGATGAATGCGGCGGGCATATCGGGCACATATCGAGCAAGGGGGCAATGATGAACAAGACCATTCGCGGTGCGGCCAAGGCCGCTGTCGCCGTCACCGCGGCCGCGGCGGCCGTCCTCGGCGCGACCGGGAGCGCGTCGGCGACCTCCAGCCAGGGCATCATCGCGGGCCAGAGCCTCAACGTCGGGGACTCGATCGTCAGCCCCAGCGGCGTCTACCAGCTGATCCTGCAGTCGGACGGCAACCTCGTCGAGTACCGCGGGTCCGGCAGCGGCCGCACGGCGTGCTGGGCGACCGGCACCAACGGGAGCGCCGCCCACCACGCCTCGTACCAGTCGGACGGCAACTTCGTGCTGTACACCCAGTACGGCACCGCGCTGTGGTCGTCGAACTCCGCGGGCACCGCGGCCATCAGCGTCGTCATCGCCAACGACGGCGTCGTCCTGGTGGGCCAGAAGCGGATCACCGGCACCTGCTGACCCGCACCGCCCCGCGCCCCGACCGCCGGGCCGGTGCCGCCCCACCCCCGTGGGGGCGACACCGGCCCGCCCGCGCCCCGAACCCCCGTCAGCCGGTGTGCCCCGGCGCGGACCAGTTCGGGTCGCGGCCGAGCAGCAGCAGGATCCGGTCCAGCACGCAGGCCCCGGCCGGCACGTCCAGCGCGGGCGCGAACGCGGCGCCCTCCCGCACGCGGGAAGCACCGGTCGGAACCGCTTCGGCGACCGTCAGTGCGGCCGCCAGCACGTCCGCGTCGAACTCGATCCCGACGCCGATCGAGGCGGCGACGTCCCAGCCGTGCACCACGTAGTCGACCAGGTGGAAGCCGACCGCCTGAACGGCCGGGAACCACTGCCCGCCGCGCACCTCCGGAAGCCAGAACTCCCGCTCCGGCACGCCCTCCGCGCCGAACGCCGCGACCACCGCGGCCGCCGACGCGGCGAACGCCTCGCCCGGATCGTCGCCGACCGGGCGGTCGCGCCACACCTCGCGCCCGTGCAGCTCGCCGCCGGCCGCGAACGCGAATCCGTGGTTCTGTCCCGTCATGTGCGCGAGCAACTGCCCGAGTGTCCAGTCCCCGCACGGCGTCGGGCGGTCGAGCCGGTCCGCGGCGACCCGGTCGACGACCGTCTGCGTGACCTTCAGGGCACGAGCATCGAACTCCTGAATATCCGTCATGCCGCGGATGCTACCCGCCGGATCCGCCAACTCGGTTGGCAGCAAGACCAGTTGACTCACCGCTCCGATTGCGCACCCCGGGCGGCGGGCTCAGCTCAACCAGCAGCCCCCGAGCGGCAGTTCCTCGATCGTCTCGTTCGCCGACGCCGGAACCCCCAGCACCGCGACCGCCGCCGCCACCGCCGCCCGGGCCTGCTGCAGTCCGGCCGCACCCCAGCCGAGGAGTTCGACGGCCAGGCCCGGGGCGACCAGCAGACGGCGGTAGTGGCGGCCGGAAGCCGGATCGGGGGCGGACGGGGCGACGCCGTGCAGCGCCGCGGCCATCCGCACCCGGGCGCACTCGTGGCCCCCGTTCGCCGAGCCGACCCGGTCGTACAGGTAACCGAGGTAGACCGGCGGCCCGATCAGCGCCTGGGCCTCCTCGGCCGCCTCGCGGGCCAGCGTCGCGCCCGGATCGCCCGCGTCCTCCGCCTCCAGCGAGCCGCCGGGGAGGCTGACCACGCCGTCCCGGGGGTTGACCAGCGTGAGCACCCGGCCGTCGGGGGCGAACAGCCAGCCCCAGGACTGCTTCACCGGGAGCCCCTCCGGCACCGCCAACCCGGCGTGCCAGGGCCAGCCGGCGTTCGGCCGGCGTCGGACCCGCCCGAGCAGTTCGGAGATCTCCGGGCTGTATTCGATGCCCATGCCACTCCCTCCGCACTCCGGGCGGCCGCCCTCGCCACCTGATGATCTTCCCCGAACACCCGACCGATGAACAGCCCCGGCCGCCACCCGGGTCAGCGCCCCACCTCTCCCGACCGTCCCTCCCGCCACTCCCGACCCGGCCTGTCACCCGCACCTGTGATACTCGGTACCGGCCGGACCACCATGAAAGCGACGAGGAGTGACAGACATGCTGCGGGGAGCTTCGGCGTGAGGCTGCTGCACACCTCGGACTGGCACCTGGGCCGTTCGTTCCACCGCGAGAACCTGCACGAGGCGCAGCGCGCGTTCCTCGACCACCTGGTGGCCACCGCCGTCGCCGAGCAGGTCGACGCCGTGCTGGTGGCCGGTGACGTGTACGACCGGGCGCTGCCCGGGCTGGAGGCCGTCGCGCTCTTCGACGACGTGCTGTGGCGGCTGGCCGAGCGGAACATTCCGACCGTCTTCATCAGCGGCAACCACGATTCGGCCCGCCGACTCGGGGTCGCGTCCCGGCTGATCGAGCGGGCGGGCATACACCTGCGCACCGATCCGGGCACGCTCGCCGAGCCGGTGCTGCTGGCCGACGGGCACGGGCCGGTCGCGGTGTACGGGCTGCCGTACCTGGAGCCGGCGCTGGTCCGGGACCGGCTGGGCCTGGCGAAGGGCGGCCACGAGCAGGTGCTGGCGGCGGCGATGGACGCCGTCCGGGCCGACCTCGCCGCGCGTCCGGCGGGCACCCGGGCCGTGGTGCTGGCGCACGCGTTCGTGACGGGCGGCGAGCAGAGCGACAGCGAGCGGGACATCGCGGTGGGCGGCGTGCAGTCGGTGCCGGCCGGGGTGTTCGACGGGGTGCACTACGTGGCCCTCGGGCACCTGCACGGCTGCCAGACCCTCGCCCCGCACCTGCGCTACTCGGGCTCGCCGCTCGCCTACTCGTTCTCGGAGACCACCCACCGCAAGTCGATGTGGCTGGTCGACCTGGACGCCGAGGGTGCCGTCGAGGCCACCCGGATCTTCTGCCCGCAGCCGCGTCGGCTGGCCCAGCTGCGCGGCCGCCTGGACGAGCTGCTCACCGCCGACGAGCACGAGTGGGCCGAGGGCGCCTGGGTGCAGGCCACGCTGACCGACCCGGTCCGGCCGGTCGACCCGATGGAGCGGCTACGGGTCCGCTTCCCGCACACCCTGCAGTTGCTGTTCGAACCCGAGGGCGGCGAGCAGGCCGCGTCCGGGTCGTACGCGCAGCGGGTCAGCGGGCGCAGCGACCGGGAGGTGGTGGAGGGCTTCGTCGCCCACGTCCGCCCGGGGCGGGAGTTGGACGACACCGAGCAGTCCTGGCTGCTGGAGGGCCTGGAGGCGGTGCGCCGCACGGCCGCCGACCGGGCCGAGGAGAACGGCCGATGAACCTCTCGAAGGGGAGCGCCCGATGAGGCTGCACCAGCTCACCGTCACCGCGTTCGGCCCGTTCGCGTCGACGGAGCGGATCGACTTCGACCGGCTCACCGCGTCCGGCCTGTTCCTGCTGCGCGGGGCGACCGGCGCGGGCAAGAGCAGCGTGCTGGACGCGGTCTGCTACGCGCTGTACGGCGAACTGCCGGGCTCGCGCAGGAGCAACGGCGTGCGCAGCGACCACGCCGACCAGGGGCGGCGCACCGAGGTGGTGCTGGAGGCGACACTGGGCGGGCGGCGGCTGGAGATCACCCGCAGCCCGGAGCAGCTGCGGCCGAAGAAGCGCGGTTCGGGTTTCACCGCGGACAAGGCGCAGACGCTGCTGCGCGAGTGGGCCGCGGACGCCGGCGAGGGAGCGCCGGGCTGGGTCGCGGTCAGTAAATCGCATCAGGAGGCCGGTGAGGAGCTGACCCGGCTGCTCGGCATGAGCCGGGACCAGTTCTGCCAGGTGGTGCTGCTGCCGCAGGGCGACTTCGCGCGGTTCCTGCGCGCGGACTCCAAGCAGCGCGCCGACCTGCTCGGCAAGCTGTTCGACACCGGCCGGTTCGACCAGTTGGAACGCTGGACGGCGGAGCGCCGGCTGCGCCAGGAGCACGAGGTGCAGGCCGGGCGGCAGAAGCTGCGCGACCTGGCGGCCCGGGCCGAGGAGGCCGCCGGTCCGCTCGCCGCGGACGCCGCCGCGCACCGGCCCGACGAGAACGCCTCCGCGGCGGACGTGCTGGCCTGGGCGGCGATGCTGCGCGGCACGGCCGCCGAACGTGTCACCGCGACGGCGCTCGCGCTGGAGAGCGCCGAGTCGGCCCGCACCCGGGCCCGCTCGCACCTGGACGCCCAGCGCACCCTGGCGGACCGTCAGCACCGCCACCGCTCCGCGCAGCAGGACCACCTCCGACTCACCGACGCCGACCGGGAGTCGGCCCCCGACCGGGCCCGCCTGCGCCTCGCGCTGGCCGCCGGGGCGCTGTCCCCGCTGCGCACCCTGCACCAGGGCGCGCTGGCCGCCCACGCCGCCGCCACCGCCGCCGAGTCGGCCCACCGCGCGACGCTCACCGCCCGGGCCGCCGCGCCGTGGGCCGTCCAGTTGCTCGGCGACCTCGAACCCACTGCTGCGGAACGCACGTTGCGCACCGAGGCGACCCGCCTCGCGGAGGCCCGCGCGGACGAGCAGCGCCACTCCCGACTACTGGTCGAGCGCGGCGAGTTGGCCGCCGAGCAGAAGCGGGCGGACGACCTGGCGGAGGAGTCGCAGGACTGGCTGTCCGGCTTCGACGACCAGCTGAAGCAGCTGACCGTCGACCTCGACGCGGCCCGCGACGCGCACGCGCTGCTCGCCCGACTCGACTCCCGGCACCAGGAGTTGACGGCCCGCCAGGACGCGGCCCGCCGCCACCGCTCGCTCCGGGCCGCACTGTCCGCCGCCGAGGCCCAGGTCCGCACCCTGACGGACGCCGCGCTGGACGCCCGGGCCCGCACCCTGGACCTCCAGGAGCGCCGACTGGCGGGCATGGCCGCCGAGTTGGCGGCCCAGCTGGCCGACGGCGAGCCCTGCCGGGTGTGCGGCTCGCCCGAGCACCCGGCCCCGGCCCGCCTGTCGGCCGACCAGGTCACGGCCGCCGACGAGCAGCGCGCCCGCGCCGCCCAGCACGCCGCGGAGGCCGAACTCGACGCCGCCAAGCACCGCTTGGGCACCCTCCAGGTGGACGCCGCGGCCGCCGAGACCGCCGCTGCCGGCCGCTCGGTCGCCGAACTCACCGCTGCCCTGGACGAGTTGACCGCCGAGCGGCGCGAGGCGCTGCACACCGCTGAGCGGCTGGTGCCGTTGGGCCAGCAGGTGGAGCGGCTGGAGCAGGAACGCCGGGCCCGCCACGAGCGACTGCGGCAGGCGGGCGAGCGCGGCGCCGTCCTCGCCGACCGGCTGGGCACCGTCGCGGCCGAACTCGACACGCTGGCCGGCCGGATCGCCGCCGCCCGGGGCGACGCCCCGTCGGTCGCGGCCCGCGCCGCCGCGGTGGACGCCCTCGCGGCCGCTGTCACGGCCGTCCTCGACGCGGCCCGCACCACCGCCGAGACCACCCACCGACTCGCCGAGGCCACCGACGCGTTGGAGCGCGCCGCCGCCGACGCGGGCTTCGCCGACCTGCCGGCGCTCGCCGCCGCCGAGCTCCCCGCCCACCGACGCGACGCATTGCAGCGGCAGTTCGAGCAGTTGGACGCCGCGCTGGAGCAGGCCGCCGCCCGCCTCGCCGACCCGGAGCTGCGCGCCGCCGCCGAACTCCCTTCGGCTGAACCGGAGTTCGCGCACGCCGCGGAGGAACACGCCACCGCTGTCCTGCGCGCCGCCGACACCGCGCACCGCACCGCCGACGACCGGGTGGCGGCGCTGGCCCGGATCACCCGCGACCTGACCGCCCTTGCCGACGCCTTCGCCCCCGTCCTCGACGCGTACGCCCGGATCAGCCGCCTGGCCGCGCTGCTCGCGGGCGCGCCCGCCGAGAACGCGCTGCGGATGCGCCTGGAGTCCTACGTGCTGGCCGCCCGCCTGGAGCAGGTCGCGGCCGCGGCCAGCCAGCGCCTGCTGAAGATGTCCGGCGGCCGCTACACCCTGGTCCACAGCGACGGCCTGGTCTCCGGCACCAAGCGCTCCGGCCTCTCCCTCCACGTCGTCGACGCCTGGACCGGCCGCGAGCGCGACACCGCGACCCTCTCCGGCGGCGAGTCCTTCTTCGCCTCGCTCGCCCTGGCCCTCGGCCTCGCCGACGTCGTGACGGACGAGGCCGGCGGCATGCCCCTGGACACCCTCTTCATCGACGAGGGCTTCGGCACCCTCGACGAGAACACCCTTGAGGAAGTCATGGACGTGCTCGACTCCCTCCGCGAACGCGACCGCGCCGTCGGCATCGTCAGCCACGTCGCCGACCTCCGCACCCGCATCCCCGCCCAACTCCTCGTCCGCAAGCACCGCCACGGCTCCACCGTCCACCACACCACCCGCGACGACGCCTGAGCCACTGCCCGGGCGCGCGGCCCCGGACCTCACCCGTGCCGACGGCCCGCCAGGAAGTCCGCGGCGAGGCGTCCCCAACTCCTGACGTCCGCAAGGGTGGTGGCGGTGTGCAGCCGGGCGTTCGGGAGGTGCTCGGCCAGGGTGCGGGCGGTGGCGAGGGGGTGGACGGGGTCGGTGGGCCAGGCCAGGATCAGGGTGGGGTGGGAGAGGTCGCGGAGACGGTCGGGGGCGGGGAGGTCGGCGTCGGCGGCGGCCCGCAGGACGGACGGGACGAGGTCCTCGACGGCGTCGAACTCGGTGGCGTACTGGGGGGCTTCGGCGAGGACGGCGGGCGGTCCGGAGAACTTCGCGGCGGCCCTGAGGGTGCCCGTCCCGCGCCGCTCCACCAGCGTCGCGGCGGCCCGCAGCCCGGCCCGGCGCGGCTCGCGGGCCGCCCAGGCGACGGCGGGGATGGCCAGCACCAGGCGGTCGAACCGTTCGGGCCGGGCGAGCACCGCCCACAGCACCGTCGCAGTGCCCATGGACGCGCCGAGCCCGGTGACGGGGGCGTCCGGCGAGAGGTGGTCGCAGAGCGCGAGCAGGTCGGCGGCGAGCGCGGGGTAGCTGTAGTCGGCAGGGACCGGCCGGCCCGTGGACCGGCCGTGACCGCGCGCGTCGTAGCGGGCCAGACGGTGGGTCGCGGTGAGCGGCGTCCAGTCGAACAGGCCGGCCCGCCGCTCGTGGGCCCGGCTGGAGAGCGAGCCGTGCGCGTGCACGGCGAGCGGGCCGGCGCTGCCGGTGGTCTCGAAGGCGAGCGTGGCGTCGGGGCGTTCCAGCCGGCCGGCGGCGGGCCCGGCGCTCGGCACAAAAACGGTCATTGACCGATTGTCTGATGGATCATCAGCCGGAGCACGCGCCACGCTGGGCCTGCTGCCAGGTGCAGACCGGGCAGAGCGTGGACCCGGGCGTCTCGGCCGGGTACTCGGTCTCCCCGCCGCACAGCACACACGCGGCGCGCTCGCCGGGCCCGCCCGGCCGCAGCCCGCGCCGGGCCTGCTCCGGGTCGGCCGACACCTCGCAGATCTGCTCGGCGCCCCTGGTCTCCGACTGCTGCTCCGCCATGCGTCCAGGGTACGTCCCCCCGTCGTCCGGGTCTCGGCCCCACCCTCGTCGGATTGCGCGGCGCAGGGTGCCGATCGATGGTGGAAACCGACCGTGTACATCCCATCGTGACCACCCCCGGGGTGCTGTATGACGAACCGACCGAACACCGCCGCCGCCTCGCCCCACCTGCCCACCGACCCGCCCCGCCCGGCGCCGTCCGAGCCGCCGCCCCGCCCGGACGTCCGGCAGGCCTGGTCGCCGCCGGACGCGCAGAGCATCGAGCTCGCGCACGAGGTCACGGCATATGCGGGCCGACGGTAGCGGCCGGCGATGACGGACCGGACAGCGCGTACCGTCCCGGAGTTCACCGCGGCCCTGCAGGCGCACTCCGAATGCTACTGGGACAACCATCCTTTCCACCTGCGACTGCACCAGGGCGGCCTGGGCGAGCCGGAGTTGCGGTCCTGGATCGCCAATCGCTGGTACTACCAGAAGTGGCTGCCCCAGAAGGACGCGGCGGTGATCGCCAACTGCCCCGTCCCGGAGGTCCGCCGCCGCTGGGTCAAGCGGCTCGCGGACCAGGACGGCACTGCGCCCGACCAGGGCGGGAACGTCGACTGGCTCGCCCTCGCCGAGGCCGCCGGGCTCAGCCGGGCGGAGGTGCTGGACGAGCGCCATGTCCTGCCCGGCGTGCGCTTCGCCACGGACGCCTACGTGAACTTCGCCCGCACCCGGCCGTGGATCGAGGCCGTCGCCGCCTCGCTCACCGAGCTGTTCTCGCCGGACCTGATGCGCGACCGGCTCACCGCCCTGCGCACCCACTACGGCTGGGTGGAGCCCGCCGGCCTCCGGTACTTCGAGCAGCGTCCGGCCGTGGCCGACGCCGACTCGGCCCACGCGCTGGGCCTGGTCACCGAGTACTGCACCAGCCGTGAGCAGCAGGACGCGGCCCTGGCCGCGCTCGCCTTCAAGTGCGACGTCCTCTGGTCGATGCTCGACGCCATCGAGCACGCGGCCGCGGCGGGCTGACGAGTGACCACGGACGAGGAGGGCCCCTGGCGCCTGCGCCGAGGCGTCCGGCTCGGCCACGACCAGGTGCGGTCCGTCCCGGTGCTGCTGCATCCGGAGGGCGTGCTGGTGCTCGGCGGGACGGCCGCCGCCGTGCTCGCGCGGTGCGACGGCGCCACCGGCACCACGGCGATCCTCGCCGAACTGGAGCGGCAGTACACCGGGGTGCGACCGGCCGAGGTGCGGTCCTTCCTCGCCTCGCTGGCCGAGCAGTGCCTGCTGGAGGCCGGCCCGACCGACCCGCCCCGGCCGCCGACCGTTCCCGAGACACCGGCCGTTCGTGAGACACCGGCCGTTCGCGAAACCCCCGAGGCCCGCGAGACCCCCGAGGCGCAGGACGGCGACCGGCCGGACCGGCCGTTCGGCCTGCTCGCCGAGCTGACCTACCGCTGCCCGCTGCGCTGCGCGTACTGCTCCAACCCGGTCGCGCTGGACGCGTACGCCGACGAGTTGAGCCCGGCCGAGTGGCGACGGGTGCTCACCGAGGCCCGGGCCCTGGGCGTGCTCCAGGTGCACCTGTCCGGTGGCGAGCCGCTGCTGCGGCGCGACCTGCCCGCACTGGTGGCGCACGCCCGTGGGCTGGGCCTGTACACCAACCTGATCACCGGCGGGCAGGCGCTCTCCCCGGCCCGGCTGGCCGGACTGGCCGCCGCGGGCCTCGACCACGTCCAGCTCAGCTTCCAGGACGCGACGGCCGCCCCGGCGGACGCGCTGGCCGGCCGGCCCGTGCACGCCCGCAAGCTCGCCGCCGCCCGCCTGGTCAGGGCCGCCGGCCTGGCCCTGACGGTCAACGTCGTGCTGCACCGGCGCAACATCGAACACGTCCCCGCCCTGATCGACCTGGCGGCGGAGCTCGGCGCGGACCGCCTCGAACTGGCGAACACCCAGTACTACGGCTGGGCGCTGCGCAACCGCGCGGCGCTGCTGCCGACCCGGGCCCAACTGGCGGCGGCCGAGGCCGCGGTGACGGCCGCCCGCGAGCGCCTGGCCGGCGTCCTGCAGATCGTCTACGTCGTCTCGGACTACCACGAGACCTGGCCCAAGCCCTGCATGAACGGCTGGGCCAGCCGCCAGCTGACCGTCGCGCCGAACGGTGACGTGCTGCCCTGCCCCGCCGCCGCGCAGATCCCGGGGCTCGGCGTGACGGGCGTGCGCGACCGCCCGCTGGCGGACATCTGGTTCGACTCCCCCGCGTTCACCCGCTTCCGCGGCACGGACTGGATGCCCGAGCCCTGCCGCAGCTGCGAGCGCAAGGAGCTCGACCACGGCGGTTGCCGCTGCCAGGCCTTCCAGCTCACCGGTGACCCGGCCGCCACCGACCCGGTCTGCCGGCTCTCGCCGCACCACGCGCTGGTCACCCGGCTGGTCCGGGACGGCGAGCCCGCCCCGACCGTGCCTCTGGTGCCTCGCGGGGCCTGAGCCGAGAGAGAGGGAAGCCATGCGGCTGCGGGTACTCGGCACTGCCGCCGGCGGCGGCCTGCCGCAGTGGAACTGCGCCTGCCCGACCTGCGCAAAGGCCCGCGCGGCCGGCCCGGGCGCCTGGCGGACCCAGGAGTGCCTCGCCGTCGGCGCCTCGGACGACGCCTGGTACCTGGTGAACGCCTCGCCCGATCTCCGCGTCCAGTTGCTCGCCGCACCCGGCCTGACCCCGCCGAACGGCACCCGCAGCACACCGCTGCGCGGGGTCCTGCTGACCGACGGCGAACTCGACCACACCACCGGCCTGCTGGCCCTGCGCGAGGGCGCCGAACTGGACGTCCACGCCCCGCCGCCGGTCTGGCGCAGCCTCGGGGAGGTCCTCCCGCTGCGCGGCCTGCTGGCCTGCTACGGCGCCTCCCGCTGGCACCCGCTCGACCGGCCGCTCCGGCTCGACGGCGGGCTGACGGTCGACGCCTTCCCGGTGAGCGACAAGCGCCCCCGCTACGCCGCCCACTTCGACGCGCCCGGCCCCTGGACCGTCGCCTACCGCCTCACCGACACTCGGACCGGAGCCTGTGCGGTCTACGCACCCTCGCTCGCCGACTGGCCGGACGGATTCGACGCGTTCCTGGCCGGCGCCGACTGCCTGCTCCTGGACGGCACGTTCTGGAGCGACGAGGAGCTGCGCCACGTGGCCGGCGAGCGCCGCACCGCCCGCGCCTTCGGCCACCTGCCGATCTCCGGGCCGGACGGCACCCTGCGGCGGCTGCGCTCGCACCCGGGCACCCGGCGCCTCTACACGCACCTCAACAACACCAACCCGCTGACCGACCCGGACTCGGACCGGCACAAGGAACTCGCGGCCGAGGGCGTGGAGGTCGCCGGC
>NZ_BMRI01000032.1:37270-66420 GCF_014648555.1 Kitasatospora griseola
GACGGCATGGAGCTGCAGCTGTGAGCAGTCCGTGAACGCCCCCATGACCCACCGTCACATCCCCCCGACAGCCGCTCGAAACGGAAGAGGCAGCGCACGATGACGCAGAATGTGGTCGCCCACGACCCGACCGTCTCGATGAATCCGATGCGCACCGGCTGGGACCCGCACCAGCCGCAACTGGCGCCCAGCAAGGTGAGCGCCGGCGACTTCGGTCAGTTGTTCTCGACGCCCGTGGACGGGCAGGTCTACGCCCAGCCGCTGGTCATCGGGTCCACCGTGGTGGTCGCGACCGAGAACAACCACGTCTACGGCATCCACGCCGTCACCGGTGCGGTCCTCTGGTCCAAGTCGCTCGGCCCCGCCTGGCCGGCCTCCGCGATCGGCTGCGGCGACCTGGTCCCCAACATCGGCGTGACCTCCACCCCGGTGTACGAGCCCTCGTCGGGGCGGGTCTACCTCACCGCCAAGGTCAACGACGGCCCGGACACCAAGCACCCGCACTGGTTCATGCACAGCCTGGACGTGGCGACCGGCCACGAAGCCGCGGGCTGGCCGGTGACGATCCAGGGCTCCCCGGTGAACAACCCGGGCAACACGTTCAACCCGTTCACCGCGCAGCAGCGGCCCGGCCTGCTGCTGCTCGACGGCGAGGTGTTCGCCGGGTTCGCCTCGTTCTGCGACGCCCAGCCGTACGTCGGCTACGTGGTCGGGGTGAACACGGCGACCCGTGCGCTGCGCATGTGGTCCACGGAGAACGCGGCCAGCAACACCGAGGCCGGGGTCTGGATGGGTGGCGGCGGCCTGGTGTCGGACGGTCCCGGCCGGATCTTCTTCTCCACCGGCAACGGCGTCTCGCCCGCGCCCGGCCCGGGCAAGCAGCCGCCCGGTCACCTGGCCGAGTCGGTGGTCCACCTGTCCAGCGGCGGGCAGCTCACCGCGGTGGACTTCTTCAGCCCCGGCAACGCGGACAATCTGGACCAGAACGACCAGGACCTCGGGTCCGGCGGCCCGGTGGCCCTGCCCGCGCCGCCGTTCGGCACCGCGGCCCACCCGAAGCTGCTGGTCCAGATCGGCAAGGACGGCCGGGTCTTCCTCCTCGACCGGGACGATCTGGGCGGTCGCAGCCAAGGGCCCGGCGGCTCGGACAAGGCGCTGTCCATCGGCGGGCCGTTCCGCGGCATCTGGGGCCACCCGGCGGTCTGGGGCGGCGACGGCGGCTTCGTGTACGTCCCCGAGAACGACGGCCACCTCCGCGCGCTGAAGTTCGGCGTCGACGGCACCGGAACGCCCGTCCTGACCAATGCGGGCACCAGCAGCGCCGGGATCGGCCACTACCCGGGTTCGCCGATCGTGACGTCCGACGGCACGACCTCCGGCTCGGCGCTGGTCTGGATCGTCTGCCCCGGCCCCAAGGGTTCCGACGGCGTCAACGCGCAACTGCGCGCGTACGACGCGGTGCCGGTCAACGGCGTCCTGAAGTTGCGCTGGTCGGCGCCGATGGGGACGGCCGTGAAGTTCTCCAAGGTCGCCGTCGGCGAGGGCCGGGTCTACGTCGGCACCCGCGGCGGCCACCTGGTCGCCTTCGGCAGCCCGTCCCAGGCCGCGCTGACGGGCAGTCCGGTCGACCTCGGGCAGGTCGCGGTCGGCGCCACCGGGAACGCCACGGCGACGGTCACCGCGACGCGCAGCGTGACGGTCACGGCGATCACCACCACCGCGCCGTTCAGCGTCACGCCCCCGGCCCTCCCCGTCACCCTGAACACCGGAGGCACCCTGGCCGTCCCGGTGGGCTTCGCGCCGACCGGGCCCGGCGGAGCGACGGCGACGCTCTCCTTCGCCGTGACGACGAACGGCGTCGCCGACACCGTCGGCATCGACCTGAACGGCACCGGCACCCAGCCCGGTTTCGCCGCGTCACCGCCGTCGTTGGACTTCGGCCAGCTGCCCACCCAGTCCTCGATGACGCTCGGCGTGTCCGTCACCAACACCGGCACCGCCACCGAGACGATCGCCGGCACCACGTCGTCGTCGCCCCCGTTCACGGTCACCGGCCTGCCCGCGACCGGCTTCGTCCTCCCCCCGGGCGCCTCGCTCGCCGTGTCCGTCACCTACGCGCCGACCGTGCCGAGCCCGGCCGGCGGCGACAGCTCGCAGTTCGTCGTCACCGGCGCGGACGGCCACTCGGTCACGGTCCCGCTCACCGGCACGGCCGTCGTCGGCGCCCCGCACCTGACGATCAGTCCGGCCTCGCTCGACTTCGGCCAGGTCGCGGTCGGCGGATCGCTCGGCAAGACCTTCGACATCACGAACACCGGCAACCTGGTGCTGACCATCACCAAGGCCGCACCGCCCACCGCGCCCTTCGCCGCCCCCGACCCGATCGCCGAGGGCCAGCAGCTCGGCCCCGGGCAGGTGGTCCACCAGGCGGTGGTCTTCTCCCCCACTGCGGCCGGAGCGGCCTCCGGCCAGTTCGTGATCACCGGCGACGACGGCCAGGGCAAGCAGCCCGTCCCCTTCACCGGCACCGGAGTCACCTCCGGCAGCCTCTCCCAGCCGAGCGCCGGCAACTGGACGTTCAACGGCACGGCCGTGCTCTCCAACACCGACATCGTGCTCACCGAGGCGATCAACGGCCAGACCGGATCCGCGCTGAACAACATGACCGTGCCCTCGGCGAACCTGCGCGCCCACTTCACGGCCGTCATCGGCGGCGGCTCGGGCGCGGACGGCCTGGCCTTCGTCCTGCTCGACGCGGCCCACGAGACGCCGCACTCGCTCGGCGAGGGCGGCGGCGGGCTCGGCTACTCCGGCCTGCACGGCCTCGCCGTCACCCTGGACACGTCCCAGAACGCCAACGACCCCTCCGCCAACTTCGTCGGCCTGGCCACCGGCGGCCACGGCGACGCGCTGACCTACGCCGCCACCGCGACCAACATCGGCGATCTGCGCACCGGCACCCACGCCGTGGACGTGCAGGTCACCGGCGGCCGCGTCCAGGTCACCGTGGACGGCAAGCCGGCGATCGACGCCACCATGGCCGTTCCGGCCGCCGTCCTGGTCGGCTTCACGGGCGCCACCGGCGGGCTCAACGACAACCACCGCGTCCAAGGGGTGTCGATCACGTTCTGACGACCGACCGGCCGGCCGCCGGCGGGCACGTCGTCCCGCCCGGCCGGTCAGCCGAGGAACGAGAGCCGCAGGGTGCGGTCCGGGTTGTCGCCGTTGGTGTCGATCAGGACGACCGACTGCCAGATCCCGAGGGCGAGCCGGCCGCCCACCACCGGCAGGGTGGCGTGCGGGGCGACCAGTCCGGGCAGCACGTGGTCGCGGCCGTGGCCCGGGCTGCCGTGCCGGTGGCGCCAGCGGTCGTCGGCGGGCAGCAGCTCGCGCAGCGTGCTGAGCAGGTCGTCGTCGCTGCCGGAGCCGGTCTCGATGACGGCGATGCCGGCGGTGGCGTGCGGGACGAAGACGTTCAGCAGGCCGTCGCGTCCGCCGGCGACGTCCCGGAGGAAGTCGTGGCAGCGGTCGGTGATGTCGAGGGCGACTTCTCTGCGGCCCGTGGTGACGTCGAGCGTGGTGGTGTGGAAGGTGTCGGACATGGGGCCATCCTGGCCGATCTTGTGACCCCGTCCGAAGGGGCGGCCGCCGAACGCCACCCGACCGCAAGGCCGCCCGCCAGGGCACGCCAGCGCCTCGCAACCCCGCGCCACGGCTCCCCTGCCTACCGGAGGGGACGCCGAAAGCCCGACGGACTCCCGGTCCGTCGGGTCCGTGGTGACGAGCGGTGGCCGCCCGTCCTCACGTCGGTGCGCTCAGCCGCGGCTGCCGAACATGCTCCGCTTGAGCCTGCGCAGCGGGGCCATCAGCGAGACCCGCACGGAGCGCCGTGGCACGGCGACGGGGACGCTGGGTCCACGCGGCGTCAGTTCCCTTATCAGGCCGAGCGCTTCCGCCGTGTCCACCGTCGAGAGCGCGGGGGCGCCGAGCACCGCGAGGTGCCGGTCGATCCGGCGGCCGGTCGCGCCGACGCCGCACTGGATCGCGGGCACCCGGGGCCGCGTCCGCACTTGCATCTGTTCCATCTGTTTCCCACCCCTACGAGGCGCCAGGGCCGTGAGGCGAAGACTATCCGGCTATGACGGTCTTCATGCAACCGTCCTGGTGTTCTGCCACCGTATCGTGCGAACGGACTGCCGTGTCACCCAAGTACGGTGGTCCCGGTCACGACTGCGCATCGGTTGATGGTGCACCATCCAAGCATGACCGGGCGTCAGGTGCCGCAGCGGCTCGGGGCGTTCGCGGGCGCACCGGGGCAGCGGGGTGCGCCGGGCGCACGGACGTCCATCCGTCCCGCACCGGTTCGACCGTGCGCGAGCCGCTCCGCCGCCGGCCCGCCCGCGCCCGGCACCGAGCTGCCGGGCGCGGCATCGAGAGTTCAGAAATTGAACACATACGAGGGATTGACGCCGCTCGAACCTCCAAGCAGTATCTGTACCTGCAAGGGATCACGGGTCGCGCCCGTCGGTCCCCGGTCGGATGAGTTCGAACATGAACGAATCACCTGCTCATCCGATGACAGGCTTCCGGCACCACAGAGAGTCACTTGCGGCCGTCTCGACGCTGCGGCGGTCCGACTCCTGCGTGGTGCACGGACCGGCGGTCGACCGTTGAGGGTCGGTCGGGCCGCCAACCGGACTGCCGGTGCCGCCGCTGGTACGGCGCGGCACCGGCGGTCGCCTTCCTGCCGGTGGGCGCCGCCCGCAGCGCCCCGGACACCCCGACCACCTGCGCCCGGGGCGCCGCGGCCCGGCCGCGCCCGGGGCGTGCCTGTACGCGCTCGGTAGAGTGGGCGGGGACCGGGCGATCTGCCGGAGCCCCCTTCCCTTCGCGGAGTGAACGCACGTGCCACCCCTGCTCAGCATCGTCCTGCCCGTCCACGGCGTGGAACGCTTCCTGCCGCAGTGCCTGGAATCGCTCCGGTCCGACGGCGCCGCGCCCGGCGAGGTCGAACTGATCGCGGTGGACGACCGCTCCCCCGACCGCAGCGGCGCCCTGCTGGACGCCCACGCCGCCACCGACCCCCGGATGCGCGTCCTGCACCTGGCGGAGAACCAGGGCCTGGGCGGCGCCCGCACCGCCGGCCTCGCCGAGGCCACCGGCACCTACGTCTGGTTCGTCGACAGCGACGACTGGCTGCCCGACGGCACCATCGACGCGGTCCTCGCCGAGCTGCGCGCCGAGACCACCCGCGACCTGCCCGCCGACGTGCTGCTCACCGACTTCACGCACGTCTACCACGACGGCGGCGAGGAGCCGAACCCCTGGCGGCACGTGCTGGCCGGCTCCCCGCTGGTCTCCGGCTGCACCGCCGCCGAGCACCCCGCGCTGTTCAACTCGGTGCTCGCGGTGTGGAACAAGATCATGCGCCGGCAGTACCTGCTCGACCTGGACGTGCACTTCGGCCGCGGGTACTACGAGGACATCTCCGTCACCTACCCGCTGCTGCTGGCCGCCGACCGGCTGGTCTACCTGGACCGCCCCTGCTACCGCTACCGGCGCGGCCGCCCGGGCGCGATCACCGCCACCGCCTCGGCCAAGCACGCCGACGCCTTCGCCCAGTACGGCGCGATCTTCGCGTTCCTGGACCGCGACGAGCGGGCGAACCGGCTGCGCACCCTGGTCTTCGACCGCACCGTCAAGCAGGCCCTGACCATCTACGACACCCCGGGGCTCGTCCCGGTCGAGCTGCGCGCCGAGTTCTTCGCCCGGATCACAAGCCACTTCGCCGAGCACCGCCCGGCCGGCTACCGCTTCCCGTCCGGCGTGCGCGGCATCCAGTACCGGCTGGCCGCCCGCGGCTCCCGGCGCGCCTACGCCGAGCTGCGCCGGGGCGGCCGGCTGCCGGGCGCCGTCAAGCGCGGCACCAAGGCGGTCGCGCCGGGCGTGAAGAAGGCGATGCGCAGCAGCGCCCGGTTCACCGCGTACAACGCGTTCCGGCGGCTTCCGATCGACGAGCACCTGGCGGTGTACGCGGCGTACTGGCACCGCGGGTACGCCTGCAACCCGGCGGCGATCTACGAGAAGGCCCGGGAGCTGGCCCCGCAGGTGCGCGGCGTGTGGGTGGTGGAGAACGCGGCTCGGGCCGCGACGCTGCCCGAGGGGGTGCCGTACGTGATCGTCAACACCCCGGCGTACCTGAAGGCGATGGCCACCGCCAAGTACTTCGTCAACAACGTCAACTTCCCGCACACGATGGCGAAGCGGACCGGCACGGTGCACGTGCAGACCCAGCACGGCACGCCGCTGAAGGCGATGGGGATGGATCTGCGGGAGCACCCGGTCGCGGCGGACGGGATGGACTTCGAGCGGCTGCGCGAGGCCGTGGCGCGCTGGGACTACCTGGTGTCGCCGAACCCGCACACCAGCGAGCACTTCGCCCGGGCGTTCCCCGGCACCTACCAGACCCTGGACACCGGCTACCCGCGCAACGACCGCCTGGTGCACGCCACCACGGAGGAGTGCGCGACGGTCCGCCGCGAGCTGGGCATCGCCCCCGGGCAGCGCACCGTGCTGTACGCGCCGACCCACCGGGAGTCCCGGGGCGGCTACCTGCCGCTGCTGGACCTGCCGGCGCTGGCCGAGCGGCTGGGCTCCGGCTGGACGGTGATGGTGCGCACCCACTACTTCCATGACGGCGGCGCGGGCGACCTGGCGGCCCGCCCCGGCTCGGCCCGGCTGCTGGACGTCTCCGACCACCCGTCGGTGGAGGACCTGTACCTGGCGGCGGACACCCTGGTCACCGACTACTCGTCGATGATGTTCGACTACGCGGTGCTGGACCGGCCGATAGCCGTGTACGCCCCCGACTGGGAGGAGTACCAGCAGGTCCGGGGCGTCTACTTCGACCTGATGAAGGAGCCGCCGGGCGCGGTCGCCACCGAGCAGGACGCGCTGACCGAGGCGCTGCTCGCGGGCGACCCGGAGCCGGCCGCCCGGCAGCGCTTCCGGGAGCGGTTCTGCCCGTGGGACGACGGCCGGGCCGCCGAGCGGGTGGTCAGCCGGATCTTCCCGGTCCGCAAGTAGACCCGGCAGGCACCGCCCGTCTCACCTGGTGAGAGAGCGCTTTCCCACCAGGTGGGCGTGACGAGGATCGCAGTGGCGCGATGGCGACGGGTGGTGGACGGGCGGCAGGGGCGATGTCGTAGTCTGCGGTTCGAACCCAGTGGTCCGACCTCCGTCCGAGCCGCGCGCCTCGCCCCTCGGCGGGCTGTGCCCTTGGGCTTCGGGCGGTCCGAACTTCCGGCCAGGGAGGGCCAGTTGATCGACCTCGTCACCAAGCTCGTGCTCAAGCCGCTCGCGCGGGCCGTCTACCGGCCGACCATCGAGGGCCTGGAGAACGTGCCGCGCAAGGGCGGGGTGATTCTGGCGAGCAATCACCTGTCGTTCGTGGACAGCGTGGTGATCCCGCTGGCCGCGCCGCGTCAGGTGTTCTTCCTGGCGAAGGCCGAGTACTTCACCGGGACCGGGCTCAAGGGCGCGATCTCCCGGTACTTCTTCACCCACGTGATCAACGCCGTCCCGGTGGAGCGCGGCAGCGTCCGGGCCGCCACCGCCTCGCTGGAGGAGGGGCTGGAGATCCTCGACTCCGGCCGGGCGTTCGGCATCTACCCGGAGGGCACCCGTTCGCTGGACGGCCGCCTGTACCGCGGCAAGACCGGCGTCGCCTGGCTGGCGCTGACCGCCGGCGTGCCGGTCGTCCCGGTCGCCCTGGAGGGCTCGCAGCACATCCTCCCGGTCGGGAAGCGCATTCCGCGCATCAGCCGGATCACCGTCCGGTTCGGCGAGCCGCTGCGCTTCGACGACCTGCACGGCCAGGCCCGCTCCGCGAAGGCCCGCCGGCAGGTCACCGACGAGGTGATGGCCGCCATCCACGCGCTGTCCGGTCAGGAACTCGCCGAGCAGTACAACGAGTCCCCGAAGGCCGCCTGACCCGGCGTCGCCCCGGTCAGCCGACGGCCACCGGCAGCGTCTCCCGGTTGAGCAGCGCGGCGTAGCGGCCGTCGCGGGCCAGCAGCTGCTCGTGGGTGCCGAGTTCGGCGATGGCGCCGTGGTCGAGGACGGCGATCTGGTCGGCGTCCCGGACGGTGGACAGCCGGTGCGCGATGGTGATGGTGGTGCGGCCCTCGGCGAGGGTGTCCAGGGCCTGCTGGACGGCCAGTTCGGTCTGGTTGTCCAGCGCGCTGGTGGCCTCGTCCAGGATCAGCACCGGCGGGTTGCGCAGCACCGTCCGGGCGATCGCCAGGCGCTGCTTCTCGCCGCCGGAGAAGCGGTAGCCGCGCTCCCCCACCAAGGTGTCGTAGCCGTCCGGCAGTTCGGCGATCATCTCGTGGATCTGGGCGGCCTTGGCGGCGGCGACGAGTTCCTCGTCGGTGGCGTCGGGCTTGGCGAAGCGCAGGTTGTCGGCGACCGACGCGTGGAACAGGTAGGTCTCCTGGGAGACCACGCCCACCGCCCGGGCCAGCGTCTCGAAGGACAGCTCCCGCACGTCCACCCCGTCGATCAGCACCCGCCCGCCGGTGACGTCGTACAGCCGCGGCACCAGGTAGGACAGCGTGGACTTCCCGGAGCCGGTCTCGCCGACCACCGCGAGCGAGCCTCCGGCGGGGACGGTCAGGTCGATCGCGGACAGCGTCGGGCGGTCCTGGTCGGCCCGGTAGTGGAACTCGACGTCCTCCAGGCGCACGTCGCCGCGGATCCGCTCCAGGTGGACGGGGTGTTCGGGCTCGTCGATCTCCACCGGCAGGTCGAGGTACTCGAAGATCCGCTGGAACAGGGCGAGCGAGGTCTGCACGTCGACGCCGGTGGACAGCAGGCTGACGGTGGGCCGGAACAGGCCCTGCTGCAGCGACACGAACGCGACCAGGGTGCCCAGCGAGACGATCGGCGCACCCGTCGCGGTGGCCAGGCCCGCGGCCCAGTAGATCATCGCGGGCATCGCGGCCATCACGATTCCTATGGTGGACATCCGCCACCGGCCGGCCATGCTGGAGCGCACCTCCAGGGCCGCCAACTCGTCCGACTGGTCGGCGAATTCGCTGGTCAGCGAGGCGGAGCGGCCCATCGTGCGGCCGAGCAGGATGCCGCTGACGGACAGTGACTCCTGGACCGCGGAGGAGAGCTTGGCCAGCTGGCGCTGCCGCTCCCCCGTGATCCTCTTCCGCTCCCGGCCGACCCGGCGGCTGATCCACACGAACACCGGGAGCAGCAGCAGCGAGACGATGGTCAGCCGCCAGTCCAGCGCGACCATCGCGACCACGCTGGCCACCACCGCCGTCAGGTTCGACACCAGCGAGGTGGCGGTGCCGGTGACGGTGGCCTGCATCCCGCCGATGTCATTGGCGATCCGGGACTGCACCTCACCGGTGCGGGTCCTGGTGAAGAACGCCAGCGACATCCGCTGCAGGTGCCGGTACACCGAGGTACGCAGGTCGTGCATGACGCGCTGCCCGACGGTGGTGGAGATCAGCGTCTGCAGCACGTTGAGCACGCTGGTGACCACGGCCGCCACGATCATCCCGAGCGCGAGCAGCGTGAGCAGCCCGGTGCGCCGCTCCGGAATCGCGGTGTCGAGCACCGCCCGCAGCAGGAACGGCGTCACCACGGACACCACCGCCGACGCCGCCACCAGCAGCCCCACCACGGCCAGCCGCCCGGCGTACGGCCGGAACAGCCTCAGAATCCGCCGCACCTGCGCAGGCTGCCGCTCCTCCCCCTCGGGCGGAGTCCAGTCGATCCGGTTCAGTCGCACGGGGACCTCCTGGTGGTCGGCGAACACGGCACTGCGAGCTTAGCGAGCTTCGCTCACCATTAGCAAACCTAACCTTTTAATCGGACGAGATATTTCGGGACGAGGGAGGGGCGAGACCGGGGGCGCGTGGGGGCGCCTCCCCGCGCGCCCCCGCTCTCGCGCCCGCCGGCTCCCTCACCCCTTCCGGTAGTCCCGTCCCGCCGTGGTCGAGAGCTTTCCGAGCCCGCCCACCGGCAGCAGCCTCGCCGCCGTCACCGCTGCCTTGTAGCGCTTGCCGGGCACGCACAGCGGCCGGTTGCGGGCGAGGTCGCGCAGGGAGTCGTCGACGACGCGGTCGGCGGTGAGCCAGCCCCAGGAGGGGATGCTGGAGGTGCCCATGCCGGCCCGCTCGTGGAACTCGGTGCGGGTGAAGCCGGGGCAGAGCGCCTGCAGTCGGACCCCGCTGCCGGCCAGGTCGCGGGCGATGCCGAGGGTGAAGTTGACCACCCACGCCTTGGTCGCGCCGTAGGTGCCTCGCGGGACGAACGCCGCGACCGAGGCGAGGTTGACGATCCCGCCGAAGCCGCGTTCGCGCATGCCGGGGACGGCGGCCGTGGTGGTGCGCAGGACGGCCTCGATGTGGACCTTCAGCATGTCGAGTTCGTCCTGGACGGGGACGTCCAGGTACGCGCCGCGGTTGGCGAAGCCGGCGTTGTTG
This sequence comes from Kitasatospora griseola, assembly GCF_014648555.1. GTDB lineage: Bacteria > Actinomycetota > Actinomycetes > Streptomycetales > Streptomycetaceae > Kitasatospora > Kitasatospora griseola. The sequence goes on from NZ_BMRI01000032.1 coordinate 47,779, forward strand.
ATCAGCAGGTCGACGGGGCGGGTGTCGTCGCGCAGCCGGTCCTCGACGGCGCCGATGCCGGTGTCGGTGGAGAGGTCGGCGGCGAGGATCTCGACCTGGACGCCGTAGCGGGAGCCGAGTTCGTCCGCGGCCTGCCGCAGGCGTGCGGTGTCGCGGGCGACCAGCACCAGGTCGCGGCCGTCGCGGGCGAGACGGTTGGCGAAGGCGGCGCCGATGCCGGCGGTCGCGCCGGTGATGAGGGCAGTCGTCATGGACCCGACCGTACCCGCCGGTAGCCGGATCCGGCGCGGATCCCCTCCGGAGGCCCCGTCGGCCCTTCGAGCGACGTGGGGGGTGTCGGCGGCGCGCCCCGTCGTGACACCGGTCATATCACCCTACGGTTTCGGGCATCGCCGCCGTCCCACGCGGCGTCCGTCTCGCTCTGGAGAACTGATGCTTGTTCAGCTTCACCCGTTCTGGATAGAAGTCGCGTGCCCGGCCCGTCCCCGACCCCGGTGGTCCTGACAGGTCGGCACGCCTTCGCCCGCCGGGCCCGGCCCCCTCCCCACGGGGCCGGGCCCGCGTGCGCGCCGGGCGCGGAAGGCGGGCACGGGCGCACGCAAAGGCAATCTGTCGACAAATCATCTCTCAAGCCCCGCTGGATACTGACCGGTAAGTAATCCGGTCAGATGTATTGACGGAGTGTCAACAGCTCGGGATTCTCGGGAAAACCGCCGCCTCCCCGACCCGAGAGGTGACCATGATCGAAAATGGTCGCACCAGGAACGTCCTCGCCCGCCTGCTGCCGCTGCTCCTGCTCGCGGCCGCGCTCGTCAGCGGCGCCGTGCCGGGCTCGAACGCCCGTGCCGCCGACGGTTGGTGGAATCCCACCGCCCGGCCGGCGCCGGACTCGCAGATCAATGTCACGGGCGAGCCGTTCCGCGGCGCCGCCGCCGACGGCAGCGTCCGCGGCTTCGTCGACGCGCACAACCACCTGATGTCCGCCGAGGGCTTCGGCGGCCGGGTGATCTGCGGCTCCGCGTTCTCCCCGCAGGGCGTCGCGGACGCGCTGAAGGACTGCCCGGAGCACTACCCGGACGGCTCGCTCGCCCTGTTCGAGAACGTCACGGGCGGCGCGAACGGCCACCACGACCCGGTCGGCTGGCCGACCTTCGCCGACTGGCCCGCGCACGACTCGCTCAGCCACCAGCAGGACTACTACGCCTGGGTGGAGCGGGCGTGGCGCGGCGGCGAGCGGGTGCTGGTCAACGACCTGGTGACCAACGGGCTGCTGTGCTCGATCTACCCGTACAAGGACCGCGGCTGCGACGAGATGGACGCCATCCGCACCGAGGCGCGCAAGTCGTACGAACTCCAGGCGTACATCGACGCGATGTACGGCGGGCCCGGCAAGGGCTGGTTCCGCATCGTCACCGACTCCGACCAGGCCCGCTCGGTGGTCGAGCAGGGCAAGTTGGCGGTGGTGCTCGGGGTGGAGACCTCCGAGCCGTTCGGCTGCAAGCAGATCCTGGACGTGCCGCAGTGCGACCGGGCCGCGATCGACCGCGGGCTGGACGAGCTGTACGCGCTGGGCGTGCGCAGCATGTTCCTGTGCCACAAGTTCGACAACGCGCTGTGCGGGGTGCGGTTCGACGAGGGCACCACCGGGGTGGCGGTGAACGCCGGGCAGTTCCTGTCCACCGGGACGTTCTGGACCACCGAGCAGTGCACCGGCCCGCAGCACGACAATCCGATCGGGCTGCCCACCGCGCAGGCCCAGGGGATGCTGCCGGCCGGAGTGAGCCTGCCCACCTACTCGGCGTCCGCGCAGTGCAACACCCGTGGGCTGACCGAGCTCGGCGATTACGCGGTGCGCGGCATGATGAAGCGCCACATGATGCTGGAAGTCGACCACATGAGCGTCAAGGCGGCGAAGAGCGCGTTCGAGGTCCTGGAGTCGCAGTCCTACCCGGGGGTGATCTCCAGCCACAGCTGGATGGACCTCTCCTGGACCGAACGCCTGTACCGGCTGGGCGGGTTCGCCGCCCAGTACCCGCACGACGCGAACGGCTTCGTGGCGGAGGCGAACCGCACCAAGGCGCTGCGGGACGCCTACGGGGTCGGCTACGGCTACGGCAGCGACCTGAACGGCGTCGGCGGCTGGCCGGGCCCGGTCGGTGCGGGCGCGCCCAACGCGGTGACGTACCCGTTCCGCAGCGCGGACGGCGGCGCGGTGCTGGACCGCCAGGTGACCGGCTCCCGGACGTGGGACGTCAACACCGACGGCGTGGCGCACGCCGGTCTGCTGCCGGACTGGATCGAGCAGATCCGGCTCAGCGGCGGGCAGGGCGTGGTGAACGACCTGATGAAGGGCGCGCAGTCCTACCTGACCACCTGGGGGGCCACTGAACGGCACGGCGCGGGCCGGGAGTTGGCGACTGGCACGGCGAGTGCCGCGGCGAGCTCGGCGGAGTGGAACCCGTTCACCTCCTACCAGCCGGGCCGGGCGCTGGACGGCGACCGCTCCTCCCGCTGGGCCAGCGACTGGAGCGACGACCAGTGGCTGCGGGTGGACCTCGGCTCGGTGCACACCGTGGACCGGGTGACGCTGGACTGGGAGCGCGCCTACGCCACCGGCTACCGGATCGAGGTGTCCACGGACGGCAGCACCTGGCGCACCGTCTGGTCGACCACGGCGGGCGACGGCGGGCTGGACACCGCCGCGTTCGCGCCGACGACGGCCCGGTACGTGCGCTTCCACGGCACGGCGCGGGCGACCCAGTGGGGGTACTCGCTGTACGAGCTGTCGGTGCACGGCACCTGACCCGGGCCACGCCGTCCGGTAGGACTGTCTGAATATGACGAGCGGACAATCAGCCTCTCTCGGGGCTGATTGTCCGCTCATCATCATGTGACTGTCCGATCGTCCGCCCGCCGGTCACTCCACCTTGGCAGCCAGGGCGTTCCGGTCGGCGTCCCCGCCGGCGCCGACCGGACGCAGCCGGGTGTCGGCGGTGGCCTTCAGCTCGGGCGCGAGCTTGGCGACGTCGCGGGAGCCGACCGCGGCGATCAGGCCGGGGAGCATCCAGCGGACCGGCTGCATGCCGCGCAGCCAGGCCTGCGCGTACACGTGCGGCGAACGGCGGCCGATGCCGGCCACCAGGCGCTCCACGGCCGGGCCGATCGGGTACGTCTTGTTGGCGGGCCACGGCAGCTTGGCGCGCATCTGCCGCAGCACGGCGTCCTGGTCGGCGCCGCGCACCATGTCGGTGTCCGTCCAACTCAGGTACCCCACGCCGACCTTGACGCCCTGGTAGGCGACCTCGGCGCGCAGCGCGTGGGCGAAGGACTCGACGCCGGCCTTGGAGGCGCAGTAGGCGGACATCAGCGGGGCGGGAGTGAGCGCGGCCAGCGAGGCGATCTGCAGCAGGTAGCCGCGGCTCTCGACCAGCGCGGGCAGGAACGCCCGGGCGGTGGCGACTGAACCGAGCAGGTTGACCTCGACCACCCGGCTCCAGGCCCGGAAGTCGCTGTCCTGCATCGGCCCGCCGAGCGCTATGCCGGCGTTGGCGACCACGGTGTCGATCCGCCCGTACCGGTCCTTGATCCGGTTCGCCACCTCGGTGAGCGCGTCCAGGTCGGTGACATCGGCCTCCCAGGCGGAGGCGTGCTCCCCGCACTGGGCGGCGACGGCCTTGAGCTCGGCGGGCTCCAGCCCGACCAGCGCAACCTTGGCACCCCGGTCGGCGAGCTTCCGGGCCATCAGCGCGCCGAGGCCGCGGGCGGCCCCGGTGATGACGACGACCTGCGAGGACAGCGGCGGGGTCATGCGGTTTCCTCCACGGCGGCGACGGACTGGGACGGGATGTCGGAGGCGGCGGCGCCGCCGACCGCGGCGGCCGACAGTTCGTCGGCGACCAGGGCGGCGACCCGGCGGATCTCCTCGGCGACCTCGGCGGGGCGTTCGACCGGGCTCATGTGGCCGGCGCCGGGCAGCTCCAGCAGGCCCCGGGCGTCGGCCAGGGCGGCGACGATGCGGTGCGAGTGCACGGGCGGGGTCAGCTTGTCGTTGGTGCTGGTGACGACGGCGGTGGGCGCGGTGATCCGGGCGAGGCCGGCGTACACGTCCAGGACGTCGAGGACGACCGCCCAGCCGTGGCGCGCCTTGGCCGGGCAGGCGTGCACCACCTGCGCACAGGCCTCGACCCGGTCAGCGGGCGTGGCGGGGCCCATGGTGGCGTACTTGAGAGCGGCCCGGCTGATGCCGCTGACGGGGCCGAGGGACAGCCGGGACTGCAGCACCGGCCGGCTCAGGAAGCGCCGCAGCGCCCTGCCGCGCACGAACGGCGGCAGCACCAGCAGCTCGTCGACGAGGTCGCCGGCGCCGGTGTTGATCAGCACGTTGGCGGCGGTGCGGGCGGCCACCTCGGGCCGTCCGCCGGCCGCCATGATGGTCATGCCGCCCATGCTGTGGCCGGCCACCACCGCGCGCCGCCCGGCGGGGACGGTCGCGACCAGCACCGCTTCGAGGTCCTCGGCGAGCTTGCCGGTGCCGTACCCGGCGCCGTCGGCCGGCAGGGGGCTGCGGCCGTGGCCGCGCTGGTCGTAGGCGACCACGCGGTGGTCCGCGACCAGCCGGTTGATCACGGGCGCCCAGAACGTGGTGGCGCACGTCCAGCCGTGGGCGAGCACGATCAGCGGCGCGCCCTCGGGTCCGTACTCCTCGACGTTGAGTTCGGCGCCGTCCGCGGAGCGGACGGTGTGGACGGCGGCCGGGTCGGGCAGCACGCAGTCGGCGGGGATACGGGGGCTCATACGGGCACCACCTCGGGGTCGAGCGCGTCGCCCAACGGGGCTGTGCGCTTGAGGAGTTCGTACTCGGCGAGGTCGACGTGCCGGGTGGCACGGCGGAAGGCGCTGGTGGAGGACGGCCACAACACGGTGTTCTTGCCGTCCTCTTCGAGGTACCAGCTGCGGCACCCGCCGGTGGTCCACACGGTGCGGCTCATCCGGTGCTGGAGTTCCAGGTTCCACTGCCGCTGGGCCCGTTCGGTGGGCTGCATCGCGGTGGCGCCGATCGAGTCCAGCGTGGTGAGCGCGTCGATCAGGTAATTGAGTTGGGACTCGATCATCAGGATCATCGAGCTGTTGCCGAGCCCGGTGTTCGGGCCGATCAGGAAGAACAGGTTCGGGAAGCCCCGCACGGTGGAGCCGCGCAGCGCCTCCATACCGTCCTTCCACGCTTCGGCCAGCGCCATGCCTCCGACGCCGTACACCCGCTCGGCGATCGGCAGGTCGGTGACGTGGAATCCGGTGCCGAACACCACTGCGTCCACCTCGTGTTCGCTGCCGTCGGCGGCGACCAGGGTGCTGCCGCGCAGCTCGCGCAGACCGGACGCGACCACCTCGGTGTTGGGCGCGGCCAGCGCCGGGAAGTACGTGTTGCTGAGCAGGATGCGCTTGCAGCCGATCCGGTAGTCCGGGGTGAGCCTGGCCCGCAGCGCCGGATCGGCGACCGCCCGGTGCATGTGGCGCAGCGCCACCTGCTGGACCAGCTTCAGGAATTGCGGACGGCGCACGAAAGCATCCACCTGGAGCTCGCGGATCGCGAACAACGCGGAACGCCGCAGCAGGCCGCTCGGCGGAAGTTTGCCGTGCAGCCACTTCTCGACGCCGGTGACCTCGCGGTCGGCGCGCGGCATCACCCAGGCCGGGGTGCGCTGAAAGACCGTCAGGCTGCCGACGGCGGGCTGGATGGCGGGGATGATCTGCACGGCGGACGCGCCGGTGCCGACCACCGCGACGCGCTTGCCCGTCAGGTCGTAGTCGTGGTCCCAGCGGGAGGAGTGGAAGACCTTGCCGGGGAAGCCGTCCAGGCCGGGCAGGTCGGGGATCTTCGGTTCGGCCAGCGGGCCGGCGGCGGAGACCACGGCGTCGGCGGTCCAGCTGCCGACCCGGGTGGTGACCCGCCACCGGGTGTGCTCCTCCTCCCAGCGCAGCTCGGTGACCTCGGCGCCGAACCGCAGGTGGGGGCGGAGCCCGAAGGTGTCGGCGACCCGTTCCAGGTACGCGCGGATGTCGGGCTGGGCGGAGAACACCCGGGGCCAGTCGGGGTTCGGCGCGAACGAGAACGAGTACAGGTGGGAGGGCACGTCGCAGGCGCAGCCCGGGTAGGAGTTGTCGCGCCACGTCCCGCCGACCGAGTCCGCGCGTTCCAGGATCACGAAGTCGGTGATCCCGGCGCGGCGCAGCCGGACGCCGGCGCCGAGGCCGCCGAAGCCGGAGCCGACGACGGCGACCCGCACGTGCGGCACGGCCTGCGGTGCGGCGTCCGCGCGCGGCTCGTCGGGATCGGGCTCGACGGGGAGGGGCGGCTTCTTGGTACGGGGTGCCATGGGCGGGTCCTCCTGGCGAGGGTGGGGCGGCACGGGCCGGTGCGGTGCTGCTCAGCGCTGCGGTGAACTGCCGCTGAGAGATGGGGGGATGGGGCGTTGGTCGGAGCCCTGGATGCTGCCAGTAATCACTGGCGCGTTTGGCAGAGTAGCCCTTATTGACACCGAGTGGAATAGCGCGGACAGCGGGGATCACACATGTGTTCGCCCCGCCCGGCCGGCCCTATGCTGACCCGCGTGGCGGAGATCGAGCAGGACCGCGAACCCCCCGGCGAGTACCGCATCGCCGAACTCGCCGAGGCGGCCGGAATCAGCGTGCGCACCGTCCGCTTCTACCGCGAACGCCGCCTGCTCCCGCCGCCCCGCAAGGTCGGCCGGATCGCCTGGTACGGCCCCGCGCACCTGGCCCGGCTGCGCCTGATCGCCGAACTGCTGGAACGCGGCCACGCGCTCGGCGGCATCGCCGAACTGATCGGCGCCGGCGAGGACGGCCGCGACGTCGCCGAACTGATCGGCCTTCAGGCCGCCCTGGTCGCCCCCTGGTCCGACGAGACGCCCGTCCACCTCGGCTGGGACGAGCTGCGCGCCGCGTTCGGCGACCAGCTGACCGAGGCCAACACCGCCGAGTCCCTCGCCCAGGGCTTCATCACCCTCGACCCCGACGGCATCACCCACATCAGCCGCCGCCTGATGGACGCCACCGTCGCCCTGGTCGACGAGGGCGTGCCGCTGTCCGCCGTCCTGGACGTCAGCCGGCGCGCCAGCGAGTACGCCGACGCGATGGCCGACGCCTTCGTCGCCCTGATCCGCGACCACCTGCTCGGCGCGCTCACCCATGTCCAGGACCTCACGCCCGCCGAGGCCGCCCGCCTCACCGAACGCATCCACCGCATCCGCCCCCTCGCCCGGGCCGTCAACGACGCCCAGTTCACCCTGGCCATGGACCGCCGCGCCCGCACCGAGTACGGCCGGCTCGCCGGCGAGTAGTGGCTGCGCCGCCACCGATCACCCGCTCCGCGCCGCCCCTCGCCGGTCCGGCCCGGCCCGTCGAGCACCCGCCGGCCGACCCTCTCCGCGCCCGCACAGGCGCCCCGCTCGCCCACCGGCCGCCTGCACACCACCCACCACTCCCGGCTCTCCCCCACCCCCCGCACACGGTCGCTGATCCCGCCAACCACCTGCACACCACTCACCACGCCACGCGCCTCCCCCTCTCCCCGCCCTCCCTCGCCCCGCACACGCAGTCGCTGGCCCCACCAGCCACCTGCACGCCACCCGCCACACCCCACACCCCCTCCGCTCCCGACCCTCCTCGCCCCGCACACGCGGTCGCAGATCCCACCAGCCACCTGCGTACCACCCGTCATGCCACGCACCTCCCCTCTCTCCCGTCTGACCCCGCCCCGCGCACGCGGTCGCTGGCCCCACCAGCCACCTGCGCACCACCCGTCACACCAGGGCATGGGAGAGTGGGGGCGGTGAAGGGAGCGCGGGCGTGTTGATGGAGAAGGTCACCGAGATCCTCGTGGAGGCGGCGGCGGAGGCGGTCGAGCCTCGGTTCCGGGCGCTGGCCGAGGGCGAGGTGATGGAGAAGGCCCCCGGCGATCTCGTCACCGTCGCGGACCGGGACGCCGAGCGGATCATCACCCGGCGGCTGCGCGAGCTGCTGCCCGTCCCCGTCGTCGGCGAGGAGGCCGTCGCCGCCGACCCGGCGCTCGCCAGGGCGCTGCTGGACGAGCCCGCAGCCTGGCTGGTCGACCCGGTCGACGGCACCAAGAACTTCGTCGCCGGTGAGCCCTCGTACGCCGTGATGGCCTCGCTGGTCCGGAGCGGCCGGGCCGTCGCCGCCTGGATCTGGCAGCCGTGCTCCGGCACCGCCTACACCGCCGAACTCGGCGCGGGGGCCTGGCAGAACGGGAGACGGCTGGTCCGGGAGCAGGTCACCACCGCTCCGGAGAGCTGGACGGGCATCCTGAAGTCCCGCTACTTCGACCCGCCCACCAGCCACCGCCTGCTCGCCAACGCCCGCGCGCTGGGCCCGCTGGACCCGGGCCGCAGAGCCGCCGGCATCGAGTACCCGCTGGTCGCCACCGGTGAGCGCGACTTCATCCTGTACTGGCGCACCCTCCCCTGGGACCACGCCCCGGGTTCCCTCCTGATCACCGAGACCGGCGGCCGCTCCGCCCGTTTCGACGGCTCCCCGTACCTGCCCGAGCCTCCCGGCGGCACCAACGGCCTGCTGGTCGCGGCGGATCCGGACCAGTGGGAGACGCTCAGGGAGATCCTGCTCAAGGGTTTCTGACGCCCGCCGGGGCGCCTACTGCTTCTGCACCGCGCGCCCGCTCTCCACGACGGCCGCCAGTAGCGACTCCACCTCCCGTTCGGTGGTGTGCGGGTTGAGCAGCGTCAGCTTCAGCCGTACCCGGCCCGGGCCGCTGCCCGGGAGTTCGGTGCGGCCGACGACGGCCCGGCCGGTGCGCAGCAGGCGGCGGCGCAGCTCCGCGTTGACGTGGTCGCTGTCCTCCGCCGCGTACCGGAACACCACGGTGGTCAGCACCGGTTCGCAGTAGAGCTCCAACTCGGGCTCGTTCCGGACGAGTTCGGCCGCCCGCAGGGCCAGCCGGTGGCAGCGGTCGACCAGCGCGCCGAGCCCGTCCCGGCCCAACGTCCGCAGGGTGACGGCGAGTTTGAACGCGTCGGGCCGCCGGGTGGTGCGCAGCGACTGGCCGAGCAGGCTGGGGTAGCCGGCCTCCTCGTCGTCGGCGGGATTGAGGTAGACGGCGCGGCGGGCCAGCGAGCCGTAGGTGCGGGCGTCGCGGACCAGGAAGACGCCTGCGGCGGCGGGCTGCCAGCCGAGTTTGTGCCAGTCGAGGGAGACCGAGTCCGCCCGGTCGAGGCCGTCCAGCAGCGGGGCGAGCCGGTCGGAGAACAGTGCGCCGCCGCCGTACGCGGCGTCCACGTGCAGCCAGGTGCCGTGGCGGGCGGCGAGGTCGGCGACCTGCTGCAGCGGATCGACGGCGCCGGTGTCGGTGGTGCCGGCGGTGGCGACCACGGCGATCGGGGTGGCACCCTCCCAGCCGGCCTCGGCGAACGCATCGGCCAACGCGTCCGGCACCATGCGCAGTTGACGGTCGACGGGGACGGCACGGACGGCGCGCTCGCCGAGGCCGAGCAGCGCGGCGGCCCGCTGGACGGAGAAGTGGGCGACCTCGGACGCCAGGATCCGGGGCCGGACGCCGTGCGGGATGCCGTTCAACTCGACGTCCGGGCCGAGGCGTTGGTCGCGGGCCAGCATCAGCCCCATCAGGTTGGACTCGGTGCCGCCGGTGGTCAGCACGCCCGCCGCGCGATCCGGCCGGAAGCCCACCAACTCCGCGTGCTCGGCGAGGAGTTCGCTCTCCAGTGCGGTGGCGGCGGGGGCCTGGTCCCAGGAGTCCTGGGACGGGTTGAGGGCGCTCACGGCGAGGTCTGCGGCCACCGCAACGGCCAGTGGCGGGCAGTGCAGGTGCGCCGCGCAGGCCGGATCCGCGGGGTCGGCCGCGCCGTGCGCCAGCAGTTCCACCAACTGGCCCAGCGCACCCGGACCTTGAGCCCGCTCCAACGCCTCCCGGACCATCTCCCCCACCACCGCCGGCTCCCCGGCCACCACCGGCCCACCCCGCCGCACCGCCCCGGCAGTCAGCGCCGCCAGCACCTGCGCCAGCAACGGCCGCAACGCCTCGGGCCCGCCCACACCACCGGAGAGATCGGTTAACCCGCCCACGTCCCACCCACTTTCCACAGAGACAGATTCAGCTTCACGACGCCGACTCAGCTGCTCGCGACCGAGCAGGCAAACACGCCCCGGGACTCGGCATGGTGATCGCCGACCCCGACCCACCCACTTCCGCCGTCTACGGCCCGACCAGCCACCGCAGGCCCCTCAACACAGTCCGACCGCCGCCGCAGCGGGGCAGAGCCGGAGATCGACAGGGAACGACAGTCGGCAGATCAGCGACCGGCCCCCGAAGCGCCGACGAACGCCCCCGCCCCACCCGCTCGCCACCCGACCCACCACCGCGCCCCTTCAGTACGGTCCGACCGCACACTCCCGACCCCCGCCCGTGCCGCCCGCAGGGCCGGCCGCACGGCTCCGCCGATCCGCCGATCCCACCCGCCCACTCCTCACCCCGCCGCCGCAGGCTCTCGCATCGCGAACTCGACGGCCTCGCAGAGCCGTTCGAGGACGGCGTCGGCCTGCTCGTCGGTGATGGTGAGCGGGGGGAGCAGCCGCAGGACGGCGTCGTGGCGGCCGCCGAGTTCGACGATCAGGCCGCGGGCGAGGCAGGCTTCGCGGACCCGGACGGCGAGGCCGGGATTCGCGGGGCGGGCGCCGCAGCTGTCGGACTCGCCTGCGGGGTCGACGAGTTCGACGCCGAGCATCAGGCCGCGGCCGCGGACGTCGCCGATCACCGGGAGGCGGCCGCGGGCGCCGTCCAGGCGGGCGGCGAGCCGGGCGCCGACCGTTTCGGCCCGGGCGGCCAGCCCGTTCGCGGCGATGTGGCGGAGCGTCGCGGCGCCGGCCGCCATCGCGAGGGTGTTGCCGCGAAAGGTGCCGGTGTGCGCACCGGGCCGCCAACTGTCGTACTCCTCGCGGTAAACGACGACGGCGAGCGGCAGGCTGCCGCCGATCGCCTTGGACAGCACCATCGCGTCCGGCTCGATGCCGCTGTGCTCCACCGCCCACATCCGGCCAGTGCGACCGACGCCCGTCTGCACCTCGTCGACGATCAGCGGGATGCCCCGTTCGGCGGTGATCCGGCGCATCTCGCGGAGCCAGCCGTCGGGCGCGGGGACGACGCCGCCCTCGCCCTGCACGGGTTCGAGGATCATCGCGGCGGCCGGGAGCACGCCCCCCGACGGGTCGTCGAGCAGGCGCTCGGTGTAGGCGGCGGCCAGCTCCGCGCCGCGTTCGCCGCCGAGGCCGAACGGGCAGCGGTAGGCGTACGGGTAGGGCAGGCGGGTGACTTCTCCGGCGCTGGGCAGCGGGGCCTTGACGGCGGTGTTTCCGGTGACGGCCAAGGCGCCGGCGGTCATCCCGTGGTAGGCGCCGGTGAAGGCGAGGGCGCCGCGGCGGCCGGTGGCGGTCTGCATGAGCTTGAGGGTGGCTTCGACGGCGTCGGTGCCGGCGGGGCCGCAGAAGTGGATCCGGGCCTTGGCGGCGAACTTCTCGGGGAGGCTCTCGAACAGCGCGGTGGTGAAGTCGTCCTTCTCGGCGGTGGCGAGGTCGAGCAGGTGCAGCGGGGCGCCGCTGTCCAGCGTGCGGCGGATGGCTTCGAGCACCACGGGGTGGTTGTGACCGAGCGCTAGGGTACCGGCGCCGGAGAGGCAGTCCAGGTAGCGGCGGCCGTCGGCGCCCTCCACGGTCATGCCGTTCGCACGCACCGGGACGATCGGGAACGACCGGGCGTAGGTGCGGGCGGCGGATTCGCGGATGCGCTGGCGGCGCAGGATCGCGTCGCCGGCGGGCGCGGCGGAGGTGCCGACGGTGAGGGTCACAGCGGAGCTCCCTTGGGAAGTTAGGTAAGCCTAACTTTACTCCCGAGGCTCCGACGGGTGCCGCCCCGGGGCACTTTGATCACTCGTCCGAGTGAGCACGCACCATTTCTCGCACCCGCCTCCCCAACGAGCATGACCACGCCGAAGTCACGGCTGCGGCCCAAGTACCCTGCCGCCATGGAGACTCCGCCCCCTGACGCGCACGCCCGCGAACTCGCCGACACCCAAGCCTTCTTCGCCGAACGCGCTGCCGGCTGGAACGCCAGGTTCCCGGACGACGGTCCGCGCTACGCCGCCGCGATCGCCGACACCGGCCTGACGGTCGGCCAGTTCGCCGTCGACGCGGGCTGCGGCACCGGCCGCGCGCTGCCGCTGCTGCGCGCGGCGGTCGGTCCGTCGGGCACCGTCCTCGGCGTCGACCTCACCCGGGAGATGCTGGAGCAGGCCGCGGAACACCGCGCCGACGCCGCCCTGCTGCAGGCCGACTGCACCCGGCTCCCGCTCCCCGACGCCGTCGCGGACCTGGTCTTCGGGGCCGGTCTGATCTCCCATCTGCCGGGCCCCGACACCGGCCTGCGCGAACTCGCCCGCGTCACCCGCCCGGGCGGCCGCCTCGCCCTGTACCACCCCGTCGGCCGCGCCGCCCTCGCCGCCCGCCACGGCCGCCCCGTCACCCCGGACGACCTGCGCGCCCGCGACAACCTGTTCCCGCTCCTCGCCGCCACCGGCTGGAAACCGCTTTCCTACACCGACGAGCCGGACCGCTTCCTGGTCCTCGCCGAACGCGCCTGACGCGCACCCGACGCGCCCGACGCACCTCCCGCACCTCCCGCACCTGCCGTACCCAGCGGCCTGCCGCATCCGGCTATTCGTACTTCCAGCGGTACCCGAGCTCGGGGCGGCCGACCTGCCCGTAGCGGGGTTCGCGGGTGGCGTGGCCGGTGGTGACCAGGTGTTCGAGGTAGCGGCGGGCGGTGATCCGGGAGACGCCGGTGGCCTCGGCGGCCGCGCCGGCGGAGAGGCCGTCGGGGGCGGTGCGCAGGGCGGTGGCGAGGGTCTCCAGGGTGGCGGCGGTCAGGCCCTTGGGGAGGCTGGTGCGGTCGGTGCCGCGCAGCAGGGCGAGGGCCCGGTCGACCTCGTCCTGTCCGAGGGCCTCGCCCTCGCGGCCGAGACTGGCCCGGTAGCGGGCGTACTGGCGCAGGCGGTCGCCGAGCGCTGCGGCGCCGAACGGTTTCAGCAGGTACTGGACGACGCCGGCGGAGACGGCCTGCCGGACGGTGGCGAGGTCGCGGGCGGAGGTGACGGCGATGATGTCGGCGCTGTGCCCGGCGGCGCGCAGCGTGGCGCACAGGTGCAGGCCGTGGCCGTCGGGGAGGTAGAGGTCGAGCAGGATCAGCTCGACGGGGGCGCCGGCCTCCCGGGCGCGGTCGAGGGCGCGGACAGCCTCGGCGCGGGAGTGCGCGGTGGCGGTGACGGTGAAGCCGGGGGTGGCGGCGACGTACCGGGCGTGGGCGTCGGCGGCGACCGGGTCGTCCTCGACCACCAGGACCCGGATCGGCCGCTGCTCGAGGAGGCCGCTCATGCGTCCACCGCCGGGCGCTGGAGCGGGAGTCGGACGGTGAGCACCGCGCCGCCGCACGGCCCGCCGAACCGGTCGTCCCCGTGGCCCAGTCGGACGTCGCCGCCGTTGCGGCGGGCGGTCTGGGCGACCAACGCGAGGCCGAGTCCGCGGCCGTGCTGCTTGGTGGTCCAGCCACGGCGGAAGACCTCGTCGGCGGCGGCGGGGTCGACACCGGCGCCGGTGTCGGCGACCCGGAGCAGCAGGTGGCCGTCCTCGGTGCGGGCGGTGACCCGGACTTCGGGGGCGGCGTGCGCGGCGTTCTCGATGGCGGCGTCGACCGCGTTGTCGATCAGGTTGCCGAGCAGGGTGACCAGGTCGCGCGGGGTGAGCCGGTCGGGCAGGACGCCGTCGTCGATCCGGCTGTCCTCGGTGAGGTGGAGTTCGACGCCGCGTTCGGCGGCCTGCGCGGCCTTGCCGAGCAGCAGTGCGGCGAGCACGGGCTCGCCGACCGCGCCGACCACCTGGTCGGTGAGCCGTTGGGCGAGGGCGAGTTCGGCGGTGGCGAACTCCACGGCCTCGCGGTGGCGGCCGAGTTCGATCAGCGAGACCACGGCGTGCAGCCGGTTGGCGGCTTCGTGGGCCTGCGCGTCGAGTGCCGCGGCGATGCCTTTGACGGTGTCCAACTCGCCGGTGAGTCCTTGGAGTTCGGTGTGGTCCCGGAGGGTGACCACGCTACCGAGTCCGGCCCCGATCGGCGAGGTGTTGACCAGCAGCACGCGTTCGGCGGTCAGGTGCACCTCGTCGCGCACCGGCTCGACGGATTCCATCGCCCGGATCAGCGAGCTCGAAAGGCCGATCTGACGGACCGTCAATCCCTCGACCTCGCCGTCCACTTGGAGCAGTTCGCGGGCGGCGTCGTTGCACAGCAGCACCCGGTGGTCGCGGTCGAACAGCACCAGCCCTTCGCGCACCGAGTGCAGCGTCGCCTGGTGGTAGTCGTACAGGTGGGCGAGATCCTCGGCGTCCATGCCGTGGGTGTCGCGGCGCAGCCGGGCGGCGACCAGGTAGCTGGCGGCGGCGCCGAGCGCCAGGGCGCCGACGGCGACGCCGGTGAGAGCGAGCAGGGGGACGCGCAGCCGGGCGGAGATGTTGTCGACGGTGATGCCCGCGCTGACCAGGGCGACCACGTGGTGTTCGTCGTCGTAGACGGGGGCGACGACGCGCACGGACGGGCCGAGGGTGCCGGTGTAGGTCTCCTGCTGGAGGCGCCCCTGCTGGGCCTGGTCGATGTGGCCGAGGAAGGGACGGCCGATCTGCGCCGGGTCGGGGTGGGTCCAGCGGATGCCCTGCGGGTCCATGACCGTGACGAAGTCGACGTAGGTGTCGGCGCGGACCTGCTGGGCGTATGGCTGGAGGACCGCACTGGGGTCCGGACCGACGGCGGCCGCGCGGACGGTGGGGGCGTCGGCGACGGACTGGGCGACGGCGGTGGCCTCGTGGCGGGCGGTGTCCTCGGCGCGGGCGGCGGTGAACAGGTAGGCGAGCACCGCGCCGCCGGCGACCACGGCCCCGACGATGACCACCTGGACCGCGAACAGCCGTCCGGCCAGGCTGCGGCGCCGACGGGGGCGGGCGGCGCGAGCGGCACGGGCGGTCGGGCTGGGCGGGTGCATGCCGACAAGTGTGCCTGGTCACGGGCCTGTCACGACGTCCGCGGTACCCGTGAACTCTATGAACGTAACCGTGACGTCCCTCACGGCGGGGCGAATAGTCGTGCCGCGGCCCGCCACCCACGGGCCGGTCGCGTCCACCCCCCTCAAGGACGCGATGCGAGCCTAGCGGCGAAGGAGCCGAGCGGATGACCCCCACCACGAACGGGAAGCCGACGCGCAGATCGGATCGGACCCACTACCTGTACCTGGCGGTGATCGCGGCGGTGATCGCGGCGATCGTGGTGGGTCTGGCCGCGCCGAAGTTCGCGGTGGAGCTGAAGCCGGTCGGCACCGGCTTCGTCAACCTGATCAAGATGATGATCTCCCCGGTGATCTTCTGCACCATCGTGCTGGGCGTGGGCTCGGTCACCAAGGCGGCGAAGGTCGGCCGGGTCGGCGGTCTGGCGCTCGGCTACTTCCTGCTGACCTCGACGGTGGCGCTCGGCATCGGTCTGCTGGTGGGCAACCTGCTGGAGCCGGGCAGTGGTCTGCACCTGACCGCGGCGCTGGCGAAGTCCGGCCACGCGCAGGCCGCGGCCGGCGCCGCGACCACCACCGACTTCCTGCTCGGGATCATCCCCACCACCCTGGTGTCGGCGCTGACCCAGGGCCAGGTCCTGCAGACCCTGCTGATGGCGCTGCTGGTCGGCTTCGCGCTGCAGGGCATGGGCACGGCGGGCGCGCCGATCCTGCGCGGTGTGGAGCACCTGCAGAAGCTGGTGTTCCGGGTGATGTCGATGATCATGTGGGTGGCCCCGATCGGCGCGTTCGGCGCGATGGCGGCGGTGGTCGGCGCGACCGGCACGGCCGCGCTGAAGAGCCTCGCCGTGATCATGGTCGGCTTCTACGTGACCTGCGTGCTGTTCGTGGTCGTGGTGCTCGGCCTGCTGCTCCGGCTGGCCGCCGGCGTGAACGTCTTCTCCCTGCTGCGCTACCTGGGCCGGGAGTTCCTGCTGATCCTGTCCACCTCGTCCTCCGAGAGCGCGCTGCCCCGGCTGATCTCGAAGATGGAGCACCTCGGCGTGAGCCGCCCGGTCGTCGGCATCACCGTGCCGACCGGCTACAGCTTCAACCTGGACGGCACCGCCATCTACCTCACCATGGCGTCGATCTTCATCTCCGAGGCGATGGACAAGCCGATGTCGATCGGCGAGCAGCTCTCCCTGCTGCTGTTCATGGTGATCGCCTCCAAGGGCGCTGCGGGCGTCACCGGCGCGGGCCTGGCCACGCTGGCCGGCGGCCTGCAGTCCCACAAGCCCGCGCTGGTCGACGGCGTCGGCCTGATCGTCGGCATCGACCGCTTCATGTCTGAGGCCCGTGCCATGACCAACTTCGCGGGCAACGCCGCCGCCACCGTGCTGATCGGCCACTGGACGGGCGAGCTCGACCGTGAGCGGATGAACGCCGTGCTGGCCGGCGAGCTCCCCTACGACGAGACCGCGGGCACGCCCGAGGGCGCCGAACTGCCCGCCCAGGCGCAGGCCCCGGTGACCGAGCCGGCCGCTTGACCGGTCCTCGGCCGCGACTGCACTCCGCCCCTGTCGGCGTCCCGGGTCCGCCCGGGCGCCGACGGGGTCGTCGTCGTTCGCCGGCGCCGCGGAGGGGTGCAGCGCGTCAGGCGGGATCGGGGGTGGTGCCGGAGAGCGCCCAGGCGAGGCCGGTGGCCGGGTCCTCCAGGGCGAGGTGCAGATGGCGGAGGTCGTCGCCCGGTTCGGTCCAGGCCAGGCAGTGCAGGCGGCCGACCACGGCATCGACGCGGGCCGGGTCCGCGGTGTCGGCGTCCTCCATCGCGGCGAGCAACTGCCAGACGGCGAGCCGCCCTTGGGCCGCGCCGAGGTCGGAGCGGGCGGACGCGAGGTGGACCAGCGCCGGGTACAGCGCGGCGAACGGCAGCTGCCCGCCGGTGACTTCGGGACCGGCGGTGAGCTGCGCGGCGGCATCGGTGGCGCGGCCGCGCACGCACACGGCGCTGGTCCAGTCGGACAGGCCGGCGAGCAGGCCGGTCGCCAGTCGCCCCGTCAACCGGGCACCGGGGGACGGCAGTCGGACGACGCCGAGGCCTTCCCGGGTGGGCGGCGCCAGCTGCAGGGCGCGCCGTGCGCCGCCGCCGGGCAGGTACTCGCGGACCCGGGTGTCGCGCTCCCATCCGCTGTCCTCCCACGGACGCAGCCGGTACGGCACCCCTGCCTCGTCGCACCCGCCACCGGCCGGGCCGTCGCCGAGCAGGGCCCGGGTGTGGGCGGCCGGCCGGCGGATCGCGGGCGGCAGCGGCAGCTCGGCCAGCACCGTCCAGGGGTGGCGGGTGGCGAGCACCTCCCACAGCGGCCCGGCGTCGTGGTCCCCCACCGTCGCCGCGCCCGGCCCGGCCGCCGGGTCGAACAACCTCGCCGCGACCGCGGCGGGCGCGCCGTACGCCACCAGGTGCCCGAGCGGCCCCGCGAGCCCGTCGCCGAGCGCCCTGGCCACCCGGAACCGCCCGAGCAGCTCCCCCCACTCCCCCTGCGCGGCCAGCCTCTGCCCGGACGGCCCCCACCCGTACCGCGCCGGCCCCGTCCCGTTGTCGACGATCATCCGCTCAATGTACGACCACACCGAAAGGACAGCCCGCCGACGCGACGATGACGCACCGTCATGCGCCTCCCACGGCGGTCGGCCCGGCCGGTCGTCCTTCTCGGCGGGCAGCCACGGCCGCAGGGTCTCCGGGCCGAACGGGACGGCGACGTGCTCGTGGGGGATCGACCGGACGCCCTCCGCACGCCGCAGGCAGGTGGCCCCCTGACCCGGATCGCCGCCTGGAGGCGGCCCTTCCGCTGCCCCGAGTCGACGTGCACAGGTGGGCGAACGCGACGTCCCCATCCGTCCGCCGCCGCGAGTTGAGAGGCCCCCGGAATCAGGGCGCGCCGGGCAGGCGGTACGGGTGCGGGCCCATCAGGCCGTGTCGGTAGGCGGCGGCCACGGCCTGCGAGCGGTCGTGGACGCCGAGTTTCGCCAGGATGCGTTTGACGTGGGTCTTCACGGTGGACTCGGCCAGGTGCAGCAGCGCCGCTATCTCGTCGTTGGGGCGGCCGTCGGCGGCCAGCCGCAGGACTTCGCGCTCCCGGGCGGTGAGCGCCGCCAACCGTTCGCTGTCGGAGGAGTCGGCGGGCGCGGGCTCGGGGGCGGGGGCGGCGAGCAGGTGGCCGAGCAGGTCGCGGGTGACGGCCGGGTCGAGGACGGCCTCGCCCGCGGCGACCGCGTGGACGGCGTCGATCAGCCGCTCCGGGGAGGCCCGCTTCAGCAGGAATCCGGCCGCGCCGGCGCGCAGCGCGCCCCACACGTACGCGTCGTGGTGAAAGGTCGTCAGCACCAGCACCCGGGGGCCGACCCCGGCCAGGCGGCGGGTCGCCTCGACGCCGTCGCAGCCGGGCATCCGCACGTCCATCAGCACCACGTCGGGGCGCAGCGCCCGGGCGAGTTCGAC
>NZ_BMRI01000032.1:66451-91080 GCF_014648555.1 Kitasatospora griseola
GGTGCGCAGCCCGTCCGCGGCCTGGCCGGCCACTTCGATGCCGTCGGCGGTCTCCAGGACGACGGCGAGTCCGGCGCGGAGCAGCGGGTCGTCGTCGGCGATCAGCACCCGGACGGGGCGGGGGGCGCTCATGCGGGTGTTCCGGTCGACGGGAGGGTGAGGAGGACGCGGAAGCCGCCGTCGGGGCCGGGGCCGTGCTCGGCGGTGCCGTGCAGGCGGGCGGCGCGTTCGGCGATGCCGGTGAGGCCGCGGCCGGGGCGGTGGCCGGGCGGTGGCCCGGCGCCGTCGTCGCGGATCTCGATCGCGGTGGTGTCGGGGGTGGCGAGGATGTGGACGGTGGCGTGCTCGGCGCCGGAGTGGCGCAGGGTGTTGGTCAGTGCCTCCTGGACCACCCGGTACGCGCAGCGGTCCTGCTCCGGGGGCAGGGGCGGGGCGTCGTGGCGGAGCGTGATGTGCAGTCCGGCGTGTTCCATCCGTCCGATCAGGACGGGGAGTTCGGCGAGGCCGGGTTCGGTGCGCGGTGCGCCGTCGGCGAGTTGGGGTTCGGTGCGGCGCAACAGGCCCAGTACCCGGTCGAGTTCGCCGAGCGCGTCGGCACCGGTGTGTTCGAGTGCGCGGAGCAGGTCGCGGCTGCGTTCGGGGGTGCGGTCGATCAGCCGGCGGGCGGCGCCCGCCTGGACGAGCATCAGGGTGAGCGAGTGCCCGACCAGGTCGTGCACCTCGCGGGCGATCCGGGCGCGTTCCTCGGCCAGCAACTCCTCGCGGGCCTGCCGCCGTTCGACGGCCTGCTCGGCGAGCCGGTGCGCGGTGCCCCAACCGAGCGCCCAGGCCGCCAACCAGACCGCCAGCACGCCGATCGGCATGATAGTCGAGGTCTGGTGCCCCAGGAAGTAGCCCGCCACGCCGACCGGCACGATCACCGGCCCGTACCCGGCCCGGCCCCGTCCGCCGTACCGTCCCAGCGCGTACGCGCCGAGCAGGTTGGCGTACGGCGAGACCACGCTCGGCAGCACGAGCTGCGACTCGACGGTGAGCGCGACTGTCCCCACCAGGTACGCGGCCAGCGGCGCCCGGCGGCGGACCACGACCGCCGCCGCGAGCAGCAGCGTCAGGGTGAGCGCGAGCGGCATCCGCCCGCCGATCCGGGCCGCCGATCCGAGCCGTTCGACCAGCATCGCCACCAGCAGGACGGCGGCGGGCCCCGCGTCGTTGAGCGCGGGCGGCAGGGGCCACAGGGTCCGCAGGACCGCTGCGATCCGGGGTTCGGCGGAGCCGGCGGGATACCTGGTGCGAGGTCCGGTGTCGGTCACCTGGTGAGGCTAGCCACCGACCGGCCGTGTTCGCACGTCTGTCCGGGGAGATACCGGGGTTCCCCTGGGGTACGGCGGCCCACCCTACCCTCGCTGGGGTACCCCGCTGCCCCCAGCGGGGGGACGCCGCCGACCGGGGCCGCTCCGTAGCGTCCTCGGCATGACACTCCATCACCCCGCCGCGCCGCCGATCCCCACCGCCGGACGGAAGCGGGGGGCCCTGCGACGGGCCGGCCGGATCGCCGTCCCGACCCTGGCGCTGCTGGTCGCCGCGGTCTCCGCCCGCTACTTCACCCTCGACCCCGACACCTTCGTCCCCGAGCAGCGCACCGTCTACCTCGCCCATCTCGCCCCGCTGCTCCTGCACATCGGTGGCGGCATCGTCGCCCTGGTCGTCGGCCTCCCCCAGTTCCTGCCCGGCCTGCGCGCCCGCCGCCCCGCTGTGCACCGCTGGACCGGCCGCCTCTACGCGCTCGCCGCCCTCGCGATGGGCATCGGCGGCCTGCTGATCGCGCCGCGGGCCCTGTTCCCGCCGTTCTCCCCGTTGGGCTTCGCCGCCCTCGACCTGCTCACTCTCACCACCACGGCGCTCGGCGTCGCCCGGGCCAGGGCCGGGCGGATCGCCGAGCACCGACGCTGGATGCTCCGCTCCTACGCGCTGATGTTCGCCGCCGTCACCTTCCGCCTGTGGCTGTTCGTCGTCGGCCTGACCGGCCTGCCCTTCGGGGTGGTGTACGCCTCCGGCGCGTGGGCGTCCTGGATGATCAACCTGGCCGTGGCGGAGCGGATGCTGCGTCGCCGCCGGATAGCCTGACGGACCGTCAGACTGTCAGCACCCGCTACCGCCGTGCCGGGCCGCCGACTCAGCCCTCCGTCAGCACCCCGCGGCCCGCGTCGACCGTCCTCCGCCAGGACGGGGCGGCGGCGAGGGCGGCCAGCACCGGGACGGCGGCGAGGAGCAGGCAGACCGACAGCGGGAGGCGCTCGGTGAGCAGACCGACCAGCGCCGTGGACGCCGAACCGCCCGCATTGAAGGCCGTGTTGACCCAGGCACCGGCCCGGGTGCGCTGCTCGGGCGGGGCGATCTCGTCGGTGAGCAGGTAGGCGGTGGTGAGGGTCGGAGCGACGGCCAGTCCGGCGAATGCGGCGATCACGGCCAGCACGGGGAGGGACGGGGCGAGCGCCGCCAGGGCGAGCGCGGCGCCGAGCACGGCGGTCAGCACGGTGAGCCGATTCCCGGCCGCCGCACGCCAGTTGACGGCGCCCAGCGCCAACCCGCCGACCGCGCTGCCCGCGGCGAGCGCGGCCTCCACCCAGGCGACGTCCGCGTCCCGCCCGTGCCGGCCCGCGAACACCACGGCCAGCAGGCCGAACGCACCGAGCCCCGCCCCCGCGCCTGCGGCAGCCGCCAGCGGCTGCCGGGCCCGGGACAGCAGGCCCTTGGTGCTCGAACTCGCCGCCTCTTCTGCGGAGTTGTTCCTGGCGGCTTCACGCGGCACCGAGACCGCAAGCGCGACCGTCCCACCGAGGACGAGCACCGCGCTGAGCAGCAGGCCGACCGCCGGACGGGCCACCGACGCGAGGGCGCCCGCCAGCAACGGGCCCGTGACGTACAGGAGTTCCTCGGCCACCGTGTCCAAGCTGTAGGCACGGCGGCGCAGTTCGGGATCGGTCACCAGCCGGCTCCACTGCGCCCGAGTGACGGGCCCGAGCGGCGGGGCGAACACTCCCGCCACCGCGGCCAGCACCAGCAGCACGGGAAACGGCACACCGGACCGCCAGGTGGCTGCGGCCAACCCGACCAGCGTCAGCGCGTACCCGGCCGCCATCGGCGGCAGCACGCGACGCGCACCGTGCCGATCGACCAGCCCCGCCCGGGCCGGGAACAGCAGGACGCTGACGGTGGAGAACACCGCCATCACCCAACCGGCCCGCGCGTACGAGCCGGTGGTGGCGGCGACGGCCAGCAGCAGGGAGAGCGAGACGGTGCCGTAGGAGAGGCGGCCGATCAGGGCCGCACCGAACAGTCGGGCCGCGCCGGGCGCGCGCAGAACAGCCCCGTAGGACGACGAAGACATCGTGAAGTTCCTCGCGAAAGACGGCGCACAACGCGCCGGAAAGGTGAACAGGAACGCCGAAGGCGCCGCGCCACCGATCGTGGTGGGCGGTCGCCGCGCGGGGTCCTAGTCACGGAGGAGGAACATGCCGGCCATGCTAGCCCACCCGCCCCGAACACCGTCCACGCACTTCCGCCCACCACGTCCTGACGGACCGTCACCGCCGCTGGAGCCACCACACCGCCAACGCAGTGCCGCCGGCCCCCGCGGCCGCCCGCACCGCGCCGAAGAGCGCCGCCTTGACCAACCGCTTCGCCGTCCGCCGCACGTCGTTCGCCATCGCCGGCCCACCTCCGGATCGTCCGCCCCGACCGGGCGCCCGGGCGCTGCGACCACCCTCGGGCGGACGACCTCCGGATACCCCGATCCCCGGGCGGTGCGGGCGAGTTGGCCGTTACGCTCCAGGTAGCGGCGCTGCCCGCACCCGCCCGCACCGGGTGGAACGGGCTGGCATCCATTCCCGGCACGCGGTGGCCGGGCTGCTCTACCGGACCATGGCGGCCCTCGACACCTCGACCCGCGCAGCTGTCGTCGCCTGGGACCGGCCCGGCCACGCGGCCTTCGAGGCGCTCGGCGTCCAGGCCCTTCAGCACTACCGCGTCCTGGGGCACGAGTCGCTGGGCCCTATCCTCGCCGAGCACGACCGATCGGCCGCGAAGCTGGTCGAGTCCTTCGACGTCACCGTCGACCGGGTGGCGGTGTCCGGCGCCGAGCTCCGCGTGCTGCGGGTGGCCCCGCCGCCGACGTCCGATGCCGACCTGATGACGGCCATCGCCGAGGCCGTGGAGGCCCAGCCGCTGACATCCTGGCCGCTGGCCTCCCACTTGCGTTCGTAGCTGGCTGCCTCGGCACTCCTGCTGCAGGACGGCCAGGCCCCGCCCCGGGTCCAGGGCCTCAACTGACGCCCCCACCAGCCCCTTCACCCCACCGGCGCGTACCCCCGTGCCCGCACCAGGTCGTGGGTCAGCCGTGTGAACGCCCGGCTTGCTGCGCTGCGGTAGGCGCCCTCGCGGTGGAGCAGGGTCACGGTGCGGGTCGGCAGGGGTGGGTCGAGGGGGACGGGGGCGAGGTGGGGGTGGTCGTCGGTGACGGCGTCGGGGAGGACGGTGGCCAGGTCGGTGCGGCGGACGATCTCGGTGAGGGCCTGGATGGAGTTGGCCTCGACCGAGATGCGGGGCGTGGTCCGATGCTGTGCGAAGTATTCGTCGATGTGACCGCGGGTGGCGAAGTCGCCGGTGAGGAGGGCGAGTTGTTCGCGCTGGAGGGCGGCGACGGGTAGCGGGTCGGGCATGGTCCGGGCGCGTTCGGCGCCGGTCACCAGGCTGAGGGTCTCGGTGAACAGGGCGGTGCCCGACAGGCCGGGGAGGTGGGTGCCGGCGAAGGCGATGCCGAGGTCGAGGTCGTCGGCGAGCAGGGCGGTTTCGATGCGGTCCTGGGTGGTCTCGGTGAGCGTGAGGCCGACGCCGGGGTGGCGGGTGTGCAGGTCGGCGGTGAGCGGGCCGATCAGGTAGGCGGTGAACGTGGGGGTGACGCCGAGGCGCAGGTGGCCGCGGGTGAGGTCCTGGACGTCGTGGACGGCGCGTTCGGCGGCGGCCAGGTCGCGCAGCGCGCGCCGGGCGTGTTCGGTGTAGACGACGCCGGCGTCGGTGAGCTGCACGGTGCGGCCGGTGCGGTCGAGCAGTTGGACGCCGACGGTCTTCTCCAGCTGCTTGATCTGCTGGGAGAGCGTGGGCTGCGAGATGTGCAGGTCCTCGGCGGCGCGGGTGAAGTTCCCCTGCTCGGCGACGGCGAGCAGGTAGCGCAGGTGACGCAGTTCGACGGAGGCCATGGACAGAACTATAGATGCGACCAATGGAGACCATGGCCAATGACTCTTGGACGCTATGGCCGCAGGTCATGCATGGTGGATCTCACCAGCCCACCGGGGCCGGCCCGCACTCGAAGGGAGTGACCATGCAGGACATCACCGACGGCGTCGCCCGTTTCCAGCGCGACGTCTTCCCGGCCAAGAAGGAACTCTTCGCCCACCTGGCCACGCACCACACCCCGGACACGCTGTTCATCAGCTGCTCCGACGCCCGCGTGGTGCCCGAGCTGATCACCGGCACCGAACCCGGCGACCTGTTCGTCGTCCGCACCGCGGGCAACCTCGTCCCCGCCCACACCCCCGGGGCCGACGGCATCGCCGCCAGCATCGAGTACGCGGTGGCGGCCCTGAACGTGCGGGACATCATCGTCTGCGGCCACTCCGCCTGCGGCGCGATGACCGCCCTCGCCGAGGGTCACGACCTCACCGGCGCCCCCGCTGTCGCCTCCTGGCTGCGCCACGCGGACTCCTCACTGGCCCGCACCGCCGCCGACGGCGACGTCCCGGCGCTGGTCCGCGAGAACGTCCTCGCCCAGCTCGCCAACCTCGCCACGCACCCCTCGGTGGCCCGCGCGCTGAACGAGCACAAGGTCGCCCTGCACGGCTGGGTCTACGACATCCCGACCGGCCGCATCGACGACCTCACCGCGTCCGACCGCGCCACGTCCGACCGCACCGCGTCCAACCGCACCACGTCCGACCGCACCGCGTCCAACCTCACCCCGCCCGACCGTGCCGCGTCCGACGACCGCACCTCCGCCGCGATCGCGGCCTGACCGAAGGAACCGAGCCACCATGATCCAGTCCCAGTTCAACCGGACCGCCCGCGAGGCCCTGGCCGCCAAGGCCGTCGACGCCAAGGCCCGCAAGGACCTCTCCTGGCAGCAGATCGCCGACGCCTCCGGCCTCTCGGTCGCCTTCACCACCGCCGCCGTCCTCGGCCAGCACCCGCTCCCCCAGGACTCCGCCGAGGCCGTCGCCGCGCTCCTCGGCCTCGACGAGGACGACACCCGGTTGCTGCAGACCGTCCCGGTCCGCGGCTCGATGCCCGACCGCATCCCCACCGACCCGACGATGTACCGCTTCTACGAGATGCTCCAGGTCTACGGCACCACCCTCAAGGCCCTGGTCCACGAGCAGTTCGGCGACGGCATCATCTCCGCCATCAACTTCAGGCTCGACGTCAAGAAGGTCGCCGACCCCGACGGCGGCGAGCGCGCCGTCATCACTCTCGACGGCAAGTACCTCCCCGCCAAGCCCTTCTGAGTCGACGAGGACGCCAACGGGGCGGACCGCACCGACCGGCCCGCCCCGCCCCCAACTGCCAGGAGCCACCGTGGACTTCGCCCAGCGCACCATCGACATCGCCCGCCAGAACGTCCTCGACGGCGGGCGGCCGTTCGCCACCGTCATCGTCAAGGACGGCGAGATCCTCGCCGAGAGCCCCAACAAGGTGGCCCAGACCGGAGACCCCACCGCCCACGCGGAGATCCTCGCCGTCCGCGACGCGTGCACGAAGCTCGGCACCGAGCACCTGACCGGCGCCACCGTCTACGTGCTGGCCCACCCGTGCCCGATGTGCCTCGGCTCGCTGTACTACTGCTCGCCGGACGAGGTCGTCTTCCTGACCACCCGCGACGCGTACGAGCCGCACTACGTCGACGACCGCAAGTACTTCGAACTGAACTCGTTCTACGAGGAGTTCGCCAAGCCGTGGCAGGAGCGCCGACTGCCGATGCGCCACCAGGAACGCGAGGACGCGGTCGACGTCTACCGCCTGTGGCAGCAGCGCAACGGCGGCGAGCGCCGCGTCGCGGGCGCCCCCACCGCCGGCTGACCGACGTGCCCGCTACACCGGGTTCGCCGCGTAGATGTGCTCGGCGAACTCGGCGAGCTGGTGCTCGGGGAGGTGCCGGGCCAGGTCGGCCTCGCTGATCATGCCGACCATCCGCTTGTTCTCGATCACGGGGAGTCGGCGGATGCGGTGGCTCTCCATCTCGCGCAGGACGTCGTCGACGCCCGCGTCCGCGTCGACCCAGCGCGGGGTGCCCTCGATGATGTCGGACGCCGTGCACTCGGCCGGGCTGAGCCCCTCCGAGACGCACTTCACGACGATGTCCCGGTCGGTGATGATCCCGCACAGCCGTTCACTGTGCGCCTCGTCGCCGACCGGCAGCGCGCCCACGTTCAACTGGCGCATCAGCTGGGCGGCGTGCAGGAGTGTGTCGCTCTTGGTGATCCAGTGGGCACCCGGATGCATGATGTCCTTGGCCGTGGTCATGCCGTCCTCCTGGTTACTGCTGGTTACGTCTGGCTGTGCCCCTCGTCCAGGTTCTCCCCGCGCATCGGTCCCCGCGATTCGAACCGATCCGGGGGCGGCGCCGACGATGCGCCCCCGCGGTCAACTCCCGGCCCGTGCCAGGACTCTGGCCGCGTGCACCTTCCCGGCGTGCTCAACGAGGTTGATCAGCACGGTCTTTCCCGAGCCCCGCTCCCGCGCGTCGCACAGCACCACGGGGGTCTCGCAGTCGAGGTCGAGGGCCCGGGAGACCTCCTCGGGCGCGAACGCGCGGGTGCCGTCGAAGTGGTTGACGGCGACCACGAACGGGATGCCGCGGTGCTCGAAGAAGTCGACGGCGGGGAAGCAGTCGGTGAGGCGGCGGGTGTCGGCGAGGACGACGGCGCCGAGCGCGCCCTGGGCGAGTTCGTCCCAGAGGAACCAGAAGCGGTCCTGGCCGGGGGTGCCGAACAGGTAGACAGACAGGCCCTCGCGGATGGTGATCCGGCCGAAGTCCATGGCGACGGTGGTGGTGGTCTTGCGTTCGACCCCGCCGAGGTCGTCGACGTGGGTGCCGGCCGCCGTCAACTGCTCTTCGGTGCGCAGGGGTTTGATCTCGCTGACGGCGCCGACCAGGGTGGTCTTGCCGACCCCGAAGCCGCCGGCCACCAGGATCTTCAGGGCGAGGTCGGTGTCAGAGCGCGCGAAGTCCATGGATGACCTCCTGGAGGATGTGCTCGTGCGGGAGCAGGGCCGGTGGGACGGGGCGGCTGACCCGGACGAGTTCGGCGTCGAGGAGGTCACCGAGCAGGACCCGGACCACGCCGAGCGGCAGGTCGAGGTCGGCGGCGATCTCGGCGACGGACAGCGCGTTGCCCAGGCACAGGTGCAGGATGGCGGCCTGTTCGGGGCCGATCGGCAGAACAGCGGGGTCGGGGACGTCGGTGACCACCAGGGCGATCAGGTCGAAGGGCTGGCCGGGACGGGTGCGGCCCTTGGTGAGCGCGTACGGGCGGACCATCGGCCCGGCGGCCTCGTCGTACCACTGGACGGGGCGCTCGGGCGGCGGCGGGTAGCCGAACGGGGAGCCGGGCAGGTAGCGGCGCGGCGGGTAGGCCAACGGGCTCACCCCTGCCGGTGGCCGCGCGGGGCGGCGTGCAGGTGTTCGCCGACCCGGCGCACCAGGCGGGCCATCTCGTAGGCGACCAGGCCGAGATCGGCGTCGGGTCCGGCGAAGACCGCCAGGCAGGACGACTGGCCGGCGGCCGCGACGAACAGGAAGCCGCGCTCCAACTCGACCATGGTCTGCCGGACTTGGCCGGCGTCGAAGTGCCGGCCCGCGCCCTTGGCGAGGCTGTGGAAGCCGGAGGCGACGGCGGCCAGGTGCTCGGTGTCCTCGCGGGCCAGGCCGCTGGAGTTGCCCATCGACAGGCCGTCGGCGGAGAGCACCACGGCGAACTTGACGTGCGCGGTGCGGGTGATCAACTCGTCGAGCAGCCAGTTGAGTTCGCCGCTGTGCTGGGCGGTGCCGATCATCGGTCGAGGTCTCCTCGGTCCAGGGGGTGCGGGTCGGGGGCGCTGCCGCGGGCCCAGCCGCGCTGGAACGCGGCCATCGCGGTACGGGCCTGCTCCGGGTCGCGTTCGGCGGGCGCGGCGGGGCGCAGCCCGGGCCGGACCGGTGCGGGCGCTTCGCGCAGTTGCGGCGCGAGGCTGGCCTGCCGTACCCGGCGCGGGAGTTGGTCGTCGCCGTCGGCGGGAAGCGCGAGCGACGGCACGGCCGGGAGCTGCGGCGCGGGCGGGAGCTGCGCCGCGGGCGGTTCGGCGAGCGCGGTGGCGGTGGCAGTGGCCCGACCGGACGGCGGCGGCGGCAGGGTCAACGGCCGTTCGGGGTAGGCGGGTTCGACATGGCTGTCAAGCTGTTCCGGCTCGGCGGCCCGCAGGTCGAGCAGGTCGGTCGGCAGCAGCACGACGGCGGTGGTGCCGCCGTACGCGGACGGGCGGAGGGCGACTTTGACGCCGTGGCGCTTGGCGAGTCGGCTGACCACGAACAGGCCGAGCCGGTCGCTGTCGAACAGGTCGACCTGGTCGCTGGCGGCGATCCGCCGGTTGGCGTCGGCGAGGGCTTCGGCGCCCATGCCGAGGCCGCGGTCCTCGATCTCCACCACGTAGCCGGTGCCGACCTGTTCGCCGCGGATGTGAACCTTGGTGTGCGGGGGCGAGAACCCGGTGGCGTTCTCGACGAGTTCGGCCATCAGGTGGGTGAGGTCGGCGACGGCCGGGCCGGTGACGGCGGCGGGCGGGAGGCGGTGGACGTCGACCCGGGCGTACTCCTCGACCTCGGCGACGGCGGCGCGGACCACGTCGGTGAGCGAGACGGGTTTGCGCCAGGCCCGGCCGGGGGCGGCGCCGGAGAGGATGATCAGGCCTTCGGCGTGGCGGCGCATCCGGGTGGTGAGGTGGTCGAGCCGGAACAGGTCGTCGAGTTCGGCGGGGTCCTCGGTGCGGCGTTCCATCGCGTCCAGCAGGGTGAGTTGACGGTGCACCAGGACCTGGCTGCGACGGGCCAGGTTGACGAAGACGCCGGAGACGCCGGAGAGCACCTCGGCGCGTTCGACGGCGGCGGTGACGGCGGCCCGCTGCACGCTGTCGAGGGCCCGGTGGACCTGGCCGATCTCGTCGCCGCCGTGTTCCCGCAGCGGCGCCTCGGCGTCCACGTCGACCTCCGCGCCGGACCTCAACCGCCGCATGGTGGCGGGGAGTTTGCGTCCGGCGAGTTCGAGTGCGGTGTTGCGCAGGGCGTGCAGTTCGGCGACCAGGCCGCGGCCGACCTGGACGGAGATCAGCAGGGCGGCGAGGACGGCGAGCAGGCCGAGCAGCACGGTGGCGCCGGAGGTGGTGAACAGGCCCAGGGCGTACGGGTCGGAGCGTTCGGCGGCGGTCTGTCCGGCCTGCTGTTCGACGGCGGCGAGGTCGTGGGCGGTGGTGGCGGCGACCGTGTTCCAGCGGTCGGCGGGGACGGCGGCGAGGGCGGCGGCAGGGTCGTCGGCGGCGAGCGCGGCTTCCTCGTAGCGGCGCAGTTCCTGGTAGTCGGGGCCAGTGGTGACGGCGGCCAGCGCGGTACGGTCGGCGGGGCGCAGGTCGGGTGCGGAGGCCTGTTCGAACTGGGTGCGGGCGTAGCCGGCCTGCAGGACGGCGCGGTACTGGCCGTCGGAGAGTCGGCCGGCCCGGGCGGCGGCGCGCAACAGGGCGTCCTCGCGGGCGAGTTGTTCGCGGGAGCGGGCGAATTCGAGCAGCGCGCGGGCGTCGGCGGCGACCCGGTGGTCCTGCAGCGCGGTGAGCGAGCCGGCCACCGCGAGGGCGTGGTCGACGGCGGCGGTGTAGGCGCTGTAGGCGTCGTCCCAGCGGACGCCGTGGCCGAGGATCTGCAGGCGCAGCACGGGGAGGCCGGCGAGGGAGCGGATGAGGGTGTCGAGGCGGCCGGCGGGTTCGCCGCCGAGGCCTTCGGCGTCGGCGCGGTTGTAGCCGGGGGCGAGGCTGAGCGGGGCGGCGGCGCGGTCGGTGTTCTGGGCGGCGGCGCGCAGTTCGCCGTCCCGGGCGGCGTCGGGGCCGGTGGTGGCGAGGAGCTGTCCGGCGGCGGCGCGTTCGGCCTGCAGGGCGGTGACGGTGCGGTCGAGGGGGGCGCGCAGGGCGGCGTCGACGTCCTTGATCCGCAGCAGGTCCGAGACGTCGCCCGCGGTGCTGACGGCGGCGAACGACCACAGCGCCATCAGCGCGACCACGGGGAGCATCAGCACGGCGACGATCCGGGCGCGGACGGTGCGCGGACGCAGGTCGGTCCGGGTGAACGGGGCGGTGGGCAGCGGGGTTTCGTCGGCGGGCGGTCCGGCGTGGGCGCCGCGCCGGGGAGCGCGGGGCCGGCCGCGGGCGGGACCGCGGGGTGCGCTGGGGACGGGTGGTCCGCTGCGGGAGGTGCCTCGGGGTGGGCGCATGGGGGGCGGCCTTTCGGGGGGTGACGGGCAGTCAGGCGGCGCGGCCGAGTTCCTCGACGGCGATTTCGCCGGCTTCGCGGTAGGCGGCGCTCTCCTGGGCGGTCGGGGAGAGCGAGACGAACGCGGCGGTGAGGAACAGGAAGGAGCCGAGTCCGACGGCCAGCGGGAAGACGAACTGCATCGGAGTGGCGCCGCCGAGGCCGGTGCGGGCGGGTTCCATGTGGACGTGCACGGCGGCCATGCCGGTGTAGTGCATGCAGCTGACGGCGATGCCCATGACCAGGGAGGCGGCGGCCGCGGCGTACACGTTGCGGATGGTGATCGCGGCCCAGAGTGCGGCGGTGGCGGCGGCGACGGCGATCAGCACGGACAGCGCCACGGTGCCGAAGCGGTAGTGCAGTTCGCCGTGGATGCGGACGGCGGCCATGCCGAGGTAGTGCATGGCGGCGACGCCGACGCCGGTGGTGAGGCCGCCGAGCAGCAGGCTGCGGCCGCGGTGCCGGCCGTGGCCGACGACGAAGACGCCGAGGCCGACCACCGCGACGGCGACCAGCAGGCTGAGCACCGTCAGCGGGACGTCGTAGCGCAGTTCGGTGCCGTTCACGGTGAAGCCGAACATGGCGACGAAGTGCATGGTCCAGATGCCGGAGCCGATCGCGGCGGCGGCGGTGAGCAGCCAGTTGCGGCGGGAGGCGCCGGTGGCGGACAGCGCGCGCAGGGTGCACCGCAGGCCGAGGGCGGCGCCCACGCAGGCCATCGCGTAGGACAGGACTGGGGTGAGCCAGCCGAAACTGAAGTGGTCCGTCGATCCCATGGGTGCCTCCCGCGAGTGCCCGGCGGCGCTCGCCCACTCTGGTGTTGTTCAGGGCTCCCGGGTGCCATGGCTCTTGTGATCCGGGGACGCTGGACGCTACCCAGAGTTGAGAGATGGTCACCAGAAGATCTGAAAAGCACCACGCGTTGTGGGGGCGATGTGCTCGAATGGGCCCGCGGCCTATGCCTGCCGCATGTCCCCCCGCGCTGCCGACGACTATTCGAGGTGCGGGCTGTCGGCCGGACCCGCTACTCTCCGCGTGCTCCCCAGTTGGAACATCAATTCGAGGATCTACGTGTCCAATCCCGTCCCGCCCCCGCCGGCCGACGCGTTCGCCGCCCCGGGTGCCGAGACCGCTCCCGCGTACGCCGCTCCGGGCGCCGAGACCGCTGCCGCCCCGGAGCCGCAGTTCCACGGCCCGTTCTGCCGTTTCTGCGGTTCGGTCCCGGCCGTGGAGGCCACGGTCCGCGGCCACCAGGGCTTCATCGTGCTCATGCGCTTCCTCAAGCTGCGGGGCCCGTTCTGCCGCGACTGCGGTCTGGCGTCGGTGCGCCGGATGACCTCGAACAGCCTGTGGCAGGGCTGGTGGGGCATCGGCTCGCTGCTGATCAACCCGATCACCATGCTGAGCAACCTCGGGGCCTGGTCGAAGGTCCGCCGACTGCCCGCGCCGCTGCCGGGCGCACCGGCCACCCCGATGCCGGTCGGCCGTCCGCTGTGGAAGCGGGTGGAGATCCTCGGCCTGCTGCTGCCGGTGCTGCTGATCTCCGCGCTGGTCTGGAACGGCGGCCACTCCTGGAGCGACACGGGCAGCGGCCCCACCCCGACCCGGGTGTACCTCAGCCCCTACCCGACCCCCACGTCCAGCGCCGTCGACCCGGCGAACGTGAAGGTCGGCGACTGCCTGCACCAGGTCGGCGGCTCCGCCCGCACGTTCATCGTCGTGGTCGACTGCGGCGCCGCGAACGCGGACTCCAAGGTGGTCGGCCGCTCCACCGCGACCACCGACGACGTCTGCGACGCCTACCCCGACAGCGACAGCCGGCTCGTCCGGGACAGCGGATCCCACCCGGTCACGCTCTGCCTGATGAAGATCACTCACGCCACCGCCGGAACCACCGGAACCGCCTGAACCGCCCGCACCGCCCGCTCCCCTTTCCATTCCCGGGAGCGGGCGGTGCGCTGTCCGCTAGAGCTCCTGACGACGGGTCAGCTTCACCCGGGCCGGGCCACGGACCTCCAGGGTGATGCCCTGGCCGAGCGGGACGTCCAGGTCGACGGCGGTGATCTCGAACTCGCGCAGCAGCACGGCCAGTGCGAGCACCGACTCCAGCATCGAGAAGTGCTGGCCGATGCAGGCACGCGGGCCGCCGCCGAACGGGAACCAGGCGTAGCGGTGGCGGGCGGCCTCGCGCTCGGGGGTGAACCGGTCAGGGTCGAAGCGCTCCGGGTCCTCCCAGTGGTCGGGGTGGCGGTGCGTCACGTACGGGGCGACCAGCACGTCCGCGCCGCCCGGGATCTCGACCCCGCCGACCACGGTGGACCTGACGGCCCGTCGACCGATCGAGGGGGCGGCCGGGAAGAGCCGCATCGCTTCCTTGAGCACCTGGGTCAGGTACGGGAGTTTCGGGTAGTCGGCGGCGGTCGGGCGGCGGCCGTCGGCGAGCAGTTCGACGACCTCCTGGTGGGCCCGGCGCTGCTGCTCGGGGTGCTTGCCGAGCAGGTGCAGGGCGAAGGTCAGCGAGGTGGCGGTGGTCTCGTGGCCGGCCAGCAGGAAGATCAGCACCTGTTCGCGCAGCTCGGTCGCGTCGAGCTGGTTGCCGTCCTCGTCGCGGGCCCTGGCGAGCAGGCCGAGCAGGTCCTCCCCCTCCCGTTCCTCGGTGACGCCCTCGGCGGCGCGCCGCTCGATGATCCCGTCGCACACGGCGTACAGGGTGCGCTCGGCCTCCAGCGCCTTGCGGTGGCCGGGCAGCGGCCACTCCCGCGGCAGCCGGACGGGGGAGAAGCCGCGGGAGCGGACGAACGCACCGAGGACCGGGAAGGCGTCGTGGACGGTCTCCACGGCCTGTTCGACGTCCTGGCCGAACAGGATCCGGGCGACGGTGCGCAGCGCGAACCGGGACATCTCCTCGGCGGCGTCCACCGTCCCGTCGGGGGCGGCGGCCCAGCGCTCCACCAGCGACTCGGCCTCGACGCCGATGGCGTCCGCGTACTGGTCGACCCGGCGGCGGGTGAACAGCGGCTGGACCAGGCGGCGCTGGCGCAGGTAGTCCTCGTCCTGGGCGGTGAGCAGGCCGTTGCCGAAGCTCTCCCTGATCTCGCTGTAGAAGACGTTGTCCTTGCGGAAGTTGGCCGATTCGGTGGCCAGTACCTGCTGGACGCCCTCGGGCGAGGCGACCAGGTAGATCTCGGCGCGCAGCCCGGGCGGGCCGGCCGTGATCCGCAGCACGTCGCCGTGGTCGCGCTGGGCGGCGAGGTAGGTGGCGAGCGAACTGCGTCGGAGATCGAGCAGCGAGCCGATCAGCGGCAGTCCGGCGGGGCCGGGCACGCGGGTGGTGGCGGTCATGGAGTTCCCCCTCCATCGGCGGGCGAACCTCCGGACAGTGGAGGCTCGCTGACAATGCGTCAGTATGTCCTGACCGATCGGGATGTGGCGAGGATCTTCGCCCTGGCCTAAAGCGTCGCTTGAGTTGAGGCACATGCGGCGCTTAAGTTCGTCTTAAGGTCGCTGATGCGAGGGGACTGCCCTGTTGAGCCCCGCAGCTGCGGCACTATGATCGGCTGATCGGCCCCCGACAATGTGCCGCGACCGTTCACCACGACCAGGGGAACCCATCCATGCGCAGCGCCAGAAGTCTCCTCGCCGCCACCGCCGTGCTCGCCCTCGCGGCGGCGCTGACCGCGTGCACCGCCAACAACCCGCCGTCGAACAACGGCGCGCAGAACGCCCCCAAGGTCGACGGCACGGTGACGGTGTTCGCGGCGGCCTCGCTCAAGGAGTCCTTCACCGAGCTCGGCAAGCGCTTCGAGGCCGCCTACCCGGGCGCCAAGGTGAGCTTCAACTTCGGCGGCTCCTCGGCGCTCGCCCAGAGCATCGTCTCCGGCGCGCCCGTGGACGTGTTCGCCGCGGCCAGCCCCGCCACCATGAAGACCGTCACGGACGCCAAGCTGACCGGCGAGGACCCGAGGGTGTTCGTCCGCAACACGCTGGAGATCGCCGTCGCCAAGGGCAACCCGAAGCACATCGGCGGCCTGAAGGACCTCGGCGGCGTGAAGACCGCGCTGTGCGCCAAGGAGGTGCCGTGCGGCGCCGCCGCCGTCACCGCGCTGAAGGCCGCCGGCGTCGAAGTCACCCCGGCCACCTACGAGCAGGACGTCAAGGGCGCGCTGACCAAGGTCGAACTCGGCGAGGTGGACGCCTCGTTGGTGTACCGGACCGACGTGAAGGCGGACGCCGCGAAGATCGACGGCGTGGAGTTCCCCGAGTCCGCGCAGGCCGTCAACGACTATCCGGTCGTCTCCCTCGGCAAGGCGCCCAACGCCAACGGCGCCGCCGCGTTCCTCGGCTACCTGAACTCCATGGACGCCCGCCGGGTGCTCACCGAGGCCGGCTTCCAGGTGCCGTGAGCACTCCCCGAACCACTCCCGCACCACACCCCCGGGGCCGGCGGCGGCCCCGGGGGGCCACCCGCGTCCCCGCCGCGCTGCTGCTGCCCGCCCTGCTCGGCCTCGCCTTCCTCGTGCTGCCGCTGCTCGGCCTGCTGATCCGCGCCCCGTGGAGCGCGCTGCCCGCGCTGCTCACCGGCCCCGAGGTCTGGCAGGCGCTGCGGCTGTCGCTGATCTCCGCGACCGCCGCCACCGGCGTCTCGCTGCTGCTCGGCGTCCCGCTGGCCTGGCTGCTGGCCCGCACCGACTTCCCCGGCCGCCGGCTGCTGCGCGCCCTGGTCACCCTGCCGCTGGTGCTGCCGCCGGTGGTCGGCGGCGTCGCCCTGCTGCTGGTGCTCGGCCGGGCCGGAATCGTCGGGCGCTGGCTGGACGCGGCGACCGGCATCACCCTCCCGTTCACCACCGCGGGCGTCGTCGTCGCCGAGACCTTCGTCGCCATGCCGTTCCTGGTGATCAGCGTGGAGGGCGCGCTGCGCGCCGCCGATCCGCGCTACGAGGAGGCCGCCGCGACCCTCGGCGCGTCCCGGCTGACCGCGTTCCGCCGGGTCACCCTGCCGCTGGTCGCCCCCGGCATCGGGGCCGGCGCGGTGCTCGCCTGGGCGCGCGCGCTGGGCGAGTTCGGCGCGACCATCACCTTCGCCGGCAACTTCCCCGGCCGCACCCAGACCATGCCGCTGGCCGTGTACCTCGCCATGGAGTCCGACCCGCAGGCGGCCATCGCGCTCAGCCTGATCCTGCTCGCGGTCTCCATCGCCGTCCTCGCCGGACTGCGCGACCGCTGGATGTCCACCCCGTGACCACTCTGGATGCCGAACTGCGCGTCGGCCGCGGCGCGTTCACCCTCGACGTGGCGCTCTCCGCGCAGCCCGGCGAGGTCGTCGCACTGCTCGGCCCGAACGGCGCCGGCAAGTCCACCGCGCTGCGCGCCCTCGCCGGGCTGCTCCCCCTGACGGACGGTCACATCGCGCTGTACGGCGAGCAGTTGGACTCCCCCGCCGACGGCCTCTTCCGTCCCGCCGAGCAGCGTCCGATCGGCGTGGTCTTCCAGGACTACCTGCTCTTCCCGCACCTGTCGGCGCTCGACAACGTCGCTTTCGGCCTGCGCTGCAAGGGACTTCGCCGCGCCGCCGCCCGCGCCGAGGCCCTGCCCTGGCTGGAGCGGATGGGCCTCGCCGAGCACGCCGGGCGGCGCCCCGCGAAGCTCTCCGGCGGCCAGGCCCAGCGCGTCGCCCTGGCCCGCGCCCTCGCCGTCCGCCCCCGCCTGCTCCTGCTCGACGAGCCGCTGGCCGCGCTCGACGCCCGCACCCGGCTCGACGTCCGCGCCGAACTCCGGCGTCACCTGGCCGAGTTCGAGGCCGTCGCGGTCCTCGTCACGCACGACCCGCTGGACGCGATGGTGCTCGCCGACCGCCTGGTCGTCATCGAGGCCGGCCGGGTCGTCCAGACCGGCCGCCCCGCCGAGGTGGCCCGCCGCCCGCGCACCGACTACATCGCCCGCCTGGTCGGCCTCAACCTGTACCAGGGCGTCGCGGACGGCCGCCGCGTCACCCTCCCCGAGGGACAGGTCCTCGCCACCGACGAGGAGTTGACCGGCCCCGCGTTCGTCGCCTTCCCGCCCGACGCCGTCACCCTGCACCGCCACCGCCCCGAGACCAGCGCCCGCAACCTGTTCCCCTGCACCGTCGCCGGCCTCGACCTGCACGGCGACCGCTTCCGCGTCGACCTCGCCGGCCCGCTCCCCCTCGCCGCCGACCTCACCCCCACCGCCGCGGCCGACCTCGACCTCACCCCCGGCACTCGCGTCTGGGCCGCCGTCAAGGCCACCCAGACCCACGCCTACCCGGCCTGACCCCCTGAGCTGCCCTCGGACGGTGCCACGGAGGCCGGACCGCCGACGCGTTCGACGGCCGGCCGGCCCTCCGGCACCGGCTACCATCGGGGCCGAACCTGCCCGTCCCGCACCGGAGTCCAGCTGATGAGCGCACCACGGATCGGCGTCGTGATCGTCACCATGGGCAACCGCCCGCGTGAACTCGCCGCCCTGCTGGACTCGGTGGACCGGCAGGGCCTGCCCGCACAGCGGGTGGTGCTGGTCGGCAGTGCCTGCCCGCTCACCGACGTCGACCGGCCGGGGCTGCAGAAGCTGCCGCTCGCCGACAACCCGGGCTGCCCGGGAGCGCGCAACGTCGGACTGCAGGCGCTGCTGGACGCCGGGGACGTCGACGTGGTGGTGGAGCTGGACGACGACGGGCTGCTGATCGCCGACGACGTGTTCCGGCGGGTCGCCGAACGGTACGCCGCCGAGCCGCAGTTGGGGATCGTCGCGTTCCGGATCGCGGACGAGCACGGCGAGACCCAGCGCCGCCACGTCCCGCGCCTGCGGGCGTCCGACCCGATGCGGGCCGGCCTGGTCACCGCGTTCCTCGGCGGCGGGCACGCCCTCTCGGTGCCGATGCTGCGCCGAACCGGCCTGTGGGCGGGCGAGTTCCGCTTCGGCCACGAGGAGACCGACCTCGCGTGGCGCGCCCTGGACGACGGCTGGACCATCCAGTACGACCCGCAGGTGGTCCTGCAGCACCCGAAGACCTCCCCGGCGCGGCATGCCGTCTACTTCCGCTACACCGCCCGCAACCGCGTCTGGCTGGCCAAGCGCCGCCTCCCCGCGCCGCTGGTCCCGCTCTATCTCGCCACCTGGCTCCTGCTCACCCTCGTCCGCACCCGCTCCCTCCCCGGTCTCGCCTCCTGGTTCGCCGGCTTCGCCGAGGGCCTGCGCACCTCCTGCCCGCCCCGTCGCCCGATGCGCTGGCACACCGTCTGGCACCTCACCCGCCTCGGCCGCCCGCCCCTGATCTGACGTCCCCCCTCCTGTTCGGCGGCCGGGCGGGCGAGGGTGCGTAGAGTGGTCGGCGTGCATCGTGGTGTGCTGCCTCCTCCCGCCGTCTGAGCGGGCAGGCCGGCCGATCGTCGAACGACTGCCCGGAGACCGCCGTTGACGGCAGGCGTCCCGGGACGGTGTGGGCTGCCCGCTTCCGTGGCCATTGACCATGACGGCATTTCGGGAGTTCACCCGTGTTCTCGCTTCACACCGCCCTGCCCGCTCGGCGGGGCCTGCTGTACGTCGCACTCGCCGCGACCGCCTGGGGCACCGCCGGCGCGGCGGCCGCGCTGCTGTTCCGGCAGAGCGGCCTGGGACCGCTCGCGTTGACGTTCTGGCGCTCGCTCGGCGGCGCCGCGGTACTGCTGGCCGTGCGGGTGGGCCGCGGCGGCAGACGGTCCGGGCCCGCGCCGGTCCGGATCCTGCTCAACGGCCTGGGACTGACGCTGTTCCAGGCCGCGTACTTCCTCGCGGTCCGGCACACGGGCCTGGCCGTGGCCACGGTCGTGACGCTGGGTTCGGCGCCGGTGATGGTGGCGCTCGGCGGGCGGCTGCTGATGGGCGAACGGCTGGGCCGGGCCGGGGTGTCGGCGATCGCGGGGGCGCTGCTGGGCCTGGCGGTGCTGGTGCTCGGCGGCGGGGCGGACGCCGGGGTGGAGCCGCGCGGCCTGGCCTGGGCGCTGGCCTCGGCGGCCGGGTACGCGGCCATCACCGTGGCCACCCGCCACTGGGCCCGCACCGGCGCGGCGGACGACCCGGCGGTCACCACGCTCTGGTCGTTCGCGATCTGCGCGGTCTGCCTGGCCCCGTTCGGGTACGCCGAGGGCCTGCTGCCGACGGCGCACGCGCTGCCGTCCACGCTGCTGCTGCTCGGGTACTTGGCGACGGTGCCGACCGCCCTCGCCTACGCGCTGTACTTCGCGGGCGCGGCGGTGATCCGCGCCGCCACCGCATCCGTGGTGGCGCTGATCGAGCCGCTGAGCGCGACGGTGATCGCCGCCGCGGTGCTGGACGAGCCGCTCACGCCGTCCGCGCTGCTCGGCACGGCGGTGCTGCTGCTGTCGGTGGTGGCGCTGGCCCGCGCGGAGCTGCGGGCCGCCTGAGCCACCGCCCGCGGGGTCGGGCAGGCCGGATCCGGTCAGCCGGCCTTCGGGCCGCCCGGCGCCTGCGCCCCGGCCTGCTGGTAGAGCGTCACCAGCAGGCCGTGCACCGGCTCGCCCTCCGGGTCCTCCTCCGTCTCCTCGACCAGTGCGGCCAACGTCTCCGCGAGCCGCGCCGCTCTGGCAGGGCTGAGCCGGATGTGACGCAGTGTCAGGACGTGTTCGACGGGCGAGCGCTCCAACTCCTGGGCGACGGCGCCGAGCAGCGCGGCCGTGCCCTCGGCCCGTGGTTCGGCGACGAAGAGCCGCTCGGCCGTCCGCCGGTAGTACTTCTCGGTGCCGCCGCGCACCCGTCGCGTCCCCGCCTCCTGGACCAGCCCCGCCTCGCACAGCACTCTGAGGTGGTGGGAGACGCTGCCCTTGTTCACCCCGAGCTGCGCGGCGAGCCGGCTGATCGTCGACGGCCGGGCGCTCAGCGCGAAGAGCAGGCGCTGGCGCACGGGATGGGCGAGCGCGGTGTGCTGCGCTGAGGTGATGATCTGCTGGACGTCGCCGCTGGGTTGATTGTTCATCAGATCAAGCGTTAAGCATGTTTGACGCTTTGGCAAGCCACTGTTCTACTCCCTGTCATGACCTCCACCACCGCGCTGCCCACGCTGCCCACGCTGGACACCGACGCCGTCGTCGAGTCGCTCGCCGACCTGGTCGCCGAGCACTACGTCTTCCCCGACACGGCCGGGCAGTTGGCGGCGCTGCTCCTGCGCCGCCTCGCCGAGGGCTGCTACCGCACCGAATCCGCCCAGGAGTTGGCCGAAAAGGTCACGACGGATCTGCGGTCGGTCAACGGCGACCTGCACCTGTCCCTCAAGTACCACGCGGTGCCCGCGCCGCCGGAGCGGGGCGCGGCGGCCCTGGCCGCGATGCGCAGGGAGTTCGACGCGACCCTGGGCGGGATTCCGCGGGTCGAACTCCTCGACCACGGCGTCGCGGTCCTGGAGATCGCACCGAACATGTTCCCGCTGGACTGGGCGGCACAGCCGCTGGCGGCGGCGCTCTCGCTGGTGGCGCCGGCCCGCGCCCTCGTCCTGGACCTGCGCCGCAACGCCGGCGGCGATCCGGACACGGTCGCCTTCGTCTGCGGCCACCTGCTCGACGGCCGCACCCACCTCAACACCATGCTGTCGCGGCAGGGAGAGGTGGCCGAGCAGTCCTGGACGCCCCCGTTCGTCCCCGGCGCCCGCTTCGGCGGCAGCAAGCCGCTCTACGTACTGACCAGCGGGAACACCTTCTCCGCAGGCGAGGAACTCGCCTACGACCTGCAGCAGCTCGGCCGCGCCGAGATCGTCGGCGAGACCACCCGGGGCGGCGCGCACCCGCGCGAGGGCTGGACGGTGCACCCGAACCTGGAGCTCTCCGTGCCCGTCGCCCGCGCGGTCAACCCGGTCTCGGGCACCAACTGGGAGGGCACCGGCGTCCGGCCCGACGTCCCGTGCGACGCCGACGCGGCGCTCGACCGCGCGCTGGCCCTGGCCGCGGCACGCCTGGCCTGAGCCCTTCCGGCCACCTGACCTCGCCCCGCCGCTGCGCCGCCCCGGCGCCCGTCGGCCGAGAGTTGGCAGGAATCCCGGTAAAGATACCCATCCGTAAGGGAGTTGACGGACCGTCACCACCGTTTGCATCACCGGCATATCGTTCGGGATTCAAAGCTGACGCACCATCAGCGAGAGCTATGATGACCGTGCGCATGCCACCCTGCGGGGCGGCTCCTCCGCCTGCCCGGACCTCCCTCACCCGTGCACACGGTTCAGAGATTCCCCGCGTGCTGATCTGCCAGGTGAGGAGATTTCATGGCCCGCAGACCGCGTCCGGTGAATCCCGCCGACGGGCCGGTCCAAGCCTTCGCCCACGACCTGCGGCTGGTGCGGGAGCAGGCCGGCAATCCCACCTACCGCGTACTCGCCCAGCGGGCCGGATTCGCCGCCACCACACTCAGTGACGCGGCCCGCGGCATCCGGCTGCCCAGTCTGGAGGTGACCCAGGCCTACATCGGGGCCTGCGGCGGCGACGTCGAGGAGTGGACGCGGCGCTGGAACGACCTCGACCGCCTCGCCGCTGCGCCGGCCCCGGAGAAGCCGGCGGAAGCCGCACCCGCGGCCGAGGAGAAACCGGCGGATGTCGAGCCCGAGGCCGAGGAGCAGCCCCGGGAGGAAGAGTCGGCCGTCGAGGGAGCAACGGAGTCCGGCGCTCCGGGAGTTGCACCGGCGCCGACACCGCCACCGGCCTCGCCCGCGGCCGTGCTTCCGCTCGTACCCCCGACCGTGGCTCCGGTCGCGAGCGAGGTCGCCACCCTGTCGCCGGTGCGGCCGCACGGGCACCCGCCCACCGAGACCCTGCACAGCGGCCGGCGTCCGCCGCGCCGGCCGGCCGTCGGCACGGCCGTCCTCCTCGTCCTCGCCGCCGTCCTGGCGCTGGTCGCGGCGCGGGCGACCGAGGTCGGCCGCAGCCGGAACGTGGCCCAGAACACCCCGGCGCCGACCGGGTCCGCCACGAACGCCGGACCGGGCTCCGGCGGACCGGGCGGCTGCCCGGTCGCCACCGCCGACTCGCCCCCGGCCCTGTTCTCCGGCACCACCTACAACGGCACCACCCGGCTGCGCACCGGAGCCAGCCGCAGCGCCGATGTCATCCTCCAGGTGCCCGCGGGCTGCCGACTCCAGCTCACCGGCTTCTGCCTGGGCGACGTGGTGATCGACACCACCTCCGGCTCGCCCGACCTGCGCTGGTTCCGTGTCTCGACCGGCGGCTACGTCTCCTCCGCGGTGATCCACGGCAACCCGCCCGCCGCACTGCAACCCGTCGACTGTCCCGACGCGGCGCCCGCGCCCGCCTCGATCGCGCTCGCCGTCGCACCTCGCACCGACCAGCCCGGTCGCTACGAACTCCGCGCCACCGGTGACCACTTGGGCATCGTCGGCTATGCCGCGTACCTGCCCAGGGGGCGCGGCACCACGCCCCAGTGGCAGCAGATCGGCATGTCGGCGGACGCCGCGGCCGGATTCCTCGTGGCCTGGCAGCCCGGTCCGCCCGCGGACGGCGCCGACGCGCAGGCCGCGGTACGGACGGTGGCCGTCGCCTGCTTCGGCGGCGACGGGCCCAGCACCGTCACCGACCAGCGCCTGGTCTCCTTCCCGGCGACCGGCGCCCTCCCGGTCGCCGAACTCGACGAGGACGAGCTCGCCCGCGCCCAGCGGACGGCCTGCCGCTACCCGGACACCGAGCAGGGCTGATCCACCGGCCCGCCTCCCGGTCGCGTCCGGGCGCCGGGCCGATCCCCACGGGGCCCGAAGAGCGAGTCGGGAAGCGAACCGGAGAGAGCCGGCAGTCCGGCGCGACGCGGACGCTACGGCGCACGCGGAGGATGCGGACCGGCGGTGACGGCGGGCGGTGGCCCGCGGTCGCCGCCGTGTCCGCGACCGCCTTCCGCCACACGAGGAGAACGGTGATACCCACCCGATTCCTGCGCCGCACGGCCGCCCTGGCCGCCACCGCCGCTCTCGCCCTCGGCCTCACCGCCCTGGCGCCCGCCACAACCGCCGCCGCCGCGCCTGCCGCGACCACCGCCGCAGCCCCGGCCGCCGCTCCTGCCGTCGTCGCCTCGGCCTCCGGCGCCGCCCAGCTGGCCGCCGCCAACGTCGGCCGCAGCGCCGGCACCTGCGCCTACACTCCGACCTACAACACCCTGGGCGGCTCCCAGTTCGAGCACAGCTGCGTCGGCTGGGCCGGGGTCCCCGAGTACTGGTGCTCCGACTTCGCGATCTGGGCCTGGCGCAACTCCGGCCTCGCCGTCACCGGCCTGGACGCCTCCGCGGTCAGCTTCCGCACCTACGGCCAGAACAACGGCACCCTGCACACCAACGCCTCGTACGTCCCGCAGCCCGGTGACGCGGTGATCTACGGCACCGGCAGCGGCTCGGGCACCGTCATCCACCACGTCGCCATCGTCACCGCGCTGAACGCGGACGGATCGGTGGTCACCGCCAACGGCGACTGGAACGGCAAGCCGAACGCGACCAGCGAGGCCGACTTCGCGAAGAGCTCGTCCGTCGTGTCGGTCACCATTCCGGCCGCCCAGCGCACCACCGGCAGCGTGCCCAGCACCGTGGACCCCGCCGACGGCTACCGCATCGACGGCTACATCACCCCGGTCACCACCTCCACGGCCAACCCGTACACCCCGACCCAGGTCTGCGGCAGCGGCTTCGGCGTGGTCGACTCGCACTCCCTCGGCGGCGCCACCGCCTACCTGCTGTACGAGGCGTCGAGCGGCCGCAACTGCGTGGTCACGCTGGCCACCCAGCCGTCCTCGGCGGTCCAGATGAACGCGACCCTCAAGGTCCAGGGCGGCGCCACCGCCGAGAATCCGGGCAGCTTCACCTACTACGCCGGCCCGGTGATCCTCCCCGCGAGCGCCACCTGCGTCGACTGGGGCGGCAGCTACCTCGGCACCACCTGGTCCAGCGGCTGGAGCCACTGCGGCTGAGAAAGTGTTGGGTAATTGATCAACTGCGCGTTGTGATGCGGTGGCGGTGATCTTCGTGGCGGCTGGTCCGCGA
>NZ_BMRI01000033.1 GCF_014648555.1 Kitasatospora griseola
CATCGTCCGCGAAGCGACGGTCACCGGTCGCGTCGGGCACGTACTTCACACAGACAACGATCCTCAAGCTCACGGCCACCTAGTCCTTTCACGCCTCACATCGGAGGGAACTCAGTACCCCCACTAGACCACACTCCGTGCCACAGATCCACTCTCTGTCGAAGTGAGAGGGGACTCAGTGTCCCGACGGAGGGAACTGAGTGCCAGGGGGCTCGGGCGGGCACGTCGTGATCATAGGGCTGACGGTTCGTCAGGCGGGTGGGCAGAAGCACGGCCGCCCGCGTGCGGGTGCGCGCGGGCGGCCGAGTGGGGTCGGTGCAGCGGGGCGGGCCGGTCAGGGGTTGCGGCGCAGGCGGACCGTGGAGTCGCGGTGCGGGCGGGCGTCGGGGTCGGCGACGGGGTGCTCGGGGTGGTCGTGGCGAGGATGCTCCTCGGCGCGCTCCACC
This sequence comes from Kitasatospora griseola, assembly GCF_014648555.1. Taxonomy (GTDB): domain Bacteria; phylum Actinomycetota; class Actinomycetes; order Streptomycetales; family Streptomycetaceae; genus Kitasatospora; species Kitasatospora griseola. The sequence continues at coordinate 447 of NZ_BMRI01000033.1, forward strand.
GTCCAGGCGCCGGGGGCCAGGCGCAGGGAGTCGAGCACCTCGGCGGGAGTGGGGAAGTTCATCGCGTGATGCCCGTGGCCGTGGCCGTGGCCGTGGTCCTGGCCGTGCCCGTGCTGATCGTGGTGGTCCTGCGCCTCGCTGAACCGGGCGGGGGCGACGGCGTGGCTGACGATCAGCAGGGTGCCGCCGGGGGCGACCGCGTCGGCGGCGCGGCGCAGTACCCGCTCGCGCGGGAACTCAGCGGGGGAGTGCAGGAACTGGGCGGAGACCAGATCGTAGGAGCCGGTCGGGAAAGCGTTTGCCAGGTCGGTGCGCCGCCAGCTGATCCGGTCGGCGACGCCTTCCACCGCGGCGCGGGCGGCGGCCCGGTCGAGGGCGACCTGGGAGATGTCGACGGCGGTGACCTGCCAGCCCTGCTGGGCCAGCCAGATCGCGTCGCCGCCCTCGCCGCAGCCGAGGTCCAGGGCGTGGCCGGGGGCGAGGTCGGCGACCTCATGGGTGAGCGAGGCGTTGGGCCGGCCGCTCCAGATCTGCGCGCTCTCGCCGTAGCGCTTCTCCCAGAACTCGACGGCCTCGACGGCGAGTCGGGTCTCCTCGGCGATCAGGTCGGCGTTGATCGCGATGGCGGCCCGCAGACCGTCGGCGGCGGCCACGGCGACCTGCGCCATCGGGTCGACGAGGTTGCCGACCGCCCACACGCCCGGCGCCTCGGTGGCGCCGGTCGGGCCGGTGGTGGCGAGGTGGTCGCCCAGCTCGGCGCCGTCGCGGACCAGGGCGGTCGGGGCGAGGCCGAGACCGGCGAGGAACGGTGCGCGCACGGTCAGGCCGGTGCCGACGCCGAGCGCGTCGCAGTCGATCACGGTGCCGTCGGCGAGCCGGACGCCGGTGAGCGCATCGGATTCGCCCTCGGGCAGGACGGCGACGACCTCGCCGGTGTGCACGGTGACGCCGCGGGCGGCGAGTTCGCGCCGCTGCTGCTCGGTGAACGGCCCGGCGGTGTGGGCGAGCAGCGCGACGTCGGAGCTCCACTGCCGCCACAGCAGCGCCTGGTGGACGGCGACGGCGGGCTCGGTGGCGAGTACGGCGATCCGCCGGTCGCGGACCTCCCAGCCGTGGCAGTACGGGCAGTGCAGCACCTGGCGGCCCCAGCGCTCGGCCAGGCCGGGCAGCTCGGGCAGGACGTCGGTGGCGCCGGTGGCCAGCAGCACCCGGCGGGCATGCACGGTGCTGCCGTCGGACAGCTCGGCGCGGAAGGCACCGTCCGGATCGCGGGTGATGCCGCGCACCTCCGCGTCGTGGAACTCGCCGCCGTACGAGCCGACTTCGGCCCGGCCGCGGGCGACGAGTTCGAGGGGCGGGACGCCCTCCTGGCCGAGCAGGCCGTGGGCGCCTGCGGCGGGCGCGTTGCGCGGCCGGCCGGCGTCGACGACCAGGACGGAGCGGCGGGCCCGGGCCAGGACGAGGGCCCCGCTCAGTCCGGCGGCGCCGCCGCCGACGACCAGGACGTCGTGGTGGCGGGAGGGGTGCGGGTGCGAGTCGCGGTGCGTGGCGGTCATGGTCCGATGGTGCGCCGCCCTGGCCGGATTGACAAACAATGTTGCTGAGGTGGCAAATGGAAGGACCGGGCGGAAGCCGGGCGTGGGCCGAGCGGACGCCGAGCGATGGTCGGGCGAAGGTCGGGCGATGATCGAGCGGAGGGAGTGGCGCGGTGGGCGCGGAGAACGAGGACTTCGAGGCGGTGCTGAGCGGGGTCGGACCGCGGCTGCGGGCGATCCGCCAGCAGCGCGGTACCACGCTGGCGCAGCTCAGTGAGGAGACCGGCATCTCGGTGAGCACGCTCTCCCGACTGGAGTCGGGCGGCCGCCGGCCCACCCTGGAACTGCTGCTGCCGCTGGCCCGGGCGCACGGGGTCGCGCTCGACGAACTGGTGGACGCGCCGCCGACGGGCGACCCCCGGGTCCGGCTGCGTCCGTTCGTCCGGCACGGCTGGACGTACCTGCCGCTGGCCCGGAACCTCGGCGGGATGCAGGCGTACAAGATGATCGTCCCGCCGGGGAGCCGGGAGGACGCCGAGCAGCGCACCCACGAGGGCCACGAGTGGCTGTACGTGCTGTCGGGGCAGCTGCGGCTGCGGCTCGGCGAGCACGACGTGGTGCTGAAGGCCGGCGAGGCGGCCGAGTTCGACACCCGTACGCCGCACGTGTTCACCAACGCGGGCTCGACCCCGGTGGAGTTCCTGAGCCTGTTCGGGCCGCAGGGGGAGCGGGTGCACGTACGGGCCAGGACCACGGGCAAGGAGAGTTGACGGCTCGGCGCGGCGGGCCGAAGTGGCCGGTGCGGGCGGTCAGTTAACGAGAGCGACCGGGCCATAGGAAGCAGAGAAGCCGATGGTCGAGAAGCAGATGCTCGGACCGATGGCCTTGGTGAAGTTCTGGTTGCTCAGGTCGATCTGCGTCAGGCCGTGGGTGGCGTTGCCGTTCAGGGTGTTCGCACGGAAGACACAGGTGGCGGTTCCGGCCAGCGTCTTGAGGACGAGGGTGGCCTGGATGGTGCTTCCCGAGGTCGGGAAGAGAACGACCGGGTAGCCGGAAGCGTCGGAGATGGCGAGCGTGTACGGCAGGTGGTCCATGGTCAGGCTGGTCACGGAGATGACGCCGACGATGTTGGAGGTGCAGGAGCCGAAGGTGAGCGTGTCGACCGGGCCGGACATGGTGCCCGGGGGGTTCGGATCGACGGCGAGCGTGCCGCCGATGTGGGAGGCGGCGCACCGGACGCCGGTGGTGGTGCCCGGGATGTACATCGTCGCCTCGGTGCCGTAGGCCAGGTCCGCGGACAGCGGGCCGCCGAGGTTGACGGCGGGGCTGTGGATGTGGAGAGCCGGGGCTCCGGGCACGGCGCCGGCGGTGCCGGCCGGGAGGGCGATCAGGGCGGTGGCGGCGGCCAGGGCGGCGGCGCCGGCGAGGAGGCGGTTGCGCACGAGGGGTTCCTTCCGCAGGGGAGCGGGTGGAGGTGCGGGCCAGGAGCGCGGGCAGGGAGAGTTGACGGCCCGGTACGGCGGAGCGCCGCGCCCCGGGGAGGGCGCGGCGCCGATGTGGCCGGGGCGGGGCGTCAGTTGACGAGGACGACCTGGCCGTTGCCCGGGGCGGTGTCCGTGACCGGGCCGTAGGAGGCCGAGAAGTCGATGGACGGGAAGCAGATGCTCGGACCAGTGGTCTTGGTGAAGTTCTGGGTGCTCAGAGTGATCTGCGCCGGGCTGTTGGTGGCGGAACCGGTCAGGCTGCCCGCGGTGGAGTGGAACACACAGGTGGCGGTGCCGGCCAGCGTCTTGAGCACGACGGTGGCCTGGATCACCCCCGCCGAGGTCGGGGAGAGCGAGACCGGGAAGCCGGCCGAGTCGGAGATGCTCAGCGTGTAGGGCAGGTGGTCCATGGTCAGGCTGATCACGGAGGACACGCCGACCACGTTGGAGGTGCAGCTGCCGAAGGTGAGCGTGTTGACCGGGCCGGACGCGGTGCCGGGGGCGTTCGGGTTGGAGGCGACGGTTCCACCGATGTGGGAGGCGGCGCACTTGACGCCGGTGGTGGTGCCCGGGTTGTACATCGTCGCGATGGTGCCGGAGACCAGGTCGGCGGACAGCGGGTCGCCGACGTTGACGGCGGGCCCGGCGGTGTAGAGGACCGGGGATCCGGGCACGGTGGCGCTGGCAGAGCCGGCCGGGAGGGCGATCAGGGCGGTGGCGGCGGCCAGGGCGGCGGCGCCGGCGAAGAGACGGTTGCGCACGAGGGTTCCTTCCGGTGGGTGGGGCGTCCGGTGAGGGAGGCCCCGGCCGGGTGGCCGGGGCGTCGCTCCGACGGTGCGGAGCGCGTGCCCGCCCGCGGTGGCGCGGGCACGGGTCGGTGGGGGAGGGCCGCCCGGTCGACGCGTGGGCCGTCGTCGGGCGGGTGGGTCAGTGGGCGGCGCTGGCGGCCATCGCGGCGGTCAGGTCGGAGATGCTCTCGTCCAGCGCGAAGTTGGCGTTGGTCTGCTGGAAGCTCACCGAGTTCTTGCCGGGCGTCGCGGGCAGGTTCATCGTCCAGTTGATGATCTGGTTGAGCGAACCGAGCAGGCCGCAGCCGTTGGCGCCGGGCACCGAGAAGGTGTTGTCGACCAGGTTCGCGTTGTTCTCCGAGACCACCAGCGCGTTGTGGCCGTTCGGGTCCATGGTGAAGTCGATGGCGCCCGGGTCGCCGGTCATCGGGGCGGTCGGCGCCGGCGGCGCGGTGGTGCCGGTGGTGGGCTTGAGCACCAGCGGCGCGGAGTTGGAGCCGACGTAGCAGTCCGGGCCGAACAGCGCGTTGAACAGGTGGAGCTTGATCGGCAGTTGGAACACGGGGTACGGCTCGCCGGTCGCCATCGGGGTGAACTTGGAGACCTGGCCCGCGAGTTCGACCTGAGCGAAGACGCTGGTGATGCCGGGCAGGAAGTTCTGGATGCCGGGGATGGTGATCTCCACCATCGGCGCGCTCATCAGCGGGGCGTTGGTCGGCGGCACCACGTTGTACTGGTTGGCGGTGGTGCCGTCCGGGAAGGTCACCTCGGGCGCGGACTTGTCCCAGTAGAAGCCGAACTGCAGCTTGATCGGCGAGTTGAAGGGCACCACCGTGCTGCCCAGGGTGAACTTGCCGCCGTTGGTGATCGACACCAGACAGCCGACCTGGAGGTTCGCCGGGTTGGTCATGGCGGGCGCGTTCAGCGGGCAGTTGCCCATGCCGGTGTACGGCCCGCCCGGTGCGGCGGCGGAGGCCGGAACGGTGCCGGCCAGCAGCGCCGCACTGGCCAGCGCGGCCGGGACGGCGAGACGGCCGAGCAGTCGCCGGGAGCCGTGGCGGGCGGCGGGGCGGTCGGAGCTGCTGGCGGAGTGGTCCGGCTGGGTGCGGCGCATGGTGGGGGGACTCCTCACGGCAAGGGGGACGGGGTGGCGGGCCCGTGCTGGACGCGCCAACGGCGGTGCGGCGTGCGGGTGTTCGGCGAGCGGGCGGGTCGCTCGACGCCACGAGCGACCGGCCCGAAGGCGCACGACTGCCACCGTGCCGCCGGGGCGGTCCTGGGTACCGGGCGGAACGTGGCACCGGGAGCGGCGCCCCGGGTCGCGAGGGCACCGACAGGCGGGGTGGAAAGGGCCCGGGGTGCGCCGTGACGGCGCGGTGTTACCGCCGGGTACATCGCCAATTTCTATGGGGGTCGGACGACAACGTCAAGAAGATGTGCGGAAGTTGGCAGGCCGGTGAGTGGAGTTCGATCTCGGTGTCGCCCCAAGAGTCTCACCAGTAACAGGAGTTGACTGGTTTTCAGATGTGTGGGGACGGTGCGCGAAGTATTGACCCGCCATGTACCCCGGGGTAACTTCCAGTCAGCCCGCAGGTATGAGAAAGATCGTCAACTTCGTTGAAACGAAAGATCGTTGACGTATCCGTCCACGCCAGGACCTCACCGCCGGCGGGCAGCGCACCCCCACTCGAACCCTCTGGAGCTGCACATGCCCCACCCCGCAGAACAACCCGCCGCCACCCCTGTCGGGCGTGGCCGGGTCCGGCTGCGCCGCGCCGCACTGATGGCGATTCCCGCCTGCGTGACCGCCGGCGTGCTGGTGACCATGACCGCGCAGAACGTCCTCGCCAACCAGTTCGCCATCTCGGGCATGGCCTTCGAGGTCACTGCCGACCGTTTGCACGGCACCGGGGTCGCGCAGTTCGGCGTCCTGGACAACATGATCGAGAACAGCCCGAACGCCGGCGACACCGGCGGCCAGCTGTTCCTGATCCAGACCGCAGTCAAGTCGGCCGACCTGACCAAGCTCTGTCAGAGCGTCAACCTGGGCGGCATCAACCTGCTGATCACGGCGGGCGACAAGGGCACCCCGGTCCACGCCGAGAACCTCACGACCGACTCCGACCTGATGAGCGGCGAGGCCGAGTTCAAGGGTCTCGAAGTCGGCCGGGACGCCAGCACCTTCGACAAGGGCCCGGTCCAGGGCCCGCCCGGAATGTTCGGCCAGCAGGGCGACGAGGTGACCGTCGACCACTTCCGCCAGCAGAACTACGCCACCACCGCCGGAGTGTTCCGGCTGCCCAACATGCACCTCAGCTTCAGCACCAATGGCTGCTGAGTTCGACTCGGCACCGGACCGGGCGGCCGAGAACACCGCGGCCGCCCGGCCCACCGGTCCCGAGGACCCCGCCACGGACGCCCCGCCGGCCGTCATCACCCGCACCGGCTTCGCCGGCTGGCGCGACCGCCGGCCCTTCTGGGGCGGCCTGCTGGTCACCCTCGCCGGCGCCGAGATCCTGTTCACCGAGAAAGCCCCGATGCACACCGTCATCCGCATCGGACTGCTCGGCCTGGCCGGATACATCGTCCCGGCGCTCATGGTGCTCTGCGGACTGCTGCTGATCTTCCACCCCGTGCAACGGGTCTTCTACTCCCTGGTCGCGGTCCTCGCCACCCTCGGCAGCTGGATCACGTCCAACATCGGAGGCTTCTTCATCGGCCTGCTGCTTGGCCTGGTCGGCAGCACCCTCGCCTTCGGCTGGCTCCCCGAGCAGCCGCTGAGCAAGCGCAAGGCGCGCCGCCTCGCCGAACGCCCGGCGACCCCGGCCTGACCGGGGGCGACCCACGGCGCGGGAGCGTGGCCCGCGCCGTGCAGACCGCCCACGGCCCCCGCACGCCGAGCGGTTCGGGGGCCGCGGGCGGTGTCCGGCGCGGTGCCGGGGGGCACCGCGCCGCGTCAGTGCGTACTGCGCTCCGGTGTACGGCGTACGCACCGCACCCGCCGCCCGCTTGGTAGCTTGGGCCGAGGACGGCCCGGCGGCGGCCGCGCGAACGGAACAGGACGGTCCGGTGCGAGTACTGGCATGCGGGAGCGACGCCGTCCTGATCGAGGTCGACAGCGCCGAACAGGTGCAGCACCTGCACGGTGCACTGCGCGCCGCACCACCCGGCGGCGTCACCGAACTCGTGCCCGCCGCCCGCACCGTGCTGGTCCGCTACGACCCCCGCACCACGGACCCGCACCGCCTGCGCACCGCGCTCACCGCCTTCGCCGAGCCGCCCCGCACCGCCGCCCTCCCGCCCGCCGGGACGACGGAGACCGTCCGCATCCCCGTGCGGTACGACGGACCCGACCTCGCCGAGGTCGCCGCCCGCACCGGACTGACCGAACGCCAGGTCGTCGAACGCCACACCGCCGCCCACTACCGCGTCGCGTTCTGCGGCTTCGCCCCGGGCTTCGCCTACCTCACCGGCCTCGACCCGCAGCTGCGCCTGCCCCGCCGCACCGAGCCCCGCACCCGGGTGCCGGCCGGAACCGTCGCCGTCGCCGACGAGTACACCGGCATCTACCCGAGCCCCTCGCCCGGCGGCTGGCACCTGCTCGGCACCACCGCTCTCACCCTGTGGGACCCCGCCGCCGACCCGCCCACCCGGCTGCGCCCCGGCACCGCCGTCCGCTTCGTCGAAGCCCAGGAGCACCCGGGAGCGGATCATGACCCGCGGTGAACTGCTGGTCGTCCGCGCCGGGTTCGGCGCCACCGTGCAGGACCTCGGCCGGCCCGGACTCGCCGCGCTCGGCGTCGGCCGGGCCGGAGCCGCCGACCGCGACGCGCTGCGCCTGGCCAACCGCCTGGTCGGCAACCCCGAGGACGCCGCCGGTCTCGAAGCACCCATGGGCGGCCTCGAACTGGCCTTCCCGCGCGCCGCCACCTGCGCGCTCACCGGCGCCGACTGCCCGGCCTGGATCGACCGACGCCCCGCCGCCACCCGCACCCCGCTGCACGTCCCCGCCGGCGCCCGGCTGCGCCTCGGCACCCCCACCCGCGGCCTGCGCGTCTACCTCGCCGTCCGCGGCGGCCTGGACGTCCCCCCGGTGCTCGGCTCCCGCTCCACCGACACCCTCGCCGGAATCGGCCCCGACCGGCTGACGGTCGGTCAACTGCTGCCCCTCGGCGACGCCGCCACCGGCTGGCCCACCGCCGACCACGCTCCGCGGCCCGCCCCCGCCGACCGCACCGTGCTGCACGTGCTGCCCGGCCCCCGCGACGACTGGTTCACCGCCGACGCGCTGCGCACCCTGCTCGCCGAGCCGTACACCGTCACCCCCGACAGCGACCGGGTCGGCATGCGCCTGGACGGGCCCGCCCTGGAACGCGCCCGCACCGGCGAACTCCCCTCCGAGGGCATGGTCGGCGGCGCGCTGCAGGTGCCGCCGTCCGGGCGGCCGATCCTGTTCCTCGCCGACCACCCCGTCACCGGCGGCTACCCCGTCATCGCGGTGGTCCGCCGCGCCGACCTCGGCGCCGCCGCCCAGGCCCGCCCCGGCGACACCCTGCACTTCCGGCTCGCCTGAACTCGCCCGGCTATCGCTCCAGTTGCACCACCCGCGCCCACTCCGGCGGCAGATCGGGCCGGTAGTCCGGATCGTCCTCGTCGACGTACGACGGACGGCTGAACAGGCCGACCACCGTCCGGCAGGACGGCCGTTGGGAGGGCCAGGCCGTCTGGCCGTCCGTCAGCGCCACCACCACGTCCGGGGCCGGGCGCAGTCGCAGGGCCGCCGCGAAGCCCTCCCGCAGATCGGTGCCGCCACCGCCGACCAGCGCCAACACTCCGTCGCCGCTGATCCGTTGGACCCGATGGGCGGCGGCGTCGCAGGACAGCACCGACAGCAGTTCGCGCCGCCCGCCCAGGGTGCGGGCGATCGCGGCGATCTCCAGCAGCGCGGTGCCCAACTCCTGATCGCTCACCGAGGCGGAGGTGTCCACCACCACGGCCACCCGCGGCAGTCGGTGGCGCAGCGAGGGCAGCACGACACCCGGCAGCGCGGTGGCGCGGCGCGCCGGTCGGCCGTACGTGTAGTCGGAGCCCGCGCCCGCGCCGGCCACCGCCGAGCGGACCGCCGCGCCGAGCAACTCCCGCCACGGCTGCGGCGGATGGAACGCCTCCCGGGCCCAGCGCCGCCAGCCCGCCGGGGCGTCGCCCGGCCGCCCGAGGATGCCCTCGGCGACCCGGAACCGGACCAGGTCGCGCTCGTGCGGCTGCAGCCCGAGCCCGCCGCCCGGCCCGAGGTCCCACGCCCGGTCGAAGCCGTCGGCGCCGCTGCCGCACTCCAGCCAGCCGACGGTGTCGGTGTGCGGGCCGAGCGTGAACCTCGGCAGGTAGTCCTCCATCAGCAGGTCCGGCGGCAGGCCGAGCGTCTCCGGGTGGACGGCGTCCGCGGGCCGGATCAGGCCGTCGCCGAAGATGTCGTCGTTGATCTCGCAGTCCGCCGCCACATTGATCCGCAGGCGGTCGCCCGGCCCGTTCAGCCCGAACTTGCGGATCGCCCGGTCGCCGCGGCCGGCGTGGTCGCGCAGCAGGTGGGAGACCTCGTGGACCCAGATCGAGGCGAGTTCCTCCACCGGCCGGGCGGCCACGAACACGGGTGAGACGTAGCAGCGCCAGTACCGGTCCACCGCCATGGTCGGCACCTGCGCCGACTCGACCACGTGCATCGCGAACAGCGCGGTGGCCAGGTACGGGCGGGCCCGCACCGCCTGCAGGCGGGCCGCGTACAGCTTCTCCAGGTCCAGCGGCGGCCCGGCCGGGCGGGACGGTCCCGGCCTCGCGCGGTCGGGCGCGGGACTCGGGGCCGGACGGGGCGTCGGCCTTGGTGTCGCACGGGGCGGTCCCGGCTTCGGCGGTCCGGGCATCGGGCGGGGCGCGCTCATCGGAGGCCCGCCCGGGCGGCGGCGGGCACCCGTGCGGCGGCCCGGTCGGCCCGCCGGGAAACCTCCAGCGCACCCGCGAACCGCTCGATCAACGCCGGTACCTCCCAGTCGGGTCGGCGCAGCGAGGCGAGCGTGGTGACGGGCACCACCAGCACGTCCGGGCTGCCGGTCTGCAGCGCCCGCGCCATCAACGCCCAGGCGGCGTCCCAACGTTGCAGGGTCGGCCGGGAGCGCACCGCGGCGACCACCGCGTCCAGCGCGATCTGCCGCAGGTCGCCGCGCTCCGGCAGGACGGCGCCGTCCGGGTCGGCGAGCAGGTCCTCGGGGGCGGGCAGGTCCATCCGGTCGACGGCGGCCAGCAGTTCGAGCCCGGGCCCGTCACCGACCGTGCCGCGCACCAGCATCGACAGCACCTCGCGCGACGAGCGGGCGGCCGAGCCGAACGCCAGCAGCCGCACCGTCATCTCCCAACTGCGGGGCGATGGCCAGGCCCTGCCGCGCCGGGTCTCGGCGGACGGCAGCCGGTGGGTCAGCTCGGGCCGCACCGTCAGCAGGTCGCACACCGCGCGGCGGGCGAACTCGACGGCGGCGGGCAGCCGTTCGGCGTCCAGCCGGGGCAGCTCGGCGCGCGGCCACACCCCGCCGAGGCCGCGCACCACCACCTGCGGGTCGTGCACCCAGTCCAGGTGGACGAACCGGTTGGCCAGCGGCGCGCTCAGCTCCCAGCCGTCGGCGGCCGAGCCGCGCGGGTTGGCGGCCGCCACGATCCGCACCCCCGGCGGGAGTTGCAGCGCACCGATGCGGCGCTCCAGCACCAGGCGGAGCAGCGCCGCCTGTACGGCGGGCGGGGCGGTGGAGAGCTCGTCGAGGAACAGCAGCCCGCGCCCCTGCCGGACCAGGCGCACCGCCCAGTCCGGCGGCGCGAGCGGCACACCGTCGGTGGCCGGGTCCGCGCCGATCACCGGCAGGCCGGAGAAGTCCGACGGCTCGTGCACGCTGGCGATCACCGTGGTGAGCGGCAGGTCGAGTTCGACGGCGAGCTGGTTCAGCGCGGCGGTCTTCCCGATGCCGGGTTCACCCCAGAGAAGGACCGGCAGGTCGGCGGCGACGGCGAGGGTCAGGGCCTCGATCTGGAGGTCCTGTCGGGGCTCGGTGGAGGACTCGGCGAGCATCGCCAACAGGTGGTCGGCGACGGCGAGTTGGGTGGTGGAAGGCATGAGTGATCACCTGGGGAGGAAAGAGTCGGATCCCGGCGCGGCGTGCGTCGGGTGAAGGGTCAGAGCAGGTGGCGCCGGAACGAGCAGCACCGGCACCGGAGCCCTCGCGGCGGGCGAAGGCGGTGCGGGTGGCCGTCCGGCAGCAGTGTCGGCGGTGCCTGAGGGGTCGCGCGGGCATCGCGCGGCCCGCGGGGGACGATTCCGGCGCGACGGAGCACGGCGACGCCCCGCAGCTCCTCGTCCGCGGCCAGCCGCTCGGCGAGCGGGCTGCCCGGCAACGGGCGCTCGTCGCCGATCAGTTGGCGGACGGCGGCGAGTGCACCGGACCGGTCGCCGTGCAGCAGGCGCTGCACGATGGCGTCCAGGTCGTCGGGCTGCCGGTGCGCGCGGTCGATGGTCTGCAGGCAGGGCAGCGGCGGGCCGCCGAACGCCAACAGCAGTTCCTCCCGCCGCAGTTGCTCCGGCGAGTGGTCGAGCGAGGTGAGCCGGCCCGCCACCAGGGCCACCCGGTGCCGGGCTCCCCGACAGTCCACCGGCAGCGGATCCTCCGTCGACGGCGGCGGCGCGGGCGCCGAGCGGAAGCCCGGGACGAGCGCTGCCGCCACCAGCGGGTGCAGTCGGTCGGCGGGCAGTGCCCCGGAGCGCAGCAGCCACAGGTCGGGCGGTGCCCAGGTGGCGGCGTCCGGGAGCACCGGGAAGCCGCCCGCGTCGCGCAGTTCCGCGTCGACCGACCCGGTGGCGGGATCGAGCAGCAGGAACCGGCGCGCGGCCGACCGCACCGCGACCGGCACATCGGGCGCCAGCCCGTCCGCCGTGCGCAGCAGGGCGGCCTCGAACGGCCAGATCTCGTCGGCGAACCGAGGATCCGTCAATTCGGCCGTGCGGTTTGCGAGTTCGTGGGATCGCCGGGCGTCCCACAGGTGTCGGTGCAGGTCGAGGCGGAAACGCGGCTGCGGGCGCAGGCCGGCCCCCGGGGCGGAGGTGTGCCACAGCGCCAGGCCGACTCGCTGGTCGACCGCCGCCATCCGGTGCGGCGCGGTGCGGGCCACCAGGTGGAACGCGGCAGGCCCGTCCCGCGGATAGCGGGCCAGGGTGACGCTCAGCCCCGGCCGCAGCAGCCCGTCAGGGGCCGTCCGCGGCAGGTGCCAGCGCAGCAGGTCCGGAGCCAAGTGGCGGAGGTCGGAGCGCAGTTGACCGGCGAGCTCGGGGCCGTACGTGCGGGCGACCGCCCGGACGTCCAGCTCCACGTCGAACCGGGCAGCAGCGCAGGCGCCGCCCCAGTCGCCGGACTCCCGGCGGGCGGTGGCGGTCTCGATCATGGCCGGGGGAACGGCGAACTGCCGGACGCGCGGCCAGAAACAGGTACGAGTGTCCTCGTCCATCGGCGAAGTGCGGTGCATCAGCACTCACTTCGGAAGGACGGGACCTCCAATCCATGAGTAGTCATCGCCGGTGATCGTAGCGGGTCCCCCGGCGTGCTGTCAGCCCTGTTCGGCGGCGGGGCGCCGCGGCGTAGGGTGGCGGCAGAAGGCGCTCCGGGAGAGTCCGGGGAGCCCGAGCGGTCCAGGCGGTTCGGGGCGGGAGGTGCACGGCGGTGACGGACGGGTGGCGACGGCCGGTCGAGGCGCTGCGGCGGAGGCTGCTGCGGGAGATCAATGCCACGGTGCACGGCGCCGACCTCCACCTGGAGCGCTACGACCGGCCGCCCGGCGATCCCGGCCTGTTCGGCGCGTCCAGCGTGGTGTGGCGGGTGCACGAGCACCCGGCCGGGATGCTGGTCGGCGGGTTCGCCGCGCTGATGCTCCAGTCGCTGCACCCGGTCGCGATGCGCGCCGTCGCCGAGCACTCCGACTACCGCACCGACCCCACCGGGCGGCTGCACCGCACCGCCCGCTTCGTGTCCACCACCACGCTCGGCTCCTCCGCCGCCGCCGAGGCCGCGATCGCCGAGGTGCGGCGCATCCACCGCTTCGTCCGCGGCTTCGACGCGGCGGGCCGGCCGTACCGGGCCGACGATCCCGAACTGCTCTGCTGGGTGCACACCGCGGAGGTGTCCTGCTTCCTGCTGGGGCACCAGGTCTTCGCCGGGCGGGGCCGGTTGAGCGACGACGAGTGCGACGCGTATCTGGCGCAGGTGGCGCTGATCGGCGAACTGCTCGGCGCGGACGGGATACCCGGCTCACGCGCCGCGCTCGCCGAGTACCTGGCCCGGGTGCGGGGCGAACTGCGGGCCGGGCCCGAGTCGTTGGAGGTGGTCGCGCTGCTGCGGGGCTTCGGGCGCACCCGGCGCGAGCGCCTCGCCGTACGGATCCTCACCAACGCGGCGGTCGGCCTGCTGCCCGGATGGGCGCGCACCGAGCTCGGCATCCGTCGGTCGTGGGCGGTCCGCCGGCTCTGGGACCGACCGCAGGCCCGGCTGCTCGGCGCGGTGATGGTGTGGGCGTGCGGCCTGTCCCCGATCAGGGCCGCCGCCCACGCCCGGGCGAACGCCGGGGCCCCGACGGCCGGTTGACGGGAAGCGGCCGGGACGGGGTCGGCCGCTCGACGGGGAGACACCGGGCGCGGACAGCGAGGGGCAGGGCGCGGGCGGGGCGTGCCGGCGGGCGCGGAGCGCACGGAAGCGGCCGCCGTCCGGGGCTGGGTTCCGGATGTGGCGGCCGCTTCGAGATCGTCGTGTTCGGCGTTCGGCGTTGCCGGGAACGTCGGTGGTTCTCAGTACTGGGGCCGACGGCCGTGGTTCGCCTTGTGCCTGGCGCGGGCCTTCTTCTTGCGGCGTCGCTTGGACGACATGGCCACACTCTCCTCTCCCGACGGTGGACAACGGCCCCCCGTCCACCGTGCGCCCGTCGCCGGGATGCTGCCAGCCGACACCGGGGACGCCGGGTGGCCGGGCCGACACGCCCGGCGACGGCCGGGTGCCGGGGCGGGCCTGGACGCACCATGGAGACGAGGGGGTCAGCACTTCCGCGGGAGGCGAGATGTCGCACCACACGCACGGGACCCATGACGCACCGGCCGACGAGTGGCCGCCCACCGAGACTCCGGAGGCCCGGATGACCGCCGAGGGTTCGCCGCCGCCGGACGAGAGCGAGAAGACCGCGGCGGACGGCCCGGAGTTCGCCGTTCCGGTCTCCTCGCCGCCGGAACCCGAGGAGGACTGACCGCCGGAGCCCGCGAGGACCGCCGCACGCGGTTCGGCCATCGGATCCCGGTTACACGGACGGGCACACCCGTGCGACCGCGAGGAGGAGCCGATGACCGTGATCTCCCGTCTGCCCGGAGCCACCGAGGAGCAGTGGGACTGGCAGCTGCGGGGCGCCTGCCGGGCCGCCGACTGCCGGCTGTTCTTCCACCCGCCCGGCGAGCGGGGCCAAGCCCACGAGGAGCGTGACCGCGCCGCGAAGGCGGTCTGCGCCCGCTGCCCCGTCCGGGAGCGCTGCCTGCGCCACGCGCTCGCCGCCCGGGAACGCTACGGGGTGTGGGGCGGCCGCACCGAGGAGGAGCGGCAGCACATCCTGCGCCGGCGGCGCCGCAACCGCGGCAGGTGAGGCGCCCGGCACGAAGGCGGCCCCCGAGGTTCGGGGGCCGCCTTCGCGTCGAGTGCCGGCGACGCTACGCGCGCAGACGGGAGACGTCGATCTCCGCCCAGATGGACTTGCCCTGGGCGTGCAGGTCGGCGCCCCAGCGGTCGGCGGTGTGCTGGACGATGTACAGGCCGTGACCGCCGGGGAGGCCGGGGTGGTGCGGGGTGCGCAGCGCGGGCAGCACGGCGGACGCGTCGGAGACCTCGATCCGCAGGCGGGCCGGGGTGGCGTCCAGGACGAGTTCGAGCGGGCCGCCGGCGTGCAGCATCGCGTTGCCGACGAGTTCGGCGACCAGCAGCACGACGTCCTCGCCGAGGTCGGCGTCGGGCGGGGTGGACCACGACCAGTCGCCGAGCGCCTCGGCGGTGAACGCTCGGGCCCGGGCCACCGGCCGGGCGACGCCCGCCAACCGCAGCCGACGGCGCTGGCCGCCGGGGGGTGGGGCCGCGCCGGCGTCCGGGCGGTCGCCGTCCAGGGTTCCCCGACTGGGCGTCACGGGCGGGTTCCCTTCGGTCTCGACGGCAGGCACACGGGTCGGTTTCCCGGCCGTGCCGGGATTATGCCCGGTACGGCGGACGGTGCGCGGACGGAGGGTCTCACCGGTCGGCGTCGAGAGCCGCACCCACCGTGTCGTGGATGGTGAACACGGCTTTCGCGCCGGTCAGTTCGAGCAGGTGCCGGACTGGCCCGGAGAGTGCGGCCAGGCGGAACGACAGCTCGGTGTCGGCCGCCGCCATCCGGGTCTGCAGCAGCAGGTTGAGCCCGGACGAGTCGCAGAAGTCGACCCGTTCGAGGTCGACCACCAGAGCCCGGGGGCGCTGGGCCAGCAAGCGGTCCAGCGCCTCCCGGGCGGGATGCAGGGTCTCGATGTCCAGATCGCCCGACAGGGTGCACACCGCCGCGTTCTCCGGCGTGTGCCGCACCTCGACTGCCAGGGGGGCCACGGGCATGTTCTCGGCTGGCATCCTCGTCCTGTTCCCTCGACCGACCTGGCTCGACCTTACGCACGGCGGGCGCGGCGGTCGAGGCGGGGTACCCGGTGCGACGGATCCTCGGGGCGCCGGCCGCTCCGGAAGTGACGCAGCGTCAGATGCCCGGGCCGTCGGGAGGTCCGGGAGCTGACGGTCCGTCAGGTCCGGTCGTCGGCCAGGCCGGTGCGCAGTTCGGCCAGGGTGCGGGACAGCAGCCGGGACACGTGCATCTGGGACAGGCCGAGGCGGGCGCCGATCTGCGACTGGGTGAGGTCCTCGGTGAACCGCAGGGAGAGGATCAGCCGTTCGCGCTCGGGGAGTCGGGCGATCAGCGGCTTCAAGGCGACCAGGTTCTCCACCAGCCCGTAGCCGCCGTCGACCCGGCCGAGCCGGTCGGCGGGCTGCTGCCCGTCGCTCTCGCCAGGGGCGGTCAGGTCGAGCGAGCCGGCGGTGTGGGCGTTGGCGGCGGCCAGGCCCTCGACGACCTCCTCCTCGGGCAGCGACAGGTGCGCGGCGAGGTCGGCGACGGTCGGTTCGCGGTCCAGCGTCTGCGCCAGCGCGTCCTGCGCCTTCGCCAGGTCGAGGCGCAATTCCTGGAGCCGGCGCGGCACGTGCACCGACCAGGTGGTGTCGCGGAAGTGGCGGCGTATCTCGCCGACGATGGTGGGCACCGCGTACGTGGTGAACTCCACGCCGAGGTCGGGGTCGAAGCGGTCGATGGCCTTGATCAGGCCGACCGAGCCGACCTGGAGCAGGTCCTCGTACGGCTCCTTGGTGCGGCCGAAGCGGCGGATGGCGAACCGGACCAGGGTCAGGTTCAGTTCGATCAGCGTGCTGCGGACGTAGCTGAACTCGCGGGTGCCCTCCTCCAGGCCCGCCAGGCGGCGCAGCAGGACGCGGGTCAGTTCGCGGGCGTCCGCGGGGGCGGCGTGGGCCGGGTCCGCGAGCGCTTCCAGGGCGGACCCGTTGACCGGGGGCGTTCCGATCGGCTCGGAGGTCGCCCCGGCGGGTGCGGACAGGAGAAGTTCATCAGTGGGCACAGGCATGCCTTTCCTTTCCTCGTCTCCGGCCGGTCCGTCCCCGGGTACCCGATCGTCGGCGGGTCATGCCTGGCAGACGTGTGAAGTTTCGGTGAGCGCCACCGTTCCGGGCGCGGCTTCGAGGCGCGGGCGCATGGCGGCCGGCGGACGGGGCAGGCGCAGGCGCGGACGCGGACCGCAGTCGGGCGGCCGCACCCGGTGAGGAGGAGGACGCCATGGGACGGATCGAGGAATCCGTGGAGATCGACGCTCCGATCGAGGCGGTCTACCGCGCGTGGACCGACCGTGCGTCGCTGCCCGCCTGCATGCGCGGCGGCGCGGGCCGCGGCGCCGCCGCGACCGAGGTGGTGCCGCTGGACCGGATCGCCTGGAGCGGCGGCGAGGACCGGCCCGGGCACTCCGGGGTGGTGACGTTCCACCGCGTCGGGGCCGCCGACGAGGACGGCACCCGGGTGATGCTGCAGCTGGACACCGAGCCGCACGGCCTGTGGGACCACCTGGTGGAGGGGCTCGGCTTCACCGACCGGCACGTCATCGACGAACTCGCCGCGTTCAATGCGGACGTCGAGCGCGGCGGCCCGGGCCTGGCCGCCTGAGCGGGCGGCCGGCCGGGGCGGTGGTGCTCGGGCGGTGCTGGTGGGCGGTGGTGCTCGGGCGGTACCGGCGGGCGGTGGCGCTCAGCGGCGGGCGAGTCGCCGTTCGCCGCCCGCGCCGGTGGCGTAGTCGAGGTTGTAGTGCGCGAACACCTCGGGCTCCATCTCGGCGGCCAGCACCCCGTCGGGGTCGATGGACGGCGCGTCCTTCACGGCGTTGCGGTCGAACGGGACCCGCACGTAGTCCGGCCCGACCACCGCGTCCGCGACCGGTACGAACACCAGGCGGCGTTTGCTGAACATCGGGCCGACCGTGACGGTGGCGAAGGACGGCAGGTCGGTGGCGGTGTCGACGTAGATGTTCTCCAGGGAGCCGATCTTCTTGCTGTCCTGGTCGACCACGTCGTGGCCGCGCCACTCACGGATGTCGGCGATCGAGATCATTGACGGCCTCCCGGCTGGACGGTCCGCCGGCCGCACGGCCCGACGGCGGTGCGGCCCCGTGGCGGGGCGGGGGGATTCCCCGACCCGTCCATGGTCAGCGACGGTGGTCGGACCCGCCCGTCCGCGCCGCCGGGTCCGGCGGGAGCAGCAGGCCGGCCAGCTCGTCGAGCAGCTCCCCGACCCGGCGGGCCTGCTCCGGGTCGGGGACGGCGCCGGCGATGACCGGCTCGGCGGGGCGGGCGACCCGGGCCCTGATGTAGCGGCGGGCGCTCTCGGAGGCGCTCAGCAGGGTGCGGCGGCCGTCCGCGGGGTCGGGCGCGGCGTCCAGCAGGCCGCGTTCGCGCAGGCGGGCGACCGAGGTGGAGACGTGGCTCTGGGCGAAGCCGGTGCGGGCCCGGATGTCCTGCACGGAGGTGCCCGGGTGCCGGTACACGTCGGCGATCACCGCGATCTCGCCGGGGGAGAGGGTCGCCGAGGCGTGGTCGGTGACCATCTCCCGGCCGAGCTCCGTCAGTCGCTTGCCGAGTCGCAGAAGTCGTACGCCGTCCATGCCCGGCAGAATACATCTTCACAGATGCATCGGTGGCGATGTAGTTTCTCCGGCATGACGACCCAAGAGCCGGCCGGCCCCGGGCTGCCCGCCGCCGAGCAGTTGAGCCCCGTGTCCCGCACCGCCCTCGCCGTGGCCCGCGGCCGCGCCTACGAGAGCGCCCAGATCGACCCGCTGTTCGTCGACCCCTACGCGCTCGCCTTCGTCACCGCCGCCGGGCAGCCGCCGCGACCCACCGGAAAGCCGCTCGGGCCGCTCGCCGCCCGGCTGCTCATGCACGGCATCCTGCGCACCCGCCACTACGACGACCGGCTGCTCGCTGCGGGCGCCCGCCAGGTCGTCCTGCTCGCCGCCGGACTCGACACCCGCGCCCACCGGCTGCCCTGGCCCGGCGGCACCCGCCTGTTCGAGATCGACCTGCCGCCCGTCCTCGCCTTCAAGGACCAGGTCCTCGCCGTGCACGACGCCCGGCCCCGGTGCGCGCGCACCGCGCTGCCCGCCGACCTCACCGACCCCGACTGGCCCGACCGGCTCCGGGCCGCCGGCTTCGATCCCGGACAGCCCACCGCCTGGCTCGCCGAAGGGCTGCTGGTCTACCTGGAGGCCGACCAGGCCGCCCGACTGCTCACCACCGTCGGCGAGTTGTCCGCACCCGGCAGCCGGCTGCTGGTCGAGCAGGGCCGCGACACCAGCCGCACCCCCGTCGAGGAGGGCCTCACCGAGATGACCTCCCTGTGGCGCGGCGGCCTCGGCCCCGGCACCGCCGACTGGCTCGACGCCCACGGCTGGACCACCCGCTTCACCTCCCTCGACGAACTCGCCGCCACCCACGGCCGCACCCTGCCGCCCGCCTCCGGCACCGTCACCAACGGCTTCCTGGAAGCCGTGCGGAGCTGATCGCGGCAGCCGCCCGGTCGCCGTCGCCCCGCCCGGTCACCGCAGCCCCGCCCGGTCACTGTCGGACCGGTGACCGGGCGGCTGCCGCGGCGGAGTCGAGCCGGCTCAGGAGGTCGCGGTGCACACCGGCGTCGCGGACGCCGCCGCCGAGGCGTCCGTGCGGGTCGCCTGGACGCCGAACGTGGTGGACGCCGCCGGGGCCAGCACCCCGTTGTACGCCAGGCTGCGCGCCGTCACGGTCTGCCCGCCGCGGGTCACGTCCGCGCTCCAACTCCCGCTGATCTGGAGGCCGGTGGGCCACGTCCAGACCACCTGCCAGCCCTTGGTCGCGGCCGTGCCGGTGTTGGTGACCGTCACCGTCGCGGTCAGGCCGCTGCCCCAGTCGTTCAGGCTGATCGCCGCCGCACACCCGGCACTGCCCCCGCCGCCCGCCGAAGTGGTCGCGGTGACCGCCGCCGACGCCGCCGACACATTGCCCGCCGCGTCCTTCGCCCGGACCGTGTAGCTGTACGCCGTCGCCGCGCCCAACCCGCCGTCGGTGTACGAGGTCCCGGCCACCGACGCGACCTTCGACCCGCCCCGGTACACCTCGTACCCCGTCACCCCGGTGTCGTCGGTGGACGCCGCCCAGGACAGCGACACACTGCTCGCCGTGACACCCGTCACCGCCAATCCGCCCGGCATGGACGGCGGTTGGGTGTCGCCCGGGCCGCCGCCGCCCGGACCGCCGCCGAAGCCCGGGGACTTCACCGACGCCAGGTAGCCGTCCTTCACCGTGTTCACGGTCGTCCAGTCGTCGTTCAGAATGCCGCCGGTGTCACCCGAGTTCGGGTTCCACGACCAGAACGTCCACTGGAACGAGTCCGCGCCCGCCGTCGCCGTCGGCCGCAGGTACTGCACCAGCGCCCGCAACCAGGTCTGGTCGGTGGCGGACTGCAGCGTGGTGCCGAACTCGCCGACCCATACCGGCGCGAGGTTCTGATCGAACAGGTAGCCCCAGTTCTTGTCCCAGACGCCCGGCATGTTCGCCGGGAAGCTCGGGTCGGAGAACCAGGACTGCTGCGCCACACTGGTCGCGTAGTCGTGCGCCGAGTACACCACCCGTCCGGCGACGCTCAGTTGGACCGGATACTGGCCCGCGCCCTGCAGGTTGCCGCCCCACCAGTACGAGGAGCCGTTGAAGGACTGCACGCCCTCCACGAAGATCAGCAGCTTCGAATTGGCCGACAGCACCGCCTCGCCGCCGCGCTGCGCCGCCAGCCGCCAGTCGGTGGCCTGGTCGCCGCAGCCCCAACAGGCCGGGTCGTGCGGCTCGTTGTGCAGATCGATGCCCACCACCGCGGAGTTGCCCGCGTACCGGGCGGCGATCGACTTCAGGTTCGCCAGCCAGGTCGACTCCGGCACCGAGGAGGTGTACCAGAGCGCCGACTGGCCGCCGGAGTCCGGGCGGTGCCGGTCAAGGATCACCTTCATGCCCACGGTGCCCGCGTAGTCGACCAGCCTGTCCATCACGCCGAGCGAGTTCAGGCCGACCAGGTCGGCGTTCATCCCGCCCGAGGTGTTCAGGCTGGTCGGGGTGGTGCCCTTGAAGATGTCGTCGCTGTACGGCAGCCGGATGGTGTTGTAGCCCAGCGACTTCATCTGGTCGATCATCGACCGGTAGTCGCGGCTCCACAGGCCGTGGGCCACATAGTTGGAGGTCTCGAAGCCGAACCAGTTGATGCCGGCGATCCGGACCGGGTTCCCGGCCTCGTCCAGGATCTTCCGGCCGCTGGTGTGCCAGAAACCGGCGCCCGCCGTGACGGTGGCGGACGCCGCAGGTTCGGCCGGGGAGGTAGGGGCGGCGGGCGCCGGAGGGGCGGCGGCGAAGGCGGCCGCGAGCAGTGCGGCCAGCGCGGCGGCCGAGGCCGCCAGCCGGCGCGGCAGCTGCCGGGGCAACGGGAGTCGCATGGTCTCGTTCCTCTCTGGACGCGGATGGGGGCGTCCGACAGGGGTGGGGGGAGCGCTCCGACAAGGGCCCTTGGGGACACCGGACATGACGCCAGACGCGTTCCGGCGGTGTCAATAGCGTTGGGAGCGCTCCCAATTGAGGTGCGGAGAGTCCGCCCGCGCGCTGAAACGTACATCGCCCGGCCGCGACACCCCCGGGGCCGGTCCGCATTGACGCGGGGCCGGTCGCGGTGATGGAGTCCAGACCGGTCCTGTGCGTTCGCCCTGATGGGAGGCTGGTTTCGATGGCGGGTCGGTCGATCACCGTGGTCGGGGAGTGCGTCGCCGACGCGTTCGTGGAGCCCGGTGCGGCGCGGCCGGGAGAACTGGCGCTGCGGGTGCTGCCCGGCGGGGGCCCGGCGAACACCGCCGTGGCGCTGGCCCGCCTGGGCACGCCGACGCGGTTCCTCGGACGGATCTCCGGTGACCCGTTCGGCGAACTGTTCCGCGCCCACCTGGCCGGCTCCGGCGTGGAGCTGTCGGGCGCCGTGCGGGCCGCCGAACCGAGCACCCTGGCGCTGGCCGCGCTCGACGGCGACGGCCACGCCGACTACTCCTTCCACGCCGAGGGCACCGCCGACTGGCAGTGGACCGGACTGGAGCTGGCAGCGGCGCGCGCCGACGGGTCGGTGTGCGTGCACACCGGCTCGCTGGCCCTGGTCCGCGAGCCCGGCGGACCGCGGATCGAGGACCTGCTGGCCGACGTGCGGGCCGGGGCCACCGTCTCGATCGACCCGAACGTCCGCCCGCTGCTGGTCGGACCGGAGGCCTACCGGCGGCGGCTGCCGCGCTGGTGCGAACTCGCCGACCTCCTGCGGCTGAGCGCCGACGACCTGGCGCTGCTGCTCCCCGACACCACGCCCGAGCAGGCCTGCGACCACTTCCACCGGGCCGGCGCCCGACTGGTGGTGATCACCCTGGCCGAACACGGCGCCCTCGCCTCCCTGGACGGCCGGCGGGTCCGGGTGCCCGCGCCGCCGACCCCGGTGGTGGACACCGTCGGCGCGGGCGACTCGTTCACCGCCGGACTGCTCCACTCGCTCGCCGAACAGGGCGTCCTGGGCGGCCGGTTGGACGCGCTGACGGCCGAGGGCCTGGAACGGGCCTGCGCGTTCGCGGCGCGGGTCGCGGCCCGGACGGTGGCGGTGGCCGGTGCCAACCCGCCGTGGGCCGGCGAGCTCTGAGTCTCTGCTGACGGTCCGTCACCAGGGCAGCGGGCCGTCCTCGTTGAAGAACTGCCCGGTCGGTCCGTCGGCCGGCAGCGTGGCCAGGCGCACCGCGATCACCGCGCCCTGGGCGGGAGTCCGGGTGCCGCGGTGGCCGTTGAGGTCGGTGTCGCAGTAGCCCGGACAGGCCAGGTTGACCAGGACGCCGGTGCCGGTCAACTCCTTCGCGTACTGCACCGTCACGGCGTTCAGGAAGGTCTTCGACGGCGCGTAGGCGGCCGAGGTCGGCCCGGTGAACGCGTCCGGGTCGGACTGCAGCGCCAACGAGCCCACCGCGCTGGACAGGTTGACGATCCGCGGCGCGGCGGAGCGGCGCAGCAGCGGCAGGACCGCGTTGGTCACCCGGATCACCCCCAGCACGTTCGTCTCCATCACCAGCCGCAGCTGCGCCAGGTCGACGCCGGTCGGCGCCTGCGACATGCCGCCCGTCACCGCCGCGTTGTTGACCAGCACGTCGAGCCGCCCGAAGCGCTCCGCGAGCAGCTCCGCGGCGGCCGTCGCGGAGTCGTCGTCGGTGACGTCGAGCGGGACGGCGAACGCGTCCACGCCGCGGGCGCGCAGCGTCCGCACCGCCTCCTCGCGGCGCTGCCCGTCCCTGGCGCCCACGCCGACCTGCCAGCCCAACGCGCCGAGTCCCGCCGCGATCTCGTACCCGATGCCCTTGTTCGCGCCGGTCACCAGCGCCACGGTGGGTCCGTTCGTGTTCTCGTTCATGCCACCATGCTGCGGGCCGGCCCGGCCGGGTGGCCAAGACCGATCCGGTGGCCCGGCGATACCGTGCGGGTATCGCCGTAGGCTGGGGCGGGTGGAGACCAGGGAACTGCACTACTTCGTCGCCGTGGCCGAGGAGTTGAACTTCGGGCGGGCGGCCCGGCGGCTCGGAATGGCGCAGCCGCCGCTGTCGCGGGCGATCGCTCAGCTGGAACGGCGGCTCGGCACCGTCCTGCTGGAACGCGACAGCCGCGGCGTGACGCTGACCGGAGCCGGACACGTGCTGTTGCGCGAGGGCCGCACCGTGCTGGCGGCCGTGGCCGCCGCCGAGGCCCGTACCCGGCGGGCCGGGCAGCCGCCCGGCCTGGTCCTCGCGGCGAAGGCCGGCGCCTCCACCGAACTGCTGGCGGCCCTGCTCGACGCGTACGCCGCCGGGCCGGATCCGGTGCCGGTGGACCTCCGGCTGTGCCGGTTCGGCGAGCAGGAACGCCTGCTGCGCGAGGGCGCGGTGGACGCGGCGCTGCTGCACCTGCCGTTCGACTCCACCGTCGGCCTCGACGCCGAGGAGCTGCACACCGAGGGCCAGGTCGCCCTGCTCCCCGCCGGCCATCCGCTGGCCGCCCGCACCGCGCTGCGACTCGCCGAGCTCACCGCCCTGCCGGACCTGCCCGCACCGCGTTTCCCCCGCCGCGACGGCAGCTACCCCGACGGCCCGGGCCCCGAGATCCGCGACCACGCGCAGCTCAGCGAACTGGTCGCCCTCGGCCGGATGTACGCCGTCCTGCCCGACTCCTCCCGCACCCAGCTGCGCCCCGGCGTCATCGCCGTCCCCGTGCCCGATGCCCGGCCCGTCACCTCCGTGCTGGCCTGGGACCCGGTCGCCCGCTCCCGCCCACTGGCCGGGCTGGTGCGGGCGGCGATCGAGGTGTTCGGGCCGAACTCCTGCCCTTCTCCGGTGAGTTGAGCAACTGCGGGGTGGTATTGATGAGTTGGTCAATCATCTTGGTGCGAACGGGCGTTGGGAGTCCCGTGAGCCGATCGGCCGCTGCCGGGCGCCGCCGCCGCGGAGGGTGTGCATCGGCAGAGCGTCAACGGGCCGTCGGAGCACCGATGGTGGGCGGCTGCCAGGTGTAGGTGGGGGCCGAGCGGTCGAGCAGGACGCGGGCGGGCAGGCGTCCGGCGGCGGCGAGGACGCTGTCGCGCAGCAGGGTGCCCGGGCGGGAGCGGACGGCGACCAGGCGGCCCACGGTGTGCGAGCCCGCCACGATCCGGGAGGTGCGGGGCAGGCGGGCGGCGGAGTAGGCGTCGAGGGCGGCGGAAGGGTCCGACGACTCGTGCGGGGCGGGAAGTGCGGCGGCCAGGACCACCGCGTCCTCGACGGCCTGGCAGGCGCCCTGCCCCTGGAACGGCGACATGGCGTGCGCGGCGTCGCCGAGCAGCGCGACCCGGCCGCGGTGGAACGCCGGCAGCGGGTCAGTGAGCGCCCAGACGTCGTTGCGCAGCACCCGGGCGGCGTCGGCGTCTCGCAGCAGTTCCGGCAGCGGGGCGCACCAACTGCCGTACCGGCGCAGCATTTCGGCGTGCTCGTCGCCGTCGGCGGCGCGCTGCCCGGCCGGCGCGAGGGCGGCCCCGTACACGTACACCCGTCCGGCGGCGAGCGGCACGATGCCGGCGAGCGCGCCGCGTCCCCAGATCTCGCCGACGGCGGCGGGCGGGTGCTCGGGGTGGTCGACGACGGTCCGCCAGGTGGTGAACCCCGAGTAGCGGGGCCCGGGGTGGTGCGGGAAGAGCTGGGCCCGAGTGGCCGAACGGATGCCGTCCGCCGCGACCACGAGGGACGCCTCGCACCGGCCGTCCGGGGTGTCGACCCGGGCCGGGGCGTGCGCGTCGCCGGGGTCGTGCAGAGCGGCCGGCGAGTCGGTGCGGACGGTCCCGGGCGGGAGGGCGTCGACCAGCGCGGCGATCAGTTCGGCCCGTGCGACCGCCAGCACCGGATCGCCGAAGTGCCGCTGCACCGCCTCGGTGTCCGTCCGGGCCAGCCACCGTCCGGACGGGCGCCGCAGGCCCACGGCCGGGTGCCGCACCGCGAGGGCGCGCAGGCGTCCGCCGACGCCCAGCACGTCCAGCGCCCGCAACGCGTTCGGCGCCAACGCCAGCCCTGCGCCGACCGGTTCGAGGCTCGCGGCCCGCTCGTGAACGGTGACCTGGACGCCCCGCCGGTGCAGGGCGAGGGCGGCGGCGAGGCCGCCGATGCCACCGCCGATCACGATCGCCGGGCGGCTGTCAGGGGTGGAGGGCATGGCGGGCTCCGATCGACCGATTCGACTACAGGTGTAGTTCGGCTTGCTGGGGCCGAGCGTACTACGGATGTAGTTCCGGTGGGCCGGGTTCCTTCGCGCGCCGTCGGCTGCGGGCCGTCAGCTGCGTGCCGTCAGGCGGAGGGTGCGGCGGCCGAGCGGATGGCCCGGAGGGCGGACTCGGGGGTCCAGCGGGCGGCGGCGCCCGGGCGGGTGGCCAGGTAGGTCGCGGCTCGGGCGGCGCTCCAGCCGTGGGCCTCGGCGAGACCGGCGGCCATCGTGGCGAGGTAGGCGGCGGAGGGCGGGTTGAGATCGGCGTCGGCGAGCGTCCCGGGGGCGGTGAAGGTGAGCACGGGGATGCCGTCGAGGCCACCGAGACGCAGCAGGGTCTCGTAGCGCCCGGGCCCCACTCGGTCGCGGCCGGTGGTCAGGACCCGAGTGAGGTCGAGGTCGGCGGCGGGCTGGCGGTACATCTCCTGGGTGGCGATGTCGGCGAACTGCCCGGCGGTGAGGAGGTAGGCCCGGGCCGGCAGGTCGCCGCCCGGAGCGGGGTCGTAGAAGGCCGTGCCGCCGGTCCAGGTGGAGGATTCGAGGGCGAAGTACAGGGTCCCCGACAGCAGGATCGGCAGCGTCCGCTCCGGTGGCGTGCGGTCGCGGCAGCCCGAGTAGCTGCGGGCGGCGCCGGTCGGACGGCCGCCGGAGAGGTAGCGGGCGAGGCGGCCGGCGTGCATGTTCGACCCGTACGCCGCGTACCACACCGGGCCGCCGGGGGCGGTCGGGCCGGACAGCGGCGACGGTCGGCGGGGCGACGGCAGGGGCTCGGCGCGTGGCGGCCGGGGCTCGTTCATGTGGCAGAAGGTAGCGGCGACCTGACGGAACGTCGCTGCTCGACGGGCCGATGGCGCGGCGCGGTTTGGGGGAAGCGGCCGGGGCGCGGGATGATCTCGCCATGACTGTGGCACGACCGACCCGGATTGCCGATGCGGCTGTCGCCGTGATCGCGGAGCGCGGCCTGCGCGGGCTGACGCACCGGGCGGTCGACGAGGCGGCCGGGCTCCCCGTGGGATCGACGTCCAATCTGGCGCGGACGCGGTCGGCGCTGCTGGAGGTCGCCCTGACCCGGATCGCCGAGGTCGAGGCGGCCGGGATGGTCGGGGACGTGCTGACCCGGCCGCCCGGGGAGGGCGCAGCGGCGCGACGACTGCTGGTCACGGTGGTCGCGGACGGGCTGGACCACGCGCTGACGACGGGCCGGGCGCTGACGGTGGCCCGGATCGAGCTGGCCCTGGAGGCCGCCCGTCGCCCCGAACTCCGGTCCGTCTACGACCGGTTGGGAGCCGGCTTCGTGGACGTGGCCGTCCGCCTGCTGCGCGCCTGCGGCTCGACCGACCCGGCCGCGGACGCCCGGCGGCTGGTGCGCTGGTGCGACGGCGTCCTGTTCAACGGGACGGCGGGCAGCGGGCACGCGAATCCGCTGGGCCGCGCCGAACTGGCGGCGGACGCCGACCGGTACCTGGCCGCCCTCCTCGACGGCTGAGCGTCGTCGGCGGTGATCGAACTGCCCGAAGGCTCCTGGTGGGACTGGGACGTGGTCTCCTGGGACTCGTCCCGCCTGATCCTGGGCTCCGGCCACGACCTGACGTACCACCACCTCCTCGAACTGCACTTCGAAGAACCGGAGTTGGTGGCATGCCCCGCCTTCTTCCAGGACCCGGTGTTCCGCGCTCCCACGCCCGCCGAGACGACCGGCGTACGCGACCGACTCGGCGCCGCCCCATCCGTCCTGATCGCCTTCACCGCCGACGCGGGCGGCCCCGAACCGGCCGAGGGCCTGATCGCGGCGGGCCGACTGCGCGTCGTCGAAGGCCTGGTCTTCCGGTACTGGCGTGGGGAGTTGGGCCCTGGCGAGCGCCACGCACCGTGGGTGCGGCGGCCGGAGTGACAGCGCGGTCGGCGATCGAGCGCGTCGTGCGTCGGGGAATACTGAGGGCATGGAACTGCGTGGAGCCGAGGTCGTACTGCGGCCGGTCGCCGTCGGTGACGAGGAAGTCCTCGCCCGGATCGTCCGGGAGCCGGAGGTCGCCGCATGGTGGTCGCCCCCGGACGACTTCGAGCGCATGCTCGCCGTTGTCCTCCAGGGCGAAGTCATCGGAGCGATCCAGTACCAGGAGGAGACCGACCCCGAGTTCCGGCACGCCGGCCTCGACGTCTTCCTGACCGCACGCCACCACGGAAAGGGACTCGGCACCGACGCCGTACGGACCCTCGCCCGCTGGCTGGTGCACGACCGCGGCCACCACCGCCTGACCATCGACCCCGCCGCGGCCAACACCGCGGCGATCCGCAGCTACCGCAAGGTCGGCTTCCAACCCGTCGGAATCATGCGGTCCTACTGGCGCGACCACCGGACGGGCACCTGGCAGGACGGACTGCTCATGGACCTGCTCGCCGAGGAACTGACCTGACCCGACCGGCCTGCGCCGGGCCGCTCCTCGATGGTCGCGCCCGCACCGGTCAGCCCTCGGCGTCGAACCAGTCCTTGCCGGCTGCCCAGTGGGCGACCCAGCCGGCGAAGCCCGGGGCGGCCGTGGTCCCGCCGAAGGCGTCGCCGAACGGGGAGGCGCCCTCGCCGGTCACGAGCCAGATGTGGCCGCGGTGCCGGCCGGTGACGACCAGGTGCCAGTACATGCCGCAGCCGTCGGTGCCGAGCACGATCGAACCGTTGTTGAACACCGGCTCGATCGCCTCGTCGAGCTCCTCCTCCGGGGTGTCCTCGTCGTCCTCCCACAACCACGTCTCGGTCAGCGGGAACGGCCGGCCCAGCACCCGCTCGGGCCGGCCGTCCCCCCAGTCCCCGGGCAACTCGGCCAGCGGCACCAGCCCGTAGGTCGGCGGGCCTTCGGCCGAGCCGTCGGCGATCTCGGCGACGAACGTCCGGTAGGGCTCCGGCAGGACGACGCCGTGCTGCGCCTCGAAGGCGTGCACCCTCGTCCAGCCGAGAGCGGTGCCGTCGGCGGAGGCGAAGGCTTCGCGGAGAGCGGCGAGTTCGGCCGCGTCGGGGTGTTCCGTATGCACGGGGCATGTCTAGCAGCAGGGGCGGACACGCGAGACCCGCGGGGCCAGCCGAGGCTGCGTCAGAACGGCGGCTCGTCGCGGTACCGGTCGGCGGGGTCGCTCATCGCCCAGGAACTCGACGGCGAGGCTCAGCGGCGCGGCGAACGCGAAGACGCGCCCGAGAGCGGCGAATTCGATCACGCCGCAACCGGCGGTCAGACCACTGGTGCGGGACGTGACGAGGCGCGGTGCGGCGGTGGCCGGCGCGCCGACCGCCAGGCGATGGCCGCGCGGGCCCGGGTCGGTGGAGCGAGCGTCAGTCGGCAGCGTGGGTGAGGGGCGGGGCGATGGCCTGGACGTCGGCGTTCTGGCCGACCCAGAGGCCGATGAAGAGGGCCGCGGTGGCCTCCAGGAGGTGTGCGTGGGCGAGGGGGCCGGCGTGGACGGGTGTACAGCCGAGGTCGCGGACCAGGGTGGCGGCGTGCGCGAGGGCGTCCGGATGGTCGCCGCAGAGCGGGACGGTGAGGGGGCGGCCGTCGAAGACCGGGGGCTGCAGGCGCCAGACGTCCTCGTGGCAGAGGTTGAACGCCTTCACCACTCGGGCGCCGGGTGCCGCGTCCGCCAACTGCTGGGCAGCAGACGGCCCTTGTCCGGTGACCAGCCGGAAGCCCGGGCCGACCGGGTTGGCGCAGTCGATCAGCGTGCGGCCGGCCAGCGCGTCGCGCAGCGCGCCGACCACCTCGGCGCCCGCGCCGTACGGCAGTGCCACCAGCACCGCCTCGCCGGCCTCCGCAGCCGTACGCAGACCGGCCGGGCGGGCGCCGTGGCCGATCCGGTCGGCGAGGCGGCGGGCCTTGGCCGCGTCCCGGCCGCCGACAGTGACGCGGTGCCCGGCGCGGGCCCAGCGGGTGGCGAGGGCGTCGGCCATGCGGCCGGTGCCGAGAACGCCGATGGTGAGCGGTTCGGTCATCAATGTGCTCCACTCCGTGCGGGGTTGGACCGATCTTCTTCGACAGTAGGGAGCCGGTCGGGCACCATTCGGTACGTGACCCCCGACGCCTTCCTCGCCGACTGCCGAGCCCGGCTCGCCTTCGACCTGCTCTCCAACACCTGGAACGCCGTACTGATCTGGGCGCTGCGCGACGGCCCGCGCCGCCCCGTCGAACTGCGGGAGCGGATCGGCGGCATCAGCTCGAAGGTCCTGACCGAGACGCTGCGCCGCCTGCAGTACCACGGCCTGGTCGAACGTCGCCCGCAGGCCGCGACCGGCGTGGAGTACGCGCTGACCGCGCTCGGCCGCACTCTGTTGGCGCCGATCGACGCCTTCGGAGCCTGGGCGTTCGAGCACGGCGACCAGGTGATGGCGGCCCAGGAGGCGGCGGACGCGGCGGCCGGGGAGGGCCGGTCGTGAACGAGGCGCAGCCGGGGCCGGCCGAGATCGCCGGGTGGTTGGAGGCCGTCGCCGAGGGGCGGGTGGACCGGGACGCGGCGGACCGGTGGGCGGCGAGATGGGTGCTGGACGACACGCTGCGGTGGGACGAGGTGTCCTGGTGGGCGCTGGGCCTGCTGCACGGCATCGATCTGCGCTCCGGACCGGACGAGCCGTACCTGCACGATGATGAGCAAGTAGGCGAGTGGGCGGCGGAGTTGGCGGATCGCGGAGTTACGGGTAACGGCGCTGGGTGACGGCCCTGCCGGGTGGTTCTGGCTGAGTGCCGCGGTCGCGCCGCCTGGAAATCGTGCGGATGTTCGAGTGTCGGGGCATGGCGACGGCTTGTGCGGTGCTGACCGGCTGGGTTCGGAGCGTCGGAGTCTCCATGAACTCGTCGCTCTGGAAGCCCAGTTGGAGCCGGGCTGGTGCGGGGACGCGACGATGCTGATGAGCCGTCATGTTCGGTGCGCCGCCGGTCGATCGCAAACGATGGTGGACCGAACGACGGAAGGCGGACCGGAACGATGGTCCGTCGGAATGGAAAGCCGGCCGGAGCCGCACCGTCGGTCTGACGAACGGTTAGGAATTCGGGCGACCCATCACTCGCTTCGACCGCGGCCGGACCGCTGCCGCAGGGCGCGTCACCCGGCCGGGATCGAGAGGAACCCTCCATGGCACCGCACTTCCGAGGCACCGCGTTGCTCGCGGCCGCCGCCATCACTCTGCTCGCCGCCCCCTCCGCCGCCGCCCTCGGCACCCCGGCCAGGCCCTCCGAGTCCGCCCCCACCGGCACCACGGCCGCCGCCCCGGGCGGGACGTCGGCGGCGAAGCCGGCCGGCAACACGACCGGCGCGAAGCCGACCGGTACGACGACCGGTGCGAAGCCCGCCGGAAGCACCTCGAACGCGAAGCCCGCTGGTAGCACGAACGGTGCGAAGCCGGCCGGTAGCACGAACGGTGCGAAGCCAGCCGGAAACACGTCGAACGCGAAGCCCGCTGGTAGCACGACCGGGGCGAAGCCTTCCGGCACCACGACTGGGGCGAAGCCCGCCAACACCACTTCAGCCACGAAGCCCGCCGGCACCACGTCGGGCGCACCGACCGGGGCGAATCCGGGCGCCGACACCGGCATCATGGTGCCCGGCACCTCGTTCTCGCTCGGCGATGTCGCCACCCCGGGCGGCGCCCCGCTGGCGGAGGACGTCGCGACGCCCGGCGGTGTCCCGCTGGCGGGGGAGGTCGTCACGCCCGGCGGTGTCCCGCTGTCCGCCGATGGCGCCGCGCCCGGGGGCACCCCGGCCACGGGTGGTGTGCCCAGCGGCCAGGACGGCGACTCGTATCCGACGCTCCGGCCGGTGGACAAGGTCTACCCCGCGTTGCCGCCGCCCGGGCGGCTCGTCCACGGCGAGCCGGTCGAGCGCGTCGCCCGCTGACAACGTCGTCCACCCTCGCGTCCGGCGTACCCCATAGTGTGTCGTCCGCCCACCACCATGCTGTCCGCGTCGGTGGTCGGGCGGACTTCGGTGTGTGGCCCCGCCCGTGGTCCGCTGCTGCGGATCCAAGGCGGGACGGTCCGGTTCTGCCGTGCGGTGCCCACGGGCGGCGCTACGGTTCGCTCGTGACGTGGCCGCGAGGAGAGCAGGCACCAGTGGGGGACGAACTGAACACGGCGTCGGACGGCTTCCCCGTCCCGGATCTCGCGGCGATGCTCGGCCAGGCGGTGCCCTTCGACCGGAGCCGCTGGATGCCCTTGCTGCCGGACGCCACCTGGTGGCCGACCGGCCTGGACGACTGCCCGCAGGCGGGGAGCTGGCCACGTGTCGACCGGCGCGCCGTGTTCTCGCTCGCCCGCCGTGCCGGGACGGTCGAGGCCAACCGGCAGCTGCTGGTCGCCGCACTCGTGTGGGGTTCGGGCACCAAGGCCCGTGAGGTGAAGCGGCGTGGTCGGATATTCGCCCGCAATTCCGTCGCGGAGCTCGATGCGCGACTCGGGTCGGCGCTGACGGTGCTTCGCGAGGAAGGGGCGGCAGCGGCGTACCGGGCGTTCAACAACGACCACAGGATCCCGTATCTGGGGCCGGCGTTCTTTTCGAAGGTGCTGTACTTCGCCGGTGACGGGGCCGTGGCGGGGCCGCACCGTCCGCTCATTCTGGACCGGGTCGTCTCGATGGCCCTCAGGAGGCTCAGGATCGTCGACGGCAGTTGGCCCCTGTGGGGTTGGACGTCGAGCCAGTATGCGCAATACCTGGGTGTGGTCCACGACCTGGCGCAGCAACGCTCCGTTCGGCCCGACCAGATCGAGGCGGCGCTCTTCCACCTCGGCAGCCGGACCACCCGGAATAGTCGACAGGGTGCGGCCTGCTGGAGTCCCGCCGTCGGGCCGGTTCCCGCCGGTCGGGTCAGCGGCTGTCGCGCTGCTGGACAGTGAGGCGCTCGGCGGGGAAGAGGTGCCGGCCGGTCAACTGCGGGCGTTCGGTGCGGCAGAGGATCAGGAGTCTGAGGTCGGGGAGGTCGGCGAGGGGCGTCAGGTCGAGCGAGACGGGGTGGTCGTCGGCGACTTCCAGGGTCAGGAACTCCAGTGCGGGGAAGAAGGCGTTGAGCAGGTCGAGCGGGTAGTCGGTGGGGACCTGGGAGAGGTTCAAGTACCAGACCAGTTCGACCGGTTGAGGGCTCGGGATCGCGGCCAGGTCGGGTGCGGTGATGGTGAGGGCATCCAGGCCGACCACGGCGCCGAGGACCGAGTGGAGTTCGGCGGGCCGGGCCTCGGCGGGGAGTTCGTGCAGGTACAGGCTGCGGACGGACAGGCCGGAGAGCGGGGTCAGGTCGACCAGGTCGGGGCACCGGTAGATCGACAGGCGGTCCAGCGGGTCCCAGTGTCGGAGGAAGGAGAGGTCGGAGAGTCCCCGCATGGACAGGCTCAGTTCCTTCACCTGTGGTGCGAGCCGATTCCACAACTCCGGTTCGACGGGCAGCCGGTGGCTCAGCAGGACGCGGCGCAGGGTCGGGTGGCCGAGCAGTTCGGGGATCTGGTCGGACGACGTGATCTGCACCTGGATGCTGGAGAGGTCCGCCCGGGCCACCACCTGTCGGCTGAACTCGTGGATCCCGAAGTGCTGCCACTGGTCGACGACGCCTTCGAGAAGGGTGCGGGTTCCGGGCCTGGCCGACTCCTTCAATCGGGACTTGTCGCCGGCGGCGGGGAGTTCGGCCAGCGTGCCGAGCATGGCGAGCGCCTCGTCCCCGCCGATGAGAGCCAGGACTTCCGGCACGAGCGGGCCTGCGGCGAGGAGGACGTCGGGGTCCTCCTCGGCGAACCGCCGGACGACGGTGGTGAGTTCCTCGCCGACCACGGCCAGCTCGGCGGGAGCGGGTTCGGCGGTGAGGAGCGCCGGAAGGTGCTGGTGGAGGCGGTCCAGGATGGTGCGGCGGACCTTGCCGTCGAGCTCGGGGGCGCTCGGGAGGCAGCTGGCGGCGAGCAGGTGGACGGCGGGGCGGTGGTCGGGCGGGGCGGTGTCGGCGGCGTCCAGGATCGCGGTGAGGAGTTCGGCGCGTTCGCGGCGGCCGCAGTGGCCGACCGTCATGCGGATCACGTCGCCCCACTGTTCGTCGGCGGCGTGGCCGGCCAGGAGGCCGAAGTCGTTCTCCTCGCGGAACTCCATGGCGGCCAGGTAGTCCTGGAAGGTGCGGTGGACGAACTGGAAGGTGTCCGGGCCGGTTTCGGTGATCAGGCCGGTCCGGTTGAGGACGTGCAGGTACGCCCGTTCGGCGCCGGTCCGTCTGGCCAGGCCCGGCAGGTCGCGCAGGGCCTTGCCGATCTGGGCGACCGCGTCGCGCCGCCGGCCCTCCGACTGGTTGTTGCGCACCAGCCAGTGGGCGATCCGGCGGAGCATCGCCAACTGCTCCTCCTCGGACGCCTGCAGCTGCTCCGCGCCCTGCACCCGCCGGCCCTCGTCGCGTTTGACCAGCATCATGGACATCGCGTCGCGGTACAGCGCCATGCGGTGCCGCGGCAGCGCACCGTCCGACTCGCGGTTCAGGGCGCAGATCATCGCGCACAGCAGCGGGCTGTCGGTGAGCTGGGCGATCTCCGGCACGCTGTCCAGGGTGCGGAGGAGGTCGGTCCGGTCCTGCTCGATCTCGCGGCGCCAGCGCTGCGCCTCCTCGTCGGTGTGCTGGACGGCCAGGAGTTCCTGCAGCGCGGCCCGGTGCCAGCGTTCGATGAAGTGGCCGCGGTCCCGACGGTTCATCGGGCAGAGCTGCAACTCGTCGAAGCCCAGGTGGCCGAGCCAGCCGTGCGGCACCGCGGACGGGCGGACGGTGGCCAGCGTCCAGGTGCCGGGGTAGTGGCCGAGCAGCCGGTCCAGCCAGCCGAGGGCCTCGTCGCGCTGCTCGCCCGGTACTTCGTCCAGGCCGTCGACGAGCAGCAGGGCGCGTCCGGCGGCCAGCACCCGGTGTGCCCAGCCGGCGGGTTGGCGGTCGGCGCACATGCGGTCGTCGAGGGCGAGGAACTCCTCGGGGCGGGGCGTCATGACGCCCTTGCGGTACAGCTTGCGGAGCTGGAGGACGAACGGGACGCGGTGGTTGAACTCCTCCAGGCCCTCGCGCAGGGTGCCGTTCATCGCGCCGACGGCCAGCCACTGCACGAGGGTGGTCTTGCCGGAGCCGGCCTCGCCGCGGATCAGGACGCGGCGGCGGCCCGGGAGGACCTGTTCGGCGCGCTGCGGGCCGAGATCGGGGCCGGTGGCGGTGTCGGTGGAGCGGATCTCCAGGCTCAGGTAGGAGGTGGTGAGGTCCCAGCCGCGGCGGCCGTGGCCGGCGGCCTGACGGAGGCCGAAGATGCGGATCCGGCCGTAGTCCGCCTCGACGGCTCTCGCGTAGTCGCGTTCGAAGTCGCGGTCGGCGATGTCGGTGGCGGAGATGCCTTCCAGCTCCGGGAGTTCGTCGAGATGGTATTCGAGCGCGGTGCGGAAGCCGGGGTCGCCGAGCAGCGCGCCGGCCGGTACCAGGGCGAACTGGGAGTGCTGCCAGGTGTCCGGCTGTCGGTCCTGGACGGCTATGCCCAGCAGGCGGTCCCGGAACACCACGCCGGCGCCGGACAGGCCCGACCACGGCGAATCGGTGCCGCGCCGGGTGCGGGGCGGGTACTGCTGGACGAGCAGGGCCTGGCGGTCGGCCCGCCGCCCGGTGGCGGGCGCGAGGGTGGCCGGCACTTGGACGGTGTCGAGTCGGCCCTCCTCGTCGCGTCCGACGAGCGGAAAGCCCGTCAGGTGGCAGCCGGGGACGGGGTCGAGCATCCTGACGGCGCCCCAGCGCAGCGGTGCGAAGCGGTTGGCGGGTACCAGGTCGCGGTTGGCGAGCAGCAGCGCGGCGTCGAGGTCGGTGGAGCTCCACACGGTGATGCAGCGTGCCCAGCCGTTGCCGTCCAGGACGGCGGCCTCCGGCGACGACCCGCCGATGTGGGCCGCCGTCAGGACCAGCCGCGGACCGAGCAGGATGCCACTGCCCTGGGTGGCGCCGCGGATCGCCGCCACGTGGTGGGTGCGGAGCGCCAAGGTCAGAATCCGTCCTGGCTGCCCAGGTCGGGGTTGGAGATGTCGATGCTGCGGCCGGTGCTCGGGTCCTTCGGCGTCAGGGTGACCGAGACCTTGTGGGTCCGGGTGTGCGCGAGCCCGGCCTCCGCGTCGGCGGACAGCACCCAGGCCTTGACGCCGCCCTTGGCGCGGGCGTCGCGCTTCAGCTCGACGGTGAAGTCGAGCGTCACCGGGCCGACTTCGAACTGGATGGCCTGGCCGCGGCCGCGCTCGGAGGCGTCCAGCAGCTCCAGGCGGATCGCCTCGATCGCGTCGGCCAGTTCGATGTCATGACGGTCCATCGCTCGTCCCCCACAGCTCGGATTCTCCCGAGGCCGAGCGTAGAGCGTCCGCCGGGCGACGGTGGTGCGGTTGGGTCAATCCGAGCGGAGGTGGGCGGCGAGGTACGGCGCGGTCGGGCCGGTCGAGGTGGCAGCGACCACCGCCGGGGTGCCCGTGGCGAGGACGCGGCCGCCGCCGGCGCCGCCGGACGGGCCGAGGTCGACGAGGTGGTCGGCGGTGGCGAGCAGCGGGAGGTGGTGCTCGGCGAGCAGCACGGTGGCACCGGCGTCGACCAGGCGGTGCAGCTGCGCGGTGAGGACTTCGCTGTCGGCGGGGTGCAGACCGGTGGTGGGCTCGTCGAGCAGGTAGAGCGTGCGGTCGCGGCGGGCGTGGTGCAACTCCGCTGCCAGCTTGACGCGTTGGGCCTCGCCGCCGGAGAGTTCGGGCGCGGGCTGGCCGAGCCGCAGGTAGCCGAGGCCGACCTGCTGGAGGACCGTCAGGACGCGGGCCGCGGCCGGCACGTCGGCGAGGAACGGGGCCGCCGCGTCGACGGTCAGCGCGAGGACGTCGGCGATGGTGGCGCCCCGGTAGGCGATCTCCAGGGTCTGCGGGTTGTAGCGGCTGCCGTGGCAGTCCGGGCACGGGTTCCACGCGGTGGGCAGGAACAGCAGCTCCACCTCGATCGCGCCCGCGCCCTCGCAGGTCGGGCAGCGCCCCGACGCCACGTTGAACGAGAACCGCCCCGCGTCGTAGCCCCGCCGGCGGGCCTCGTCGGTGGCCGCGAACAGCTTGCGGACCACGTCCAGCAGGCCCGTGTACGTCGCCAGGTTGGAACGCGGAGTGCGGCCCAGCGGCGTCTGGTCGACCGTCACCACCCGGCCCACCGACGGGTCGGCCGCCGCCGCCTCGGCCGCCGCGCCCAGCAGGGTCGACTTGCCCGCGCCCGAGACGCCCGTCACCGCCGTCAGCACGCCCAGCGGCACGTCCACGTCGACGTCGTGCAGGTTGTGCCGGGTGACGCCGCGAAGCCGCAGCACGCCCGACGGGGTGCGGCCCCGGGACGGGGGAGCGGCCGGGGGAGCGAAGAGGAAGCGGCGGGTGGCGGACCCGGCGACGTCGCGCAGGCCGTCCACCGGCCCGCTGTACAGCACCCGGCCGCCACCGGCGCCCGCGCCCGGGCCGACGTCCACCAGCCAGTCCGCGCCGCGGACGACCGCCATGTCGTGCTCCACCACGAACACCGAGTTGCCCGCGGCGCGCAGCTCGGCGAGGACCTCGCGCAGCGCCTCGGTGTCCGCCGGGTGCAGGCCCGCCGACGGCTCGTCCAGGACGTACACCACGCCGAACAGGCCCGAGCGCAACTGGGTGGCCAGGCGCAGGCGCTGCAGTTCGCCGGTCGACAGGGTGGGGGCGGCGCGGTCCAGCGAGAGGTAGCCGAGGCCGAGCCGCCGCAGGGCGGCCAGGCGGTCCGCCAGGTCGGCGGTGAGCAGGCCGGTCGGGCCCTCCTGGGCGGTGAACGGGTGCAGCAGGGCGGCGAGGCGGTCGGCCGGGAGGGCGGCCAGCTCGGTGATCGGCAGGCCCGCGAACGTCACCTCCAGCGCCTCCGGACGCAGCCGGTGGCCGTGGCAGACCGGGCACGGCGACTGCTCCAGGAACGCCGCCGCCTTGGCCCGGGTCGCCTCGCTGCGGGACTCGGAGAACGCTTTCAGCACCAGGCGGCGCGCACTGCTGTACCTGCCCCGGTACGGTCGCTGGACCCGGCCCGGCTCGCGCTCCGGATGGACCGTCACCACCGGCTGCTCCTCGGTGAACAGGATCCACTCGCGCTCCTGCGCGGGGAGCTCCCGCCACGGCCGGTCCAGGTCGTGGCCGAGCGCGCCCAGGATGTCCCGCAGGTTCTTGCCCTGCCACGCACCCGGCCAGGACGCGACCGCGCCCTCCCGGATGCTCAGCGACGGGTCGGGGACGAGCGAGCGCTCCGTCACCCGGTGCAGCACGCCCTGCCCGTGGCACTCCGGGCAGGCGCCGGCCGGGGTGTTCGGCGAGAACGCGTCCGAATCCAGCCGCGCCGCGCCCGCCGGGTAGTCGCCGCACCGCGACAGCAGCATCCGCAGCAGGTTCGACATGGTGGAGATGGTGCCGACCGAGGAGCGGGAGGACGGCACCGAACGGCGCTGCTCCAGCGCGACCGCCGGCGGCATCCCCGTCACCGAGTCCACCAGTGGCGCCTCCACCTGCCGCAACAGCCGACGGGCGTACGGCGAGACCGACTCCAGGTACCGGTGCTGCGCCTCGGCGAACAGCGTCCCGAACGCCAGCGAGGACTTCCCCGACCCCGACACCCCGGTGAACGCCACCACCGCCCCGCGCGGCACCGCCACCGCCACGTCCCGCAGGTTGTGCACCCGCGCCCCGCGCACCCGCACCATGCCGTCGTCGTCGATCTCCATGCCGTTCACCGTGCCACGCTACCCCGCGAGCGGGGCCAGGCCTGCGAGGTTGCCGAGCGCCGCGGCGAACCGGGCCTCGGTGTCGCGGGCGGTGCGGCCGTGGAAGAACAGCGCGAGCAGGCCGGTGAAGCGCTCGCGCTGGACCACCCGGACCCGGCCGTCGCCGAGGTCGGTGATCAGGTACGAGTGCGCGTTGTCGAGCAGCCCGGGCACCAGGAGGCGGCCGGCCCGGGAGAGTTCACGTCCGGGGTCGACCACGGTGAGCACCGGGTGGAACGTCAGCTCCCGACCGGAGGCTGTGCGCACCACCTCGGTCTGGCGGGCGCCGACGGCGAGTTCGCCCTCGACCCGGACCACCACCGGGTGCCACTGCGGGTAGCGGGCGTGGTCGGTGATCAGCTGCCAGACGCCCTCCGGGCTGCCCGGGAACTCGGCTTCGGCACTGACCTCGCAGGTGAACAGGCTCATGACGGTCTCCCCCTGGTGATTGCTTGTCGGGCGGTTCAGCGGTGGCGTGCCAAGGTGGTGTCCACCAGGGCGCGCGCGAAGCAGTCGTCGATCGGGTCGCCGCTGATCAGCACCCGGTAGTAGAGCGGGCCGACCAGCTGGTCGATGATCAGCGCCGGGTCGGCGTCGGCCGCCAACTCGCCGCGGGCGACGGCCCGGTCGATCAGCTCGGCGGCCGCGGTGCGGCGCTGCGTCCACAAGGGGCGCAGTGCGTCGCCGAGTTCGGGGTGGCGGGTGCCGGCGGCGATCAACTCGGCCACCAGGGCCCGGGTGGCGGGCAGCCGCAGACCGGCCGCGATCGCGGTGAGCGTGCCCGTCAGATCTGCCCGGACATCGCCGGTCTCCCGGATCGGCGCGGTCTCGAACATGGTGGCGAAGGCGGCGACCACCAGATGGTCCTTGCTGGGCCAGCGCCGGTACACGGTGGTCCGGGCTACCTCGGCCCGGGCGGCCGCCTCGTCCAGCGCGAACCCCGCGTAGCCGCGCTCGCGCAGCAGCGCCCGGGCCGCCTCCAGCACCTTGGCGTCGACGGCGGTGTCCCGCGGCCTGGCCATGTCCCCACCTCCGAGTTCCGCTACGCGTGTTTCGTAACGAGGGGGAGGCTAGCGGGAGCGGCGACCATTACGCAACACGCGTATCGGAACCGGGCTTCAGGGTGGAGACGGGCGGTCAGCGGGCCTGCTGCCAGGGCCAGTCGACCAGCGTGGCGTGCATCAGGGTCGCGGCGGGCGACAGGCGGGCGGACTCGGACCAGTGGAGGGTGAGGGTGCGGCGGCAGGCGGCGGCATTGACGGGGAGGACGGCGAGGGGGAGGCGGGCGGCGGTCCGGCGGCCGACGGCGGGGATCAGGCCGACGCCGAGGCCGGAGCTGATCAGGTCGGCGATGGCGGCGAGTTCGTCGCTCTCGCAGATGATCCGGGGTGGGTGGCCGAGGGTGGTGAAGAGGTGGTCGAGGAGGCGGCGGTTCCAGTGGCCGGGGCGGGCGGTGATGAAGGGGAGCGGGCCGAGGTCGGCGAGGTCGACGCAGTCGCGGTCGGCCAGCGGGTGGTCCCGGGCGACGGCCAACTGCACAGGCTCGTCGAGGAGTTGGGCGCTGTGCAGGCCCTCGGTGCGAATCGGCTGGGAGGCGACGCAGAGATCGACCTCGTGCGCGCGGAGCTGACGTGCCATCAGATCGGCTGGGAGCTGCCGCAGTTCGATCTCGGCGGCCGGGTGGGCGCGCTTGTACGCGGCGAGCGGCGCGGTGAAGGTCAGGAAGGTCTCGGACGCCAGCCGGACCGAGCCGAAGCCGTTGCCCGCCGCCTCCGCGACGGCCCGGCGGCCGGCCTCCAGCTCGCCGAGGCAGCGTTCCGCGTAGCCGCGGAAGAGCCGGCCCGCCTCGTTCAGGCGCAGCCGCCCGCCGCGGTCGAAGAGCGGAGTGCCGAGCTCGTCCTCCAGGCGGGCGATGGTGCGGCTCAACGAGGGCTGCGCGACCCGGAGTTCCTCGGCGGCCCGGCTCAGGTGCTCCAGCCGTGCCACCACCAGGAACTGGGTCAGTGCGTGCAGATCCATGGCCGTCCCCCGCGCTGCTCGTCCGGCCATGCCCGGAGCGGCATAACCCCATAGCAATATTGATCTTAGACGTGATAGCCGCCGGGTCATAACGTCGAGAGGGAGGCAAGTTCCGCCCGCAGCAACAGAATTGAGGGAGTTCCCGCCATGGCTGTGTCAGCCGTCCCCGAACGAACCGGCCGAACCGGCCCCGCCGGGCAGGTGCTGCGCGTGCTGGCGGCCGTGCACACGGTGGCCGTCTACGGGCAGCCGGTGTTCGCCGGCGTCTACCTCAGCGGCTCCTACGACGGCCTCGGGTGGCACCTGGCCGGGGCCAACGCCGTCACCGGCCTCGGCTACCTGCAGCTGATCGCCGCGATGGCGCTCTGGTTCCGAAGCCGGATCAGCTGGCCGCTGACCGGCACCGCGGTGGTGGTGATCGCCGAGACCGTCCAGTACTTCGCCGGACTCGACGGCACGCTCTGGCTGCACCTCCCGCTCGGCGTGGCCACCATCGCCGCGCTCACCGTCCTCACCATCGGCCTGCTGCGCACCCCGCTGCCCGGCCGTGGACCGGAGGCGGACGGTGAGTGAGCGCCGACTTCTCGTCAGCAGGCGGCAGGTGCTCGCGCTCGGCGGCGCGTTCGGACTGCTGACGGCCGGCAGCCTGGCCTCGGCCGGGGCGCTCGCCCATCGGCCCGCCGGCACGGGCAGGCTGCTGCGCAGCGCGATCGAGCTGCCGCCGGCGTTCCAAGTGCCGCTGCCGCGACCGCAGGTGCTGGCGCCGGTCTCCACCGCCGGGGGCGTCGACCGGTACGAGATCATCCAGCGGGAGACGGTCGCCGAGATCCTGCCCGGTGTGCGCACCCCGGTGTGGACGTACGGCGGCAGCTTCCCCGGGCCGACCGTCGAGGCCCGGCGCGGGCGGCCCACCGTGGTGACGCACCGCAACGAACTGCCCGTCCCCACTGTGGTCCACCTGCACGGCGGGCGCACCCCCGCCGAGTCGGACGGCTACCCCACCGACCTGGTGCTGCCCGCGAGTTGGTCCGAGCACGGCGGCGGCCACGGTGGCCATGGCGGCGGTGGGATGGCGGACCCGCGGGCCGTGCAGAGCCACGTCGTGCGCGAGTACACCTTCCCGAACGAGCAGCGCGCCACCATGCTCTGGTACCACGACCACCGGATGGACTACACCGCCCCCGCGATCTGGCGCGGCCTGGCCGGGCTGCACATCATCCGGGACGACAGTGAGAAGGCGCTCGAACTCCCGGACGGTGAGCGGGAGTTGCCGCTGATGATCACCGACCGGGCGTTCGCCTCGGACGGGAGCCTGAACTATCCGTCGCTGCCGGACCGGCCCGGCGTCCAGGAGCCCTACACGGCCGGGGTGCTGGGCGACGTGATCCTGGTCAACGGCGCGCCCTGGCCGGTGCACGAGGTGGCGGCGGTGCGGCACCGGCTGCGGGTGCTCAACGGGTCCAACGCCCGCCACTACGAACTGGAGGCGGTCGACCAGGACGGGCGGGCGCTGGAGTTGGTGCAGATCGGCGCCGACCAGGGCCTGCTGGCCGCGCCCGTGACCCATCGCCGCCTGCCGCTCGCGCCGGCCGAACGGTACGACCTGCTGGTCGACTTCGGGTCGGTGCCGGTCGGCGGGACGGTCCGGCTGCTGAACCGGCTGGGCGCCGGGCGGACCCGGGAGGTGATGGCGTTCCGGGTGGTGCGGGCGCAGCGGGAGGACACCCGGGTGCCGCGCACCCTGGCCACCGACCTGCCGCAGTGGCGGCGCGAAGAGGCCGTCCGGACACGGGAGTTCGCGTTCCGGGCCGGACGGATGGGCGAGGGCCACGGCTGGCTGATCGGCGGACGCCCGTTCGACCCGGCGCGGGCGGACGTCGGCGTCCGACTCGGCGACCTGGAGGTGTGGCGGCTGATCGCGGACGTCCACCACCCCGTCCACCTGCACCTGGTGGGCTTCCGGATCCTGAGCCGGGGCGGCCGCGCGCCGCTGCCGCACGACGCGGGGCTGAAGGACACCGTCTCGCTGCGGCCGGGCGAGGCGGCCGAGATCATCACCCGCTTCGACGGCTACCGGGGCCGGTACCTGTTCCACTGCCACAACGCGGAGCACGAGGACATGGGGATGATGGCGAACCTGGAGGTGCGGTGAGGCGTCCCCGGGGCGAGGACGCCGAGGCGCCGGACGAGTCGTGCCGCCACGGGCTGACGCGCCGTCGGAGCGGGCCCGGTCAGCGGGCGTCGAGGGCGACGGGGGAGGAGGCGCCGGCGGCCAGCAAGCGGGGCCGGCCGGTGCCGTCGGCGGGGACGGACCACAGGTCGGCGGCGTGGCCGTGCCCCGCGGGCAGGGCGTACCCGAGCGTCCCGGCGTCCAGCCAGGCGGCCTGGTCGTCCATGGCGCGGGTCTCGGCGACGGGGTGCTCGCGCAGGTCGGCGAGGTCGAGGACGTAGAGGCGCCAGGGGTCGGCCGGGCCGGCGGAGACGCGTTTCATGAAGGCGATCCGGGTGCCGTCGGGGGAGAGCGACGGGCAGTCGACGTCCTCCCGCAGGGTGTGCGCCGACCAGGACCGGAGGTCGCCCTCGACGAGGTGGGTGCGGCCGCCGGTGGAGACGGTGGCGTAGAACCGGTTGTCGTCGGCGGCGAAGCTGACGCTCCAGTAGGCGACGTCGGCGGAGCGCGGGCGGGCGCCGTCGACGGTCAGCGGGATGGTCTCGATCGCCCGGACCGTGTACCCGGTGCGCAGGTCGACGATCGAGGTGCGGGTGGAGAGGCCGGCCGTGGCGTAGGAGCTGCCGGCCGCGAGGGTCGTCCAGGACAGCACCTGCCCGGACGGGGAGACCCGGGCCCGGCTCGGCAGGCCGGGCAGGGCGAAGCTCTGGAGCCGGTGGAAGTGCCGGTCGTAGACCACTGCCTCGGTGGAGGCGGGCCGGCCGGGCCTGGCGCGCAGGCACAGCGCCCGGTCGCCCGCCGCGTAGAAGCGTTCGCAGGACGGGCCGCCGACCGTCGCGGGCCCGCCGTCGGCGTGCGGGCGGTGGGCGATCCGGCCGGAGGCGGCGTCCCGGTAGTACAGGCCGGGCTCGTCCAGGGTGAAGGTGGCGTCGGCCGGGACCACCCGGTGCGAGCCGTCGCGGTGGCAGGTGTGCAGGGCGAACCCGAGCGCGGCGCCGAGCAGGGTGACCAGGACCACCATCAGCACCACCAGACGGGCCGCCGCCGGCGGACGCTCGGTCGAATCCCGTTCGCAGTCCTCCCGCCAGACGGCCTCCGGTGCGGTGTCGGGCGCGGTCTCGGTCGTCATGAGGGATTCCCTTCGAGCAGGATGGCTCCACGAGATTAGTTGAAAGGAAAGTTTCCTACCGGTAAGTCACGAGCAGTTCGCCACCCCGAACTTCCGTGCGGGA
The DNA here is from genome assembly GCF_014648555.1 of Kitasatospora griseola. Classification (GTDB taxonomy): domain Bacteria; phylum Actinomycetota; class Actinomycetes; order Streptomycetales; family Streptomycetaceae; genus Kitasatospora; species Kitasatospora griseola. The sequence continues at coordinate 43,954 of NZ_BMRI01000033.1, forward strand.
AAGGGATGCTGACGTCGCGGCGGATTGTCGGAAAGTGTGGGTAACAGCGTTACCCATGGGATACGGTGTTACCCGTGAACACGCCCTACCAGGACGCGCAACGCCTCGGCCAGAGCGCCGTGCGGACCGCGATCCTCGACCACGCCATCGACCTCCTGGTCTCCGAGGGGCCCGCCGCACTGACGATGCGTCGGATCGCCACCGGCATCGGCGCCTCGACCAAGGTCCTGTACACCATGTTCGGCGGGAAGGAGGGCCTGGCCGACGCGCTCTACCGCGAGGGATTCGCCCGACTGCGCCGCGCCCAGCAGCAAGTGCCGCAGGCGGCCGACCCGTTGACCGCACTGAACGACCTCGGCGCCGCGTACCGGGCGCACGCCCTCGCCGAACCCGCCTACTACCGGGTGATGTTCGAGCAGGCCGTCCCCGGCTACCGGCCCGGACCGGAGGCGCTGGCCGCCGCCGACCACGCCTTCGACGCCTCGGTGGCGGCCGTCCGGGCCTGCATCGACGCGGGCGTGTTCGCGCCCGGCGACGCCCCCGAGATCTCCAAGCTGCTCTGGGCGGCGGCCCACGGCGCGGTGAGCCTGGAACTCGCCGGCCACTTCCCGCCGGAGAGCGCCGCCCACCGCTTCGACGCCCTGATGACGGCGGTCGGACAGGCGTTCCTCGCCGACCCGGACCGAGCCGCACACACACCGGAACAAGGACGAGGACGCCCGGCATGACGACGACCAACCGCTACCTGACGGGCAGCTTCGCCCCGGTCACCGAAGAGGTCACCGCTCACGACCTGCCCGTCACCGGCCGCATCCCGGCCCACCTGAACGGCCGCTACCTGCGCAACGGCCCCAACGCGCTGGGCATCGAGGACCCCGCCGCGCACATCTGGACCCTCGGCCCCGGCATGGTGCACGGCGTCCGGATCCGCGACGGCCGCGCCGAGTGGTACCGCAACCGCTGGGTGCGGTCGGGCGCCGTCGCCGACCACCTCGGCGAGCCGCGCCGCGGCACCCCCGTCGACCCGCGGCTGGACTTCGCCCCGAACGTCCAGGTGGCCGGCCTGGCCGGCCGCACCTTCGCGCTGATCGAGGGCGGCATCCGCCCCTACGAACTCGGCTACGAACTCGACACCCTGGGCCCCTGCGACCTCGGCGCCACCCCCGAGGGCTACAGCGCCAACGCGCACTCCGTCTTCGACCCGCACACCCGGGAACTGCACTCGCTCGCGTTCCGGTACGGCTCCGACCACGTCCAGCACATCGTGCTGGACCAGTACGGCGCCGTCCGGCACACCACGCTGATCCACACCCCCGGCAACCCGTACATGCACGACTTCGCGCTGACCGAGCACCACGTCGTGCTGTTCGACGCCCCCGTCGTGTTCAGCCCCGCCCACCTGCCCACCGGCGTCCCGTTCAGCTGGGACGACACCCACCGGGCGCGGGTCGGCGTCCTGCCGCGCAGCGGCGGGCCGGTGCGCTGGTTCGAGGTCGCCCCCTGCCTGGTCGGCCACACCCTCAACGCCTACGAGGACGGCGCCGAACTGGTCGTCGACGTGGTCCGCCACCCCGAGGGCTTCGACATCCGCGACTTCGGCCGCAGCCGCCCCACCCTGGACCGCTGGCGGATCGACCTGGCCGCCGGGAAGATCCGCGAGGAGCGGCTGGACGACCGCACCCAGGAGTTCCCGCGCGTCGACCCCCGTCGGGTCGGCCGCCCGCACCGCTACGGGTACGCCGCCGCGGCCGAGCTGTACGCCGCACCCACCGGCCCCGACGACCCGCGCCCGAACGAGGGCTTCAGCAGCGCGCTGCTCAAGCACGACCTGCTGCGCGGCACCGTCGAGGCCCACGAGTTCGGCCGGTTCGGGGCGGTCGGCGAGGGCGTGTTCGTCCCCGCCGAATCGCCCACCGCCGAGGACGACGGCTACCTGATGGCGTACGCCCACAACCCCGAACGCGGCGCGGCCGACCTGGTGATCCTCGCCGCGCAGGACTTCACCGGCGAACCCGTCGCCCGGATCCACCTGCCCGTCCGGGTCCCGCTCGGCCTGCACGGCAACTGGGTGCCCGACGGACCGTCAACGCGCTGACGGGGCACCGGCCTTCGGAACCTTCGCACCCGCCGAGGTGCCCGCGCCCGCGTGCGCGTGCGCGTGGGCGGGCGCGGGCAGGTGCCGGGTCGGCGCGGGCAGCGTGGCGTGGCGCCGGCGCTCGCGGTGCAGCTCGACGTGGACGGCGACCTTGGCGCGCAGCGCCCACGGGTCGACCGGCTTCGGGATGAAGTCGACCGCGCCCGCCGCGTAGCCGCGCATCGAATGGTCCGGGTCGGTGCCGATCGCGGTGACGAAGACGATCGGGATGTCGCGGGTGCGGGCCCGGCGCTTGATGTGCGCGGCGGTCTCGTAGCCGTCCATCCCCGGCATCTGCACGTCCAGCAGGATCACCGCGAAGTCGTCCGGCTCCAGCAGCGCCCGCAGCGCGTCCGGGCCGGACTCGGCCCGCACCAGCCGGTGCCCGTGCGGCCCGAGGACGGCCTCCAGCACCATCAGGTTGTCCGGCCGGTCGTCCACCAGCAGCACCTTCGGCGGCAGGCCCTCCTCCAGCGGGCGCACGGCCGGATCCCGGACGTCCGCGAGGCCCTGCTGCTGTTCCACCAGGGCGAGTTGACGCTCGAACAGGTCGCAGCGGGTCTCCGCGCACGCCGCCCGGTCCCGGGCCCGGGCCAGCTCCTCCGCCAGCCGGTCCACTTCGCGGGCCAGCGCGTCGCGCTCCGCGAGCAGCGTGCTGCGGTCCGGGGGAGCGGTGGCGTCCGACGGCGCGGGCGGCCCGTCGCGGCCCGGCCGCTCGGCGAAGTCCGACGGCTCTGCGAGGCCCGGCGGTGGGACGCGGTCCGCGGGCGCCGGCGGTGCGGGCAGCAGCGGGCGGGACTCCAGGCGGACCAGCCGGGCGTCCAGGTCGGCGATGGTCTGCCGGGTGTCGTCCAGCGCCTGGTCGAGCTGCTCCTCGCGCGCGCCCGCCCGGCGGGCCTCCCGGTCGGCCGCCTGCAACTGGCCCTCCAACTGCTGGACCGCCCGGCCGATCGACGCCGCCGTGCGCAGCGCCGCCCGGTGCCGGCGGCGCAGCCGGTCCAGCGCCGACGGGTCGAGCCTGGTCCCGCAGTCCTCGTCGAGGTGGTGCAGCAACTCCTCGACGAACTGCCAGGGCGCGATCCGCGACCCCGACAGGTACCGGGACAGCGTGCCCGGATTGAGGTAGCAGCGGGTCGCGTACCGGCGCACCGAGATCCCGAGCTCCAGGAAGAGCTCCCGCAGTGTCTCGGCGAACTCCCGGCACTCCCTGTTCAGTTCACGGTCCAGCGGCTGCAGCCCGCCGTCCCGTACGGGCCCTGCCATCACGCTCCGCACCCCCGTCGGCCGTTCATCGGTCCGCCGGGTCGCCATGTACGCCGCACCCGAATCCTCCACCCGTACCCGCCGGACATCACCGTCCGGTCGCGCCAACCCCGGCCGCCGCTGCGCCGGGGTGGACAGCAGCATGCCGGATCGCGAGGGTGTTGCGCGCCCCGCAACGCGCAGACGCGCCGGACGGCCGCTCAACCGCAACGGCTTTGGCGTTCACCCGATCTGACGTTCCCTCAGTTGAGTGAAAGAGGAGCCGTTCGGGAACGTCCGGCCGGTTCAGGTGCTGGGGCGGCGGGAGAGAGGTCTTGGCAGGTGGCCGAGAGATAGTTGAACATATAACCACATGAGTCGCGTGTCGTCGCGCCCGTCCGACAAGGAGACCGCCATGCCTGCTCCCGGTCAGAAGAGCCTCACCGCCGCCGTCGCCACCGGGGCCGCCCTGCTGCTGGGTGCGGCGCTCGCCCAGCCCGCCGCTGCCGTCGACCTGCCGCACTCGGCCGTCGCCTACTTCGCCACGGACGCCGACCTGACGGGCGCCCGGTTCACCGTCGACACCGGCGCGGGCTGCCACAACCTGCCCGCCGCGGCGAAGTCCGCCGTCAACTTCACCACGGCGAACGTCACGGTGTACTTCAACGCCGACTGCCGCACCGGAGCGCCCGGCCGGACCGGCGACCTGGCCTACGGGCTGGGCAGCCTGCACTGGGCCAACTTCCCCTACCAGGCGCTCAGTTACCGCGTCACCGGCTGATCCTGCCGGGCACGGGAAGCCGGGCCGGCTTCCCGTGCGGGTGGCAGCGCGTCAGTCGCGGAGGAAGCCCTCCAGGGACGCCGCGAGGGCGACCGGGGTCTCGTACATCGGGTAATGGCCGCTGCCGCCCAGCTCCTCCAGTTCGGCGTTGGGGTAGTGGGTGAGGAAGGTGCCGCGCATCACGTCCGCGGTGAGGGCCAGGTCGTGCTCGCCGACGATCACCTTGACCGGCACCGGGTTGCCGCTGATCCGGCTCTCCAGGTCGGCCGTCGCCCAGTCGCGGACGTAGCCGCCGAAGGCCTCGGGGGCGGACAGCCGCAGCGACTGGTCGACCATGCGGTCCAGCCAGACCCGGCCGGCCCGCTGCCCGGTGACCAGGTCGAGGATCGCCAGCCGCTTCTCCCGGTCCTCGGCAGCGCCGTAGAACAGCGCCTCGCCCGCCTCGTCCAGCGGGTACGCCCCGGCCGGCACCGGGGCCAGGCCGACCAGCTTCCGCACCCGCGACGGCGCCTCGGCGAGCACCTGCTGGGCCGCCTTCCCGCCCATCGAGTGGCCGACCAGGGAGAACCGGTCCCAGCCGAGCTGGTCGGCCAGGGCGAGCGCGTCGGCGGCGATCTCGGCGAGCGTGTACGCGCCGGGAACGTCCTTGCGCCGCCCGTAGCCGCGGTAGTCGAGGAAGGCGTAGCTGAACGCGGCCCCGTCGAGGTAGTCGAGGAACGGGCCCCAGCCGGCGCTGGTGCCGAACCAGTCGTGGAGGACCAGGACGTGGTGGTCGCCGGCGCCGATCGAGAGGTGAGGAATCGTCATGCCCTCGGTCGTTCCCCGTGAACCGCCCGCCCGAACGGGCAGTTCACGGCGGGTCGCCCACTCGGCCTCGGCGCGGCGGACAACCGCTGCCGCGCTAGACGTTGACCGCCTTCCAGGCCGCGGCCACCGCGTTGTACTCCGGGGCGCCGTACAGGTCGAGCGCCGCCCTGAGCGTCGCGGAACGGGCGTTCGCGTAGGTGGTGGTGGAGGTGAAGTAGACCGTCAGCGCGCGGTACCAGATCGCGGCGGCCTTGTCCCGGCCGATGCCGACGAGCGTCGAGCCGTCCGCCGTCGGGCTGTTGTAGCTCACGCCGTTGACCACCTTCGCGCCGCTGCCCTCGGACAGCAGGTAGAAGAAGTGGTTGGCGACGCCCGAGGAGTAGTGCGGGTCGAGGCCGCCGATGCCCGGGTACCAGAAGTCCTTCGAGTAGCCGTCCCTGGACGGCCGGTCCAGGTAGCGCACCGGGGTGCCGTTGCCCGCGAGGTCGAGCTTCTCGGCGATCAGGTAGTCCGGCGGGTCGGCCGGCAGGCCGGCGTACCACTCGATCATGGTCCCGAAGATGTCCGAGGTGGCCTCGTCGAGACCGCCGGCCTCGCCGGAGTACATCAGCCCGGCGGTGGCCGAGGTGACGCCGTGGGCCATCTCGTGGCCGGCCACGTCCAACTCGGTCATCGGCTTGTTGCCGCTCGGACCGTCGCCGTAGCTGATGCAGAAGCAGGTGTCGTCCCAGAACAGGTCCATGAGGTTGCTGCCGTAGTGGACCCGGCTGGTGATGCCGACGCCGTTGCCCCTGAGGCCGACCCGGCCGAAGGTGTTCTTGAAGTAGTCCCAGGTCGCGGCCGCGTCGAACTGGGCGTCCACGGCGGCCGACTGGCGGTTGGACGGGAGGCCGTTGCCCCAGATGTTGGTGGCGCTGGTGAACAGCGCGTTCTTGTTGCCCGCGTCGACGGTGGACTGGTTGCCCCGGGTGGCGTCCTTCAGCTGATAGGTCGCCCCGATCTGCGTGGTGGTCAGGGTGACGGCGCCGACATGGACGCCGGTGCCGGTGCCCGTCGCGGTCCGGATGCCGTCGTCACCGGCCAGCACCGCGCCGGTGGCCGCGTCCGTGATCAGCCGCCGGCTGCTGGGCACTCCGTCGGTGCGCACGCCCTCCACCACCGTCCGGTAGGCCAGCCGCGGGCTGCCGCCGCCGGCCCAGACCACCAGCTGCGCCGCGCCGGCCGCACCGACCTGCGCGAGTGCCGCCCCCTCCCCGTCGGCCGTCCCGAGCGTGCCTCGGACGGCGTCCGCCGCTCCCGTGGCGGCCTGGTCGGCGGAGAGCTTCGGGGCGAGGCTCGGCAGCGACAACCGCCCCGCGAAGGCCCGGTCGACGGAGGTGATCGAACCGTCGGCCCGCTGGTGCACGACCAGGTCGCCGCCGACGACGGGCAGGCCCGCGAAGGTCCGCTCGTAGCGCAGATGACGGTCGCCGTCGGCGTCCACCACCGCGTCCTTGACGATCAGGCGTTCCTGGCCGCCCAGCGCCAGCGCCCCGGCGATCGGGGCGGCCTCGGCCCCGGCCAGCGAGAGCAGGGCGTCGCGCTGCTGTCCCACCGACGGCACACCCGCCTGCGCGGGGGCGGCGCCCATCTGGACGACGCCCGCCAGCAGGGCGGCGGCGGAGAGCACGGCTCCGGCTGTCAGCTTTCGCTTCACGTGCGGGGTCCCTTCCACGAAACCGCAGGTGCGCGGTCGCGCCGCGCACCGGGGCGCCGGGCTTGGCACCGTGAGGCGGTACGGGCGCTGACGTGCTGCTCCCGTGCGACCCTCGACGGCCCGTCAGGGTGAGTGGGGGACGGCGCCGCGGAACGGGACGGGAGTTGGCCAGTAGCATGACAATGCGTAGGGTGAAATGACAGGTTCCCTCCGCATATTGGCCAACTCCCGCCACCGGACCGGGGGAGGCCGCCCGCCCGCCGGTCATGTCCCGCTATCGCCCCGTTCGCCGCGCTGGCGGGATCCCGCCAGCGGCCGCCCCCTTGCCGCCTCCCTCGCGGCCTGCTAACGCTGCTGCGCCATCGGAGGCTCTGAACTCGCCTACTGCGCGCTGCTGTTCACATCGCCGCTCGCGGCCGCCGATCCGTGGCCGGTCGCCTCCCTCATGGTCTGCTTGATCCACTTCGCGTACGCGGGTGCGCTGGTGTACAGGCCCGGCCCGCCCGAGCACGGGACGCCCGGGGCGCCGGGGCCCGAGGTGACGCCGACCAGCTCCCAGCGACCGTTGCGGGCCTTCTGGAGCTGAGGGCCGCCGGAATCGCCGTTGCAGGCCATGGCGTTGGCCTTCCGGCTGATCGTGCAGAGCCGGTTCGAGTTCGCCCAGCCCGGGGCGCACTCGGAGACGGCGCCGATCCGGGTGCTCAGCTCCCGGAGCTGCTCCGAGAAGGCGAACTCGCCGTCCACGGTGCTGCCGAAGCCCAGCAGGCGGGTCGGAGTGCCCGGCCGCCCCGCCTCGCCCGCGATCCCGACGGGCTGCTGGGCGACCGGCCGGTCGAGCCGGATCAACGCGAGATCGTCCTTGTTGGGCCCCGCCCCCTCGCCGTTCAGATAGCCCGGGTGCACGAACGTCCGGTCGATCCGCCGGACGGTCCCGCCCGACGTCCGGTGGTCACTGCCGATCCGCACCGTGCCGTCCAGCTCGATGGCCTCGCCCGTCACGCAGTGCGCCGCCGTCAGCACCCACTGACGGTCGATCAGCGACCCGCCGCAGCTGCCGTCGAGCAGGCCGTAGTCCGGCGCCGTCATCGGGATCACTGCCATGAACGGGTAACTCTCGGTCGCGGCACCGCCGTTGACGATGGCCTCGGCGCTCCCGGCCATGACGGTGGTGCAGGCGAGCGCAGCGAGAGTGCCGGCGGTGGCCAGACGGGCCGCACGGCGACGGGACGGCTTCAGGTTGAACACGGGAAGTACCTTCCGTTCGGGAATGCGTCTGGGTTCAGCCTGCGTTGTCCATGATCCACTGCGCGATGGTGACAGCAGGTGGACCCATGGTCGGGCCACCGGCCCTGTGACCGGTGGGGCTGTCCCCCCGTCGGAGTCGGCGGCCGGTGGCATACGCTGTTGTCCGCCCCGTGGACCGAGGAGTCGCTGTGGCGGAGATGTACGCCGTGCTGATCTGTGACAACGTGCCCAACGCCGTGGTGCTGACCCATTCCGGGCCGCATTCGATCGAGGTCGTGAAAGTGCTGCGCCGATGGACCGGGATGGCCCTGTGGGACAGCAGACTGCTCCTGGACCGCCTCCCGGCGACCATCCTCGAAGACGTCACGCGGGAGACGGCCGAAGCCGCGGTCCGCGAACTCCTCGAAGCCGGAGCCGAGGCCGAGGTGCGATCGTAGGCGCCCGCCTGCTCCGGGCGGCCCGGCAGCTGCAGCCATGCCGCAGGGCGCAGCACGTACCGTGCGGAGGGGAGGCCGCTGTCCTCGGACGGCCCACTCGACAACTCGTGCTCGACTCATCGACTCCGGAGATCGGTCACTGCCCCCGCAGGCGGTCTGGCACGACACCGGCACAGGCGTCTTCCGCTACGCGGCCCGGCTCGACGGGCAGTGGTGGGTCCTGCGACTCAATGACTTTCCCGAGCATCCGCTCCTCACCCTGTTCGTCGACGCGGAGGTCGTCGGCGACCTGGAGGACAGCCAAGCCGTCTGGCGGTTGGCACCCCGTGGACCGCTTCCTGCGCTCACCGCGCCGGACCGCGCCGAGGTACTCCGCCTGATGGCCGGCCTCGGCCCCTACGGCGCCGAGGCCGGCACCCCGTGCGCGGGCGACTGGTGCACCTGCAGCATCCTCACCGACGAGTACGTGGCTCGGCACAACACTCCGTCATGAACCGGGAACTGTCCTGCTGTCCCGGAGCCGGCGCGGGCCGGAGACACTGGCCCGGCTCGGTCACAGACCCGGGAGCTCGGTCCGCTGCGCGTGCAGTTCGGAGCGGATCAGTTCGAGGAGGCGGCCTGTCCAGTTGCGCCCTCGGCCGGCGTTGTCGCCCCAGAACGCCGAGTCCATGTCGTCGTAGATCACGGTGGCGTCGCCAGTCGCCAACAGGATCTCGGCGAGCTCGGGGTGCTGGTCGTACTTGGCGCGCAGCAGACGTGTCATGACCGCGGTGCGGACGTGTTCCCAGCCCTCGCGGCGAGGCGCCTCGGCCGCGAGCTTGCGCGCCGCGAAGGCTGTTTCCGCCGTCGCGATCGTGCCCCGGGCCTCGGGCTGAGCAACTGACAGGGCCCAGTAGGCGTGGGCGACGGAGGGGTAGCCGGCCTCCCCCACGGTGATCGGGGCGGGGTAGCCCCGTTGCCCACACCCTCCGCACCGGCCCGCCCCGTCCACCCGGGTCCCGGCCACCGCCGAGATCAACGAAGCAACGGTCCGCGAGGTCCCGGCATTGCCCCCGAACCGCTCCCCGTAGGACGGTGTCCACGGAAATGCCGCGTCGGTCGGGACGGCCTCCGGCGGGGCTCGGCACCGCAGTCGAGGGGATGGGTGATCGGCATGACCGCTGCCAGGACCGAGCAGGTGTCGGACTTCTACTGCCAGGAGGCCTTGTCCGGGAACACTCCGATCACGGTGGTCGAGGAGACGGACGAAGTGCTTGCCTTCGAGCACACCCGGCCGTCGTACCCGGTGCACATCGTGGTGGTTCCCAAACTGCACACCCCGTCCCTGGAGGACCTCGGCGAGGGTGGGGAGGAACTGCTGATGAAGGTCATGCGGGTCGTCCGCTCGGTGGCGGCGAGGGTCCGTGAGGAGCGCGGCGCCTGCTGCATCGTCACCAACCTGGGCGAGTACCAGGACAGCAAGCACCAGCACTGGCACGTGCTGTTCAGGGGCGAGCTGCCCGAGGGGCGGGTCTGAGCCTCAAGGGTTCCGGCGGCAGTGTCCGGGCCGCTCCGGCTGTTGGGCGGGAGGTGGCCCGTGCCCTGGGTGGGGCGGTGGGCGTTGAGCAGGGTGGCAGGATCAGCGCGAGAAGGAGCACAACCATCTTGACTGCACTTCGGATTCGCAGGGCGGCCGTGGCCGCGGGGGCGGCGGCCCTGGCCATGATGACGGCGATGCCGCCCGCGGTGGCGGACGGGTCGGCGGGCCGGCGGGCGTTCACGGACCGGACGGACGGCGAGTTCCAGCGCGACTGCCTGGCCGCCGTCAACGCCTACCGCGCCAAGCACCAGGCGCCGCCGCTCACCGTCGACCCGACGGTCGTGGACTACGCCAAGTCCCGGGCGCAGCAGGTCTCCCGGCCGAACGGCTTCAACCACGACGGCCTGGCGCGCGGGTACGGCGAGACGCTGAGCTGGAGCTCGACCGCGGGCGAGGGCACGTACACCCCGGACACCTGCCGGGACGCGGTGGACGCCTGGTACGAGGGCAGCGCGCACTACGACTACAACAAGCCCGGCTTCTCCCGCGAGACCGGCAGCTTCACCCAGCTGGTGTGGAAGTCCACCACGAAGCTGGGCTGCGCCCGGGTCGGCGGCCTCCGCGACGGAGGCCCGGACAGCGAGGGCTTCTCCTGGTCGGACACGTACATCGTGTGCAATTTCACGCCGCGCGGGAACCTGACGACGGACCCGCAGAACCCGACCAAGGCGTACCGGGACAATGTCCTGCCACCCCGGCCGTAGGGCACGCCGGGGGCGGCAGGCGGTCGCCCGGGTTCGCCGTCTCAGTCGGCCAGCTCCGCGCGGAGGGTACGGGCCGCCGAGACCAGGCCGGCGAGGGAGGCGCGGGTCTCCGGCCAGGCGCGGGTCTTCAGGCCGCAGTCGGGGTTGACCTACACGCGTTCGGCGGGACGGCGGTGAGTGCGAGGCGCAGCAGCAGGACGGTCTCGGCGGGGGACGGGACGCGCGGCGAATGGATGTCCCACACGCCGGGGCCGACCCCGGCGGACCAGCCGGCGCCAGCCAACTCGTTGGTGACCTGCAGGTGCGAGCGGGCCGCCTCCAGGGAGATCACGTCCGTGTCCAACTCCTCGATGGCGCACAGGATGTCGCCGAATTCGGCGTCGCACCGCTCCTCCGCTGCAATGTCGTACCGGGCCGGGCCGGGAGTCGGCGGCTCGTCGTCGACGTGGTGCTCGGCGAGACCGGCGAACGCGTCCGGCCGGAGCTTCGCCACAGCGTGCTCCTGGCCGACAGAACCAGGGACGACCCCGAGGCGACGCTGCGACTCCCGACGGACCGGTTCCTCGAACTGACCGCCGGGAGCACTGCCCGGGACAGGCAGGACGACACGGTCGAGGTCGCGGGTGAGCCCGAGGCCCTCGCGCGCTTCCTCGCCTGCTTCGACCCGACCCCGCCACGGGTGCAGCTCCACGCGCTGACGCGGGAGCGCGTCGCCGCTGCGAGCCCTGCCGCGGGGCGGGCGGCGTCGCGATCCGACGCCGCCCGTCCCGCCGGCCGCTCGACGGCGCTATTCGGAGTCGGTGCGGCGCAGCAGGTAGCTGTCCATGATCCAGCCCTTGCGCTCGCGTGCCTGCTCGCGCAACTCGGCGATGCGGTCGGCCTGTTCGGCGAGCGGGCCGGCGGCCAGGATCTCGTCCTCGGTGCCCAGGTACGCGCCGTAGTGGATGTGCACGCCAGCCGGGTCGATCTTGGTGAACGCCGCCTGCCCGTCCAGCATCACCACCGCGTCCTCCGACCCCGGGCCGAAGCCCTCGGCGGCGAGGCGCCGGCCGGTGGTGATCCGCACGGGGCGGGCGGTGCGGGTGAGGGTGGTGCGGTGACGGGCCGCCAGCACCGAGATGCTGCTGATGCCGGGGACGACGGTGTACTCGAACTCGGTGCGCCCGCGGTCCAGGATCCGGTCCAGGACGGCGATCACACTGTCGTACAGCGCCGGGTCGCCCCAGACCAGCAGCGCGCCGGTCTGCCCGTCCGCCAACTCCTCGACCACTGCCTGCTCGACCAGGTCGGCCCGCCGCTCCCGCCACTCCTCGACGGCCTCCTTGTACGCCGCGGTGGCGCGGTCCCGCGCGGGGTCGATCAGTTCCACCACCCGGTGCCCGGGCCGCCCGTGCTCGGCGATCATCTGTCGCCGCAGCCGGATCAGGTCCTGGCGCTCCTCGGGCTTGTCCAGCAGCAGGAACGCATCCGTGCGGCCGATCGCCTTGACCGCCTCCAGAGTGAGGTGGTCGGGATCGCCCGCGCCGATGCCGATGACGAGAAGGGTACGCATGACGCCGATTCTGCCTGGTCGCCCGCGCGGACCCGCAGGTGGGCGGCACGCTGCGCGGATCGCTGCGCTGACGGCCTCGCGGATCGCGGCGGTGCAGGGGCGGGCGACGATCCCCGCCAGGCTTCGTGATCACCGCTGTTCAGCCCGACCCGCCGGCCTGCGGCACGTACCCGGCGATGCCGCACCGAGCAGCCCTGAGGCCGTCGGACAACGCCGAACAAGCAGACAGCGCGCCCTCGCCGACGACACCGCGGTTGTCGGTGGCGGGTGCGACGCTGCCGGGATGACTCCTTGGAACCTGCTCGATCTCGACCGGGCCCTGCGGGCCAGTTGGGCCGCCGACACCTGTTCGCCGGACGACCTGCTCAGGGCCGGGTGGGGGCCGGAGAACCCGGCGTGGGGGCAGTGCGACATCACCGCGCTGGTGGTGCACGACCTGTTCGGGGGCGAGTTGCTGGTCGGGAAGGTGTACCGGGGCGGGGAGCAGCAGGGGTTCCACTGGTGGAACCGGCTGCCCAGCGGCGCGGAGCTCGACCTGACGCTCGAACAGTTCCGGGACGGTCAGACCGTCACGGAGGGCCGGGTCCTGGCCCGTCCGGTGGGGCCGACGCGGCACCGCTGGGCGGAGTACCTGCTGCTGCGCGAGCGGGTCGGCGAGCGGCTCGGCGGCTTCCCGGAGCCGGCGGCCTGACGGCGGGTCGGGCGGGGGCCGGTGTGCGCCGATGGGCGCAGTGCGGCGGGCCCCGAGGGGCGGGGGAGGGCGACGATCGGCGGACAGGAGGCTCGCGCGCGGGGCGCGGGCGGAGAGGTTCGCCATGGGTATGGATCGTCGGCGGTTTCTGACTGTCGCCGCGGTGGCGGCGGCAGGAGTGGCCACGGGGGCGGGAAGTGCGGGGGCAGTGGGGGCGTTCCCGGCCAGAGCGCGGGGCTGGCGGGCGGCGCCGCCGGACTGGCAGGCGCTGCGGAGACGGCTGGGGGACCGGCTGGTGCTGCCCGCCGACCCCGGGTACGGGACGGCGCGGCTCGGGTTCAACGAGCTGAACGACGGTCAACTGCCCGCCGCGGTCGCCAAGTGCCTCTCGGCGGACGACGTCCGGGCCTGTCTGGACGTGGCGCGCGGCCACGGCATCCCGATCGCGGCACGCAGCGGCGGCCACAGCTACCTCGGCTACAGCATCCCCGCCACCGGCCTGGTGATCGACCTGCGCGGCATGGCGGACGTCAAGGTGCACCGGGACGGGAAGGCCGAGGTCGGCGCGGGCGCGCGGCTGATCGAGGTGTACGCGGGCCTGGCGGCGGCCGGACGGCTGCTGCCGGCCGGGAGCTGCCCGACGGTCGGGGTCGGTGGGCTCACGCTGGGCGGCGGCATCGGCGTGCTGGCCCGCAAGTACGGGCTGACCTGCGACCGGCTCGGCGCGGCCCAGCTGGTGACCGCCGACTCCGCCCTGCACCACGCCTCGCCCGGCCGGAACGAGAACCTGTACTGGGCGTTGCGCGGCGGCGGGGGCGGAAACTTCGGCGTGGTCACCCGGTTCACCTTCGACACCGCGCCCGCGCCCGGCCTCACCGTCATCTCGCTGGCGTTCCCCGCCGGTTCCGTGCCGCAGGTGCTCGGCGCCTGGCAGGAGTGGGTGGCCCGCGCGCCCGAGGAGCTGTGGGCCAGCTGCCAGATCGCCGGCGGCAGCCCGCCGAGCTGCCGGGTCGTCGGCTGCTGGGTGGGCGACCCCGACGGGGCGAACCAGCAGGTCGACCGGCTGGTGAAGGCCGCCGGAACGACGCCGACCAGCCGGACCGTCGCCCCCAAGGACTACCTGGCGGCGATGAAGTACATGGCGGGCTGCTCCAAGGACACCGTCGCCCAGTGCCACCCCACCTGGGAGGGCGGCCGGCTCACCCGGACCGGATTCGTCGCCGTCTCCCGCATGCTCGGACCCCGGCCGATCGACCCGGCGAAGGTCACCGACCTGATGACCGGCCACACCGGCATCGACCTGCTGCTCGACTCGCTCGGCGGCGCCGTCGGCGACCTCGGACCGGGCGACACCGCCTTCCCGCACCGCAACTCGCTCGCCAGCGCCCAGGTGTACGCCTCCGCCACCCCCGCCACCGAGGCCCGGGTGAAGGCCGCGGTCGACGCCGTCCGCGACGGCCTGGCCGGCCTCGGCGCGCACGGCGCGTACGTCAACTACATCGACGCCACGCTCCCGGACTGGGGCCGTGCCTACTACGGCGAGAACCTGCCGCGCCTGCAACTGATCGCCCGCCGGTACGACCCCGACGGCGTCTTCGCCTTCCCGCAGTCGGTCACCGCCGCGTCCGGCGGCTTCGGACGGGCCGCCTGAGGCCGCGGGCGAGGGCGTCCGGGGTCGGCTCCGGGAATCGCGGCGACGGGTCGTCCAGCAGGTCGGGTCCCGGCCGCGGAGCCGACGAGGGGCCGTCGCGCCTGGTGCGACGCCCGGTCAGGAGACCCGGCGGCGCAGCAGGTAGGCGCCGGAGGCCGCTGCGAGGGCGGCCATGCAGGCGGTGAAGACCAGGCCCGCGTGGGTGAGGCCGAGGGGGCGGGCGAGCAGGCCGATGCCGATCACCGGGATCGAGATGCCGAAGTACGCCACCACGAACAGCGCGGACAGCACGCCGCCGCGCTGCTCGGCGGGGGCCGCGCCCGCGACCTCGCCGACCGCGCCGCGCAGGCCCATGCCCTGGCCGGTGCCACCGACCAGGGCGGCCAGGACGAGCGGCGTCAGGGTGCCGGTGGCGAGGGAGAGGGCGAGCAGGCCGAGCCCGGCGATCAGGACCAGGCAGCCCAGCGGGATGGCCCGGGCCGCGCCCAGCCGGGGAACCAGGAGCTGACCGGCCGTCGAGGCGAAGAAGGCCAGGCAGACGATCGCGCCGACCGCGGCGTGGTTGTGCACGCCCAGGTCCTCGGCGAGGAACGCCGGACTGACCGAGGTGAACACGCCGAGCAGCGAGAACCCGGCGAACGCGGCGATCCCCGCCGGGACGAACACCCCGCGCACCTGCGGCGGCAGGTCCGGCCGCCGGGGCCGCGCGGTGCGCAGCGGGCGGGCGCCGGCCACCGTCTCGGGAAGGAGCCAGGTGACGGCGAACGAGACCGCCAGCAGCGCCAGGTGGACCAGGTAGGGCAGCGTCAGCGGGTGCGAGGTGTACTCGGCGAGCAGCCCCGACAGCAGCGGACCGAGACCGAGGCCGCCCATGTTCGCGGCGGTGGCGGCGAACCCGGCCCGGGCCCTGCGGTCGGGCGGGGCGAGCTCCAGCACGTACGCGGTGGCGGTGCCGGTGAACAGACCCGCGGAGAAACCCGACAGCAGCCGGCCGACGAACAGCAGTGCCAGCCCCTGCTCGGCCAGGAACGCGACCGCCGCCCCCGCCGCACACCCGAGACCGCACAGCAGCACCGGTCGCCGCCCCACCGCGTCCGACACATTGCCGACCAGCAGCAGCACCCCGATCACGCCCAGCGCGTAGACGGCGAACACCACCGTCACCATCAGCTCGGAGAACCCGATCTGTTCCTGGTACAGCCCGTACAGCGGCGTGGGCAGCGTGGTCCCCGCCATGCAGACGGCGAACGCGCCCGCCGCCCCCAGGTACCGCGGACGCCGACGACCGGTCATCCGCCCACCGTAACCGCGGGCCTGCCGTGCGGGCCTGTGGCAGGGCGGGGCGAACTGCCAGGTCAGCCCGTTCGCGGCGGTGTCGGCGGCGCGCGGTTGAATGGGCGGCATGACCGTTCGCGACCTGCTGTCCTCGCTGCCCGAACCCGCCGAACTGCGCGCGCGCTGCCGGGCGATCGCCCTGCTCGACGCGATCCTCGACGACTACGCCCCCATGCACACGTTCGTGCCCGGCTGGCGGGACGGCGTGGACCTGGCGTCCATGGACAACGGCTCGGGCGACCACTACGCGATCGTGTTCGACGCGGCCGGGGTGTTCCTCCATGGGTTCGACCACGAGAGCGACGCCACGCCGTGGCGGGAGGCCGAACGCGCGCACTGGCCGGGCCTGCTCGACGGACTGCCGGCCTCGCTCGCCCACTACGCGCAGGCGCCGGAGTTCCAGTTCATGGACTTCTTCGACGCCACGGTCTGCGTCTGGCGCGAGACCGCCGACACCGCGTGGCGCTGCGGCCCGGTGGAGTTCGCCCCCGGCGAGCGGGACGGCGCCGACTGGATGTTCGACCTCGTCGCGGACGGCACCCCCGAGGCGTACGTGGTCTTCGCCGAGGACTACCTCGAACGCCCCGTCGCCCGGGACGCGGTGGCGGCGATCCTGACAGGCGCTCCGCTCACCCCCGAAACGGTCGCGGCACTCGCCCCCGCCAAGGACTTCGCCACCGTCGCCGCGCAGGCCCGCAAGCTGGGCTGGGAGGTCCTGGAACCGGCCGCCAGCTGAGCGGGCGGGGTGCCTGGGCGCCCGCCGGCCCGGTCAGTGCGCGGCGTCGACGGGCTCGTCGTGGTCGATGTTGCCGAACCACCACTCGGCCCCGTCGATGCCGGCCGCCCAGCGGTCCATGACGTGCTCGACCGCGGGAAAACCGGCCGCAAGGGCGACGGTGACGACGACGAAGCGCAGGTCCGACGGGGCCTCGGCGATGCCCCCGAGCTCCCCGATCGCGTCCCGGAGTTCGGCGAGCGACTCGGGTGCGAAGCAGCCGCGCCTCGCCGCCTGAACACACAGGTTCCCGCCGGGCTCCACCACCGTGAACCGGCCGTCGTCGCCGACCCGGAGCACATCGCCGGCCGCGCAGCCGAGCGTCAGCCCCGGGCTTCCGGCCAGTTCGAACAGGCCGGGCTCCAGGAACAGCGCCGGCAGCACTTCGAACACCGGCTCCCCCTTGGAGTGGCCCGCCAGGAGGCGAAGGTGCGTGCGGGCCGGCGGCTGGGGATCGTGCGTCATGCGGGGGATCGTCCCACACGGCCGGGCCGGGGCCGGTGCCGGGCGGCTCGATATGAGTGCCGTTCATGGCTCAGGCATGTCGCTTGTTGGACTCCCGCCTCCGGCCGGTCGCATCATCGCACCACTTGGCGGGACCGAAGCGCCCGACGCCCAGGCGAGGAGTGGACTTGGTGCAGAAACCGGAAGTGGTCGCGGAATCGACGGGCCCGGCTCCGGCCCGGTGGATTGCGGGCTTCCTGGCCCTGTCGCTCATCTGGGGGGCCAGCTTCGCCCTGATCAAAGTGGCCGTGAACGCGGAGGTTCCGCCGATCTGGGTGGCGTTCTGGCGGTGTCTGTTCGGGGCGCTGACCCTGGCGGCGATCCTGGCCGTGCAGCGCTCGGGGCTGCCGCGGGACCGGGCGACGTGGGGGCATGCGCTGGTGGTGGCGCTGTTCCTGAACTCGATGCCGTTCGCGCTGCTCGCCTTCGGTGAGACGCAGGTCAGTTCGGTGCTGGCCGGTGTGATCAATGCGACGACGCCGCTGACCACGCTGTTCTTCGTCCTGCTGCTGGTTCCGCAGGAGCAGTTGACGTCGCGTCGGCTGGTCGGTCTGTTCACCGGCTTCTGCGGGGTGCTGGTGGTGCTGGGCATCTGGCAGGGGCTGGGCGACGCGACACTGACGGGCGCCGCCGCCTGTCTGGGGTCGACGCTGTGCTACGGGGCCGGATTCGCCTACACCCGGCGGTTCTTCGCGGGCCGTCAGGGCTCCGCAGTCGCCCTGTCGACCACACAACTGATCTGCGCCACAGCGGAGTTGTCCGTCGCTGCGCCCTTGATGGCCGGGGCGCCCGGGTGGCCGGGCCGGCCTGCCGCGGTGGGTCTGCTGGCCCTCGGCGCGCTGGGCACCGGTGTGGCCTACATCCTCAACCTCCGCCTCATCCGGGAGGCCGGGCCGACCATCGCCTCCACGGTCACCTATGTGATCCCCGTGTGGTCGACCCTGTTCGGCACCCTGCTGCTGTCGGAGCCGCTGAGCTGGAACACCGCGGCCGGCGCCGTTTTGGTGGTCGCGGGCGTCCTGCTCACCCGGGCGCCGGGCCGCCCCCGCCCGCCGGCGTCCGGGACGTCCGGGCAGCCCGCAGCCTCCGTCGCGGAGCCCGAGGGGAGACTCAGGCGGTGACGGGGGCCTCGCGGTGGCCGTCGGCGTCGACGGTGGGCCGCGGGTCGAGCGGCCGGGTCCGCACCGGCAGCGGGAGATCCAGGGGACCCGTGTCCTGACCGTCCGTCGGATGCCGGCGGCACCAGGCGGTGAGGACGTCGGCCAGCGGATGCCAGGGGCGGTCCGCCGGGCCGGTCAGGGTGAGGCTGCGGGTGACGCGCTGCGCCAGCGGCACCATGACCAGCCGGTGGTCCAGCATCGTTGCCGTCAGCCCGGGCACGATCGACACGCCGATTCCGCTGCGGACCATGGTGAGCAACGTCCCCATGTCCCGGACCCGATGCGCCCCGGGCAGCGGCCTGCGCGCCAGCCGGTACGCCTGCCGGACGTACTTCTCGCAGCCCCCGGTCGACAGGATCAGCGGGTCGTCGTCGAGGTCGGTGACGTCGATCCGCGGCTCGGCGGCGAGCGGGTGGTCCCGTCGCAGCAGCGCCTGGAAGGCGTCGGTGGACAGCAGGACGCCCTGCTCGGACGGCGGGCCGACCAGGACCGAGAGCTCGACGGCGCCGCGCCGCAGCCACTCCTCGACCTCGCCGTCGTCGCCCTCCAGGAGCACCACGTTCAACTGCGGGAACGCCTCCCGCCAGCGCTGCAGGAGGGTCGGCAGAACGCCCTGACAGGCCGTCGGCGGGGCGGCCAGCCGCACCGTCCCGGACGGCTGCCGGTTGCGCCGGGCCGCCAGTTCGCAGATCGCCGCGTGCGCGGCCACGGCCTGCCGGGCCGGGACGAGGATCTGCTCGCCGAACGCCGTGGGGCGGGGCCGGCCGGTGCGCACCAGGAGGGAGGCGCCGAGCGAACGCTCCAGCGCGGCCACCGAGTGCGACACCGCGGACTGGCTGACGTCGAGCTCGTCCGCCGCGCCGCTGAAGCTGCCGCTGTCGAGGACGGCGAGGACGGCGCGCAGGTGCGTGATGCCGACGTTCATGAAAGCCCCTCAGCCAGCCCGGCACGTCATCGATTTCCCTCATGATGCTGCGGGCCGGAACGGGCCGCAATCACCGCCGCGGACCCGCCCGGGCCTCGGCGGGGGCGGTCGGTGCTGCGCCGGGCGGGTGAGGTGCGCGTCGTTCGGGTCCGGGTTGCGGGGGAGTGGGCGGGGCGGATGCCACAGTGGCGGGGTTCCGATCATCCGACGGATGTGCGGCGGCCGGCGGATCCGGTCGGTGCGTGGCGCATCCGATGCATGTGAGCGAGGACGGTGGACTCCCATGGTCCGTGGCATCCCCCGGTCCTGGCGGATGGCGGCGCTTCCGCTGGCCGTGGCACTGCTGGTCACGGCCGTCGCGCCCGCCGCCGCGGACCCGGAACCGCCGCCCGACGCGGTGGCCGCCGGGGCGGAACCGCCGCCGCCCGAGGACATGACCGCCGGTTCGGCGCTCGAAGAGTTCGGCCGCGACCTCGCGGGCGCCCGGCACGCCGCCGAGACCGCGGAGCAGCGGTTCACCGCCGCCGATCTCCAACTCGACCGGAGGAAACGGGAGTCGGCGGACGCCGAAGCCGACGCCGAGCGTGAACGGGCCCGGGTCGCGGAGGCCGAACTGCAGGCCGCGCGACTGGTCGGCGAGCTGTACCGCAACGGTTCGCTGGGCTCGCTCGGCCCGGTCGCCCGACTCTTACTCTCCGGCAATCCGGAGGAGTTCCTCGGCCGCCAGTGGCGGGCGTTCGAGCAGACCCACACCGCCGCCGAGGTGCTCGGTGGGCTGCACGAGGCCCGAGCCCGGCTGGTGCTGGCCGCCGAGCAGGCCCGGCAGGCCGAACAGGCGGCGGCCACCGCCTCGCAGGACGCCCAGAGGGCCCTGGACGCGGCCCGCAGCGCGGCCGACCGCACCGCCCAACTGCTCGAATCCACTCCCGCCGACCAACTGGACCTGCTGGAGCAGCTGGAGAGCGACCGCGCCGACCAGGCCCGCGAGGAGATGCTCGCCGCCGGGACGTTCGGCCCCGGCGGCAGCGCGTCCGAGGCCGGCCGCCAGGCCATCGCCTACGCCCTCGCCCAGCTCGGCAAGCCCTATCTGTGGGGCGGCACCGGTCCCGACGCGTTCGACTGCTCCGGCCTCACCTCGCAGGCCTGGCAGTCCGCCGGCGTCAGCATCCCGCGCACCAGCGAGGAGCAGTGGGCGGCGCTCAAGCGGATCCCGCTGCGCGAGCTGCGCCCCGGCGACCTGGTCGTCTACGACAACGACGCCGGCCACATCGCCCTCTACCTCGGCGGCGGCACCGTCGTGCACGCCCCGCACACCGGGACGGTGATCAAGCTCGCCCCCGTCCCCATGCTGCCGATCCTCGGCGCGGTCCGCCCCGACCCGCAGGCCCCCTCCGTGCGCACGGACGAGCCCCCGGACCCGCCCGCGGACACCGACGAGTCGCAGGGGCCGTCCGACGAGTGATCGCCGCCGTGGCCGGCTGCCTCAGCGGCCGGCGGTGATCGGGCGGACCTGGGTGCCCGGCTGCGGTGCGGAGCGGCGGTCCTGCGGGTTGGCGCCCTCCCAGTGGACGGTGAGGTGCCCGGTGTCGTCCGGCGGGGTCAGCACCATCGAGGTCACCTTGAACTCGGCCTGGCCGCGCTGCCCGCGTCCCCGGTAGGGCAGGTAGTCGATCAGCACGGACGCCGTCCCGCCGGGCGGCAGGGTCACCGTCCGGGTCTGTGACGTCCGGGCCCGGGGCAGGCTCCAGGTGGTTCCGTCGCTGACCAGGTCGATGCCCGGGAAGCCCTGGAGGGTGCAGGTGGCCGCACTGCGGTTGGCGAGTTCGATCCGCTCCACCACCGGCCCGTCCGAGGCCGCCGCCACCGAACCCGCCGACACCGTCGCCCGCAGATCAGCCGCCGTGCACCGGCGCGTCCCGGCCCCGGCGGGGGCGGCGGGTTGGGTCTCCAGGACGGGCGAGACCTGCAATTCTGCCGCGACGGGCACCGCGGGCGCGGCCGGGGCGACCGGACCGGACGGCCGCTCCTCGGCGCACGCGGTGAGGGACACGCCCAGGGCCGCCACCACGGCGGTGGCGGCGGACAGCTGACGGACACGCATGATCGGTTCCACCCCGTGATCCCGGCGGCCCCGCATCGGGAGCCGCGCCGAAACTGACGGCCGATCACCCCTCGAACCCACCCCCGGGACCGGCACGTCCACCATGCTGTCCCCCGCCGATCAACAACGGATCAACACCGACGTGACGCCCGGTCCACGTGACGCCCGAGCCCGGTGCCGGGCGGCTCAACGGATCGGCTCAACGGATCGGCTCAACGGATCGGCTCAACGGATCGGCTCAACGGGCGGCCAGGCCGAGGTGGTCGCGGAGGGTGTCGCCCTGGTACTCGGTGCGGAAGACGCCGCGTTCCTGGAGGAGGGGGACGACCTTGTCGGCGAACTCGTCGAGGCCGGTGGGGGTGAGGTGCGGGGCGAGGATGAAGCCGTCGCTAGCGTCCTCCTGGACGAAGCGGTTCATCTCCTCGGCGACCCGGGCCGGGGTGCCGATGAACGACTGGCGGCCCGTCACCTCGATGATCAGCTCGCGGACGGACAGCCGCTTGGTCCCGGCGAGCGCCCGCCACTCGTTGGCGACGGCCAGCGGGTCGCGGGTCATCCGGACCGAGGCGCGGCCCCGGGCGATGGTGTGTTCGCCGATCAGCGGGTCCTGCGCGGGGAGCGGGCCGTCCGGGTCGAGGTCGGACAGGTCGCGGTTCCACACCTGTTCCAGCAGCCGGATCGCGGTCTGCCCGCTCACCTGCTGACGGCGGATCAGGGCGGCCCGCTCGTGCGCCTCGACGTCGGTGTCGCCGAGTGCGAACGTCACCGAGGGCAGGATCTTCAGCTCGTCCCGCTGCCGACCGTACCGGGCCAGCCGGCCCTTGACGTCCGCGTAGAACGCCTGCCCGGCGAACAGTGTGCCGTGTCGGGAGAAGATCGCGTCGGCGGACGCGGCGGCGAACTCGCGGCCCTGGTCGGAGTCGCCCGCCTGGAAGATCACCGGACGTCCCTGCGGTGCGCGCGGCACGTCGAACCGGCCGGAGATGTCGAACTCCGAGGACCGGTAGGCGAATCGGCCCGCGTCCGGGTCGTTCAGGAACTTTCCGGACGCGCGGTCGGCGAGGAGCTCGTCGCCGTGCCAGGAGTCGAACAGCTGCCAGGACGCCTCCAGGAACTGCCGGGCCCGCGCGTACCGGTCCTCCTCGCGCAGGAACCCGCCGCGGCGGAAGTTCTCGCCGGTGAACGCGTCCCAGGAGGTCACCACGTTCCATGCCGCGCGGCCCGCGGAGAGGTGGTCCAGTGAGGCGAACTGCCGTGCCACCTCGTACGGTTCGTTGAACGTCGAGTTGATGGTGCCGGCCAGGCCGAGCCGGTCGGTGACGGCGGCGAGCGCCGCGAGCACGGTGAACGTGTCCGGCCGGCCGACCACGTCCAGGTCGTAGATCCGCCCGTGCTGCTCGCGCAGCCGCAGGCCCTCGGCGAGGAACAGGAAGTCGAACTTGGCGCGTTCGGCGGTCCGCGCGAAGTGCGCGAAGGACGAGAACTCGATCTGGCTCCCGGCCGCCGGGTCGCTCCACACCGTGGTGTTGTTCACGCCCGGGAAGTGCGCGGCGAGGTGGATCTGCTTGACGGGCTTGCTGCTGCTGGTCATGACGGGGCGATCCTTCCGGGGCGTCAGACGGTGGCGGCCGGGCCGACAGTGTCGGTGTCGGCGTAGCGGTTGGCGGGGCGCGGCAGGCCGAGCAGGCCGCGCAGCGTGGACGCCTCGTAGGCGGTGCGGAACCGGCCGCGTCGCTGGAGCTCCGGCACCAGGCCGCGGGTGATCCGCTCCAGGTCGTACGGCAGCGCGCCCGGGCGCAGCCGGAAGCCGGTCAGGCCGGTGGCCGCCAACTCCTCGACCAGGTCGGCGAGTTCGCCCGGCGTCCCGGTGAAGATCCGGGCGTCGCTGCGGTACTCGGCGCCGGCCGAGTCGTTCAGCCGGGCCAGCCGGTCGGCGGCCGCGCCGGGCCGATCGTCCAGGAACACCACCAGGTCGGCGAAGACGTGCACGGTCTCGTCGCCGCGCCCGGCGGCCTGCTGCGCGTCGCGGATCTCGGCCAGCGCGGCCCGGGCGTCGTGCGGCGTGTGCGGGGTGATGAACGCCAAGTCGGAGGATCGGGCGGCGAGTTGGTAGGGCTCGGTGCGGTGGGCGACGGAGGCGACGATCGGCTGGCCCTGCGGCGGGCGCGGGGTGATCGACGGGCCGCGGACGCTGAACCGCGACCCGGTGAAGTCGATGTAGTGCAGCTTGGCGCGGTCGACGAAGCGGCCGGTTCCGGCGTCGCGGATCTCCGCGTCGTCCTCCCAGCTGTCCCACAGCCTGCGCAGCACCTCGACGTAGTCCGCCACCTCGCCGAACTCCTCGGCGAGGGTGGCCAGTTTCTGCGGGGTGTCGGGTTCGTCCAGGCGCAGCAGGGCGGCCTCGCGGCGGCCGAAGTGGGCGGCCTCGTCGGGGCGGGCGGAGACCTTCACCCGCAGGCCGGCCCGCCCGGAGCTGACGAAGTCGAGGGTGGCCACCGCCTTGGACAGGTGGAACGGCTCGGTGAACGGGACGACGGCCGTCGGCACCAGGCCGATGTGCCGGGTCAGCGGGGCGATCCGGGCCGCGACCAGCACCGAGTCCAGCCGCCCGCGCACCCGGTCGGTGCGGGCGTCCGGCGCGAACGGGTCGTCGGACTGGAGGCTCAGGCCGTCCTCGAAGGTCAGCAGGTCGAGCAGCCCGTGCTCGGCCTCGGCGGCCAGGTCGGCCCAGTACCGGGCGGTGAACAACTCCGCCGGCCTGGCCTCCGGCTCCCGCCACGCGGCGGGGTGCCAGCCGGCGCCGTCCAGCGCGACGGCCAGGTGCAGGGGTGTGGACGTGTTCTCGGGCATGGCGAACCGCTCCTGTTCAGGAGGAAGGTGACGGCACGCCGGCCACGGGGCGGCAGCAACGCGAAGGAACGCCCGGGCGCGGCGAGGATCGGACGGTGACGACGGATCAGGCGGTGGCGACGGATCGGACGGCGACCGCGGGCGCCGGACAGAGCGCGGTGGTCACCCGCAGCAGATCGATGTGCAGTCGGGCGGCCAGCACCCAGCCCGGGCGGGCGACGGCGCCCGGCCGACCAACGTCTCCGAACCGCACCGCCGCCACCTCCTCCGCCCTCGCCGCTTTTGCTGCTGCTGCCTCCGTCGCACCGTAACCCCGTGCCGAGACCGCGCACAACGCTGTTCACCGAGCGGTAACGAACGGCCCAGAACAGCCCCGAACGAACCCGAACGAATCCGACGGAGGCGATCGGCGGGCGGGGCAAGGGACTTGAGTCCCGGCGAGGGCGGGGGAGCGGGGACCGATGGCCCCGGGCGGGAGGACGTACGGGTCCTGGGTCGGGCGGGCCGCGGGTTCGTAGCGTGAAGGCACGCCTGTTGCGTGGGGCCCGTCGGCGCCAGGGCGAGGTGTACGGAGTCCAGGAGGACCGCATGTTCTGTTACCAGTGCGAGCAGACCGACCGTACCGGGACGGTTCCCGGGTGCGCGGGTGCGATCGGCAACTGCGGCAAGGACGCCGCGACTTCCGATCTGCAGGACCTGCTGATCCATGCGGCGAAGGGCGTCGCCCAGTACGCCGCCGAGGCACGGGCGCTCGGGGCGGCGGACGACGAGGCGGACCGGTTCCTGCTGTACTCGGTATTCACCACGCTGACCAACGTCAACTTCAACCCGTCCCGGTTCGGCGCCATGATCCAGCAGGCCGTCGCCCACCGCGACCGGGCCCGCGCCGCCTACGAGCAGGCCGCCCGCGCCGCCGGCCGCGAACCGCGCGAACTGACCGGCCCCGCCGCCTGGCAGCCCGCCGCCGACCCGGACGCGCTGCTGAAGCAGGCCGCCGACGTCCGGGTGGACGCTGGCCTGGCCCTGGTCGGACCGGACGTGGTCGGCCTGCGCTCGCTGCACCTCTACGCACTGAAGGGCATCTGCGCGTACGCCCACCACGCGCACGTCCTCGGCAAGGAGAGCGCCGAGGTGTTCGCCGGGGTGGAGGACGCCCTCGCCTACCTCGCGGGCGAACCCACCGACGCCGCCGAGCTGTTGGAGCGCGCCGTCGGACTGGGCCGGCTCAACCTGACCGTGATGGAACTCCTGGACGCCGCCAACACCGGCGCGTACGGACCCCAGCAGCCCACCGCGGTGCGCACCACGTCCGTCGAGGGCAAGGCGATCCTGGTCAGCGGCCACGACCTGCACGACCTGGAGCAGTTGCTGGAGCAGACCGCCGGCCAGGGCATCAACGTGTACACCCACGGCGAGATGCTGCCCGCGCACGCCTACCCGCTGCTGAAGGCCCACCCGCACCTGGTCGGCAACTACGGCGGCGCCTGGCAGGACCAGCAGCGCGAGTTCGCCGCGTTCCCCGGCCCGATCCTGATGACCTCCAACTGCATCATCGAACCCCACGTCAGCTACCGCCGACGGATCTTCACCACCGGCCCCGTCGGCTGGCCCGGCGTCCGCCACCTCTCCGAGGGCGACTTCACCCCCGTCCTGCAGGCCGCCCGCGCGCTGCCCGGCTTCCCTGCCGAACCGGAGCCCGCGCCCGAGAAGCTGCTCACCGTAGGCTTCGGCGCCGACGCCGTCCTCGCCGTCGCCGACCGCGTCACCGCCGCCGTCCGCAGCGGTGCGATCCGGCACTTCTTCCTGGTCGGCGGCTGCGACGGGCCCACCCCCGGACGCGACTACTACACCGAGTTCGCGGTCGGCGCGCCCGCCGACACCATGGTGCTCACCCTCGGCTGCGCCAAGTACCGCTTCAACGGGCACGACTTCGGCGAGATCGGCGGCATCCCGCGGCTGCTCGACCTCGGCCAGTGCAACGACACCCACTCCGCGATCCGGATCGCCGTCGCACTGGCGGAGGCCTTCGAGTGCGAGGTGAACGACCTGCCGCTGACCCTGGTGCTCTCCTGGACCGAGCAGAAGGCCGTCGCCGTGCTGCTCGCCCTGCTCGCCCTCGGCATCCGCAACATCCACCTCGGCCCGACGCTGCCCGGCTTCCTCACGCCCGACCTGGTCGACGCCCTGGTGCAGCGCTTCGACCTGCGGGTGATCGGCGACCCGGCCGCGGACCTCGCCGCCGCGCTCGAACCGGCCGGGCAGTGACCGGCCACCAGGTGGTCCTCACCACCACCGACGGCGCCCGCCTGGAGCTGTGCTGCCCGCCCGGCGGCACCGTGCTGGAGGCGGCCGCCGAGGCCGGGGCCGCGCTGCCCGCCTCCTGCAAGCAGGGCACCTGCGGCTCCTGCCACGCCACCGTCACCTCCGGCGAGTACGACCTCGGTCCGCACAGCGCACTGGCGCTGCCGCCCGACGAACTCCCGCACGGCGGCGTGCTGCTGTGCCGCACCGTCCCGTGCGGGCCGCTCACCGCCGAACTGCCCTACCCGCAGTCGCGGATCCTGTACGGCGGCGTGCCGGAACGGGCGGCGGAGGTCGAGTCGATCACCACCGTCGCCCGGGACACCGTCCGCCTCGTCGTCACCCTCACCGACAGCCCCGACTGCCAGTTCGACGCCGGCCAGTTCGTCGAACTCGAACTGCCCGGCACCGGGGCCCGCCGCGCCTACTCGCTCGCCAACACCGGCAACTGGGAAGGCCGGATGGAGTTCTACATCCGACTCCGCCCGGACGGCGCGTTCTCCGGCCCGCTCGCCGAACGAGTCCGCCCCGGCGACCCGCTGACCGTCCACGGCCCGCAGGGTGCCTTCGGCCTCCACGAGACCGGCCTGCGCCCCCGCTGGCTGCTCGCCGGCGGCACCGGCCTGGCCCCGCTGCTCGCCATGGCCCGCCAGATGGCCGAGTGGCAGGACCCGCAACCGGCCCGCCTCTTCCTCGGAGCCAACACCCCCGCGGACCTGTTCGGCGACCCGGAACTCAAGGCGGTCGCCGCCGAACTCCCGTCCTTCCAGTACGAGTTCACCGTTCGCGAGGCCGACCCCGGTTGGACCGGCCCGGTCGGCACCCCCGCCGACCTGCTCGCCCGGGCGCTCTCCGCCCACACCGGCCCGGCCCCCGACCTCTACGTCTGCGGCCCCCCGCCCATGGTCGACGCGGTCCGCCGCGCCGCCCCCGACTGCCAGGTCTTCCACGAACGCTTCCTGGCCACCTGAACACCCGACCGCCGCACCCTTCCTCCCCGCTCACCGGGAGGAGGGGTGCGGCGGCGGGGGCGTCGGTGTCGGTGACGAGGATGTGCAGGCTCGCGGCGGGGCGACGCGGGCGAAGGCGGTGCGGCCGAGCTTGCCGGCGGACGCGGCCACGAGGGTGCGGCGGGCGGCGGCCATCGCGGCCTTCTTCACGGTGGCGTCATCGAGGTCGTAGGCGGTCAGGCCGTCGGCGGCGCTCAGGGCGCAGCAGCTGAGGACGGCGGTGTCGAAGCGCAGGGCGTTGATCGAAGCGAGGGCGAGGGCGAGGGGGCAGGTGAGGGCGCCTTCGGTGGCGCGGGGGCGGCCGGACGCCTGCTCGCCGACCGGATCGTCAGCCGCCACGGCCCGACCGCCGTCCTGCGCCACGGCGCGGCCACCGCGCCGTCGGCATCACCATCGCCGCGCTCACCCCGTGGGTGTGGGCCGCGTTCCTCGGCTGGGCGCTGTTCGGCCTCGGCCTGTCCGGCTGCGTGCCCCAACTCCTCAGCGCCGCCGGCCACGCCGACCCTGCCGCCGCGGGCGCCAACGTCTCCCGCGTCGCCGGACTCGGCTACCTCGGCATGCTCGCCGGACCCGCCGTCATCGGCTGGCTCACCCACCTCACCGCCCTCGACCACACCTTCCTGCTGCTCACCCTGATGTGCGCCGCCACCGCCGCCACCGCCGGGATCCTCCGCACCACCGCCACCCCGGGTTCCCCCGGCAGCGACCGCGCGGCCTCCCCGGCCCCTGCGGGCAGCAGCCACTGACTGCCTGCGCGGCCCGGGCCCCGCGCAGCCGCCATCGGCAACCGGCTCCCGGCCCACGCGGCCCGACCACCCGGCGCCGGGAATCCGGGTGCGCCGACGGCGTGTTGCAGCGATCGTCGGAAACCGTTCGGAATCGGGGGCCTCAGTTGAAGTTCGTGGCAATCGTCGGAAGCCTGCGCGCGGGATCGTACAACCGCGCGGTCGCGCTCAACGCCGCCGAACTGTGCGACCCTGGCATCGAATTGACCCTCTTCGACGACCTCCGCGCCCTCCCGTGGTTCGAACACGACGTCGAGCTCGCCGCCCCGCCTGCCGCCGTCCTCGCCTTCCGCGCCCGACTCGCCGACGCCGATGCCGTCCTGATCACCAGCCCCGAATACGCCGCCGGCATGTCGGGCGTCCTCAAGAACGCCCTCGAATGGATCGTCGGCGGCGGCCAGCTCGTCGACAAACCGGTCGCCGTCATCACTGCCTCCCCCGCCACCACCGGCGGCGAACGCGCCCGCGCCTGGACCACCGAGACACTCCGGATGATGGGCGCCGACGTCCTCCCCGAATCCCTGTCCATCCCGTCCGTCGGCACCAAGATCAAGAACGGCCGAGTGACGGACGAATCCCTCCGCACGCAACTGCGCGAGGTGCTGGCGGCGATGGGCCGCGCGGCGAAGCAGAAGGCCGAATCGGCGGCCGCCGAAGGCTGAACAGCCTGTCCCCGCATCGTCAGTTTCCGGGCGCACCCCGCCAGTTGGTACCGTGGCACTCCTCGCAGGCGCGAGTGTCGGAGCCGGGCTGGTGAGTGGGGGCGGGCAGTGGCAGTCGATCAGGTCAAGCCGCAGCTGGTGTTCGTGCACGGGATCGGCCGGCCGCGCGACCCCGAGGCGGAACTCGCCGAGTGGAAGCGGGCGTTGGCGGACGGGGCCCGCGCGGCGGGCTACGCCGAAGAGATCTCCGCGCTGACCATGGACTGGTCCGCCGACGCCGCGTTCGCCCACTACGGCGACCTGTTCTACGCCGACGACGCCCAGGGCGCGGGCGGGCCGGAGGAATGGGACGAGGAACAGGGCGCGATCACGCTCGGCCTGCTGGCCGAGTTCGTCGAGGAACTCCTCGAACTGCCCGAGCACCGCGGCAACCGCGCCCTGAGTCGGATCCGGGCCCAACTCGGCCCGGACGAGCAGGCGCAGGGCGTCGGGAACGTCGCCAGGACGGTGGCCGCGGGCGTCGCCGCGCTCGCCGCCGTCCCCGGGCTGAACGTGGGCCTGCGGGCGCTCAGCCGGCAGAAGCTGCTCAGCATCGTCTCCCAGCCGGGCCGCTACCTCCACCGGCGCCAACCCGACGCCGCAGGAAGGACTTTGGACCAGCGCGTCCGCGACCGGGTGCTGGCCTGCCTGGACCCGGCCCGGCCCGCGATCGTGGTGGCGCACTCGCTCGGCACGGTCGTCGCCCTGGAGGCGCTGGCCGAATACCCGGGCGCCGTACCGCTGTTCGTCACGCTCGGATCTCCGATCACCACCCACGCCGTGGTGTGGCCGCTGCTGCGCCCCCGGCCGCCGGCCACCCCGGAGGCGGTCGAGGCCTGGGCGGACTTCCGCGACAGCGACGACCTGGTGGTCCCGAAGCGGCGGCTCGCCAAGGCGATGGCGCCGAACAGCCGCGGCGTCCAGCCACTCTCCGACCGGATGGAGTCGGCCACCCTGTGGCCGCACGACGCCACCACCTACCTGCGCCGCGCCGAGGTCGCCGAACCGGTGATGCGCGCCCTGGCGGCCCTGGCCGCCCCCAGGTGAGCCCTGATCAGTCGCCGCCCAGGCACCTGCTGCTGATCGCCACCCAGTCGGACGGCGCGGAGAACAAGCTGGACGGCCTGGAGGCGGCGGCGGGCGAACTGCACGCCGTGCTGACCGACCCGGCGATCGGCGGCTGCACCGACAGCCCCGGCCTGAACACCGTCCACCTGCGCTCCGGCCGGGTGCTGCGCGCGGAGGTCGACAGCGCCGTGCGGTCCGCGGTCGCGGCCGCCGGAGAAGCCGGGGCCACCCTGGTGCTGGCCTTCCTCGGCCACGGCCAAGTCGCCGGCAAGCTCCGCTACATGGTGGCCGACAGCAAGGACGGCCAGAGCCTGGACTGCGTGGACGTCGCCCACCTGGTCGAGCTGGCCGCCGACCACTCGGGCCTCGCCGGGCTGATGGTGCTGATCGACACCTGCCACGCGGCGGCCGGCCTCCCCGACACCGGCAGCCTGATCGGCGGCTTCGGGGTCGGCGCGAAGCAGGTCGCCGTACTGGCTGCCTGCGCCGCCCACGAACGGGCTTTCGGCCTGGCGCTGAGCCGACGCCTCGCCGCCCTGCTCGCCGAAGGGCTCCCGGGCGAAGGGGAGTTGCTGCGGGTCGGGACGCTCGCCCCGCACATCCGCGACGCCCTGGACCGCCAACTGGCCGCCGACTTCTCCTACAACGGGACCGACGGCGGACTCTGGCTCGCCCGCAACCGCCGCTCGGCCCGGCCGCCGGGCGGCAGGGCGGGCACCCTGGGCACCGAGGTCCTCGCCGCCGCCCTGCGCACGTGGCCGCAGGCGCCGCCCGGCCCGCCGCCGCACACCCGCGACGGCCTCGCCGCGCTCGCCGACCGGGCCGCGGCAGCCGAGGTCTGGTCGGTGCACGACGCGGCCGACGACCTCCTCGCCGCCATGGACGCCGCCGACGTGCTGGTCGAGATCGCCGGAGCCTCCCTGACCACCGACCAACTGCGGGTGCTCGCCGCCGAGTTCAACCGGCAGTGGCTCGGGGACCGGCCCGGCCGGGTCGAGCCGCCCGAGGGGCTCGGTGACCGTGCGC
The DNA here is from genome assembly GCF_014648555.1 of Kitasatospora griseola. Taxonomy (GTDB): domain Bacteria; phylum Actinomycetota; class Actinomycetes; order Streptomycetales; family Streptomycetaceae; genus Kitasatospora; species Kitasatospora griseola. The sequence continues at coordinate 75,014 of NZ_BMRI01000033.1, forward strand.
TGCTCCAGTACCTGCTGGAGGACGCGGTTGTGCTGGCACCCGCCACGGCCTCTCGGCACGGCGCGCTCGCCTGGTACCTGGTCGCCGCCGCCCACGCCTGCGGCCGCGACCCCCGGGACGCGCTGATCGGCGACTGGGCGCGCGACAACGAAGCCGAGATCGCCCTCAACGACGCCCTGGCCCGGTACACCGCGCACCGGGCGAAGGCGTCCGAACGCCGACTGGTGGTCAGCCTGGACGCCGCCCAGATCGACTGGCCCGACTCGCTCTCGGTGTGCGTGCGCGCCGGAGCGGCCTGCGTCGACCACCGGCACTTCGCCTGCCCGCCCGACCAGGCGGGCGTCGAGGGGACGCTGGCCGACGTCATCGACTGGGCCGAGAGCCTGCCGTCCGCGACCGGCCCGATCGGCTCGATCGACCTCGTGGTGAACGCCCCCGTCCTGCTCGACTGGCACCCCGAGGAGGCCCTCACGGGCCAGTACCACCTCGGCGTCGACCACACGGTGGCACTGCGCTGGGCCGGCCGGCTGGTCGAACCCGGCTACCTGCGCGGCATGAACCGCAAGGCCCGAACCCAACTCGAAGAGCTGCGGCGCGCCCCGTGCGGCCAAGGCCCGCACCTCTCCAGGGTCGACCCCGCCGCGACCCCCCTCGACACCCTGCGCGCGGACCTGCGCCGGGGCCGCTACCGGCCCGCTGTCCTGCTCACCGACCGGGCCACCGCCCCGACCGCCGTCCGCGACCTGGTCGAAGCCCTCCTGCCGTACGCCCCGATCGTCCTGTGGCCGCGCGCCGACACCCCGCCCTCGACTGCCGACTGGGACTGCCTGAGGCACCTGTGGGACGGCTTGCCCGCCGGATTCGGCGCCGCCTACCGCCGGGTGCTCACCGGCCGCGCCGACCTCGCGCCGACCGACCCCGTCACCGACGCCCACCTGGTCCGCCTCGCCGAACTGCGCACCGCCTGGCACGACGTCGAGTGGCTCGACTTCTGCGCCCGCTACGACCAGCACCAGCGCACCGCCGCACCAGCCGTCCTACCCGCCGCTGCACTCAACACCGCACCGGCCGCTGCACTCAACGCCGTGCCCGCTGCCGTACCCGCCCCGAGGAGCACCTGATGTCCTGGAACAGCTACTACCGCGGCGACGGCGAGCCTCGCGACGTGACACTCGCACCCCCGCCGCCCTGGCGCCGCCTCGGCACCCACCAGCCGTACCGCGCCTTCCTGCCGCCCGAGGGCCTCACCGACGCCGTCAACGCCGCCCTCTACCTGCACCGCCCACTGCTCATCACCGGCAGCGCCGGCACCGGCAAGTCGACCGTCATCGAACAGGTCGCCGCCGAACTGCGGCTCGGCCCCGTCCTGAAATGGCACATCACCTCCCGCAGCACCCTCCCCGACGCGCTGTGCCGCTACGACGCACTCGGCCACATCCACGCCCTGCGGATCGGCGAAGCCACCGAACGCGACGCCACCCCGATCGAGTCCTTCCTCAAACTCGGCCCACTGGGAACGGCGTTGCTGCCCAGCGAGCGCCCCCGGGCGCTGCTGATCGACGAGATCGACAAGAGCGACATCGACCTGCCCGCCGACCTGCTCGACGTCCTGGAGACCGGCACCTTCGAGATCCCCGAACTCGTCCGGCAGCCCGCAGGCCGACTGGCCGTCAGCACCTGGGTGTCCACCGACACCGCCGAGATCGAGGACGGCCGGGTGCAGTGCACCACCTTCCCGTTCATCGTCATGACCAGCAACGGCGAACGGGACTTCCCCGCACCGTTCCTGCGCCGCTGCATCCGCTACGACATGCCCAGGCCCACCGCCGACACACTGCGCCGCGCCGTCCAGGGCCACCTCGGACTGGGCGGGACGCCGCTGCCGCCCGACGCCGACGAACTCATCACCCGGTTCGCCGGGCGAGTCGCCCGCGGCGACCAGCTGGCGATCGACCAACTCCTCAACGCCGTACGCCTGGTGACCGACGCCGACGCCCCGACCGGCGAGCGCCGCAGCAGGCTGCTCGACCTGATGCTCCGGGACCTGTCCGGTGCGTGACTTCACCGCCGAGCTGGTGGCGAAGCTGACCGCGCGGCTGCCGCCCGACACCGACGGCGCGGCGGTGGCGGACGCACTCTGGCTCGCAGCCGGTCTGGTGCCCGACGGCCCGCCGGTTTCGTTGTCCGACCCGTCTGTTCCGTCTTCGTTCTCGGTCCCCGCTCCTGCCGCCCCCGCAGCTTCCGCCGCTGTCGAGGCACCGCCCGAGGAGCCCGAGAACCGGCCCGCCACCCCGCTGTACGAACCGCCGACCAGCGACCCCGCCGCGCCCCGCGTCGAGGTCGCCGCCGCCCGGGCCCTCCCGCACGCCCTGGACGCCGGCCGCGCCCTGCGCCCCTTCAAACGCCGCTACCCGCACGGCCCCCGGCGCACCGTCGACCTCGACGCGACCGTCACCGCGTACACCCGCACGGGCGAACTCCTGCCCGTACTCGGCCCCACGCCCGAACGGTGGTTCGAGGTCGTCGTGCTCGTCGAACGCAGCCCCACCATGGAGATCTGGCAGGACACCCTCGACGAGTTCACCGCCCTGCTCACCGGACTCGGCGCCTTCCGCCGGGTCCGGCGGCTCCACCTCGACCTCGACCCCCACCCCACCGTCACCGACACCCGCGGCCGCCCCGTCCCGCCGGCCCGACTGCCGCAGCAACGCCGGCTCCTCCTCGTCCTGACCGACTGCGCAGGCCCGTACTGGCGCACCCCCGCCATCTGGCAACTGCTGCACACCTGGGGTGCCCACGGCCCCGTCGCCCTGCTCAACCCGCTGCCCGGACGCCTGCGCCACCGCACCGCCCTCGACCTCCCCGCCGTCCGGGTCCGCCACCGCCGACCCGACGCTCGCAACACCGAACTCGCCCACGCCGTACCGCTGATGCTCACCGCCACCTTCGGCCCCGACGCCGACTGGGTGCCACTGCCCACCCCGTCCCTCACCTCGCACGCGCTGCGCCGCTGGGCCGACGCCATGATGCGCGGCGCCCCCGCCGGCCACGACGCCGTCCTCGTCCCCGCCGCGGGCACCCTCACCTCGCCGTTCGCCACCGACGAGACCCCCGACGACGACCCCGCCCGCCGGGCCGCCGCATTCCTGCACACCGCCACCCCCGCCGCCCGCCGACTCGCCGCCCTGTGCAGCCCGTTCAGCCGCCTCAGCCTCCCGCTGCTGCGTCTGGTCCGGCAGGAAGCCGTCCCCGAGGCCGACACCGACGACCTCGCCGAAGTCCTCACCGCCGGCCTGCTCGACACCCGCACCCCCGCCGCCCTCACCTTCCACCCCGAAGCCCGCGCCGCCCTCGCCCCCCACCTCACCCGCCACGACGCCTGGACCGTCCACACCGCCCTCACCCACCACCTCGCCACCCACCACCCCCGCCCCAGCCACGCGTTCTCGGCCATCGCCCCCGAACACCTCGACGACCTCCCCGCCGACCTCCAGCCCTTCGCCACCGCCACCGCCGACCTGCTCACCCTCCTCGCCCCCGCCCGCCGAAGGGTGGCGCGGGAGCGACCGGCCGCACCGGTGCCGCCCCGATTCCCGGATCCGGCGCTCAGCGCGGCGGTGTTGATCGGGATCCCGGGGCCGGCGGAGCGCGACACGCCCGAGAGCCTGCGGACGTCCCTGGAGGAACTCAAGTCCGTTCTGACGTCGCCGATGAGTTGGAACCTTCCGCCGGAGCGGTGCCGCGTCCTCCTCGACCCGAGCACTCCGGAGCAGGTGCAACTCCTGCTGGCCGCAGCCGCCTTGGAGGCGGAGGATGTGCTGCTGGTGTACGTGCAGGGAGCCCTCCCCGAGGTCGGTCCCGACGTCGGGCCGCCCGATGGGGTGCTGCGACAGATCAGCGACCTGCTGGGCAACCGCCCGGGGGCCACCACTGTGCTGATGATGGACGGCAACGACGCGGATGCTCTGGCGCGGTCGATCGAGCAGTGGCTCCCCCGGCTGGCCGGCGCTGTCGTTGTTCTCACCGGCGAGCGCCAGGGTGCGGACGACGACTTCAGCCTGGCCCGGTGCCTGGCGATGGATGCCGAGGAAGGGATCCCCGGCGGACCGGACGTCCTCGGACTGGACACGCTCGTGCGGCTGCCGCGCCGCCGCCCGTCCGGGTCGAGCGCAAGCTTTCGCCTGTCGACCCACGGGCCGGCCGAGGTGCCGGCGATCCTGCGCAACCGGCAGGCCCTGCAGCACACCCGCCCCGAGGTGCGGATGGACTTCCTCGCACTCCGGGCGGAACTCGAAGCCCGCGGCGCCCGGATTCCGGACGGCACCGGACCGCTTCTCCTGGCGCTCATCTCGTTCTCGCACAGCTACGCGCAGCGGGTGACGAGCGGAGAGGCGTGGGAGACCGACGTCGAGGACGCCCTCGCCGAATTTCTGGCACCGGCCCTGGTCCTGACCCCCGACCGTGATGGAGGGCATCACCTGCACTGCCTGCCGCGGGACGGCGGCCCAGGGCTGCCGGTCGAGCTGCTGATGGGTTCTCCGTCCGACCCGACGCTGCCGGACCCGGTCGGCCCACCGGTGAACCACCCACTCTGGATCCGGATGTTCGTCGGCCGCTTCGAGAACCCGGCGGGACCCCAAGTCCTCCAGCACAAGGCGCGGAACGTCCACGCCGTCGCCCTGTCCGTCCCGGCCCCGGGCTCGGACCACCGCCGGGAAGCCGGATGGGTGGCCGCGACGGCCGACGTCGTCGTGCTCCCCGACCGGGACGGGCGTCCGCTCTCGGACGCCGGTCACCGGCGGCTCGCGGAAATCCAAGCCCCCGTGCGGACGGTGACCGACCCCGAACGCACCTCCGCCTTCCGGGTCGAGGGACTGGCGACCCTCGTCGAGAGCCTTCGGCGGGGCAGAAAGGGGCTGTCGGGACGGCAACTCTGCCTCGCCCTCGGCCATGCGCCGTTCGACAGCGCCGCGCTGGGCGAGCGCACTGCCGCCATGTCGAGGCTGTGGAACGGCACCGATCAAGGGGCACTCGGTGCGCCCGGTGAATCGCTCGCCGTCCTCCTCACGGACGAAGTCCATCAGGAGATGCAGTTCGGCGGTCATCACGGTGACGTGACGCTGGAGTACGTTCCGTTCCTGCCTGCCGGAGAGTCCGGCGACGGCCAGGCCTGGCTCGGCATGCTCGGGCACACCGGAGCCGAGCTGATCGCGAGACTGCGCCCCACGCCGGATCTCGCCCCCTCGCGGCTCATCAGCTACTCGCACACCCGGCTCTGCCGCCAGCTGCGTGACCTGGGCGTCCGGTCCGGCGGCGTGCTGTTCGTCCAGGCGTCGGACCGGGCCATGACGGCCGTGAACCCCGAACAGTTGCTCGCAGCGCTCCGTGAGGTGCTGGGGCCGGAGGGCACAGTCGTGATGTCGGCCGCCACTCCCGAGAACTCCCTCAGCTCCGCGTACACCCAGGGCGCGCTGGCCGGTCTGACACCCGCTGCACAGGAGGTGTACCGGTCGTACATGCCGCCTTTCGACCCCTCTGCGACCCCGGTCTCGGCCTCGGCGGGGTCACTCGCGGAGTGGCTCCGGCGCTCCCCGGGCAGCATCCGCAGCGCTCACCCCCAACACTCGTTCGTCGCGTCGGGCCGCTGGGCCCAGTACCTGATGGACGATCACCGGCTCGACTCACCCCACGGTGAGCGATCCCCACTCCTGAAGCTCTGTCAAAGCCGCGCACAGGCCCTGCTGCTGGGCGTACCGGTGAACGAATGCCTGGCGTGGAACCTGGCATCCTCGCGAACCCGGAACCCGCCGACGGTGACGGAGTCCTGCGTCGTGAAGACCCGCGAGGGCACCGGCCGGGAATGGGTCACGTTCACCGCCGTCGCAGCTCCTGAGCTCGACGCGCCGGAACTCAGGGAGCGACTGGAGGCGCAACTCCCGCTCCATCGAGGCATCCTGGCGGACCAGGCGGCCGTCCTGGCACCGGTCGAGGACGGCGTCGCCCTGGTCACCGAGTGGCTGGTGGACATCCGGCGGTGACGCCAACTGTGACCGCAGCGGGCTCAGTTGCGCAGCGGGCGGCGAGGGCCGGAGGTGGCCATCTGGTAGTCGATGCGTCAGCGGAACGACGCGTTTCCAAAAGAGTCCACCCGTTCGAGTGGGGGTGGTTCGTATGCGTCGGCTGGCCTGGGCGGTTGGGGGCTACCCGTGGGCACTATGACGACTTTGGCGCCGTGGTTGGGGGCGGCGTACTGCGACGGCTGCGGGGGTCACCTGTATCGACAGGTGACCCATGCGCAACAGCCGGGTGTACGAGTACTACCGGTGCGTCAAGAAGACGGGCAAGGCGGCGTGCAAGGGGCAGTCGGTCAAGGTGGAGCGGATCACCGCCGCGGTTGCGGCTTTGGTGGAGCGTCTGGACGGTGCGGCGATGACGGTGCGCCGGCGCGTGCCGGGGGAGGACCACACCGAGCAACTGAATCACGTGGCCCAGGCCATGAAGGAACTCCGTGAGGAGAAGCGCCGCGGCCTGTTCGACTACCCGGGCGGCGACGAGGAGTACTCCGAGGCCCTCGAAGTCCTCGTCGACGAACGCCGCCGCCTGGCCGTCCTCCCACAACGCCCCTCGGCATGGGTCGACGTCGAGACCGGGCAGACCTTCGCCGACGCGTGGGCCGGGGCCGGCCAGGAACACCGTCGCCAGCTCTTGATCGGCCTCAAGGCCCGTCTCTACCTCGCACCCGGCTCCGAAGGCCGGCGCCTACCCGCCGAACTCGAAGCATGCGTGAGGCAGGTCGAACTCGTCGGGCATTGAAGGTGGCGTCGGGCCTCGGATGATGACAGCGATCAGCCGAATCAACTGCTGACTTGATGCCTACTTCATTACGCCGGGGGACACGCACCGGCGCCCCCCCGACGGTCGGGGGTGGTGGGGAAGCTGGACCTAGGTGGGTCCTGATCTGCGGAGACTGCGTCGACGCCGGTCCGTCTCTCTCGGTCGGGAGACCGGTCTGGCGTGATGCCCAGCTCCTGTCAGCAGTTTGGCCGCAGGCAGACTGCAGCGGAAGGCTGGCGGCAGGTGGGTGGGCACCGCATGTTCGGCAAGGAGGACCTCGCGGAGATCGCGAAGGACGCCTACCGGCCGAGCGCCCCGAGAACCCGCAGGTGGAACTGAGGTGCGGGTTCGGTGAGAGCACCCTCCCGTTCCGACTACGGCGGGCGCTATGACCTGACGCTCCATCGGTGCAACAACCTGCCACCCCCGAGCGCTGTTCATCGGTTGGTCCGGTGCAGTTTGCTGCCATCCGGATTCCCTTGCCCCAGAGCGAGTTCCGGTCGGAGGATGGCGGCCGTTCCAGGCTCCGGTTCCGTTAAAGTCACCGCAATTCCGGGTGGGCTTCGCCAAAGGACCCCTGGGGTCCGATCCGCGGATATTGCGTCAGGTGGTGAGTTCGGCGACCTGAAGCACGGTGTACCTCCCGAGTGGCCTGGGAGCAGCCCGTATTCCCCGAACAACACTCAAGTAGAGGACCGGTGTGCCATGAGCGTGGACTTCGCGACGTTCGACCTGACCGAGCTGGCGGTACTGGACGCCGCTGACACCGTGGGCGTGCCCGCGATACAGGCCTCCCTCACGGCGTTCTTCGCCGATGACGTGGATGACCTGATGGGCAAGCCGAGCAAGGACGTGATGGGCAACGCGTGCTGTTCCTGCGCCACGGATATCACCTGCTGCTGCTGCAGCTGACCTGCCTGACCCTCGATGCCCGCGGCCCTGAGGCCGGCGTCGTCCCCTCGCCCGGCAGCGCCGGGCCGGCCCCTGCGTGACCCTGGTCCAGCTCACTGGAGGCGGGGCACCGCGTCCCACCTGGAGTCACCATGAAGCGACTTGGACCAGGTCAGGCCATGTACCTACCAAACCCTCAGGCTCCTGGGGCGTCCGTGCGGACACCGCAGGAGCCTGAGGTGTCAGCCGGGCGGCCGATACGATGACCACACCCTCGCGCACCGCCTCACCCCGCTCGCGCCCTGCCGCACCCGCGCAGGGTGCTTCCGGTCTTGCGGACACGGTGATGCTGCGCATCAACCCGCTGCCCGGGCGGCGCCTCGGCACCTTGGAACTGACCGCGGCGGTCAGCGCCCTGGTGGAGGCCGAGCGGCTGTGCACCTCGCTCGGCGACGCCGCCTGCGCCGAGCTGTTCGATCTCGCCGAGAAGGCCACCGGACCGGACCGCCGGAACATCCTGGAGCTGAAACGGGCGGTCTACAACGGTCGCGCCCCCAGAGCCTCGGCCACCGAACGTAGCTGGCCTGCCGCGACCAACGCGTGGCTGCAGGCCCGGCAGCGCGGTGACCTCGCGCGGAGCGTACTGACCACCGGCTACGAGACCCACCTGGGCGAAGAACGGGCAGCCCTGGCTGAGGCTGTCGCTTCCGAGCCCTTCCAGTTGTCCCTGGCGCTCACCTCGCCCCAGGTCCTGGCGGCGGTGCGTCGCTACGCGCGCTCCGCCGGCCGCGCCTCCAAGCAGGACCGCAAGTCCGAACGGGGCATTCTGCAGCATCTGGCCCGGGCGATGGTGCGCACCTCACCGCTTGCCCGATTCACCGCCGTCGGCTTCGCCTCTTGGTCCGAGCAGGGCGTCGCGCTCGACCGGGTCACCTTCCGGCGCGGCGGGACGCACTCGTTCCCCTCGGTGGACCGGGCGCTGTTCTCCGCCCTGGTCGGCGGGCTGTTGCCCGAAAACCTCGCGACTGGCGACGGCGCCTCGCCGAGCGATGCTTCCGCGCCGGGCAGCGGCGTCGTCCGCCTGCCTGGCGCCGTGACGGTGGTGATGCCGAACCCGACGCTTCGGGCCACGCGGGACACCGTGCGCTTCCAGCAGCGCCACGGCTCGCAGATCCGGGTGCTCTCCACCCCGCTCACCGGTCAGCTGCGGACCCTGCTGGACCTCACCGCTCTGGGGCCGGTCGCGATCCGGGAACTGGACCGAGCGCTGGCGGACCGTCTCACGGTCACCACGCAGGAGGCCGACCGGATGGTCCGGGCCGCGTGTGACGCCCAGATCCTGCTCCCCGGGCCGCGTCTGGACGAGCAGGCGCCGGACCCGCTACCAGCCGCCCAGGAACTGCTGGGCGAGCACGCCCCGGCCGCGGCCAAGGTACTGGAGGAGGTGTCCGCGTCGCTCGGCCGACTCGCCACGGCCGCGGTGCCGGAGCGGGCAGCACTGCTGAAGCGGGTGGAGTCGGCGCAGCAGCGGCTGACCGCGCTCGGCTCGCAAGCAGGTCGGCTGCGGGTCAACGAGGACTACGTGGTGGACCCGTTCGAGGTCTCGGCCGCCGACTACCAGCAGGCGCTCGCTGACCTGGCCGCCGCCGTCGAGTTCGCCGCGCTCTTCGACCGCCATCACGAGCTGCGTGCGCTGGCGTGCGCCCTGTACGTGGAGCGTTTCGGCCCGGGTGCCTCGGTCCCGCTGGTCGATCACGCCGCCGACCTGGTCAGTGGCGTCATCCGCCACGAGGCCGGCATCTCCGACCTGGTTGCCGGCGATCGGGCTCGGGACCTCGGCCCGCGCGACGGTTCGTTGGCCCGGCTGCTGAGGCTGCGCGCGACTGCCGTGCACACGGTCACCGAACGGATCGCCCGCCACCGGGCCGAGCGGCCGCAGACCGAGGAGCTGGCGCTCGAGCCGAGCCTGTTGGCTGAGCTGGCCTCCGGTCTGCCTGAGCGGTTCCGGCGATCGCCCGCGTCGTACGGGCTGGCGGTCCAACCGGTCGACGGCCGGTTGGTGCTGAACGGGTGCTTCCCCGGCCGGGGCCTGCTCGGCATGCGCTTCCTCGGGGCGGACCGTGAACTCGGCGGCTGGGCGGCCGAGTCGATCGCCCGACGTGCCACCGCTCTCTTCTCGGCAGATGGCGCCCGACCGTGCGAGGACCGCGGACTGCACGGAGCGAACATCAACTACCGGATCCCGCTGCTGGACCGGACCGTCACCCCCGAGGACTGGATCGGGATCCGGCTGGTGCACGACCGGGTCCGGGACGAGCTGGTCCTGCTGGACGCGGAAGGCGAGCGAGTGCGTCCGGTCTGCCTGGGGATGCGCCGGCCGGACCTGCACCCTGACCCGCTGCGCCTGGCGACCTGGCTGGCCGACACCGGCGGGGTCGCATTCGGCTCCTTCCCCTGGGCACAGGCCCCCACGGCGGACGGGCGCGCAGCCGACCGCACCGCGCCCCCGGCCGACCGCACTTCGGCCATGCCCCGGCTGGCGGTGGGTCAGGTGGTGCTGCAACGCCGCCGCTGGTACCCCGGGGCCGACTTCCCGTCCGCTCCCGGGACCGACGGGCCGGCCGGACATCTGGTCGACCTCACCGCCTGGCGGGCGGCGCACGGGGTTCCGGACGAGGTGGTGATCAAGACCGGCTATGACGAAGCCGCCATCACCCGCGCCTTGGCGAGCGGCGCCTACCCGGCTCACCGGCGGCCGGAGAAGCCGCAGTACGCCGATCTGGCCAGCGTGCTGGCGGTCCGAACCCTGCCCCGGTTCCTGGACCGCCGGCCGCCGGGCAGCTACCTGGAAGAGGCCCTGCCGGGGGTCCGCCGCGGGCGCAACGCCGTCGAGTGGGTCATCGAGTTCGACCGCCCCGCAGGGGCCCGATTCCAGCCGAGGAAGCGATGAAGCCGAGGAATCCATGCGAGTGAAGCTTCGCCCGGACGCGCACTGCGCCCCTGTGCCGCAAGGCGTGTTCTGGGCCCGCGGTGACCGCTCGTTCGTGCTGTCCGGCCCGCCCGCGCTCTACGCCGTCGTCGACGACCAACTCGACGCCCTGCTCAACGGCACGAGCGTGGACGAGATGGTGGCAGCGGCCGGGGACGAGCGTGCCCGGCCGGTCCTCGAACATGTCGTGCGCGCGTTGGTCGCCCAGGATGTGCTGATCGACCTGGACGCTGTGGACGGCCCGCTTCCGGACCCGGAGACCGCTGGTCGCCACGCCGAACTACTCTGCTACCTGGAGGCGAACTGCGCCGAGCCGTACCGGGCCTTCGCCGCGGTGCGCGCCGCCCGGGTGGCGGTCGCCGGCGATGGGCCCGGGGCGGAGGCTGTGCGGCGCGGACTGACCGCCAACGGCACGGGGGAGACGGTGGAGCTTCACCTTCCCGTCGCATCGAGCCACTTCACGGCGCACGGCTTCGCACCCGCCACCACGATGGTGGTGCTGATCGACGACTGTGAGGCTCCGCTGGATCTGCTGGCTGCCGCCGCAAGCCTGCCGCCGGGCACCCCTGTGGTGCCGGTGGCCGCCGAGGCGGCGCTCGCACTGGTCGGGCCGGTGTGCACGGCTCCGGAGGAGCTTTGGGCCTTCCAGGCCGTTCGGGCCCGAGCCGCTGACTGGCAGGAGACCGGGGCGGAGTCGGCGGCGCCCCGCCCGATCAGCGCGGTACTGGCAGGATCCCTCGCCGCCCAGACCGTTCTGGCGCGGCTGGCCGGCACTGACGACGGTCAGCGTTCGGCCTGGGTGGTGCACGGCCATGCGGTGCAGACCACGGTCGTGCCAGTACCGGATGCCGGCCTCGGACCGGCCTGGCGCCCGGTGGATCCCACCGAGGCCCACGCCGCAGCCGACCGTGTCCACCCGGCCTCCGCACCCGGTACGGACACGGTCGTCACTTACGACACGGTCGCTGACGGCCTCGGCTCCGACGGTCCCGGTTCCGCCGAGCCGCAGCAGCCGCACTTCGATGCCGGACTCACCGCCCGCTGGACCGGTCTCGCCCGCTGGGGCCGGGACCTCGATCTCCCGCAACTGCCCGTCAGCCTGGTCACCGCCGAGACGGTGGCGGGCGCCGGACCGTCGGCCGCCCGCGCCGCAACCCGCGCCACCGACCGGGCAGCAGGTATCCCGGCCGCAGCCACGGCCCCGCACTTCCTGGGCTGGGGCACGAACCGCGCCGCCGCCGGCCTGACCGCCGGGCTCGCGGTGCTGCGCCACCGCGTTGCCCAGGAGTGGACGGGGGAGAGCGACGCCGGGTGGTTCCCCGCAGCCGGGCTCACCCGGTCCCACTGGCTGGTGGACGGCCTGCTGCGGCAGGCCGGTCAGGACGAACTCGCACAGCCCGTCAGCACTCCGCTGACCTGGAACGATCTCGAGAGGATCGCGGTCCGTTCGCAGTGGAGCGTCCTGAGGGACTTCTTCGACGTCCCCGCTCAGTTGTGGCTGCGCACGGTCGCAGGGCTGGACTGGCAGCTGGTCAGCGTGATGGACGAGGCCACCGGTGAGGTGATGGCCACCCAGTGGGGGCCGAGCCGGGCCTCCGCCGCCTACGCGGCCCTGCTCGCCGCCACCGCCCGGGCCCAGCTCCGAGTGGCTGAGCGGACCGCACCGCAGGCACCCGTCCAGCCGCCGGATGCGGTCGGGACCTGGGCGCTGGAGATCACCCCGGACCGCCGGATCCAGGACTGCCTGCGCCAGCTGCTCGTACGGGCCCGGGCCATGGGGCTGCGCCCCCGTGCTCAGCAGCTCATCCACGACGCGGTCGTTGGCGGGCTGCCGCTGGCCTGCGGCTGGGTGAGGCTCGGATGAGCGGGCGTCATCTTGGCGGGCTTGACCTGAGCGATCCTCGCCTGAGCGATCCTCATGTGTACGGGCCTCATCTCGACCGGCGCCTGCTGTCCGGCCCCAACGCTCCGGCCGGCCTGTTGGCCCTGCCCTGGCAGGAGCAGCCGGATGGACAGCTGGTCGCCGTCGCAGCAGGCTTCGACATCCGCTGGGAGAGCCGGGCGCTGGGCATCGCCCGCGAGCAGGGAACATCCCTGTTGTCCGTACGCGCGACCTCGGCGGAAGTCCTGGTCGGGCCGCTCTGGACCCCTGACGGGGCGTCGGGCTGCGCCGGGTGCGCGCAGACCCGGGACGGAGACCGCCACCGGCAGGGGATCGCCCGGGGCGCGGACCATCATCCGGCTACCACGGCTGCCGAGGGCCGCTCCGCATCACAGCCGCATACGCTGCGGGCCGCCGCACCGGTCCTGCCGCCCGCCGTCGGGCAGCTCCTTGCCGAACTTCTCCGTCAAAGTCGGCCGTTGCTCGCTCCTGGTGAGCTGCTCTCGCTCGCTTCCACCGGTGTCCTTCGCCGGCATCGGGTAGCGCCCAGCATCCGCTGCGCGGTGTGCGGCGGCGGTCCCGAGCAGCGAGTCGGCCCCCTCGCCGAGCCGCCGAGTCCCCGCCGACTCGTCTCCCGCCCCACCTCCTCCCCGCTGCCCGACCGGGGCGAGCCGCCGTTCGGCCTGGACCCCGACCGGATGCGCGGCGCGCTGGTCGACGCCCGGTACGGGCCGGTGCTCGGGACGCAGCGGGCCGTGCTGGTCGGCATGGCGATGACCGAGACCCGCCTGCTCGGGGCGGGCTTCGCCGGCCACGGCCGCGGCTCGACCTTCCGGCACGCCGAGGCCGTGGGCTGCCTGGAAGCGTTCGAGCGCAGCGGCGGCTATCCGCACGTCGCGCCGCTCGTGCTCGACGCCACCGCGCGCCAGTTGGGTGACCGCGCCGTCGGGCTCGCCGGGCTGGGGCATTACACCGCACGGCAGTTGGCCTCGCCTCTGAGCCGCCTGCGGCCGTTCGACGACGATACCCCGATGGACTGGGTGTGGGGTCACGAGCTGGACACCGGCCGGCCACTGCTCGTCCCGGCCGAAGTCGGCTTCTACCAGTACCGCTTTCCCGCTGCCTCCGACGCACCCGAGGACGCCAGGAGGAGGCACTTCTTCCATGAGTCCTCCAGCGGCTGTGCGCTGGGCGGCAGTTACGAGGAGGCCACCCTGCACTCGTTGCTGGAACTGGCCGAGCGGGACGCCTTCCTGCTCTCCTGGCACCGCCGCCGGCCGCTGCCCCGGATCGCACCTGGGGAGATCACCGACCGGGAGTGCCTGCTGCTGATCCGGCAGATTGAGGACCAGGGCTACCAGGTGCACCTG
>NZ_BMRI01000034.1:0-39778 GCF_014648555.1 Kitasatospora griseola
CTCGGCGTGGCTGTCGGCGTCCCGCAGGGCGAAGAGCGACTAGCTACCTAGATCACGAAGTCGCACTGGAGTACTAGTCGCGCGGAGCCTCGCCTCCGGTCTGGACAAGCTGCCCGCCGAGAGCTTGCCGCGGCCAACTGCTCGACGGCGACCTTCTCGTCGCGCCAGCGGCCGCTCCCGTCAGCCAACGCGACCGCGAAGATGGAGAACGACCCTCCCGCGCCTGTGGATCGCGGGTACTCCGCGGAGCCCGTCATCGCTCTGGCAGGGGTCAGCGGATACGGCGCCGCCGACCGGTGGCTCCGGTCGTGCGGGCGATGAACGCCCCACGCCCTTCGCCCGCCTTGTCGACGGACGGCGTCGCGGCCCATTCGCGGCCGGCGTGGTTCAGCAGCCACGCAAGGGCGGTAGCGCGGGCCAGGTCGAGGAGGCTGTCGGTGAAGTGGACGTCGGCGTACGAGGAGCCTTCGGGGTGGGCTTTTCGGGCCGTGGTCCATTCGGCGAGCGCGCAGGCGGCGCTCCTGCTCATCGACACGGTGTCGGGAGCCGGGGTGCCTCGGCGCCCGCCGGTGGCGCGCCGCCAGGTCTCCTGCTGGGCGGCAACCACTTCGTCGCGCAGACTGTGGAGTTCCTCCAGCGGGGTGTGGCAGAGCGTGTCGAAGCGCTCCTCGGTGTTCGTCTCTCCGAAACGGGCCATCTGGCACGCGTGGGCCGCGGCGGCGTACTCCCAGACGGCGAGGCGGGCGACGCTGGATTCATCGGAGTCCAGGTCGATCGCGGCCTCCAGGTCGCGCATGAGATCGAGGTCGTCCTCGGGCAGGTGCGGCGAGTTGAGGTGGGTCAGCACGCCGAGCAGGCGGCCGTCGATCTCTTCCCTCGAGGCGTGGGCGAGATCGGGCCGTCGCCGCAGGTTCGCGCGCATCTTCCGGATGGCCATCCCGCCCTCCCTGACGTCGAGGAAGGCTTCGGCTTCGGCCCAGTCGTAGTGGATGTCCCGTTCGGAGCCGGGGTCTCCGGGGACGGCGTCCATGATCTTGGCCGTCGCGTCGCGGTGGCGCTCCCGGTCGGGGAAGTACGTCCTGATGAGCGCCAACTTCAGTGGGACCTCCGGGATTCGGGCGTTGTCGCAGAAGAAGGCGAGCAGGACGGTGTCGTCCAGCCGGCGACCGGGCCGGTGCCGACGTGCCAGCGCGCGGGCGAGGTCTTTCACCTCCTGCGGGTAGGAGGTGCGAGTGCCGGCTCGTCCCAGGTACTCCCTGTCGGGGGCGGGCAGCAGGTTCTCGCGCCGCCAGCGTTCGAGCTGGGCGTGGCTGACGGGGTTCCCGTCAGCGGCCGTCAGGACCATGAGTTCGCGGTAGGCGCCCGTCGGCGCGGAGCGTGGCATGCAAAAACGCTACAAAGCGAGCCGGGCGAGTTCTCGGAGTCAGGCGCGGGGGTGCAGTTCGCTTATCCCGCCCCCATCGCTTACGGCGGGCACGGACCTGCACGGGACCGAATCGGAGAACCAACGGGCCGCCAGCGAGCCCCGACTGGAAGAGCGGACCATCTTAGGGCAACTGCTACCTCTAGAAAGTGTTCTGACGGGTCATCACCCAAATGGGTGGGGGCTGTCGGCGGGGGCTGCTTCGATGCGAACTGTCCGAGAGATTCCTGCACAAGGAGGGTTCCATGGAGGCGTTGTACGAGCGGCTGGCCGAGGCAGCGAGCGGCCTTGCGGTGGACGGTGCGATCCGGGTGACGGCCCGGTACGAGCCTGTGGCGGGCGTGGGAACGCCGGTGTCGCCGCCGACCGTGAAGGTCACCCGGACCGTCCGAGATCTGGCGACGGGCAAGGAGCGGGAGGTCGACGGGCCGGGCCAGTTGTTCGAGGACCGGTGGGTCGGGCAGGAGTCCGCGGAGGTGGTGCTGCTGGACCAGCGGCAGTCGCAGGCGAACCGGTGCGAGACTGCTCTGTTGGAAGCGGTCGACCAGGGCGATGTGCTGCTGCCGCATCTGGCGCTGCACGTGAGCGCGGAGGGCCGGGAACTGCGGATGACGAACCTGGACGCCCCGCACCGTTCCCGTGACGCCTACTTCCGTGACGCGCTGGACGAGTCCGGAGCGAAGTTCGACGACACGGTTGCGGGGCGAGCGCTGCGCGACACGGGAACCGGTGACGTGCGCGCCTTCCTGGAGTCGGCGCCCTCGGACCTGGTGTACGGGCTGTGGGATTCGCACCGCAAGCGCCGCGTGCAGTTGAAGGTACCGCGCGCCTACACCTCGGAGATGGTGGGCCTGCGTCCATTGTCCGGAAAGCGCGCGGCGGGGCGCCTGGATGTGTGGAACTTCCCCGGCGACAACGTGGAGTTGACCGCCGACGGCTGGCGGCCGGTCGACGGCGCGGGCAAGAAGAGCGGCAAGGGGAAGACGCTCAAGGCGTCGGCGGTCGGGCACGGCATGATTCCGCCGGTCGCCGGGATGGGCGGGGTGACGGTGCAGGCGATCGAGCGGAACGCGTCACTGGCCTTGGCGGGCCTGAGGGCGCTGCGCTTCGGCGACGCATCGAAGGAGTACGTGCGGGCAGCAAGGGCGCTGTTGGCGGCGCTCGCGCTGCTGGGGGATCGGCTGGCGTTCGCGGCGCCGGCGGTACGGCTGCGGTCGGGCTGCGACCTGCTGCTGGTGTCGGAGCGCATCGAGTGGGTCGGGCGCGGGCGTGAGGGCGTGGCGGTGACGGAGCCGCTGGAGCTGGAGACGGCAGGGCAGGCTCTGGAGCTGTTCGAGTTCGCGCGCTCGCGGGCCGAGGAGGCGGGCCTTATGTGGTCGAAGGAGCCGGTGCGGCTGCGACCGAACGCGCAGGTGCAGCAGGCGATCGAGCGCTCCTTCCGCCTGGAGGGCATCGGCGAGGCGGAAGGCGAGTAGAGCGTCATGCCTTTCCACATCTCGGTGGAGCTGCTTGAACCGCTCTACCAGGCGACCGCGATGGACGGTGAGAAGGCCGAGTGGCCGCCCCACCCGGCCCGCCTGTTCTGCGCGCTCGTCGCGCACGCCGACCTCGACAATGCCGCGCACCGGATCGCGTTGACGTGGCTGGAGGCCCAGGAGCCGCCGGTGGTCACGGTGCCGGCCAAGCACTTGGAGGCGGAACACCCGCGCGCGGCATGGGTGGTGACCAACATCGTGAACCCGGCGAAGGCGACCCACACCTTGCTGCCCGGGCGCACCGCGGGCGGTGTCCCCCGGAGGTGGGCGCAGAAGACGCTGTCGGGTTCGCGGATGGTGTTCAGTTGGGCCGCGGAGCCGGGGGAGGATCTCGCCCCGGTGTTGAAGGAACTGGTCCGCCGGGTGCCGTACTTCGGGCGTTCGACCGGGGCGGGGCTGCTGGAGGCCTGGTGCGGGCCCGACGAGCCCGGCAACGGCGATGGGCGGCGGCTGCGCTGGCTGCCAGCTCCCGCCGGCGAGTACCCGAAGGGCTCGCGGCCGATCCGCGTCCCCTACCGCGGCTACTTGGCCTGGCTGGAGGAGGCGTTCGAGGAACAGCGGCCGGCCTGGAGCCAGTCGGTCACCCACCACTACCTCGACCCCGACCACGACGACCGGCCCGGAACGCCAGCAGCGGATGGCCCGTTCGGTGACCTGCTGACGTTCTCCTTCGCCCCGGGCGTGGCGCTGGATCCGCGGTGGACGCTGGAGCTGACCGGCCGGCTGCGAAGCACGGTGCTGGGCACCCTGGAAGCGATGGGCCACGACGTCGAGGCGATGACCACCGTCCACGGCCACAAGAACAGCCCGGACGACCCACGCCCGGTGGCCTACCTCGCGCTGCCGTTCATCGGCCACCATCACGCCGACGGGATGCTTCGCGGCCTGGGCATCGCCCTGCCCCGCGAGATGCCCAGGCAGGACCGCAAGGCACTGCTCGCAGCCCTCCTCCGCCACGACGGGGGCCTGCGCTGGATCCGGCAGGCGGACGGGCAGCCGCTGGACCTGGTACGGGTCAGCCCCGCCGACCAGGACTCGTGGCCGCAGACCCTCCAACCGGGGACGTGGCAGAGACCCTCGACCGTGTGGACCACAGTGCTGCCGATGGTCCTCGACCGCTTCCCCAAGAAGTACGACGAAGCCTCGTGGGCCCACTCGGTCACCGCCAGCTGCGTCGCAGCAGGGCTCCCCGAACCCGCGCAGGTACAGGTGAGCCTGCGCGGCGCGCTCATGCCCGGAGCCCCGAGGGTGGACGGCTTCCCGGTGCGCCGCAAGGACGGAGAGCGGCCGTTGCCGAGCTGCCACGTACGCCTGACCTTCCCTGCTCCGGTGACGGGACCGGTGGTGCTGGGCAGTAAGAAGAACTTCGGCCTGGGCCTGTGCCGTCCGGAGCCCGACTTCCAGGAGGACGACCGATGACGGGCACCGAGCGGTTGCCGAGGATCGAGGCGGCTGAGTTCCCGACCTTTTTCCGGGAAGTCCACCACCACACCCACTGCCCGGACGGGGCCGCGACTGTGGTGTGCGACGGGTGCGAGGGCTGGGCGCCGTTCCCTTGGCAAAGCGCCTACTTGGACGCCGTGGCCGACGGCGCGAGGTGGCCCGACCTCGACGTGCCCACCGCGCTGGGCAAGACGACGTTCATCGACATCTGGCTCTTCCTCCTCGCTTGGGAACACGCCCGCGGGGTGGGCCGGAAGCACCGGACGGTGCCGCTGCGGCTGTTCTTCTGCGTCGACCGGCGCCTGGTGGTCGACCAGGCCCACCAGCACTCCCTCGAGCTGGCCGCGGCCCTCGCCGGGGCACCGGCCGGTTCCGTGCGGGCGAAGGTCGCCGCATCGCTGCGCGACCTCGGCGGAGGAACAGCGCCTCTGGAGGTGGTGCGGATGCGCGGCGGCACCAGGTGGGAGTCGAACTGGGTACGCAGCCCGGCCCAGCCGCTGGTGGTGACGTCGACCGTAGACCAGTACGGCAGCCGCCTGCTGTTCCGCGGCTACCACACCTCACCGCAGCGCGCTCCGATCGACGCCGCCCTGACCGGGTACGACGCCCTGCTCGCCCTGGACGAGGCCCACCTGTCGAAGGCCCTGCTGGCGACCGCCGCCGACACCGCTCTCTACCAGCGGACAGCGGCACGAGCGGAGTTGGCGCTACGGGCGCTTCGGGTGGTGAGCCTGTCGGCGACCAGCGCCACCGGAGGGCGGCCCCGCCTGGGCATCGGCGACGCCGACCGCGCCCATCCGATCGCCGGGCGGCGGATCGCCGCCGAGCGCCACGTAACGCTGCTGGACGCCAGCGGCTGGGCGAAGAAGCCCGCCGAGGCGTTCGCCCTCGCCACCGGCACCGGCTTGGACGCCGTCCTTCCCCTCCTTAAGCTGCCCGCGGTCGCGGTGATCGCCAACACCATCACCCACGCTCGCGCCGCCCACGAAGCACTCTCTCGGCGCACCGACGTGGACGTGCTGCTGCTGACCGGGCGCTGCCGGCCAGCGGAGCGCGACCTGCTCGTCACCGGCCCGCTGGCCGAACTCCTGACCGGCATCGACCCCGACCGCGAACGCCCCCTCGTCGTGATCAGCACCCAGACCCTCGAAGTGGGGATCGACTGCACCTTCGGAGCGATGGTCAGCGAATGCGGCGACTGGGCCTCCGCCCTGCAGCGCCTCGGGCGCCTCGACCGCCGCGGCGAACTCGGCCCCGTGCCCGCGATCCTCGTACGCACCCACAACTCCGAGGACGCCGACCGCATCCCCGTCTACGGCCCGGCCGCCGCCCGTACCTGGCAGTGGCTCACCCACCACACCCCCACCCTCGACACCCAGGACCCCGCCGAACTGACCCCCCACCTCCTCGACGGCCTGGTCCTCAACCCCGCCACCTTGCCCGGCCTCCTCGACGGCACCGACACCGCACCGCTCACCCGCGCCGGCGAACACATCCCCCCTGTCCACCAGGTGCGCGTGGACGCCTTCGCCCGCACCAGCCCCATCCCCGTCCCCGACGAATCCCCCGCCCCCTTCCTCCACGGCCTCGACACCGGCCAGCCCGAAGTCCAACTCCTGTGGCGCGCCGACCTCACCACCGACACCACCGACCCCGACGCCCTCGCCGAACACCTGTCCACCACCCCCGTCCACACCGCCGAAACCCTCTCCATGCCCCTCGCCGCGGTGCGCCGCTTCCTCACCGAACCCCGCCGCACCCCCGACACCAGCGACCTCGAAGGCCCCGACGCCGACACCACACCCGAACCCCGCAACCCACCCACCCGCCTGCGCACCACCGTCCTCCAACGCGAAGCCGACGGCACCTGGACCACCCCGCGCACGGCCGACGACCTGAAACCCGGCACCACCCTCGTCCTGCCCACCACCGCCGGCGGCCACGACGCCTACGGCTGGACCGCCGACCCCGACACCCCCGTCCCCGACCTCGGCGACCACCCCACCGATCACACCCGCACCCCGCTACGCCTGGACCCGGCAGTCCTGGCCAGCACCACCGGTACCGCCCCCGAGCAGTTCGCCCCGATCGTCAAACAGGCCATCACCGACCTGACCACCGATCCCGACGACCCGGGCGCCGTGAGCACGACCGACGCCATCCGCGCCGCGATCACCAGCCTGCTCACCGCCTTGCCCACCGACACCGCACCCGACGGCCCCGCCCGGCACACCCCGGCGCTGCGCCGGCGCCTGGAGAGCCTGTTGGAGGTCGCCGAGTGGCGCACCGGACGGTCGGCTGCGGCCGGGGCGGTGCTGGTCGACCGCGATGGTCAGGGGCGGATCGTCCTCCTCCCGCCGCGGCGCGCCGACGCCGGCCGCTACCGGATTTCCGTGGACGACGAGGACCCGGACAGCAGCAGCCTCACCCGCACCGTCACCCTCCAACACCACCACCAGAAGGTCGGCGAACGCGCCCGCGCCTTCGCCCGGGCCGTCGGACTGCCCGACGACCTGGTCGACGCCGTCGAGCTGGCCGCCCAGGCCCACGACTGCGGGAAACACCACCCGCGATTCCAGTGCATGCTCTGCTCCGGTGACCGCCTGCTCGCCGAATCCCTGCCCGACGCCCTCGCCAAGTCCGGCATGGACCCCGCCGACCGCGCTACCCGGCGACGCGCCGCCCGACTGGCCAACTGGTCCAAGGACCTGCGCCACGAAGCCCTCAGCGCCGCCACCGTCCAGACCTGGCTCTCCACCGGCCCCGCCGCCGCCCAAGGGCTCGACCACGACCTCGTCATCCACCTCGTCGCCGCCCACCACGGCTACGCCCGCCCGATGCTGCCCGCGGTCGCCGACCCCGAGCCCGTCCTCGTCGAGTGCACCATGCCCGACGACACCACCGTCACCGTCTCCAGCACGACGATCGGCACCGACTGGAACGGCCCCGACCGCTTCGACACGCTCAACCACCGCTACGGCTTCTGGGGCCTGGCCCTCCTGGAATCCGTCGTCCGCCTCGCCGACATCGCCTGCTCCGAAGAAGGCAACTGACCGTGCACCAACTCGAACTCCCCGCCCTGCACGCCGACGACCCGCTCGGCTTCCTCGCCGCCCTCGGCATCCTCGAACTCACCACCGCCACCCTCACCGCCAAACCCCGCCTCCACTGGAACGGCCCCGCCGGCCCCGCCGTCCTCACCACCGACCAACCCCTCACCCTCGACACCCTCACCGACCTCCTCACGGCCCACCTCCCGCCCAAGCGCGCCCCCACGGCCGGGCAGCCTGATACGGCCGACACCGAGGACCAAGACGACGAGGACACCGACACGGCCGGCACGAAGGACGAAGGCTGGGACTCCTTCCCGCATGTCCCCGGACTCCTCACCCGCACCCGCGAAGACACCACCGCCCCCAACGAAGCCCTGCGCCTTCGAGTCGACACCGCACACCACACACTGCGCGGACTCGCCCAGGCCGAACGCGAGACGGGCGACCGCCAGGCCCGCTGGTTCGCCGCCTTGACTAACGTCATGTGCTTTGAGGACTACAAACCCAAGACCGGCAAGAACGACCCGGAACCTGTCGAAGGGGCGACGCCCACCACGGTTCGACGCACGCCCGTCACACCGCTGATCGCCGCCGCCGGCCAGATGACCATCACGGGCCTGATGCAGAAAGCCGTCCTCGGCTGCCACAACGACCCTCGGCAGATCCGCTCGGCCCTCGACGGCTGGCGCCGCGTCCCCGACTACGCCTCCGCCAACTTCGACCACCGCTCCCTCGGCGACGCCCACACCAACTCCGAAGGCAAGCCCTACCAGCGGGGAGCTCCGGGCCCGACCTGGCTCGCCCTCCACGCCCTCGGCACTTTCCGCCTCACCGCCACCGGCAACACCCAGACCGCCACCAGCTGGGACACCACCAACCGCCGCGGCGCCCTACGATGGCCCGCCTGGACACCACCCCTCACCTCCACCGCCGTCACCGTCCTACTCGAACACCCCGCCGTCCGCGCCACCGAACCCGGCACGAACCACAACACCGCGATGCTCACCGACCTCGGCGTCACCTCCCTCTACACCGCATCCCGAACCGGCCTCAAACAGTCCAACGGCCCCCTCGCCGCAAGCCGCCACCTCTGGCCCTGAACCCCACCACCAACCGCCCACCACACGGTCCTTGACAACTCCACAGCGCCAACACAGAGAACGGCATCCCGGCCGGACACGACTTCGGAACCACAAGCAGACACGAAAACACCCCACCGCATCGAAGCAACAAGTCCGAATTGCCCAAAAAGACACCCAGGCAGGCACCGCAGCCGACTCGTCGGACCATCAAGCCTGCAGCTCAGACACCGTCGCTCCGCACCATCCCGGTGCGGCACCATCGCAGCGGTGCGACCGAGGTGCCGTCGAGTACCACCAACTCGTGTCGCTCCGCACCATCCCGGTGCGGCACCATCGCAGCACCATCGAGGGGAACACCTCGGCCGACGGCTCGTCCAGTCGCTCCGCACCATCCCGGTGCGGCACCATCGCAGCACCATCGAGGGGAACACCTCGGCCGACGGCTCGTCCAGTCGCTCCGCACCATCCCGGTGCGGCACCATCGCAGCGCGGCGTCGCGGATCCATTCGGTGTCGGCGCCGATGGTCGCTCCGCACCATCCCGGTGCGGCACCATCGCAGCGCGGCGTCGCGGATCCATTCGGTGTCGGCGCCGATGGTCGCTCCGCACTGTCCCGGTGCGGCACCATCGCAGCTGCTTGGACCACAGCGACTCGCCGAGGACGTCCTCGTCGCTCCGCACTGTCCCGGTGCGGCACCATCGCAGCCCCGTCCCGGACGGCCACACGGAGGCGTCGTGGCTGGTCGCTCCGCACTGTCCCGGTGCGGCACCATCGCAGCTGCATGTACAACGGGTGGCCGGACGAGCGCCTCCTCGTCGCTCCGCACCGTTCCGGTGCGGCACCATCGCAGCAAGTCGGAGCCGCTCGAACGTGAGATGCGCAAGCACGTCGCTCCGCACCGTCTCGGTGCGGCACCATCGCAGCAACTGGGCGAAGCTCTGAGCGCTCCGCGGTCGTCCTCGCCGCTCCGCACCATCAGCCCGATCGAGCTGGCCGACCTGATCCCCGAGCTCCTGATCGCTCCCTACCATCCCGGTGCGGCACCATCGCAGCACCGGCGATCCGGTCCGCAAGCGCGGACCGCCCGGGTCGCTCCGCACCTTCCTGGTGCGGCACCATCGCGGCCGGCTGGGCCTGGGGCTCCTCCCCGTCGTCGGGGCGGTCGCTCCGCACCGTCCCGGTGCGGCACCATCGCAGCTTCTACGGAGTCGGCCCCCACCACGAACCGCCTGGGTCGCTCCGCACCGTCCCGGTGCGGCACCATCGCAGCACCGAGCTCAATGCGATCGCCGCTGGCAACCCGTAGTCGCTCCGCACCATCCTGGTGCGGCACCATCGCAGCTCGCCCTCTACCAGGTGACCGGCACGGACGGGTCGGTCGCTCGCTCCGTACTAGCCTGGTGCGGCGCCATCGCAGCTGCTCGGCGACGAACTGGGGGATCTGCTAGAGCCGGAGTCGCTCCGCACCGTCCCGGTGCGGCACCATCGCAGCCCCACACCCCCCTTGCCGCTGAACGTCACCAACACGAGTCGCTCCGCACCGTCCTGGTGCGGCACCATCGCAGCGACTACGTCCAGCTGTGCCAACCCACCATGCTCCGCATCGCTCCGTACCACTCCGGTACGGTGCAGCACTATCGCAGCATGTCAGCCCACGCCTCATCCGACATGTGGTACCGGCCGCCGCCGCGCCTCACCTGTGCGGCTCCATCGCAGCTCGACGAACCGTCACATGTGCCTTTCCTCGTCAGACAGCACCTCAACACCTCACCGGTGCGGCACCATCGCAGCACGCGGTGCTGGCCGGCGATCGACGCCGCGATGGCCGTCGCTCCGCACCATTCCGGTGCGGCACCATCGCAGCCGCCTGCGGGCGCTCACCCCGACCGCGTGGTCGGACGTCGCTCCGCACCATCCCGGTGCGGCACCATCGCAGCCGGCAGATGGCCTCCGGAGAACGGGCCCGCCGGACGGTTGCTCCGCTCCATCTCGTTGCGGCACCATCGCAGCCTCGAACGGCGTCGCGACGCCATCACCGTCGAGGAGTCGCTCTGCACCATCCCGGTGCGGCACTATTGCAGCCACCTGACGGTGTTGGGCACGGCCCTTCAGGTCCGTGTCGCTCCGCACCGTCCCGGTGCGGCACCATCGCAGCCCCGAGCACCACGACGTTGTCGCCAAGGCAGACTTCGTGTCGCTTTGCACCTTCATGGTGCGGCACCATCGCAGCCGGCCAACCATGAACCGCGCCAGCCTCAGGGCCTTCGTCGCTCCGCACCGTCCTGATGCGGCACCATCGCGGCCCCGAAGCCCAGCTGAGCAACTTCCACAACTCGATCCGGATCGCTCCGCATCATCCCGGTGCGGCACCATCGCAGCACTCCCGCGTCCATCGCGGCGAACCGCTCGCCCACCTGGTCGCTCCGCGCCGTCCCGGCGCGGCACCATCGCAGCCACTACCTGGTCCTCGATCCGGAGACCCGGACCGTGTCGCTCCGCACCACCCCGGTGCGGCACCATCGCAGCTTCGCGTAGAGCACGACTTCGTCGTTGACGGAGAGTCGCTCCGCACCACCTCGGTGCGGCACCATCGCAGCTTTCCCGCTATCGCCGTTATCGGCCTTCACAAGCGGTCGCTCCCGCACCGTCCCGGTGCGGCACCATCGCAGCGTGAAGAACGGCGATCTATGGGAGGTCGAACGGCTCGTCGGTCCGCACTGTCCCGGTGCGGCACCATCGCAGCTTGCGGAACGGGATCACACCTGCGGACAGAATCCCGTCGCTCCGCACTGTCCCAGTGCGGCACCATCGCAGCCTGGGCACCGGCCGTGTGGTGGTCACCACCGACCCGGGTCGCTCCGCACTGTCTCGGTGCGGCACCATCGCAGCGCGCTGATCGGCGTCGCCGCGTACACCGCGAGCTGGGCGTCGCTCCGCACTGTCCCGGTGCGGCACCATCGCAGCTTGGAGGTCGACGACCTCTGCTCGCTGTACGGCGGCGTCGCTCCGCACTGTCCCGGTGCGGCACCATCGCAGCCCCGCGAGGTTGCCGACGTTCGTCGCGGCCGGCGACAGGTCGCTCCGCACTGTCCCGGTGCGGCACCATCGCAGCCCCGCGAGGTTGCCGACGTTCGTCGCGGCCGGCGACAGGTCGCTCCGCACTGTCGCGGTGCGGCACCATCGCAGCGCCGACACCATCGGCACGATGAACAACTACTCCCGCGTCGCTCCGCACTGTTCCGGTGCGGCACCATCGCAGCGCCCGCTTCAGCCATCTCCCGTCCGGCGAGATCACCGGTCGCTCCGCATCGTCCCGGTGCGGCACCATCGCAGCCACATGGCCAACTGCCGCACGTTCGGCAGGGCCAAGTTGCTCCGCACTGTCCCGGTGCGGCACCATCGCAGCTCCTCCTGCCAGGTGACCACGGCGCTCTTGTAGGCCGTGTCGCTCCGCACTGTCTCGGTGCGGCACCATCGCAGCCAGCGCGGTCGTCATTCGGTCAACAGACGGTGCCGCGTCGCTCCGCACCATCCCGGTGCGGCACCATGGCAGCACCTTGTCCAAGAAGGCGGAGAACGCCGGCGCTCTGTCGCTCCGCACCGTCCCGGTGCGGCACCATCGCAGCTCCAAGGTCAACGTCACCTCTCGGACCAGGCGGCGGGGCGCTCCGCACCGCCCCGTGCGGCACCATCGCAGCTGGAGACATCCGGCCGCCGCCCGCCAGAGGTGCTTGTCGCTCCGCACCGTCCCAGTGCGGCACCATCGCAGCTGGTCCTCGCGCGAGCAGTACTTCGGCCCGGCACCGGGTCGCTTCACACCGTCCTGGTGCGGCGCAATCGCAGCCCGCTGCTGGCCGACGGCCACATACCCGCGAACGTCGTCGCTCCGTGCCACCCCAGCGCGGCACCATCGCAGGACGCACTTCAGCGTGCCGAGCACTACGGTGTGGCCCTCGTCGCTCCGCACCATCTCGGTGCGGCACCGTCGCAGCTTGATGGCTGATCCCTACTCCGACCAACCCACCGAATGCGCCTCCGCAGCTCACGGGTGCGGCACCATCGCGGCTGTTCCTTGGTTTCCAGGACCGCGATCTGACTGCCCAGTTCCTCCGAACCTCACGAAGCACCATCGCAGCCCGGTCCTCTACGTCGCGTTCTCCGGCGGCAAGGATGTCTTCCATACCTCACCGGTGCGGCACCATCGCAGCGACTGTTCCTTGCCGGTTCAAAACGCATGGTGGCCGATCGCTCCGCACCGGCCCGATGCGGCACCATCGCAGCAGCACGTCCGCGAACGCCACCCGCGCGTACCCGCGTGTCGCTCCGCACCCATCCCGGTACAGCACCATCGCAGCTGGTACGGCCCGGCATACCGACTTCGACCTGTAGGTCGCTTCGCACCCATCCCGGTGCGGCACCATCGCAGCATCGGGCCGAGGTCCAGCGAGGCCATCGACGCGAGGTCGCTCCGCACCATCTCGGTGCAGCACCATCACAGCTCCAGATTGTGCATCACCAGGACGACGGCCGCGCCGTCGCTCCGCACCGTCCCGGTGCGGCACCATCGCAGCCGCTATCGGTGGACCCCAGGTCAGAGTACGCCCATGCCGCTCCGCACCATCTCGGTGCGGCACCATCACAGCACGAGGTACTGCGCCCGGGGGCAGGTCCAGGCCGTAGCCGGTCGCTCCACACCGTCCCGGTGCGGCACCATCGCAGCCAAAAGCCAGGTGACCTCCTCACCACGGGCGGCGCGTTGCTCAGCACCGTCCCGGTGCGGCAACATCGCAGCCTTCGCTGGCTGTGGAACCGCTTCGCTCCCACGCTCCGGCCCGAATCCTGATATGTGCGACGTTCCCGGATCTGCCGTGCTCGCACGGCATCGGATGCCGCGAACCCGGCGGGCGCCGTATCGGACTTCGGCAGACCTCGCTGGCGCGCACGGGATACTGGTTCGGTGCCAGAGACCGGACTTGAACAGGCCCGAACCGCCCTATACGCCAACGATCCTTCGACCCTGTTTGGCCTCCTGGAATGCCGTTAGCTGGACGCCAAGGGCGCCTCGTACGATTTGAAGAACCCCTCGGCGGTGGAGGAGTTGGGCAAGGACGTCGCCTCCTTCGCCAACTCCACCGAAGGCGGCGTCATCGTCCTGGGCATCGGCACCCGGCTGGAGAACGGGCAGGAGATCCTCGACCGGCTGCTGCCGTTCGACCGGTCGTCTGTGGACCTGGACCAGATGCGCAAGCTCCTGCGGGAGCGGATCACTCCCGCGCCGCGCAACGTCTCGATCGAGTGGATCGAGCACGACAGCCCCGGGCATGGCGTCGTGTTCATCGACGTGCCGCCGCAGGCAGCGGGGAATCTCCGTACGTAGTGGCCGCGCCCAGCGGCAAGCCCGGGTAGGTGAACCCGTTCACGTCGCGGTGCCGGTTCGCGAGTCCGATGGGACGCACTGGCTTCCGAGGACGGAGGTCCAGCGGCTTCTCGCCCTGGGCCTTGCCGCGAGCGGCACCCCCTCCCGCACCCTTCACGACCTGGTCGACAGGCTCACCGCCGGCGACAAGGCCGACACCGGCATCGGCGACTACGCCGACTTGGACGCGATGGCCCCGCTGCTCGCCCGGTACTTGGTCCGGACACAGCACTGCACTCGCCTGCTGGACCACGAGGCGGACAGCATCCGGGAGCACGGACTACTTCTCGCCGATGGCCAGGGCGTGGCCGAGCGCCTCGCCCGCGCCGCCGGCCTCGGCCACCTCACCACCACGCAGTACACGGCGTTGAAGGAAGCGAACCTCATCACCCGCAAGGCCGGCGGACGGAAAGGCTTCGTGTTCCTGACCCTGTCCGGCGACGCACTCCCCCCAACCAGGCCCTCGGCTGGCGCCTGCGGGCATTCTGGGGCGGGGAGGCGGTCTACCAGCCCAGGGAGGACGACCCGGAGATGACGGGCCCGCTGCGGTCGCTCGGCCGCCCGGCCGTCGTCACCGCCCTCCTGGACCTGACCGAAGGCGGTCGGCACCGCACCGTCGCTGGCGCACGTGCTCCTCGGCAAGGCGCTGGGCGAAACCGTCGACGCCACCGTCCACTACACGTCCCCGATTCCGCCGGCGCGCATCGAGTCGATCGCGTTCCCCGGCGATCCCGCCTTGGACCGGCTGGGCCTCACCGGCACGTAACCGGACGGAAGGCCACTCGGGCCCGGGTCAAGTGCGCTCCCGCCCAGGGGGCCAGCGCGGAGCGCGGGCCGTGCGAGAGGCGGTCGCACCGACGCGCCGTCACGCAGAGCCACCTTTCCGGCTCCGGAATCACCTGGCGATCGACAGCCCCAGCCGGAAGGTCTCTTCTTTGACACCATGCCGCCACCTGAGGGGCCGTCAGCTGTGGCCAACTTCCGCCACGCAAGCGGGATTTCCGCCAAAAACATGGCCGGAAATCAATTGTTACGATCTCGCATCGGTTACTGAGAGTGACATGCAAAACGGGCAAATCGGACCCAGTCAAGGGGGCTGACCCCCACCCCCGGGGCCCTGGTCCCAAAGTGGTCCCAAACAGTATGCGAACCAATTCCCGTGGCCCCTGACGGCCCGTCACGCAAAAGGCCGCCGACCTGGGATTTCTCCCGGCCAGCGGCCTTTCCGACTCACGTCGGGACGACAGGATTTGAACCTGCGACCCCTTGACCCCCAGTCAAGTGCGCTACCAAGCTGCGCCACGTCCCGTGGTCGGCTGCCGAGTTGCCCTGGTGGGCCGCTTGGCTTTCTGACCTTGTCTCCGGCGTTCCCCGGCGACGTGGAAAACAATACAGCACGTCGGGGGGTGCTCGCTGCCAGGTATCGGGGGTGCGGCGGGGCGTGGGTCAGGGGGTGGGGTGGCGGGCGTCGTAGTGGAGGAAGGCGGGGCGGCGGGCGGCGAGGAGGAGGACGGCGGCGATGCAGGCGAGGCCGCCGGTGAGGATGGAGAGGGTGGGGGTGGTGAGGGTGGCGACGGTGCCGGATTCGAAGTCGCCGAGGCGGGGGCCGCCGGCCACCACGACGATGAAGATGCCTTGGAGGCGGCCGCGCATGTCGTCGGGTGCGGCGACCTGCATCATCGTGTTGCGGAAGATCATCGAGACGGTGTCGGCGCAGCCGGCCGCCGCGAGCAGCAGCAGGCCGAGCGGCAGGTTGCGGACGAGTCCGAACGCGGCGATGGCCAGGCCCCATGCGGCGACGGAGGCGAGGACGGCGACGCCGTGGCGGTGGATGCGGCCGATCCAGCCGGAGAAGAGCCCGCCGGCCAGGGCGCCGACGGCGGGGGCGGCGACCAGCAGGCCGACGGTGCCGGGCCCGCCGCCGTAGAAGGCGACGGCGATGGCGGGGAAGAGGGCGCGCGGGAGGCCGAAGATCATCGCGGCGAGGTCGGCGAGGAAGGAGGTCCGCAGGTTGGGCTGGTCGCGCAGGAAGCGCAGGCCGTCGAGGACGGTGGCGCGTTTGCCGTTCGCGGTCTGCGGTCGCATCGCGGGCAGCCGCCACATCGCATAGAGGGTGGCGGTGAAGGCGACGGTGTCGACCAGGTACGCGGCCTGGGCCCCGTACGCGGCGATGGCGACGCCGCCGAGCATGGGGCCGACGGTCTGGCCGAGGTTCATGCCGATGGTGTTGAGGGCGTTGGCGGCGGTCAGCTGCTCGCGCGGGACGAGTCGCGGGATCATCGAGGACCGGGCAGGCGAGCTGACGGCGAAGAAGCCGGCCTGGAGGGCGACGGCCGCGTAGAGCAGGGCGACGGCGCCGAGGTGGAACAGGGCCTGGACGGCGAGCAGCGCGGAGACGACGGCGAGTCCGCCGGAGCCGATCAGGCCGAGGCGGCGGCGGTCGACCCGGTCGGCGATGGCGCCGCCGTACAGGCCGAAGGCGATCAGCGGGAGCAGTGAGCAGAGTCCGACCAGGCCGGTGGCGAAGGTGGAGTGGGTGAGGTCGTAGACCTGGACGGAGACGGCGGTCATCTGCTGGCCGATGGCGGAGACCGACTGCCCGAACCACAGGCGACGGTAGTCGGGGCTGTGGCGCAGTGGTGTCAGGTCGGCGAACGCGCCGCGGGTGAGGCGGCGCAGCCGGGACGCGGGCGTGGCGGCGGGTATCGGCGGGCGGGAGGGCGAGTCGGTGGGCACCCTGCCATGCTCGGCCAGCAGTTCGACGGCCCTGCGTCCGGGGTCGCCCGGAGCCACCCCGAGCGCGGGACCGCACCAACGCCCGCCCTGGTCAGCGCAGCAGCGTCCGGGTCAGGAGCTCGGCGAGTTCGTCGTCCAGGGGCCGGCCGGTGGCGAGCAGGCGGTACCAGAGGGCGCCGAAGGCGAGGTCGACGGCGGTGTCGGTGGTGAGGTGGGGGGCGAGCAGGCCGGCCTCGCGGGCGCGGTCGACGACGGCGCCGAGGGCTTCGCGGCGCGGGTGCAGCAGGGTTTCACGGAAGCGTTCGCCGAAGGCGGGGTCGATCTGCGCCTCGGCCATCAGCGCCCGCAGCGCGTCGGTGGTGCGCGGGGTGGCGGCGGCGAACGTGGCGGTGAGGAAGGTGCGCAGGTCGGCGGCGCGGTCGGCGGTCTCGGGCAGCGGGATGTGCTCGCGGGCGTACGCGGTGACGGCTTCGAGCAGGACGTCCGCCTTGCCGGGCCACCAGCGGTAGACGGTCTGCTTGCCGGTCCCGGCGCGGGCGGCGATGCCCTCGACGGTGAGGCGGGCGTAGCCGACCTCGCCCAGCAGGTCGAACGCGGCGCCCAGGATGGCCTGCCGGCTCTCCTCGCTGCGACGGCGTCCGGGCCGTACACCGCTGCCCGACACGGAAGTTGACGAATCATCAGTCGCCCCGCCGGGGGCGGATTTCGCTTGCTCGATCACAGGCAGCACGCTACCGTAATTCGAGACGAGACGTCACGGTTCGAAATAGCGGACCAGCGACCGGCGGCTCGCCAGGAGCGGCCGGGATCGGCCCGCTCCCGTCGATCGGCACAGGGGAGATGGCACGGATGAGTGAGCGCACTGCACTGGTGGTCGGCGGCACCTCGGGCATCGGGCTGGCCACCGCGCGCCGGCTGCACGCGCAGGGCGCGACGGTGCACGTGGTGGGCCGCAGCAAGGAGCGCCTGGAGGCGCTCGCGGTCAGCGACCCGGAGCTGGTCGGGCACCGGGCGGACGGCGGCGACCGCGAGCAGATCGCCGAAGTCCTGCGCACCGTCGGATCGTTGGACTGGCTGGTGGTCGCCCTCAGCGGCGCCGAGGGGGCGGGCCCGTTCGCGGAGTTGGACCTGGCCGCGCTGCGCAGCGCGTTCGAGGCCAAGTTCTGGGGGCAGTTGACGACCGTCCAGGCCGCACTGCCGCATCTGACCGAGGACGGGTCGATCACCCTGGTCACCGCGATCTCGGCCCGGACGGCCCTGCCGGGCACCGCCGGACTGGCAGCGGTGAACGGGGCGTTGGAGTCGATGATCCGGCCGCTCGCGGTCGAGCTCGCCCCGCGCCGGGTCAATGCGGTCTCCCCTGGCCTGGTCGCCACCCCCTGGTGGAACGGCATGCCACGGGAGGCTCGCGAGGCCTACTTCGCTCACGCCGCAGCCCAGTTGCCGGTCCGCCGGGTCGCCGAGGCGGAGGACGTCGCGGAGGTGGTGGCCCTGGCCGCGACCAACCGCAACCTCACCGGCACCGTCCTGGAGTCGGACGGCGGCCTGCATCTGGTCTCGATGAACTGACCTTCGCCTGAAGTCAGTTCACCTGGAGCCCGGCCTGCAGACGGACAACCCGCCTGCAGGTCGGGCTCGTTGTACGCGGCGACTACCGCGCCGCCACTCCCGTGGTCTGCCCGTACGCCAGCACGTGCCCGCCCAGGGTGAACGCGGCGACGGCCGGCGACGTCGCGGCCGGCAGCGCCAGGCTGGGCGTGTCCAGCGCGTAGACGGTGATCCGGTAGCGGTGCGGGCGGTCGCCGACCGGCGGGCAGGGGCCCAAGTAGCCCGGCAGACCGGCATCTTCGGTTCCGGACACCGCACCGGGCGGCAGGGCGTTGCCCAGTGCGGTCGCGGTGGCGGGCAGGTCCCAGCTCAGCCAGTGCCAGAAGCCGGAACCGGTCGGAGCGTCCTGGTCGAACATGGTGACGGCGAAACTGCGCGTTCCGGCGGGAGCACCGCGCCACTCCAGTCGCAGCGGACGGTTGCCGCCGTCGCAACCGAAGGAGTTTGCCCAATTGGCGCGCGGGAACGTTCCGTTCACCAGGTCGGGACTGCTGACGGTGAACCGCGCGGCGTCGACGGGAATCCCCGAACGCACCGAGACCCGGCCGAAGTCACGGAAGTCTCCGCGGACTTGGGCACTCGAATCGGCGGCGCCGAGCAGCGTCAGGGCGGCGGCGGAGCTCAGCAGAAGAGCGGTGGTGCGGGACAGGCGTGGCACGAGGCATCTCCCCCCAGGTCGGTTGCGGTGCTCCAACCCTCTTCCGTGCCGCGGCACTTGGGGAGCCACGCCGCATGGTGGCATCCGGCGTACCAGGATCGGCGCTGGACGCCCCGGGCCGCCCGTACGCATCATCGACACCATGACCACCACGCCCCGACCCGCGCCCCAGCAGGCCGAACTGGCCGCGTTCCTGCGGGCCAAGCGCGCCCGTCTGCAGCCCGAGGACGTCGGCCTGCCGCGTGGGCCGCGCCGTCGCACCCCGGGGCTGCGCCGCCAGGAAGTCGCCCAGCTGGCCGCCGTCAGCGTCGAGTGGTACGTCCGACTGGAACAGGGGCGGGTCGGCACCCCGGGCACGGCCGTCCTGGACGCGCTCGCCGACGCCCTGCGCCTGGCCCCGGACGAGGCCCGGCACCTGCGCCTGCTCGCCCGCCGCGAGAGCCGCCACGCGGCTCCCGCCGCCGGACCGGACCGGCAGGTCCGCGCCTCGCTCCGCCAACTCCTGGACGGCATACCGCTGTTCCCCGCCTACCTCACCGATCACCGGCTCGCCGTGCTGGCCCACAATGCGGCGGCCCGAGCCCTGTTCGGGGCCGGATTCGGCACCGGCCGGGCCGACAACACCGCGCGGACACTCTTCCTCGACCCGGCCGCACGCGCCGGCCAGCTCGACTGGCAGCGGATCGCCCGGGAGACCGTCGGCCACCTCCG
Organism: Kitasatospora griseola; assembly: GCF_014648555.1. Lineage (GTDB taxonomy): Bacteria > Actinomycetota > Actinomycetes > Streptomycetales > Streptomycetaceae > Kitasatospora > Kitasatospora griseola. Next base: position 19,667 of record NZ_BMRI01000034.1, read on the forward strand.
GGCCGGCCACGCCCGCCACCCGGGCGACCCCCGAATGGCCGCACTGGTCGCCGAACTGCGCTCCCACAGCAGCGAGTTCGACACCTGGTGGACCGACCACACCGTCCTCGAACGCTCCACCGGCAGCAAACGCGTCCGCCACCCCGAGGCCGGCGAGCTCCGACTGCACTACGACATCCTCTCCACCGGCCCCACCACCGACCACCTGCTCTTCACCGTCACCCCGGCCGACACCGCCACCGACCACGCCCTCCGCCGCCTGGTCACCGCCCACACCACCGGAACCGCAGGCACCACCGTCCACCCGATCAACGCCGCCTGACCCATCCACCTCCGGTCTGTCGGCAGGCCGGCGGATACTGGCGACATGCCGCCCACCGCGTCCTCGCCGTCCGTCGCCGCCCGGATGAGCCGCCAGTCCTCCCGGGACACCGCCCAGGAACTCGCGGTCCGGCGTCTGCTGTACGCCTCGGGCCTGCGCTACCGGGTCAACGCCAAGGTCCCCGGCCTGCCGCGCCGCACCGTGGACATCCTCTTCCTCGGCCCCCGCGTCGCGGTCTTCCTGGACGGCTGCTTCTGGCACGGCTGCCCCGAGCACGCCACCAGCCCCAAGGCCAACGCCGAGTGGTGGCGCACCAAGCTCGACCGCAACATCTCCCGCGACCACGAAACCACCGCCCACCTCACCGCCGAGGGCTGGACCGTCCTCCGCTTCTGGGAACACGAACCCCCCGAAGAGGTGGCTCGCACCGTCCACGACCTGGTCGTCGCCCGCCGGAGTCTTCGGCATCGGTCCCCGACGCAAACGTGACCCCTTCTCCACCGGAACGATCTAGTCTGGCGGCGAACGGTTGCGAACGCGCACGAGGCAACAGTGTCCGAGCCAGGCCACGGAGGTGGAAATTTGAGTCCCCGGCGCTTCACATCCCTGGAGATCTGTTCCGGCGCGGGCGCACAGGCCCTCGGGCTGGAACGCGCCGGCTTCGACCCGGTGATGTTGATCGACAACAAGGCGCATGCGTGCGAGACGATCCGCCGTAATCGGCCGGACTGGCAGGTGCGCTGCGAGAATGTGATCGATTTCGATCCGGTCGATCATCCAATGGTCTACGACGTGGATCTGCTCACCGGCGGCCTGCCTCGGATCAAGTCGATGGCAGCGGTCCGCCGGGCCGAGGACGAGACCGAGCGCAGGTTGCTGAAGGCCGCCGTCCTGCTGCTGACTGCCGTCCGGCCACAGGCACTGCTGCTGGAGAACCTGCCCGACCTGGTCGAAAAGGACGAGTTCACCGACGACCGGTCGTGGATCGAGGACGAGTTGGCACACGCCGGCTACCGGCCCCACTGGCAGGTCCTGAACGCGGCGGACTACGGCGTTCCACAGAACCGTCGGAGCGGCTTCCTGGTCGCCCTGGCCGACAGCTGTCGCGGCGACTTCGTCTGGCCCGAGCCGGGAACCGGCTCCGCCGTCACTGTCGGCGAGGCCCTCGGCGATTCGATGGCGACCCACGGATGGCCCGGTGCGCGACGGTGGGCCGAACAGGCCGACCGCCCGGCACCCGCGCTGGTCGGCGGATCCGACCGCCACGGTGGGCCGGACCTCGGCCCGACAGGCAGCAAGCGCGCCTGGGCGGCCCTCGGGATCGACGGCAGGGGCATCGCCGACGACTATCCTGCCGCCGACTTCCCACTCGACGGGGTCCCCAGACTCAACGTTCGCCAGGCAGCGACGATTCAAGGAATCCCGGAGGACTGGGTCATCCACGGTCGGAAGACAGCCGCCTATCGACAGGTCGGGCACGCAATGCCGCCTCCGCTGGCCACAGCCGTGGGCCGCGCCATCGCGACTTCGCTGGGCAGTTAGGATCTCCCCCATGCACTCCGTCGCCGAAGCCCCCCTCGACACCTTCGTTCCCGGGGCAGCCGACGACCCGGTGGCCGAGATGGACCCGGACCAGGATCGCTCCGAGATTGTCGACCTGTTCGCAGGACCGGGCGGGCTCGACATGGCCGCGCAGGCACTTGGCCTCACAGTGACCGGCATCGAGTGGGACGACGATGCATGCCGCACCCGGCTGGCCAACGCTCTGGAAACCAGGAAGGGCGACGTCCGGAAGTTCGGCCCCGGCGATTTCCCGAACGCCAGGATCCTGGCCGGCGGACCACCGTGCCAGACGTTCACCGTCGCGGGCAGCGGTGCCGGGCGCCGCGCTCTGGACCAGGTGATCGCCTACGGCCGCCGGATGGCCAACGGCGAGGACATTCGAGCGGAGCTCGACTCGCACAAGGACCCTCGCACCGGCCTGGTACTCGAACCGCTGCGCTGGATCCTGGAGGCCCTGAAGGTCGGCCGCCCGTACGAGGTGATCGTGCTGGAACAGGTCCCGGCTGTCCTGCCGGTGTGGCAGGAGTACCGGCGCATCCTCGGGGAGCGTGGCTACTCGGCGGAGTGCGAGGTACTGCACACCGAGGAGTTCGGTGTGCCGCAGACCCGCCGTCGCGCAATCCTCATCGCCCGGCTCACGACAGCGAACACCGCCCTGCATCCGCAGGTCGAGATGCCCGTCCCGACCCACCAGCGTTTCCACAAGGGTGAGCGGCCGGTTGCGAACGGCAAGCTCCTTCCCTGGGTGACGATGGGCGAGGCGCTCGGCCGGAAGGACAAGTTCAGGATCGTCTCCAACTACGGCACGGGCGGCGATCCCAAGGCCCGCGGCCAACGCACCTCGGACGAACCCGCGTTCACCGTCACCGGCAAGGTCTCGCGCAACCGCGTGGTGCCTGCCGGCCAGGAGCCGGACCCGAAGAAGGACGCACGGATCGGCGAGGAGGAAGCCGGCCGGCTGCAGACCTTTCCCGCCGCCTACCGATGGTCCGGCCGAGCGGTGGCACAGCAGATCGGCAACGCGATCCCGCCCCGGCTCGGGGTGCATGTACTCGCGGCGGCGTTGGAACTCGGGACCGAAGAGGTCGCAGCGGCCCTGAAATGGCTGGAGAACTGGCAGCCTTCCGAGCCGGCCAGGACCGAGGACGCCGAAAGCTGAGCCGCGGAGACCCGACCGATCGGGTCTCCGCGGCGAGGTCAGGCGGAATCCGCCGCGCGCTTGCGGCTGCGATCGCGCAGCGGTGCCCCGTCGGCGAGCTCCTGGAACATCAGGGTGAGCCGATCCACCGAGGCACGCCGTGCGGTGCCGTCCTCCGGCCCGTCCGGCAACCGGTCCCAGGGCACCGGAGGCGCGCCCTCCGCGTCGTCGATCCACGCGAACAGTGCTTCCTGGTCCGGCAGCTCGTCCGGGGCGAGGACGTCGTACAGCAACGTGCTGCCGGCGGAGTTCACCGCCGTGCACAGGGCGTTGACCCGGTCGCCCAGCCGGGTCGCGCCGGACCTGACCATGCCTTCCAGGACCCTCACCATGGCCAGGGCGGTCGGCTTGTGGTCGATCGTGTCGAGACGCAGCACAGTGTTGAGCATGTCCTGGTTTCCGCATGCCACCTCGACAGGCCGGTAGTCGGGCCCGTCCCGGAACATCTCGGCGGCCCACCAGAGCCGGGCGAAGGCCTGACTGTCCTGCGGACCGGCGAAGCGCGGTGTGTTGACCTTCTTCGCCGTGCCATCCTTGGCCTCCCCTGTGGCGAGGTGACGCCACAGGACGTAGTCCGGGGCGACCGCGAGCGCGAGGAAGTTCCACAGTTCCGGTCTGGCGGCCTCGGCCCGGGTCATCCGGAGGGTCGCGTGCAGACGCGGCGCCAACCAGGCATCGGCTTCGGTCCGGGCGTCGGCGAACCGGGACATCGCCTCGTCGAGGATCTCCTTCAGCGGCCCGGTGCTCCACCGGGCCGATCCGTCCTCGATCGAGCCGGCAGCTCGCAGGATCGCCACCTGCGGAAGTCGCTCGTGTCCCGAACGCACGGCGTTGGTCAGATACTTGGACGCCACCGCCGAGGGGAGCAGTGCGAGCCGATCGGGAACATCGGCACCGGACCGGTTCAACGGGCTGCACCTTCCTGGGGTCGGGACACCGCGCGGAGAGCGGTGGTCAGGTTCTTCGGGGCCTGGGCCCGACGAGAAGCCGCGAACTGGATCCTGGACTGCAGTTCGGCCCAACCATGCCCCTCGGTTCGCCGGCTGTGGATCTCCGCAAGGGCGTCCGCGAGGGGAAGCCCGGGGAAGACATCCGGAAGCATGGCGCGCAGGACGGGTTCCTTCCAGCCGTCCGGCACCTGCGGGGCACCGTCGTCGTCGACCTCCAGGTCACCGACGGCAGAATGGAACATCGCTGTCCAGGCATCGCCGGCGATCTGGGTGGCAACGAGTCCGGCAGCCGCTTTCTCCAACGGTCCGCGAGCTCCGTTGAGCAGCGCCCCCAGCCCTTCGAACGAGGTGTTGAGGAGCACGGTGGGCAGTTCACCGGAGGTCTCGACCAGCCAGGGGGCTTCCTTGAACGGCCTCAGCCATTCCTGCGGCCCGTCCCGGAAGTCCTCCTCCACGATCTCGATGTCGCGCTGCCGAACCGCAGTCCTCGCGAGAAGGTCGACCACCCACGGCACGTCACCGGTCCCGATGACCCGCCCGTCGATGCCGTCGTACGAGCCGACCACGCTGACCTGAAGGACGGCACGGGCGACATACATGGAACGGCGAAGACGTATCTCGCCTCGCCACCGAGTGTCGTCGCGGCGACGTTCCAGTCGTGCGACCGTGCGGGAGTTGGTGGCGCCCTCCGTCAGAACGGCCACGCAAGCGACCGAGGCCCAGGGGCCGTCGGCCAGTTCGTCGTTGGGCAGCCCGACCTCGAGTTCGAGGGTGGCCTCCTCCCAGTCGTCGCGTCCGGCCAGGTGCAACGCGACAACCTGTTCACGTGGGGAGATCAGCGAGAACGGCAGGGCCTTCCCGTCGATGCCGGCCTGACGCACGGTGATGTCGACACGTCCGGCGAGAGTCGGGTACGGGTACACGGTGCTCATGCCGGAACCTCCTGGGCCTGACGGATGTCCACAACCACGCCCGCCAACGAGGCCGGGACGGGATGGCTGTCGACGGCGGTGGTCCCGGAGAACCTTGCGGACCGCACCTCGGGGTCCACGACGATCCTGCCGTCGAGCACCCGACAGTTCTCGTTCGCGGTGAGTTCGGCCCACCTGAGAGCGGGCCTGCTCCCGGAGCGGACGTCGAACTTGGCGACGGGCACGAGCTGCCAGGAATCGTCCCGCTGCGGGACCTTCAGCGTCACGTCGAGGGTCCACGATCCGGAGGCATCGACCCTGCCGCTCACCCGGTCCACCACCGGGTAGCCCTCGACCCGTCGGCTGCCGGCGGACGGAAGGTCCAGCCGCAACAGGCCGCGCAGAATCTCGGGTCCGTCACCGGTCGGCCGGGTCGAGCGACGCCCGACCACCGCGCGCAGGGCCGCGTCGACGGCCGCGTTGAACTCGGTGAGCCGGCGCGGCGCGTTGAGGTACGTCGCAGTGAGCTCGTCGGTGGTGCCCCACCGGTCGTGCTCCGGTGGCTCGGCGGCGCGCAGGAACGCCTCGGCCGCCCGGACCGACTCGTCGTCGTTCCCGGTCGCGAACCCGGCGAGCAGCACCGCCTGGAACGGATCGACGCCGAGGCCGAGGTTGCGCGGGCGCCTGGTCGTCACCGTCATGCGGGTACCGCGCATGCACACGATGCGGCTGTGCTCGGTGTCCGCGTCGTCCGCAGGCGTCACCAACAGCACCGCCCGGTGCTCGCGCACCCCGCTCCCGCGCCCGGCCGCCCGCAGCGCGGGAATGTCGAGCACCACGTCGGTCGCCACCACCTGGTCCGCGGCGGTGAGTTCGGCAACGGTCTCGCCGTCCAAGTGGGACCGCAGGGCACGGGTGAGCGCGGGGTGGCGTTCCGTCGGGTCGACCCGGCGCTCCTCGACGACCGTGACCCCGTCCTTCATCGCCCGTACCGATGCCTCAAGCACTGCGGGAGTGGAACGGCCGGCCGTCATGGCCGCCCAGAAGTTGTCGGCGAGCGCCTCGACGAGCGCGTCGTACGTCTCCTTCAACGTGCTGCTGTGCCCGGCGGCGTCGTGGGCGCCGACGATCAGGAACGAGGTACCCGGGTCGTCGCTGTCGCGCTCCAGCCACAGGTCGGCGGCCGTCCGTTCGTCGGCCCACCAGGAGCGCGAAACGCCCTCGTGCTCCTTCTCCGTGTCCGGTTCGCCCAGCCACGCCGGGCCGGCGTACGCCACCCCGTCGACCGTCCGCCACGGCAGGTCGAGACGGCCCACCACCCGGCGGGCCGTACGCCCTTCGTGGCTCTCCGAAAGGGTGCTGTTGATCAGCACCAGGCCGAGCCGGCTGGCCGCCCACAGGGTGGCCTTGCCCAGGCCGTACGATCCGCCCGCCCGGTCATCACGCTTGTGACTGTCGAGCTGCCGGCGAACCACGGCGGCGAACCGCCCGTCACCGTACTCGGGTCCGGTGAGGCCGGACGCGTTGTAGTCGTCGACTCGCAGCAGCAGCAGCGAGGACTCCTCCCTCAGCAACCGCAGGCCTTCGGCGAGCACCCGGCCGACCTTCTGACGGGACCGGGCCGCCACGTCGTAGTGAGGTTCGAGTTCGTTCCACTTCAACGCGGTGAGGAACCTGTTGAGGTGCTCCCCCGTCAACTCGTGCAGGGTGAAACGCACTCGCACCGGCCGGGCGATGTCGTACCGTTCGTCCATACTGTTCTGGGTCGCCTCACGCGCCAACACCGCCAGGTTCGCGTCGAAGGCGAAGGCCGCCGCGTTGCCGTACTCGCGCCCACCATCCGCGTGCGCGAGCCGGTGGTGCCAGGTGACCGGGCGGGCCGACCCCGCGTCGGTGTCCCTGGTGACCACGGTGGCCAGGTCCGTGCCCAGGAGCTGGGCGATCCTCGGCATGAGTGTGGGCTTCGGCTGCGCCCTGCCGGTCACCCATGCCGACACCGCCGCCCGCGTCAGGTCCAGTTCCTCGGCGAACTGAGCCTGTGTCATACCGACCCGCCGGAGCTGACGCCCGAGCCAGACGCCGAAGTGTTCGCTGTCCTCCATCGCCCCTCTTCCGTTCCGCTGTCGTGCCGGACCAGCGTAGCAGTAGAAGTTGACAGCCCATGGAGTGTCAAATTGCCTTTGACGCCCAGTCGCCCGGAATGCGCCAGCAGTGGAATGGAAGAAAATCTCAATTCTCAATAATTATCCTCAATGTCGGATTTCCGCCTCGTTCGACACCCCTTCGAGGGGGTGGACAGGGCTCACCCGGAGCCGCTAGGGTCCAAGTGTCGAGCAGCCCAACTCCCAAGCGGATACGGCTCACAGACCAACCGGGCCAGAGCTCTGTCGAAATGCAGGTCGGTATCCGGTATTTCATTTGGGAGGGGACCCATGAATTCGTTCTTGACGGAGATGGCGCGCCGTCTTGCGCGCTACGACGCCCTGCCGGACGCCGCGCGCAGGGAGGACTACCGCGCGAGGGTGTGGGGGGTCGAGGAGTACGAGGTGGAGCACTGGCGCTCCGAGGTCGCTGCCCAGCTGCGCGCCCGGGCGACGGTGGCCGAACAGCTCGCGCGTACCGAGGAGGAGGCCGTGCAGCCTCCCGATCACGGGCGTGTCGTGCAGCCCCGCCCGCAGAAGCGCGGCACTTCCGGCGCCTCCCGGGGCAAGGGGCGCCCCTGGACGCCGATGCCGTCGGGCGGTCCCGGCCGTCACGGACGGACCGAGTCGACGGTCCCGCCGTCGGCGGACGTGCCGCGCCGGGTTGTCATGACGATCACCATCACGGTCGAAGGCTGACCGCGGAGTTCACCCTGCGCGGGTGCCGGCGCACATGCGCCGGCACCCGGCCCTTCATCTCCTCGTCCCTTCCCACGGCCGGGACTCCCTCCCGAGACAGGTGCTCCATGACCGACCCGCAGTCCGCACTCCCCGTCATCGCCACCGTGCTCCGCCAGTCCGCCGTCGTCCTGGAGACCTACCGGGTCGACCCGGGGCTGGTGCAGGAACATGCGAACGGCGAGCGCCGCATCACCCAGGGCGGTTACGGCGAGCGGCAGTTGTTCGAACTGGTGCAGAACGCGGCGGATGAGATCGCCGCCGCACCCGGCGGGAAGCTGCACGTCGTCCTGACGGACAAGTACCTGTACTGCGCCAACGAGGGCAACCCGGTCACGCCACAGGGCGCCGAGACGATCCTGCGGATGAGCGTGTCCCGCAAGCGCGGAGGACAGATCGGACGGTTCGGCGTCGGCGTCAAGTCGGTGCTGTCGGTCAGCGACAGCCCGCAGTTCTTCAGCGCGAGCGGCGACTTCGGCTTCGACCGTGACTGGTCGGCGGCGGAGATCGCCCAGGCGCTCGGTGTGAGCGGTGAGTTGGACATGGACACCCCGGTGCTGCGGATGGCCCGTCCGCTGGACCGGCAGCAGGAGTGCGCCGACGACTCGGAGTTGGAGAAGCTGCTGCAGTGGGCCACCACCGTGGTCCGGCTGCCGCTGTTGCCGGGTGCCGCCGATCGGCTCGGGTACGACATCACCGGTCACAAGTTCCGCGACGGGCGGGAGATCAAGCCGTTCCCGTTCCACTTCCAGTTGTTCTCCTCGCACGTCGGGGAGGTGCTCCTGCTCGACCAGCGCAAGATGCCGCCGGTTCGGAGGGACATCACCGTCGAGAACAAGGGCATCGGCCGGACACTCAAGGAGATCACCCGCGGCGCGAAGTCGACGACGGAGTCCTGGAAGGTCTTCTCCGTCGCCCACTCCCCCACCGCCGAGGTCCGCGACACTGCCGGCGAACTGCACGACCGCCCGATGATCGACGTCTCCTGGGCCGTTCCCGAGTACGACGTCCGCAACGGGCTGTACACCGTTCCCGTCGGCAAGGGTGAGTTCTGGGCGTTCTTCCCCACCAAGTACGAGGTGTCGCTGACCGGCATCCTCAATGCACCGTGGAAGACGAACGAGGACCGGCAGCATCTTCTGGACGGCAGCCCGTTCAACCTCGAACTGCTCCAGGTGGCAGCCCGGTTGGTGGTCGACAGCCTGCCGGCGCTGGTGCCCGCCGAGGACCCCGCCGCGTACCTCCCGCTGCTGCCCGGTCGCGCCAAGGAGAAGGTGAACTGGGCGGACGAGTACTTCCTCCGACAGGTCTGGTCGATGGCCGCGCAGCGCCCGTCCCTGCCCGACCAGAACGGCGTGCTCCAGATCCCCCGGGACCTGTTCATCACCCCGGCCAACCTGGCCAAGGAATGGCTGCAGATCTGGTCCGAGTACCCCGGGCGCCCCGTCGACTGGGTGCACCCGTCGGTCGACTTCGCCGACAGCAAGACTCGGCGCGGCAAGATGAACCACATTCTGGAGCCCACCGACGGCAAGCCGGAGAGCGTCCGGAGCTGGCTGGAGGCGCTGGTCGCGGACGGCACCCCCGAAGCGTCCTGCCACGCCATCAAGATCCTCTCGGCGATGGTGACGCAGGAACAGGCCCGCCAACTGCCGCGCGACTTCGTGTTCACCCCGGACATCCGCCAGGCAAGGATCGTGCTGACCGAGGAGCACGGCATGGTCGCGCCGGTCGCCGGTGAGATCTTCCACCGGACCTCGGACGACTCGCTGCGCGACGACATGGTCTACGTCGACCCGCGGATCTCCGAACAACCGGAGATGGCCCGGCATCTGCACGCCATCGGCATCCGGGTGGCGGACGCCCAGGGACGTTTCGAGGGTGTGCTCGACCAGGGCTTCGGCCAGTACGACAGCCAGGCCTGGACGAACTTCTGGGTCCTGCTGCGCAGCGCCGGCGGCAACGCGCAGGTGGAGCGGATCCGGGCCAAGGTGCCGAAGCCGCTGGAAACCCTGCACGTGCGCACCGTGGACGGCCGGTTCCGACGCATGCGCGACTGCCTCCTGCCCGGCCCGGTGGTACCCGGCGACGGCAGCAGGGACCGTTCGATCGCCGTCGACATGGCGTTCCACGACGGTGACCGGGCAGTGTTCCGCGAGCTCGGTCTGTCCGACCGGCCGACCCCCAATCACCGCCCCGAGCTGGAGCCGTGGTTCGAGGAGTACCGGGAACTGGTGCACAACGGCTACCTGCGTACGCTGCCGGCCAACGCGCCCCGGCCCAGTCTGAGCCGTCTGACCGTCGAGGGCGCTGCCACCGCGGGCCCGCTGCATCTGCTGCGTGAGCTGTCCGAGGAGGGCCGGGCGGGTTTCGTCGCCGCGCTCCCCGAACTGGGTGTGGTCCAGCAGTGGACCGGGCAGTACGGCGCACAGACCGCCACCCGCAAGCCCGTCGTCTCCCCGTTCCGCTGGATGATCAACAAGTACGGCCTGGTGAACACCTCGCTCGGCCTCACCCGGATGTCCGAGGCGGTCGGCCCGCAGCTGAAGGACTACGCCACGGTGCTCGCGGTGGCCTCGATCGGCCCGGACCTCGCCCGGCGGCTCGGCATGCCCGTCACCGCCGACGAGGTGCCGGCGGACCGTTGGAGCAAGCTGCTGGACCGGGTGCTGAAGAGCGAGGACGACGCCTTCGTCGGTCGGGCCTACGCGCAACTGTTCCGGGTCGCCTTCGAGTTCCCCGACGGTGTACTGACGCGGTGTCGAGTGGGTGCCGGCTGGGAGGAGCGGCCGGACGGCGAGATCGCGGTGGCCACCAACCAGGCCGAGTACGACGAGCTGGTGCGCGAGCAGTTGCCGGCGTTGCTGGTCGCCGACCGTTCCGACGCCGCGACGGCCAAGGCCATGATCGAGGAATGGGGGATGTCGAAGGTCTCCGACGTCATCACCAAGGAGCTCGCTCCGGTCAAGGTCGGCGCGCCGGTTCCGCTGTTCGACGTGTACACCACGGTCCGGGCCCGGCTGGGCAACATCGGGAGCAACCTGAAGATCCAGCGTTGCTCGGCTCTGGACCGGATCATCCGCACCGCCACGGCCAGCACGCCCACCCCGATCAGGTTCGCCAAGAAGGGGAACACCCTGTACGTACTGGACTCGCTCGACCGGCTGCAGGTGCTGCGCGCGGCCGACGAGGAGTTCAAGTGGGGTTTCGGCGCAGCCGGCTGCAAGCAGGCGTTGGAGCTGCAGGACCGTCAGGAGCAGAACCAGCAGTTGCAGGAGCGACTGCGTGCGGTCCGCGAGAGCGAGAGCGTCATCGACAAGATCGCGCTGCTGATCGGACGTGAGGCGCTGCAGCGCGGGCTGCCGCCGGGGCTGTTGGACAGCGAGTTGGAGGAGAACGGCGGGGAGGAGCCGAGCGAGCGGCGGATTGCCGAGATGGCGTTCAACTCGCACGGCGAGTCGATCCTCCGAATGCACGAGCGGGACCTGTCGCTGGAGTTCCCGACCCGTGCGCCGAGCTCGTTCAACGGCAGTGAGAAGGCCCGTCGGTTCGTCGCGGACCTGAACTTCCCGGATTCCTTCGCGGGTGCCCGGGTGCCCTCCCTGGAGGCCAGGTTCGAGGTGGACGGGCCGAGCGAGTTCCCCGCCCTGCACCCGTACCAGGAGCAGCTCGCCAAGGCTCTGCTCGGACTGCTGGAGAGCCCGGTGCCGCGGCGCGGCATGCTCGGCATGCCGACCGGTGGCGGCAAGACCCGGGTCACCGCCGAGGGCGTGATCCGGTGGATCCGTGAACGGCAGGAACTTCCGGGCCCGGTGCTGTGGATCGCGCAGACCGAGGAGCTGTGCGAACAGGCCGTGCAGAGCTGGCAGTTCGTCTGGTCGAAGGTCGGCCCGGAGATGCCGCTGGTGATCAGCCGACTGTGGTCGAGCAACGAGGCGACTCCGGTCGACGGCCGCCCGCACCTGGTGGTCGCCACCGACGCGAAGCTGTCCCGCTGTCTGGACACCGGCGACTACGCGTGGCTGAGGGAAAGCACCTCGCTGGTCGTGGTCGACGAGGCCCACACCGCGATGTCCCCGCGTTTCACCGAGCTGTTCGCCCAGCTGGACCTGACGCACCATCGGACCGGCAGGCACCTGATCGGGCTCACCGCGACGCCGTACCGCAACAACGAAGAACTGACCAGGTTGCTGGTGCAGCGCTTCGGCGAGCGACTCGACACGGAGGTGTTCCAGGGTGACTTGGAGCACGCCATCAAGCAGCTGCAGGGGCTCGGGGTGCTGGCACAGGTCAGGCACCGGGAGCTGGCGGGCGGTCGGATCTCTCTGAACGCCGACGAGCTCAAGCAGTCCGAGAAGTTCGCCACCCTGCCCAAGGGCGCCGAGCAGCGGCTCGCCGACGACCACGAACGCAACCAGCGGATCGTGGACGAGATTGTCGCCCTGCCCTCGGACTGGCCGGTGCTGGTCTTCGCGACCTCGGTGGCGCACGCCAAGTTCCTTGCCGCCAAGCTCGGCGACCGCGGCGTCACCGCTGCCGCGATCGACGCGAACACCCCGACCGCGGAGCGCCGGCAGCGGATCGACGCTTTCCGCAAGGGGAAGATCCAGGTGATCACCAACTACGGTGTGCTCACCCAGGGATTCGACGCCCCGGCGACCCGGGCGGTGGTGGTGGCCCGGCCGACCTACAGCGCGCACATCTACCAGCAGATGATCGGTCGCGGCCTGCGCGGCCCCCGTAACGGCGGCAAGGAGACCTGCCTGATCCTCAACGTGCGGGACAACGTGACCAACTACGGCGAGAAGCTCGCCTTCACCGACTTCGAGTACCTGTGGAGCGAGGCGAAGTGAGCGCCATCGTCGACGATCACCCGCTGACCGCGGAGCAACAGGCCGTGGTGGACCAGCCGTGGGACGCCCGGGTGCTGGTCACCGCCGGCGCAGGCGCCGGCAAGACCTACACGCTGGTGCGGCGGCTCGACGCACTCGTGGAACGGGAGGAGTTGGAGGCCGGGGAGATCCTCGTGCTCACCTTCTCCCGGGCCGCGGTACGCGAGCTGACCGAGCGGATCGAACGGCGCGCCGGCAGCGCGCAGCGGGTCCGGGCGCAGACCTTCGACGCCTGGGCCACCGCTCTGCTGATCCGTGCCTATCCGGACACCGACTGGTCGACGGTCGGTTTCGACGGCCGGATCGAGGCGGCCACCGAGGCGATCGACCACGGCGCGGTCGAGGTCGGGGAGCAGGGGGTGCCCGCCCATGTCGTGATCGACGAGGTGCAGGATCTGGTCGGCGTCCGTCGGGAAATGGTCGAGGCGTTGCTCGACCGGTTCCAGGAGAACGCCGGCTTCACCGTGGTCGGCGACTCGGCGCAGGCCGTGTACGGGTTCCAGGTCTCCGACCCGGACCAGCGGGCCGAGGAGACCGACCGGTTCCTGGACTGGGTGCGTGCCAGCTTCGGCGAGGATCTGGTCGAGCTGCACCTGGGCGACAACTTCCGGGCCCGCACCGACGTCGCGCGGCTCGCCCTGCCGTACGGAGCCCAACTGCAGCGCCTTCCCCGCGATCCGGCTCGGGCCGCCGATGAGGCGGAACGGATCCACGGAGACCTACGGTCGTTGCTTCTGACGACTCCGAACTTCGGCGGCCTCGATCTGGAGTACGTGCAGGACGCGTTGCGCCACTACCCGGGCACCACCGCGGTGTTGTGCCGGGACAACGGTCAGGCCCTGACCGTCTCCGGTCTGCTCGCCGACGCAGGCGTCCCGCACACCCTTCAGCGTTCGGCGCGGGAGCGTTCGGCTCCGCCGTGGCTCGCCGAGCTCCTGGGTGCCACTGCCGCCTCCACACTCGGCGAGGAGCGTTTCCGTGAGCTGCTCGCCGACATCGAACTGCCCACCGACAGCTCACCCGAGACGCTGTGGCGATCTGTCCGCAAGGTCGCCCGAGGAGCCCGAGGCACCATCGATGTCCCCGCGCTGCACCTGGCGCTGGCCGAACGACGGCTTCCCGACGAACTCACCAGTGTCCGTTCGGCCTCCCTGGTCGTCTCCACGGTGCACCGTGCCAAGGGCCTGCAGTTCGACCGGGTCCTCGTGGTCGAACCGCGGGTTCTGAGGGAGCCCCGGCGGGTCGAGAAGAAGAAGCGCGACTACGACCCGGCGGCGGAGGCCCGACTGCTGTACGTGGCGATGACCAGGGCCCGCGACGACATGTACATCCTGGACGCTCCCAGTTCCTGGCTGGTCCGCAAGGACCGGCGGCTGGACCGGTGGTACCTCGGTGGTCGGAGCGCCTGGGCACGCAATGGCATCGAACTGCTCGGCGGTGACGTGTCGCAGACTCTGCCGCCCGGTACCGAGGACCTCCGGGTCGAACCCCGGGCCTTGATGGAGCACCTGCGCACCGTCGTCTCTCCCGGGGATCCCGCCGAGCTGGTCCTGCTGCACGGCATCCCGGTGGCCGCCGACCAGTCACCGCCGTATGCCGTGGTCATCGAGGGCCGGCCGACGGCAGTCGTCTCCGAGCACTTCCGTACCGACCTGTACCGGATGCTGCAGCGCAACGCGCACAGTCCGGTGGACAGATGGCCGCAGGCGATCACCGGGCTGCGGGTCGACTACGTGGAGAGCGTCGGTGGCAGCGCCACGGTGACGGACCGGGAAGGGCTGGGTCCACAAGGAGTGTGGCTGGCGCCCAGGTTGTGCGGACTCGGGCGTTTCCGGTGGGACAACGAACAGACGATCGGCATTGAAGGGGGCACTGCGTGAGCGAGTCGATCCACCGGGCGCACTACGAGATGTGCGACTCCCTGCTGACAGCGGTGCGCGACGACCTGCTCGGCCCCGTGGGCGGCACCGACGAGGTGCTCACGGGTGACGCGCCGATCACCATGTACCCGATCGGGGTGCTGTTCCCGCGCACCCGCTCGCAGGACGGGCACCGCGAACCGTCCGAGCAGGAGAACGAACAGGACGGCCTCGACACGACCCCGATCACCCGGAGGGTGGTCGAGGAGGAGGCTGCGGACCTCGGGGTCTCCCTGGCCGGCATCCGGATGCCTTCGTCGCTCGGCCTCACGTTCGCCGTGGACCCGAATGTCGCCCCGCGGCTGAAGTTCTCCGTCCGGGCGGCCGTCTACCGGCCCGAGGACGAGAACGGGAAGCCCGTTGCGGCCAAGCGGACCGAGGCTCGCAGCACGAAGGCGCAGAAGGAACACTGGCGTCGGGCCGAACTGCGTCCGGACCCGGTCGTTGTGGACGTGACGGTGCCCGGTTTCCCCGACCTGGATCCACTGCACCCCGGTCTCGAACTCCGGGTCCTGGTGCGTCCGCCCTCGAAGCAGCACGGCACGGTGACCGTGACGGCAACGGTCGTGAACAGTCTGGAGGTCGGTCAGTACGACCTCCGCGACGCCCACTGCTTCTACCAGCCGGTCCTTGAGGTGACCGCCGAGGACGGGACCGCCGCACCGTTCGTGGAGCGGCGCGCGGCGGTCGGTGCGGCCGACTCCGAGCTGGCGTTGAGTCGGATGCTGCACCGGCACGCGCCGACCTTCGCCACCGGGCACGGCTGCGCGGCGTACTGGGAGTGGACTCCCCCGGCCATCGGTGAGGTGGGCACCGACCGGGCCGTGGTGACGTCGGTCCGGACCGAGTTCGTGCCGTCCCACGAGGTGCTGCTGACGGACTCGAACCCGGAGATCGACACCAGCGCACTGACCATGCACGGTCTCGGCACCGCCCCGACCGACGAGATCGTCGCGGCACTGCGTCGGATGCTCGACGGGTACCGGATCTGGATCGACGGCCAGGAGGAACAGAGCCACGCGCTGGCCGGCACCGAGCACGGCCCGATCGCGGTGAAGCAGGTGCGCCAGTGCCGCCGCGCACTCCGGCGCATGCACGACGGCGTGGACCTGTTGGCCGACCCGGACCGGCCGGAGGTGCTTCGCGCGTTCAGACTCGCGAACCTCGCAATGGCCGATCAGCGTGCCCGAACGGCGTGGATCAAGGGGGGCAGGTCCGGTCTGCCCGATGCCTCGGCAGGCCGGTGGCGCCCGTTTCAGATCTCCTTCGTGCTGCTCTGTCTGGTGGGCATCGTGGACCCCGAGCACGAGGACCGCGGAGTGGCCGACCTGCTGTGGTTCCCCACCGGTGGTGGCAAGACCGAGGCCTACCTCGGCCTGATCGCGTTCACCACCTTCCTGCGGCGGCTGCGCGACGGGGCGACGGGTGGCGGCGTCACCGTCCTCATGCGCTACACCCTGCGGCTGCTGACGCTGCAGCAGTTCGAGCGGGCCACGACGCTGATCTGTGCCATGGAACGGATTCGTGCCGAAGATCCGGCGTCGCTGGGCGACGAGGAGATTTCGATCGGCATGTGGGTGGGCCGCTCCGCCACTCCGAACCGGCTGTCCGTGGCCGCCCAGCGGCTGCGGGAACTGCGCAACAATCCGCTGCGGCCGCTTCAGACGGAGAACCCCGTCCAGTTGCGCGGCTGCCCTTGGTGCGGCGAGCCCCTGTCCCCGGACGACTACGCGGTGGACGAGGCCACCGTTCGGATGGTGATCAGCTGTCCCGCTGTCGACTGCGCGTTCCAGACGGGCCTGCCGGTCCACCTGGTCGACGATGCCGTTTACCATGCTCGACCGACCCTGGTGATCGCCACCGTCGACAAGTTCGCCTCGCTGCCGTGGCGGCCCGATTCGGCCGCCCTGTTCAATCTGACCGCTCCGCCCGGCACCCGCCCCCCCGAGCTGATCGTCCAGGACGAACTCCACCTGATCTCGGGCCCCTTGGGCACCCTGACCGGTCTGTACGAGACGGCAGTGGACGCACTCGCCCGACAGCCGAAGGTGGTCGCCTCGACCGCGACCATCCGGCGGGCCGATCAGCAGGGATCCCGGTTGTTCGCCCGTAGGGTCGACCAGTTCCCGCCGGCCGGGCTCGACTCGCGCGATTCCTGGTTCGCCGTCGAAACCTCTCGGGACCGGAAGGCCGCCCGCCGCTATGTCGGTCTGCTCACCTCCAGCACCAGTCAGGCGACGCTGCTGATCCGGGTGTACGCGGCATTGCTGCACCGGGCGGCGACCCGTGGCGCGCCGGACCACGTGAAGGACGCCTACTGGACGCTCGTCGGCTACTTCAACAGCCTGCGCCTGCTGTCCGCAGCGGAACTCCAGGTCCTGGACGACGTGCAGGAACGGCTCGACTATCTGGCAGTCCGGGACGGTGTGGAGCCGCGCCGGGTCGACGGGCTCACCGAGCTCAGCAGTCGGGCCAATGCGAGCGACATCTCCCGACGGTTGAAGGAGGTCGAACGGTCGCTGCCGGAGAAGGACGTCCTCGACGTCCTTCTCGCCACCAACATGATCTCGGTCGGTGTGGACATCGACCGGCTGGGGCTGATGGCGGTCATGGGTCAGCCGCAGACGACCGCGGAGTACATTCAGGCCACCAGCCGGGTCGGCCGGCAGCACCCCGGATTCGTGGCGGTCATGCTCAACTCGGCCCGATCCCGCGACCGTTCGCACTACGAAGACTTCCAACAGTTCCACTCGGCGCTGTACCGGGAGGTGGAGTCCACCAGCGTGACGCCGTTCTCCTCCCGGGCCAGGGAGCGCGGACTGCACGCGGTGATCGTCGCGCTGGCTCGGCTGACCCTGCCGAAGGCGGGCCCGAACGCCGCCGCCGGCAGGATCGAGGATTTCCTGGACGATCTGAACGGCAGCATCCGTCGCATCGTCCTCGACCGTGTCGCCGAGGTCGACCCGGCCGAACTCGACACCACCGCCGAGGCCTTCGACCACTTCGTCCAGGAGTGGAGGTACGCGGCCGAGGACTACTCCGACCTGGTCTACGAAGCGCCCCGGGGCACGCGTGCGCCTGCCTTGCTGAGCAGCTACGACGACGAAGCGCTCACCACCGGGGCCGAGTCGTGGCCCACCCTGTGGAGCCTGCGTGACGTCGATGCCTCGTCCGTCTTCTTCGAGGAGCGCTGAGCTGTGACACCTCTTCCCCCTCGCACCCGCCGTCGGAGCCTGGTCTCCGGCCCGGTCCGTGCCGCCCGTCGACTCGGAGAGATCCGGCGCGCACAGTTGATCACCACGTACGGCGTCGGCGCGATGATCGCGGTGGACAACGAGTCGTTCCTGGTCCGCGGCATCGACTCGTGGGACGTCTCACAGGCACCGGTCGTCGTGGAGCCCCGGCTCTCCGACCAACTGCACGTGTACGAGTTCCGCCTGCCGCCCGCGCCCGACCCGGACCTGGCGAAGGACGGCGTCCGGGCCGTGCGGTTCCCCGAGTGGTACTCCTGCCCGCGCTGCGGCGCTCTCCAGCCGTATCGGAAGTTCAACCCCCCCGCAGGTCGGGCCGAGTGTTCGAACTGTCAGGAAGGCCTGGTCCCGTCCCGATTCGTGATGGCCTGCGCAAACGGCCACCTGGAGGACTTCCCCTACTGGCAGTGGGTGCACCGGAACAACGGTCGAACCGAGACCGGGAGCTGTGGAGGCGGCCTGACGTTCAGGTCGGACGGCTCGACCGCCTCGCTGCGCGCCGTACTGATCAGCTGCAGCTGCGGCGTTTCGGCGTCGATGGAGGGGTCGTTCCGTCGCACGGCACTCGATGACCTGCGCATCCGCTGCGGCGGCCGTCTCCCGTGGTTGAAGGACGCACCTGCCGAGCACTGCACGGAAGCGCCGCGTACCCTCCAGCGTGGTTCCTCCTCCGTCTGGTTCCCCGTCGTGCACTCCGCGCTGTCCATCCCCCCGTGGAGCGAGGGCCTGGCGAAGCTCGCGGCAGGCCTGTACAGCAAGTTGAAGGACGAGGACGACTCCTTCGTCCGCCGGTACCTGCGCGTCGAAAAGATCCTCGAGCACCATCCTGCCTACGACCCCGAGGAGATCGTGTCACTGATCCGCGAACGCCGGGAGACCGAGCGGAGCTCCACGGAGCAGGGCCCGATCGAATCCGGGCAACAGGACGCACCGCGCACGGCGATCTACCGCGACGAATACGACAGCCTGCGCCGGACGCATCGGGAGGATCCCGATGTCGGGGCCCAGGATTTCGTCTGCGAACCGCCGGCCGGGTCGACCGGACCGCTCCGGGAGTCCCACGGCCTCGGCCAG
The DNA here is from genome assembly GCF_014648555.1 of Kitasatospora griseola. Classification (GTDB taxonomy): domain Bacteria; phylum Actinomycetota; class Actinomycetes; order Streptomycetales; family Streptomycetaceae; genus Kitasatospora; species Kitasatospora griseola. The sequence continues at coordinate 38,626 of NZ_BMRI01000034.1, forward strand.
ATCATGCTGGTGAAGCGCCTGCGTGAGGTCCGCGCCCTGCAGTCGTTCACCAGGATCGAGGAGCCGGGCCTGGCGGCAATGCCTCGGCACGCGCCGATCTGGCACCAGAGGCAGACGTGGCTGCCCGCGATCGAGGTCCGGGGCGAGGGAGTGTTCCTGCGGCTCGACACCGATCGTCTGCGCCAGTGGGAGCAACTACCCGGCCCCATCTCCCGGGCCCGGCGAATCCGTGCGAACCACGATCGTCTGCTGCACGAGCGCGCCAAGGGTTCGGACCGGCCGGTACCGTCGTCCCACGCCGATCCGCGGTACGTGCTGCTGCACACCCTCGCCCACGTGCTGATCAACGAGTGGAGCCTGGACGGCGGTTACCCGGCCGCCGCACTGCGGGAACGCCTGTACGCGGGCGACGACATGGCGGGAATCCTGATCTACACCGCGACGAGCGATTCGGCCGGCAGCCTGGGAGGCATCGTCGCCCAGGGCGAGCCGGACCGGTTGGAAAGCTCACTGCGGTCGGCGTTGGCCCGCGCCGAATGGTGCTCCAACGATCCGCTGTGCGCGGAGTCGGAGGCCAGTGGCGCCGACGGGCTCAACCTGGCCGCCTGCCATGCGTGCGTGCTGCTTCCCGAGACCAGCTGCGAGAACAACAACATCCTGCTCGACCGGGCCACCCTGATCGGCTCGCTGGACGGATCCTCACCGGGATTCTTCTGAGCCTCCGGCGTTCGGGCCGCAGATCCGAACGGTTCGACGGCCTCGGCGGGCCGAACCGGACACGTCGAGACCGGCACGCCGCCCCCTCCGGCCCGATCTGCTGACACCTGACGGTGATCCTGACTGAGCTGCCCCGCCCGGGATTTCCGGGCGGGGCCGCTGTCGTGCCGTCTACTGCCGGCGCGGGGCCGGGGCGTAGCCGGTCGGGTGGGTGGTGAAGGTGCCGCGGCCCTGGGTGCGGCTGCGCAGGGCGCCGGCGTAGCCGAAGAGTTCGGCGAGGGGGACGGTGGCGGTCAGGGCTGCGTCGGTGGCGCCGCGGGGGGCGGAGCCGTGGACGCGGCCTCGGCGGGCGGAGAGGTCGCCGAGGACGCCGCCGACGGTGTCCTGCGGGACGGTCGCGGTGAGGTCCACCACGGGTTCCAGCAGGACCGGGCTG
>NZ_BMRI01000034.1:39802-47752 GCF_014648555.1 Kitasatospora griseola
CCGCGCCGCAGGGCCTCGCGCAGAGCGAGCCGGCCGGCGGTGCGGAAGGCCAGGTCGGAGGAGTCCTTGACGTGGGTCGCCCCGTCGGTGAGGGTGACCCGGATCCCGGTGACGGGGTGGCCGAGCGGGCCGTCCGCGAGGGCGTCCCGGCAGCCCGCCTCGACGGCCTGCACGTACTCCTGCGGGACCCGCCCGCCGGTGACGGTGGAGCGGAACTCGAAGCCGTCTTTGCCGGGTTCGCCGAGCGGTTCGACGTCGACCACGATGTGCGCGAACTGCCCTGCGCCGCCGTCCTGTTTGACGTGCCGCAGGACGAGTCCGGCGACCGCGCGGGAGAGCGTCTCGCGGTACGCGACCTGCGGCCGGCCGACGGTGACCTCCAGCCCGAGCCGGCGGAGCTTCTCCACCGCCACCTCCAAGTGCAGTTCACCGAGGCCGGACAGCACCCGCTGCCCGCTCTCCGGGTCGGTCCCGACCACCAGGGACGGGTCCTCCTCGGCGAGCCGGAGCAGCGCGACCGCCAGCCGGTCGGTGTCCACCGAGCGGCGGGCCTCGACCGCGACGGTCACCACCGGGTCGGCGGCGACGGCCGGTTCGAGCACCAGCGGGGCGCCCGGCGCGCACAGCGTAGTGCCGGCCCGGGCGGCCTTGGGTCCGACGACGGCCACGATGTCGCCGGCCAGCGCCGTGTCGGTCTCGGTGTGCCGGTCGGCCTGCACCCGCAGGATGCGGCCGATCCGCTCGGTGCGGCCGGTGCGCGCGTCGAGCACGGTGTCCCCCTTCCGTAGGGTGCCGGAGTAGATCCGCAGGCTGCTGAGTCGACCGGTGGTGCTCGCGTTCACCTTGAACACCAGTGCCGCCAAAGGCTGTTCGGCGTCGGCCGGGCGCTCCTGGACGGCGCCCTGCCAGTCGCCGCGCACCGGCGGGACGTCCAGCGGCGACGGCAGGTACGCCGTCACCGCGTCCAGCAGCGGTTCGATGCCGCGGTTGCGGTACGCGGAGCCGCACAGCACCACCACCGCCTGTCCGTCGGCGGTGAGTTGGCGCAGCGCGGCCGCGAGGCTGTCCGCGCCGAGAGTGCCGGTGGCGCAGTACTCCTCCAGCGCTGCGGGGTGCAGTTCGGCCACTGCCTCCGCCAGTGCCTGCCGTCGACGTTCCGCCTCGGCCGCCAACTCGACGGGCACGTCGGAGACTTGTACGCCTTCGGCACTGCCGGCGCCGTCCGGCCAGGTGAGTGCGCGCAACCGGAGCAGGTCGACCACGCCGGTGAAGTCGCCCTCCCGGCCGATCGGCAGCTGCACGGCCAGCGGCACCGGGTGGAGCCGGTCCCGGATCGAGGCGACCGCCTCGTCCAGGTCCGCACCGGGCCGGTCCATCTTGTTGACGAACGCGATCCGCGGCACACCGTGCCGGTCGGCCTGCCGCCACACCGACTCGCTCTGCGGCTCGACGCCCGCGACGGCGTCGAACACCGCCACCGCGCCGTCCAGCACGCGGAGCGAACGCTCCACCTCGTCGGCGAAGTCCACGTGCCCCGGCGTGTCGATCAGGTTCAGCCGGTGGCCGTCCCAGTCGCAACTGACCGCCGCGGCAAAGATGGTGATACCGCGGTCGCGCTCCTGCGGGTCGAAGTCGGTGACGGTGGTGCCGTCGTGCACCTCGCCGCGCCGGTGGGTCGCGCCGGTCAGGAACAGGATGCGCTCGGTGACGGTGGTCTTGCCGGCGTCCACGTGCGCGAGGATGCCGAGGTTGCGGACGGAGACGGTGCTGGTGGCGGTGGAGAGGGTGAGGTCGGTGCGCATGGCCCGATGCCTTTCGGATGTGGATCCTGAAATGGGCAGCGCGATTCACCGGAGCAGCCGAGCAACACCCCTGTGTCCCGGGCCCGCACCTGCACCGCGGCGCAGCGCGACGCAGCACATGGGCGGTGGGGCGGCCCGCCGACAGTACGTCGGCGCGACCGTGCGACGCCGGCAACGGGCGTTCGCAGCAGGGGAATCGGGTGGAGCTCGCGGTCCTTTACCGGCGCCGGCCGCGCAGCGGGCGCCGGCCTGCCGAGGACACCAGGATCACCTCGAACCGCGACGGGGGAACGACAACAGCGGCGCTACGCACGACTGTTCCCTCCCTCTCCTGATCACGGTCGACCCGGCCGGCCGTCCGGCCCGGGTGCCTTTCGGCTCGCCGAGTCTAGGGGCGGTCGATCTCCGCCGTCACGCATATTTTCGCTCGCCGATTCAACGACGCGCGCGGACCGGCGAATTGGCGCGGCATCAGTCCCAGACGATCGATCGGATCGTCATTCCGGCCGGCACCGGCGGCACGTCCAAGCAGTCGTCGACCAGGCCGGTCACCACTCCACTGGACTCCCAACCGGCCGTCCAGGATTCGCAGTTCGCGGCGTCCGCACTGGTGCACACGGCGACGGCCTCGGCCAGCACCTCGGACAAGTCCAGTGTCTCCGGGTGGAGTTGGACCCGCACCCAGGCCACGTCCGGCCGCTCGGCGATCCGGGCCAGGCCGGCCGCCAACTCGGCCAGCGGCGGCCGACCGTAGCCCCACTGGTTCGGCGCCAGCGAGTCCTCGACGGTGTTGCCCTCGAAGAACTCGGCCAGGGTGAGCAGCGGCAGCACGCCGTCCGGGCCGGCCCGCCCGATGACGTCCTCGACAGGAATCATGCCGCCGATCCTGCCTGCCGCCACCGACACAATGCCGACCCGACAACGGGTGCGGCGGCCCCGGCCACCCACCGCCGAAGCCGCCGCGCCACCGAAACCGCCAAACCACCGCACCGCTGAATTGCGGAACCGCGGAACCGCGCCGATCGGCAGGGTCATCGCGAAAGCGACCCGGATCAGGGCGTCCAGGGTGAAGCCCGTGCCCCACAGCACTGTCAGCAGCCGGATGTGGCGGCGGAAGGTCGGGTCGTCGTCCCACTGGCCGATCCAGGCGTCCGCGCCCACCACGATCAGCAGCAGCACGAGCGCGAACACCGGCATCGCGTCCAGCCGACGGTTGCGCAGCAGCCCGAGGATCAACCACGGCAGCGCGGCCAGACCGCTCAGCGTGATCGCCGACCACTGGCCGGCACCGAACCCGGGCAACGTGCAGTACGCAGCGAGCGGGATCGCCGGCTCGAAGACCAGCGACTCGGCCGCCTGCCGCAGACCGCGCGCCTGCCGCTGCTTCGACGTCGAGTCGTCCCCCGCCGCGCCGCCCAGTCCACCTGCCCGTCCGCCGCCCTCGGCAGCTCGGCCGGGCCCACGACGCAGGGCCCACGACGCGAGGCCAAGACGCCGGGCCACGACGCACCTCGGCCCCGGCCAACAGGCGGCCGGGGCCGAGCGCAGCGCGGAGCAGGGCTCAGGTGGCAGGGCTCAGGTAGCAGGACTCAGAGCGTGACCACCTGCCGCTCGCCGGCCTCGACGGCGACGGTGAGGCGGTTGCCGGGCGGCGGGAACGGGCAGATGAAGTGGTCGGCGAAGGCGCAGGGCGGCAGGAACGCCCGGTTGAAGTCGAGCACGGTGTTCCCGTCGGCGTCCGGTGCGGGCAGCGTGACGAACCGGAAGCGGTAGGTCTCCCGGCCGCTGGTGGCGTCCGCGATGACGGCACTGAGCGGGCCGCCGGAGCCGCTGACGGTCAGCGTGTGCTCCTCTCCGCCCAGCGTGAAGGCGACCTGCCCGGCGACGGTCATCGGGCGGGCCCGGCCGTCGGCGTTCTCCACCATCAGGTCCTGCGCGCCGGTCTCGAACGGGGTGAACACGGCGGGCACCGCCCAGTCGGGCGCGTACGGGAAGACCGAGATCCCGGCGTACCCGGCCCGGCGCGGCGCGGCGGGGTCGAAGACGCGGAGGGCGAGTTCGCCCTCGCGCTCGATCGGGACCAGGCGCAGCCCGTCCAGCACCGCGATCTGCGCGCCCGGGTCGGTGTCGGGGCGCAGCGCGACCCGGCCGGCGACCTCCTGCTGCTCGCCTTCGAGTCGGACGCTGTCGCCGGCGGCGAGCTCGGCGCACACGACGCCGCTCTCGGACCACCAAGTCCCGGGCAGGCCGGGCAGTTTCGCCGGTTCGGGCTCCAACCAGTGGGTGCCGGTCAGCGCGAGCGGGCCGTGCGGGGCGCTGACCGCGGCGCTCCGGGACTCCGTCCAGTGCTGCCACGCCTCGGCTGCGGTGTCGGTCATCGGACTGCCTCCAAGTGGGGCTCTGGTTCGGGCACTTGCGTCAATCGCGGGACGGACGGGGCTTCCGCGGGCCGGTCAGCGCCCGGCGAGCGGGCGGAACAGACCCTCCTGCATCACGGAGACCACCAACTGCCCCTTCCGGTCGTAGATTTCGCCGCGGGCCAGCCCGCGCGCGCCGTGGGCGATCGGCGACTCCTGCCGGTACAGCAGCCAGTCGTCGGCCCGGAACGGGCGGTGGAACCACATCGCGTGGTCCAGCGAGGCCATGTCGAAGTTCCGTTCGCCCCACAGGGGTTCGACGGGGGCGCGGACGGCGTCGAGCAGGGTCATGTCGCTGGCGTAGGTGAGCGCGCAGACGTGGATCAGCGGGTCGTCGGGCAGCGGGCCGTTGGTCTTCAGCCACACGCCGCTGCGGGCCTCGACGCCGTCGAGTTCGTCGCGGCTCCACTTGAGCCGGTCCACGTACCGGATGTCGAAGGGCTGGCGGCGGCTGATGAACGGCGGGAGTTCGCCCAGCCGGGAGCCGACCTCGTCGAGTGCGCTCGGCAGGTCCTCGGGGGCGGGTACGTCCGGCATCGGGAACTGGTGCTCGATGCCGCCGGGCTCCGGCTTGTGGAAGTCGGCGGTCAGCGCGAAGATCGACCGCCCGCCCTGGATGGCCAGCACCCGGCGGGTGGTGAAGGAGCGTCCGTCGCGGAGCCGGTCCACCTGGTAGACGATCGGGACGCCGGGAACGCCGGGACGCAGGAAGTAGGCGTGCAGCGAGTGCACCGGCCGGTCCTCGTCCACCGTGCGGCCCGCCGCGACCAGCGCCTGGCCGGCGACCTGCCCGCCGAAGGTGCGCTGCAGCGCCTCCTCGGGGCTGCGGCCGCGAAAGATGTTCAGCTCGATCTGCTCCAGGTCGAGCAGGTCGACGAGCTGGTCGACGGGGGTTCCCATGTGTGTCGCTCCCTCTCCCGGCGGCCGGGCGGGGCTGGGTGTGCCGCCGGTCGCCGTGTTCCGTCCAGCACAAGTCTCCGCGCCCACCGGGAATTCCCGCCCTCCGGCACGCCCGCGAGCCCCACGGCCCGACACGCGCCGACCGCCGCCGGACACGCAGCGTGCACCGCGGGCTGCAACAGTCCGAACACCGACCACCCGGAAACGGCCGCCCGAGGACCGCGACCACCGACCCGCTGCACCGGACCCGACCGCCGCACCGTTACACCAGACCCGACTGCCGCACCGTGATGTTCAGCCGCCCCACCAGGCCGAGGTCCGGGTCGGCGGTGCCCGGCAGCGTCCGCACCACGCCGTGGTACGCGAACCGCATCAGGCCGCCGAACACCAGCAGGTCGCCGCTGCGCAGCTCCAGATCCGTCCACGGGCGCGTCCTGGTCTCGGTGTTTCCGAGCCGGAACACGGCGCTGTCACCCAGCGACAGCGACACCACGGGCGCGTTCACCCGCTCCTCGCGATCCAGGTGCAGGCCCATCTTCGCGCCGTGCGGGTAGTGGTTGACCGCCGCCACGTCCGGCGCGTAGTCGGCCGCGCCCTCGACCTCGCCGATCCCGTCGCCGTACGCCTCCGCGACCGCCCGCCGGGCCAGCTCCCCGAGCTGCGGCGGGAACGCCTTCACCGGCGCGCCGTCACCGTCCACCACGGTTCGGGCGTATCCGTACGGGTACCAGTGCCAGCCGAGGCACACCGTCCGCACCGACATCTGTCCGCCGTTCGGCATCGTCACCGTCCGCATCCCCGCCGGCGGCCGCGCCCACTCCCGGCACGCGTCGACCAGCTCCCGCTGCTCGGCCGCCCCCAGCCACCCGGGCACCAGCACCACCCCGGGCGCCGGTTCCTCGCGCTCGCGCCCGAACAGCTCCCCGACGAACACCCCACCACCGCTCACCCCTCCATGCTCCCACCGGCCCACCCGCCCCGAGCCCCCTTCACCGCAACCCACCCCGCACCCGCCGTCCCGCATGCGGCGCCCCCCGTCCCGTCCGACCCTGGGGGGAGGGGTGTTGCCGGTTGGCGCAGGAGGCGCGATGCATCCGCTGGAGTTCCGGGTGGTGAACCTTCCCGAGGAGTCGTCGCACCAGGTGGCGGTGCTGGTGCTCGGGCAGCACCGGGCGGTGCTGGTCGGTACGGGGCTGCGACTGACGGACGGGCGGCGGCTGGAACGGGAGGTGGCGTCCTCGGGGCGACGGCTGGGCGCCGTGCTGGTGCCGGACTTCGCGCCGGAGTACTGGCTGGCGGCGGAGGTGCTCCGCGACGCGTTCCCGGAGGCCCGGTTCCTCGCGCCCGCACCGGTCCTGGAACGGATCGAGCGCGATCACCGCGAGGTCCGCGCCGCCTGGGCCGGGCTGGGGACGGAGCTCCCCACCCGGCTGGTCGGCCTGGAGCCGCTGGCCGAGGACGCGGTGGAGCTGGAGGACCACCGGCTGGAGCTGCGCGGCGCGTCCCTCGGCCTGCCGGACCGGCACTACGTGTGGGAGCACCGCAGCCGGACGCTGCTCGGCGGTCCGCTGCTGTGGCTGAACGTCCACCCGCGGCTCGCCGACGCCCCGCACGCCGCCGAGCGCACCGCGTGGATCGACCTGCTGGACGAGATCGCCGCCCTCGACGCCCAACTCACCGTCCCGGGCCACCGCCACCTCACCGGCCCGTCCCCGAATCCGGACGGCGCCCCCGACCCGATCGCCTGGACGGGCGACTACCTGCGCGCCTTCGAGACCGAACTCGGCAAGCCGGTCGCCCCGGACGCCGTCGAGGCCGCCCTGCTCCGGCGCTACCCGTCCGCCGCGCTGCCCGCCACCGTGGCCCCGAGCGTCCGCGCCGCCCTGGCCCACCCCTGAGATCCACCCCAGGGACCCGCCCCGAAGCTCCGGCCCTGAAGCCCGCAGCAGCACCAGAACGGCGGAAGCCGCCACCCCGGCAGCGGGGTGGCGGCTTCACGCCGACAGGAGGGGATCAACGGATCCCGGGGGAAGCGGAGCTTCCGGGGGTGTTTCAGACGGACAGGACCTGGCCCGGGAAGATCAGGTCCGGGTTGCCGCCGACGACACCGGTGTTGTTGTTGTACAGACTGTGCCAGTCGACGCCGAGGCCGGCGGCGATCTTGGACAGGGTGTCGCCGGACTTGACGGTGTAGCTGCCCTTGGCGGTGTTGGCGGCCGCGGCCGGCTTGTCCTTCGGGGCCTGCTTCGGGGCTTCCTGCTTGGCGGGGGCGCTCTCCTGGGCCTTGGGGGCCTGGGTGCGGGTCTCGGAGCGGGAGGCCTTGGCGGAGGTGTCCGCGGCGGCGGTGTTCGACTTCGAGGAGGTCGACGAGGTCGACGAGGACGACGCCGAGGAGTTCGACGAGGTCGACTTCGAGGAGGTCGAGGAGGAGGAACCGGCGGAGGTGTCGACCTGGGCCGGGGTGCCGCCCTTGGTCAGGCCGGCCTTGACGGAGCACACCGGCCAGGCGCCGGGGCCCTGGGAGGCGAGCACCTTCTCGGCGACGGCGATCTGCTGCGCCTTGGTGGCCAGGTTGGCCTGCGCGGCGTACGCGGTGCCACCGAACGCGGCCCAGGTGGAGGAGGTGAACTGCAGGCCACCGTAGAAGCCGTTGCCGGTGTTGATCGACCAGTTGCCGCCGGACTCGCACTGCGCGACCTTGTCCCAGGTCGCGACGTCGGCGGCGGAGGCCGAGTTGGCCGTGACGAGGCCGGCCACCGGGGCGGCGAGCAGGGCGCCGCCGACGACAGCCGCGCGGATGCGGTTGCGCTTGGAGGCGGTGGTGGCAGCGG
>NZ_BMRI01000034.1:47781-83440 GCF_014648555.1 Kitasatospora griseola
CGGTCTCGTTACGGAAGGTCATGAGATTCCTCTCGACATCCCCGGGATGGGCAGGCGGAACCAGGCCCTGTGCAGGGCCGTGTTCGCTCGCCAAGTCCGGTGGGCGGCCGTGCACGTGTCGGACGTGCCGCTGCCGCCCCGGCCACCTGTCCGCATCCCCGGCGGCGGCTGGCTGCCGTCGCGCCGGTGGCGCAGGGTCCGGATCCGGGGTGAGCCGGGCGGACCGTGCGTCGGGGGTGAACCCGGGAGGTGCTCGTTGCACCGGCCATGAACCTACGAAGCCGGTGCGCGGGCCGCCAAACGTTTTCGGGTTTTCCCAGGTCAACGAAGGGTTACCGGCGGTATCGATCAAGTAAGCGAAGGATAAATGTCTCTTTTGTCCGCTTTTCCCAGGATCGATCCATACGTGAATATGGTCCCGGTCACAGTTTGGCCGGTGTGAGGTCGGGCACAGCGTCGACAGATAGCGACGCCCCGCGCACACAGGGCAGTCAGAAGCCGCGCAAATCCCGTCGTCCGACCGCCGACCCGTGACCCCAGCCACAACCCCCCGTTGGTAATGGCGGTCGGCGCGCCCCGCGCCGCGCACCCGGAGAGTCCCGCCGGGCGCATCCAGATCGTCAGGGCGAAACGAGGAGTCTTTGTGCCGCGCATGCTTGAGGTGAGCGAGGACGTACGCGCCGAAATCGGCGACGACGAGGCCGACAGCCTGCTGGCGGGAGCCCACGCCCCGGACTCGTACGACTGCACCTCGTGCCGACAACCGGGCGACTCGCTGCGCGAACGCACCAGCACGGTGCTGTTCGTCGGTGAGGAGACCGCGGTGCTGGCCTTCGCGCACGCCCGCTGCATCCCGTCCCAGGTGGTGCCGGTGGACGAGCAGCAGCTGCGCGGCGCCGTCGCCTCGATCAGCCAGGGCGGCGCCGCCACCGTCCCCGAGCCGGCGATCCCCGTCCAGGCCGCACCCGCCACCGCCCCGGCCCCCCAGGTCCCCCAGGTCTCCCCCGCCGCCCTGGTGACGATCCCGGAGCCGATCAACCCCTCGCCGCCCGGTCGGCCGCAGCCCGCCGTGCTCGGTGTGACCTGCGGCATCGTGCTGTGCGGCGACACCCAGCACGCCGCGCTGGTGATCGAGCCGACCGGACCGGTCGGGCGGCCGGGCAGTTCGAGCGGCCAGGACGAGTTCCTGTCGCTGCTGACCGAGCACGGCTTCCAGCTGGTCCAGGACGTCAACCGGGCGCCCGCCCGGCCGCGGGCCGGCTGGTCGGTGCTGATGGCGATGGGGCAGCTGCACGCGATCCTGCAGCCCTCGGCGACCGGCGGCTCGGCCGCCTGGTGGCAGGCCCACCAGGCGCTGCAGGTCACCCCGGCGTGGCGGGCGGCGGCGGCCCGCAAGTCCGAGGTGATCATGTTCGCGGTGCCGGCCGGCGCGGTCGGCCGCCAGCCCCGCGAGGACCTGCTGCGGGTGGCCCTGGACCGGGCCGCCGCCCGCGGCGTGCTGGCGGCGGGCACGCTGCCGCTGGCCGGCACCTGAGCGGGGGCGCGCCGATGACCGACCCCGTGAACGACCCGGCCGTCACCGGCTCGTCCGACACCTCGTCAACCACGGCCCTCCGGAAGGAGGTTGACGGGGCCTGGCGCGGCGGTCCGGCGATAGGACTGGGGGCGGCGCCCCCGCATCCCAAGCCGGTCTCGCTCGTTGGCTCCTACGTGTACAGCTACGACCTCGCCTCCCCCGGCCGTCCCTCCGCGCCCGCCGGCCGGTCGATCCCGAGCATGCGCCCGTCGTACGACGCGGAGCACCCGGTGTCGGCCACCCCGATCTACGACTCGCTGTACTCCGAGTACCGGCGGATGTTCCGGGCGCTGCCGGGCGACCGCTCCGGCGAGGAGGGGCTGAGGTTCACCGGCTTCGCGGTCCGCGAGCAGCAGCCGCGCGAGGTGGCGGCCGAGCGGCGCGAGCAGCCCGGGTACCCGCAGCACCAGTCCTTCGAGGCGTACGCCGGGCAGGCCGGGGGCGCGCCGCAGTTCGTCCCCACGCCGGGGTCCGCCGCGCAGGCCAACGGCCAGGGCTGGGTGGCGTCCGGCTACCTCGGCCCGCCCCAGCAGGCCGCCGGGCCCGCCCCGTCCGCTGCGGGCCCGGCGGGCGGGCGGCACCGCTCGGTGCTGTCGCTGCCGCCGGGCCGGGACGCCTGACCGGTCCGCAGACGGCTATGGGCCGCGCACACCCTCCGGTGTCCGCGGCCCACAGCCGTCCTACGTCTCCTACTACTTCTTCTTGCGCTTCTCGCGCACCCGGACCGAGATCGAGATCGGGGTCCCCTCGAAGCCGAACTCCTCGCGCAGGCGGCGCTCGATGAAGCGGCGGTAGCCGGCCTCCAGGAAGCCGGACGCGAACAGCACGAACCGCGGCGGGCGGGTGCCCGCCTGGGTGCCGAACAGGACGCGCGGCTGCTTGCCGCCGCGGATCGGGTGCGGGTGCGAGGCGACCAGTTCGCCGAGGAAGGCGTTCAGGCGGGCGGTGGGGATGCGGGTCTCCCAGCCGGCCAGCGCGGTCTCGATCGCCGGGACGAGCTTCTCCATGTGGCGTCCGGTCTTCGCCGAGACGTTCACCCGGGGCGCCCACTGGACCTGCACCAGGTCGCGCTCGATCTCGCGCTCCAGGTAGAACCGGCGCTCCTCGTCGAGCTGGTCCCACTTGTTGTAGGCGATGACGACGGCGCGCCCGGCCTCGACGGCCATCGAGATGATCCGGGTGTCCTGCTCGGCGAGGGTCTCGCTGGCGTCGACCAGAACGACCGCGACCTCGGCCTTGTCCAGCGCGGCGGAAGTCCGCAGCGAGGCGTAGAAGTCCGCGCCGGAGGTCAGGTGGACCCGGCGGCGGATACCGGCGGTGTCGATGAACTTCCAGGTCTTGCCGCCGAGTTCGATCATCTCGTCGACCGGGTCACGGGTGGTGCCGGCCAGCTCGTTGACGACCACGCGGTCCTCGCCGGCGACCTTGTTCAGCAGGCTGGACTTGCCGACGTTCGGACGGCCGATCAGCGCGACGCGGCGCGGGCCGCCGGGGACCAGGCCGTCGCCGAACAGCTGCGGCGGGGCCTCCGGGAGCACCTTCAGCACGGCGTCCAGCAGGTCGCCGGAGCCGCGGCCGTGCAGCGCGGAGACGGGGTACGGCTCGCCCAGGCCCAGCGACCACAGGTACGCGGCCTCGGCCTCGGTGGACGGGCCGTCGACCTTGTTGGCGCACAGCACCACCGGCTTGCCGGCCCGGCGGATCAGCCGGACCAGCGCGTCGTCGGTGTCGGTGGCGCCGACCGTGGCGTCCACCACGAACAGCACCGCGTCGGCCTGCTCGATGCCGAGCTCGGCCTGCGCGGCGACCATCGCGTCGAGGCCGAGGACGTCGATCTCCCAGCCGCCGGTGTCCAGCACCTTGAAGCGGCGGCCGGCCCACATCGCCTCGTAGCTGACCCGGTCACGGGTCACGCCGGGACGGTCCTCGACGACCGCCTCGCGGCGGCCGATGATGCGGTTGACCAGGGTGGACTTGCCGACGTTCGGGCGGCCGACGATCGCCAGCACCGGCATCGGGCCGTGGCCGTCCAGGTCGGCGTCGACCTCGGAGGCGTCGAAGCCCTCCTCGGCGGCCAGCGCCATGAACTCGGCGTACTCGGCGTCGCCGAGCTCGCCGTGCTGGGCGGTCGTGTCGTTGCTCATGCTCTGTCTTCCATTTCCCGGCCCGGCCCTTCCCAGGGGCGGACCGTGCGTACCTGCCCGCGGGCAGCGCGAACCGCGCGGATCTCGCGCGGTCGGATCGTTCGGGGGGTCTGGGGTCAGGCGGCGGTCAGGCCGGCCCGGTCCTCGACCAGGGCGGTGATCGTGCCGATCACCTGGTCGAGGGTGAGTTCACTGGTGTCGACCAGCTCGGCGTCCGCGGCCCGGGTCAGCGGGGCGGTCTCGCGGGAGGAGTCGGCGGCGTCCCGGCGGGCCAGGTCGGCGGCCATCGCGGTGATCGTCGCCTCGTCCAGGCCCTTGGCGCGCAGCTCGGCGGCCCGCCGCTCGGAACGGGCCTGCTCGGACGCGGTCAGGAAGACCTTCACGGTGGCGTCCGGGAACACCACGCTGCCCATGTCACGGCCCTCGGCGACGATGCCGCGGGCGGCGTGCAAGGCGCAGCCGCGCTGCAGCTCCACCAGCCGGGCCCGCACCGCGGGAACCGCGGCCACCGCGCTGACCTTGGCGGTCACCTCGGGGCCGCGGATCGGGCCGGACACGTCCTGGCCGTCCACGGTTATGGTCGGCCCGGCGGCGTCGGTGCCGGAGACGATGACGGGCTTGGTGCACGCGATCGCCACCGCCTCCGGGTCGTCCACGTCCACGTCGTTGGCGAGCATCCACCAGGTCATCGCCCGGTACATCGCGCCGGTGTCCAGGAAGCTCAGGCCCAGCCGCGCGGCCACTGCCCGCGACACCGTCGACTTCCCGGATCCCGAAGGCCCGTCGATGGCGACGACGACCGGGCTGTTCGACGCTCGGTCGACACTGTCCACGGGGCGAACCTCTCTCTCACGGCACCAGAACTCACCTCAAGGTTAATGGACTCCCGCCGTGCCCCGTCCCGGCCCCGCACGTGGTCAGTGGCAGTGGCCGCCCCTCCCGAGGGTCTCCACCGGCGACGCCCCCGGCCGGGTCCACTGCGGCACCGGCCGGCCGGTCGGCCCCCAGGTCGCCACGCCGTCGGCGTCCGTCCGCCAGAACCAGCCGATCGGCGCGCCGTGCCCGCCCACCGGCGACCCCGCGTCCGGCACCTCCGGCCAGCCCTCCGGAACGTCCTCCCAGCCCTCCCGGCGGCCGTACGGCGTCATGTCGAGCAGCGCCAGCGAACTGTTGATCCGCTCCGTGCCGCGACCGGTGGTGCTGTACGTGAGGAACACCCGGTCGCCGTCCCGCAGGAAGCACATCAGCCGGCCCATGTCACCGCCGATCGGCGCGGGCGCGTCACGCACCGAGAACCAGGGCTGGGTGTACTCCATGAACTCCACGTACGGAGCGACCTCCGCCCACGGGCCGCTGGTCACCACCGCGAACGAGACGCCCCGGGCATTCAGGTACGCGGAGTCCCCCAGGTGCCACGCCACCATCGTGCAGCCCTCGCACTGCCCCTGGAACGGCACCCCGTCCCACCACATGTGCTGGTACACGACCAGCTCGTCCCGCCCCTCGAACAACTCCCGGAACGCCACCGCCCCGCCGGCCCCCACGACGACGGCCGCCCCGTCCACCTCCACCATCGGCAGCCTCCTGCGAGCCGCCGCCAACGCATCCCCCTCCCGGGTGTGCGCCTTCTCCCGCACCAGCACCTCCCGCCGAGCCGCCTCCCACACCTCCATGCCCACGACCACCGGCCGCCCACCAGTCCCACTCACCACAAGCCCTCCGTCCGCCCACCGAAAGGACGCCCCACCGACGCCCACCCGTACAGACGACCCCCACCCCCGAAACTCATCGGCCCCCACCCGACAAGTTCCCGCCTCCCCCACGAACCGGAGAACCCCGCCGACCCCGGACACGCAACCCCCGCCACCGGAGTGCGGACCGCAGGTCCCCGCCCCGGCTGCCCCACCGAAGCGGAATCCTCCCGCCAACCCCGGGGCATCCAAGCCCCACGAACCGGAGAACCTCCCGGCCCCAGCCGCAGCCCCGCCACCAAGGCCCACACGACTGCCGGCCTGCTCACCCCCAAACCCCGCGCAGCGGAATCCCACCCGCCCATGCCATGCGCAGCGAAGAACCCCTTCGGCCGCGGACACCCCTGCCCACGCTCACGCGGCCTCGCCACCGGCGTTCGCACGACCGCCCCCGAACCCAGTCCTCAAGCCCGCGCAGCGGAGTGGGCCCCACGGCCCTACCTCGAATCCGCAGCCCAAGCCCCGCGCAGCGGGAATCCCCGTCGGCCGCAGCCCCGCCACCAAGGCCCGCACGACCGCCGGCCCCCTCAAACCCCTCCCCCAAACCCCGCACAGCGGGACCCCCTTACTCAACCGGGGCTCCCGCCACCCTTCCTCAAGCCCCCCGCCCACGCCCCGCGCAGCGGGAAAACCCCCGTCAGTCGCGAACCCCCCACCCGCGCTCCCGCAACCCCGCCACCAAGGCCCGCACGACCGCCGGGGCGACGGCCAGTTGGACGTGGCCGACCTGTTGGCCGGTGGAGTGCTCGATGGTGACGTCTTCGATGTTGACGCCGAGGGCACCGACTTCGCCGAAGAGGCGGCCGAGTTCGCCGGGCTGGTCGCCGAGGACGACGGTGACGGTCTCGTAGCGGGTGGGCGGCGCGCCGTGCTTGCCGGGGATGCGGGCCTGGCCGGTGTTGCCGCGGCGCATGACGGCTTCGATGCCGGCGGCGCCTTCGCGGCGTTCGGTCTCGTCGGTGCCCTGGAGGGCCCGGAGCGCGGTGACGGTCTCGGCGAGGTCGGTCGCGAGGTCGTCGAGGATGTCGGCGACGACGCCCGCGTTGGCGGAGAGGATGTCGATCCACATCGCGGGGTTGGAGGCCGCGATCCGCGTGACGTCCCGCACGCCCTGCCCGGACAGCCGCACCGCCGTCTCCTCGGCGTGCTCCAACCGGGCCGCGACCAGCGAGGACAGCAGTTGCGGTGCGTGCGAGACCAGCGCGACCGCCCGGTCGTGGTCGGCGGCGTCCATGACGATCGGCATCGCCCCGCACAGTGCGACGAGTTCGAGGGCGGCGTTGAGCGTCTCGGTGTCGGTGTCGGCGGTGGGCGTGAGCACCCAGGGCCGGCCCTCGAAGAGGTCGGCGGTGGCGGCGAGCGGCCCGGAGCGTTCGCGGCCGGCCATCGGGTGGGAGCCGATGTAGTGGACGGTGTCGAGGCCGAGTGCGGTGATCTCGCCGCGCGGCCCGGCCTTGACGCTGGCGACGTCGGTGTAGCAGCGGGCGAGGCCGCGCCGCTGGCAGTCCGCGAGGACCTTGCCGATGAGGGCGGGCGGCACCGCGATGATCGCCAGGTCGACGGGCCCGTCGGGGAGTTCGGTGGTGCCGGCGCCGAGCGAGGCGGCCGTGCGGGCGGCGTCCTGGTCGGCGTCCTCCAGGTAGACGCTTATGCCGCGGCGGGTGAGGGCGAGCGCGGCGGAGGTGCCGATGAGTCCGGTGCCGATGACGGCGGCTGTGCGCATGGCGGGTCCTCGTCCTACTGGTCGCGGTGCTGGTCGGGCCATTGTCCCGCACGGCCCGGCGGGAGGGCGCGGTTGGCCGACGCGCAGGGGAAATCCGGGTGGTGTGACGGCGGTTGGGTGCAGACTGGGCGCCCGGGTCCGGGGTTCGGGCCGGTGGCGAAGGGGGCGAGGTGGCGGGGCAGCTGGCGGTGTGGGAGTCGAGGCTGGAGTCGGTGGTGGTGCACGCGGTGGGTGCGGTGTGCCGTCGCCGCGCGTCGGGTGAACTACCGGCGGACGGCCGGGTGCGGGTGACGGGGCTGCCGCGGCTCGCCGCGGAGGGTTCGCTGCGAGTGCGGGTGCTGTCCGGCGGGGCGCGGGTCGTGGAGGCCCGTGTCGAGCACGTCGAGAGCGTCCGTGAGGAGGGCGAATCGCCCGCCTGGGAGCGGGAGTTGAAGGAGCTGGGCGCGGAGCGCGACCGCCTGGTGGAGCGTCAGGAGCGGTTGGACGCGCGGATCCGGGAGGTGGCGGCGCTGCGCCCGGTGTCGCCGCAGCGCCGCCGCGACGAGGGCTTGCGGCGGGCGCCGGCGGACGCGGTGCTGGAGCTGGCGGAGTTCGTGGACGCGCGTCTCGCGGTGCTGCACGAGCGGGCGGTGGAGCTGGCGCAGCAGGTCGCGTCGGCGGACCACGCGTTCGACGTGGCGTCGGTCCGCGCGCGGCAGCGGTCGAGCGCCGATCAGCCGGGCGGGGTGGAGTCGTCGGCGCGGGCGGTGGTGACGGTGCGCGGCGCGGGGCCGGTGGAGTTGGAGGTGGAGTACGCGGTGCCGGGCGCGGTGTGGGTGCCGACGTACCAGTTGGCGCACCGCCGGGGTGAGCGTTCGGCCCGGCTGACGTTGCGGGCGTCGGTGGCGCAGCGCACCGGCGAGGACTGGTCGGGGGTGCGGCTCGCGCTGTCGACGGCGGACCTGGCCCGGCCGAGCGGGCTGCCGCGGCTGAGTTCGCTGCGGATCGGCCGTCGGCAGCCGGCTCCGGCGCCGTCGGGGTGGCGGGCGCAGCCGGCGGGGCTGGACGAGCTGTTCGCCGACTGGGTGGGCGCGCAGGTGTCGAAGCCGGTGCCACAGGGGCCGCGGGCGATCGGCGCGGTGCCGGTGGCTGCGGCGGCGCCGGTGGCTCCGAAGCCGGGCCGTCCGGCGGGCGGTGGTGCGTCCGCGAAGGCCCGACCGGGTTTCGGCGCGGCGCCCTCGATGCAGCCGCGGTCGATGCCGGCGCCGGCCGCCCCGCAGGGCCCGCCGCCCGCGGGCGCGCCGGCCGAGGCGATGGCGTACGGCGGTGCGGCGCCCGCGCCGTTCGTGGCGGAGCTGTCCGCCGATACGGCCGCCGACCTGGCCGAGCCCGCCGTCCCGGCGGGGCCGCGTCCGTCCGCGGACCAGTTGGACTACGCGGGGCTGGTGCTGGCGGGCGCGCAGGAGGAGTCGTTCCGCCGGGGCCGGCTGTTCCCGCGGGGCGAGTCGGCCGCGGCGGGCGCGCTGCGGGGCGCGGAGGCGGTGGGCGGGCTGCCGCTGCCGGTGTTCGCGGTGCGGCCGCGCGAGTCGGCGGGGTCGTTCGACCACCGGTTCGACGCGGTGGCGCCGGCCGAGATCCCGTCGGACGGGGTGTGGCACACGGTGGCGGTGGCGGAGCTGCCGGTGGAGGTGGCGACGCGCTACGTGTGCGTGCCGTCGGTGGAGGAGGCGGTGTACGCGGTGCTGGAGCTGGCGAACGGCACCGCGCACGCGCTGCTGGCGGGGCCGGTGGAGGTGTCGGTCGACGGCGACTTCCTGACGACGGCGGCGCTGCCGACGCTGGCGCCCGGCGGGGTGCGCGAGGTGGGCCTGGGCCGTGCGGAGGAGGTGCGGGTGGCCCGGCACAGCGAGGTGCGGGAGTCGACGTCGGGGGTGTTGAACTCGACGGCGGTGCTGGACCACCAGGTGCGGATCGAGTTGGTGAACCGGCTGCCGCACGACGCGTCGGTGGAGGTCCGCGAGCGGGTGCCGGTGAGCGGCGACGCGGAGGTGCGGGTGGAGGAGCGGCCGGGCTGGTCGCCGCCCGAGGAGCCGACCGCGCAGCTCCCGTCGTCGGCGCGGATCCGGCGGGTGGTGGTGCCGGCCGGGGGTTCGACGGAGCTGACGGGCGGCTATGTGATCCGGATCCCGGCCGGTAAGGCCGTGGTCGGCGGGAACCGAAGGAGTTGAACGTGGACGAGGAGACGATCGCCCTTCCGGTGACCGCGGTGACGTGCCTGGAGGACCGGGCGCAGCTGGAGCGGACGGCGGAGCTGGCGCTGACGCCGGGCGTGCACCGGCTGCGGCTGGGCCCGGTGACGGCGCTGGCGGTGGACCGTTCGCTGCACGCGGCGGTGCTGGCCGGGGACGGCGCGCCGACCGAGGCGGCGAAGGTGCTGGACGTCCGCCTGGTGCGGTCCTGGCAGCCGCCGGCGCCGCTCCCGCCGGGCGCCGACGATTCGGCACTGCGCCGCCGGGTGCACCGGCTGGAGCGCGAGTACCTGACGGAGTCGCGCCGCCAGGAGCGCCTGGAGGCGCGGCTGGCGCTGCTCGGCCAGCTGGCCGCGGACCTGCTGCGGGAGATCGGCGAGGGCGCGGGCGTCGGCGAGCTGGAGCAGGCCCGCTGGTCGCGCGAGCTGGACCGGGTGGACGCCGAGCGGGAGTCGTACGGCGAGCAGCTGCGGGCCTCGCGGATGCGCGCGTCCGAGCTGACGGCGGCCCAGGGGCACGCCGAGCTGGCGCTGTCCCGGGCCGAGGAGGAACCGGTCGAGCTGCTGGCGTTCGTGGAGCTGTCGGTGGAGTGCGCCGAGCCGGGCCGGTTCCTGGCCCGGGTGGGGCATCTGACGGCGTGCGCGCTGTGGCGGCCCGCGTACCGGGCCGAACTGGCGGGCGACACGCTGCGGTTGGAGACCGAGGCGGTGGTGTGGCAGCGCACCGGTGAGGACTGGTCGAACGTCGCGCTGACGCTGTCCACGGCCCGTTCCGGGTCGGCGGGCGAGCCGCCGGCGCTGTTCGAGGACCGGCTGGTGCTGCGGGAGCGCTCGGCGCAGGAGAAGAAGTCCGTCGAGGTGGAGCTGCGCGAGCAGGCGATCGCCGACGCGGGCCCGCTGGAGCCGGGCCTGCCGGGCGTGGACGACGGCGGCGAGGTGCGAGTGCTGCGCGCCGCGGAGCCGGTCACGGTGCCCTCGGACGGGCGGGCGCACCGGGTGCCGGTGAGCGCGTTCGAGACCGGGGCGCGCAGCGAGTTCGCGGCGGCGCCGGAGCTGTCGGAGCTGGTGACGGAGGTGGTGTCGTTCCGCAACGCCTCGGGGCACGCGCTGCTGGCCGGCCCGGTGGACCTGGTGCGCGGCTTCGGCTGGACCGGTCGGGGCGCGCTGGAGTTCGCCGCGGCGGGCGCGCCGGTGCGGCTGGCGTTCGGTTCCACGGACGGCCTGCGGGTGGTGCGGGAGTTCGAGGAGCGCCGCGAGGGCGCCGGCCTGGGCGGCCAGCGCACCCTGCTGACCCGTACGGTGCGCCTGCACCTGTCACGCTTCTCCGCGCCCGGCGAGGACGCCGAGCAGGTGGTGACGGTCCGCGAGCGGATCCCGGTCTCCGAGGTGCAGGCGGTGGAGGTGCGGCTGCGCAAGGACCGCTGCGCGCCGCCGCCCGACGAGCTGGACGCCGACGGCATCGCCCGCTGGGAGGTGCCGCTGCCGCCGGGCGGCCGGCGCACCGTCACGCTGGTGTACGAGGTGTCGGCGGCGGCGAAGGTGGCGGGCCTGTGAGCGGCCGCGCCCGACCGGCCGTCAGCTCCGGTACAAAAGAGACATGATCTACCATCTCGCCCCGCTGGACGACTGGCTGCGCGACCCGGGCCGGCCGTACACCGCCGCCTCGCTGCTCACCGAGGGCTTCCTGCACTGCTCGCCGGACGAGACCACAGTGCTGGCGGTCGCCAACCAGTACTTCCCGGACTCCCCGGATCCGCTGATGGCGCTGCTGATCGAGGAGAAGCTCGTCGAACCGATGGTGAAGTGGGAGGCGGCCACCGGCGGGCCGCCTCCCGGCAGCACCCCGGGGGTGCTGTTCCCGCACATCTACGGGCGGCTGAACCGGACGGCCGTGGTGGGCCTGGAGAAGGTGGAGCGCGGCCCGGACGGGCGCTGGGCCGCGCTGCGCCCCTGGAGCTAGCCGGGCTACAGCCAGCCGCGCTCGCGGGCCGCCATCCCGGCCTGGAACCGGGTGGTGGCCCCGAGTTCGCGCATCAGGCCCTGCAGGCGGCGCTGGGTGGTGCGGGCGCTCCAGCCGAGCGAGCGGGCGATCGACTCGTCGGTGAGGCCGGCGGCGAGCAGCCCGAGCAGCTTCAGGTGGTCGGAGTCCGGCCCGGGGCCGTCGCCGCCGCCGATCACGGTCTGCAGCGGCACGGCCCGCTCCCACTCGGCCTCGAACAGCGCGTCCAGGGCCTGCAGCAGCGCGGACGGGTGGATGACGTACGCGGCGTCCAGGACGCTGTCGCCGACGCTGATCGGGATGATCGCCATCTTGTCGTCGGCCATCATCATCTTCATCGGCAGCACCGGCCGCACCCGGGCCTCCTCGCCGTCCTCGACGCCGGTGAGGATCTCCTGCTCCAGCCGCCCGGGCCAGGCGATCGCCTCCTTGTCGAAGACGGTGCGGATCCGCACCCCGGCCTTGAGCTTGGCCCGCTGCCGGGGCTGCTGCACGGTCGGGTCCTGCACGTACGGCGGGCAGTCGAAGCCGCGGATCTGGTACTGGCCGGACTCCACCAGGTGCTCCAGCCGCTGGGCGATCGCCTCGCCGCCGGTGAGCACCTCCACCGAGTGCGCGGGGTCGGTGTACCGGGACGCCTCCCGGAAGGCGTCCATCAGGCGGTGCATCTCGGCGCGGGCGGAGCGCAGTTCGGCCTCGCGATGGCCTATCAGGGTGCCGATGGCGACGTCGGGGGCGACCGCCAGGTAACGCTCCCGGTCGACCGGGGCGCGCGTCGCCATGCCCTGTTCGGCGAGGCGGTCCAGCGCCTGCCGGCACTGGTCCAGGGTCAGGCCGCAGTGTTCGGCCAGCTCCTGGGCGGTCGACTGCGGCGCGACGACCAGCGCGGCGTACACCTGGCCGTCCGGCCGGCCGAGGCCCAGCACGGTGAATGCGTCGAGCATGAACTTCCTTCCCCCGCCGCCCCGTCCCCTGACGCGGTGGCGCACTTCCGCCACGCGCCGGGGCGAACTTCGGTGGCAATCTTCTGCCAACGGGTCGAACGATAGCAAGGCCGCACGGCCCGCCTCGCCGGTCAAGACCCGGCAAAGCCTCCGTACACGCCGGGAGCCCGTTCGCCGTGCACGGCGAACGGGCTCCCGGCAGGGGCTGCCGTTACAGCCCGACCTCGTTCATCAGCGCCCCGACCTCGGGGTTGGTCAGGCGGCGCAGCCAGCCCGACTTCTGGTCGCCGAGCGAGATCGGCCCGAACGCGGTGCGCACCAGCTTCTCCACCGGGAAGCCGACCTCGGCCAGCAGGCGACGCACGATGTGCTTGCGGCCCTCGTGCAGAGTCACCTCGACCAGGTAGTTCTTGCCGACGTTCGAGATCACCTTGAAGCTGTCGGCGCGCGCCCAGCCGTCCTCCAGCTCCACGCCCTTGGCGAGCTGCTTGCCCAGGTCGCGCGGGATCGGACCCTGGATGGCCGCCAGGTACGTCTTGGTGACGCCGTACTTGGGGTGGGTCAGCCGGTGGGCCAGCTCGCCGTGGTTGGTGAGCAGGATGATGCCCTCGGTCTCGGTGTCCAGCCGACCGACGTGGAACAGCCGGGTCTCCCGGTTGGTCACGTAGTCGCCCAGGCACTGGCGGCCCTCCGGGTCCTCCATGGTGGAGACCACGCCGGCCGGCTTGTTCAGCGCGAAGAACAGGTAGGACTGGGTGGCGACGGTCAGCCCGTCGACCTTGATCTCGTCGTTCATCGGGTCGACCCGCAGGCCCTGCTCGACCACGAGCTTGCCGTTGACCTCGACCCGGCCCTGCGCGATCAGCTCCTCGCAGGCCCGACGGCTGCCCATGCCCGCCCGGGCCAGCACCTTCTGCAGGCGCTCGCCCTCTTCGCCGACCTGCTTGCCGGGGCCCTCGTGCCGGGCCAGCACCCGGTCCTCGATCTTGCCCTGCAGCTCGCGCGAGCGCTGCGGCTGACGCCGCGGGTCGCCGGGCGCGCCCTGCCCGTCCCGACGCGGCCGGGGCGCCGCCCCGGGCTTGCGGGTGCTGTACGCGCCGCGCCCCGGCGTCGCGTTCGGGCCGCCGCCGTACTCGGGGCGGTCGTACTTGCGCTCCTCCGGCCGCAGCGGCCGGTCCGGGTAGCGGCGCTCCTCGCGCCCGCTGCCACCGCGCTGCGAGCCCCCGTACGAGCCCGAGCCGCCGCCGTACGAGCCCGAGGAGCCCGAACCGCCGCCGTACGAGCCCGAGCCGCCGCGGGACGACCCGCCCCGGCTGCTGCCACCGCCCTGGCCGTAGGACGACCCGCCGCGACTGCCGCCGCCTCCCTGGCCGTAGGACGACCCGCCGCGGCCACCGCCCTGCTGGCCCCCCCGGCCGCCCTGTCCGCCCCGGCCCTGACCGCCGCCGCCGCTGTTCCTGCCGTTGCCACTGCTACGCATCAAAATGTCCGTACGTCGTTTCCGTCTGGGTCCGGGTCGGCCTGGTTCGGCCCCTCCTGTGCGGCGGCGACCGCCTGCGCGATCATCGTGCCCTCAAGGGACTCCGTTTCCACGTCGTCGACCTCGGGCAGGAAGGGCGCGAGCTCCGGCAGCTCGTCCAGGCCGCGCAGCCCCATCCGTTCCAGGAAGTAGTTCGTCGTCCGATACAGGATCGCTCCGGTTTCGGGCTCGGTGCCGGCTTCTTCGACCAGTCCTCGCTGTACCAGGGTACGCATCACGCCGTCGCAGTTCACACCACGGACCGCGGAAACCCGCCCGCGCGACACCGGCTGCCGGTACGCCACCACCGCCAGAGTCTCCAACGCGGCCTGCGTGAGCCGGGCCTGCTGCCCGTCCAGGACGAACCGCTCCACCGCCGCCGCACACTCCGCACGGCTGTAGAACCGCCACCCGCCGGCCACCTGCCGCAGCTCGAAACCGCGCCCCTGCGCGGTGTACTCCGCCGCCAACTCCCGCAGCACAGCAGCCACTTCACCCGCCGACGCGGCCAGCACCGAGGCCAGCCGGCCCTCCGCCACCGGCTCGTCGGCGACCATCAGCACCGCCTCCAGCGCCGCCCGCAGCGGCACCCCGGCCTCCGCCTCGGGCAGCGCCAGGACCCGCTCCACCGGCTCCACCCGCTCGCCGTCGGGGTACGCCGACTCCTGCCACTCCCCGGGCCTGGCCTGCCCGGGCAGGCCCAGCGCCCGCCGCGACCGCTGCTCCGTCATCGGGCACCGCCTTCCTCGCCACCGTCCGCGGGACGGTCGAACTCGTCGGTCACCTCGACCGTCCGGTCCCCCTCGGCGACCCAGCGCACCACCAGCTCCTCCAGGGCCTGCGGCTGCTCGAACGCCAGCACCTTCTCCCGGTACAGCTCCAGCAGCGCCAGGAACCGCGCCACCACCACCAGCGCGTTGTCCGCGTCCGCCACCAGCCGCCCGAACGTCGCCTCTCCCAGCGCGCTCAGCCGCTCCACCACCAGCGCCGCCTGCTCCCGCACGCTCACCGGCGGCATGTGGATGTGGTCCACGTACACCGCCGGCTTCGGCTTCGGCACGAACGCCCTCGCCGCCAGCTGCGCGAACCGCTCCGGCCCGATCGACAGCACCACCTCGGGCAGCAGCTGCGCGTGGTGCGGCTCCAGCCCGACCGTCCGCGGCCGCCGCAACGACTCCGCCGCCCACCGCTCGGCGAACAGCTCCGCCACCTTCTTGTACGCCCGGTATTGCAACAGCCGCGCGAACAGCAGGTCCCGCGCCTCCAGCAGCGCCAGGTCCTCCTCGTCCTCGACCTCCGCCACCGGGAGCAGTCGCGCCGCCTTCAGGTCCAGCAGCGTCGCCGCCACCACCAGGAACTCGGTCGCCGCGTCCAGGTCCCACTCCGGCCCCATCGCCCGGATGTGCGCCACGAACTCGTCCGTGACCCGCGACAGCGCCACCTCGGTGACGTCCATCCTGTGCTTCGCGATCAGCCCGAGCAGCAGGTCGAACGGCCCCTCGAAGTTCTCCAACCGGACCTGGAACACAACGGGTAATTCTGGCAGACGAGGAGCGAAAACCGGCCGAGCGCTACCGCCCGCGCAGCCTTCGCACGAGAATCGACGCCTCGCCCCGCTGCTCCAGATCCGCCAGCACCACCGAGATCGCCTCGCGAACCACCCGCCCGCGGTCGACCGCCAGCCCGTGCTCGCCGCGCAGCACCAGCCGCGCGTGCTCCAGGTCCATCAGCTCCTCGGCGGACACGTACACGGTGATCTTCTCGTCGTGCCGTTCCCGTCCGGACGGGCGCCGGGCCCGTCCGCGTCCGCGCACCGTCGTGGTCGCCGCCCGCCGGGCCGCCTCCGCGGGGTCCTCCGCGCGCCCCGCAGGGCCCGCGCCGGGCTCCGGCCGGGCGGCCGGGACGTCCGCGGTGCGGCCCGCCCCGGAAGCGCCCTGAGCGTCCTTCACGGGCTCCTGCGCCCGTGCGGCGCCGGAGGCACTGGCGCCGCCGGAACCGTTGCGTGCGAGCGAGGGCGACAGGGCCATTCCGCCGGTTGCCCGGAACAGTTCGTCGGCCCCCGGGAGGCTCACTCGACGGGGCGGCACCGGTCGAGCACCTCCCTGGCGAGCTGTCGGTAGGCGGCCGCGCCGACCGAGTTGGTGGCGTAGGTGGTGATCGGCTCGCCGGCCACGGTGGTCTCGGGGAACCTGACGGTCCGTCCGATGACGGTGTGGAAGACGTGTTCGCCGAACGCCTCGACGACCCGGGCCAGCACCTCGCGCGAGTGCACGGTGCGGGAGTCGTACATGGTGGCGAGGATGCCGTCCAGGCGCAGTTCGGGGTTGAGCCGCTCGCAGACCTTCTCGATGGTCTCGGTGAGCAGCGCGACGCCGCGCAGCGCGAAGAACTCGCACTCCAGCGGCACGATGACGCTGTGAGCGGCCGTCAGGGCATTGACCGTCAGCAGGCCCAGCGAGGGCTGGCAGTCGATGATGACGTAGTCGTAGTCGGGAAGCAGCGGCTTGAGCGCGCGGGCCAGCGCGGACTCGCGGGCGACCTCGCTGACCAGCTGCACCTCGGCGGCGGACAGGTCGATGTTGGACGGCAGCAGGTCCATGCCGGGGATGGCGGTCTTCAGCAGGACCTCATCGGCCGTCAGGCCCCGCTCCATGAGCAGGTTGTAGACCGTGACGTCGAGTTCCATCGGGTTGACGCCGAGGCCGACGGAGAGCGCGCCCTGCGGGTCGAAGTCCACCAGCAGGACCCGGCGGCCGTACTCGGCGAGTGCGGCGCCCAGGTTGATGGTGGAGGTGGTCTTGCCGACTCCGCCCTTCTGGTTGCACATCGCGATGATCTGCGCGGGGCCGTGCTCGGCGATCGGCGCGGGAATCGGGAAGTACGGCAGCGGACGGCCGGTCGGGCCGACCCGCTCGCGGCGCTGGCGGGCCGCGTCGGGGGCCAGCGTGGCGGCGTACTCGGGGTCGGGCTCGTACTCGGCGTCCGGGTCGTCGTAGGGCCCGTAGCCGAGCTCGTTGTAGGCCAGGCCGTACGCCGCGAAGTCGGCGTCGTAGTCGGTGGCGGCTGTCGCCGCGCTCTGACGCGCCTCGAAGGTGCGGACCGCGACCGAGCCGACCTCCTGCGCACCCACCGTGGCGTGCCGGGCTTCCTCGTTCGGCTGCCCGGCGGAGAGCTCCGCCAGTCCTGGCTGACCACCCCCGGGAGCAAATGTCGACTCATTCACAAGTCGTCTTACCTCCTTGGACATCCAGGACTCTATGTCGATTCGTCAGCGTGGCAGCATGCCAACGGTTTGCGACTCTAGGCCGTTTCGGGCATTCGCAGCAACACAATCCACGGTAGTGGGCCGGTTGTGTCGGCCACTCACCCACCCCGTGTCAAGAGACGACCCTAACGTTTCCGCGCAGGCGGCGGGCCGTGAGGGGGCGTCAGGTGTCCTTGTCGACAGAGCGGGTGACAAACCGCACCGGAATTGACCGGCCGTGGACACCTCCGAGCGCCTCGGCGAAACCCCGGGGCTGCTTCGGGCATGCCGAAGCCCCCGGACCGAACAGGACGGACGGCCGGGGGCGACAGCGGGTGCGGGGCGTCAGGCGAGGACGCTCTCCAGCGAGACCGACTCCAGGCCGAAGGCCTCGGCGACGGCCGGGAAGGTGATCTGGCCCTCGTGCACGTTCAGGCCCTTGGCGAGCGCGGCGTCGCGGCGCAGCGCGTCCTTCCAGCCACGGTTCGCCAGCTCCACCACGTACGGCAGGGTAGCGTTGGTGAGCGCGTAGGTGGAGGTGTTCGGGACGGCGCCCGGCATGTTCGCCACGCAGTAGAAGACCGAGTTGTGGACCTGGAAGGTCGGCTCGGCGTGCGTGGTGGGGTGCGAGTCCTCGAAGCAGCCGCCCTGGTCGATGGCGATGTCGACGAGCACGGAGCCCGGCTTCATGCGGGAGACCAGCTCGTTGGTGACGAGCTTCGGGGCCTTGGCGCCCGGGATCAGCACGGCGCCGATGACCAGGTCGGCCTCGACGACGGCCTTCTCCAGCTCGAAGGAGTTGGAGACGATGGCCTTGATCTTGTTGCCGAAGATCTTGTCGGCCTCGCGCAGCTTGTTGATGTCGCGGTCCAGCAGGGTCACGTCGTAGCCCATGCCAATGGCGATGGTGGCCGCGTGCCAGCCGGAGACGCCACCGCCGATGACGACGGCCTTGGCCGAGTGGGTGCCGGGCACGCCGCCGGGCAGGGTGCCGCGGCCGCCGGCCGGACGCATCAGGTGGTACGAGCCGACCTGCGGGGCCAGGCGGCCCGCGACCTCGGACATCGGGGCCAGCAGCGGCAGGGCGCCGTTCGCCAGCTGCACGGTCTCGTACGCGATGGCGGTGGTGCCGGAGGCGAGCAGCGCGTCCGTGCCCGGGCGGTCGGCCGCCAGGTGCAGGTAGGTGAAGAGGGTCTGGCCCTTGCGCAGTCGGTGGTACTCCGACGCGATGGGCTCCTTCACCTTGAGGATCATGTCGGCCGCGGCCCACACCTCGTCGGCGGTGGGGAGGATGGTGGCGCCGGCGGCCACGTACTCCTCGTTGGGGATCGAGGAGCCGACACCGGCGTTGTCCTCGATGACGACCTCGTGTCCGTTGCGGACCAGCTCATGCACACCGGCAGGCGTGATGGCCACGCGGTACTCGTGGTTCTTGACCTCGCGGGGGATGCCGACCTTCACGGCTAACACGTCCTCTTGCCATGGGGAACCTACCGGGGGAAGACCGGCGGGGCGACGCGCACAAGGGGGGGCACAACGGGACAACCGGTGCATGGATCCATGCGCGACTGAGTTCGATTGTAATGAAGTCCAGGAAGCGCGTCAGCCTTCCAAAGCGAACAAATCAGCTCGACTCATTGGCAAGTTCGTAGGCTTGCAGGCTTCCTGAGGCCACATTGCGGGGCGAACTCCGCACTCAAGACACTACTCCGAAAGTGGACGAAACCCCTCCTGGCCCAGGTGCTGCCGCAGCCGCGCGGCCAGCCCCGCGACCTGCTGCTCGCCCGCCCGGTCGCCGATCCGGCGCAGCACCGCCGCCGCCGAGCGGTACTCCCGCAGCGCCTCCTCGAAGCGCCGCAGCGCGGTGTGCGCCTCCGCCACCCGCACCAGCAGCCGGGCCTCCGTGACCTGGTCGCCGACCGCCTGCCGCAGCACCAGCGCCCGCCCGTACGCGTCGGCGGCCCGCAGCGGATCGCCCAGCGCCCGGTGGCAGTGGCCCACCCCCTCCAGCGCCCGGGCACAGCCGCCCTCGTCGCCCGCGCCCCGGAACAGCTCCACCGCCCGGCGGTAGCGCTCGGCGGCCTGCTCCCAGCGGTCCGCGTCCGCCTGCAGGTCGCCGAGGTTGAGCAGCGCGGCGGCGGCCCGGCGCGGGGCGCCCTGCCGCTCGGCGACCTTGAGCACCGACTCGTGCAGCGCGTGCAGGTCCGCCGGCGCGGCCTCCCCGGTCAGCGGCAGGGCCCGCAGCAGCGCCGCCACCAGACGGCCCGCGGTGCCGTCCAGGTCGCCCTGGCCGACGGCGTCCGCGACAGCGGCGAGAAGTTGCTCACGTTCCCCCAGCAGCCACTGCCCGGCGTGCGCCGCCGAACGCAGCCGCAGCGGCCCCGGCAGCGGGTCGGGGTTCGGGCCGGCCGCCGGGTCCAGCAGCAGCCGCGCCGAATCGACCAGCCGCACCAGCCGCTCCAGCAGCCGGGCCCGGGCCAGCTCCAGCTCGGACGGCCGGTCCAGCTCGGCGCGCAGCTCCACCAGCCGCCCGTACAGCCGCCCCGGCACCCGGTAGCGCTCGGTGCCGTCGGCGGCCGCCGGCTCCCGCTCCATCAGCTCCAACTCGGCCAGCGCCGCCAGGTGCGACCCGGCCTCCGGCGCCGGACAGCCCACCAGCGCCGACGCGGTCCGCAGGTCGACCTGCTGGCCGGGCGCCAGCGTGCACAGCCGCAACAGCCGCGCCCGGGCGGTCGGCAGCCGCCGGTACGCGGGCTCGAACGCCCCCCGCAGCGGGTCGCCCTCCACCACCGGCACGGTGTCCGGCTGCTCCGCCGCCTCCGCGCGGGAGCGCTCCCGCGCGGGCTGTTCCGGCGGACGCCGCAGCCGCTCGGCGGCCTCGGTGACGGGCAGCCGGGGCTCGCTGCGCAACCAGCCCGCGGCCAGCCGCAACGCCGCCGGGCGGTTGGCGCACGCCTCCGCGAGCTCGGCCGCGCCGACCGGATCGCAGGAGATCCGGGTGCCGCCGACCAGCGCGGACAGCAGGTCGAGGGTCGCCCGGTGCTCCAGCCCGCCCAGGATCACCGGATCGATGCCGTCGATGCCGGTCAACGGCCCCGAGGTGGTCGCCAGCAGCAGCGACTCGGTCTTCTCCGCGAGCAGCGGCCACACCTGGCCGGTGTCCCGCACGTCGTCCAGCAGCAGCAGCGCCCGCCGCGAGGCCAGGGCCTCGCGCAGCGCCTCGCACGCCGGGTCCTCCTCGGCGGCGCCGGGCAGCAGCGCCAGGCCGGGCCGTTCACCGAGCTGGTCCAGCAGCATCCGGGCGGCCCGCCCCGAGCCCACCCTCGTCCCGTCCGGCGCCGACAGCCGCGCGTACAGCAGCCCGTCCGGGTAGTCCGCGGCGACGCTGCGGGCCCACTGCACGGCCAGCGCGGTGCGGCCCGAACCCGGTCGTCCCGCCAGCACCGACAGCCGCCCCCGCCCCGACGACGGCCGTCCCGCGGCCACCGTCAGCGCCGCCAGCTCCGCCGTACGCCCCCCGAACGGCCGGGCGCCCGCAGGCAACGCGTCGAAGATCCGGGCCGCCTCGGCCACCGCCGCCGTATCCCTCGCCACCCGCGCCACTCCCGACCCGTCGCCCAGCGCCCCGGACCCGCACACCGGGCCCTGTTCGCGAAGCGTAGTTCGGCCACCCCGCCACGCCGAGACACCCCGGTCCCGCCAACCCCCACACCACCCCCCCGGCCCAACCCGGCAAACGCGCTCCGCGCAGGACGGAAGGAGGGAAGCCCGAAGGGCACGCCCCGGCCCGCCCGCGCGGAGCGTGCCCTCTCCCCGCCCTCATCCCCGCGCGGAGCGCGGGAGCGCGCCCACCACCCCGTCGACCCCGCGGAGCGACCCGCGGAGCGACGTCTCAGAACGGCCGGGCCGGCCAGGGCGCGTCGGCCGGGCGGAGGGTGTCGATGCCGCCGCGGGCGAGGGTGGCGTGGAGGGCGAGGGCACCGGTGACCAGGGTGGGGTTGTGGAGTTCGCCGGCCAGGACCAGGTCGAGGAGTTGTTCGAGCGGGACCCAGGCGGATTCCAGTTCCAGTTCCTCGCCGTGGGCGGCGTACCGCTCCCCCTCGGCCTCGGACAGGTCGGTGGCGAGGAACAGCCGCAGGGCCTCGTTGCTGCCGCCGGGCGAGGTGTAGAAGTCGACCAGGACGCGCCAGGCGCCGGCCTTGCAGTGGGCCTCTTCGAAGAGTTCGCGCTGGGCGGCGTGCAGCGGGTTCTCCCCGGGCACGTCGAGGAGTCCGGCGGGCAGTTCCCAGAGCCGGTGCCGGACGGGGTGCCGGTACTGGCGCAGGACGAGGACCCGGGCCTGCTCGTCGACGGCGAGGACGCCCACCGAACCGGGGTGGAGTTGGTAGTCGCGCTGGGCCCAGCTGCCGTCGGGCATCCGCACCTGCTCGGAGCGCATCCCGGTCATCCTGCCCTGGAAGGGCGTCCGTCCGTCCCGGACGTCCCATTCCTCGGCCACGTCGCGCATCCCGGTCACCGGGCACCACCCCTTCTCGTCAGTCCGACACAATCTAGCGGACGGAGCCGCCCCGACACGCCGAAGCCGCCCGCCCCGGAGCGAACTCCGGGACGGGCGGCTTCACGCATGCAGACAGGCCGTCAGCCGACCTTGCGGTCGATCGCCGCGGCGACCAGGCCCGCGAACAGCGGGTGCGGCCGGGTCGGGCGGGACTTCAGCTCGGGGTGGGCCTGGGTGGCGACCAGGTAGGGGTGGACCTCGCGCGGGTACTCGACGTACTCGACCAGGTCGCCCTTCGGGGAGAGGCCGGAGAACTGCAGGCCGGTCTTCTCCAGGTCGGCGCGGTACGCGTTGTTGACCTCGTAGCGGTGGCGGTGGCGCTCCTCGACGTACTGCTCGCCGCCGTACACCTCGCGCACGATCGAGCCCTCGGCGAGCTTCGCCGGGTACAGGCCCAGGCGCATGGTGCCGCCCAGGTCGCCCTTGCCGTCGACGATGGCGAGCTGCTCGGCCATGGTCGAGATGACGGGGTACTTCGCGGCCGAGTCGAACTCGGTGGAGTTCGCCTCGGGCAGGCCGGCCAGGTTGCGGGCGGCCTCGATGACCACGCACTGCAGACCCAGGCAGAGGCCGAGCAGCGGGATCTTGTTCTCACGGCCGTAGGTGATCGCGGCGACCTTGCCGTCCACACCGCGGTCGCCGAACCCGCCAGGGATGCAGATCGCGTCGACGTCGCCGAGCTGCTCCTGCGCGCCCTCGGGGGTCTCGCAGTCGTCGGAGGTGACCCACTTGATCTCGACCCGGGCGTTGTTGGCGAAGCCGCCGGCGCGCAGCGCCTCGGTCACCGACAGGTAGGCGTCGGGCAGGTCGATGTACTTGCCGACCAGGGCGACCTTGACCACGTGCTGCGGCTCGTGGACGCGGCGCAGCAGGTCGTCCCAGGTGGTCCAGTCGACGTCGCGGAACGGCAGGTCGAGGCGGCGCACCACGTAGGCGTCCAGGTTCTCGGCGTGCAGGACCTTGGGGATGTCGTAGATCGACTTGGCGTCGATCGCGGCGACCACGGCCTCCTCGTCGACGTCGCACATCAGCGAGATCTTGCGCTTGATGGCCTGCGGCACCTCGCGGTCGGCGCGCAGCACGATCGCGTCGGGCTGGATGCCGATGTTGCGCAGCGCGGCCACCGAGTGCTGGGTGGGCTTGGTCTTGAGCTCGCCGGACGGGCCGATGTACGGCAGCAGCGAGACGTGCACGAAGAAGACGTTGTCCCGGCCGACCTCGTGGCGGACCTGGCGGACGGCCTCCAGGAACGGCAGCGACTCGATGTCGCCGACGGTGCCGCCGACCTCGGTGATGACCACGTCGACGTCCTCGGTCGCCATCCGGCGGATCCGGGACTTGATCTCGTTGGTGATGTGCGGGATGACCTGGACGGTGTCGCCGAGGTACTCGCCGCGCCGCTCCTTGGCGATCACGGTGGAGTAGACCTGGCCGGTGGTGACGTTCGCCGAGCCGTGCAGGTTGGTGTCGAGGAAACGCTCGTAGTGACCGATGTCGAGGTCGGTCTCGGCGCCGTCGTCGGTGACGAAGACCTCACCGTGCTGGAACGGGTTCATGGTGCCCGGGTCCACGTTGAGGTACGGGTCGAGCTTCTGCATGGTCACGCGCAGGCCGCGGGCCTTGAGCAGGGCGCCGAGGCTCGAGGCGGTGAGGCCCTTGCCGAGCGAAGAGGCGACACCCCCGGTGACGAAGAGGTGCTTGGTCGTCACGGCGCGGCCGTTGGCCGACTTGCCGGAATGGGGCTGTGCCAAGAGGGGGCTCCCGTGGGTGTCGTGTCGGAGAGTGACGCCGGTGGAGGGGCTCCCGGCCCTCGTTCCCACCAGTTCCACGGGATACCAGCGTATCAGTGCCCCGGCGAGTGCTCGCCCGCGTCCGGGTGGAGAGGGCTCCGGCGCGTCGGCCGGACGGCGCAGCCGGATGGTCGGAAACCGGCCCGGAGGGCTTGCGGCACAAGGGGAGTGGGCAGGCGGACGGGGCGCGTACCTGCGCCCGAAACACCCGAATCCACGTATTCTGCTCAAACGTCGACATCCTCGCCCGCCCCTCGCGCACCGCCGCCGGGGCACGCTGGGCCGCTGGGAACGGAGAGCCATGGCCGGTCGCATCGAGGACTACGCGCTCATCGGGGACATGCAGACGGCCGCACTGGTCCGCCGGGACGGCGCGGTCGACTGGCTGTGCCTGCCGCGGTTCGACTCGCCGGCGGTGTTCGCGGGGCTGCTCGGCACCGACGAGCACGGCTTCTGGCGGATCGGCCCGGCGCTGCCGGTCGAGCCGCCACCCGCCCCCGCCCCGCCGCGCCGCACCCTGCTGGACGCGGACGAGCCGGCCGTCCCGCCGGAGACGGCAGCCGCGCCCGCGCTGCCCTGCGACCGGCGCCGCTACCGGGGCGACTCGCTGATCCTCGAACAGGAGTGGGACACCCAGGGCGGCACCGTCCGGGTGACCGACTTCATGCCGCCGCGCCACCTGCTCGGCACCCCCGACGTGCCGCAGATGATCCGGATCGTGGAAGGCCTGGCCGGCACCGTCCGGATGCGCTCGGCGGTGCGGATGCGGTTCAGCTACGGCCGGGTCGTGCCCTGGGTGCACCGGGTCGAGCAGCCCGAGGGCGGCCACCGCACCGTCGCCGTGGCCGGCCCCGACTCGGTGTGGCTGGACGGCCGGGCCGAGACCTACGGCCGCGACCTGACCACGTACGCCGACTTCACCGTCACCGTCGGTGAACGGATCGCCTTCGGGTTGACCTGGCAGGCCTCGCACGAGGCGGCCCCCGCGCCGCCGGACGCCGAGGACGCGCTCGCGAACACCGAGCGCTTCTGGCGCGAGTGGGTCGAGCAGTGCCGCCACCAGGGCCCCTACCGGGAGGCCGTGGTCCGCTCGCTGATCACCCTGAAGGCCCTCACCTACGCCCCCACCGGCGGCATCGTCGCCGCCCCCACCACCTCGCTGCCCGAGGACCTCGGCGGCGAACGCAACTGGGACTACCGCTACACCTGGCTGCGGGACGCCGCGATCACCCTGTCGTCGCTCCTGCGCACCGGCTACCGCGACGAGGCCCGCGCCTGGCGCGAGTGGCTGCTGCGCGCGGTGGCCGGCGACCCGGAGAACCTGCAGATCATGTACGGCATCGCCGGGGAGCGCGAACTCACCGAGTCCGAACTCGACTGGCTGCCCGGCTACGAGGACTCCCGCCCGGTCCGGGTCGGCAACGGCGCCGCCGGGCAGCTCCAGCTCGACGTGTACGGCGAGGTCGTCGAGGCCCTGCACCTGGCCACCATGTCCGGCCTGGCCCGGCACGACCACGCCCACCAGCTCCAGCTGCGCCTGATCGAGTACCTGGAGGACCACTGGCGCAACCCCGACGAGGGCATCTGGGAGGTCCGCGGCCCGCGCCGGCACTTCGTGCACTCCAAGGTGATGGCCTGGGTCGCCGTCGACCGCACCCTGAAGCTGCTGGAGCAGCTGGAGAACGTGCCGCCGGGCCTGGCGGAGCGCTGGGAGAAGCTGCGCGCCGAGATCCACGCCGACGTGTGCGCCAAGGGCTACGACCCGGAGCGCAACACCTTCACCCAGTACTACGGCGGGAAGGAACTGGACGCCTCGCTGCTGCTGATCCCGCAGGTCGGCTTCCTGCCGCCGGACGACAAGCGGGTGATCGGCACCATCGAGGCGATCCAGCGCGAACTGTCCACCGAGGACGGCTTCGTGCTGAGGTATCCGACCCACGACGAACAAGGCAACAACGTCGACGGGCTGTCGGGGCACGAAGGGGCGTTCCTGGCCTGCTCGTTCTGGCTGGCCGACGACCTGGCGATGATCGGCCGGGTCGGCGAGGCCCGCGAACTGTTCGAACGGCTGCTGTCGCTCCGCAACGACCTGGGGCTGCTCGCCGAGGAGTGGGACTCCCGGACGCGCCGTCAGGTCGGCAACTTCCCCCAGGCGTTCAGCCATGTTCCGCTGATCGACACGGCGCTGCGGCTGACCGCCGCGGGCGGGCTGAACCTGCACACGGACTGACCGGACGTCAATTCTGACGCTGCACCAGTTCGTCGTAGACGGACAGCACCTGGGCGACGGTCGCGGCCTCGTCCGGCCAGGTGCGGGCCTGGGCGCGGCCGGCGGCGACGAGTTCGGCGCGCCGCTGCTCGTCGCCGAGCAGCTCGCGGACCGCGCCGCCGAGCGCCCGCGGGTCGGCGAACGGGACCAGCACGGCGGCGTCGCCGACCAGTTCGGGGACGCCGCCGACGGCGGTGGCGACCACCGGCACACCGGCCCGCATCGCCTCCTGGGCGACCAGCGAACGGGCCTCCCAACGGGAGGAGAGCACCACCAGGTCGGCGGCGGCCAGCAGTTCGGCGATGTCGTCGCGGTGGCCGAGCACCTCCACGGGCAGCCGCTCGGCGCGCACCCGCTCGGCCAGCGCCTGCCGCTCGGGGCCGTCGCCGGCCAGCAGCACGTGCGGCATCGACCCGCCGGGCGCGGCGAAGTGCGGGACGGCGTCCAGCAGCAGCGCGAAGCACTTCTGCGCCACCAGGCGGCCGATCGCCAGCACCACGGGGCGGCCGTCGTCGCCGCCGGGCAGCGCGGCGCGGGCCGCCGCCCGGTCCAGCGCGGCGGGCGGCATCGGCGGGGCGGCGACCGGGCCGAGCCGAGCGTCGGTGGCGCCCAGTTCACGGGCCCGGGCGACCAGGTCGGAGGACGCGCCGAGGACCAGGTCGGCGGCCCGCACCACCCGGCGCTCCATCAGACGCTGCAGGCGGCGCTCCAGGCCGGTGGCGAGCAGCGCGTGGTGCGAGGTGACCACCAGCGGGGTCTCCGGGCGGATGCCGGGGAACCGGCCGGCGGTGCGCAGCGCCAGGTCGGCCAGCAGGCCGGCCCGCAGGCCGTGCGCGTGGACGATGTCGGCGCCGGTGAACGCGCGGCGCAGTTCGCCGATCGCGACGGCGTCGGAGCGGGCCCCCGAGGTGGGGGTGATGTCGACCGTGTGCAGGCGGGCGCCGGCCGCGGAGAAGCCGTACCGACGGTCGGTGCCCTCGGGCGCGCAGACCGTCACCGTCACCCCGTGGGCGACCAGACCCTGCGTCAGGGAGCGCACGTGCGCGCCGATCCCGCCCGTCGCGGCGGCCAGGACGAGCACCACGTGCAGCTGGGGGGCCGCGGTGGCCCGGGCGGCGGAATGGTCCACGTCGTTCTCGCTCCGACTCGTTGTCAGCTGGTGTCCGCTCGCCACGATGCCAGGTCGGTCGCCCTCTTGGACAGTCGGCACCGCTGCGGGCGCGTCGCCCGGCCGGACGGGCCCGGGCGACGCGGCAGAGCGGCGGGTCAGCGGGCCCGGGCGGTGCGGGCGGCTTCCAGCAGCTCCTCGGCGTGCGCCCGGCCGAGCTCGGAATCCTCCAGGCCGGCCAGCATCCGGGACAGCTCGCGCACCCGCTCCTCGTCGCTGAGGGTCTTCACGCCGCTGCGGGTGACGACGCCGTCGTTGGTCTTCTCCACCACCAGGTGCCGGTCGGCGAACGCCGCGACCTGCGGCAGGTGGGTGACCACCACCACCTGGGCGCTGCGGGCGAGCTTGGCCAGGCGGCGGCCGATCTCCACGGCGGCCTTGCCGCCGACGCCCGCGTCGACCTCGTCGAACAGGTAGGTCGGCACCGGGTCGGCGCCGGCGAACACCACTTCGACGGCCAGCATGACGCGGGACAGCTCGCCGCCGGAGGCGCCCTTGGCGATCGGGCGGGGCTGCGCGCCGGGGTGCGGGGCGAGCAGCACCTCGACCTCGTCGACGCCGTGCGGGCCGTAGGAGACCGTGCGGCCGTCGACCTCGATGCCGGACAGGTCGTCGACCTGGCTGATCGCGAACGTCACCCGGGCGTGCGGCATGGCGAGTTCGGCGAGCTCGTCGGAGACCGCGGCGGCGAACTTGTCGGCGGCGGCGTGCCGGGCCTGCGACACCTCGGCCGCCAGGTCGGCCAGCCGGGCGCGCAACTCGTTCTCCTGCGCACCGAGTTCGTCGATCCGCTCGTCGTCGCCGTCGAGCTCCAGCAACCGCACCGAGCCGGCCTCGGCCCAGGCGATCACCTCGGCGAGGGTGCCCTCGGTGCCGGAGTACTTGCGCACCAGGTGGGCGAGGATAGCGCGGCGGTCCTCGACGGCGGCCAGCCGGACCGGGTCGGCGTCCAGGTCGTCGGCGTACCCGGCGAGGTCGCCGGCCACGTCGGCGAGCAGGTAGCCGACCTCGCCGAGCCGGTCGGCGAGCTGCGCGAGGCGCTCGTCGTGGTGGCGGACGGCGTCCACGGCGCGGCGGGCCTGGGCGAGCAGGGTGCCCGCGTCGACCGCCTCCGGGTCGGCGGGGTCGCCGGCCAGCGCGGCGTGCGCGAGCGTCGCGGCGGAGGACAGCGCGTCGGCGTGGCCGAGGCGCTCGGCCTCCACGGCCAGCTCGGCGTCCTCCCCCACGACGGGTTCGGCGGCGGCGATCTCCTCCAGGCCGAAGCGCAGCAGATCGGCCTCCTGGGCGCGCTCACGGGCCCGGGTGGTCAGCTCCTCCAGCGTCGCGGAGACCTCGCGCAGGGCGCGGTACACCTCGCGGTAGCGGGCCAGCGGCTC
The DNA here is from genome assembly GCF_014648555.1 of Kitasatospora griseola. Taxonomy (GTDB): domain Bacteria; phylum Actinomycetota; class Actinomycetes; order Streptomycetales; family Streptomycetaceae; genus Kitasatospora; species Kitasatospora griseola. Next base: position 76,070 of record NZ_BMRI01000034.1, read on the forward strand.
GGCGACGGCCTCGCCCGCGTACCGGTCGAGCGCGCCGCGCTGCCGGGACGGGCGCAGCAGCCGCTGCTGGTCGGTCTGGCCGTGCACGGCGATCAGGTCCTCGCCGAGCTCGGCGAGCAGGCCGACCGGCACCGAGCGGCCGCCGACGTGCGCCCGGGAGCGGCCCTCGGCGGAGACGGTGCGGCTGATCAGCAGCTCGCCGTCGTCGAGTTCGGCGCCCGCCTCGACCGCCCGGGCGACCACCGCGGAGTCCGGGTCGAGGGCGAGCCGGCCCTCGACGACGGCCCGCTCGGAGCCGTTGCGCACCAGCGCCGGGTCGGCCCGGCCGCCGAGCAGCAGCCCGAGGCTGGTCACCACCATGGTCTTGCCGGCGCCGGTCTCACCGGTGACGGCGGTGAAACCGGGCGCGAGTTCGACCACCGCGTCGTCGATGACACCCAGATCCCGTATCCGCATCTCGTCCAACACGGAGACGACCTTACGAGGTTCCACCGTCGGTTCGCGACGACCGCCCCCCGGTTCACCCGACAGTGGCGGCGCCGGTGGTCCGGTCGGGCACCGTCAGACGCGGCAGGAAGAACTGCACCAGCGGGCCGATCGCCAGCGCGTAGGCGACCGTGCCGACGCCGAACGTCCCGCCGAGGGCGATGCCGGCGGCCAGCACGGTCAACTCGATCGCGGTGCGGATCAGCCGCACCGAGCGGCCGGTGCGCCGGTGCAGGCCGGTCATCAGGCCGTCGCGCGGGCCCGGGCCGAGCCGCGCGCCGATGTACAGGCCGGTCGCCACGGCGTTGAGCACGATGCCGGTCGCCAGCAGCGGGACCCGGGCGGCCAGCGCGTGCGGGTGCGGCAGCAGCGCCAGCGTGGCGTCCATCGCGACGCCGAGCACGGCGACGTTGCCGACGGTTCCGATGCCGGGCTTCTGCCGCAGCGGTATCCACAGCAGCAGCACCAGCAGGCCGACCAGCGTCACCCAGGTGCCGACGCTCAGGCCGAGGTGCCGGGCCAGGCCCTGGTGGAAGACGTCCCACGGGTTGCCGCCCAGCGAGGAGCGCAGCACCAGGGCCATCGAGACGCCGTACAGCACCAGGCCGGCGGCCAGTCGGAGCAGGCGGCGGGGAAGGTCGGTGGAGTTCGCGGACAGGGGCAGGGAGACCGCCATCGGGTGGACCTCTTTTCGTGCGGTGCTTGCCGATCCTCGGCACTGACCGTCACTATGGGCGGTCCAAAAGGGCACCCGACAGGGCCAATCCGATCCGAGTGGACTGATTTCCGATGGCCGAGTGGCACAGCACGCTGACCCCGCACGCCCTGGCCCGCCAACTGCCCCCGGCGGACGGCGGCCGCCCCGCCTACCGGGCGCTCGCCGACCGGGTGTCCCGGCTGGTCGCCGACGGCCGCCTCCCGGCCGGCACCCGGCTGCCCGCCGAACGCGAACTCGCCGCCGAGCTCCGCCTCAGCCGCACCACCGTCGCCGCCGCGTACGAGGCGCTGCGCGCCGACGGCTTCCTGCGCTCACGGCGCGGCGCCGGTTCCTGGACGGCCCTGCCGGACGGCACCCGGCCGCCCGCCGACACCCTGCACCCGCTCGCCCCCGACCGGACCGGCACCGAACTCGACCTCGGCCTGGCCGCGCCCACCGCGCCGCCGCAACTCGCCGAGGCCGCCGCCCACGCCCTCGACCGGCTGCCCGCGTACGCCGCCGGCCACGGCACCTACCCCACCGGCCTGCCCGTGCTGCGCGAGGCCGTCGCCCGCCGCTACACCGAACGCGGCCTGCCCACCGGCCCCGACCAGGTCCTGATCACCACCGGCGCGATGAGCGCCCTGCACCTGGTCCACCACGCACTGCTCACCCGCGGCGACCGGGTCGCCGTCGAAGCGCCCAGCTACCCCAACACACTGCGCGCCCTGGACCGGTTCGGCGCCCGCCTGGTGCCCGTCCCATTCACCACCGGCCGCACCGGCCAGGCCGGTTGGGACCTCCCGCAGTGGCAGCGGGTGCTCCGCGGCGCCGCCCCGAAACTCGTCTCCGCCATCCCCGACTTCCAGAACCCCACCGGCGCCCTCATCGACGAGGACCAGCGCCGCGACCTGCTCGCCCACGCCCGCGCCGCCGGCACCGCCGTCCTCGCCGACGAGACCTGCGCCGAACTCGGCTGGAACGTCGACGACTCCGCGCTGCCCCGGCCGCTCGCCGCGCTCGACCGCGACGCCCGGGTGATCACCGTCGGCTCGGCCGGCAAGCTGCTCTGGCCCGGCCTGCGGATCGGCTGGCTGCGCGCCCAACCGTCCCTGGTACGGAAGTTGGCCACCGACCGGGCCCTGTACGACCTCGGCACCCCGGTCCTCGACCAACTGATCTGCGCCCGCCTGCTGACCGATCACCTGCCCGCCGTCCGCACCGACCGCCACACCGGCCTGCGCGCCACCGCCGAAGCCTTCGCCGAAGCGCTGCCCCGGCACTTCCCCCACTGGCGCTTCACCCTCCCACCCGGCGGCCTCGCCCTCTGGGTGGCCACCCCCGGCCTCCCCGCCACCGCCCTCGCCCGGGCCGGCGAACGCCTCGGCGTCCGCATCGCCTCCGGCGCCCGCTTCGGCATCGACGGCGCGTTCGAGGAGTACCTCCGCCTCCCCCTCACCCTCCCCGCCGCCCACGTCCCCGACGCCCTCCACCGCATCGCGGAGGCCGCCGAACTCGCCCGCAACGAGAGGCTCACGACGGCGGACCCAGAGCCGTGCAGCCTGTAGCACCACCAGGGGCGCGGGGAACTGCGCGAATCGGAAGGCACCCCGCCGCAAGATCGCGACGCAGGACAATCACTTGCACGTGCTCGCGACGTTACGGACCGGCTTTGCGCTTGTCGCGCAGTTCCCCGCGCCCCTGAGGTTGCTCTCCCTGGTTTCGCGCCCTCACGCTCCCTGCGCGCGCCCCCGCCAACCCGTCACCGGCAGTGCGAACTTGGCGACCAACCGGTCCGTGAACGGCGCCCGGTGCAGTCGGGCCAGCCGGACCGGCGTCTTGCCGCGCCGCACCTCCACCCGCGCTCCGGCCGGGAGTTCGACCGAGCGTCGCCCGTCGCACCACAGCACCCCGTGCGGCGTCTTCGGCTGCACCTCGACCGCCAGCACCGAGTCCGGCGAGGTCACCAGCGGCCGGGCGAACAGCGCGTGCGCACTGATCGGCACCATCAGCAGCGCCTCCACCTCCGGCCACACCACCGGCCCGCCGCCGGAGAACGCGTACGCCGTCGAACCGGTCGGGGTGGACAGCACCACGCCGTCGCAGCCGAAGTTCGACACCGGGCGGCCGTCGACCTCGGTGACGACCTCCAGCATCCGTTCGCGCGCGGCCTTCTCCACCGAGGCCTCGTTCAGCGCCCAGTCCTCGTGCAGCACATCGCCGTTGGTGCGCACCAGCACGTCGATGGTCATCCGCTCCTCGACGGCGTAGTCGGCGTCCACCACCCGGTCGACCACCGTCGCCAGGTCGTCGCGTTCCGCCTCCGCGAGGAAGCCGACCCGGCCCAGGTTGATGCCGAGCATCGGCAGGCCCGACTCGCGGGCCAGCTCCGCGCCCCGTAGCAGGGTGCCGTCCCCGCCCGCGACCAGGATCAGTTCGCAGCCGTCGGCCGCGCCCGGCCCGCCCGGCACCAGCTCCACCCCGTCCGGCAGGTCGAGGCCCACCGCTTCCGCCTCCAGCAGCCGGATCCGGATCCCCGCCTTCAGCAGGCCGTCCACCAGCCCTTCGACACTGCGCAGGGCGGCCTCCCGGCCGGTGTGCGCGATCAGGAAGACCGTACGACGATCGCTCATTGCCCGCTGCCCTCTCCCTACGCCTGCCGGACCCTGCTGGCCCGGCCGCGGCATGCCAGTCTGCGCAACGCTCGGACGCCTGCCAAGTACCCTACTTGGGGCCCTCCGCCACGGCCCGGTCCGCCTCGGCCGGATCCAGCTCGCCCGCGTCCCGGCGCAGCCACAGGAAATACTCCACGTTCCCCGACGGCCCCGGCAGCGGCGACGCCGTCACCGCGCGCACGCCGAGGCCCAACTGCCAGGCCTGCGAAGCGACCTGACGGATCGTCTCGGCCCGCAGCTCCGGCGAGCGCACCACGCCGCCCGAACCCAGCCGGTCCTTGCCGATCTCGAACTGCGGCTTGACCATCAGCACCAGGTCGGCGTCCGGCGCCGCGCAGCCGGCCAGCGCGGGCAGCACCAGGCCCAGCGAGATGAACGACAGGTCGCCCACCACCAGGTCGACGAGCGTGCCGCCGATCAGCTCCGGGGTCAGCTCCCGCACGTTGGTGCGGTCCATCACCGTCACCCGCTCGTCGCTCTGCAGCGACCAGGCGAGCTGCCCGTAGCCGACGTCCACGGCCAGCACGTGCGCGGCGCCCGCGCGCAGCAGCACGTCGGTGAACCCGCCGGTGGACGCGCCCGCGTCCAGCGCCCGGCGGCCCGCCACGACCAGGCCCTGCGGCACGAACGCGGCGAACGCGCCCGCCAGCTTGTGCCCGCCCCGCGACACGTAGTCCGGGTCCGCGTCGTCCTTCGCGACCACCACGGCCGCCGCCGTCTCCACCTGCGTCGCCGGCTTCGTCGCCACCGTGCCGCCCACCGTCACCCGGCCCGCCGCGATCAGCTCGCTCGCATGCTCGCGCGAGCGGGCCAGCTTCCGCCGCACCAGCTCCGCATCCAGACGGCGTCGTGCCACTGCCACTGCTACGTCAGCTCCCACATTCCGCAATCGTCACTCGCGGTCCAGCGCCGCGAGGGTCGCGGCGAGCCGCGCATGAACATCTTCGTACACCTCGACCCGCTCCCCCGCCCCCACCCCGTCGGCCTCCCCCAGCCGGGCCAGCGCCTCGTCCACCTCCGGCTCCCCCGTCCACTGCACCTCACTCACCGCCGGTGCCCCCGGCGTCCCCGGTGTCATGCTTCGCGGCGGGCTTCCGCGCGGCGGCCTTCTTCACCGGCTTCCCGGCCGACGCGCCGTCAGCAGCCGTGGCCCGCCCGGCCGCCGCCTTGGCCGGTGCGGCCTTCTTCGCGGTCGCGGCCTTCGTCACCGTCGCGGTCTTCTTCGCCGTGGCGGCCTTCTTCGCGGTCGCGGTCCGCTTGGCCGGTGCGGTCTTCTTCGCCGCCGCGGGCAGCGGGGCCGACGGGCTGTCGACGGCCGCCTTCTTCGCCGCGGTCCTCTTCACGGCGGCCTTCTTCGCCACCGTCTTCGGGGTCGCCGTCACCCCGCCCTCCGCGGGAGCCTTCCGCGGCACCGAGCGCTTCGCCGCCGTCTGCTTGGCCGCCGCGCCCTTGCGGGCGGTCGCCTTCCCGGGGGCCGGTGCGCGGCGGGCGGGGGCCTGCTTCGCCGCCGGCGCCGCCTCGTCCGACGCTCCACCGGCAGGCGCGGGCTCCGCGTCCCACCCGGCGTCGAACAGGCCCTGGGCCCGGGCGGCCGGACGGACCGTCGGCTCCTTCGGGGCCGGCTCGGGCTCGGGGGCGGCCGGCTCGTCGACCTCGCGCAGCTTCGACTCCAGGAAGCTCAGCACCACGCCGACCTTCACCACCTGGTCGCCGACCTTCTCGAACACCCGCTCGGCCTCGCCCTTGGCGACGCCCGCGACCAGGTCCACCCCGGCCCGACCGGCCGTCACGGCCTCCCCGGCCAGCACCCGCAACTGCTCGACCCCGGGCGGCAGTTCACCGGTCCGCTGGAGCAACTCCTCGGCCGCGCCCAGCACCCGGCGGCTCGCCTCCTCGGCGAGCTCCGTCGCGACCACCACCACACCCCGCACCGCATCCCGCAGCATCCGTACCGCCTCCTCCGCGGGCACCGACTGCCCGCCTTGACGCTACCCCGTCCTACCCCCACCCGTACCCGGCTGCCCCACCCACCCCACGGTCGGCCCCCATTCCCCCCACCCGGCCACCGCACCCGCCCGGCGCGTTAGCGTGGGACGCCGCACCGACCGCCGAGACAGGAGTACGCCGCACCATGGCCACCATCGAGGAGTGTCGCACCGCACTGGAGCAGCTCAGCCGCAACCTCGCCGGCGCGAACGGCGACGTCCGCAAGGCCGCCGCCCTCGACCGGTCGCTCAGCTGCCACGTCACCGACCTCGACCTGACCTTCACCGGGCGACTCACCGACGGACAGCTCACCGGCATCACCGACGCCCCGGGCGCCCCCACCGCCAAGGCCGACATCCGGCTCACCACCACCGGCCACGACCTGGTCGCCCTGGTCGACGGCACGCTGGCCTTCCCCACCGCCTGGGCCACCGGCCGCCTCAAGCTGGACGCGAGCTTCCTCGACCTGCTGCGCCTGCGCAGCCTGCTCTGAGCCCGACGCACAGTCGCAGCGCTGCGCCCGCTGCGGGGCCGCGACCTCGGACCTGCCGCCCGCGCAGGTCGCTCCGGTCGCCTGCTCCCGGTCGGCGGCAGGCAGGAGCACCGCGCCCGCCCCGATCGGGAAGCCCCCCGGCAGTTCGGTCACCGGACCGTCCGCCGGGGGACGGGCCTCCGGCGGGAAACAGGCGCTGCTCCACCTGCCCTCCCGCCCACCGCCCACGCCGAAGCACCAGGAACCGTCCGTCCCGCTCCACCGGAACACTCCGTCGCCGCGAGCACGAGCGCCCGCACGGCCCCTCGACGCACCCCGCAACATCCCCCGGACGACCGAAACGCCCCGGGGACCACCAGCCGTGACGGGCCGTCAACCAGCGGTCAGCGCACCGCCGGCAGCGCCGCCAGCGCCTTCGCCGTCTCCGGCGCCGCGCCGTTCACGTCCGCCCACGTCCAGGCCGCCGCGCACAGCGCCCGCAGGGCGTCGATCCGCTCGCCCGCGCCGTCCAGGGTCAGCGCGCCGCCGTCCACGCCGGCCTCCCAGCCGCCGCAGCCGAACCGGCCGCCGCCGAGCGCCGACACCACCGGCTGCGACTCCAGCAGGCCGCGCAGGTCGTCCGACAGGTACGTCGGACGGTGCTGCACGGGGGCGGCGAGCAGCAGTTCGGGCGTGGTGACGCCGGTGAACACCAGCAGCGAGTCCACACCGCCGTTGAACGCGCCCTCGATGTCGGTGTCGAGGCGGTCGCCGACCACCAGCGGACGCTTCGCGCCCGTCCGCAGCACCGTCTCCCGGTGCATCGGCGGCAGCGGCTTGCCCGCGACCTCCGGCGTCACGCCGGTCGCCGCCGACACGGCCGCCACCAGCGTCCCGTTGCCCGGCGCGATGCCGCGCGCCGTCGGGATCGACAGGTCCGTGTTCGACGCCACCCACGGCAGGCCCCGGCCCACCGCGTACGAGGCCTCCGCGAGGTCCGTCCAGCCCACCGACGGGTCGTAGCCCTGCGCCACCGCCACCGGGTCCTCCGCCAG
>NZ_BMRI01000034.1:83470-88806 GCF_014648555.1 Kitasatospora griseola
GGAGCGCACCGGCACCAGCCCGCGTTCCTGCAGCGCCTCCACCAGCCCGGCCCCGCCGATCACCAGCACCCGGGACCCCGCAGGCACCTTCTCCGACACCAGCCGCGCCGCCGCCTGCGCCGAGTTGATCACATCGGCGGGCTCGGCCGGCACGCCCAGCTCCGACAGGTGCTGCGCCACCACCCGCGGCGGCCGCGACGCGTTGTTCGTCACGTACGCCAGCCGCATGCCCGCGGTCCGCGCCCGCTCCAACGACTCCACCGCGTGCTCGATCGCGTGCGGCCCGGCGTACACCACCCCGTCCAGGTCCAGCAGCGCCGTGTCGTACACCTCCGTCAACGCCACCGCACTGCCCTGCGGCACGCTCCGCACCTGGCCGGCGCTCTCCGCCATCACACCGCTCCCTGTCCCCTCGAACCGATCGACCCCGCCACCTTAGGCCGTGCCGCCGCCCGGCTCCTCCGGCGGAGCCAAATACCCCGGCGCCCCCGGCTGCAGCGGACCGAACGCCCCCGCCCGGGCCGCCAGCGTCGCCCTGGTCTGCCGCAGCGCCGCCCGGTAGTGCTCGTTGCCCGGCTGCATCGCCACCGCCAGCGCCAGGTGCTCCGCGGACGACTCGAAGTCCCCCAGCCGGGCCGCCGCCACTCCCCACCCGAACTGCGCGTAGTCGTCCGACGGATCCGCCACCGCCACCGTCCGGAAACTCTCCAGCGCCGCCGCGTACTGCCCCGCGTCGAACTGCGCCCGCCCCAGCGCCTCCCGGATCGACCGCGACCCCGGCTCCGCCTCCGCGGCCCGCGTCAGCAGCTGCACCGCCGCCGCCGGATGCCGCTCCTCCAACAGCCGCACCCCGCGCCGGAACCAGTCGTACACCCCGCCGCCCGGCGTCCCCGCCGCGCTCCCCGGGGAGGCCGCCGCGCCGTCGCTGTCATGACTCCCATAGCTCATCCGTCACTCCCCGCTCAGCCGTTACGCACCCGTCGCGCCGCCCCGCAACCGGAACGGCTGCGCGAATCGCGATCTCCCAACAAGGAGTACCCGGCTAACATGCCCAGGATGAGCGCCCCTCGTGCCGAAATCGGCAACGAGCCCTCGGGCGGCCCCGGAGACCCCGGGCACGTCGCCACCGCAGGGCTGTCCCTGTCCCCGTTCCGCGGCCTGCGCTACGACCCCCAGAAGGTCGGCAACCTGGCCGCGGTGACCTCACCCCCGTACGACGTGGTGGACCCCGGACGGCGCCAGGACCTGGAGACCTCGGACCCGCACAACATCGTCCGACTCATCCTGCCGCGTCCCGAACCGGAGGACTCCGGTCTCCGCCCCGACCGCGACACTCGCTACCGGCACGCCGCCCGGCTGCTGCGCGACTGGCGCGAACGGGGCGTCCTCACCGCCGACCCCCGGCCCGCGTTGTACGTCTACGAGCAACGCCCGCCCACCGGCGACCTCCAGCGCGGACTGATCGGCGCCCTCGCCGTCAGCGGCGCCGAAGCCGGCGTCGTCCTCCCCCACGAGGACGTCATGCCCAAACCCGTCGCCGACCGGGTCGGCCTGATGCGCACCACCCGCGCCAACCTCGAACCCCTGCTGCTCACCTACCGCGGCCAAGGCCGGGCCGCCGAGGTCGTCGACCGCACCGCCGGCGGCGAACCACTGCTCCACGTCACCACCTCCGACGGCACCCAGCACCGCCTTTGGGCCGTCACCGCTCCCGCCGACCTGGCCGCCGTCAGCCGCGACCTGGCCACCTGCCGCGCCCTGATCGCCGACGGCCACCACCGCTGGGAGATGTACCTGCGGCTGCAGCGCGAGCACCGCCACCTGCCCCGCAGCCCCTGGGACCGCGGCCTGGTCCTGCTCGTCGACACCGACCGCTACCCGCTGAAGGTCCGCGCCATCCACCGCGTCCTGCACCGGCTGCCCCTGCACGCCGCAGTGGCCGCCCTGGACCCCGACATCTGGCAGCTCACCGAACTCCCCGGCACCCTCGACGACGCCCTCAAGGCCCTCGCCGAGGCCCGCACGGACGCCCGCAACGCCTTCGTCCTCACCGCCGGCGACGACCGCTATCTGCTGCTCACCGGCCCCGACGAGGCCACCCTCGAAGCCACTGTCCGCACCGACCGCCCCGAGGAGTGGCGCCGCCTCGACGCCACCGTCCTGCACGCCACTCTGCTCGACCGCACCTGGCACGTCCCCGACAGCCCCGAGCACATCGGCTACCTGCACTCCGCCGAAGCCGCCGTCCGCGAGGCCGCCCGCACCGGCGGCACCGCCGTCCTGCTCCACCCCGTCGAGGAGCGCGTGGTCCGCCGCCTCGCCGAACAGGGCGTCACCATGCCCCGCAAGTCGACGTCCTTCGGCCCCAAACCGGCCACCGGACTGGTTCTGCGCTCCCTCGAACTCGGCTGACAACCGGCCGACGACGCAGAACGGCCCCCGTTCCTACCCGGAACGGGGGCCGTCCGACCATCAGCCGGGGATCAGGCCTGCTTCGGCTTCTGCTCCTCGGAGGAGTCCTCGTCGTACTCCTCGTCGATCTCGAGGTCGTCGTCGTCGTAGAACTCCTCGACGTCCTCCTCGTCCTCGAAGATCATCCGGTCGTCGCCGATCTCGTCCTTCGCGATCGGCTTGCGCACCGGCTCCTCGGACTCCTGCGCCTCGTCCTCGGCGTCCTCGTCCAGCGCGTCGGTGAACTCCACGCCGTCGATCTCCGCCAGCCGCTCGGAAGCGTTGGTCGAGCCGTCCGAGTCGGCCTCCACAGCCTTCACGAACCACTCGCGGGCCTCGTCCGCCCGACCCGCCGCGATCAGCGCGTCGGCGTACGCGTAGCGCAGGCGCGCCGTCCACGGGTGGATCGCCGAGGACGCCAGCTCCGGGCTCTGCAGGGTCACCACGGCCGCGTCGAACTGCTCCAGATCCGCCCGGGCACCCGCCGCGACCAGCCGCATCTCGACCTGACCGGCCTTGTCCAGCTGCTTCACCTCGGGCTCGCCGGCCATCGCCAGCGCCCGCTCCGGACGACCCAGACCGCGCTCGCAGTCCGCCATCACCGGCCACAGGTCCACCCGGCCGGTCATCCGCTTCGCGGCCCGGAACTCGGTCAGCGCCTCGGAGTACCGCTGCGTCATGTACGACGCGAAACCGGCCGCCTCCCGGACGCTCGCCACTCGCGACGCCAGCCGCAGCGCGACGCGCGAGTAGTTGTAGGCCTCCTCCGGCTCGGTGTCGAGCAGCCGCGCGACCATCACCAGGTTGCGGGCCACGTCGTCCGCGAGCGTCTTCGGCAGGCTCTTCAGGTCCTGACGCACGTCCGCGTCGATCTCGAAGCCGGTCACGTCGTCCGGGATCGGCAGCCGACGCACCGGCTCCGGCCGGCGCTCGTCGTACTCCCGACGGAACCCACCACGGTCTTCCCGGCCACCCCGGTACCCACCGCGCTCGCCACCACGGTCGTCACGACCACGGAAGCCGCCACGGTCACCGCGGTCGTCACGGCGGAAGCCACCGCGCTCGCCACCGCGCTCGTCACGGCCACGGAAGCCGCCGCCCTGCGGACGGTCGCCACGGTCATCCCGACGGAACCCACCCTGCGGGCGGTCGTCGCGACGCTCGAACCCGCCACTGCGCTGCGGACGGTCGCCGTACGACGGCCGGTCGCCACGGTCGTCGCGGTCCCGGTAGCCGCCCTGCGGACGGTCGTCGCGACGGAACCCACCCTGCGGGCGGTCACCGCGGTCATCGCGGCGGAAGCCGCCACGGTCGCCACCCTGGGGGCGGTCGTCGCGACGCTCGAACCCACCACTGCGCTGCGGACGGTCACCGTAGGACGGGCGGTCGCCACCACGGTCGTCCCGACGGAAGCCACCCTGCGGGCGGTCGCCACGGTCGTCCCGGCGGAAACCGCCACGGTCGCCACCCTGGGGACGGTCGTCACGGCCACGGAAGCCGCCCTGGGGGCGGTCGTCGCGACGCTCGAACCCACCACTGCGCTGCGGACGGTCACCGTAGGACGGACGGTCGCCACGGTCGTCGCGACGGAACCCACCCTGCGGGCGGTCACCGCGGTCGTCCCGGCGGAACCCACCGCTCTGCGGACGGTCACCGTACGACGGACGGTCGCCACGGTCATCACGACGGAAGCCACCCTGCGGGCGGTCGTCGCGACGCTCGAACCCACCGCTGCGCTGCGGACGGTCACCGTAGGACGGACGGTCGCCACGGTCGTCGCGACGGAACCCACCCTGCGGGCGGTCGCCACGGTCGTCCCGGCGGAACCCACCGCTCTGCGGACGGTCACCGTACGACGGACGGTCACCGCGGTCATCACGGCGGAAGCCACCCTGCGGGCGGTCACCGCGGTCGTCACGGCGGAACCCGCCACGGTCGCCACCCTGCGGGCGGTCGTCACGCGAGCGGTAGCCGCCGCCACCGTAGGACGGGCGGTCGCCGCCACGGTCATCGCGACGGAAGCCGCCGCGGTCGCCGCCCTGGGGACGGTCGTCGCGGCCACGGTAGCCACCGCCCTGCGGACGGTCGCCGTACGACGGCCGGTCGCCACGGTCGCTGCGGTAACCCCCGCGGTCGCCGCCACGGTCACCGCGGTCGTCACGACCGCGGTAGCCGCCGCCTTCGCCACGGTCGTCACGACGCGGGCCACGGTCGTTCGACCAGCCCCCGCGCGACCTGGGCTCGTACCCCCGGCCGCCGTCGTTACGGCGCTCGGGCCGGTCCTGGGGCGGGTTCGACATGCTGGTGACTCCTGTCTGCACACTGCTGGCTTGAGAGGCGCCACTGCCGATCCCTCGACACCAGCGCGCGATCCGGGCGATCCCTCGGACCCCGTCGGGGTCCGGTACGTCCGTCTTGTTCCATTGTCCGGCACACGGACGAGCACCGCGTCCGGGTGCCCGACCGCCGTCCGCCGGCCGTCGTGTTCGGCTGAAAAAGCCCAACAAAAAAGGCCGAGGCCCCAGCTCATCGCTGGGGCCTCGGCCTTTTGAAGAATTGTTCGGCGGCGTCCTACTCTCCCACAGGGTCCCCCCTGCAGTACCATCGGCGCTATGAGGCTTAGCTTCCGGGTTCGGAATGTAACCGGGCGTTTCCCTCATGCTATGACCACCGAAACCCTATCGGGTATTCAGCGAACACACTTTTCAGTTGAAATATGTGTTTACTTACCTGGCGGATCCGAATGGATCGGTTCCTTACCGGCGATAGCTGTTCGCTACCCGGGAACCACACAGTGAACGCGAGCGTCTGAGGACAAGCCCTCGGCCTATTAGTACCGGTCAACTCCACCCCTCACAGGGCTTCCATATCCGGCCTATCAACCC
>NZ_BMRI01000035.1:0-17678 GCF_014648555.1 Kitasatospora griseola
GGGGCCTAAAAACCCCAGCCGGGCGCTTGCGCCCACGCAGGTTCGAATCCTGCCCTCTCCGCGCAAACGACCCGGAACCCGGGTTGGAAGCAAGGAGAGGTGCCCGGAGCGGCTTATCGGGGACCGGGGCCTAAAAACCCCAGCCGGGCGCTTGCGCCCACGCAGGTTCGAATCCTGCCCTCTCCGCCTACACGGTGCCGCAGTCCGGCAGGGCGTCGGTGTTCTCGGCGATGTCGAGGTCCCACACGTACCCGGCGCTGTTGGCCCACTGGACGCCGTTGCGGCCGGGGCGTTCGATGACCAGGTCCATCCGCTTGCCGTTGTTGTCGTTGACCTTGCAGATGCCCTCCACGTCGTCGCCGGCCCAGGCGACCCCGACGCGCGGGGTGCTCAGCCCCTGGCCCGAGTAGATCGTGGTGCTGCGGATCGGCGTGACCCTGGGCCCGTAGCTCAGGCAGAGGGGGAACCCGGCGGTGTACTGGATGATGAAGTCGTCCCAGATGTAGCCGGCGGTGTTGGCCCACTGGACGCCGTTGCGGCCCGGGCGCTCGATGCCCAGGATCAGGCGCTTGTTGTTGTTGTCGTAGATCTGGCAGATGCCGGCCACGTTGTCGCCGGCCCAGGCGACGCCGATCTGCGGGGTGCTCAGCCCGGGGCCGAAGTACAGCGGGGTGTCGACCCGCGTGGTGACCCGGGTACCGATGCCCAGGAGGCCGGCCTGGCTCTGCTGTCCCGCCGGGGCAGGCGTCACTGGGGCTGGCGTCGCCGAGACGGGCGTCGCCGCGACGGAGACGCCGGCCGCAGCCAGACAGAGCGCGCCGAGTGCTGTCGCGGTCTTCGTCCTGATCATGAACGTTCCCTCCACTCTCCGATGTTCGTGACAGCTGGTGAGTCGCCGTTCCGTGGTTCAGCAGGGGGCAGCACTCAGTCTGGTGACGGCGGCGGCCGCGGCGTTGAACTTTCTTGCTCGGTTCCGGCCGGCGGCGCCGTCCCCCGCAGCGCGGCCCGGACGACCTTGGGGAGCGCGCCGGCGTGCTGGCGGAACACCCGCGTCAGGTGGGCCTGGTCGGCGAAGCCGTACTTCGCGGCCAGCTCCCGCAGCGGCCGGCCGCCGCCGAGCTCCTCCACCACCGCCCGCACCCGGAGTTGGTTGCGGTAGCCGGTGAGCGTGCGGCCGGTGACCGCCCGGAACACCCTGCTGAGGTGGAACGGCGAGCAGCCGACCAGGCGGCTGATCTCCTCCAGGCCCGCGGTCGGCAGCCCGTCGATCAGTGCCGCGCACGCCTGGTGGGCGAGCCTGCGGTGCGCCACCACCGTGGAGGCGCGCCGCGGGCAGGGGGCAGGCTCGCGACCGCCGACCAGCCCGGCCATCAGGCGGTTGGCCCGCTCCGCCACCTCGAACGGATCCGCCCCGGCCCGGCAGGCGGCGACCAGCCCCCGATGGGCCAGGTCGAGGCCCGCGTCCACCGGCAGGACCCGTGGCCCGGCCCCGCCCGGACACTCGCCGTGGACGTCCTGGTGGAACTGCAGCACGGTGCTCAGGTCGGGGAGGCGGGCCAGGTGCGCGACGGCGGCGTCGTCCCCGCGGCGCAGCAGGAAGCCCGTGGTCGGGTCGACGAACTCCTCGCGTCCGCCGACCCGCAGCACCAGGCCCCCCGCGCGGATCAGCGACACGACGAGCACCGTCTCGTCCGGCTCCCCGGTCGCCGCCGGCCGGAACGACCGGTGGTCCTCGAAGCACGCCAGCTCGGTGATCCGCAGGCCCGCCTGCTGGGCGAGCCGCGTCCGCCTCACCGGCTCCTCGCCGGAAGGCCTCCGCCGTCCGTGGTGCGCCGTCCGGAGATCCCGCGCCATGTCGCCCGCCCTCGGCGTTCGAACCCAGTTCCTCGGACCTGCAGTGTGGCGGCGTCCGGCCGCCCGTATCCGGGGCGAGCGGGCGGTTGGCGCAGACCTGCCCAAAGATGACCTGAACGCGCCAATGCTCTGGCCGACACCCTCTCCCCACCGGGCCGGAGCACCGGGCATTCCGTCGTTCGGGCCCCGGGCCGCCCGGTCTTGAAGCACCCTGAGCATGTGCACGAATACACCGAGCGATGTATCCGAGCCGTTCAGTCCAAGGACGCACGGTTCGACGGATGGTTCTTCGTCGCCGTGCTGACGACGAAGATCTACTGCCGGCCGAGCTGCCCGGTCTCGCCGCCGAAGCCGCAGAACATGAGGTTCTACTCCAGCGCGGCGGCAGCCCAGCAGGCCGGGTTCCGGGCGTGCAAGCGCTGCCGGCCCGACGCGGCTCCGGGCTCCCCCGAGTGGAACGAGCGCGCGGACCTGGTGGCGCGGGCGATCCGGCTGATCAAGGACGGCGTCGTCGACCGGGAAGGGGTGCCCGGGCTGGCCGCGTACCTGGGGTACAGCACCCGCCAGGTCGAGCGGCAGCTGCGCGCCGAGGTCGGTGCGGGGCCGCTGGCGCTGGCCCGGGCCCAACGGGCGCAGGCCGCCCGGCTGTTGATCGAGACCAGCACCCTGCCGATGGCCGAGGTCGCGTTCGCGTCGGGCTTCTCCTCCATCCGGTCGTTCAACGACACCGTGCAGGCGGTGTTCGCCCTGTCGCCCACCGAGCTCCGCCGGCGCACCCGCCCCACCGACGTCGCGGGGACGTTGACGCTGCGGCTGCCGTTCCGGGCGCCGCTGTGCGCCGACAGTCTCTTCGGCCGGCTGGCGGCCGCTGCGGTCCCCGGGGTCGAGGAGTGGCGGTCGGGCGCGTACCGCCGGACGCTGCGACTGCCCCGCGGCCACGGGATCGTCGAACTGCGCCCTACCGCCTCGGCCTTCGTCGAGTGCCGGCTCACGCTCTCCGACCTGCGGGACCTGACCGCGGCGATCAACCGGTGCCGCTGGATGCTGGACCTGGACGCCGATCCCGCCGCCGTGGACGAACTGCTGGGCGAGGACCCGCTGTTGGCGCCGCTGGTGCGCAAGAACCCGGGGCGGCGGGTGCCGCGCACCGTGGACGGGGAGGAGTACGCGATCCGCGCGCTGCTCGGCCAGCACGTCTCGGCGGCGACCGCCCGTGACCGTGCGGCCCGGCTGGCGGCGGTCCACGGCCTGCCGGTGACGGACCCGGGCGGCGGCCTGTCCCGGCTGTTCCCGGCCCCCGCCGAGCTGGTCGGCCTCGGACCGGCCGCGAGCGTGCCGCCGGACCGGCCGCACGGAGCGTTCCCCCGGCTCGTCGAGGCGCTGGCGGACGGCACGGTCGACGTCAGCAGGGGCAGCGACTGGCTGCGCGCGCGGGCGCAGCTGACCGCCATCCCGGGCATCGAGCCGGAGACGGTCGAGGTCGTCGCCATGGGCGCGCTCGGCGACCCCGACGCGTTCACCACGGGCGGCCCGGGCGTGCGGACCGCCGCCGTCGAGCTCGGGCTCCCCGCGACGCCCGCCGCGCTGGCCCGCCACGCCGCCGCCTGGCGCCCCTGGCGCGCCTACGCCCTGCAGCACCTGTGGGCGACGGGCAGCCTGGCGGCGGCTCCGCTCGACCAGGAATGCTGCGGGGTCTGCTGAAACCTGCGGAAATGGCGTCCGGAATTCCGACGGCACACTGACGAAGCGCTGTCAATCGACCATCAGTGCATGATCAGACGTCGGTCAGAAGGTCTGTGGAATGCTCGTTCCTGCCATCCGCAGGCCTCAGCGGAAATCCGGAGATCACCTGTCGGCCGTTTTCCTGCCCGGCCGACCGAAGTCGGCTGTCCGGGCGCTTCCCGATCGCAACAGCCGGGAGAAAACGAACTCCGCGCCTCTCGCATCCCTTATCGCAGGAGCACCCGTGGCCACTACCAGTTCCCGCCCCCAACCAGTGCGTCTGCTGCGCACCTTCACCACGCCGAAGATCGTATTCATGATCATCGCAGCGGCCGCGCCACTCGCCGCGATGCTCACCACCGTGCCGCTGTCCTTTTCGATCGGCAATGGACCGGGCGTGCCGGCGCTGTTCGTCTTCGCCGGGCTGACGCTGCTCTGTTTCAGTTCCGGTTACGCCGCCATCAGCAGCCGGATCAGCCACGCGGGCGGGTTCTACACCTATATCGCCCACGGCCTGGGAAGGCCGCCGGCCGTCAGCGGCGGAATCATCGCCGTCATCGCCTACAACACCGTCACGGTCGGCGTGCTCGGCGCCTTCGCGTACTTCGCCCAGGCGCTCGCCGCGTCGCACGGTCTCAACCTGCCGTGGGAGGTGTGGGCCGCCGCGGGCCTGGTGGTGGTGGGCGTGCTCGGGTACCGGCACGTGGAGCTCAGCGCCCGGGTGCTGGCGGTGCTCATGATCTGCGAGATCGTCATCCTGTTCGCCCTCGACGTGGCGATCCTCGCCCGTCACGGCTTCTCCGCCATGCCCGCCGCGTCCTTCGCGCCGCACAACATCTTCGCCCCGGGCTTCGGCGTCTCGATGATGTTCGGCATGGCGTCGTTCATCGGCTTCGAGTCGGCGGGCCTGTACGCCGAGGAGACCCGCAACCCCGAGCGGAGCGTTCCGCGGGCCACGATCATCGCGGTGGTCCTGATCGCGACGTTCTACGGCGCCACCAGCTGGCTCGCGGTCGGCGCCGTCGGCCCGTCGAAGATCCAGGCGACGGCGACCGCGGACCTGGGGGACATGTTCTTCAACCTCAGCGACGAGTACCTGAATTCGGCCACCACCACGGTGATGCAGGTGCTGCTCTGCACCAGCGTGCTCGGCGCCTGGCTGGCCCTGCACAACGCGGCCAACCGGTACATGTTCGTGCTGGGCCGTGACGGCCTGCTGCCGGGCCGCCTGGCCGCGGTGCACCCCAAGTACAAGGCCATCCACCGGGCCAGCGTCGTCCAGACCGTGTTCAGCGCCGTCGTCGTCGCGGCCTTCGCCCTCGCCGGCCTGGACCCCTACCTCAACATGTCCACCAGCATGCTGGGCATCGGCACCCTCGGCATCGTGGTGCTCCAGGCGATGGCCTCGGTCGCCGTGCTCGGCTACTACCGCAAGCGCAAGGGCGGGTGGTGGCAGACCAGGATCGCTCCGGTGCTCGGCGCGGCCGGGCTGGTCACGGCCGCCGTCCTCGTCGTCCGCAACTTCGCCGTCCTCACCGGCACGACCAACCCGGTGGTCACCGCGCTGCCCTGGGCGCTGCTGGTGGTGGGTGTCGGCGGACTCGGCTACGCGTACTGGATCCGGTCGGCCCGCCCCGAGCGCTACGCGGCCCTGGCGCAGCCGGAGGAGTCCGCGGACGGCCCCGCCGCCGAGGCCCTGACCGACGTCCGCTCCGCGGCGTAGCCGGCGTAGCCGCACTCGCACCCGCAGAACCGCCCCAGCCCGGTCCGGCCGCCCTTGAGAGGCGCGGCCGGACCGGGCTGGGGCGGTTCGGTGCTGGAGGGCCTACGCCCGCCCGGCCGACAGCGTCTCCCGAATGACGGCCAGCCCGTCCGCCATGGTCGCGGCGAGCGGCGGCGCCAGCTCGTCCGGCAGGACGTCGCGGATCCAGACCAGCCGGCTGAGCCGTTCGCTCTCGGCGACGACCTGGAGGGAGGCGTTGTCGTGCAGCGGCCGCACGGTGCCGCCGATGACCGCCCAGACGATCCGCTGGGCCTCGTGGTCCAGGCTGACGAGCCGCTCGTCGATCACGTCGCCGTTGGCGAACGTGACCGTTCGGACGTCGTCGGCCGTCAGCTCCGTCCCGGTGACGAAGCCCGGCGCCATCCGTGGCGGGCCCTGCTCGAAGTCGCCGATCACCGCCCAGACTTCGGCGGCGTCCGCCTCGATCACGGTCTCCAGCACGATCGAAGCCACGACCGCCTCATTTCTTCCGCCTGCTCGCCCCGCCGCCTGCCGTGACGGTTTCAGGGCTTCGTCGGCGGGCTCAACGAGGCATTCCGGGCCACGAAACCGGGTCGGCGGCCGTCACCACCCGTTCGGCCCACAACGGCCGGGCCGGGCCCCTGGAGGGGACCCGGCCCGGCCGTTCGTCGAAGCACGGTGCGGCCTCGTACCGGCATCAGGAACCGGCCGAGGCACCGTCAGTGCCCTTGACGTGTCCAACGTGGTGGTGCGTTTCGCGGAGTGGACCGCCCGGGACTGCGGGGCGGCCGGCGGTCGCCCCGAATCCGGGGCGGGCGGGGTGGGCGGCACGAGGCCGCGTTCACGGCGCGGCATCGGCCCCGCCGGGCTACACCCGCACTCCGACGGGCCGGATCATCGGCGACTCCTCCAGCAGCGCCAGGTCGTGCTCCAGGACGGCGCTCTCGTACATCCTCAGCATCGGCGAGGGGTCGACCCCGAGCTCCTCGTTGAGGCGGTGGCGGAAGTCGCGGTAGACGTTGAGCGCGTCGATCTGCCGGCCCGACCGGTACAGGGCCACCATCAGCTGGCGGCAGAACTGCTCCTGCATCGGGTTCTGCGCCAGGGTCTCCGTCACCTCGGGAATGATCCGGTTGTGACCGCCCGCCCTGAGCTCCAGGTCGTAGAGCAGCTCCAGCGCGGATAAGCGCGACTCCTCGTACTTGGACGCCGCGGTCTGGCACAGCGGCCCCGTCGCCAGCCCGCCGAACACCGGTCCCCGCCACAGGGCGAGGATGCCCCGGAGCTCGGCGATACATCGGTCGAGTCTGTCGCAGACCCGGCCCCGGATGACGTCGACGGTGTCGAGGAAGACCTGCGCGTCGAGTTCACCCGGCTGCAGGCTGAACTGGTAGCCGGAGACGCTCGTGACGATGCGCGACGCACCGTCCTGCTCCGTCCGTGCCAGGCTGCGGCGGAGCCTGCTGATCTGGGCCTGCAGCGCGTTGTGCATCTTCGTCGGCGGCGTGGTCCCCCACAGCTCCTCCGCCAGCGAGTCCACGGTGACCAGCCTGCCGGCCGCCGCCATGAACGAGGCGAACAGCAACTCCTGAACCGCCCCCTTGGGCCGAACCGTGTGGTGGCCCACCTTGATTTCCGACGGCCCAAGCACGAAGAAACGCATTAAAGCCCCTCCCATCCCGATAGCGACCGGTCCTGCGAACGAATCGTCGACACCCCTTCGACGCGCTGGAGCCCCACGGGCTCACGCTGCGAGACGCGAAAGGCAGCGATACACAGCCCTGCGCCGAACACACCCCCCTCTGCCCGATCGCACAGGTTATTCACTTCAGGCCCGCACCCTTGAGGTGCCCGCGGTATGCAATCTCCCCACAAGACAATCATTTAATCGGCTTCTTGCATAGCTCTTTGATGGCCGCCGCGCGATCCGGCCACCAGTGGCGTGAAGCACCCCTGCAATACTCCCGCAATATTGCAGGTGGCAGCGACGGTGTCGATGCCGAGGGCCCTCAGCGGCCCCGTGACGCGCGTCAACCGGCCCCTTCGAGCCACTCGGACGCACCCTCGCCCCGCCCGTCCGACCGGCGATATTGGATGATTGTCCGGCTTCCCCCTGGCCGGCCGTGGAGTGCCGCAACAGACGAACGGCCGCCTCCCTGTGGAGACGGCCGTTCACGGGTGCGCACGGAGGGCGACGATCACCCGATGACGCGATGGCTGAAATCAGTGCCCGGATTCACCGGTCGAAGACCGATACTGACGATTCGTCAGTTGCCATGTCGATCATGTTACTTACATCTGAGGCGGCTGTCCGGGACGCCGGCCCCGGCCGATCCGCGCCCGGCCCCGTGGAGGACCGCGGCGCCGCCGTAGAAGGAGGAGACCCCGCCGTCGATGACGACGGACGAGCCCGTCATGAACCGCGAAGCGTCGCTGGCCAGGTAAAGTGCCAGGCCGACCAGGTCCTCCGGGGTGGCGAACCTCCCGGCCGGAATCACCTCCATGAGGCGCTCGGACAGCTCGTGGTGCCCGACCAGGGGCTTGGTCAGGTCGGTCTCCACCCAGCCGGCCGTGATCGCGTTGACCCGCACCCCGGAAGCCGCCCACTCCGCCGCGAGCGAATGGGTGAGCGCGGTCACCGCGGCCTTCGAAACGGCATAGGGGGAGTAATTCGGGAGGCCGGCTTTTCCGCCGATCGAGGAGATGTTGATAATCGACCCCTGGCCGCGCCCGACCATGTCGGGGCCGACCAGGCGGCACACCTCCAGCACGGATTCGAAATTGAGCCGCATTTCCCGCTGCCACTGCTCGGTCGTGGCTTCGTGGAACGGCCCCGAGTAGGTGATTCCTCCGGCGTTGTTCACCACGACGTCCAGCGGGCCGAGTTCCGCGACGGCCTTCCCGACACTCGCCTCGATCTGCTCCGGATCCTCGATGTCGCAGACCAGTGCGGTGACCCGGCCGCCGAACTCCTCGGCCGCAGCCGCCGTCGCTCTCAACTGCTCGGCTCCCCGAGCAAGGAGGGCGACGTCGGCTCCGGCTTCGGCAAGACCGAGGGCGATCGCCCTGCCGATCCCGCGTGAAGCACCTGTCACCAGGGCGGTCTTCCCGGAGAGACTCAGCATGGGCGCGCCTCGGTCCTTCACCTCAGGAACTCGTCGACTGCCACCGTGGCCTCCTTGAACTGCTCCAGCTGCGGAAGGTGGCCGGCGGCGTCGAGCACCACGGCCCGGCTGCCGGTGACGAGTCCGGCGAACTCCTCCGCGTACTCCGCCGACATCAGGCGGTCCCCGCTGCCCCAGACGATCAGCGTCGCCGCCGTCACGCGGTGCAGCCGCGACCGCAGCCCGCGGTCGGGGATCGGCCAGAGGAACTTGGCCGTGCTGCCGATGGACCACACCATGCCGCCGATGACCTCGACGGCCACCGCGGGATCGGCCGGCGGCGTGAGCGCGGCCTGGGCCACCTCGCCCGCCGGGTCGAGGAAGAGCAGGCCCGCCAGCTCCTCCGCGGAGGCGGCCGCCAGGCTCCCGACCGGCAGGTCTTCCCGCCACAGCCCGAGCGGCGCGATCAGCACCAGCCGCGAGGGCAGCGCCGGGAAGTGCGCGGCCAGTTCCGCGGCGAGCATGCCGCCGAAGTCGTGCCCGACGATCACCGGGTCGACCAGGCCGAGCCGCCGGCACAGCTCCTCGTAGGCGAGGACCACGTCGGACAGGTCGTCGATCACGTGGATGGCGTCCGGCTCACCGGCGGTGGTGCCGGGGAACTCCGGGGCGTAGACCGTGTACTGCTCCGCCAGGTGCGCCAGGAACGGGTCCCAGACCAGCCCGGTGGAGCCGTGCAGGTAGAGCAGCGGAGCGCCGCGGCCCGCCACCTTCACCCGCAGCGTCAGCCGCCCGTCCCAGAGTTCGACGCTCTCCTCGCGCGGCTCGCCGCTGAAGGAATCCGTGGTCATGAGGCCTCCGCCTTCCGTGCCGACGCTCCGCCTTCCGCCACCGGAAGCGGTGTGCCGCCCAGGCGCTCCGGCCACCAGTGGTGGCTGAACCCGTCGTCCTTCCACAGCTTGCGCAGGTGCGGCAGGACCTCCTCGGCGAACAGGTTGATGTTCTTCTCCACGAGCGCCTTCGGCAGCGACCCGAAGCCGAGCATCGCGTGCAGGTTGCCGATGCCGTACTCCCGGCAGTACGAGATCAGCTGGTCCCGCACGGTCGCCGGGCTGCCCGCGATGACGGTGCCGGCCTCGACGAGCTCCCGGTAACTGGCCGTCCGCATCTGGCTGTACAGACCGAAGTCGCCCGGGTCGCGCAGCAGGGCCTTGACGCCGTGGATGTTCACGCCGCCGGCGATCGCCAGCTTCTCGGGCGGGATCGCCCCCAGGCCCTTGCGGTAGGCGTACTCGACGTGCTCGGCGTACTCCTGCTCCGCGCGCTCGTCGGTCTCGCTGACCGCGATCGTCTGCAGGAAGCCCATCCGGTACGGGTTCCGCTCCAGGCCCAGTTCGTCCGCGATCTCCCAGAACCGGCTGAAGATCCGCGGTCCGGTGAGCTTCGCCCCGGCGAACCCGAAGTAGTTGAACCCGAAGCCGCGCTCCAGGGTCATCTGCATCGTCCTCGGGTTGCCGATGCCCGTGATCCAGACCGGCGGCCGGCTCTGCAGCGGCCGCGGCCAGATGTTCACCTGCGGGTACTGGGCGTACCGGCCGTTCCAGGCGAACGGCTCACGGTCCTCCCAGGCCCGCAGCACCAGGTCGAGGTTCTCCTCGAAACGGCCGCGCACCTCCACCGGCGGGATGCCGTTGTTGATGCTGGCGTCGTAGCTGAGACCGACCGGGAAGCCCGCGAGGAGCCGGCCGTTGCTCATGACGTCGAGCATCGCGTACTCCTCGGCCACCCGGACCGGCTCACGCGTCTTGCCCAGCGAACGCCCCATCGGGAAGATCCCGACGTCGAGCCCCTGGCTCTGGGTGGCGTAGGCGATCGCGCTCGCCACCAGGTTGGGGTTCGGCATCAGGTCGTACGAGCTCTGGGCGTGCTCGTTGACGGCGATGCCGTCGAACCCCGCCCTGGCGCCGATCATCAACTCGTCGATGTGATCGGTGAACGAGCTGAAGACGCCCTCGGGAGTCGTCAGGCCGTAAGGCGTGTCGCACACCGAGTTGTGGTGCTTTTCGAAGTCCGACGGCAGGAACCGGTACGGCGCCTGCTCGAACAGAGTGACCTTCATCTACTCTCCAACGGTCCGGTTGCAGCGCGCCGCCGCACTGAGCATCAGAGCTGGGTAACGATGAGCAGCGAGTCGCCGATGCACCGCGTCGAGTGGCCCTTGCCCGTGGTGTCCTCCACCAGGACGCTGCCACCCGGCAGGAAGCGGCGCTTCTCGCCGTCGCTGACGCCGACCTCCAGCTCGCCCTGGAGCAGCGTCATGATCTGCCGACGGGGCGCCGGGTGGAAGTCACCGAAGTAGCCGTCGGGGCAGAGCAGGTACACGCTCGCGCGGGCCTCGGCCGGCGCCGAGAGGAACATCGAGGGGGCCGGCGGGGCGAAGTTCACCTCGTTGAGGTCCAGCTTCTCCTCGACGAAGTGGCTCTCGCCGGCCTCGTCGGTGAACAGGCGAGTCACGTTGATTGTGCGGGTCACGGTCTCCGACATCGCTTCTCCTCGGCAAGGCGATTATCTGCTGACACGAAACTGTGGCGAGCCGGCACCCCGACTCGCCACAGCTGCGGAGAGGGCAGGATTCGAACCTGCGAGGACAAAAGCCCTTTCCTGCCGAAACAGGAATCCGATAGGCCGCTACGGCTACCTCTCCTTGCGAAGCCCGGCTATCTCCGCCGTGTTCCGCCGCTTGCTGAGGAAAACTATGGCACCGGCCCGCTGACGCAGTGCTGATGAGCTTCTGATGTGCTCGACTCCCCGGATTCCTCCGCGGGTTCGCGGGTTTCGTCAGCCTCTCATCAGCCGTGCGTCAACCACCTCTGATTCACTCGGTCCGATGCCGGCACCCCGCCAGTTCCCGGAACCGGAGATGAGAAAGCGGATGACACATTCCCACGCGACTCTGCAAGAGCTTCGGAACACTCCGAAGCTCGATCGGCCGGACGCGCTGGAGCAGATAGTCATCAGAGAATTCAAGGAATCTCTGCTGATGTCCGAGGACGAGGACTTCCCGCTGTCGGAGAGTTTCTTCGACCTGGGCCTCACCTCCCTGCGGGTGACCGAGGTCAAGCAGCGCCTCGAGGAGCTCCTGGACTGTTCGATCAGCGCCAACGTGCTGTTCAACAGCCCGACGGTGGAGCTGATGCTGAGGTACCTGATGACCGAGGTGCTCACCGACCTCTTCGGCGAGGCGTCCGATGCGCGGCAGTGAGCCGGCCGGGCCGGGCCGGGAGGAGCCGATCGCGGTCATCGGTGTCGGTCTGCGCTTTCCCGGCGGGAACGACTCGCTGGACGGGTACGCCGAGTTCCTGCGGGCCGGCCGCAGCGGCATCAGCCCGCTGCCGCGGGACCGCTGGGACGTGGACGCGTTCGGTTCGGACGACCCCGCGTCGCCGGGACTGATCCGCTCCGAGGCCGGCGGATTCCTGGACCGGATCGACGAGTTCGACCCGCAGTTCTTCAGCGTCTCGCCCAAGCAGGCGCAGTACCTGGACCCGCAGCAGCGGCTGCTCCTGGAGACGGCCTGGGAGGCGTTGGAGAACGCCAACGTCGTCCCGTCGTCGGTGCGCGACGGCGGCGTCTACATCGGCGCCACGCCGTTCGACCAGGCGATGGAGCTCGACTCCGTCCCGTACGACAAGCTGGACGGCTCGATGGCGACCGGGATGGGCGCCTACCCGATGTCCGGGCGGCTGTCGTACTTCCTGCGCTGGCACGGCCCGAGCCTGACCACGGACACCGCGTGCGCGTCGTCGCTGACGGCGCTGCACATGGCCCTGGCGGGTCTGCGGGGCGGCGAGTGCAGCATCGCGCTGTGCGGCGGCGTCAACGCGCTGCACCACCCCAAGATCTTCGCGATCCTGTCCCAGGGCGGGTTCCTGGCGCCCGACGGGCACTGCAAGACCTTCGACGAGGCGGCCGACGGGTACGCGCGGGCGGAGGGCTGCGGTGTGCTGGTGCTCAAGCGCCTGTCGGACGCCGAGCGCGACGGCGACACCGTGCTGGCCCTGATCCGGTCGACCGCGATCGGCCACAACGGCGAGAGCGCCGGCCTGACCGCCCCGAACGGGACGTCGCAGGAGCTGGTCATGCGGCGCGCGCTGGAGCGGGCCGGGCTGGAGCCCGGGGACGTCCAGTACGTGGAGGCGCACGGCACCGGCACGCCGCTCGGCGATCCGATCGAACTCGGTTCGATCAACGGGGTGTTCGGCGCCGCGCACCGCGAGGGCGACGGCCTGACCGTCGGTTCGGTCAAGTCGAACCTCGGGCACATGGAGCCGGCCGCCGGCGTCGGCGGGATCATCAAGGTGATCCTCCAGATGCGCGACGGCGTGTTCTACCCGCACCTGTACTCGACGCCCTCGGGCCGGATCCCGTGGGACATGTACCCGATCCGGATCCCGACTGCCTGCACTCCCTGGGAGGCCCCGGTCCGCCGGGCCGTGGTCAACAGCTTCGGCGTGGCGGGCGCGATGGGCGTCGCGGTGGTCGAGCAGGCCCCCGCGACGGACCGTCCGGACGTGGCGGACGAGGGCGCCCACGTGTTCACCCTGTCGGCGAAGAGCCGGCCGGCGCTGGCCCTGCAGGTGGAGCGCCACCGGCAGTTCCTGACGGACCACCAGGACACTGCGGCCCGCGATCTGGCCCTGACCCGCAACACCGGCCGGACGCACTTCGCGCACCGGGTCGCGGGCGCGGTCCGCAACGCCGCCGAGGCGGTCGAGCTGCTGGAGCAGGCGGCGCAGAAGCTGGCCGACGGCGAGCGGACCTCCGGCGACCTGCGCAAGGCGGCGTTCCTGTTCACCGGCTCCGGCTCGCAGTACGTCGGCATGGGCGCCGCCCTGTACCGCGACCACCCGGTCTTCCGGGAGCGCGTCGACGCCTGCGACCGGCTGTTCTCCCGTCATCTGCCGCGGTCGGTGGCGGAGGTCATGCTGGGCACCGCCCCGGACGCGGAGGAGCTGCTCGCCGAGACCCGCTACACGCACGCCGCGCTGTTCACGCTGGAGTACGCGCTCGCCGGGCTGTGGCAGTCCTGGGGCGTCCGTCCCAGCGCCGTCCTCGGGCACAGCGTGGGCGAGATCGCCGCGGCGACCGTCGCCGGGCTGTTCAGCCTGGAGGACGGGGTGCGCTTCCTGGCGGCCCGGGCCCGGCTGATCCAGTCGGTCACCGAGCCCGGCGGCATGGCCGCCGTCGCCGCCACCGCCGCGGACATCGAGCCGCTGCTGGCCGACCTGCCCGACGTGGGCGTCGCCGCGGTCAACGCCCCGGGCCAGTGCGTGGTCTCCGGCGGCGCGGCCTCGGTGGCGAAGCTCTCCGAGCTGCTGCGGGAGCGCGGGGTGCGGGTCACCGCGCTGAAGGTCTCCTCGGCGTTCCACTCGCCGCTGATGGACGGGATCCTGGACGAGCTGCGCGAGGAGCTGGCGGGGACGGAGTTCCACGAGCCCTCGCTGGCGCTCGTCTCCTGCCTCACCGGCGAGATGGCGTCGTTCGCGGAGGTGGGCACCCCCGAGTACTGGGTCCGCCACGTGCGGGAGGCCGTCGACTTCGAGGGCGGCGTGCAGGCCGTGGCACGACGCGGCAAGCACGTCTTCGTGGAGGTCGGCCCCTCGGCCACGCTCGGGGCCCTGGCCCGGCGGTGCGTGCCGGACGGCGGCCACGTCTGGCTGAGCAGCCTGCGCCCCGGGGACGAGGAGGCCAGGTCCCTCCGGCAGGCGCTGGCCGGCGCCTACACGGCGGGGCTCCAGATCACCTGGACGGCCGTCCACCAGGACGGTCCGGGGCGCCGGATCGCCCTGCCGCCGTACGCCTTCGACCGCAAGCGGTACTGGATGCCGGACCAGGTCGGCCGGCACGGCCTCGGCGCGGGGCCGGGCGCCCATCCGCTGCTGGGCACCGAGCCGCACCCGGCGCAGCCCGACGGGGCGCGGGAGTTCGTCGCCCGGGTCAGCGCCCGGTTCCCCGCGTACCTCGCCGACCACACCCTGCGCGGCCGGCCGTTCCTGCCCGCCGGCGCCTACGTCGAGGCGGTGCTGGCGCTGCTGGACGAGGTGTACGGCACCACCGGGCGGCCGCTGCTGGAGCTGCGCTTCCACGAGGCGCTGTTCCTGGGCAGCCGGCCGGTGGAGCTGCGGACCAGGCTCGCGCCGAAGGCCGACGGCACTGCCGCGGTCGAGATCGTCAGCCGGTCCGGTGAGGGCGGGGAGCGGGTCGAGCGGGTGCACGCCACCGCGACGATCGGCGCCGCGGCCGTCCCCGGGCCGAGCGGGACCGGCCGGCGGCTGCTGGAGCGGGCCGGTGCGCCGGGTGCGCCCACGCAGGAGCTCGACGGCGCCGAGGTCCACGCGGCCTACGTCGCGGCGGGCCTGGAGTACGGCCCGCAGTTCGACCGGGTGCGCGGGGTCGACCGGCACGGGGACGACTTCACCCTGACCGAGGTGGACGCCCTGGACCTCTCCCGGGCGGAGCACCTGCCGCCGCAGCTGTTCGACGCGGCCACGCACGGTCTGGCCGCGCTGGTGGACCGCAGCCGTTCCTACATCAGCGTGGGCGTCGACGCCGTCCGGCTGTTCCGCAAGCCCCGGGCCGCCCGGCTGGTGGCCGCGCTGCAGACCAGGGCGGCGGCGGACGCGGGCACCGGCTTCCTCGCCGACGTGCTGCTGCTGGAGGACGGCGAACCGGTCGCGGAGATCGAGGGCATGGCGTTCCGGCAGCTGGAGGTCGCGCCGCCGCCGGCGGAGCGC
The DNA here is from genome assembly GCF_014648555.1 of Kitasatospora griseola. GTDB lineage: Bacteria > Actinomycetota > Actinomycetes > Streptomycetales > Streptomycetaceae > Kitasatospora > Kitasatospora griseola. The sequence goes on from NZ_BMRI01000035.1 coordinate 15,219, forward strand.
GCCCCGGCCGCCGGGTCCGCGCGACGGCCCGGGCCGGCCCGGCAGGGCTCCGCCGTCGAGGTGTCCGTCCGGTCGGCCGTCGCCGGCCTGCTGCGGATCGACGACGAGTCGGGCATCTCCGCCGACACCGCGTTCCTGGACCTCGGGATGGACTCCCTCGGGGCGGCCGAGCTGCGCGCCCGGCTGGAGGCGGAGTACGGCGTCGAGCTGCCGCTGACCATCGTGTTCGACCACGGCTCCATCGGGCAGCTCGTGGAATTCCTGGAGAAAGCGAAGGAGGGGCTGTGAGCAACTCGGAGAAGCAGACGATCACCGCGAGGTCCGCCCTGCATGCGCAACGCCGGCCCGATGCCGCCGCGTTGGTCATCGAGGGCCGGACGATCACGTACGGCGAGCTGCACCTGGAGAGCAACCGCTCGGCCAACGCGCTGCTGGCCGAGGGCCTCGGCCGGCAGGCCCGGGTGGCGTACCTGGGCCGCGAGACCGATCAGTACTACGAGCTGACCATCGCTTGCGCGAAGGCCGGCGTCGTCCTGGTCCCCGTCAACTGGCGGCTGATCAGGGCCGAGGTGGACCACATCCTGCGCGACTCCCAGGCCGAGGTCCTGTTCGTGGAGCGCGACTTCCTCACCGTCGTCGAGCGCCTGCGCGAGGAGCTCCCGACCCTGCGCACGGTCGTCGAGATGGACGGCGCGACCGAGCGGGGCACGGGCTTCACCTCCTGGAAGGCCGGGCACCCGGACACCGATCCGGGCGTGGACGCCGACCCGGAGGACCCGATCGCGCAGATGTACACCAGCGGCACCACCGGCCTGCCCAAGGGCGTGGTCCTGTCGCACCGGTCGTACTTCACGTTCATCGAGAACATGCAGCGGGCGGGCGTCGACTCGATCGACTGGCGGCCCGAGGACCGCAGCCTGACCTGCTTCCCCGGCCTGCACGCGGGCGGCTACGCCTGGTTCATGCACTGCTTCAACGTCGGTGCGACCAGCGTGGTCCTGCGGATGTTCATCCCGGACGAAGCGGTGCGGGTGATCCGGGACGAGGGCGTGACCACCGTCTGGGCCGCGCCGGCGATGCTGAAGATGATGCTGGACGAGAAGGTCTCCAGCCCGGAGGCCTACCGGTCGCTGCGCAAGATCGTCTACGGCGGCTCGCCGATCGACTACGAGCTGATGGTGCGCTGCCTCGACGAGTTCAAGTGCGACATCGTCCAGGCGTACGCGGCGGCGGAGACCGGGAGCTTCATCACCTGCCTCACCGCGGCGGAGCACGTGCCGGGCAGCCCGCTGATGGCCTCGGCCGGGCGGGTGCTGCCGGGCAACGAGGTGAAGATCATCGACGGCGACGGCAAGGAGCTGCCGGCGGGCCAGGTCGGGCGGATCTGCGTGAAGAGCCCGGCGCGGTTCAAGGAGTACTGGCAGCGTCCGGAGGCCACCGCGGAGATGGTGGTCGGCGAGTGGCTGCACATGGGCGACGCCGGCTACTTCGACGAGGACGGCTACCTCTTCCTCCAGGACCGGATCAACGACACGATCATCGTCGCCGGGCAGAACATCTACCCCATCGAGGTCGAGAACGCGCTCCGCGCCCACCCCGCCGTGGCGGACGTGGCCGTGTTCGGCGTGAAGGACTCCCGCTGGGGCGAGGTGGTCCGCGCCGCGGTGGTGCTCCGGCCGGGCGCCGACCCGGTCCGCGAACGCGACCTGCTGGTCTTCCTGCGCGGCCGGCTCGCGGACTACAAGATCCCGGGCGGGTACGCGTTCCTGGACGACCTGCCGCGCAACCCGACCGGCAAGGTGCTGCGCCGGGTGCTGCGCGACCAGTACGCCGACTCGGCGGCCGGGCGACCGTGACCGGGCGGGTGGCGCCGAAGCAGTTCCGGGCCGGCTGGCTGCGGCCGGCCGAGTCGGACCCCGACGCCGAGGCGGCGCTGTTCCTGTTCCACTACAGCGGCGGCGGCGTGTCGATGTACAGCCGGTGGCCGGACTACCTGCCGCCGAGCGTCGAATGCCGCCGCATCCAGCTGCCGGGCCGTCAGGACCGGCTGCAGGAACCGCCGTTCACCGAGTTCGATCCGCTGGTGGACAAGCTGAGCGAGATCGTCGCCGCGGAGAGCGGCGACCGTCCGTTCGTCCTGTTCGGCCACTCCATGGGGGCCCTGCTGGCCTACCGGGTGGCGGTGCGGCTGGAACGCGAGGGCTCCGTGCGCCCGGCGATGCTGGGCGTCTCCGGCTGGGCCCCGGAGGGCTTCACGATGCCCACCCGGGGCCTGGCCGAAGGGTCCGACGGGGCGATCGCCTCGCTGCTGGAGGAGCTGGGGACCGTCTCGCCCGAGGTCCTCACCGACCCCGCGCTCACCGCCATGGTCGTCGCCCCGATGCGCGCCGACCTCGCCGTCTGCGCCGACTACCGGGACGACGGCGCGTCGGTCGACTGCCCGGTGGTGGCGTACACCGG
>NZ_BMRI01000035.1:17874-64511 GCF_014648555.1 Kitasatospora griseola
TGGTGCAGCTGCTGCACCGGCAACTCGCGGGCTGACGGCCTCGACGCAAGAGCCATCGAACCATCCACCGATAACCAGGAGATCACCATGAAGTTCGCCTCCCCCAACCAGCTCGCCGAGGCCTACGTCGACCTGTGGAACGAGCGCGACGCGAAGGTGATGGCGGAGAAGGTCAAGGCGCTGTACTCCGACGACGCCTTCTACGTCTTCTACCGGCGCGACCCGTTCGTCGGCCACGAGGCGCTCACCGAGCAGGTCCTGTACACCCAGGGCATCTACTTCCCGCTGGGCTACCGCTTCGTCTCCGCGTACAACGCGGTGGGCCACCACAACCTGGTGCGCTTCAACTGGAACATGGTCCACACCGAGACCGGCGACATCCAGATGGCCGGCCAGGACACCCTGATCCTCGACGAGGACGGCCGGATCAAGGCCGACTACCAGTTCCACGAGAAGATCCCGACCGCCTTCGTCTACAACGACGGCTTCGACGAGACCGGTCGCGTCACCAAGGCGGCCAAGCCGACCCTGGTCACGCAGCAGGGCTGACTCTCCCCGCAGCAGGCCTGACCCTCCCCGCGTCACGGCCCAGCACGACGACCCCGCAGGCCCGGTCCGCCGGCCCTGCGGGGTCGTCGTGCTGCCACCACCGGTGCACACTCCCGGATCCCTGCGGTGACGGGCCGTCGGGCACGCGGAAAGGGGCGCCCGGCCAGGCCGGGCGCCCCTTTCCGCGTTCGCGGTCGAGAGCCTGTCAGTTCGCCTTTCCGGCCGCGCGGAGCGTCTCGTCGAGGGCGACCCGGATCGCGGCGATGGTGCGGTCCATGTCCTGCGCCGTGGTCCGCCAGGAGGTGATCGAGACGCGCATGGCGACCCGTCCGCCCCAGACCGTCTCACCGAACCAGCACTCGCCGCCGGCCTGGAGCCGGGCGATCACGCCGCGGGTGATCGCGTCGTCGTCGCCGAACCGGACCAGGACCTGGTTGAGCACGACCTCGTTGACGATCTCGACCTGCGACTCGCCGTCGAAGGCCTGGACGAACCGCTGGGCGTGGTCGCAGCAGCCCTCGATCATCTCGGCCACGCCGGACCGGCCGAGGCTGCGCAGGGCCGCCCACACCGGCAGGCTGCGGGCGCGCCGGGACAGCTCGGGCACCCACTCGATGCTGTCCCGCTCCCCCGGGGTGCCCGGCGGCAGGTAGTCGGCGCGGGTGTGCAGCATCGCGGACTGGTGCGCCTGCGGGTGCGCGACGAACACCAGGCCGCAGTCGTAGGGGACGTTGAGCCACTTGTGCGCGTCGGTCGCCCAGGAGTCCGCGCGCTCCACGCCGGCCACCAGGTGGCGCAGCTTGGGGCTCGCCGCCGCCCAGAGGCCGAACGCGCCGTCCACGTGGACCCAGGCGTCGTGCCGGTGGGCCACCTCGCAGATCTCCGCGATCGGGTCGATGGCGCCGGAGTTGACGTCGCCGGCCTGCGCGATGACGATGGTCGGCCCGTCGAGGCCGGCGAGCAGGCCCTCGAGTTCGCCGGCCTGCAGCCGGCCCTCGGCGTCCGCGGGCACCACGTGCAGCTGCTCCGTGCCGAAGCCCAGGTAGCGCAGCGCGAGGTCGACGGTGAGGTGCCGCTGGGCGCCGACGACGATGTTCAGGGTCGGCGCGGTCTGCAGGCCGAACCGTTCGACGTCCCAGCCCGCCCGGGCCAGTACGTGGTGGCGGGCCGCGGCCAGCGCGGTCATGTGCGCCATCGCGCAGCCGGTGGGGAATCCGACCGTGGTCCCCGCGGGCAGGCCGAACAGGTCGACGAGCCAGCCGGCGGCGACGTGCTCGGCGGTGGCCACGGCCGGCCCGAGGTCGAAGATCCCGGCGTTCTGGTCCCAGGCGGTGGCGATCCAGTCCGCGGCGACGGCCACGGGCAGCGTTCCACCGACGACGTACCCGAAGTAGCGCGGTCCCGAGCTGGCGACCACCCCGCCCTCGGCCGCCGCGCGGGCGAGCAGGCCGATCGTCTCCAGGGGGGCCGTCGAGGCGCCGGGCAGCGGGCCGCCCAGCAGCTTCATCAGATCGTCGGCTCCCGCGGTGGCGCCGACGTGCCGTTCGGACAGGCTGTCCAGGTAGTTCATCGCCTGGGCGGCCGCGTGGGTGAGGAACGCCCTTTCATCGTGATTCATTTCACCAAAAGTAATGACCGACGCTGACCGCACGCTGACGGATTGGTCCGGCACGGAATACCAGGATCAGCTGAGCGTCAGGAAGGCGTCAGTCGGCCGCTGACATAATCATGAACCGTCGCCGACTGTCCAGATTTGTCTCCGGATTTGAGGGGGAAGGCCACCAATGCGATTTCTGACGTCCGCGCGAGAGGCGTGCGAGAAATTCCAACCGAATCTTGCAGCGGCGCTGGAGGCCATACCGCTGGCCGAGCGCGAGGCCGCCGACAGCCAGGTCGTGGAGATATTCCGCGCCCACGGCGGGGCCGGTCTCCTGGTGCCCGCCGAATTCGGCGGCCAGGCCGCCGGCCCGCTCGAAGCGGTCCGCGTCCAGCGGATGCTCGGTGCGCTCTCGCCGTCGCTGGGCGTGGCCACCGTCATGCACCACTTCACGGTGGCCATGCTGTTCAAGCTCGCCGAGACGGCCGACCGGCTCACCGCGGAGCAGCGCAAGCTGCTCGGCTCGGTCGCCACGGACGGGCTGCTGCTCTCCTCCGCCTGGGCCGAGGGCCGGACCGACCAGAACATCCTGCTGCCCTCGGTGGTGGCCGAGCGCACCAGTGACGGCGGCTACCGGGTCAACGGCGTGAAGAAGCCGTGCAGCCTGTCCCGCTCGATGGACCTGCTGACCGCCAGCGTCGCGGTCACCGACGACGAGGGCCACGGGCACCTCGCCCTGCTGCTGATCCCGGCCGACTCCGCCGGCATCACCGTGGAGCCCTTCTGGGCCACGCCCGCCCTGGCCGCGTCGCAGAGCGACCTGGTCCGGCTGACGGACGTGCTGGTGCCGGAGGAGCTGGTGATCAGCAGCACGCCGGACGACCTCCACCGGCTCGACGACCTGCAGACCAACGGCTTCACCTGGTTCGAGCTGCTGGCCACCTCGGCCTACACCGGCGTGGCGGCGACGCTGGTGAGCCGCGTGCTGGAGCAGAAGCGGGGCAGCGAGAGCGACCGCGCCGCGCTGTCGGTCCGGCTCCAGGCGGCGATCGACCTCCAGGAGGGGGCCGCCCGCGCCATCGCCGCCGGCGTGCAGGGCGACGAGGCCGTCGCCCTGGTCCTGGTCGCGCGCTACGCGACGCAGGACCTGCTGGCCGCGACGGTGGACGCCGCCACCGAGATGCTCGGCGGCATGGCCTTCATCGGCTCCCCCGACGTCGCGTACCTGGCCTCGGTGATCCGGGCGCTGGCCTTCCACCCGCCGTCCCGCGGCAGCCTCGCCACCGAGCTGGTCGAGTACTTCGAAGGCAATGCCCTGCGGCTGTCCTGAAAACCCAGTCAACCGTCGGCCTCGGCCGCCCGGGAGGAAATCGTGGACCAGAGAAATCCGTTCGAGTCGCCGAATACGTTCAAGCTGCACCGCGCGGAGTACCTCGTCGGTTTCGCGCTGTCGATCGTCCTGATCATCGTGCACTTCGGGGAGATTCGCTGGATCCCCTTCGTGGCGCTGTTCGCGTACATCGACCTGATCGGATACATTCCGGGCGCCATCGCCTTCCGGCGGAGCGCGGACGGGCGTATTCCCAAGACGTACTACGTGCTGTACAACACCATGCACAGCCTGATCACCCAGACCGTGGTCATCGGCCTCTGGCTCTGGCTGGTGGGGCCGGAGTGGGCGCTGCTGGCGATCCCGTTCCACGTGCTCGGCGACCGCGGCCTGTTCGGCAACTTCCTGAAGCCGTTCGGCCTCCCGTTCGAGCCCGCCACCGACCCGTTCTACCCGAAGCTGGCCGCGCGGCTGAGCGCCCGCGCCCAGGGCGTCGGCGGGCTCGTGCCGGGCCCGGGCGCGGCCGACGAGTCGGACGCCCTCGTGCAGGAGGCCGGTCGGTGAACCCCGTCCCGGGGAGCGGTCGACCGACCCTTCCCCCAGACGATCGGATCGCCGGCCAGGACGAGAGCCGCCGGGCGCTGCGCCGCTTCGCCTCGGGCGTCACGGTCCTGACCGTGAGCGACGGCACGGTGCGGCACGGCACCACGGTGAGCGCGCTCGTACCGATCTCCCGGGACCCGCTCGTCCTGGGCGTGTGCCTGCGGACGCCGTCCACGTTTACTGCACTTGCCCGAAAAGTGGGTGCGTTTTCAGTCAATGTTCTGTCCACCGAACAGGCCACGGTGGCAAGGACGTTCGGCTCCTCGCGCGGTCGCGGGGACGACCAGTTCGCCGGAGTGGACTGGACGGCCGACCCGCTCACGGGCGCACCGCTGATCGGCGGCAGTCTCGCCCACCTGGCCTGCAACCTGACGGGCTGTCAGCTGATCGGCGACCACCACCTGATCATCGCCGAGGTCCTGTCCGGCCTGGCCGACGACGGAGCTCCGCTGCTCACGTTCGCCGGCGGGCTCCGCGACGAGGGGCTCGAGAACTTCCACACCACCCAGCTGTGACGACGAAGGAGTAGAGATGACGAACGGCATTCCGGTCGAGGCCGACTGGCACGACGCCCCCGGCCTGCTCGAAGGCGCCGGCTCGCTGCCGCTGACCCTCGAACAGTGCGACCTGGGCTACTGGTTCAGCGCGGTGGCCCAGGGCACCCTGGCCGGCCGCCCGCGGGGCTACTCCGCGGACGTCGTCACCCCCGAGTACATGCGGGAGCCCGGTCCGCTGCGCGAGGCGCTGCGCCTGGAGCTGGCGTACCGCGCCCTGGACGAGGAGGCCGCCACCAAGGTGCTGGCCGACTACGTGGCCACCGCGCCCGGCGTCAAGGAGCTGGAGTTCTTCTCCACCCAGCTGCTGGACGAGGCCCGGCACCACATGATCTTCCGGGACCACCTGCTCAACCTGGGCCTCCCCAAGGAAGGCCTGATGGACTGGATCCGCACCGTCGGCGCGGACTACGAGAAGCAGGTGCTGCGGCCGATCAAGGAGTTCGCGCAGCAGATCACCCGCACCGAGGGCGACTTCATCGGCGGCGTGGTGGCGTTCGCCATCATCATCGAGGGCGTGCTGGCCGCGTCCACCGAGCTCAGCGAGCGCAAGTGGGGCGTGCTCGACCCGGTGGCCGGCGAGATCGCCCGTGGCGCCGCGATCGACGAGATCCGGCACCTCGCCGTGGGCAGCTCGATCGTGCGCGAGCACCTGATCAAGCACCCCGAGGAGCGCGAGCACGTGATCGGCATCCTGCACCGCGGCCGCGAGCTGTGGGGCGAGATCAACGACCGCGAGTTCGTCATGCACCGCGAGGAGCTGTTCCAGGAGGGCATGCTCCAGCGCCGTGACGTGCTGGAAGGCTTCGAGCTCTTCCCCGGCACCATGCTGCTGGACACCACCGCGCAGTCCCGCTGGGACCTGGCGGCCAAGTGGAACGACGAACTGGCCGAATCTCGCCTGCGGTATATGGGGATTCCCGAGGCGATTGACCTCCTGCGTGCACAGGCACCCCGCATCCTGTAGACAGAGTGGCGAATGGGCCGAGCCGGACCGGCCCGGCCCGTTCGAATTGATGGGCAGCATCTGAGGAGGAATAGATGGGTATTCAGGTCAGCAACGTCTGCATCGACACCAACGACCTGAAGCGGGCCACGGAATTCTGGCAGGCGGCCACCGGCTTCTCGGTGTCCTCCGCGGACGATTCCACCGTGTACTTCGATGCCTCCGAGAAGGGCACTGCCGCGATTTCCCTGCAGCTCGTTCCCGAGCAGCGCGAGGGCAAGAACCGGCTGCACCTGGACTTCTCCACCGCCGACCTCGACGGTGAGGTCGCGCGCCTGAAGGAGCTCGGCGCCACCGAGGTCCAGGCCTACGACGGCTGGGTGGTCCTGAAGGACCTCGACGGCAACGAGTTCTGTATCTGCGCGGCCTGACGACAGCGCAACCACGGCGGCGGCAATCCGGTTCCTCCGGATTGCCGCCGCCGTGTTCGGCCCACGGGCCGGCCGGGGCGGACGAGGCGTGCGCCGGGGAGGACGAGGGGATCCACAGGACATGAAGCACGGGTTCACACTTTTCGACACCGCGATCGGCGAGTGCGGGATCGCCTGGAACGAGCGCGGCGTGGTCTGCGTGGCACTGCCGGGCGACGACCGGGAGAGAACCCGCGAGCACGCGGCCCGGGCCGTACCGGGAGCGGCCGAGGCGACGCCGCCGCCCCCCGTGCGGGCCGCGGCCGCCGACATCGCGCTCCACCTGCGGGGCGGCGACAGCGACCTGGCGGCCATCGGCCTGGACATGTCCGGCGTGTCGCCCTTCCACCGGCAGGTGTACGAGCTCGCGCGGTCGATCCCGCCCGGCCGGACCCTCACCTACGGCGAGGTCGCCGAGCAGCTCGGCCGCCCGGGCGCCGCCCGCGCCGTCGGCCAGGCGCTCGGCCGCAACCCCTTCGCCGTCGTCGTCCCCTGCCACCGCGTGGTCGCGGCCGGCGGCAGGCCCGGCGGTTTCTCGGCGAGCGGCGGGGTGACCACCAAGCTGGGCCTGCTGGCGCTCGAACGCGCCGCCGAGGCCGGGGCGCTGCCGACCGGCCCGGCGCCCGGCGGGTTCCGCTTCGACCCCGCCGCGGCCGTCGCCTACCTGCGCGGCTCGGACCCCGGCCTGGCCGGGGTGATCGACGCCGTCGGCCCCTTCGCGATGGAGCTCAACGCGACGGCGAGCGTCTTCTCCGCCCTCGCGGAGGCCATCGTGTTCCAGCAGCTGTCGACCAAGGCCGCGGCCACCATCCACGGCCGGCTGTGCGCGCTGCTGCTCCCCGGGCCGGGCCTCGTGCTGCGCCCCGAGCACGTGCTCGGCGCCACCGACGAGCAGCTGCGGTCGGTCGGCCTGTCCCGGCCGAAGATCGCCGCCCTCCGCGACCTCGCGCACAAGGTCGACTCCGGCGCGCTGCCGGAGCTGGAGGCGATCGGCGCGATGGAGGACGAGGGGGTCGTCGCCTGCCTGTCGTCGGTGCGCGGGATCGGCCGCTGGTCGGCGCAGATGTTCCTGATGTTCCGGCTGGGCCGCGCCGACGTGCTGCCGGTGGACGACCTCGGGCTGCGCAGCGGCTTCGCGCGGGTGTTCCGCCTCGCCGAGCAGGCGTCGCGTCAGCAGATCGAGGAGCGGGCCGCGCTCTGGCGCCCGTACCGGTCGGTGGCGACGTGGTACTTCTGGCAGTCCTTGGAACTCACCGAGCGGGGGCTCCCGGTCTGAGTCCGGAAGCCCCCGCTCGGGTCCCACGCCGGCGCCCTCGGGCGCCGGCGTGCTGTTTGCTACTGGGCGGCCAGCAGCGCGTCGAGCGCGGCGAGCGCCTCGTCCGCGAGCGCCCCGGTCTCCCGGTCGTCGGGCGCCGCGGCCACGGCGCCGAACATTTCGAAGACTCGCTGCCCCGCGGCGTCGATCTCCTCGGACATCTGGACCTCCTCCTGGGTTGGTCGGTCGGTGTGACCTTCTCGATCCGGTCTGCGGCTCCCGCCGGTGCGGGAGCCCGCCGTCAGACCGCGTTGCAGGCGCGGAAGATGTGGACCAGCGACGGGATGCTCGCGCCGTGCTGGAAGGCGATGTTCTCCGGGAGGACGATGCCCGGCGCCCACTTCTGCTTGTAGGCGAGCTGGGTCTGCGCCGGGTAGACGGCGGCGCCGTTCTCCCACAGGTGGCTCATGAACCAGTGGAACGCCTCGCTGTGCCCGGGCAGCTGCGGCCGCTTGTCCAGCGAGGTGAACGGCGTGAACCCGAAGTGCAGGAACTTCACGCCCTCCGCGGTGAAGACGTCGATGGCGGTCTTGTTGATCGCCTCCATCACCCCGGGCGGCCCGCTGGGAAGGCGGCGGGTCAGGTCGTGCAGCCAGCCGGGCTGCGCGCCGTAGACCGGCGAGTAGGTGATGTAGCCCGCCAGCTTGCCGTCCAGGATGCCGACGAAGAGCCGGCGCATCGACTGGTAGTGGCCGCCGTACTGGCCGACCAGGAACTCGAGCTGCTTGACGCCCTCGCCCTTGGTGCCGAGCCAGCTGGCGTCGAGGGCGCGCATCTGGTCCTCCCAGTCGTCCAGCGGCACCTCGCGGACCTCCAGGCCGCTGCGCAGGGAGCGGGCGATCTTGTTGCGCAGCTGCATGAACGCGGTGCCGCGCAGCGAGAAGGTGCTCAGGTCGATGGCGTACGAGGCGCCCATCTGGTTGATCGTGAAGCCCTGTTCGAGATACGGCTCGGCGTCCGCGTCCTGGACCTGCACGGCGACGATCGTCCGGTCCTGTTCGGCGGCGAACGCCACGAAGTCCTTCAGCAGCGCGGCCCTGGACTCGGCCGGTGCGAACGGGCCGCCGAACTGCACGAGGTAGCGGCCGGTCGGCCGGTAGACGATGACGCCCGGTGAACTCGGCGAACTGAAGTAGCTGTTCCCGCTGTTGACTGCGAGAAATGCGCTCGGGTTGTCCGCGACGGTGTATTTCTGAATTGCCTCGAGCGCCTTGTCCGACTCTGCATAATTATCGGCCATGCCGCTTCCGCCCTTCAAAGCTGGGATGCGTTACGAGTTTTCCACCAGTTATCGCACAGCCCCGAAGAGCACAGCAAGAGTTTCCGGAGGTCAACCTGGTCAGTTATGCATCAGCGGCCCGTCAGGTGCATTCGCCTACGGTGAGCTGGTCGATACCGCGAGTGGAATGTTTCCGGCCCGGTGAGGGCCCGGTCGAGCGAGTCGGCACCGGTCGACCAGATTAATCCGACGGAAGGCAGTGGGGCATGACGGAGAATGACGGGGGCCGTCGGTCCATGGAGGGCACGGACCTGGATCCGGGAGCGCTGGTCGCCGAGGCACGTCGCCTCCAGGGCGACGAGGAGACCCCGCTGGGCTTCCTCCCGGAACTGGAGCAGCTGGCCGGCGCGATCGACGCCGAGGCCGGGCTGCACCGGCAGGGCCGGGAGCGGGCCCGGGCCGCGCTGGTGGCCTCCCTGGTCACCCAGCTGCGGGTCCGGCGGATGACGCGGGAGGTCCCCGGGCTGGACCAGGTGCAGGTGCAGCCGGTGTTCATCACGGGCCTGCTGCGGACCGGCACCACTTTCCTCCAGCACCTGCTGGCCCAGCATCCGGACCTGCGCTCGCCGGCGCTCTGGGAGACCATGGCGCCCGGCTCGTCCGCGCCGGACGAGGAGCTGGTGGCCGCCTGCGAGGCGTACATCGCCGAGTACTACCGCGCGGCTCCGGACTTCCGGTCGATCCACCTGCTCCAGTCGCACCTGCCGGAGGAGTGCCACCGGCTGACCGCCAACTCCTTCCGCCACTTCATCTACGCGCTGCGCTACCGGATCCCGGGCTACGCCCAGTGGCTGCGCGAGCAGTCGATGGTCCCGGCGTACGCCTTCCACCAGGAGCAGCTGCGGACGGTGCTGTGGCGCCGGCCCGGCGCGCCGGTCCTGCTGAAGTGCCCGTCGCACCTGTGGTACGGCGACGACCTGGCCAAGGTCTACCCGGACGCGAAGCTGATCCGCCTACACCGCGACCCGTCCGTCGCGGTGCCCAGCGTGTGCAGCCTGACGGCCACAGTGCGGGCCGCGCGCAGCGACACGGTGGACCGCGAGGAGATCGGCAGCTACTGGCTGGACAGCGCCGCCGAGGCGCTGAACGGCCTGAAGCAGGGCCAGAGTTCGACCAGCACGCCGCCGCTGGACCTGCGCTTCCGGGACGTCGTCGGCGATCCGCTGGGGACCGCCGAGCGGGTCTGCGACTACATCGGCGTGCCGCTGACGGCGGAGGCCCGGCGGCGGATGACGGCCTTCATGGCCGCCGAGAACGACGCGACGACCGGCAAGCACCGCTACACCCCGCAAGAGTTCGGCCTCACCGAGCAAGGAATCAAGGAGCGGTTCGCCCCTTATCTCACCGAGTTCAGTCTGTGATCGCCACCATGCCAGGGGAGTTGACACTGTGACCACGACCGAGTCCACCTTCGAGAGCCGGGCCCGTGAGAACATCGCGGCCAGCAACCAGTACGCCGGGGAGAACCCCGTTCGCATCGGGATCATCACCCCGCTGAACGAGCCCGGCGACCCGACCGCCGGCGAGCTCGTCACCCGCGGAGCGGTCCTGGGCGCCGAGTACGTGCGCGAGCACGGCGGCACCCGCGGCGGCCGGCAGATCGAGTTCGTCCTCTACGACGACCAGGCCACGGCCGCCGAGGAGGGCATGGCCAAGTCCTCGGCCGCGCAGATGACCAAGCTGGCGCTGGTGGACGACGTGGTGGCCGCCATGGGGCAGTGGCACCTGCGGACCACCCCGTGGGTGGTCGACGTGGCCGAGCGCTACAACCTGCCGATCTTCGTCGAGAACGGCCACAGCCTGATCACCGCGCAGAAGCGCCGCAACGTGTTCCGCTCGTACTTCTCGATCGCCGACCGCGTGCCGGTGATGCTGGACTTCGCGGCCTCGATCGGCATGAAGCGGATCGGCCTGCTCGCGGCGGACACCGTGTTCGGCGGTCAGATGGCCGACACCCTGGTCGAGTACGGCACCCAGCGGCACGGCATGGAGTTCCTTCGGTTCGACTTCCCCCAGGACGACACCACCGACTTCCGCGAGCAGCTGCGCGCCATCAAGGCGTTCGAGCCCGACCTGTTCATCAACGGCGCGGTCATCAAGACCAACTACATGATCATCGAGCAGGCCCGGGAGGTCGGCCTGCGGCCGAGCACCCCGATGATGGTCACCTTCGGCTTCCCGCTGCGCTCGGACGACTTCTGGCGCCTCACCGGCGAGGAGGGCGTCGGCACCATGTGGCCGGCCATGCGCTACCGCCCGTCCTGGGACGGCCTGACCGACCTGGCGCACTGGTTCATCGACCGGTACGTCGAGCGCTACGGCACCTTCCCGCCGGACACCGCGCTCACCCACTTCACCGACGTCACCATCATCGCCAAGGCGCTCGACGCCGCCCGCTCGGACAGCCGCGAGGACCTCCTGGACGCCCTGGAGGCCATGGAGTTCGAGACCTGGCGCGGTCCGCTGCGCTTCGAGCGCGGCCCCGCCCACTGGCACCACAACGCCCCGGAGCTGCAGCTCCTCCAGTACCAGAAGCACGGCCAGAGCTTCGACGACTCGGCGATCATCTACCCGCCGTCGCTGGCGACCGCCGAGTACCTTCCGCCGTCCACCCCATCCGCGGGCTGATCCCCGCGCCTAAGGGCCAAGGAGTCCCACCATGGCGAACGCCGTGACCACCCCGGGCGGGCCGGACCGACCGCGCACCGTCGCCCACACGCTGGCGGCCAGCCTGCACCTGCACGGCGTCGACCGGGTGTTCTGCGTCGCTGGGGAGAGCTATCTCCCCCTGCTCGACGCGCTGTACGACATGCCCGAGGTCGATGTGGTGACCTGTCGGCACGAGGGCTCCGCCGCCTTCATGGCGGTGGCCGACGCCAAGCTGACCGGGCGGGCGGGTGTCTGCCTGGTCAGCCGCGGGCCCGGCGCCACCAACGCCGCGATCGCGGTGCACGCCGCCGCGGAGGACGCGACGCCGCTGGTGCTGATCGTCGGTGACGTCCCGCTGGCCGAGACGGACCGCGAACCCTTCCAGGGGATCGACCTGGGCCGGCACCTGGGCGGCATGGCCAAGGCGGTCTGGCGGCTGCACGAGCCCGCCGCCACGGCCGAGTTCGTGGCCCGGGCCGTGCAGGTCGCCGAGTCCGGCACCCCGGGGCCGGTGGTCATCGCCGTCCCCGAGGACGTCTGGTCGCTGCCCGACCCGCGGGCCGTCCCGTCGCGGCGCACCGTGCACGGCGCGTCCGTGCCGGACCGGGAGAGCAGCCGCCGGATCCAGGAGCTGCTCGCCGAGGCCCGGCGTCCGCTGATCCTCGCCGGTGCCCGGCTGGAGGGCCCGCAGGGCCGCCGGCTGCTGCGCGAGGTCGCGGAGGCGCACCGGATCCCGGTGATCACCAGCAACAAGAACCAGCACCTGCTGCCCAACCGGCACCCGGCCTTCGCCGGCCACCTGCACAACAACACCCAGCCGAGCCAACTCGCCGAACTGGAACGGGCCGACCTGGTGCTGGCGGTGGGGACCAGGCTGGACACCAGCACCACCGGGCGGCGCTTCCCGACGCCCGGCCCGCACCAGCGCCTGATCCACGTCCACCCGGACCAGGCCCGGATCGGCCTGTTCCACCAGCCCACCGTCGGCGTCGCCGCGGACCCGACGGCCTTCCTGCGCGAGCTGGTCGACCTCCCCCCGTCCGACCCGGACGGCGGGCGCGAGCAGTGGATGGCCGACCTGCACCGGATCGAGGAGCAGAAGGCCCGCTGGGAGCCGGTCGAGTCGCCCGACGGCGTGGTGTTCGGCGCGGTCGTCGCGGCCCTGGACGAACTCACCAACGGTGAGGTCACCGTGGTCGTCGACTCCGGGACGTTCACCAGCTGGACGTACCGCTACCTGAGGTTCGGCGAGGAGGGCCGGCTGCTCGGGATCTCGTCCAGCTCGATGGGCTTCGCCGTCGGAGCGGCCGTGAGCGCCGCGCTGCGCGGCGACCGGGTGCCCACCGTCGCCGTCGTCGGCGACGGCGGATTCCTCATGAACGGCGGCGAGTTGATGACCGCGTGCGCCCGGAAGCTGCCCGTCGTCTACATCGTCTCGAACAACAACTGCTACGGCACGATCCGGATGCACCAGGACCGGCACTACCCCGGCCGGACGATCGCCACCGGCCTGGCGAACCCGGACTTCGCGGCGCTCGCCGAGTCCTTCGGCGCCCTGGGCCTGACCGTGGACAGCCCGGCGGCGGTCCGTCCGGCGCTGGCCAAGGCGCTGGCCGCCGGGGGCCCGGTCGTGGTCGAGATCCGCACCAGTCTGCTGCACGCCAACCCGTACCGGCGGATCACGCCGCCGGCGACGGAGAACCGCACCGAGGAACAGCGAGAGGGGGGCCAGGGCGATGCCGTGGCATGAGTCGGTGGTGGAGCTGATCGGCGACACGCCGCTGGTACGGCTGCACCGGGTGAGCGAGGGGCTGGCCCCGACGATCGTGGCCAAGCTGGAGTCCTTCAACCCGGGCGGTTCGGCCAAGGACCGGATCGCCCTGCGGATGATCCGGGACGCCGAGCAGCGGGGGCTGCTGGCGCCGGGCGGCACCATTGTGGAACCCACCTCGGGCAACACCGGGGTCGGCCTCGCCCTGGTCGCCCAACAGCGCGGGTACCGCTGCGTGTTCACCTGCCCGGACAAGGTCTCCACGGACAAGATCTCGCTGCTGCGGGCGTACGGGGCCGAGGTCCACGTGTGCCCGGCCGCGGTGCCGGTCGACCACCCGTCGTCCTACCGGAGCACCGCCGCGCGGCTGGCCGCCGAGATCCCCGGCGCGTTCTCCCCCAACCAGTACGCGAACGCGGCCAACCCGCAGTCCCACTACCACACCACCGGGCCGGAGATCTGGGCGCAGACCGAGGGCCGGATCACCCACTTCGTCGCCGGCGTCGGCACCGGGGGCTCCATCTCCGGCACCGGCCGCTACCTGAAGGAGGTCTCCGGCGGGCGGGTCCGCATCGTCGGCGCCGACCCCTACGGCTCCGTCTACTCCGGCGGCGAGGGCCGTCCGTACGTGGTCGAGGGCGTCGGCCAGCCGTCCATCCCCGGGTCCTTCGACCCGGAGGCGGTCGACCGGATCCTCGCCGTGACGGACCGGGACTCCATCGCGCTGACCAGGCGGCTGGCCCGCGAGGAGGGCATCCTCACCGGCGGCTCGGGCGGCATGGCGGTGGCCGCGGCCCTCGACCTGGCCCGCGACCTGGGCCCCGAGGACCTCGTCGTCGTCCTGGTCCCCGACTCCGGGCGCGGCTACCTGTCGAAGATCTTCAACGACGAGTGGACCGAGCGCTTCGGCTTCACCGACGCGGCCGGGGAGGGCCTGCGGGTCGGCGAGCTGCTGTCCCGGCCCGGCCACTCCCGTCCGCTGGTCTTCGTCGACCCGCGCGAACGCGTGGCGAGCGCGGCCAAGCTGATGCGCGAGCAGGGGCTCTCCCACCTCCTCGTCGCCTCCGCGCAGGCGCCGGTGCGCCTGCCGGAGATCCTCGGCGCGCTGACCGAGTCCGATCTCGCCGCGGGCGTCGCCCAGGGCCTGATCGGCCCGGACGACGAGGTGGGGCTGCGCATGTCCGCCCCGTTGCCGCCGGTCGGCGTCGGCCAGCGGCTGTCCGACGTGATCGGCGTCCTGCGGGACTCCGGCGCCGCGGTCGTCGTGGACGCCGGACTCCCCCGCGCCGTGATCACCGTCAACGACCTCCTGGCCCTTCTCGCGTGACCGGCGGCAGGCCGGCGAAGAGAGGAAGATCATGACAGAGACGCTCAGCTACCAGGACCCCCTGACCGGCGCACGCGGCTGGCTGGCCTACGACGGCGGCACCGCGCGGCTGGCGGCCGGCGGCTGCCGGATGAGGCCCGGCCTCAGCGGGGCCGAACTCGGCGCGCTGGCCGCCCGGATGACGCTCAAGCAGCAGGTGCTCGGCCTGAACGTCCAGGGCGCCAAGTGCGGACTCGACCACGACCCGCGCGCGGCCGACGCCGAGCAGGTGCTGAGCGGGTTCCTCGGCTTCCTCGCCGAGGAGCTGCGCACCCGCTTCAGCATGGGCTCCGACATGGGCACCGACTGGAACCAGCTCCAGCGCCTGGCGGCCGGGCACGGCCTCCCGTCCGTCAAGTACGCCGTCAAGAACGCCCAGGGCCTGAGCGACGACGAGTTCCTGGTCCGGATGTCCCGACTCAAGGACCGGGTGGGCTTCCTGACGCTCAGTCAGCGCCGGGCCGGCCACATCCTCGGCCACGCGGCGATCGGCGCCGCCCGCGCCGCCCACCGCACCGGCCCGCTCACCGTGGCCCTGCAGGGCTTCGGCACGCTCGGCCGCGCCGCCGCGCACGCCTTCCTCGACGAGGGGGTGCGGCTGGTGGCCGTCGCGGACGAGCACGGCGCGATCGCGTCCCCCGGCGGCCTCGACCTGTCCCGTCTGCTCGCGAGCGCGCCGGGCTCCCCGGTGCCCGGGCTCGACCCGGCCCTCGCGCTGCCCTCGCGCGAGTCGCTGTTCGACGTGGAGGCGGACGTGCTGGTCCTGGCGGCCGGGGCCGACGCGTTCGACGCGGACCGCGCCGCCCGGCTGCGCTGCGCGGCGGTCGCCGTGGGCGCCAACCTCGGCCTGAGCGACGCGGTGGAGCGGGCGCTGCACCTGCACGGCGTGCTGGTCGTCCCCGACTTCATCGGCGGGATCGGCGGGTCCGCCTCGATGGAGGTCCTGTTCGGCCCGAAGCAGGCCCCGACCGCGGAGCAGGTGCTCAGCCGGTCCGCCCACCTGACCCGCCAGCTCGTCGACGAGCTGTTCCAGTCCGCCCGGCTCCGGGGCCTGACCCCGCGCGACGCCGCCATGGAGCTGGCCGCCCGCACCAAGGTCGACCCGGACGCGCCCGCCTACGGCCACTGCCCGTACCTCACGCTCAGCGACATCCGCGCCTGAACATCCCCGCCCCGGGAGCCGGACCTCCGCTCCCGGGGAGCCGTCGGGTGAACGACCCGGCACGCCGTACCCGCCCTCCTGGCCGCCACACCCTACGGAGCCCAACGATGAGCACCCACACCCACGACGCCGTCACCACCGAGTCCTGTCGCCACGACCGCGGCCACATCACCGACTCCCGCTTCTACGGCAACCGCTACGCCACGCCCGACAGCCGCCGCATCTTCTGCGACGTCTGCCGCAACCAGCGCTGGCTGGACATCGAGGCCGCGCTGGCCCTGGCCCAGGGCGAACTCGGCCTGATCCCGCAGGACATGGCCGAGAAGATCGCCGCGTCCGCCAAGCTGGAGCTCCTCGACCTGGACGCCGTCCAGGAGTCGATCGAGGACTCCGGGCACTCCCTCGTCGGCCTGCTGCGCGTCTTCGAGACCGTCTGCGGCCCGGAGGCCGGCCAGTACATCCACTACGGCGCCACCACCCAGGACATCCAGGACACCGCGCAGAGCCTGGAGATCCGCGACGTGCTGGACGTCCTCGAACCCCAGGTCGCCCGGCTCATCGACTGCCTGTCCGGTCTGGCCGCCGAGCACGCCGAGACCGTGATGCTGGGCCGCACCCACGCCCAGCCGGCCCTGCCGATCGGCTTCGGCCTGAAGGTCTCCGGCTGGACCGACGAACTGCTGCGCCACCGCGACCGGCTGACCGCGCTCCGCGAGCGGGCCGTGGCGGCCCAACTGTTCGGCGGCGCGGGCAGCATGGCGGGCTTCGGCGAGCTCGGGCCGGCGCTGCTGGACCGGTTCGCCGACCGGCTCGGCCTGAAGGTGCCGACCACCGTGTGGCACGCCGCCCGGGACCGCCCGGTCGAGTTCGTCACGGTGCTGGCCATGGTCACCGGCACCCTCGGCCGCATCGCCGACGAGATCCGGACCCTGTCCCGGCCCGAGTTCGGCGAGGTCTCGGAGGCCTGGCGGCCGGGCAAGGTCGGCAGCAGCACCATGCCGCACAAGCGCAACCCCGAGCGCGCCGAGCAGATCGTCGTCATGGCCCGGCTGGCGAGCGGGCAGGCCGCCGCCGCGCTCGCCGCCCTGATCGGCGACCACGAGCGCGACTCCCGGGCGCTGCGCATCGAGTGGGCAGTAGTGCCCGACATCGCCCACTACTGCCTGGCCGCCTGCACGATGATGCTGGAGAGCGTCACCGGGCTGATCGTCCACACCGACCGGATGCGGGCCAACGCCGAGGCCGTCGCGGACAAGATCATGTCCGAGCGGCTGATGCTGGCCCTGGGTCAGCAGATCGGCAAGCAGCGGGCGCACGAGGCCGTCTACGACCTGACCCAGCAGGCCCAGCAGGAGGGCCGGCCGGTGCGGACCCTCCTGGCGGAGCACCCCCGGATCAGCGGCCTGTTCAGCGCCGCGGAGCTGGCCGAGATCTTCAACCCGGACGGCTACCTCGGCTCCTCCGCCACGCTCGCCGCCCGGGTGGTCGCCGAGGCCCACAAGTCGCTCGGGTCACTGGACGCCCGGTGACCCCTCCGGCCGTGCGGGACAGGTCAGCCGCGGCCCGTGACGGCGCCGCCGTTGACCTGGAGCACCTGGCCGGTGGTGAACCCGCCGCCGGGGCCCGCCAGGTAGAGCACGGCCGCGGCGACCTCCTCGACGGTTCCGCCGCGGCCCACCGGGGCCTGGCGGGACCGGTCGGCGTGGAACTCGTCGGACATCCGGTCGCCGTAGAACTCGGTGCCCCCGATGTATCCGGGCGCGACCACGTTCACGGTGATCCCCTCCGGCGCGACCTTCAGCGCGAGCTCGGAGGACCACGGGTGCAGCGCGGCCTTCGCTCCGCCGTACGAGCCGGAGCCGCGCAGCGCCGCGACCGAGCCGACGGTGACGATCCGGCCGCCCGGGCGGGCCATCACCGGCAGCAGGGCCTGCGTCAGCAGCACGACGGGCAGCACGTTGCC
The DNA here is from genome assembly GCF_014648555.1 of Kitasatospora griseola. GTDB lineage: Bacteria > Actinomycetota > Actinomycetes > Streptomycetales > Streptomycetaceae > Kitasatospora > Kitasatospora griseola. The sequence goes on from NZ_BMRI01000035.1 coordinate 35,429, forward strand.
GGTGAAGTTGGCCAGCCAGTCCCGGCGGATCTGCCCGAGGTCCTCCGACGGCTGCGGCGCGAGGTTTCCGCCGGCGTTGTTGACCAGCACGTCGACGGGCCGGCCGGCCGCGGCGAGGCCGTCGGCGATCCGGGCCACGTCCGCGGGCTCGGCCAGGTCGGCCGTCAGCGACCGGACCTGCTTCCCGCCCGCGGCTTCGTTCAGTTCCGCCACCGCGGCGTCCAGGACCTCGGCGCGCCGACCCAGCAGCAGCACCTCCGCCCCCTCGGCCACGAGTGCCGCGGCCACCGCCTTGCCGATCCCGGTGCCACCCCCGGAGACCACCGCAAACCTGCTCATCGCCCGAACCTCCCCCACGCTGTGTCCCCCGTGGCGCAGGCCCGTGGGGGCCCATCGCCGGAGGCTGACATCCGTTACCGATCCCGGCCTCTGCCCATCCGAACGGAGAACTGGCTATGAGGCGCTGGATTAGCGTCTATTCGATCACTGTACTGGTGCCGGTGGCCGCCGCGGTGGCTCTTCTGCTGACCCACCACGCGGGCGGGGCCACCGCCAAGGCCGCGGCCCATCCGGCCGGCGCCGGCGGACCGTTGTTCCGCCTGCTCATCGCCGCCTCCGTGGTGATCGCCGTCGCCGCCCTCGGCGGCGCAGTGGCCCGGCGGTGCGGCCAACCGGCCGTCGTGGGCGAGCTGGTGGCCGGTTTCGTGCTGGGTCCGTCCGTGCTGGGCGCCCTCGCACCGCAGGTGCAGCACTCGCTGTTCCCCGCTTCGGTCCTGCCGCAGCTGGACCTGCTGGCCCAACTCGGCGTGGTCTTCTTCATGTTCCTGGTCGGCGCCGAACTGCCGTCCGGACTGCTCCGCCGGAGCACCCGCACCGGTCTCGTCATCGGGCACGCGTCGACCGCGATCCCGTTCCTCATCGGCATCTCGATGGCGCTGTGGCTCTACCACCGCTACCCGTCCAACGGGGCCGGCATGACGGCCTACCTGCTGTTCATCGGGCTCTCCTTCGCCATCACCGCGTTCCCGGTGCTGGCCAGGATCCTGGCCGAACGGCGCATGCTGCACAGCCCGCTGGGCGTGACGGGCATGGCGGCCGCCGGGATCGGCGACGCCACCGGCTGGAGCCTGCTGGTGGTGGTCATCGCCATCGTGCGCGGCACCTCGGTGACGTCCGCGGTCCTGGCGGTCGCCTACATGGCGGCCTTCGTGGTGATCATGATGCTGATCGTCCGGCCGCTGCTGGCGCGCACCCTGCAATGGGCGGACCGCCGCCCGTCCGTGCGCGACGGGGTCTCCGCCGGGCTGATCTGCCTGGTCCTGGTGAGCGCGCTCGCCACCGACCGGATGGGCGTCCACACCATCTTCGGCGCGTTCATGGCCGGCGTGGTGATGCCCCGCCAGTCGCCGCTGTTCCGCGAGATGGCCGGCAAGATCCAGGGCATCACGGTCTGGGTGATGCTGCCGCTGTTCTTCGCCATCGTCGGTCTCCGGACCCAGCTGAACACGCTCAGCGGCACGACCGCGTGGCTGACCTGCCTCGCGGTCCTCGTGGTGGCCGTCGTGGCGAAGTTCGGCAGCGGCACCGTGGCGGCGCTCGCAGTGGGCGGCCACAGCCGGCGGGAGTCCCTGGCGATCGGCGCGATGATGAACTGCCGCGGGCTCACCGAGCTCATCGTGCTCAACCTCGGCGTCGAACTCGGCGTGCTCACACCCGCGTTGTTCGCCATGTTCGTCTGCATGGCGCTGGTCACCACGGCGATGACCGGGCCGATCCTGCGCCGGGTCGTGCCGAAGCAGCAGCCGCCCGCGGCGACGCCCGACGGACCCGCTTCCACATCCCTCGCGAAGGAGGACCTCGATGCCCCGCTCCTCAGCTGACCGGACGGCCGCGGACCCGCGCGCGGCATCGGACACCGAGCACCTGGCCGCCCTGGAGGCCGAGGCGATCTTCATCCTCCGCGAGGTCGTCGCGGAGGCCGAGCGCCCGGGCCTGCTGTTCTCCGGCGGCAAGGACTCGATCGTGATGCTCCGCCTGGCCCAGAAGGCCTTCGCCCCCGCCAGGATCCCGTTCCCGCTGGTGCACGTGGACACCGGCCACAACTTCGACGAGGTGCTGGACCTCCGGGACAAGCTGGTCGCCGAACTCGACGCGCAGCTGATCGTCGGAAGCGTGCAGGAGGGGATCGACTCGGGGCTCGTCGTCGAACCCCGGTCGGGCATGCGCAACGCGATCCAGACGCCCGTGCTGCTCCAGACCGCGGAACGGCACCGCCTCAACGCGCTCTTCGGCGGCGCCCGCCGCGACGAGGAGAAGGCCCGGGCCAAGGAACGGGTCGTCAGTTTCCGCGACGAGTTCGGCCAGTGGGACCCGAAGCGGCAGCGTCCCGAGCTCTGGTCGCTGTACAACCCGTCGGTGCGCCCCGGCGAGTCCATCCGGGTGTTCCCGCTGTCGAACTGGACCGAGGTCGACATCTGGAACTACATCGCCCGGGAGGAGATCGAGCTGCCGGCGCTGTACTACGCCCACGACCGCACGGTGGTGAGCCGCGACGGCATGCTCTACGGCGTGCACAAGCACCTCCCGGTGCGGCCCGGCGAGGAGCCGTTCACGGCGCGGGTGCGGTACCGCACGATCGGCGACGCCTCCTGCACGGCCGCCGTCGTCTCCGACGCGACCACGCCCGAGGACGTCATCGAGGAGCTGCTCAGCACCAGGCTGACCGAGCGCGGCGCCACCCGCGGCGACGACAAGGTCAGCGAGTCCGCCATGGAAGATCGCAAGCGTGAGGGGTACTTCTGATGAGCATGTTGCGATTCGCCACGGCCGGTTCCGTCGACGACGGCAAGTCCACGCTCATCGGCCGTCTGCTCTACGACACCAAGTCGCTGTTCGACGACCAGCTGGCCGCCGTGGAGGCGGTGTCGCACGCCCGCGGCGACGACTACACCGATCTGTCGCTGCTCACCGACGGCCTGCGGGCCGAGCGCGAGCAGGGCATCACCATCGACGTCGCCTACCGCTACTTCTCCACCCCCAAGCGGAAGTTCATCGTCGCCGACACCCCGGGGCACAGCCAGTACACCCGGAACATGGTCACCGGGGCGTCGACGGCCGATCTCGCGCTCATCCTGGCCGACGCCCGCAAGGGCCTGGTGGAGCAGAGCCGTCGGCACGCCATCCTCTGCACCCTGCTGGGCGTCGAGCACCTGGTCCTGTGCGTGAACAAGATGGACCTGGTCGGGTTCGACCGCGACCGCTTCGAGGAGATCCGCGCCGAATTCACGGAGTACGCGCGGCAGATCGGCACCAAGCGGGTCACCGTGCTCCCCGTGTCGGCGCTGCGGGGCGACAACGTGGTGAACCGGTCGGAGAACATGCCGTGGTACGACGGGCCGCCCCTGCTGGAGCTGCTGGAGAGCGCGCCCGCGGGGTCGGCCGACCTCGGGACCGGGACGCGGTTCCCGGTGCAGTACGTGATCCGCCCGCAGTCCGTCACGGTCACCGACCACCGCAGCTACGCCGGCCAGGTCGCCGGCGGCGTCCTGCGGACCGGCGACGAGGTGCTGGTCATGCCGTCGCGGACCACCACCACCGTCACCCGGATCGACTCGCCGTCCGGCCCGGTCACCGAGGCCCGGCCGCCGATGTCGGTGACCGTCCAGCTCTCCGACAAGCTCGACGTCTCCCGGGGCGACCTGCTCTGCCCGCCGCAGGACGTGCCGACCGTCGCCGGCGAACTGGAGGCCCTCGTCTGCTGGATGGACGAAACGGCGCCACTCGTCCCGCAGCAGCGCTACGTGCTCAAGCACACGACGCGCCGCGTCCGGGCGAGCGTCGAGGCGATCGACCACCAGCTCGACATCAACACCCTGCACGAGACGCCGGCGGCTGAGCTGACCTGCAATCAGATCGGCCGGGTCAGGTTCCGCCTCACCGCGCCGCTGGTCTTCGACGAGTACCGCCGGAACCGGACGCTCGGCGGGTTCATCCTGATCGACGAGTCGACCAACCACACCGTGGGCGCCGGAATCATCGTGTGACCCCACGCCCTCGGCCCGGTCCGGCCGGCACCTGCGGGTTCCGGGCCCCGGACCGGGCCGAGTGGCGCGAGGATCCGCACCGCGCCACCCGGCCGCGGGCCTCCGTGCGCCGCTACTGGCGCTCGGTGCGCAGCAGTTGGAGCTGGGCCAGGTACCGCGCGTACGTCGCGCCGAGCGGCAGCAGCGCCATCCGGAGCCGCTCGTCGGTGAACTTCCCCTGCGCGCACAGCGATTCCAGGTGGTCCGCGGCGAGCCGCGAGCGGGTGCAGGCCACCTGCCAGGTGTCGAACACGTCCGCTTCGCCGTTCCGGTGCCGCGGCTGCTCGTTCCGCACGACCATGCCCACATGCCGGTGGACGCAGTCGGACCAGTCGAATTCGTAGTTGGTCAATTCGCGGAGAATCCCCGCGATGGTCACCCGCGACCACGGAACGAGTCGCTCGTCCAACTCGGATTCCGAGAACTCACGGCAGTACTCCCCGAGGGACATTCTGTGGAAAACAACCTGATCCCGCAGGATCTCCGTGTCTTCCTCCAGCCGGAATTCCCCTCCATCAGCTGCCATGACGTACCTCCTCCGGACCAGTTCGACCAGTCGCCATCCAGCCCGTGGCGGCCGGCCGGGGGGCGTCCGGCCGCCAGGGGCAGCTCCAGGTGCCCGGCCGCGCAATCCCGCGCCCAGCACGGTTCAATCGTGTCAGATCCGCCATGGCCGCACTGGCAAGAATCCGACAGGACCCCTGGTATAACCGGGGAAGGCGAACGGCCAAAGCAATACAGTTCGGACATCTCACTTCGACACGATCCATCCGCCGCTCGCCCATGTCGAGGCACCGAATTGCAACCCACCGGCCGGGGGCTCTACCGGAACTTCACATTCCGCTCGGACATCCTGATCTTCGATATCGGAACAGGAACGCAAAAACCCCAGGTCAGAAGCGATGACCTGGGGTTTCTTGGAGCCGCCTATGGGATTCGAACCCATGACCTACGCATTACGAGTGCGTTGCTCTGGCCAACTGAGCTAAGGCGGCACCGCTGCCAGGACAGACCGGCTGGTGGAACCAGGGTCGCATTGGCAACGCGGGTCAGTCTACACAGTTTCCGGGGTGGTCCGTACGCGGTGGTGGGGCGGGCCGGTCAGGCGGAGGAGACGGCGAGTTTCGCGGCGAAGCCGGCGAACAGGACGGCGACCGAGGAGGTGAGGCCGGCGGAGAGGCGCTTGCGGCGGCGGAAGGCGTTGGCGAGGGAGGTGCCGGCGAAGATCAGCAGCGAGAGGTAGAGGAAGGAGAAGGTCTGCAGGACGCCGCCGAGGAGGGCGAAGGAGAGGGCGGGGGCGCCGTAGTCGGTGTCCACGAACTGGGTGAAGAACGAGAGCAGGAACAGGATCGCCTTGGGGTTGAGCAGGCTGATGACCAGCGCGCGGCGGAACGGGCGCTCGGTGTCCTGCTCGGCGGAGGAATCGGAGTCGGCGCCGGTGACGACCGCCCGCTCGCGCCACATCTGCCGGGCAGCGCGCAGCATGCCGAGGCCTATCCAGAGCAGGTAGGCCGCGCCGCCGAACTTGACCACCGCGAAGACCGCGGGGTTGGCACGCAGCAGGGAGGCCGCGCCGAGGGAGGTGAGGCTGATCAGGGTGAGGTCGCCGAGGAAGACGCCGCAGGCGGCGCGGTAGCCGGTGCGGACGCCCTTGCGGGCGGCGACCGAGAGCACGTAGAGGGAGTTCGGTCCGGGCAGCAGGACGATGACCAGTGCGCCGAGGATGTAGGTGGTCAGGTCGTGGACGCCGAGCACGACGGTCTCCAAGGGTCCGGGAGGCAAGGAACGCCGAAGGGGCTGCGCCATGCTAGCGCCAGCCCCTTCACGCACAAACACTCCTGACAGATGGTCCCGTCATGCGGACCACGACGAGGGTCAGTCCGTGCAGACCTTCCCGTTGTCGGGCGCCGCCCCACTGAGCAGGTAGTGGTTCACCGCGTCGTCGATGCAGGTGTTGTGCCGCCCGTACGCGGTGTGCCCGTCGCCCTCGTAGGTGAGCAGTCGCCCGGACTCCAGCTGCCCGGCCAGGGACTTGGCCCAGGCGTAGGGGGTGGCCGGGTCGCGGGTGGTGCCGACCACGACGATCGGGTCGGCGCCGGCCGCCCGGACGGTGTGCGGGACGCCGGTGGGCTTGACCGGCCAGTACGCGCAGCCGAGTGCCATCCAGGCCATGTCGCGGCCGAAGTGCGGCGCGGCCTTCTCGAACGCCGGGATCGCGGCGGTGACCGCCGCCGGGTCGGTGAACGAGGCCGGCAGGTCGACGCAGTTGACGGCCATGTTGGCGTACATCAGGTTGTCGTAGCTGCCGTCGGCGTTGCGGCTGTAGTACTGGTCGGCGAGCTGCAGCAGCCCGCTGCCGCTGCCGTTCTGAGCGCTCGCCAGGGCCGCGCGCAGGTGCGGCCACAGGGCCTCGCTGTACATCGCCTCGGCGACGCCGGTGAGCGCCTGGGCCTCGGTGAGCGGACGGTCGGCGCCGGTGGACATCGGCTCCGCGTCGAGCTTCTTGAACAGGGCGGCGAGCTTGTCGCCGGCCTCCTGCTCGGTGCGGCCGACCGGGCAGTCGTCGCGCTTGACGCAGTCCTTGGCGAACGCCGTCCACGCGGTCTCGAAGCCGCCGGCCTGGGTCGTGTTGCCGGTGACGGCGTCCAGCGAGGGGTCCATCGCGCCGTCCAGCACCACCCTGCCGACCTTGCTCGGGAACAGCCCGGCGTAGGTCGCACCGAGGAAGGTGCCGTACGACTTGCCGACGTAGTTGAGCTTCCGGTCGCCGACCAGCGCCCGCAGCATGTCCATGTCCCGGGCCGCCTCGACGGTGGAGACGTGGCCGAGCAGCTCGCCCGCCCGGGCCGAGCAGCCCGCCGCGAACTCCTTGTCGACGGCCACCAGGGCGTCGATCTCGGACTGGTCGTCGGGGGTGACGTCGGCGGCCGCGTAGGCGTCCATCCGGTCGCCGCTCAGGCAGGTGATCGGCGCGGACCTGCCGACGCCGCGCGGGTCGAAGCCCACCAGGTCGTAGCTGGAGCGCACCCCGCCGTCGTAGCGCGACGCGACGCTCTGCACGTACTCGATCGCCGAGCCGCCGGGGCCGCCCGGGTTGAGCAGCAGCGAGCCCAGCCGGTGCCCCTGGTCGGCGGCGGGCTTGCGGATCGCGGACAGCTCCACGTCGTGGCCGTCACCGGGGTGGGCGTAGTCCAGCGGCACCTTGAAGGTGGTGCACTCGAAGTCCGTGGTGCACGGCTTCCAGCTCAGCTGCTGCGCGTAGTAGGGGGCGAGCCCGGCCGGCAGCTCGGTGGGCAGCGCCTCCAGCGGGGTGACGCCGTTCGCGGGGGCCGGCGCGTGGCTGCCGGGCGAGCCGCTCGCCGTGGGCGCCGGATGACCCGAGGTGCAGCCCGCCAGCAGCAGGGACGCGGCGGCGGCCACCGCGGCGGCGGACAGGAACCGGCGGGGCCGGGCGACTCTCATGAACGTGGGTCCTCTCCCCTGGAACGGGCCGGCCCACCGGCCGACCGACCCGGCCGTCGCCGGGAGGTCGAGCCTAGCCGTCGGAACGACACGCCCCGTGACCGCGGCCGCCGCGCCCGGGCCCCCGACCGCCACCCCGGAGGCTGATCATCACACCGCGGAACGCGTCGGTCGGCGGGCCCGGTTCAGGGCTTCGGCAGCTGCTCCGTCAGGTACTGCATCGCGACCCGGACCAGCCGCAGCTGCTCCCGGTCCGCCGAGTAGTCCTGGACCAGGTCGGAGATCCGCACCTCCGCCCGCGCCCCGGCGTCCCGCAGCGCCGTCTGCACCTCCCGGGCCGAGGCCAGGCCGTCCGTGTCCCGCTTCGCCGCGGCCAGCAGCAGCCGCGGCGCCGTCCCGGCCGAGGCCTCGCCCGCGGCGGCCGCCAGCGCCCGCCCGTCGTACCGGCCGGACACGGCCGCGGCCGCCCCGTACAGGTCCGGGCGGGTCAGTCCGGCCGCGGCCGCGCACGGCGCGCCGTCGTCCACGCCCAGCACGGCCCAGCCGTCGGGGCCGGCCGGACGGGTGCGGAAGACCGCGCCGACCGCCGCGCGCAGCGCCTGGTCGTCGGCGACCGCCTGCGGGACGGCGGTCACCAGGTCGCACGGGTGGCCGGTGCCGCTCGGGGCCTCGGGGGCGACCAGCACGAACGGGCGGGCCCGGCCGAGCTCGACGGCCGACGCCGCGCCGTCGAACACGTCCGGCAGGTCCTGGTCGGCGGTCCGCCCGGCCGTCCCGGAGTGCACCACGACCACCGGGAACCGGGCCGCCGGCTCCTGCCGGTACTCGGCGGGCAGCCACACCCGCACCGCGCGCGGCCGCCCGTCCGGACCGGGCACCTCGCCCTGCAGCAGCTCACCGCCCGCCGGACGGCCCACGTTGCTGAACAGCACCTCCACCGGCGCGGGCGCGGGCGGCGCCGCGGCGGGCCGCTCCGTGCCGACCGCCGCCACCGCCTGCCGCACCGCCACCCGGCCGGGCCGCAGGCCCGCCAGCACCGCCACCCCGAGCGCGCTCACGCACATCAGGCACAGCACCGCCGCCCCGGCCCGGACCAGCACCGGACGCGCCTCCGCCGCCAGCTCGTACGTCTGCGCGGCCCGCAGGTCCCGCCAGCGCGACATCGCCGACCGGGCCAGCCAACTGCCCGCCACCACGGCCACCAGCAGCAACAGGACGAGGAGCGATCGGGGCATGGGGGACGCACCACCTCGGGGAAGGACCGGCCGGACGCGAGCGCGTGGCCAGTGCACAGGGTGCAAGACCGCACGCCCGCCGACCGCCGCGCGGTACGGGCGTCTCCCCACCTTCACTCGAACGAGCTAACGACAACCGGGCCCGAAGCCATCGGCCCGCACCGCCGACCGCCACCGGGCCGGCCTGCGTCGTCGACTGCCACCCGGCCGGCCTGCGGCATCGACTGTCACCGGGCCGGTCCGCGGCGCCGACCGCCCCGCAGGTCAGCCCGCCCGCAGCGCCACCGTCATCGCCTCGACCGCCAGCAGCGGGTCCACGTTCCGGTCCAGCGCCCGCCGGCAGGCCAGCACCGCCTCGATCCGGCGCAGCGTGTTCTCCGCGGCGCCCTCGCCGGCCACTCGCTGCACGGCCGGCCGCTGGTCCTCGTTGGCCAGCGCCCCGCCCGCGCCCAGCTGGACCGCCAGCACGTCCCGGTAGAAGCCCAGCAGGTCGCCGAGCGCCACGCCCAGCGTCTCCCGGCGGGTCCGGGTCGCCCGGCTCTTCTGTCGCTTCTCCAGTTCCTTCACCGCGCCCGCCATGCCGCGCGGCGCCCGGCTGCCCTCGGCCGCGCCGTACGCGGCCCGCAGGTCGTCGGTCTCCTTGGCGTCCTGGGTCTCGGCCAGCGCCTCGGCGTCGGCCTTCGCGGTGTCGACCAGCCGCTGCGCGGCGGCCAGGCAGCCGCCCAGGTCCGCGACCTCCAGCGGGATCCGCAGCACCTCGGCGCGGCGGGCCCGGGCCTGCTCGTCCACCGCGAGCCGCCGGGACCGGTCGATGTCGCCCTGCCCGGCCAGCGCGGCCAGCCGGGCCGCCCCGGGCTCCACCCCGTCGCGCCGGACCAGCATGTCGGCGACCGCCTCCGCGGGGGGCGTGCGCAGCACCAGCAGCCGGCAGCGCGAGCGGATGGTCGGCAGCACGTCCTGCACGGACGGCGCGCAGAGCAGCCACACCGTCCGCGGCGAGGGCTCCTCGACGCCCTTCAGCAGCGCGTTCGCGGCCGCCTCGGTGAGGCGGTGCGCGGCGTCCACCAGGATCACCGACCAACGGCCGCCGGTCGGGTAGCTCGCCGCCCGCAGCACCAGGTCGCGCATGTCGCCGACGCCGATCGACAGGCCGTCGGTGCGCACCTGCTTGACGTCGGCGTGGCTGCCGGAGAGCACGGTGTGGCAGCCGTCGCAGAACCCGCAGCCGGGGGTTCCGCCCAGGTCCAGGTCCGGGCTGGTGCACTGGAGCGACGCCGCGAAGGCGCGGGCCGCCGTCACCTGCCCCGCGCCGGGCGGGCCGGTGAACAGCCAGGCGTGCGTCATCAGCGAGGCGTTGCCCGCGGGGGCCTCCCCGCGGCCCGCCAGCACAGAGGCCCGGGCCGCCCGCGCGGCCGCCTGCAACTGTTCGACCACCCGGTCCTGTCCGACCAGGTCGTCCCACACACTCACGCCGCGCTCCTCCTCGCCGTCACCGACCCGACGAGCCTAACGCCGGACGGGGACAGCCCGGCCCGCACAGCGGACGGCCCGGGCCGTCCAGTGACAACCCGGGCCGTTCGACAGCGGCGGCAGCAGCGCCGACGGTCAGTCCTTGCGGCGGAGCCAGCCCCGCTTCGGCTGCTCGTCCTGCTCCGGCTGCTCGGGGGCCTCGGCCTCCCAGCGCGCCCACTCCTCGCGGGAGCCGAGCAGGCTGTCGGTCAGGCTGGGCAGGTCGTCGAGCGGGGTCTCCTCCGCCCAGTCCGGCCGGGGGCGCAGCTCACGGGTGCGCGAGGAGTCGTCCTCGTCGCGGAACAGCCCGGGCGGCACCTGCTTGGCCTCGGGCCCGGCCTCCGGCCTGGCCCCGGCCTCCGGCTTGGCCCCGGGAGCGGGCTTGGGCGCGGGGGTCGGCTTGGGCGCGGGGGTCGGCTCGGGCTTGGGGGCGGGGGACGGCTCGGGGGCCGGCTCGGCCTTGGGCAGCACCGCGGTCTCGTCGTCCGCGACCTTCGGCAGCACGGCGGTCTCGTCGAGCACCGGCTTCGGCAGCTCCCGGGTGGTCTCGCTGTCGGACTCGGCGTCCTCGACCTTGGGGAGCACCGCGGTCCGGTCCGCCTCGGCCTCGGCGGCCTTCCGGGCGTCCTCGGCCCGCTGCAGCGCTTCCTCGGCGCGGCGCCGCTGCTCCTCCCGCTGCAGGTCGCGCTGGCGCTGGAGCTCGACCCGGGCGGCCTCCTCCGCGGCGGCCTTGCGCGCGGCGGCGGCCTCGGCGGCGAGGCGGGCCTGCTCGGCGGCCTGCCGCTTCGCCTCCTCCTCGGCCTTGCGGGCGGCTTCCGCCTCGGCGGCGCGGCGGGCTTCCTCGGCGGCCCTGCGTTCCTGCTCGGCCTTGACGCGGGCGGCCTCCTCGGCGGCCAGGCGGTCCTTCTCGGCCTGCTCGGCGCGGAGCTCCTCCAGCAGCGCGAGCCGCTTGCGCTCGGCCTCCTCGGCGGCCTTGCGGGCGGCCTCGGCCTCGGCGGCGCGCCGGGCGGCCTCCTCGCGGGCCTTGCGCTCCTGCTCGGCCTTGGCGACCTTCTCCTGGTCGGAGAGCGGCAGCTCGCGGTCGAGGCGGTGCCGGACGGCGGTGGTGACGGCGGCGGGCGCCTGGCTGCCGTCGACGACCAGGTAGCGGGCCGGGTCGGCGGCGGCCAGCGCGAGGAACCCGGAGCGGACCCGCTGGTGGAACTCGGTGGGCTCGGACTCCAGCCGGTCGAGCGCCTCGGTGAAACGATCCCGCGCGGCGGTGGGGTCGACGTCGAGGACGACGGTCAGGTCGGGCACCAGTCCGCCGGTGGCCCAGCGGGAGATCCGGGCGACCTCGGTGGCCGCCAGGTCGCGGCCGGCGCCCTGGTAGGCGATGGAGGAGTCCATGTAGCGGTCGGTGATGACCACGGCGCCGCGCTCCAGGGCCGGCCGGATCACGTTCTCGACGTGCTCGGCCCGGTCGGCGGCGTAGATCAGCGCCTCGGCGCGGTGCGACAGGCCGGTGTTGCCGACGTCCAGGACGAGGGCGCGCAGGCGCTGCCCGATCGGGGAGCCGCCGGGTTCGCGGGTGACGACGACCTCGTGGCCCTTGGCGCGGATCCATTCGGCGAGGGCCTGCGCCTGGGTGGACTTGCCGGCCCCGTCGCCGCCCTCCAGGGCGATGAAGTAGCCCTTGCCGGCCACCCGGTGCGGCGCGGCCCCGGCGCCGCCGCGGACGGCCTGCACGAGCTCGCGGCCGAACGGGACGATGCCACGCTGGTCGTCGGTCTTCAGCAGGACGACGGCGGCGAGCACCAGAGTGAGCAGTCCGGCGGTGGAGACGGCGAGCGCGGCGCCGCCGTGGATGAAGGTGAAGCTGCCGGTGCCGACGTGGCCGAGCGAGACCTCGCCGTAGCCGGCGGCCAGCAGTGGCATGCCGACCAGGGCGACGGCGACGACCACCCGCAGCACCGCGTACAGGTGCTCGGTGACCTTGCCGAGGCGGATCTCCTCGATCTCCTGGGCGAGCAGTCCGCGCCCGGTGGCGATGACCACGCCGGCGGCGAGGCCGGCCAGCACGGTGAACAGCAGCACCAGGACGAAGTCGAGGACCAGTCCGGCGAGGATCAGCGCCACGCCGGCGGTGACCAGGCCGAGGGCGAGCAGCCGGCGGCGGGACAGGCCGGGCAGGGTGGCGCGGCTGAGCCGGATGCCGACGGCGGGCGCGCCGGCGGCGGCGAGCACCAGCAGGCCGTAGCCGATCGGGCCGGCCAGGTGTTCGGTGGCGGTGAGCAGTCCGAGCGCGGCGACGCCGGCCATCGCGGCGTAGGCGGCGGCGATCGAGAAGGTGAAGTAGGGGGCGGAGCCGGTGCGGCCCTTCTTGAGGGACGGTCCGGGCGTCGCGTCGGTGGGGGCGCGCAGGCCCTGCAGCGGGGAGCGCGGCGCGGTGTTGGCGCCCGCCGGCAGCTCCTGGAAGTACAGCAGCCCGGCGTTGACGACGAACAGCGCGGCGGCGCCGAGCGCGGCGACGGTGAGCTGGTGGCCGCGCAGCCAGTGCAGGCCGACCGCGGCGAGCACGTTGTTGACCAGCGTGAAGCCGATCAGCCCGGTGGCGGCCAGCGGCAGCGCTGCCCAACCGGTGCGCAGGTCGAGGGTGCGGACGGCGTCCAGCGAGGCGGCGGCCGGCGGGCCGGTCTGCTCGGGGACGGCCAGCAGCGCGGGGACGGCGGCGGACTTGCCGATGGTCCAGATCCGTTCGGCGGCGCCGGCCAGGAACACCGAGCCGAGCAGCAGCCAGGTGGCGGAGCCGGGCGACCAGACCACCCACCAGGGGGCGAGGCCGATCAGCAGGGCGCGGGCCAGGTCCGCGCCGAGCAGGCTCCAGCGCCGGTCGATCCGGCCGCCGACCAGGGCGTGCACCGGACCGAGCAGGGCGGCCCCGAACAGGGCGGAGGCGAGCAGTCGGGCCGCGAACAGGGCGGCGACGGCCAGCGCGATCGACCGGTAGCCGTGCCCGAACTGCCCGCCGAGCACGGTGGCGACCACGGTGAGCGGGACGAACACCAGGACCGACAGCCGGTCGGCGGTGCCGCCGAGCAGCTGGGTGGTCCAGAGTTTCCGGTAGGGCCGCAGCCGGAGCAGCGCGCGGGCCCGTTCGCCGGGTGTCCCGGCGGGGGCGACCTCGGGGAGGCCGCTCGCGGCGGCGCGTGCGGTGGGGGGCGGCTCCTCGCTCGTCATACCGTCAGCGTAGCGAGTGCACGGCCCCGACCTTAACGGGCCCGCCCGGATTCGAACAGGCCCGTTACGCAGTGTCCGTCAGCTCTCCTCGGATGTGTTCTCCGCGGCGGGCTTCTCGGCCGCCGCGGTCTTCGCCGCGGTGGTCTTCTTGGCTGCCGTGGTCTTCTTCACCGCGGTAGTCTTCTTGGCCGCCGTCTTCTTGGCCGCTGCGGTCTTGGTCGCCGTGGTCTTCTTGGCGGCCGTGGCGGTCTTCTTCGCGGGGGCCTTCTTGGCGGCCTTCTTCACCGGTCCGCGGGCGCGCTTCTCGGCGAGCAGCTCGAACGCCCGCTCCGGGGTGATGGTCTCCACCTCGTCGTCCTTGCGGAGCGTCGCGTTGGTCTCCCCGTCGGTGACGTACGGACCGAACCGGCCGTCCTTGACCACCACCGGCTTCTCGCTGACCGGGTCGTTGCCGAGCTCCTTCAGCGGGGCGGCCGCGGCGGCCCGGCCGCGCTGCTTGGGCTGGGCGTAGATCGCCAGCGCCTCGTCCAGGGTGATGCTGAGCAGCTGGTCCTCGCTGGTCAGCGAGCGCGAGTCGGTGCCGCGCTTGAGGTACGGGCCGTAGCGGCCGTTCTGCGCGGTGATCTCGTTGCCCTCGGCGTCGGCGCCGACCACCCGGGGCAGCGAGAGCAGGCGCAGCGCGTCCTCAAGGGTGACGGTGTCCAGGTCCATGGACTTGAACAGCGACGCGGTGCGCGGCTTGACGGCGTTCTTGCCGGTCTTCGGGGTGCCCTCGGGGAGCACCTCGGTGACGTACGGGCCGAACCGGCCGGCCTTGGCGACCAGCGGGTTGCCGCTGATCGGGTCGGTGCCGAGCTCGCGCTCGCCGCTGGGCTTGGCGAACAGCTCCTCGGCGAGTTCGACGGTCAGCTCGTCCGGCGGCAGCTCGTCGGGGACGTCGGCGCGCTGGCCGGGCTCGCCCTCGACGGCGGTGGGGCGCTCCACGTACGGGCCGTAGCGGCCGACCCGGAGCACGATGCCGTCGCCGATCGGGAAGGAGCTGATCTCCCGGGCGTCGATCGCGCCGAGGTCGGTGACCAGTTCCTTCAGGCCGCCGAGGTGGTCGCCGTCGCCGTTGCCCGCGTCCGCGGCGCCGACGGCGGCGCCGGTGGCCTCGCCCTCGCCGAAGTAGAAGCGCTTGAGCCACGGCACGGACTCGGCCTGGCCGGCCGCGATCCGGTCGAGGTCGTCCTCCATCTTCGCGGTGAAGTCGTAGTCGACCAGCCGGCCGAAGTGCTTCTCCAGCAGGTTGACCACGGCGAAGGAGAGGAACGAGGGCACCAGGGCGGTGCCCTTCTTGAACACGTACTTGCGGTTGATGATCGTGTCGATGATCGACGCGTACGTGGACGGGCGGCCGATCTCGCGGTCTTCCAGCTCCTTGACCAGCGAGGCCTCGGTGTAGCGGGCCGGCGGCTTGGTGGCGTGGCCCTCGGGGGTCAGCCGGTCGGCGGCCAGCGGGTCGCCCTCGGAGACCTGCGGCAGGCGGCGCTCCCGGTCGTCCAGCTCGGCGTTCGGGTCGTCGGCGCCCTCGACGTAGGCCTTCAGGAAGCCGTGGAAGGTGATGATCTTGCCGGAGGCGGAGAACTCGGCGTCCCGGCCGTCGGCGGAACGGCCGCCGACCTTGACGGTGACGGACTGGCCGACCGCGTCCTTCATCTGGGAGGCGACAGTGCGCATCCAGATCAGCTCGTACAGCCGGAAGTCGTCGCCGGCCAGCCCGGTCTCGGCGGGCGTGCGGAACCGGTCGCCGGACGGGCGGATCGCCTCGTGCGCCTCCTGCGCGTTCTTCACCTTGGAGGCGTAGGTGCGCGGCGCGGCCGGCAGGTAGTCGGCCCCGTACAGCTGGGTGACCTGGGCGCGGGCGGCGGTGACGGCGGTGTCCGACAGCGTGGTCGAGTCGGTGCGCATATAGGTGATGAAGCCGTTCTCGTACAGCTTCTGCGCGACCTGCATGGTCCGCTTGGCGCCGAAGCCCAGCTTGCGGCTGGCCTCCTGCTGCAGCGTGGTGGTGCGGAACGGCGCGTACGGGGAGCGGCGGTACGGCTTGGACTCGACGCTGCGGACGCTGAACGCGGTCTGCTCCAGCGCGGCGGCCAGCGTGCGGGCGGCCTGCTCGTCCAGGTGCAGGGTGTTGGCGGCGGACTTCAGCCGGCCGTCGGTGCCGAAGTCGCGACCGGTGGCGACCCGCTTGCCGTCGACCGAGATCAGCCGGGCGCCGAAGGTCTCCGGGTTGGCGGCGTCGGCGGCCGTGCGACCGGTGCCGAAGGTGCCGACCAGGTCCCAGTACGAGGCGGAGGTGAAGGCGATCCGCTCACGCTCGCGCTCGACCACCAGGCGGGTGGCGACCGACTGGACACGGCCTGCCGACAGCTTCGGCATGACCTTCTTCCACAGCACCGGGGAGACCTCGTAGCCGTAGAGGCGGTCCAGGATGCGGCGGGTCTCCTGCGCGTCGACCAGGCGCTTGTTCAGGTGCCGCGGGTTGCGCACGGCCTCCTGGATGGCGTCCTTGGTGATCTCGTGGAAGACCATCCGGTGCACCGGCACCTTGGGCTTCAGCACTTCCTGCAGGTGCCACGCGATGGCCTCGCCCTCGCGGTCCTCATCGGTGGCCAGGAAGAGCTCGTCGGACTCCTTGAGCAGCGACTTCAGCTTCGTGACCTGGGACTTCTTGTCCGGGTTGACCACGTAGATCGGAGCGAAGTCATGATCCACGTCGACCCCGAGACGACGCACCTCGCCGGTGTACTCGTCCGGAACCTCGGCGGCCGTGCCGGGCAGGTCGCGGATGTGACCGACACTGGCCTCGACGATGTAGCCGGGCCCGAGGTAGCCCTTGATCGTCTTGGCCTTGGCCGGCGACTCGACGATGACGAGTCGCTTGCCGTGCGCGGTCTCGCTGCTCGGGGACACCTTCGCTCTTCTCTCCCGGTCGTTTACCAAAGCTCCTGGGCAGTCGCACAAGCGACGGTCCCACCAGCGGAGTGTGACCGTACCCTGGCCACCCTTGTCAAACGGACGGATGCCGCTTTTTCACCGGCAAGGCCGACCGACGCCACTCGAACGGTAACCCGATGGCCGGTCCCGGGGCATGTCTTTCCCGGGCAAGCAGGCCTTCCGCCCGATCCGGCCCACGCACTCCGCGCGCCGCCCGGGCGAGTTTCCCCGAGGCCCGGACGCCGCGGAAACAGGACCGGACGGCGGCGGGAGACGGAGCGGAACAGTGCGCTCCGTAACCGGACGGGCCGCGCCGGGGCGGCGGATGCGGGCGATCGGGGTCGGGGTCGGGCTCGGCCGACGCAGGCTTCGCCGGGGGCGTGTCTGCCCGACCCGGGTGCGTTCGGCGCCGGTTCGCTCAGCGAAGGGCGAGCGCGAGCAGGGTCAGGCCGCCCGCCAGCGCCGAGGTCCCGAGGAGCGCCCAGAACAGGTCCGCGGGCAGCGAGGGCAGCTCCTCGTGGGCGGCCAGCACCACCCGGGACGGCCGCCGCGGGTCGTAGGCGACCTGGACGGCCGCGCCGGCGGCCAGCCGCGGCGGGCGGCGCAGCGGGGTGTGCCCGCGCGGGCGGGACAGCACCAGGCGGCCCACCGGGTCGGGGCGCAGCTCGTGGACGGTGCCGAGTCCGGCGTCGGTCGGCCCGCCGACGGTGTCCACGGGGTAGGAGAGCAACGGGCTGCTGTCCATCGCGTCGGCCCGGGCCCGGTCGGCGACCACCTGGGCGGTGGCGGGCACGCCGTGGCGGCGCAGGTGGTGGCGAAGGCGCAGTTCCACGGCGCACCACAGCAGCAGCGCGCTCCCGAAGGCCACCAGGACCGCCCCGCCCACCAGCGTCGTCGGCGTCTCCACCCGGTCCCCCCCTGCACTGCCCACAGCCTGTGGACAGCACCCTGGCAGCCGGTGGACAACCCGCGGCGGACACCGGGCATCCGACGGGCCACGCACGGGGAACGCCCGAGTGAACGCGGCCGCCGAAGGCTCCGGCTCCCGGGTGTTCAACGCGGCCGGGCCGCGATGGTCACCCGGGAGTCCCGGCACGCCCGTCCACCCACCGGGTGATCAATGTCACCGCCGGGGCGGCATCCGATTCGACGCGATTCGACGTGGTTCAACGGCGACGGGCCCAGGAGTCGTGTCCGCCGCGGTCGTGTCAGCGGACCGGCTCGATGAACCCCTGCTCGGTGAGCAGCCGCAGCGACTCGGGCACCCGGGCCCGCAGCTGCGCCGCGTCCTCGCCGAGCAGTTGGGCGATCGCGTCGACGATCTCCCCGGCGGCCAGCGTGCCGTCGCAGACGCCGACGAAGCCCGCGCCGACGGTGTCCACCTTGGTGGCGCGCCGCATGCCCCGGTTGTGGCGGAGCACCACGTGCTCGGGGTCCTCGGAGCCGGGTGCGCCGATCTGCTCCTGCACCACCTCGTCGGCGAGCAGGTAGCGGGCGGCCAGTAGTCCGGCGTCGTCGTGGCCGCGCAGGAAGTCCTGGCGGGCGAACCACTCCTCGATGTGCGGGCCGAGCGGCTGCTCCACCGGGTGCGGCCACTCCTCGATCCGCACCACCGGGTCGGCCGCACCGGACGCCCGCAGGGTGATCCAGCCGAAGCCGATGCCCTCCACGCCGGCCGCCTCGAAGCTGTCCAGCCACTCCTCGTACCTGGCCCGGTACTCGTCGCCGCGGTGGTCGCCGCCGTCGCGCAGCCACAGCTCGGCGTACTGGGCGACGTCCTGCACCTCGCGCTGCACCACCCAGGCGTCCAGGCCGGTGCCGGCCACCCAGCCGGCCAGCCGGTCGTGCCAGTCCTCGCCCTTGACGTGCTGCCAGTTCGCCAGCAGCTGGCAGTAGCCGCCGGGCTCCAGGTGGGCGGCGGCGCCGCGCACCACGCTGCGGCACAGCTCGTCGCCGGCCATTCCGCCGTCCCGGTAGGTGAACCGGCCGGCCGGGGAGATCACGAACGGCGGGTTGGAAACGATCAGGTCGAAGCGCCGCTCGCCGATCGGCTCGTACAGGCTGCCCTCGGCGGTGGTCACGTTGTCGAAGCCGGACAGCGCGGCGGTCAGCCGGGTGAAGTGCAGGGCCCGCGGGTTGAGGTCGGTGGCGGTGACCCGCTGGGCGTGCCGGGCGGCGTGCAGCGCCTGCACACCGGAGCCGGAGCCCAGGTCCAGCACCTCGCGGACCGGTCGACGCACCGTCAGGTTGGCCAGCGTGGTGGACGCGCCGCCCACCCCGAGCACCAGGTCGCGGCGCTCGATGCCGGCGTCCGTCCGCCCGGAGCCGATGCCGCCCGCGCCGCCGACGGCGCAGCCGAGGTCGGACACCACCCAGGCGTCCGCGCTGGGCAGGCCGGCCACCTCGTCGGCGTACGGCCGCACGTCCACGGTGGCGCGCAGCTCGGCGCCGTCGCGCACCAGCCAGCCGTCCGCCAGCAGGCCCTCGACGGGCAGGGCGGCCGCGGCGGCGCTCTCCGGCACCGGTTGCTGCAGCAGGAACAGCCGCACCAGGGTCTCCAGCGGCGAGCCGCCGCGGGTCGCCCGCAGCGCCGGAACGGCCTCGCTGCGGGCCAGCGCCGCGTACGCGGCCGGGCCGAGCAGGTCGAGCAATCCGTCGGCGGTGAAGGAGGCCTTGAGCAGCGCCTCCCGCAGTTCCGCCGTCCGGCCGGAATCAAGAACGGGGCTGTTCGTCACCCCGCCATTCTCCCCCGCCGACCGGCCCCGCCCGGCCACCGCACCCGGCGACGGGCCGACCGGACGTCAGCTCTTGCTCGGGGAGGGCGATCCGGCGCCCTGGTCCGGCGCGTTGCTCTGGGTTCCGCCGGACGGGTTGGCGCCGGCCGACGGACTGGCGCTTCCGGACGGAGCGGCGGCGGGCGCGCCGGCGGCGGCCGCCTTGCAGCCGGGCTGCTTCTTGATCGCGTCGCCTAGGTCGCCGCTCTGCAGGGTGGCGAGCGCGCCGGTGGACACCTGGGACAGCCGCTGCACCTGGTCGCCGACGCTGCGCAGGCCGTCCGCGAACTTGGCCTGGTCGGCGTTGGTCAGGCCGTCCAGCTTCTTCTGCGCGTCCAGGTAGCCCTGCGCGACCTGCTTCAGCTCGTTGACGGCGTCCTGCTGGACCTTCACCCCGCTGTCGATCTTCGGCGCACCGGCCTTCTCCACCGCGTCCGCCAGCTGCTGGTTGGTGGCGGCCAGCGCGGCCAGGTCGGTGGACAGCCGCTTCTGCAGGTCGACGGGGGACTCGCCCTCCTTGACGTTCCCGGTGTCGGCGAGCGCCGTCCGGGACTGCGCGATCGGGTCCCGCGCGGCATCGCAGACGTTCTTCGCCCAGCCGTCGAGCTTCGCCGAGTCGTCGGCGGAACAGCCGACGGCGGCGAGCGCAAGCAGCGCGCCGAGCGCGGAGACGGTGACCAGTCGCTTCTTCACCGGGGCCCTTTCGGTCGCTGACACCCGGTCCCGGGCATCGACCAGCGAACCTACACGGCCGCCCGCATCGGGGTGCCGGGAAGGCCGCGGCCCCGGGCATCCGCCCAGCTCAGCGCGGCCCGCAGCCTCTCGGTGGGGACGCGTGGGCGGGGTGCGGCGAGCGGACGGGCTCGGGCAGGTTGGAGCGAGCCGGGGCGCTCTCAGGCGTCGGCGGAGGCCGGGGCGACCGGCCAGCTCATCCGGATCACGCCGCCGTCCGCGCCGTTGCCGACCTCGACGTCCTCCACCAGGCCGGTGATGACCGCCAGGCCGAGCGCGTCCTCGTCCTCCGGGCCGCCGCCCCCGGCGCCGGCGGCCTGCGCCGGGCCGGCCTCGTCGGCGACCTCGATGAGAAAGCGCTTCTCCTGCTCGGTCAGCGCGACCCGGACCGCACCGTCCACGCCGCTGCGCTGGTGCAGCGCCACCGCGCGGGAGCAGGCCTCGCCCACGGCGAGTCGCAACTCGTCGAGCACCGACTCGTCCACCCCCGCGCGTCTGGCCACCGCGGCGGCCACCAGCCGGGCGGTGCGGACGTGCTCGGGCAGTGCGCTGAATCGAAGTTCGACGGTTGCCATGTCTCCCCTCCGGGGTTGCTCCCCACCGCCGGGCACACCGGCCCGCACGGCGGAGGCGGGAACACCGACCACGCCGGCCGGGCAGGGCTCATCGCCCGGCCGACCGGCGGCGGTCGATCGAGAAGATTCGGTCGGAACGGCGGACCGACGGAACGTCAGTCGGTCGCCGAGACGGCGTCGTCCACCGAGTTGTGGATCGGGAAGACCTTGGTCAGACCGGTGATCCGGAAGATCTTCAGGATGTGCTCCTGGTTGCACACCAGGCGCAGCGAACCCTCGTGCGCACGCACCCGCTTCAGGCCGCCGACCAGCACACCGAGGCCGGTGGAGTCGAGGAAGTCCACGCCCTCCATGTCCACGACCAAGTGGTAGTTGCCGTCGTTGACGAGCTCGACAAGCTGCTCGCGCAGCTTGGGGGCGGTGTACACATCGATCTCGCCGCCAACCTCGACGACCGTGCGATCGCCGACAGTACGGGTCGACAGGGACAGGTCCACGGAACCTCCAGCACCTTGCCTTGCTACGTCATTGCGATCTTCAGCCCAAGGGCTGCGACCACATGGTCACACGCCCAGGGCGCGGCAAACCGTCAGGTCGGAGCCTCGGTGTTGCGGCCCTCGGCCGTGCGGCCGTCACGGGCTTCATTCAACCACTTGCGACCATGGGCGCACGATGGTTAACAGCGATTCTCCGTCACGCCGGTGACACACTGGGTCTTCATGCCGCCCCGTCACCACCAGCCCGAGGCCCTGCTCGCAAGCCTTTCCACCGAGCGCGGCAGGTCGGATCGCCTCACCCATACGGAGCAATTGCCCGCGCGCGAGGCGCGCTACGCCCCTTGGCCGGAAGGAATCCGCCAGGAGGTGGTCGCGGCCGCCGCCGAGCTCGGCGTGCTGCTGCCCTGGGCGCACCAGGCCGAGGCCATGGACCTGGCCGCGGCCGGGCGGACCACGGTGATCGCGACCGGCACCGCCTCGGGCAAGTCGCTGGGCTATCTGGCCCCCGTCCTGAGCGAGCTGCTCACCGGCACCGAGGCCCGCAACGGGCGCGGCGCCACCGCGCTGTACCTCGCCCCGACCAAGGCGCTGGCCGCCGACCAGCGCCGCCGCGCCGCCGAACTCGTCCCCGACCGGGTCCGGGTGGCGCTCTACGACGGCGACACGCCGCCGCAGGAGCGCGAGTGGGTCCGCCAGTACGCCTCGTACGTGCTGACCAACCCCGACATGCTGCACCGGGGGATACTCCCCGCCCACCCGCGCTGGTCGTCCTTCCTGAAGGCGCTGAAGTACGTGGTGATCGACGAGTGCCACACCTACCGCGGCGTGTTCGGCTCGCACGTCGCCCAGGTGCTGCGCCGGCTGCGGCGGCTGTGCGCCCGCTACGGGGCCTCGCCGACCTTCCTGCTGGCCTCCGCCACCACCGCCGAGCCGGCCGTCACCGCGCAACGGCTCACCGGGCTGCCCGCCACGGCCGTCACCGAGGACTGCTCGCCGCGCGGCCCGCTGGTGTTCGCGCTGTGGGAGCCGCCGCTGACCGAGAACGTCGGCGAGCACGGCGCGCCCGTCCGCCGCTCCGCCACCGCGGAGGCCGGCTACCTGCTCACCGACCTGGTCCACGACGGCACCCGGACCGTGGTCTTCGTCCGCTCCCGCCGGGCGGCCGAGCTGGTCGCCCTGCAGGCCCAGGAGCAGCTCGGCCACCCGCTCGCCGCCCGGGTCGCCGCCTACCGCGGCGGCTACCTGGCCGAGGAGCGCCGCGCCCTGGAGCGCGACCTGCACACCGGCCGACTGCTCGGTCTGGCCTCCACCTCCGCACTGGAACTCGGCGTGGACGTCTCCGGCCTGGACGCCGTCCTGCTGGCCGGCTACCCCGGCACCCGGGCCTCGCTCTGGCAGCAGGCCGGCCGCGCCGGACGGGAGGGCCAGGGCGCGCTGGCGGTGCTGATCGCCCGCGACGACCCGCTGGACACCTACCTGGTCCACCACCCCGACGCGCTGTTCGCCACACCGGTGGAGGCGACCGTCCTCGACCCCGACAACCCGCACGTGCTCGCCCCGCACCTGTGCGCGGCCGCCGCGGAACTGCCGCTCACCGACGCCGACCTGGAGCTCTTCGGCCCGTCCAGCGAGCCGCTGCTCCCGGTGCTGGAGCGCCGCGGGCTGCTGCGCCGCCGGAGCGACGGCTCCTGGTACTGGACCCGCCGGGAGCGCGCCGTGGACGGCGTCGACCTGCGCGGCAGCGGCGGCAGCCCCGTGCAGATCGTCGAGGCGGACACCGGGCGGCTGCTCGGCACCGTCGACGCCGAGGCCGCGCACACCACCGTGCACACCGGCGCCGTCCACCTGCACCAGGGGCGCACCTACCTGGTCCGCGAGTTCGACCTGGAGTCCTCTGTCGCCCTGGTCTCCCCCGCGAATCCGCCGTACACCACCTCCGCGCGGGACGTCACCTCGATCTCGATCCTGTCCACCGACACCACCGAGGAGTGGGGCGAGGCCCAGCTCAGCTTCGGCTCGGTGGAGGTGGTCAACCAGGTTGTCGGCTATCTGCGCAAGCGGATCTCCACCGGCGAGATCCTCGGCGAGAGCAAGCTCGACCTGCCGCCCCGCACCCTGCGCACCCGGGCCGTCTGGTGGTCCGTCACCGAGGACCAACTCCTCGACGCGACCATCCCGTTCGACCAACTCCCCGGAGCGGCCCACGCCGCCGAACACGCCTCGATCGGCCTCCTTCCGCTGTTCGCCACCTGCGACCGCTGGGACATCGGCGGCGTCTCCGTCCCGCTGCACCCCGACACCGGGCTCCCCACCGTCTTCGTCTACGACGGCCACTCCGGCGGCGCGGGCTTCGCCGAACGCGGCTTCCACCGCGCCGTGGAGTGGCTGACCGCGACCCGGGACGCCATCGCCGCCTGCGAGTGCGACCGCGGCTGCCCGTCCTGCGTCCAGTCCCCCAAGTGCGGCAACGGCAACGAACCCCTCGACAAGGCCGCCGCGATCCGCCTCCTCACCACCCTCCTCGCCCACGCCCCCAACCGGCCGGACCCGGCCGACCCGGCCGACCCGGCCGACGCGGTCGGCTCCCCCGGCGCTTCCGGCGCTCCGGGCTCCCCCGGCGCTTCCGACGACGGCTCGACCGGCCCGGCCGATGGTGCGGCTGATGACGCGGCCGGTGACGCGACCGGCTGATGGCGCGTCCGTTTCGGCGGCGCTGTCGCCCCAGGCCCACAGCGGGCCGGCCCGGGACCGGGCTCGGGCCGGCCCGAGTGGGACGGGCAGGCCGCGAATCGGGACCTGGACGACCACCTCCACGGCGTCCTCGCCCGGCAGGACGCGACAGGAGACGAGCTCGGCGTGCTCCTGGGCCTGCGTCAGCCCGGCCGCCCGGCCGCAGCCGCCGTCCGGGTCGAGCAGCAGCCGCTGAGCGGCGGCCAGCGCGGCCAGGTCCGCCGCCGACTCGGCGCGGTGGCGGGCCACCACCACCTGGCCGACCATCAGGCAGGCCGAGAACACCACCGTCCCCAGCATGCCCAGGGCGACCAGCCACACCGTCGCCGACCCGCGGTCGGGCGAGCCCTCTCCGCCGGGCTGCTCGTGCTGCCTCATGGCGGTTACCTCCTCTCGGATCTCAGCTGTCTTCGATCAGCACGTCCTCCCGGGCGCTCACCGCGGTGGCGGTGAGGCGGACCGACAGGACGGTGGCAAGGCGACCCGGACCGGGGCACGGGGCCTCGACGGTGACTCGGGCGGTGGTGGCGTTCAGGGCGACCGTGACCTTGGCACCCGGCGGGGCGGCTGCCGCGGCGACCGACGCGGCGTCGGTGTCCCCTCGGGCGGCGGCCCGGGCGCCGGCCCGGGCCGCGTCCACACAGCGGATCTGGGCACCGGCGGCGACCACGCCCCAGATCAACATGGCCGTGAGCAGCACCAGGGCGGGCAGGGCCACCGCCGTCTCGGCGGTGACCATCCCCGAGTCCGGCGACCTGGCGCGACCGGCCCGGCGTTCACGCCGCATGAAGGGCCCGGTCGAGGATCTCCGACAGTGCGCCGGAGACCGTGCCGCTGGTCACCACCTTGTAGAGCACCGCCGCGAAGGCGCAGGCCGCCACCGTGCCGATCGCGTACTCGGCGGTGCTCATTCCGGCGTCCGGCGGCCCCTCCGCCATCGTCCGGTACCGGTGGCGCAGCCAGTCGCCGAGCCCGCGGGCGACGCGCACCGCGGATGCCGGTCGGACCGGCAGGGAGAGAGTCGTCATTGGTGAAGTCCCTTCGTAGGAGTGGCGATTCGTTCGACGGGTGCGGATCAGAGCCGCTGGGAGAAGGTGCCGGTCAGGCCCATCACCACCGGCACGACGCCGATCAGCACGAACGCGGGCAGGAAGCAGAGCCCGAGCGGTGCGGTCGCCAGCACGCCGGCCCGGCGGACCCGCGCGTGCGCCGCCCGGGCGGCCGCCGCCCGTTGGGACTGGGCGAGGCCGACGAGCGCGGTGGCCGGTGGCGCGCCGCTGAGGGTGGTGCGGGCCAGGCAGCGGGCGAGCGGGGCCATCGGCGGGCAGTCGGCGGCCAGTTGCTCCCAGCAGCGCTCCGGGGAGGCGCCAAGGGAGAGCTGGGCCGCGACACCGGACAGGCGGTCCCGCATCGGTGACGGCACGCTGTCCGCGACCGCGAACGCCGCTCCGGCCGGGGAACCGCTCGACCCGAGGCAGGCCGCCAGCAGGTCGGCAGTCAGCGGCAGTTGGCGGACCAGCCAGTCCTGCTCCGCGGCCCGCCGACGTTCGCCGGGCGACCGGACCCTGGGCAGCCACCACCACCCCGCCCAGCCCACCAGCAACCCGACCGCCAGGCCTGCCCACCCGCCGACCAGCACCGCGGCGGACACCCCGAGCAGCACGGCCGACGGCCGGTCGCCGGCCAGCCATCGGATCGCCCGCCGCGCGGCCTCCTCGACCTGCGCGCCCCGGCCGTCCCGCGCAGGGTCGGCCGTCAACGCCGGAACGCAGTGCCCGGCCCGGCGTCGGACCGCCCGCCCCCGCACCACCGCCAGCACCTCACCGACCAGCCCCACGGCGGCCACCGGCACCAGGATCACCACGCCGCCCACCTCGCCTCCACCGAAATCTCCACGGAAACCTCCATCGAAACCGCCATCAGAACCGCCGTCGACTCGAACTCGGATCATTCGTCCCGCAGTTGGCGCGGCTCCCCCGCGCCGCCCACTGGGTCGCCCCGGACCCGGACCGGGCCGCCGCACCCGTTCACGCCCACTGGTCCGCCCGAACAGGCGGGTGGTCCCCCGTCAGGGGTGGCACGGCGGTGAGCCACCGGTCCCGACGGGTGCGGGAGATCCCGCACCCGGAGGAAGCCGCCGCTCCGGCCGGAGCGTGCCTGGCCGAGTCGGGCCCCTGCCGGACCCGGGCTGGGGCGTCCTCGGCCGCCCGGACGATCCGGGCGGTCCAGACGACGCCGGCGACCTCCAGGGCGGCCCCGGCGAGCAGGCTGAGCAGACCGGCCGGGGTGTGCAGCAGGACCTGCGCCGGGTGGGCGCCGAGTGCACTGCCCAGGCCCATGCCCACCGCGGGCAGGGCGGCCAGCACGATCACGGTGGTACGTGGACCGGCGAGTTCGCCCGCGATCTCCTCGGCAAGGGCGCGTTCGGCGCGCAGCGCGTCCGCGACCTGTTCCAGCCCGAACGCCAACCCGGTGCCGCTCTCGGTACTGACCCGCCAGCAGGCCGCGGCCGCCGCCGCGCCCTCCCCGCCGGGCAGTTCGGCCACCTGCCGGAGGGCGGCGGGCAGGTCCGCCCCGTAGCGACCCGCCGCCAGCCGGGCCGTCGGCTCGGGGCCGAGCCTGCGGGCCCAGTCGGGGGCGGACCGGGAGACCACCGAGTACATGGCCTGCTCGGGCGTCGCGCCGCTGCGCAGTTCGGCCGCGAGGCCGGCGCACAGGTCGATCACCGCTGCCGCCCGTTGCCGTGCCGCCCGGCCTGCGGCGTAGCGGGCACGCCACCGGCGGACCGGAACCACCGCACAGGCCGCCCCGATCAGCGGGAGCACCGAGGCGGTGCTCTGCCCGGCCGCCGCTCCGGCCGGGAGCAGCAGCAGTTCGGGCACCAGCCAGCGCGGTCGCCGTCGCCGCCACCCGGCCCGGACCCGTGCGAGCCGACCGTCCGGCCCCCGATGCCCGTTCAGCAGGCGTCGCAGCCGCCCGTCACCGCGTTGTCGACGCCGGGCCACCGTCAGCCAGGCCGCTCCGAGCAGCGCCGCCCCGAGCCCGGCAACCGCGCCCAGCAGGGTTGCCGCCCAGGTGGCGCCCCGGGCCGACGCCATCGCCGCAACGACCTCGAACTCCCCTGCCATCACGACCTCCTGACCTCGGAGCGCAGCAGCCGCCACGCCACCACCCCGATCACGCAGAGCCCGACCATCCACACCAACTCGATCTGACACAGCGTCATGACGCCTCCACTCGGGGTTCGCCGGCCGGCGCGTCAACCACGTCAACCGCGCCGGCCGGGTCGGCCTCGGAGGGTGCCTCGGGGTGCGGGGGCAGCTCGACGCCGCGTTCGGCGCAGAGCTCCCGCAGCCGGGCCCACCCGGGGCCGGGTCGGCTGCGCCCGTCACGGTCGAAGTGGACGGCGGTGGTGGTTGCGGTCAGCCCGTCCGGGTCGGCGGCCAGCAGGTGCAGGCCGGTGACCCGCCGGCGGCCGTCCGCACGATCGCGGCCGAGGTGGACGACGGCATCGAGGCCGGCCCGGAGCTGGCTGTGCAGCGACTGCCGGTCGAGGCCGGCGAGCGAGCCGAGGGCCTCCAGCCGGGCGGGCACGTCGGCGGCGGTGTTGGCGTGGACGGTGCCGCAGCCGCCTTCGTGGCCGGTGTTGAGGGCGGCCAGCAGGTCGACCACCTCGGCGCCGCGGACTTCGCCGACCACCAGCCGGTCGGGCCGCATCCGCAGTGCCTGCCGGACCAGGTCGCGCAGGGTCAGTTCGCCCAGCGACTCCTGGTTGGGCGGGCGCGACTGGAGCCTGACGACGTGCGGATGGTCCGGCCGGAGTTCGGCGGAGTCCTCGGCCAGCACGATGCGTTCGTTGGCCGGGACGAGCCCGAGCAGCGCGGCGAGCAGGGTGGTCTTGCCGCTGCCGGTGCCGCCGGAGATCAGCAGCGACAGCCGGGCCCGGAGCACGGCCGCCAGCAGGTCGGCGCCGGACGGCGGCAGGGCGCCGGCGGCCACCAGCTCGGCGAGGGTGAAGGGCGTGCTGCGGCAGGTGCGCAGCGAGATGTGGGTGCAGTCGGCGGCGATCGGCGGAAGGACGGCGTGCAATCGAGTGCCGTCCGACAGCCGGGCGTCCACCCAGGGCCGGGCGTCGTCCAGGCGGCGCCCGGCGGCGGTGGCCAGCCGGTGGGCGAGCCGGCGGACGGCGTCGGTGTTCGGGAAGCGCACCTGGGGTGCGCGCTCCAGGCCCTTGCCGCGGTCGATCCAGATCTGGTCGGGTCCGTTGACCAGGACGTCGGTGACGTCGGGCTCGGCCAGCAGCGGGTCGAGCGGCCCGGCGCCGACGATCTCGGCGCGCAGGCTGCGGACGGTGTTGAGCACGTCGGCCCCGCCCAGCGGCGGCCGGGCTGCGCGCAGCGCGGCCGCGACCGAGCCCGTGGTGGGCGCGGCGCCCGCCTCGGCGAGCCGGAGCCGGACGGCGTCGACGAGTTCGGCGGCGCCGTCGGCGGGCAGGCCGCCCGGCGGTCCGTTCCGTTCGGGGGCGGCCGGCGGCTTTCGGCGGACCAGATAGCGCACGGGCGGGCCGGCTTCGGTCGGGGCGACCTCCTCGGCGGGCCCCGGCGGGGCGCCGAGCAGGGCCCGGGCGCGAGGCACCGGGATGCGCCGATGGGTGCGGGTGACGGGCTGTCGGGCGGACGGCAGCTCACCGGTGCGGGGGTCGACGGCGTGGGTGTCGACGGCGTGCAGGCGGTTGGCCATGGGTTCTCCTCAGGCCGCCACGACGGGCGGCATCGCTTCGGTCAGGAATCGCCCGCAGAACCGGGCCAGCGGCCCGCCGTCCCGCAGGCCGGGCGGGGCGCCGCGTTCGGCGTCCAGGGCGAGGCCGGGCTCGGGGGCGAGCTCCCCGGCCAGGCGCAGGTGCAGGCCGCGCGCGACATCCGCGGCGGTGAGGCCGGACGGCCCGGGGGTGCGGACGACGGCGCGCAGGTCGGCGAGCCGTATCCGGACGGCTGCGGCGACCCGGTCGGCGGCGGCCAGCGCGCGCAGCTCGGCGGGGACCACGAGCAGCCCGGTGTCGGCCTGTTCGAGGGCCTGGGCGGCCGCTTCGTCGAGGTGTCTGGGCAGGTCCAGGACGACCAGCCCGCCGCGTCTGCGGGCCGCGGCCAGCACGCTGCGCATGGCTTCGGCGGGGATGGTCAGGATGTCCGAGCGGTCCCAGGACAGGGCGCTGAGGCGGTGTGGCTCGGGCAGCGCCTTGGCCAGCTCGGCACCGCTGATCCGGCCGCGCGAGGCGGCCAGGTCGGGCCA
>NZ_BMRI01000035.1:64546-87959 GCF_014648555.1 Kitasatospora griseola
GCGCAGGCCGCCGGCCTGTTCGGCGCCGAGCAGGACGTCGAGTCCGCCGCCGAGCGGGTCTCCGTCGATCAGCATCGTGCGGTGCCCGGCCCGGGCGGCGCGGACCGCGAGCGCGCAGGCCAGCGTGGAGGCCCCGGCGCCGCCGCGCCCGCCGAGCACGGCGACGGTGAGCGCGGGCGGCCCGACGCCTTCGGTGGCGTCGGCGATCCGGTCGAGCAGCCAGGGCTGGGCGTCCGGCAGGAACAGCACGTGCTCCGCGCCGAGCCGGACGGCGCGCACCCAGATCTCCCCGTCGTCGAGGTCGAGCCCGAGCAGCAGTACGCCGGGCCGGCGGGGCAGGCCGGCGCACTGCTCGGCGAGGTCGTCGCCGACCAGCACCAGTGGGGCGTTCTCCCACAGTCGGACGGGTGGTGGGGCTCCGCCGAGCAGCCGTGGTTCGGCTCCGGCGGCGGCGCACAGGCGGGTGAGCTGTTCGGCGAGGGTCTCGTCGGCGGTGAGGATCAGCGGCCCGGGCGGGGGCTCGGGGCCGGTGGCGTGCGGGTCGGTGACGAATGCGGACAAGGCGGGCCTCCGCGTGGTGCGGGATCGGTCTGACGGCGCATCAACCGCGGCGGCCCGGGTGGGTCGGCGCAGCGTCGCGGACACCACGGTGGGGGACGGCGCGGAATGCGTCAGCCGAGTTCGCAATGCCTGTGGATAACCCGAGCCTGTGGATAACCGAGCTCACTCGGACGGGGGCCAAAGCAGTTCGGAATTGACGCATCGGGTATACCAATATGACGCTCGATCCACTACGGAGAGTGACAAATGAGCGGACGCGAAGAAGCCTCGACAGCGGCTGGAAAACCGCCGGAGCACCCCCCTGAACCGCCCGTCACGCCACTCCCTGGAGGCTCAATTGCCTAGGAAAATGGCCCCGGACATGCGACGACCCCCGCCGGGGGGGAGAGCGGGGGTCGTCTATCCACGGCCCGGCTCGGGGGGGAGGAGCCGGACCGGGTTAGCACGGTCGCGCGAACGATCCGTGACTTCCATGGTGTACCCGACCGCTCAGAAACACAAACCCGCACGCCCACGGGTCCACCGAATGGCCGCCTGTTTTGCCGGCCCCTCTATCCTCGGTTCCCGTGGACACCACCGAGAACGCCGACTTCGCCGACCGCGGTGCCGACTCCGACGCACCGGACTCCATCGAGCCCGTGACGGACACC
Organism: Kitasatospora griseola; assembly: GCF_014648555.1. GTDB lineage: Bacteria > Actinomycetota > Actinomycetes > Streptomycetales > Streptomycetaceae > Kitasatospora > Kitasatospora griseola. Next base: position 65,758 of record NZ_BMRI01000035.1, read on the forward strand.
ACAGGGCCCACCCGACCCGGGTACGGCGTGCCGCGGACCGCCGCCTTCTTCGACCTCGACAAGACGATCATCGCCAAGTCCAGTGCGCTCGCCTTCAGCCGGCCGTTCTACCAGGGCGGCCTGATCAACCGTCGCTCGGTGGTGAAGAGCGCCTACGCCCAGTTCGTCTTCCTGGTCGGCGGCGCGGACCACGACCAGATGGAGAAGATGCGGGCCTACCTGTCGGCGCTCACCCGGGGCTGGAACGTCCAGCAGGTGCGGGAGATCGTCGCGGAGACCCTGCACGGCATGATCGACCCGATCATCTACGACGAGGCCGCCTCGCTGATCGAGCAGCACCACGCGGCCGGGCGGGACGTGGTGATCGTCAGCAGCTCCGGCTCCGAGGTGGTCGAGCCGATCGGCCAACTGCTGGGCGCCGACCACGTGATCGCCACTCGCCTGCACGTCGAGGACGGCCGCTACACCGGCGAGATCGAGTACTACGCGTACGCCGAGAACAAGGCCGCGGCGATCCGCGAGCTGGCCGAGCGGGAGGGCTACGACCTCGCCAACTGCTATGCGTACAGCGACTCCTCGACCGACCTGCCGATGCTGGAGACGGTCGGCCACCCGGCCGCGGTGAACCCGGACCGGGCGCTGCGGAAGGAGGCGGTGGCCCGCGAGTGGCCGGTGCTGGTGTTCAGCCGGCCGGTCGAACTGACGCGCAGGCTCCCGGAGTTCCACGCGCCCAGCCGTTCGGTACTGGCCGCCGTGGCGGTCGGCGCGGCGGCGCTGACGGCCGGGGTGCTCTGGTACAGCGCCCGGCGGCGGCGCCCGACGGCCTGATCCCGCGACACCATCGGCCGCAACATCACCGGCTACGGCGGGCGGAACGGCCCTGCGCGAGGCCGCGATTCACCAAATCGGACAAACCGCACGGGAACCCAGTAAACCACCCTTTTCCGGGTTCCCCTTTTGTCCGATCTGCGGTAGAAATGGGTTAGGCCCGCGAGACCCGGTCAGGACCCAACAGGGTCGATCCGACAACGCAGTTCAGGCCCCACGGACCCCACGCACGGACAATCGGGCACCCACATGCAGCCGACCCGCTGTCGGGCCGCCGCACCAGGCGAAGGGCAACAGGACCCCGCCTGATGGGCATTGCACGGTGCATGCACTGGTAACCCGGTCTCCGTGCCAGCGGCGACGCCCGGAAGTCTCGGACGTCGCCGCAACCGCGTTCACGCACCAACCGCAGCCACGCCCCCGGACCAACCGCGGCCGTACCCCTCGGACCGGCCGCAGCCACGCCCCCGAAGCGGCCGCGACTGCGTTCCCGGATCAACCGCAACTGCGCCGGGGCGTCCGCCGGTTCAGACCATGCCGCGCTGCATCGCCTCGCACACCGCCGTACTCTCGCGAACGCCGAGGCCGAGCCCGGCGGCGCAGTGGGTGAGCCAGCGGGCCATGCCCTCGGGGGTGCCCTCCAGGTAGCCCAGCAGCGCCTGCCGGTAGGCGGCGGTGCCGAGTTCGGCGAGGCCGACCTCGGCGGGGCAGATCGCCTTCGGGTCGAGGCCCTCGGCGGTCAGCACGATCCGCTGGGCGGTGCGGGCGACCAGGCCGTTGTAGTCGCCGAAGGGGCGCAGCGCGAGCAGTTCGCCGTGCACGACGGCGGCCACCACCAGGGCGGGCGCGCCGCCGGTGGGGCGTTCGGCGCGGGCGGCCAGCAGTCCTGCGAGCTGGTCGAGGCGGGCGGCCACCTCGTCGGCGGCGGGCGGCGGCGGGATTTCGCCGACCGGGCCGTCGGGCGCGACGCCTTCGGTGGCGGCGATCTCGCGCGGGAACAGCGGCGCGGCGCTCTCGCCGGCGCGGCGCGGGCGGCCGGCGGCCGGGTCGGCGTCGCCGACGGCGAGCAGGTGGAGGCGGGCCAGCACCTGGAGCGGGGAGGTGCGCCAGATGCTGAGCAGCTGGCCGGCCTCGGCCGAGAGGCGCAGGGCGGCGCCGATCGTCCGGGCCTCGGGGTCGGCGCCGAAGTCGGTGCGGCGGCGGACCTCCTCCAGCGGCCAGTCGGCGCCTTCCAGGGCGGCGGAGGCGCGGGCGCCGCGCAGTGCGGACTCGGACGTCACCTCGCCCGCCCGGCGCCGCATCACGCGGTGTCCGTAGAGGCGGTCGACGTTCTTGCGCACCTCGGCGACGGCCTCGGGGACCCCGGCCAGCTGGGCCAGCGGGGCGAGCGGGTCTGTTCCTGTGGTCACCTACCCGAGAGTAATGAATCGACGGGGCGACCGGGCGGCAACCCCCGGGTCACCCTTTCGTGGCAATCCGCCTTTCCCCCATGTGCTGCACCCCAAACCACCGCTAGCATGAGCCGAAATCGGTGACGATAACGATTTCCAACAAGCGCGGCCCCCACGAGCGCGCCCGCAGGCGGCAGTGCCACCGCACCCCCGCACCCCCAGGCAGCGCGCGGCACACAGAGCCGCGGCACCGCAGAGCTACAGCACTACAGAGCCACAGAGCCGGAGACTCAGATGAAGATCGCCTTCGTCGGCAAGGGCGGCAGCGGCAAGACCACCCTGTCCGCACTGTTCATCCGTCACCTGGCCGCCGCCGGCTGTCCGGTGGTCGCCGTCGACGCGGACATCAACCAACATCTGGGCCCGGCGCTCGGCCTGACGGACGCCCAGGCCGCGGCGCTGCCCTCGCTCGGCGCCCACCTGCCGGAGATCAAGGAGTACCTGCGCGGCGCCAACCCACTGATCCGCTCCGCCGAGGAGATGATCAAGACCACCCCGCCCGGTCCCGGCTCCCGGCTGCTGCGGATCGTCGAGGAGAACCCGGTCTACGCGGCCTGCGCCCGACCGATCGCCCTGGACGAGGGCTCGGTTCGGCTGATGGCGACCGGCGCGTTCACCGAGGAGGACCTCGGGGTGGCCTGCTACCACTCCAAGGTCGGCGCGGTGGAGCTGCTGCTCAACCACCTGCTGGACGGCCCGGACGAGTACCTGGTCACCGACATGACGGCCGGCTCCGACTCGTTCGCCTCCGGCCTGTTCACCCGCTTCGACCTGACCTTCCTGGTCGCCGAGCCGACCCGCAAGGGCGTCTCGGTGTACCGCCAGTACAAGGAGTACGCCCAGGACTTCGACGTCCACCTGCGGGTGATCGGCAACAAGGTGCAGAGCGCGGACGACCTCGACTTCCTGCGCCGCGAGGTCGGCGACGACCTGTACGCCGCGTTCGGGCACTCCGACTGGGTGCGGCGGCTGGAGCGCGGGGACGAGCCGCCGCTGCGCGAGCTGGAGCCGGCCAACCGCGAGGTGCTGGGTCGGCTGCGGACGGCCGCGGACGCCGCGCACCAGTTGCGCGACCCGGGCCGCTACAGCGCCCAGGCGGTCCGGTTCCACCTGCGCAACGCGGAGAGCTGGGGCAACGCCAAGATCGGCGCAGACCTGGCCACCCAGGTGGCCCCGGACTACGTGCTGGGCATCGAACAGGCCCGGACCGCCGGGGTCTGAGCCGCCGGCCCGAGGGGCCGGTCCGTCCTGCTGGACGGGCCGGCCCTTGGTGTTTCCGGCGAATTCCCGTCTGGTTCGGGTACCACACGATGTGGTGAAAAGCCCTTTTTGCGCTTCCACCTCGCGCGCACGCTGTGCAAAGGTCTCATTACTCTCGGTTTACCAAGTCTTGAACCCGGGTCGCCACTGGCCGTCGCCGCGCCTCCCGGGCCCGAGCGGCCACCCGTCGTCCGGCCGCTCCCCACGCCCGCTGCGACCCACGACAGCCGATCCGACCGAGACCCCACCCCGCCGGACGTGACTGCGTCCGCTCCCCCGGAAGAAAACGGGAAGAGACATGCCTCTCGACATCTCCAGCGCCCCCATCGCCTCCGACACCACCGACCACGCCCCGCCGGCCGGCCACGCCCCGCCCGCCGGTCTGGCTTCGCTGGCCGGGCGGCGGGTGCGCGCGCTGCTGGCGCACGACCTGCCGGCCTCGCTCGCGGTGTTCCTGATCGCCGTGCCGTTCTCGCTCGGCATCGCGCTGGCCACCGGCGCTCCGCTGACGTCTGGTCTGGTCGCCGCCGCCGTGGGCGGGCTGGTGGCCGGCCTGCTCGGCGGCACCCACCTGCAGGTCAGCGGGCCGTCCGCCGCGCTCACCGTGGTCACCGCCGGGGTGATCGCCCAGTTCGGCTGGCAGATCGCCTGTCTGGTGACGATCGCCGCCGGTCTGCTGCAACTGCTGCTCGGCTCCCTGCGGGTGGCCCGCGCCGCGCTCGCGGTCTCCCCCGCCGTGGTGCACGGCCTGCTGGCCGGGGTGGGCCTCACCATCGCGATCGCCCAACTGCACGTCATCCTCGGCGGCTCGCCGCACAGTTCGGCCCTGGCCGACCTGCGCTCGCTGCCCGCCGAGCTGGCCGGCCCGCACCCACCCGCGCTGATGGTCGGCCTGCTGGCGCTCGCCGTGCTGTACGGCTGGCCGAGGCTCGCCCGGCTGCCGGGCCCGGCCGGCCGGTTCGGCGCCCGGCTGGCCCGGCTGCCCGCCGCACTGGTCGCGGTCGCCGCCGCCACCGCGCTCTCGCTGATCGCCGAACTGCGCCTGGCCCGGGTCGAGCTCCCGGTCTGGGAGCACCACCAGTTCTTCGCGCCACCCTCGCCGGGCGTGCTGGCCGACCACTGGGCGGCGCTGCTCGGCCTGGTGCTCACGGTCGCCGCGGTGGCCGGCGTCGAGTCCCTGCTGTCCTCCGTCGCCGTCGACCGGATGACCCGCCGCACCGGCGACCTGGATCGCGAGCTGCGCGCCCAGGGCGTGTCCAACCTGCTCTCCGGGCTGCTCGGCGGGCTTCCGGTGGCCGGCGGTGCGGTGCGCTCCACGGCCAACGTGCAGGCGGGGGCGGCCACCCGGGCGTCCGCGGTGCTGCACGGCTGCTGGGTGCTGGTCGCGGCGCTGGCGCTGACCGCGGGGCTGCGCCGGATCCCGCTGGCGGCGCTGGCCGCGCTGGTGCTGGTGGTCGGCGTGCAGATGGTGAGCTTCGCGCACATCCGCCGGGTGCACCGGCACCGCGAGTTCCCGGTCTACCTGGCCACCGTGCTCGGCGTGGTGCTGCTCGGCGTCCCGCTCGGGGTGGTCCTCGGCGGCTCGGTCGCCGTGCTGCTCGCCCTCTACCGGCTGACGCGGGCCCACGTCGAGGTGACCACCGAGCCGGACGGCTCCTGCACCGTCCGCACCCACGGTCCGCTGACGTTCGTGGCCGTGCCCAAGCTGAGCCGGGCCTTCGCCCGGATCCCCGCCGGTGCCCGGGTGACGGTCCGGCACGACGGCTCCTTCCTCGACCACGCCGCGTTCGAGGCGCTGCACGCCTGGCGCGCCGACCATCAGGCCACGGGCGCCCAGGTCTCGATGCTGACGGACCCTCAGGCGCAGGAGGTGCTCGATCCCGACGGCACCGTCCTGGTCGACGACGCCCCCGGGCCGCACCGCTGCAGCGGCTGGACGCCCTGGGTGGGCCACCACTGCATCGAGCGGGACGAGGACGATCCGCACGTCCGGCTGCTGCACGGGGTGCGCGGCTTCCAGCAGCACACCGCCCCGCTGGTCCGCCACGAGCTGGCCCGGCTGGCCCGCGACGGCCAGACCCCCTCGCAGCTCTTCCTCACCTGCGCGGATTCCCGGATGGTCACCAGCATGATCACCAGTTCCGGCCCGGGCGATCTCTTCACCGTCCGCAATGTCGGCAACCTGGTGCCCGCCCCGCACGAGCCGGGCGCGGCGGACGACTCGGTGGCCGCAGCCGTCCAGTACGCGGTGGAGGTGCTGGAGGTCGCCTCGATCACGGTCTGCGGGCACTCCGGCTGCGGTGCGATGAAGGCCCTGCTGGACGGCGTGACGGAGCAGGCCGGGCCGCCCACGGCACTGGCCCGGTGGCTGCGCAACGGCCGCGGCTCGCTGGCCCGGCTGCGCCGGGCCCCGGCGGAGTTCGAGGGCCGCGCGGCAGTGGATGTGGTCGAGCAGCTGTGCATCACCAATGTGGTGCAGCAGCTCGACCAGCTGATGGCCAACCCGGCCGTCGAGCGCCGGGTGTCGGACGGGTCGCTGCGCCTGGTGGGGATGTACTTCGACTTCGCCTCCGCGCAGGCCTATGTGATGGACGGTCAGTCCGGCCGCTTCGCACCGGTGCACGCGGAGGCCGAGCGGGAGCCGGAACCCGAACTGGCCGCGTAGCGGGCCGTTCGGCGATCGATCGCCGGTCGCGGGTCACCGTTCGCGGGACCGCCGACTGCCGGTCGTGAAGAAGGAGACAGGGGCGCATGGAGGGTTCTCCAGCGCCCCTGGTTGTGCGTCAGCCGCCGGTGCGGCGGCGGAGCAGGTTGGCGAGGTCCGCCGGGGTGACGTAGCCGGGCCAGCGATGGTCGTCGAACAGGTGGACACCGGCGTCCTGGTAGCACTGATCGACGAGTTGCGAGCAGATCATGTGCTTGGTGGAGGCGACGTACTTGCGCAGCAGCGGGCCCGCGGGGAGGCGCAGGCGGGCGGCGCCGAGGGCGAGGTAGTCGGCGAAGGAGTAGGGGGTGCCGAGGTAGGAGTGGGCGGCGGTGGTGATGGCGGTGCGCTGGTCGTCGGTGAGCGGGATGTGGCCGGTGGACCAGAGCACGGGGTGTCCGTCGTAGTCGCTGAGCGGGTCGAGTGCCGCGCCGCCGGGCTGGGCCTCGACCACGAGGCCGTCGCCGACGAAGACGAAGGCGTGTTCGTAGTCGGAGAATCCGTCGCCGTTGAGGAATTGGCCGATCCGGATCAGGCGGCCGGTGCGGCCATCCATGCGGACGACCGCGAAGTCGCCGGGCCGGGGTGAGGTGTCGGTCATGCAGAACCCCCGTCACTGTCGCGTACGGTGATGGGTTGCGTACCGTCAGTGGAGTACCGGGGCCGGGGGTCGTCAAGGTGCTGTGCGGGATTGATCGGAGCCGGGGGCGGGAAGGCGTCGGGGTGGACCGGCCGAGCGGCATCGGGGGCATCCACCAGGGGCGCAGCCTGCTGTCGGTCAAAGGTCTACACCAATTTTCCGGAGCCTCTTGTCAACACGGCTCTTGGCCTGGTGAGCTGTGCGCTGGGACACACGGGACCATCCCTCCGCACGGGGTTCCCGGTATTTGAGACTCGATGAGGAGTGCGCGTTGAGCAACGAGAGCCTGGCCAACCTGCTCAAGGAGGAGCGGCGCTTCGCCCCGCCCGCGGAGCTCGCCGCCTCCGCCAACGTCACCGCCGACGCCTACGCCCAGGCTTCCGAGGACCGGCTGGCCTTCTGGGCCGAGCAGGCCCGCCGACTGAGCTGGGCGGTCGAGCCCACCGAGACCCTGGACTGGTCGAACCCGCCGTTCGCCAAGTGGTTCGCGGACGGCAAGCTCAACGTGGCGTACAACTGCGTCGACCGGCACGTCGAGGCGGGCAACGGCGACCGGGTCGCGATCCACTTCGAGGGCGAGCCGGGCGACAGCCGGGCGATCACCTACGCGCAGCTGAAGGACGAGGTCTCCAAGGCGGCCAACGCGCTGCAGGAGCTGGGCGTGGCCAAGGGCGACCGGGTCGCCGTCTACCTGCCGATGATCCCCGAGGCGGTGGTCTCGATGCTCGCCTGCGCCCGCATCGGCGCCGCCCACTCGGTGGTCTTCGGCGGCTTCTCGGCCGACGCGGTGGCCTCCCGCATCCAGGACGCCGACGCCAAGGTGGTGATCACCGCCGACGGCGGCTACCGCCGTGGCAAGCCGTCCGCGCTGAAGCCGGCCATCGACGAGGCGCTGACCAAGGTCGACGGCGTGGAGAAGGTCCTGGTCGTCCGCCGCACCGGCGAGGAGGTGGCCTGGACCGAGGGCCGCGACGTCTGGTGGCACGAGCTGGTCGACGCCCAGTCCGCCGAGCACACCCCCGAGGCGCACGACGCCGAGCAGCCGCTGTTCATCCTGTACACCTCGGGCACCACCGGTAAGCCCAAGGGCATCCTGCACACCTCGGGCGGCTACCTGACCCAGGCGAGCTACACCCACCACGCGGTGTTCGACCTGAAGCCGGAGACCGACGTCTACTGGTGCACCGCCGACATCGGCTGGGTCACCGGCCACTCGTACATCGTCTACGGCCCGCTCTCCAACGGCGCCACCCAGGTGATCTACGAGGGCACCCCGGACACCCCGCACCAGGGCCGGTTCTGGGAGATCGTGCAGAAGTACGGCGTCACCATCCTCTACACGGCGCCCACCGCGATCCGCACCTTCATGAAGTGGGGCGACGACATCCCGGCCCGCTACGACCTGTCGAGCCTGCGGGTGCTGGGCTCGGTCGGCGAGCCGATCAACCCGGAGGCGTGGGTCTGGTACCGGGAGCACATCGGCGCGGGCAGGACCCCGATCGTCGACACCTGGTGGCAGACCGAGACCGGCGCGATGATGATCAGCCCGCTGCCGGGCGTCACCGAGACCAAGCCGGGCTCGGCCCAGCGCGCGCTGCCGGGCATCGCCGCCACCGTGGTGGACGACGAGGCCCGCGAGGTGCCCAACGGCTCCGGCGGCTACCTGGTGCTGACCGAGCCGTGGCCGTCCATGCTGCGCACCATCTGGGGCGACGACCAGCGCTACATCGACACCTACTGGTCGCGGTTCGAGGGCCGCTACTTCGCCGGTGACGGTGCGAAGAAGGACGAGGACGGCGACATCTGGCTGCTCGGCCGGGTGGACGACGTGATGCTGGTGTCCGGCCACAACATCTCGACCACCGAGGTCGAGTCGGCGCTGGTCGGCCACCCGGCGGTCGCCGAGTCCGCGGTGGTCGGCGCGACCGACGCCACCACCGGCCAGGCGATCGTGGCGTTCGTGATCCTGCGCGGCTCGGCCACCGACAGCGCCGACCTGGTCGCGGAGCTCCGCAACCACGTGGGCCGGACGCTCGGCCCGATCGCCAAGCCGAAGCAGATCAACGTGGTCTCCGAGCTGCCGAAGACCCGCTCCGGCAAGATCATGCGCCGCCTGCTGCGCGACATCGCCGAGGGCCGCGAGGTGGGCGACACCACCACGCTGGCCGATTCCTCGGTGATGAACCTCATCCAGTCCCAGCAGACGGCCAACGGCTCCGAGGGCTGATCCTCCGTCAGGCAACGGGCCGGGCCCGCTCCGTGAGACATCGGGGCAGGCCCGGCCCGTTGCCGTTCCCGGCGGCCCGAACGCTCATAAAGTAGGACAGAACGACATACCTCTTGCCGCGCCCCGTAGGATGTCAAGGAATCATCAAGGTCCTGAGGCGCGCCGGGAAGTCTGGTCGGCACTGCACCACCCGTGTGTCCGCATGCCGCCCGCCTCAGGAGGTCCCCCCGTGGCAAGCCCGTCCAACGAGCGCCGCCAGTTCCTCGGTCTGCTCCCGCTGCCCGAACGCCGCTTCATCGCCGACGCGCTGCGCACCGAGACGGTCGGCGGGATCCTGCTGCTGGTCGCCGCCGTCGCCGCGCTGATCTGGGCCAACGTCTGGCCGCACGCCTACGAGACGGTCCGCGAGGTGACCTTCGGCCCGTCCGCGCCGCTGCACCTGGACCTGCCGCTGGAGGCCTGGGCGCAGGACGGGCTGCTGACGATCTTCTTCTTCGTCGCGGGCATCGAGCTGAAGCGCGAGTTCGTGGCCGGGGAGCTGCGTACCCCGAGCGCGGCGCTGCTGCCGGTGGTGGCGGCGGTCTGCGGGGTGGCGCTGCCGGCGCTGCTGTACACGGTGGTGAACGTGGTCGGCGACGGGCACCCGGGAGGCTGGGCGATCCCGACCGCCACCGACATCGCGTTCGCGCTGGGCGTGCTGGCCGTGGTGGGCAGTCACCTGCCGTCCGCGCTGCGGGCGTTCCTGCTGACCCTGGCGGTGGTGGACGACCTGATCGCGATCCTGATCATCGCGGTCTTCTACTCGACCGGGATCACCTTCTGGGCGCTGGGCGCGGCGCTGGCGGGGCTGGTGCTGTTCTGGTTCCTGCACCGGCGCGGGGTGCGCGGCTGGTGGCTGTACGTGCCGCTGGGCGTGCTGATCTGGGCGCTGATGCACGAGAGCGGCATCCACGCGACGGTGGCGGGTGTGGCGATGGGCCTGATCCTGCGCTGCCACCGCGAGGAGGGCGAGGAGCACTCCCCCGGCGAGCGCGTCGAACACCTGGTGCGTCCGCTGTCGGCGGGGTTCGCGGTGCCGATGTTCGCACTGTTCGCGGCGGGGGTGCCGGTGTCCGCGAAGGCGCTCGGCGAGGTGTTCACCGAGGCCACGCCGCTGGGCATCGTGATCGGCCTGCTGGTCGGCAAGTCGGTGGGCATCTTCGGCGGCACCTGGCTGGCCGCCCGCTACACCCGGGCCACCCTGAACCCGCAGCTGACCTGGTCCGACATGTTCGCGCTGTCCACCGTGGCGGGCATCGGCTTCACGGTGTCGCTGCTGATCAGCGACCTGGCGTTCGTCGACGACCCGCACCTGGCCGAGCTGTGCAAGGAGGCCGTCCTGGTCGGCTCGCTGACCTGCGCGGTGGTCGGCACCCTGCTGCTCAAGCGCCGCAACCGGTACTACCGGCAGCTGTGCGAGGACGAGGACCGCGACTCGGACGGCGACGGCATCCCCGATGTGTACCAACAACAGCGGTGACACGCCGTCCGCCGGGGACCCGGAGTGGTGCCCGACTCGCCAGTAGGGGCATGATGCTGAGCTGACACCCGTGCGTGACGCACCCTCAGTACGCCTCATCCAGCCCGCGAAGTGGAGACCGCCGATGGCCGCAGGAGCCACCAACCCGAACGGCAACGGCCGCATCCCGCACGAGGGCGAGCGCACCGTCGGCGAACTGTTCGCCGCCGCCTCCGCCGAGCTCTCCAGCCTGGTGCACGACGAGATCGCGCTGGCCAAGGCCGAGATCAAGGCGGACGTGACGCGCGGCGGCATCGGCACCGCGGCGGGAGTGGTGGCCGGCGTGGTGGCGCTGGCGTCGATCCCGATGTTCTCGTTCGCCTTCGCCTGGGGCCTGCAGGCACTGGGCATCACGACCGGCTGGTCGTTCGCCATCGTCGGCGGCGCGTACGTGCTGATCGCGGCGTTCCTGGCGTTCATGATGATCCGGTACTTCAAGAAGGTCCGGAAGCCGGAGCGCACCATCGCCGGTGCGCAGGCCACCGCGCAGGTGCTGAAGAACGCCCGGCCGCGGCCGGCCACCAAGGAGGAGATCGACCGGGCGCTGGGCCGGATCCAGTAGCCGGCGACCGGTAACGGTTTGCGCCCGGCCGTGAGTGCCGGGCAGGTACGGAGGGCGCGGATATGACAGGCTGCGGGTATGTCGTTGGACCAGAAGCCCGTGGATGAGCCCGCCCCCGTTCCCGTCCGGCCGGGCGCCGGGGAGCCGTGGAGCGTCCGCTCGGCCGGGCCGTGGACGCACCGCGATCTGGCCGCGAACGGCGCGCGCTTCCACATCGCCGAGCTCGGCGAGGGCCCGCTGGTGCTGCTGGTGCACGGCTGGCCCGAGTACTGGTGGGCGTGGCGGCACCAGCTGACGGCGCTCGCCGAGGCGGGCTTCCGGGCGGTGGCGCTGGACCTGCGCGGGATGGGCGGTTCGGACCGCACGCCGCGCGGCTACGACCCCGGCAACCTGGCGCTGGACGTCACCGGAGTGATCCGCTCGCTGGGCGAGCGGCAGGCGCACCTGGTGGGCCACGGCACCGGCGGCACGCTGGCCTGGGTCGCCGCGGTGATGCGCCCCTCGGTGATCCGCAGCCTGACCGTGGTGTCGGCCGCACACCCGCGGCACCTGCGGCGGGCGCTGCTCACCGACCGGAAGCAGATCGCGGCGTTCGACCACGTGCTGGGCTTCCAGCGGCCGTGGATCCCGGAGCGCCGGCTGGTCGCGGACGACGGGGCGCTGGTCGGCGACTACCTGCGGGCCTGGACCGGGCCGAACATGCTGCCCGAGGAGGCCGTGACGTCCTACCGCAGGGCGATCCAGGTGCCGAGCACCGCGCACTGCTCGATCGAGCCGTACCGCTGGCTGATGCGCTCGATGGCCCGGCCGGACGGCATCCAGTTCGCGCGCCGGATGAAGAAGCAGATCACCGCGCCGGTGCTGCACCTGCAGGGCGCCTCCGACCCGGTGCTGCTGTCGCGCACCGCGCTGGGGGCGGGCGAGTTCGTCTCCGCGCCGTACCGGTGGCGACTGCTCCCGGGGGTGGGGCACTTCCCGCACGAGGAGGTGCCGGAGGAGTTCACGGCGGAGCTGATCGGGTGGGTCCGGCAGCACAAGGACGGCTGACCACTCGGCGTCAATCCCGGTGTGCCGCGCGGGACTTGACGATATTCATATGACAAGCGCATAAGCCAGTTGCATGGCGCGGGGCGGTTACTCCGGGCGGCCCAGGGGAATCCCTCCGGTATGACCTGGATGCCCGATCGAGAAGCCCAGCCGCGCCGACGCCGCCGTGGCAGCAGCAGCTCGCAGCAGCACGTCCCGCAGCCGGAGTGGCCCTACCGGCCCACCGAGCGGACGCCACGCGGCACGGGGTACCGGCTCGGCATTCCGAAGATCATCGGACGGCGCGCCCGCTGGGTCGGCGCGAGGCTCCGCCGGGAGGGGTGACCGCGCTCCCGACCTGCGAAACGGCCGGGGGCCGCGAGGAGACCGTTCTCCCCGCGGCCCCCGGCCGCACTCGCCCCCGACGCCGGTTCAGCCCAGGACGCTCGGCGAGATCGCGGTGGACCACAGCAGCAGACCGAAGGTCGCCACCGACATCACCGGGACCAGGATCTTGGTCTCCATGTCGTTGCCGGTGCGCTTGATCAGGACCACCTCGTAGCGCTCCTTGTGCGGCCACAGCAGCGGTGAGCCCTGCTTGGTCAGGCAGTCGCCGAGCAGGTGCGCCAGGGTGCCCAGGGCCACCGCGTACGGCAGCCAGCCCGGGGCGTTGGGCAGCCAGGTGAGCATGCCGAAGGTGCCGAGCGCGGCCAGGCCGACCACGATGATCCAGGGCGCGTGCCCGTGGCCCGGCGGGTGCAGGCGCAGCGCCTTGATCGCCATGGCGAGCAGGAAGAAGGTCAGGCCGATGGTGAAGTACCGGCCCAGGAAGGTGATGCCGGCCCAGCTGCCGCCGCCCATCAGGGCCACGAACAGCAGCGAGTGGGTGGCGTGCCGGTGGCCGCCGGAGGCCCAGGCGACGAATCGGCACAGCAGCTTGGAGACCGGGCCGAGGAAGTTGGCGATCGTCCCGTCGTGGTGGTCGAGGTCCGGCAGCAGCGCCGCGCCGGCGCACAGCACGGTGCCCATCAGCACCTCGGCCGGCGACAGATGGATCCCCATCAGCGGCGGAACGAACGGCGCGGTGGCCGCGAACAGCAGTGCGCCGCTGACCGCGTGCGAGTGACCCATCATGACGTCTGTCGAACCTCCCGTCGGGCTCCGCCGGGGGCGACCCGGCTGGGCCGTTCGGGTGAGCTCGGCCGACGCTACCAGGCAGCGCCGACGGGTCGTCAGGGAACGCGCGGCGGGCGGCCGGTCAGAGCGCGCAGCCCTGGGTGTCGACCCGGCCGGCGGCGGTGGCGCCCTGGGTGACGTCCTCCTTCACCTCGGCGGCGGTCAGCACGTAGCCGGTGTCGGAGCTGTCCAGCGACTTGGCGAACACCACGCCGTACACCTGGCCGTCCGGGGTGAGCAGCGGGCCGCCGCTGTTGCCCTGGCGGACCAGCGAGCGGATCGAGTAGACGTCGCGGACCACCTGGCCGCGGTGGTAGATGTCCGGGCCGTTGGCCTGGATGCGGCCGCGGATGCGGGCGGGCTGGACGTTGAAGGCGCCGTTCTCGGGGAAGCCCGCGACGATCGCCGAGTCGTTGCTGCGGGCCTCGCCGGCGAAGGTCAGCGGCGGGGCGTTCAGCCGGGGGACGTCCAGCACGGCGATGTCGCGCTGCCAGTCGTAACGGACCACGGTGGCGTCGTAGAGCTGGCCGGTGCCGCCGATCTGCACGGTCGGCTCGTCGACGCCGCCGACCACGTGCGCGTTGGTCATCACCCGGTGCGGGGCGAACACGAAGCCGGAGCCCTCCAGGGTCTTGCCGCAGGAGGGGGCGGTGCCCAGCACCTTCACCAGCGAGCCCTTGGCCTTCTGCACGCCCGCGCTGCCGGCCAGCGCCGGGTCGGGCGGGTCGACCTCGGTGATCGGCTCCTGCTCGAACGGGTTGAACACCTGCGGGAAGCCGTTGCGGGCGAGTTCCTTGCTGAAGTCGGAGAACCAGTTCGGGGCGTCGGACGGCAGCGCCGACTGCACCGAGCCGAGCACCTTGGAGGTCCGGACCTGCTTGGAGACCGTCGGCAGCGAGGTGCCCGCCAGCGCCGAGCCGATCAGCCAGGCCACCAGCAGCATGGACAGCACGTTCACCAGGGAGCCGCCGACCGCGTCCAGGGTCTTGACCTTGGCGCGGCCGATCCGTCCGCGCAGCTTCCAGCCGAAGTGGGTGGTGATGGCCTGGCCGACCGCGGCGAGCACGATCACCACCACGACCGCCACCACCGAGGCGGTGGTGCCCTGGGAGAGGTGGCGCAGGAGCAGCGGGAGCAGCTGGACGGCGATCAGGCCGCCGCCGAGGAAGCCGAGCACCGAGAGCACGCCGACCACGAATCCCTGCCGATAGCCGGAGACGGCGAAGCCCAGTGCGGCGGCGATCAGCAGCAGATCCAGGACGTTCACCCGGATACCCTCCCACGACCCACCGGGCGGGGGACAACGGCCGTCCGGTGTCGCCCGATCGGGTCAGCCCGGCAAGCAGCTCGCCCGGAATGGTTGGGACTGTCTGACCATCCGGACAGCTGACCAGGGATCAGGGAGCCGCGCCATGGAACAGCCCAGGTGGGACGTGCCCGTCGTGGACCGCACCGAATTCCGGCCCGCCCTCGATCTCCCGCCGTCCGCCCGCCAGAACCGGTTCACCGTGCTGCTGCGCCTGCTGCTGCTGATCCCGCAGCTCATCGTGCTGTGGCTGCTGTCGATCGTGGCCTTCGTGGTCACGGTGATCGGCTGGTTCGGCGCGCTGTTCACCGGCCGGCTCCCCCGGTTCGCCGCCGAGTGGCTGTCCGGGTTCCTGGCGTACGACACCAGGGTCTACGCCTCGATGCTGCTGATGGTCGACCGCTACCCGCCGTTCCGCTTCGCCGCGCCCGAGCACCCGGTGCGGATCGAGGTGCACCCCGGCGAGCCGCTGAACCGGCTCGCGGTGTTCTTCCGGCTGCTGCTGGTCATTCCGGCCGCGATCGTCCAGGGCCTGCTGCAGGCGGGCTGGTGGTCGCTGTCGGTGATCCACTGGCTGGTCGTACTGGTCATGGGCCGGATGCCGCAGGCGCTGTTCGAGGCCACGGCCGCCGTGCTGCGCTACCGGGTCCGGTTCCAGGCGTACCTGATGATGCTCACGTCCTCCTACCCCAAGGACGTGTTCGGCGACCCGCCGAACGCCGAGCCGCAGCGCTCCGCGACCCGGCCGCTGGTGCTGACCGGGGCCGCGAAGGCGCTGCTGGTGATCTACCTGGTGCTCGGGGTGGCCTCGTGGGCGGCGGGCTCGGCGAGCGACGAGTGGCACTCCGAGGACGACAACCCCGGGGACGTGGTCACGACGCTCGCCCCGCTGCGCGTCGGCCTCTGAGGACCGGTCAGGAGCGGTGGCGCAGCGACAGCGCCACCGCCTCCTCGGAGAGCTCCACGGTGCGCCCGCTGTCCCAGGGCCGCTCCAGGCCGCTGAAGTGCAGCACCCGGTCGATCACCCCGGCCGTGAAGCCCCACACCAGCCGGTCGGCGACCTGGAACGCCGGGCCGGTGAACCCGGACGGGTGGCGCAGCCGGGCCCGGTTCGCCGGGTCGGTCAGCTCCGCCAGCGGGACCCGGAACACCGCACCGGTCTCCGCCGGGTCGACCACTGCGACCGGCGACTCGCGCCGCCACCAGCCGAGCACCGGCGTCACCACGAAGCCGCTCACCGGGATGTACAGCGCGGGCAGCCGGGCGAACAGCTGCACGCCCGACGGGTCGAGGCCGGTCTCCTCGGTGGCCTCGCGCAGCGCCGCCGCCAGCGGGCCCGAGCCGGCCGGGTCGCCGTCCTCCGGGTCCAGCGCGCCGCCGGGGAAGGACGGCTGGCCGGCGTGCGAGCGCAGGCTGCGGGCCCGTTCGATCAGCAGCAGGTCCGGGCCGGCCAGGCCCTCGCCGAACAGCATCAGCACCGCCGACGGGCGGCCGCCCTCGGCGGGCGGCAGGAACCGGCTCAGCTGCTCGGGCACCGCCCGCTCGGCGGCGTCGCGCACCGGCAGCAGCCACTCGGGCAGGCCGTCCCGGAGCACTGCGGGCATCGTCATGCCGTGCCTCCCACGTTCTTCCGGGCGGCCCGCACCGCGGCCGGGGCGGTGTCGGGCAGCGGGTGTCCGGCCGCGACCTCGGCGCGGGCCGCCGCCTCGCCCGGGAAGTCGGCCGGGGGCCGGAGGCGCTGGCCGGGCTGTCCGGCGAGCTCGTACTTGAGCAGCTTGCGGGCCTGCTCCGGGTCGGTCTCGCCGATGCCGTAGGACGGGCAGAGCGGGGCGATCGGGCACGCCCCGCAGGCGGGCTTGCGGGCGTGGCAGACCCGGCGGCCGTGGAACACCACCCGGTGCGAGAGCATCGTCCACTCCGACTTCGGGAAGATCGCCGCGACCTCGGCCTCGACCTGCTCCGGGTCCTCGGCGGTGGTCCAGCCGAACCGGCGGGCGAGGCGTCCGAAGTGGGTGTCGACGGTGATCCCGGCGCCGCCGAACGCGTTGCCGATCACGACGTTGGCGGTCTTGCGGCCCACCCCGGGGAGGGTGACCAGGTCCTCCAGCTTGCGCGGCACCTCGCCGTCGTAGCGGTCGCGGAGCGCGATCGACAGGCCGATCAGCGACTTCGACTTGGCCCGGAAGAAGCCCGTCGGGCGGACGATCTCCTCCAGCTCCTCGGGGACGGCCGCCGCGAGGTCCTCCGGCGTCGGGTACTTGGCGAACAGCGCCGGGGTGGTCTGATTGACCCTCAGGTCGGTGGTCTGCGCCGACAGCACGGTCGCCACCAGCAGTTGGAACGGCCCGTCGAAGTCCAGCTCGGGGTGCGCGTACGGGTAAAGCTCCGCCAGCTCACGGTTGATCCTCCGGGCCCGGCGCACCATCCCCAGGTGCGTCTCGGGCTTCTTCCGCCCGGCCTTCGCGACCTTGCTCTCTGCCATGCACGAAGGCTACGCCGATCCGCCGGACCCACGGCCGCTTTGCCCCGAGGACGGCGAAGTGCCCGGCGCTCACCGGGGAGCGCCGGGCGGTCGGCGGGACGGGGCGGCGGATCAGGCGGCGGCCTCCACCGGCTCGGCGGCGGGGGCCGGGGTGCGCAGGGTGAGCAGCGAGGCCAGGGCGCCGAGCAGGGCCAGGGCGGCGGCGCCGGTGAAGGCGGCGGAGAAGCCGTGGGTCAGGGCGATCGGGTTGCCGAGCTCGCGGGAGCCGTTGGCGGCGGCGACGGCGGTCATCGCGGCCAGGCCGAGGGCGGAGCCCACCTGGTAGGAGGTGTTGACGATGCCGGAGGCGAGGCCGCCCTCGGCGGGGTTCGGGACGGCGAGGGCGGTGCCCAGCGACGGGATGAAGGCGAGCGCCATGCCGACGGCGGCGAGCAGCGAGGCCGGCAGGACGTCGACCGCGAAGCTGCCGTCCGGGCGGGCCAGCGACAGCCAGTACATGCCGGCGGCGAGCGCGGCCAGGCCGGTGACGATCAGCGGCTTCGGGCCGAAGCGGGCGATCAGCCGGGGCGCCAGGACGATCATCATCAGCATGATCGCGGCGGTCATCGGCAGCAGCGCCGCACCGGAGGCGAAGGCCTCCAGGCCGAGCACCTGCTGCAGGTAGAGGTTGAGGAAGAACCACATCGGGATCCAGGCCGCCGCCATCAGCAGCTGCGCCAGGTTGGCGCCCGCCAGGTTGGGGCTGCGCCAGATGCCGAGGCGCATCAGCGGCTCGCTGCGGCGGGACTGGACGGCGACGAACGCGGCGATCAGCAGGAGGCCGGCGGCCAGCACCAGCCAGGTCTGCGCGGAGTCCCAGCCGACCTCGGGGGCCCGGACGATGGCGAACACGGTGACGGCGAGGCCGGCGGTGACGGTGATCGCGCCCAGCCAGTCGATCGATCCGCGGCGGGCCGCGGCGGCGGGCATCACGGACGGGCCGGCGAGCAGCACCAGCAGGGCCACCGGGAGGTTGATCCAGAACACCCACTCCCAGCTGGCGTACTGGGTGATCAGGCCGCCGAGGAACACGCCCGCGGTGCCGCCGGCCGGGGCGGCCGCGCCGTACAGGGCGAAGGCCTTGGGCAGTTCGGTGGGACGGCCGCCGAACAGGGTCATCAGCAGGGTGAGCGCGGCCGGGGCGATCAGCGCCGAGCCGGCGCCCTGGGCGGCGCGGCCGACCAGTTCGACCCAGGCGGTGCCGGCCAGGCCGGCCACCAGGGAGCCGGCGGCGAGGACGACCCAGCCGGCGGCGAAGATCCGCTTGGCGCCGAGCAGGTCGGACAGGCGTCCGCCGAGCAGCAGCAGGCCGCCGAAGGCAATCACGTAGGCGTTGAACACCCAGGACAGGTTCTCCTGCGAGAACCCGAGCGCGGTCTGCATCTTCGGCAGGGCCACGCCGATGATCGAGGTGTCCATGATGACCATGAACTGGGCGAGGGCGATCAAGGCGAGCGCCGTCCAGCGGCGGGGTGCAGGGGGTGCGGTGAGGTCTGACATGGCCGGGGGCTCCTCTGGGGATATACCGGGAGGGGGTATGCGGGCGACGTGGGTGTGCGCGGGCCTGGAATCCGCGCCGGGGGTGGTGCGCTCGATCAGTGGTGGTGTGCCGACTCGCTCGAAGCCGGGGCCGGGGCCGGGGCCTCGGTGGCCGCCGGGGCGCCGCCGCCCGCGGTGAGGGTGAAGGCGGCGGTGTGGACGGCGCCCGCGTGCTGGAAGTCCAGGAACAGCCGGTAGTCGCCCGCGGTGGGGGCGGTGGCCTCGAAGTCGACCTCCGGGCCGGGCTCGGTGACCCCGTCGCCGGGCGCACCGTTCGGGTGGACGTGCAGGTAGCCGAGGTCGCCGGCGCGCAGCACCACCAGGTGGCCGTAGGCGGCGAGGTACGGGTCGAGGTCGTCGACCGGACGGCCGTCCTTCGACACCGCGAAGGCGAGCCTGCCCGTCCGGCCGGCCGTCAGGTCGCCGGTGAGGGTCACGGTGTAGCCGTCGACGGTCACCGAGCGGCCGGTCTGCGGAAGGGCGGCCGGCCGGTAGTCGCCGGCGGCGTGCAGGTCCGCGCCGAGGGTCAGCGACTCGGCCTCGGCGGCCGGGACGAAGTCGGCGAACACCCGGTAGTCGCCGGCCTTGGCGATGTTCGCCGGGACGCTCCAGGTGCCGTCCGCGGCGCGGACCGGGTGCACGTGCTGGAAGTCCGTCAGGTCGCGGCTGGCGATGATCAGGTGGAGCTCCTTCTCGTGCGCGGGCTGGTACGCGGTGAGCGGCTTCCCGTCCGGCGCCAGCACCCGGAAGCTCAGTTCGGTCGGGCCGCCGGCCGGGACCACCGGGCGGTCGAGGCTCAGCGTGTAGCCGCGGTCCGAGATCTGCAGCCCGCCGACCGGATGCTCCTCGCGGCCGCCGCGCCCCTCGGGCGCGGCGGTGGCGTCGTGGGCCTGATGGGCGCGTCCGGCGGCCGGGGTGCTGCCGACGGCGTGGCCGACTCCGTAGGCGGCGCCGAACGCGAGGGCGAGGCCCGAGGTGAAGACGGCGACCTTGAGTGCGGTGTTCATGGCGGACTCCCTCTGACGGGGTGGGGTGCCTGGCGACATCACGGAGTAGATACCCCCCAGGGGTATGTGTCAAGCAACGTGGAACCGGCTTCGACACCGACGGGGCGGGCGAACGGACGGAACCGCGAGGTCAGGGCGGCGGCAGGTCGTCCGCAAAAAGTCTCCGTACGCGGAGCGGGGTGCGAAGGGGTGTGCATAAGGAGGCGTACACAGGGAGGGGACATCCCGGCGGGTCGGGGCGGCGGCGCGGATCCAGGGGTGGAAACGCTTGCACGGCATACCCCCCAGGGGTATAAATGTCATTGCCGAGGGGGATACCCCCTCCAGGTATCGAGAACTTCAACGGAGGATCCCATGTCCTGCTGCTCCAGCGACGGCACCTGCTCCACCACCGCGACCATCGCCGCGCCGGCCGCCGTCACCACCGTGTTCACGGTGTCCGGAATGACCTGCGGGCACTGCGAGAAGACCGTCGGCAAGGCGATCGGGGCGCTCGATGGCGTCGAGGCCGTGCAGGTGGACGTGAAGACCGGGCTGGTCACCGTCGGTTCGACGGCCGAGCTCGACGACGAGACGGTGCGCGCCGCCGTCGACGAGGCCGGCTACGAGCTGACCGGCCGCGCCTGAGAACCGTAGGAACCCGGCCGCCGGCCGGGATGTCCGACACCACGAGGAGCCCCTGATGACCACCCAGGCAGCACCCGCCTCCACCGAGGTGGAACTCCGCATCGGCGGCATGACCTGTGCCTCTTGCGCCGCGCGGATCGAGAAGAAGCTCAACCGCATGGACGGCGTCCGGGCCAGCGTCAACTACGCCACCGAGAAGGCCAAGGTGGTCGTCGACGGGCCCGTGGACGTCTCCGACCTGATCGCCACCGTGGAGGCCACCGGCTACACGGCCGCCCTCCCGGAGCCCCCGGCCGAGGAGAAGGGCGAGCAGGCCGCCGGCGCGGACGACGAGCTGGCCCCGCTGCGGCAGCGGCTGATCACCGCGCTGACGCTGGCCGTGCCGGTGATCGCGATGGCGATGGTGCCGGCGCTGCAGTTCGACAACTGGCAGTGGCTGTCGCTGACGCTGGCCGCGCCGGTCGTCACGTACGCGGCCTGGCCGTTCCACCGGGCCGCCTGGACCAACGCCAAGCACGGCGCGGCGACCATGGACACCCTGGTCTCGCTGGGCACCGGCGCCGCGTTCCTGTGGTCGCTGTGGGCGCTGTTCTTCGGCGACGCGGGCATGCCGGGCATGCGGCACGGCTTCGAGTTCACCATCGCCCGCTCCGACGGCGCGTCGAACATCTACCTGGAGGCGGCGGCCGGCGTCACCGCGTTCATCCTGGCCGGCCGGTACTTCGAGGCCCGGTCGAAGCGGACGGCGGGTGCGGCGCTGAAGGCGCTGCTGGAGCTGGGCGCGAAGGACGTGACGGTGCTGCGGGACGGCCGCGAGGTGCTGCTGCCGATCGGGCAGCTGGCCGTCGGCGACCGGTTCGTGGTCCGTCCCGGCGAGAAGATCGCCACCGACGGCACCGTGGTCGAGGGCAGCTCCGCCGTGGACGCCTCGATGCTGACCGGCGAGTCGGTGCCGGTCGAGGTCGGCCCGGGCGACGCCGTGACCGGTGCCACCGTCAACGCGGGCGGCCGGCTGGTGGTCGAGGCCACCCGGGTCGGCGCGGACACCCAGCTGGCGCGGATGGCGAAGCTGGTCGAGGACGCCCAGAACGGCAAAGCCGCCGCCCAGCGCCTCGCCGACCGGATCTCCGGCGTGTTCGTGCCGGTCGTGATCACCCTGGCGCTGGCCACCCTGGGCTACTGGCTGGGCACCGGCGAGGGCTGGACCGCCGCCTTCACCGCCGCCGTCGCGGTGCTGATCATCGCCTGCCCCTGCGCCCTGGGCCTGGCCACTCCGACCGCCCTGCTGGTCGGCACCGGCCGCGGCGCCCAGCTGGGCATCCTGATCAAGGGCCCCGAGGTCCTGGAGAACACCCGCAAGGTCGACACCATCGTGCTGGACAAGACCGGCACCGTGACCACCGGCCGGATGACCCTGGTCGGCGTGCACACCGCCGAGGGCACCACCGAGGACGAGGCGCTGCGGCTGGCCGGCGCGCTGGAGCACGCCTCCGAGCACCCGATCGCCCAGGCCGTGGCCACCGCCGCGCAGGAGAGGTTCGGCACGCTGGAGCCGGTCGAGGGCTTCGAGAACGTCCCGGGTCTGGGCGTGCAGGGCGTGGTCGACGGCCACGCGGTGGTCGCCGGACGCGAGGCGCTGCTGGCCGACTGGTCGCAGCACCTGCCGGCGGAGCTGCTGGTCGCCAAGGCCGAGGCCGAACGGGCCGGCCGGACCGCGATCGCGGTCGGCTGGGACGGCGCGGCGCGGGCCGTGCTGGAGGTCGCCGACGC
>NZ_BMRI01000035.1:88013-88346 GCF_014648555.1 Kitasatospora griseola
AGCGATCGCCGAACTGCGGGCACTGGGGCTGCGCCCCGTCCTGCTGACCGGTGACAACAAGCTGGTGGCGGAGTCGGTGGCGGCCGAGGTCGGCATCCCCGCCGAGGACGTGATCGCCGAGGTGCTGCCGGAGGACAAGGTCGCCACCGTGCAGCGGCTGCAGGCCGAGGGCCGCACCGTCGCGATGGTCGGCGACGGCGTCAACGACGCGGCCGCCCTCGCCCAGGCCGACCTGGGCCTGGCCATCGGCACCGGCACCGACGCCGCCATCGAAGCCGCCGACCTCACCCTCGTACGCGGCGACCTGCGCTCGGCCGCCGACGCGATCCGCCT
>NZ_BMRI01000036.1:0-2637 GCF_014648555.1 Kitasatospora griseola
CACCTTCGCGGCGCGATGATCTGGATCAAGGACCTCACCAAAGCTGCCGCTTGATCACGACCAAATACGCGACCTAGGAGGGGTCGAGGAGGTCTGCCGTGACGCGATCCCAGGACGGCCGGTCTTCGCCGATACGACGGACCACTGTCAGCATCCGTCCGTCCAGATGAGCGTCCAGCGACTGCGCGTGCCGCCTGGCGCGGCCGCGCCGTGTTGCCCGGTCAGGCAGACGGTCGGCAAGGACTCCAAGGAGGACTTCGTGTGTGGCAGGGCCCAGGCGGTCGGCCGAAACCCATCGGCCACGCACCGGGACGCCGCCAATCTCGCCTTCCACGTCCCCCGTCATCTCGAACCGGCGGGCCAGCGCCTCATCCATCAGGTCCTCCGGGCTGAGCACCTTCTCCCCGGACAGAATTTTGTAGCGAACCGGCCGAATCTCGGCTCGGGACCGAGGCTCATCCGAGTCCAGGTCTTCTACCCAGGGTTCCTCGGCTGGAGCTTCCGCCCGCGCGGATGCTCTGCGGTGCTCTGCCCTGATCTCCCAGACCTCATGTCCTGGCTCGTCGATCCAGGTCAAGTCCAAGGCGCTGTCGACGCTGTCACTGGCGGACAGGAAGATGTCGACCCCCACACCAGTGGGTCCGATCCACACCCAGCTCATGAAGTAGGCGTGGCCCGCGTGCGCGGTCGACCACGCGGCGAGCTGGAGAAGCCGGTCTCGCTGACCGGCTGTCGCAGTCCCGGGGAACAGCTGCTTGGCTAGGCGCCTGCGCCCCCGGGCCTCGCCTGCGAGCGGTCCCCCCGCCACGTGGAAGAGCAGGTCTGGGCGAACTCCTCCGCCGCCGTACTTCTTCACCAACTGACCAGGTAGGACATCGAAGCTGTGCAGGCCGTCGGCCGGTGCCCAATCGAACAGGCACTCGCTGGCGGCGGTCATCACTCCAAGGCCGGTGGCTTCCGCGACGAACCTGCTGATGTGCCCCGAGCTGGCCAGCAGCGTCTGATGCTTTGCGGTGAGGAGCGTGCCGGGTGCGCCTGCGGTGATGTAGCTGAGGAGGAGGGCAACCTCGTGATCCCGTACGCGCGGATCGACGATCTTCCGCAGGTCACAAGCCAGGGCGTTGATGTGGACCAGTCGTGAGAGGGCCACAGGTAGATGTCCTTGGCCGACCTCGACGGCGACGATGTCTGAGATGCCGTCCGGATCAGGTTGGACGCTGAACTTCCACAGGCGGGCCCGCACGCTGGTCGTCACCTGCCGAGCCTACAAGGCTGCAAAAATGCTGGTGGGCCCGGATGGTTGCCTCCGGGCCCGTGGCTCCGAGTCAGGCACGAGCCTCTGGGGAAGGGACCGACCGCCCGACCGAGGGCATCGCGAGCAGGCGGGCGAGGTGCGCACTCGTGGCTAGGAGGTCTTCGCGTGCGCGAGGACTGACGTTGTCCAGGACGGTGCGCTCCTCGAAGATCAGTTCGCTGGTGAGACGGGTAAGGACGGGCGTGCCGAAATCGGCAAGTCGAGCGTCGGCGGCGTCCCGGAACTCCACAGGGGGCTGGTGGTGCTTACCCCCCGGAACGAGAATGAGCCCGGCTACCGGGATGTTGCTCGCCACCATCCGGAGGTTCTGCTCCCGCCATGCGGTCGCAGACTCGGCCGGTGTCAGATCGACGTGGCGGCCCACGTTTGTGGTCTGTCGGCCGCCGGAACTCGCGACGGTGATCGTGGTTGCGTAGCCCGGGTCTTCCACAACGATCACGAAACGATCGGTAATGCCGTTCAGCATCGTGGGGCCCATGTACCCGTAACTGTTCGAGACGCTGTCCGCCAGGATGATCCAGTCGAAGTCGGACCGGGCCCGCGGGATGAGCTTCTCCAACGCTTCCCAGCTGTGGCTTCCCACGTGGACGTGAAGCTCTCCCGGGCCGCTGGTGAGGCGAAGACGCTGCCAGGGCGCAACCTCCGCCGGGGCCTTCGGACGACGCCGCTCGGGCCACGTCGGAGGGGGATACGCCGCTGGCTGCGCGGATGCCTCGCTGACGTCGTGAACAATGAGCACTCGCCAACCGTGCTGGGCCCAGCCTGCGCCCAAGTGCAAGGCGATCTTCCAGCATGACGTCTTGCTCAGGGAGTAGCCCACCGACTCAAGCTGCACGACGAGTCCGGGATTCCGGTGGTGTCCGTCCGAGGGCGACAGCGCGCCATTGCGTGCGGGTCGGAGCGGCGAGACCTTGTTCTCCACAAGGGATTCCGCGAGGACAGTGAATGGTCTCGGACGGCGTGCTGGAAGGTGGTCTGAGCCGGCCCGAACAGTTCGCACGGTCAGCACGCCGTTCCACCCGTGGCCGGCCGCCCGGGGGACGAACCGCATACGGCACTCATCGGGTCCGCAGGCGTGGGTTGCCCGATCCCAGATGAGGTCGGGCCCTGCAATCGCGTCGCCCAGGAGGCAGGCAATGCGATCGTCGTGGACCGCCGTCCCCGGGGCGACGACCCGGTCAAGCAGCCAGTCGACGCCGTGCTCGACTTCCGAGCTGGAGACCCTCAGATCCAGGTGGCCCTCCAGGCGCGTCCAGATCCCGGGACGACGCAACAGGGCGCTGGCCAGGAACTGCGAGGTCCTGACCGGCGGCGTGACGGGG
>NZ_BMRI01000036.1:2675-34310 GCF_014648555.1 Kitasatospora griseola
CCGGGCTTCTGCCGGCTCAGCGGCCGAACAGCCCTGCGCCCGTGCAGGAGCTTCGGTTTGGGCAGCGGCGAACTGGTGCTCCACAGCACCCGGTGCCCTCGCGCTGTGGTGGCAGCCGCGTGCTCAGCCAGGAGTTCAGTCAGGTCAGCACCCTCGGTCCACAACCGCAACTCCCCGCTGGCCTGCCTGTGGTCGAAAGCCACGTGCACAGAGGTACGGACGGGCCGGGCCAGGAGGCCGGCGACTCCATGGATCGTCTTGTCGTTGTCCCGGGTCGGGAGCAGATCGAGCACCGGCCGGAACGCCTCGGGCCCGGCGAGGTGGACGTCCAGCCGATTCGGCAGCGGGCTCACATCGACCACGCCGAACGGAGCCGTGCCGAGATCAACCTCGGCTGTGCTGCGGGCGACCGCGGAGAGAAAGAGCGCTTCGAGGAGCGCCTGTGTTTCGTCGGCCTGCGGAATGAGCCGGGCGAAGCTGTCGAACTGGCCGATGCGGCGTCGGACCACTTCGAGTGGCTCCTGGGTGAAGTCGGCGCGCGCGGACGCTGCTTGCTGGTGCATCATGATCGCTTCCACTCTGGAGAAGTGAGGTGCCCCGACCCGGCGCGAACTGACGCAAATACGTGGTGAGTTTGTCCTTGGCGATGGCGTGCGGACATACATGCGAAGAAGGTTCTCCGTCAGTGCCGACAGGTCGGATAAGGCACCCGGATCTGGCCCCTCGCACGGGCCAGGCTGGTTCCAAACCATAGAGCATTGCAGTCGGCACTTCTGGCGTCTGCTCGACCTGTTCACTCGAATGGGGAGTGAGGTGGGTGGTCGACAAGCCATCCAGTGCACCATCGCCAGCGCGGTCGCCGGGCCCTCGCCTGGTGGACGACCGCCAGTGCCTGCGGGGCATCGTGCTGTACGCCGGCATCACCTGACAGCAACTGCTGCTGGAGCTGGGCTTGGGCTCCGGACAGAACTGCTGGCGCTACCTGGGGGCGCTGGCAGGAGGCCGGTGTGTTCGAGTCGCTGCAACGCATACTCCTGGCCGAGTCGAACGCGGCCGGACTGATCGATGGGACGCGCGCTTGCGTGGACGCTGCCCAATGCGGGCGAAAGAGTGAGCGAGGCAACCGGCCCGTCACCGGTCGACCACCGCAAGACTGGCAGCAAACACTATCGCCGTGGTGGTTCGTGGTGCCGAAGTGCTGCTCGTCTGCCAGTGAGACGACGAACCGCTGGCGTCCGCTGGCAGTTCTCAACCGAGGTGATTTCCTCGCCGAGTACCCGGCTGGCGAGGCCCAGAATCAGGAAGCGGTGGAGAGCGCCGAAGTGATGTGGATTTCGAGAAACGCGGTGCCCCGGTTCATCTCCGTCGATACGATCTTCCCGCCCATCCTGAGCCACTGGGGGAGTCAACATGACTGAGCCGACCAGCACTAAGCCGGGCATCGCTGTGGCCATCATCATCCAGAACGGCCGCGTGCTGACGGTCCAGTGTCGGGTCAAGCACGAGCAGCTGCCGTACGCATAGCGCTTCCCGATCTCGCCGTCGCTCTTCGCATGAAGTGCGGTCACGGAAAGGTGTCCGGGCCGGCCGTCACAAGCTGATCTTGGATGCCCTCTGCCCTTGGTGGACTGACACTTCGGAACCTCTCGCCTAGGAGAACACTTGGCCAGCTTCACCGACCCGAGGCTCACCATCGGCGTCCTCAATGTCGCGATCGACACCGGCGTAATCGGTGCGTACTGGGCTGGCTACCGCGAGGGCTACCTCCTTGCCGCAGACGGCCCAGAAATCCTGCCTGGGTATATCGAGGCAGCCGAACGACTGGAGTACCTCGAAGATCTACACGCCATCCTCGAAGAGCAGCCCAGCACCTTCGCCAACCGGCGCAGGATCAAGAAGATCAAAGGAGAAAAGGCCCAGCAGAGGGAAGCTCTAGAGGAGTTTAACTCCGAGAATCTTATCAAGAAGAGGTCCAGAGAGGTCGACATGGCGCTCTCACTTTTGGATCTCATCGGGCGCGAGCGTGTAATTTCAGGCACTGATGCCGCCTATTCGGCAGGCTTCACCAACGGGTGGGTCTGGTCCACCTACCAGCGCGACGGCCACATGCTGGAACCCCTCGTGCCGCAGCAAGCCCAGGAGTCAGCTCGGAAAGACCAGGAGATCCGAACCCGCATCTCCTACCGTAAACCGCTTACCGGCTCAGGCGTTCCCCCTGCGAGTCGAACTCACGTCTACATGATGACGGCCGCCGGATCTCAGCTCATCAAAATCGGCGTGGCAAAGAACCCGATGCAGCGTCTTCGGGAACTTCAGACCGGAAGTCCGGGAAAGCTCGACGTTCTATGGCTCATCGAGGGAACTCCCGCCCTTGAGAAAGCGCTGCATGGCAGGCTCGCCGCCTATCGCGCCCGCGGCGAGTGGTTCGATCTTAAGCCACTCGGCAGTCCCGTAGGGGCGGTTGAGAAGCATATCGCCGAGATCAGAGAACAGTACAAGGGCCGGCTGTCCCGGTATTTCTACGAAGACGACACCACTGTTTCCTAAGAACTCGTAACACGATCTTGGTTTCCTTGCCCCCTCTCTCGCGAAGGGCATGGCGACCCGAGCGACTGGCGACTGCGGTGATGCTCTAGGCGGGGGTGACGGCGCCGGGGCCTGTCACCCTCCGTGAGGAGGGTGACAGGCCCCGGCGCCGCCCTGCCTGGCTGACGCCCAGTCAGCTATCGGTGTCGCCATTTCACACTCATTTCACATGAGGGCGAGGGCGGGCGAGTAACGGCGAGAGCTCACGAGAGACGTTTTCGCAGGTCAGATGGCCTAAATGGGCCTCCTGGCCAAGTGGCACATGGGGGCCGATTCAGAGGTCGTAGTACAGCTCGAACCCGCTGCGCCCAATTGCCTCAGTCGTCTGTGGAAGGGGTGGGCGTCCTCAGCGCGCAGAGGGCGCTGCCGGGCTTCGTCGTCAGCGGGTGGCGGCGAGGGTGTCGAGGAGGCGGGTGAGGGAGGTGCCGAGGCCCCAGCGGGTTGTGAGGGCTTCGAGGGTCATGGGGTCGAGGGGTTCGCGGGGGAGGGTGGGGTCGAAGTCGGGGATCGGGACGTCGGTGGCGACGCGGACGACGGTGGGGGCCACGTCGAGGTAGGCGGCGCCTTCGAGGAGGTTCTTGCGGCGGGCCGGGGTGAGCTTGGAAGCGGGGTCGGCGGCGGCGGCGCGGATGCCGGCCAGGTCGCCGTACTCGCGGATGAGTTGGGTGGCGGTCTTCTCGCCGATGCCCTTGACGCCGGGGAGGCCGTCGCTGGGGTCGCCGCGCAGGGCGGCCATGTCGGCGTACTCGGAGCCGGTGACGCCGTACTTGTCGAGGAGCGCGGCCTCGGTGATGACCTCGGCGTTGCCGACGCCCTTGACGGGGTAGATGACCTGGACGCCACGCGCGTCGTCGACGAGCTGGAAGAGGTCTCTGTCGCCTGTGACGATCAGGACGCGCGCGGGTTGGTAATCTGCAGTCTCCCGGTCGCCGGTGACGATCTCGACCGGGCCGGTGGCGCGGGTGGCCAGGGTGCCGATCACGTCGTCCGCCTCGTAGCCGGGCGCGCCGACCCGGGCCAGGCCGATGGCGTCCAGCACCTGCTCGATCACCGGGACCTGCGGGGCGAGGGTGTCCGGCACCTCCTCCTCGCCGTCGGTCGCGGCCTCCGCGACGCGGTGCGTCTTGTAGGTCGGGATCAGGTCGACCCGCCACTGCGGGCGCCAGTCGGCGTCCATGCAGGCCACCAGGTGGTCCGGGCCGTGGTCCTGGACCAGGCGGGTGATGAAGTCCAGCAGGCCGCGCACCGCGTTCACCGGCTCGCCCTGCGGCGAGCGCAGTGAATCCGGCACGCCGAAATAGGCGCGGAAGTAGAGGCTGGCGGTGTCGAGCAGCATCAGGCGCGGTGCGTTCGGTGCGGTCACCCCTCGATCATGCCGCACGCCACCGACAGCGCGGCCGACGCCGGGTCAGCGCGGCCGCCGTCCGGTCGGTGCGGTCGACGCGTCCGGTCGGCACGGGCGCGGGCGCGGGCGCGGGCCGGTGGTCAGTGCGGGTGCGGGCCCGAGCGGTGCACCGGGCCGTGGGCGTCCTCGCAGTGCTCGCGGGCCTCCTGCTCGGCGGCGGCCGCCGCGCTGCTGGAGGAGATCTGCAGCAGCCCGTCCGCGCCGCTCTCGCCGACGTGGTCGACCTGGAGGGTGGCGTGGGTGATCCGGTACTCCTCGCGCAGCCGCCGCTGCAGCTCGCGCTGCACCGCGTGGCAGTCGCCGCCCGGGGTGACCAGGATGTGCGCCGACAGCGCCGGCTGGTTGGAGGTGATCTCCCAGATGTGCAGGTCGTGAATCTCCTCCACCTGGTCGGTGTCCACCAGCCGGTCCGCGACCTGGTCCGGGTCGATCCCGGCGGGCGCCGCCTCCAGGAAGATCCGCGCCGAGTCCCGGACCAGCCCGATCCCGGCCCGCAGCATCAGCGCCACCACCACCAGCGAGGCGATCGCGTCCGCCCGGACGAACCCGGTGAACAGCACCACCGCACCGGCCACCGCCGTCGCGATGAACGCGTACAGGTCGGTCAGGACGTGCTGGAAGGCGCCTTCCACGTTCAGCGAGGACCGGTTCGCCTTCGACATGCACCAAGTGGCCGCGATGTTCACCACTACGCCCACCAGGGCCGTCACCAGCACCAGCGACCCCGTCACCGCCGGGGGCGAGATCAGCCGGGTGACCGCCTCGTAGCCCAGCCACGCCGACAGCACCAGCAGCGTCACCCCGTTCGCCTGCGCGGAGAGGATCTCCGCCCGCTTCAGCCCGAACGTGTAGCCGCCGCGCGCCGGACGCGCCGCCAGCCGCATCGCCACCAGCGCCAGCGCGATCGACGCCGCGTCCGTCAGCATGTGCGCCGCGTCCGAGATCAGCGCCAGCGACTGGGCGGCGAAACCGACCACCACCTCGCCGGCCATGAACACCACCAGCAGGATCAGCGCGCTCCACAGCCAACGGCGGTCCGCGTCCGCCGCGACGGCGTGGCTGTGGCCCGCGTGGCCACCGCGCCCGTGGTCGTGCCCGTGGTCGTCGTCGTGATCGCGATCGTGGTCGTCGTGCGCGTGCTCGGCCATCGAGGCTCCTCCGCTGCGGTCTCCGACCCCGAAGTGAACCCCAATTCGGAGGAAGATCCAAAGGCTGCACTGGTGACCGTTGTCGTTCTCCTGTAGGCCATTCGGGTCAGGTAGGGTGCGGCCCGCATCCGCGCAGGTCGTGCGGGTTTTCGAGGCAGCGACGGGAGCGCGGAGTGGTGACGGAGCAGGTGCCGCTGACGGTGATCGCCAAGGAGTGGGGCCGGATCGGCGTGCTCGGGTTCGGCGGGCCGCCCGCGCACATCCTGCTGCTGCGCCGGCTGTGCGTGGAGCAGCGCGGCTGGCTCGCCGCGAGCGAGTTCGAGGACGGCATCGCCGCCACCAATCTGCTGCCCGGACCCGCCTCCACCCAGCTGGCGATCTTCACCGCCTGGCGGGTGCGCGGCAGGGCCGGCGCGCTGGTCGGCGGGGCGGCGTTCATCCTGCCCGGGCTGGTGCTGATCCTGCTGCTGTCCGCGCTGTTCCTGTCCGGCAACCCGCCGCGCTGGGTGCTCGGCGCGGCCGCCGGGGCCGGCGCGGCGGTCGCCGCCGTCGCCGCGCAGGCCGCGAGCGCACTCGTCCCGGCCAGCCTGCAGCGCGCGGGAGCCGGCGCGGCCCGGGTCCGCTGGGTCTGCTACCTGCTGCTCGGCGCGGCGGCCGCGGTCCTCACCGGCCCGTGGCTGGTGCTGGTCCTGCTGGCCACCGGCGCCGCCGAGATCGCCTTCCGGCGCGGTGCCCGCCGAATCAGCCGAACGGGTGACACCGCGCCGCCGCGACCGAAGGGTGACGGCCCGCGCGCCGCGCTGCCGCTGCTCGTCCCCGGCCTGGCCGCGACCGGCGGGTTCGGCGCACTCGCCTGGGTCGCCTTCAAGGTGGGCGCGCTCTCCTACGGCGGCGGCTTCGTGATCATCCCGCTGATGCAGCAGGACGCGGTGCACCGTTACCACTGGATGACGGACGGCCAGTTCCTGAACGCCGTCGCCCTCGGCCAGATCACCCCCGGCCCGGTCGTCCAGACCGTCGCCGTGGTCGGCTACGCCGCGGCGGGCGTCCTCGGCGGACTGTTCGCCGCGGCCGTGGCCTTCGGCCCCTCCTTCCTGCTCGTCCTGCTGGGCGCCGCCCACTTCGACCGCCTGCGCGCCAACACCGCCGTCCAGGACTTCCTCACCGGGGCCGGACCGGCCGTCATCGGCGCCATCGCCGGCTCCGCGATCCCGCTGGCGCTGGCCCTGCACCAGCCCTGGCAGTACGCGATCCTCGCCCTCGCCGCCGCCTGGCTCCTCCTCCTGCGCCGCACCGTAGTCCCCTGCCTGCTGGCCGCCGCCGCCCTCGGCACCCTCGCCGCGATCTCCGGCCTCACGCTCCCGTAGGGCGACGGTGCCAGGGCCCCCGGATACCGACCCCTATGCCGGGGTGACCAGGGTGCCGTCGTCGATGGCGTCCAGAAGGGCGGTCCTGATCTGTGGCGGCATCAGGTTCAGTGCGCCCAAGGCGTCGGCGGTGAGGGGGACTTCCTGGAGCAGGTACTCACCGCGGTCGTCACGGGAGAATTCGGGACCGGTGCGGTCGTCGAAGTTCCAGGCGGCGATCCGGGCGGTGTAGAAGTGCTCGATCTCGCCCTTGTCGTTCGGCAGTTGGCGGAACGGGCGCAGGTCGGTGGCTTCCCCGGCGATCTCCTCGCGGATCTCGCGGAGCAGCGCGGACTCCAGGCCGGTGTCCTGGTCCTCGACGCCGCCGCCGACGAGGACCTGGTACGGGTCGATGCCGGGGCGGACGCGGTTGATGACGAGCATGGTGCCCCGCTCGGTGAGCAGGACGGCGCGGACACGTTGCTTCATGGGCGTGGGTCTCCGTTCGGTGGTGGTCGGTCGTGGGTCAGTATCTACACCGGCCGCTGCCTCATCGACCTCGGTGAACCCGGCCCCGCTCACCGGGAGATCACCGAGGGCGTCGGGCTGCTGCCCGTGAGCCGTGACAGGACGAGGGCCGTCTTCCTCGGCCATGAGGCGGAGAGCCTGGCGCAGCAAGGCGAGATCGACCACGGTGCAGCCGTTGCGCTGCGCGCGCTCGTGCCGGCCCGGCGCATCGGCGCGATCCGTTGCATCCGGCAGATCACCGCGCTGAGCAGCACGTTTCGGCCCCACCACCGCACATCCGGGGTCGACGCACTCCTCGGCGCCGTCGACTTCGCCCGCTGACCACGCGGTGAGTTCGGTCGCTCGCGGGGCGGACTCCGGAGTGCTTCGGCGTCAGGCGGCCGGGACCGGGATCGGGGTTCGGCGGGTGGCGTGGAGGAGGGCGTGGGCGAGGCGGGTGTCGTCGCCCTGTTCGGGGTGCCACTGGACGCCGAGGGTGAAGCCGGGGCCCTCGATGGCCTCGACGGTGCCGTCGGTGGCGTGGGCGCAGGCGGTGAGGCCTTCGCCGAGGCGGGCGACGGCCTGGTGGTGGTAGGTGGGGACGACGACGGAGGGTTCGGGGAGCAGGTCGGCGAGCAGGGTGCCGGCGACGGGGTGGACGGGGTGGCGGCCGTACTCGGTGGGGGCGCCGAGGTGGTCGTGGTCCTCGCCGACCACGTCCGGGAGGTGCTGGATCAGTGAGCCGCCGCAGACCACGTTGAGCAGTTGCATGCCGCGGCAGATGCCCAGCAGCGGGGTGCCGGAGGCGAGCGCGGCGCGGATCAGCGCGGCCTCCCACAGGTCGCGCTCGGGGGCGGAGGCCACCGTCCGCGGGTGGGCGGGTTCGCCGTACAGCGCGGGGGAGACGTCCTCGCCGCCGGCCAACACCAGGCCGTCGAGGCGGGCCACCGCGGTGGCCGCGTGCTCGGGGGCGTCGGGCGGCAGCAGGACGGCGATGCCGCCGGCCTGCTGGAACAGGGCCGGGTAGCGCTCGGGGAGCAGGACCGACCGCATGGAGTCCCACCGCCCCCAGCCGGCGTCGGTGAGGAAGGTGCTGATGCCGATCACGGGGCGAGAGGTCATGGCGCGCATTCTGTCCCGCTGCCGCGCCCCCGGTAGTGCGACGCTCCACCGGCGTGCGCCTGTCAGGCGCGTGGAGCACAGAACACACCCCGGTCGGCGTACCCGGACCACCCGAACAGCGGTTGTGCGCGATTCTCACCCGAATCTCATCGCCGGACCCCGGATTGTGGCCGCACGCTGATTTCCCGCTTATCCGGGGCCGCTTAGGGTCTTGGGTGTGACCGAGCAGCAGATTCCGGCCGGGTGGTACCCGGACCCCGTCGACACCGACAGCGACCCCCGCCCCGAGCGCTGGTGGGACGGCAAGGGCTGGACCGCCAGCACCCGCCCGGCCTCGGCCGCGCCCACCGGCGCCCCCACCGGCGCCCCCACCGGCGCGCCCGCCGACACGCCGGCCGACGCCGTGCCGTCGCCCGCGTCCGGCACCGAGGACACCAACGTCCTGGAGGGCACCGTGCTGGACGCCTCCGGGCAGGCCGTCCACTATCCGCCGCTGCCCCCGTACGGCGAGCAGCCGCCGGTCAAGCCGCGCCGCGGCCCGTCCAAGCCGGTGCTGATCGCGGCCTCGGCGGCCGCGCTGCTCGGCCTGGCGGTCGGCTCCGGCGCCACCTACCTGGCGATGGACGGGCGTTCGGACAGGTCCGCCTCCGCCCACCAGACGCCGCAGGGCCGCCACGGGTCCAACGGCACCCCCGGCGACGGCCAGGGCGGTCAGAACGGCCAAGGCGGCGGGAACGGCAAGGGCGGCGGCCCCGGCAGCGGCCTGCCGAGCTTCCCGGGCCAGGGCGGCGGGGGAAGCGGCAAGGGCGGCGGCGCGAGCACGAACCTCGCCGTCGACATGGTCAACGGCATCTCGTTGACGATCCCGGACGGCTGGACGGGCGGCACCACCACGGACGGCTTCGCCAGCGCGTTCGTCGGCGAGTACACCTGTGTCGACGGTTCGGACACCTGCTCGCTGGGCGGCGTCTCCACCAGCCGGATCAGCGGCACCGACGCCAAGCAGGCCGCGCAGCAGGACATCGCGGACGCCGCGAAGGAGTCCTACGGCGCCATCACCGGCCACCAGGAGCTGAAGAGCGAGGCGGTCACGGTGCTCGGCCGGGCCGGCTACCTGGTGCGCTGGCAGGTGAACGTGTCCAAGGGCAACAACGGGTACGTGCAGACGGTGGTCTTCCCGACCGCCGACGGCAAGGCGCTGACCGCCGTCCGCTTCGGCTTCGACATCGCCGACAAGGCCCCGGGCGTCGACCAGATGGACGCCATCGTCAAGGGCATCGCCACCGTCCAGGGCGGCCCGGCGGGCACCGGCACCACCACCTGAACGCCGGCCGCCGCGCGGCTCAACCCTCTTCGCGCAGAAGGGTGTTGAGCCGCGCGGCCTGCCGCACCAGATGGTCCCGCTCGGCCACCGCGCCGGCCTTCGCCGCGGCCTCGGCGTACAGCCGGGCCGCCGCCCGCAGGTCGCCGGAGCGCTCGTGCAGGTACGCGGACGCGGCGGTGTGCCGGGGCAGCGCGTCGTCCAGCGCGGCGAGCGCGGCCAGGCCCGCCCGCGGGCCGTCCGCCTCGCCGACCGCGACGGCCCGGTTGAGCCGCACCACCGGACTGTCCGTCAGCGCGGCCAGCTCGTCGTACCACTCCACGATCTGCACCCAGTCCGTCTCCTCGGCCCTCGGCGCGTCCGCGTGCAGCGCGGCGATCGCGGCCTGCGCCTGGAACTCGCCCAACCGGTCACGGGCCAGCGCGGCCTGAAGGACCGTCACCCCCTCGGTGATCAGCGCGGTGTCCCACCGGGTGCGGTCCTGCTCGGCCAGCGGGACGAGGCTGCCGTCCGGCGCGGTGCGCCCGGCCCGGCGGGCGTGGTGCAGCAGCATCAGCGCCAGCAGGCCGGACACCTCCGGGTGGTCGACCCGGGCGGCCAGCTGCCGGGTCAGCCGGATCGCCTCCGCCGCCAGGTCGACGTCCCCCGAGTAGCCCTCGTTGAACACCAGGTACAGCACCCGCAGCACCGTCGCCAGGTCGCCCGGCCGGTCCAGCCGCGCCCCGCTCACCGTCCGCTTCGCGCGACTGATCCGCTGCGCCATGGTCGCCTCCGGCACCAGATACGCCTGCGCGATCTGACGGGTGGTCAGCCCGCCGACGGCGCGCAGCGTCAGCGCCACCGCCGAGGCCGGCGTCAACGACGGGTGCGCGCACAGGAAGTACAGCCGCAGGGAGTCGTCGGCGGCCGGCACCGGCCCGGGCTCCGGCTGCTCGTCCACCAGGTCCTCGCGGCGGCGGCGCGAGGCGTCCGAGCGGGCCGCGTCCAGGAAGCGCCGCCAGCCGACGGTGATCAGCCAGCCCTTCGGGTCGCGCGGCGGATCGGCCGGCCAGGTCCGCACCGCCTCCAGCAGCGCCTCCTGGACGGCGTCCTCGGCGGCCGCGAAGTCCGCGCCGCGACGGACCAGGACGGCCAGCACCTCCGGCGTCAGGACACGCAGCAGTGTCTCGTCCATGGCGTCCGCCCGGCCGTCCCGCTCGTGGTCGTCCACTCGGCGACGGTGGTCGTTCACTCGGCGACGGTGTTCGGCATCTCGGTGAGGAACGGGCGCAGCTCCAGCCACTCGTGGATCGGCTCGCCGTTCGCGCCCGGCGCCGCGGAGAGTTCGCCGGCCAGCTCCAGGGCCCGCTCGTAGGAGTCCACGTCGATCGCCATCCAGCCGGCGATCAGGTCCTTGGTCTCGGCGAACGGCCCGTCGGTGACCGGCGGGCGGCCCTCGCCGTCGGACCGCACCCAGGTGCCCTGCGGGGCCAGCGCCTGCGCGTCGACGAACTCGCCGCTCTCCTTCAGCCGGTCCGCGAAGGCGTTCATGTAGTCGATGTGCGCGGTGACCTCCTCGGGCGTCCACTGGTCCATCGGCACGCAGTTCACCGCCAGCGGGTTGCCGCGGTAGTGCTTCAGCAGCAGGTACTTCGCCATCGTTCTCACTCCTCAGTGGTGACGCGACCCATTGTGGTCGCCTTCACCCCGGGGACGGAGCCGTGCCGGGGTTCTCGACACGGCTCCGAAAAATCTTTTCCGCCGCCCGGTCCTACGGGACGTCGGCCAGCCTCCGGTAGGCGTAGGCCGCGGACATCAGGGTCATGTAGCGGTGCCAGCCCGGGTAGGAGCGGCCCTCGAAGTCCTGCAGACCGAAGTCCAGCGCCAGTTCGCGCGCCGCCTCACCGGTGGCCGCGTGGCATTCGACGAGGGAGAGCAGTTCGTCCGTCCGCTGCCGCACCATGTTGGTGATCCAGACGACCGCGGGGCGCCGTCGCTCGGTGACCAGGCGGTACGTCTCTCGCGACCGGCCGCCGGTGGTGGAGGGCAGCCGGACCAGGCCGTGCGGGGCGCCCAGCGAGGACGCGGTGGATGCCTGGAGTTCGCGGCCGGCCTCGGAGACCGGTACGACCGTGAGGTCGCCGGGGACGGCGAGTACGAAGTCGTGGCCGTGGCGCATCAGGAGGCGCAGCAGCTCCGATGTCCTCCGGGTGCCGCGGATGTCGGCCACGAGTGGGGCGGGGGCCAGGTCACCGGAGCGTTTCAGCCGATCCACCATGTCGAGGGCGTCGGCCCAGATGGGCAAGGGCCGCACGTTGCTCGGGACGCGCGCCTGCCCGCGAAGATAGGGGAGCGACCAGTCCTCCGGGAGGTGCAGACGCCAGTCGACGGGCACCGCCGAAACCCGGTCGGACAGGAACAGCCCGATCCCCACCTGGCAGTTCACCGTCCGACCCAGCTGGGGAACGAAGCGCCGGTGCACCCCGCACGAGTGTTCTCCGCGTTTGGGCAGAACCGTGGTGGCGACCGTCCATGCCTGGGGCCGCAGCCGCGTTTCGGCCCAACAGGCCAGCTCATGACGGACGGCTTCCCAGTGCCACGGACTGGAGTTGACGAACTGCTGGAGCGATTGCGAGGCGGTCGGCGAGTCCGTGGCGGCGGCCGCCACGCTCCGGACCGTCTTCTTGCCCGGGACGGTGAGCAGCCCGTGGAGGTAGGCGTGGCCCCGGCGGCGCTGATCGGCACGCTGCAGATGGACGAACACGGCGTCCACAAAGGCGGACAACTGATCAGTGGAGGGCACTGAACCGGCGGCAATGGAGCAGCGTAACTGCATTGGCACCCTTCCCTTTGAAGCGTCGCTCCCGGAGCCAAGAATAATTGAGTCGACGATGTTTTCAGAGACTGGAAACCAGACAGCACACATCGGGGCAAATCGACTTCATATCGAGGTCATTGCTCGGGGTGTGGAAGGATTCGGCCACCGGCTGGTCCGAGGGTTCGAACCCGGTGCAATCGCACTGCGGCTGCGATGCCGCGTGCCGCGTCGCTCAGCACCATCAGGTGGCTGATCTTCGCGCCGCCTCCCTGTACCGGCCGTGATTGCAAATGCTTCCCTGGGGAGTTCCAGCCTCCCCGCCCCTGCGACCAGCCAATGCCCCGGAGCCACCACATGCAGGCACGAGCAGTACGAACCCGAATCGCTCTGGTCCACGCAGCCGCCGCGGAGTTCGATCGACACGGCTATGCGGGCACGTCAATGCTGCAGGTGTCCAAAGCGGCGGGCACCACCACCGGCGCCCTCACCTTCCACTTCGGCTCCAAGATCGAACTGGCGGACGCCGTCCAGGACCTCGGGCGCAGCGCGGTCCGCGCCGTCGTCGACCGTGTGACGGCGGGCGCCGGTCCTCCCCTCGATCTGATCGTCGAGCTCACGATGCATCTCGCCAGGCTCCTGGAGGACGACATCGCCGTACGGTCGACCGCCCGGCTCATGCGCGAACGCCCCGACGGCCGGCCCGGGTTGTCGGCCTGCTGGCTGCCGGCGGTCGGCGAACTGGCCCGCCGCGCCCACCGTGCGGGCCAGTTGCGGGCCGGCACGTCCCCGGCCGCCCTGGCCTCGCTGGTCGCCCACCTGCTCACCGGGACCGAGGCCCGGACGCGTACCGCCCTGGAGGAAGCCAGGAAACCGGACGCCGTGGAGCAGCTCCGGCAGATCTGGGACATCACCCTGCGCGGAATCTGCGCCGACCGGGAAGTCTGAGCAGTTTGACCGCGTTTTGCAGCGCGGATCTCCTTTCCTCTCACGAGACCCATCCGACCCACTCCTTCCGTTCCGCATCTCGGGGAACACCGCCCGGGATCCCGCACGACGTCAATGTCCCGTTCGCCGAATAACAGGGCCGAACAGGACATCTGCACGGTCGGAATTCGGTGGAAGGCCGGCGGTGTCCGGCACGCCCCTCAGTCAAGATTCATTCCGGGGCATTCGCGCCGTGGCCCAAAGTGAACGACGAGTGTCACGTCCTCGTCTCGTCCCGGCCCGATGCGGCAGCGATGATTCAATTCATGACGAACTCGGCACAACAGGTTCGGCCGACGATTTCCACGGCCCTGCCAGGCGTGCTCGTATTCATGTTCCGGAGGGGATTCCATGGCGAAAGCTGAACGCATTGACGCAGTCATCGTCGGCGGCGGGATCGCCGGATCCGCGCTGGCCGCCGCCCTGGCCGGGGACGGGCACCAGGTGCTGCTCCTGGAGCGGCAGACCGTCTACCGGGACAAGGTCCGCGGCGAAGTGATCAACTGCTGGGGTGTCGCGGAACTCCTTGAGCTGGGCCTGGAGGAGTGCATTCTCAAGGCCGGTGGCACCTACGTCGACCGCTTCGTCGGATTCGACGAAATAGTCGACCCGGAAACCGCCCGGGCCAGAGCCCTGCACCTGGACAAAATGCTTCCCGGAATCCGCGGAGTGCTGGACGTCGGGCACCCCGAGGCCTGCGAGGCGCTGTCCAACGCGGCGGAGGCCGCCGGCGCCACCGTCGTCCGGGGCGTGGGCGACGTCCTGGTGAGCGGTGGAGCCAACCCCCGGGTCCGCTACGAGCACAACGACCTCGAGTACGAGGTGGACTGCCGCCTCGTGGTGGGCGCCGACGGGCGGATGTCGACCGTGCGCCGGCAGCTGGGCATCGGCCTGACCCAGACCCCGCCGAACTCCCTCGGCGGCGGGATGCTGGTGGAGAACCTGGACGCCTGGCCGGTGAACGTCACCTCCATCGGCACCGAGGGGGACCTGCTGTACTTCGTCTTCCCGCGCGAGGGCGGTCGCGCACGGCTGTACCTGCTGCACGACGTCGCCCAGAAGGGCCGGTTCTCCGGGCCGAACCGGCACGCCGAGTTCCTGCAGGCCTTCCAGCTCGATTGCCTTCCCGACCGCGAGATGTTCGCCACGGCCACGCCGTCCGCGACCTGCGCCTTCTACCCGATGAACGACGCGTGGGCCGATCTGCCCTTCGCCCCGGGGGCGGTACTGGTCGGGGACGCGGCCGGGTGGACCGATCCGGTCATCGGGCAGGGGCTGTCCATCGCGCTGCGGGACGCGCGCATGGTGCGCGACGCCCTGCGGTCCTCCAGCACGTGGGAGCCGAAGGCCCTCGAACCCTACGCCCGGGAGCGCGAGATCCGGATGCACCGCCTGCGGATCTCCGGCTCGGTGCGCACCACGATGAACATGACCTTCACGCCCGCGGGCGTCGCCCGCCGCCGGGCGTACGCCGAAGTGTGGCCCACCGACCCGGTGTTGGCGGGATCGCGGATGGCCACCTTCAAGGGCCCCTTCCAGGTGCCCCCCGAGTCCTTCGAGCCCGAGGTCATCGAGCGCCTCTTCGCCCTGGGATGACCCGGGCCCCGGGCCCGGCACCACTTCGCAGCACACCAGGCACACCAGGCACGCCGGCTCCCGTCGCGGGGCGGGGCGCGCGGCAGCAGACCCGAGAGGACACCGCATGCACGTCAAGACAGCGACCGGTGACGAACTGATCCGCAAGAACGGGTGCGACATCCGCCAGCTCTACCCCTGGGACGGCGTCGTCACCCCGCCGTGGAACAGCACCCTGTGCTCCATCAGGCCCACGGAGTCCAGCACCCCGCACGGGCACGACACCGACGAGACGTTCATCTTCGTCAGCGGGCGCGGCCGAACCCGGGTGGCCGACGAGGAGCGGGACGTCGTCCCCGGCGACGTCATCTACATCCCCCACGGCACCGACCACATCGTCACCAACGTCAGCGCCGACGAGCCGCTGACCTTCGTCAGCATCTACTGGCTCCAGCCCGCTCAGTGAGGAGGGGTTCCATGACGACCGACGCCTCGCACGGCGCCGACCGGGGACGACGACGGATCAACGTCACCTTCTCCCCGCCCACCCCCAACGGGGACCTCCACCTCGGACACCTGGCGGGGCCGGTGCTGGGCAGCGACGTGTGCGCCCGGGCGCAGAAGATCCACGGGCACGACGTGGCCTTCGGCACCAGCACCGACGACAACCAGACCTACGTCGTCACGACCGCCGAGCGGCTCGGCACGGAACCCGAGTCGCTCATCCGGCAGGCCTTCGACAGCGTGACCAAGACCCTGGCGCTGGCCGGCGTCGACGTCGATCTCTTCGAGCGTCCCGACGCCGACTACACCGCCTTCGTCGAGAACTTCTTCACCCACCTGTGGCGGCACGGCGCCTTCGACCGCCGCGAGGTGGAGCTGCCCTACGACGAGGTCGCGGGCGAGTACCGGGCCGAGGCCTTCGTCACCGGGCGCTGCCCGACCTGTCTGGCGCACGCCCGGGCCGGCGTCTGCGAGGCCTGCGGTCTGTACAACCTGCCGGGCGCGCTGCTGCCCGTGGCCGACACGGCCTCGGCCCTGCCCCGCCGGCCGGTCTCCATCTGGGTCCTGGACCTGGAGCGCCACCGGTCGATGCTCACCAACTGGTACCGGTCCTCGGACATCAGACTCCGCCCCGATCTGGAGCGGGTCGTCGAACAGTCCCTCGCCGGGCCGCTGCCGTACATTCCGGTCACCTACCCCAGCAGCTGGGGGATCCCGGTGGACTGGGACGGCCCCGACGCTCCGGGCCAGGCCGTCAACGCCTGGCCGGAGATCTACGTCGGCCACCTGTACTGGCTCGACCGGGCCCGGGCGAGCCGGCAGGCCGGCGCGGACGAGCTGGTCCAGTTCATCGGCATCGACAACGGCTTCTACAACGCGTTCGTCTACGTCGCCCTGTCGCTGCTGGCCGTGCGGCACGGGCTGCCGGTCGAGCTGCCCAGGACCCGGACCCTCACCAACCAGTACTACCTGCTGGAGGGCCGCAAGTTCTCCACCAGCAAGGGCGACGTGCGCTGGGCCGGGGAGTTCCTGGAGGCGTTCGGCCGCGACCGGACCCGCTTCGTGCTGTCGCTGACCAGTCCCGAGCTGCAGCAGTCCGAGTTCAGCGAGCCCGTGGCCGCCTCCACCCTGGCCACCCGGTTCGACGCCCCCGTCGCGACCATCGCCGGGAAGTTCACCGCCGCCCTGGCCGGGCGGTCCGTCGACGCCGAGCCGTCGCCCTGGTGGACCACCGCGCTGCAGGCGTCCCGCCGGCGCTTCGAGGACGCCTACCGACTGGAGACCTTCTCCATCCGCAGGGCCGCGGAGGCGCTCGCCCTGCACCTGGAGGTCCTCGCCCTGCGCTGCGCGGACCTCGACACCGACGACCCCGGCGAGGTCTCCGGCGCCCTGCAGTACCTCTGGACGCTGCGCACCCTGGCCTGGCCCGTGACCCCGGACCTCGCCGAGCAGGTGTCCGACGCCTTCGGCGCCCCCTCCACGGTGGGGAACCCGCCCCTGCTGGCAGACCTCGACCGCCGACCGCCGGCCGCTTTCGCCCGGTTGTCCGTCGGCCGCAGCCTCCCGGCGCCCGAGGGCAGCTGAACCGCCGCGCAACCGACCGTTTTCCATCCGCCGTCCCGCGCCGACCCGCACACCACACACCGTCAGGGAGACGCATCATGCAGCGCACCTTCATGCACTCGAAGATCCATCGCGCGACCGTCACCGACAGCAA
Organism: Kitasatospora griseola; assembly: GCF_014648555.1. Classification (GTDB taxonomy): domain Bacteria; phylum Actinomycetota; class Actinomycetes; order Streptomycetales; family Streptomycetaceae; genus Kitasatospora; species Kitasatospora griseola. The sequence goes on from NZ_BMRI01000036.1 coordinate 19,688, forward strand.
CCTGAACTACGTCGGTTCGATCACCATCTCGCCGGAACTGCTGGAGGCCGCCGAGATCGGAGTCCACGAACTGGTCCACGTCGTCAACGTCAACAACGGCGCCCGGTTCGAGACCTACACCATCCTGGACGACTCCCCGGAACCCCCGGCGGGGCAGATCGTGATCAACGGCGCCGCCGCCCGCCTCGTCCAGCCGGGCGACAAGGTCATCATCATCAGCTACGCGCAGCTGAACGAGGACGAGCAGGTCGGATTCAAGTCCCGGGTCGTCCACGTCGACGACGCCAACGCGATCACCGAGACGACCCTGCTGAGCTCCTGACCACCGCCGGACCCGTCAATCCCGCCGGGGCGGGAACGGCCGCGCCGGGCGGGGCGCCCGCAAGCGCCCCGCCCGGCGCGGACCCTCCCGCACACGCGACAAGCTGAGGATGCGTGAAGAGTGACGAAGGACAAGGTTCATCCGATATTGGGTATCGGCTTCGGGCCGGCGAACCTCTCTCTGGCCGTGGCACTCGAGGAACTCGGCCGCCTGCACGAGGTCCACTTCATCGAGCGGTCGCCCGGCTTCCAGTGGCAGGACGAACAGCTGCTGCCCGGCGCGGACATCCAGAACAACCCGTTCCGCGACCTGGTCATGCAGCGCAACCAGGACAGCCCCCACACCTTCATCAAGTACCTCGCCTCCCGGGGGATGCTGACCGACTACCTGCACCTGAACACCAAGTTCCCGCTGCGCCGTGAGTACGCCGGCTACCTCGCCTGGGTCGCGGAGTCCTTCGCATCCTCCGTGGACTACCGGCAGTCCGCCACGGCGCTCTCCCTCGTCGACGACGCGGACGGCGGCGAGCTGTTCTGCGTGGAGACCCAGGAAGGCCGGCGCTATCTCGGCGAGACCGTCATCGTGGGCATCGGCCGCTCTCCCCGGATCCCGTCCGCCTTCCACCACGCCCTCGGCAGGACCGTCTTCCACTCGGCCCGCTACCTCTCCTCCATCAAGGCCCTGGCGCACGAGGACATCCGGGTCGCGGTCGTCGGGGCCAGCCAGAGCGCCATCGAGATCGTGCTCGACCTGCTGGAGCGCCCGAACGTCCGGCAGGTCACCTCCCTCCACCGCGGCATCGGGTTCCGGCTCAAGGACACCAGCCCCTACAGCCGCCAGGTGTTCCTGCCGGAGTTCGTCGACTACTTCCACCCCCTGCCCACCGCGACGAAGCGACGCCTGCGCGAGGAGCTGCGCTCCATCAACTACGCCGCCTGCGACCAGGACGTGATCGACCGGCTCGTCGGCGTCCAGCGCGAGTACGAACTCACCGGGTCCGACCGCCTGCGCCTGCTGCCGTTCACCGAGGTCACCGAGGTCGCCACCGCGGCGCCGGGCGGACCGCACCGCCTGACGGTGCGCGACATCAACCACTTCACCGCGGAAACCGTCGACGCCGACGTCGTCATCCTGGCCACCGGCTTCAAGGACTTCGGCACCGGTGCGGGCGACGAGCGCTACCACCCGCTCCTGGAAGGCGTGGCCCACCGCCTGCCCCTGGACGACGACGGCGTCCCCGTCGTGGACCGCGACTACTCGATCTCGCTCAAGGCCTCCGCCACCGCCCCGCGCCCGCTGAAGGTCTACCTCAACGGACTGTGCGAGGCCAGCCACGGCATGGGCGACGCCGGGGCCCTGGCCATGCTGTCGGCACGGTCCTCCGACGTCACCGAATCGCTCCTGCTGCTGCGGGACGCGGACGCCCCCCGGCGCCGGCTGGCCGAACGGGTCCTGCAGTGACGACGGCCCTCACGGCGGACGTGGCGATCGTCGGCGGAGGCATCATCGGCCTGGCCACCGCCGAACGGCTCACCGCCCACGGCGCATCGGTGGTCCTGATCGACGACACGGGAGCCACCGGCGGAGCGACCAGCGCCTCCGGCGGGCTCGTGCGCGCCTTCGAGCCCACCGGCGCCCACGCCGCCTGGGCCGCCGAAGGCTGTGCGCGCTACCAGCGGCGCGGCTGGCACGGCACCTGGCCCGAGCTGCGCGAACACGGCAGCCTGACGCTGCTCGACCGCGACGCCCTGGTCCGCGCCGGGGCGGCACTGGAGGCGGCGCACGCCGCCGGGCACGAGACCGTCGTCCTCGACTCCGGCGAGATCGCAAGGACGTTCCCCGGCCTCGCCGTCCCCGAGCACCTGCTCGGCGTCCTCGAACCGCGCGCCGGCTGGCTGCCGGTCACGGCCGTCGCCCGGGCCGTGCTGCGCGACGCCGGGAGCACGCTGCGCCTGCTCACCGCCCGGGCCACCGCGCTGCTGACGCGCCCCCTGTCCCGCATCCGCGGCGTCCGGACCACCTCGGGCCCCGTGTACGCGGACGCCGTCCTCCTCGCGGCCGGCGCCGAGAGCGAGCCCCTGGCCGCATCCGTGGGCGTCCGGCTGCCCATGCGCACCCGGGCGGTCGGCTACTGCCTGTTCCGCTGCGAGGACGCCGCGAGCCTGGCGAACCTGCCCACCGTCGTCGACGGCAGCACCGGGGCGTGGCTGCGGCGGTGGGACACCGACGGAGTCGTCCTGGCGGGCGTGTCCTCCACCCGGACCGGCGTGCCCGCCACCGTGCGGCGGACCGTTCCGGCCGCCGAGGAGCAGCGCGTCCGCAGCGTCGTCCGGCACCGGTGCCCGCAGCTCTCGGGCGCCCGGGCCGTCGGCGGCGTCGCCGCCTACGACGCCCTCACCCCCGACGGCCCGGGAGCGGTCACGAGCTGGCCCCACCCCCGGGGCCTGGTCACCGCCGTCGGCTGGAACGGGGGCGGCTTCAAGCTCGCCCCCGCCGTCGGCCGGCACGCGGCCGACGAGCTGCTCAAGGCGGTCGCCCGATGAACGACGCGACGTCCTGGCGGCTCAACCCCACCGACGAGATGCTGCACCACGCGGCGCAGTCGCTCGGCTCCTCCCGCGTCGTCCAGGTCCTGTGGCGCTTCTCCGCCCCGCTCCCCGCCGAGGCGCTGCAGGCCGAATGGCGACGCCTCGACGGGGGACTGCTCAGCCGCCGAGCGGCCCCGGCGCGCTTCCCGGGAGCCCGCCGCACCTGGGTCCGGGCCGCCAACACGCAGCCGCTGCACCTGGAGCAGCGGCCGCTGACCGACGCCACCGCGCCGCAGTGGATCGACGCCCAGATCCAGGAGCCCCTGCCGACCGACTCCGCGGCGCTGTGGCGCCTCGCGGCCGCCCCCTACCAGGGCGGCTGCCTGGTCTCACTGACCGTGCCGCACTTCCGCAGCGACGGCCTGGGCATCCTCAACGCGCTCGCCGGCAGCACCGTCGCCCGCCGGCCCGCCGGCCTGCGCCACAGCGATGCCGCCGACGCGCTGCGGCAAGTGGGAGGGGCCGTTCTCCAGTCGGCCCGCTGGTCCCTGGAGCTGGCCGCGAACCCCCGCCGACGCGCGCTGATCGGCGCGGCACTGCGCCGGCGCCCCGCCCCGCCGCCAGGCCCACCGGCGCAGCCCCGCTTCTTCACCACGGCCATCGTCGACGTGGACGCCTCCGCATGGGAGGAACGGGCCCGCGCCTGCGGCGGCACGACCAACAGCCTGTTCCTGGAGATCGCCGCCAACCTCGTCCGCGCCCACGTGCCACGCCCCCGGCGGAGCGACATCGAGCTCGGCATCCCGATGAACCTGCGCCGCGGCGCGGCCGACGAACGCGCCAACGCCCTGGTCGTCGTCCCCCTGGGCGTGCCGGACCGCCCCGTGCAGCACGAAGACCTGCGCCGGACCCGGCAGGCGACGAAGACGCTCCTGGCGGGCTCCGGCGCGCACAGCGCCACGCTGGTGCCCGCACCGCTGTGGCACCTGCTGCCGACACGCCTCGCCGGTGCGCTGAAGAACCCCGGTGCGCAGCAGACCGACGCGGTGGCCTCCAACTTCGGGCAGGCCTCCGACGCCGTGGCCCGTCTCGCCGGCCGCACCGCCGAGTCCGTGGCCCTGCGCACCATGAACGTGCCGGGCCTGCACCCGGACAAGGCCCGGCTCCGGGCCTCGCTGTGCCTGTGCCGGCTGGGCTCCCGCATGGCCCTGACCGTCACCGGCATGCCCGACCACTTCGGCGACTCCACCTCGCTGCACCGGCTGGTGGCCGAGGAGTTGACGGCCTGGGGGCTGACCGCGCGGCCGTGGTGGTGCGCCCCCGCCCCCGACCCGAAGAAGGGCTGACGATGTCCGTGCCCCGACGACCCGCCGACCCCGAGCGCTGGTTCCGCACCCGGCCCGACTCCTCGGCGCTGCCCCGGCCGCGGTTGCTCGCCCGGTCGCTCATCGACGTGCGCGACCTCGACGATCACCTCGCCTTCTACGAGCGCCTGCTCGGCGTGCCCGCCGACCTGCGGATGCCCATCCCCGACTTCGGCGGCCTGGAACTGGCCGCCGTCGGAAACCTCCTCCTCATCGCCAGCGAACGCCCCTTCACCGCGGTCCAACGGCAGACCGCCTACTCCCTGATCGTGCCGTCGCTCGACCGGCAGCTGGCGCTGCTGGACGGCACCGGCACCACCGTTCTCGAACCGCCCGAGCCGATCCTGCCGGGAGCCCGGGCCCGGGTCCGCTACCCCGACGGCACGGTGGCCGAACTGGTCGAGCACCGGCCCTGGAAGGGCGAGCAGGCCCGCCCGGGCGTCTCCACCGACCCGCACCTCGCGACGCCGCGGCTGCTGGTGCGGCGCGCCGTGCACGCCGACGACTTCCCGGGCGCCGTCCGACTCTACGAAACGCTGCTGCAGACCTCCGCGACCGCCCCGCCCGAGCTGACGGGTCCGCAGCGGGCCCGCACGGCGATCGTGGGGAATCTCCTCCTGGTCGGCCTGGCCACGGCCCCGAGCGCTCCGCAGCCGCAGCTGGCCCTGATCACTCCCGCCGGGGAGCATCCGACCTCTCCCGCCCGCGGGACCGCCGGCGCCGTCGTGCTCCCCGGCCCGGTCACGGCCGAACTCTGGAGCGAGCACCCCGCGGCGGCCCGGGAGCCCCTGCGGCCACCGACGGCCGAACAACCCGACGCCGCCGGCGAACAGCGGGGCGAGGGCGACCTCGCGGCGCTGCCCGCCGGCGCCGACCCCCGGAAAGCGGAGGACTGAACCATGGCGTACGTCATCGCCCAGCCCTGTGTGGACGTCAAGGACAAGGCGTGCATCGAGGAGTGCCCCGTCGACTGCATCTACGAGGGCCCGCGCAAGATGTACATCCAGCCCGACGAGTGCGTCGACTGCGGCGCCTGTGAGCCGGTCTGCCCGGTCGAAGCGGTCTACTACGAGGACAACGTGCCGGCCGAGTGGGCGGACTACGCCGCTGCCGACCGCGGGTTCTTCGTCGAGCTCGGCTCGCCCGGCGGAGCCTCGGCGACGGACCCCGCGGACGCCGACCACCCGCTGGTGGCGGCCCGGCCGCAGGCCGATCCGGCGTCATGAGACGGTCCCGGTGCCGGCCGCCGCACGGTGCCCCCGGCGCTGCCGCGGCAGCGGGACCGCCGCGCCGGCCGCCGGGGAAGCACGCCGCGTCGCGTCCGCAGCGCCCGCGACCCGCTCGCGGCAGAACGCGGCGAACGCCGCCGCCCGCCGGGTGGGCCGGGTGCCCGAGAGCCGGGCCAGTCCGACGGGGAGCGGGACGACGTCGTCGGCGATGCGCCGCAGCTGCAGGCCCAACCCTTCGTAGCTGACGGCCAGGGCGGGGCGCTGGATGAGCAGGGAGTAGCCGGCGCCGCGGGCGACCAGGCTGCGGACCGTCTCGAAGCTCTCGGTGCTGTACCGGATCCGGGGGCTGACCCCGGCGGCGGCGAGCACCTCGGTGAAATAGCGGAGGCTGGGCGGCACGTCGAGCATGATCATGTCGTGCTCGGCGAGCTCCGCGAGCCGGACCGCCTCCGCCCCGGCCAGTGCGTGCCCCTGCGGCAGCAGGACGTGCGGCACGACGGAGTACAGCGCGTCGAAGTCGATTCCGGCCTGAATGTCGGCGCCGTAGAGCAGGGCCAATTCGCATGTTCCCTCGCGCAGCAGGTCCTGCAATTCGTCGAGGGATCCTTCGACGAAGTCGAGGGTGACATCGGGACAGACGGTCCGGAATTCTTCCAGCACGCACGGCAGCAGGAACGGCGCCAAAGTGCTGAAACAGCCGATCGTCAGCCGGCCGGCCAGCCCGCGGCCCGCCTCCCGCATTCCGAGCCGGAGTTCCTCGCTGCGGGCGAGCAGCGCCCGGGCCTCCGGCAGGAACAGGCGTCCGGCGGGCGTGAGGGTGAGCCCCTTCGCCTTCGCGCGGACCAGCAACTGCACTCCGAGCTGGTGCTCCAGCTCGCCGATCCCCGCGGACACCGCGGACTGCGAGACGTACAGCAGCTGGGCGGCAGCGGTCATCGTGCCGACTTCGGCGGCCGTCACGAAATAGTCCAACTGACGCAGGCTCATGCGCTCAGCCATGAGAAAAACCCGGGTTTCCGTCCATATCAATCACCTTTCCAGGAGAGCCGGGCCCGGCGACACTGGAGATCACCGAACCCAGGAGGTTCCGTCATGACGGACGCGATGGCGTGCCCCGTCAATCACAGTTTCGATCCGCTGGGCGACGCCTATGTCGCCGACCCGTATCCGATCCTTTCCGGAGTGCGTGAAGAGGCAGCGGCTTTCTACGCGCCGGCGATCGACATGTGGGTGATCACCCGCTTCGACGACATCCAGAGCGCCTTGATGGACCCCGGGACGTTCTCCGCGGCGGTCGGGCAGCGTCCGGTCTTCCCGCTGGCCGAGGAGGCCCAGTCCATCCTCAAGGCCGGCTTCCACGCCTACCCGGTGATGTCGGACTGCGACCCGCCCCGGCACACCCGGATCCGCCGCCACAACCAGAAGGCGTTCTCCGCACGGCGGATCGCGACCCTGGAGCCGAAGGTCTGGGCCAAGGCCACGGAGCTGGTCGATGCGATCGAACCCGGTGTGGTCGACCTGGTGTCGGCGCTGACCTATCCGCTCCCCGCATACATGATCTTCACGTTCATCGGCTTTCCCGATGAGGACATGGACATGTTGAAGTCGTGGTGCGGCAACCGCATCGCCTTCAGCTGGGGCCGGCCGACGCTCGACGAGCAGCGCGACATCGCCAGCAACATGGTCAACTACTGGCAGTACTGCGAGGAGTTCGTCGCCAAGCGCCTGGCCGAACCGGTCGACGACTTCACCAGCGACCTGATCCGCATCCACCAGGCGGATCCCGAGAGCCTGTCGATCCCGGACATCACGAACGTCGCGTACGGGCTGAGCTTCGCCGGTCACGAGACCACCACGAGCTTCACCGGCAACGCGGTCCGCCGGTTGCTCGTCAACCGCGGGCAGTGGGACGACCTGTGCGCCGACCGGTCGCTCATCCCCAAGGCCGTCGAGGAGATCCTCCGCTACGACAGCAGCATCCCCGCCTGGCGACGCATCACCACCAGGGCGGTCACCGTGGGCGGAGTCGAGATCCCCGCGCACGCGAAGATCCTGTTGCTGCTCGGCGCGGCCAACCGGGACGCGAAGCACTTCGAAGCCCCGGAGACCTTCGACGTCCACCGCGAGGACTCCCGCAAGCACCTCTCCTTCGGCCAGGGCATCCACTACTGCATAGGCGCCCCGCTCGCCCGCATGGAGGCGCGGATCGCCCTCGACCTGCTGGCCCAGCGGGCGCCCGGGATGCGCCTCGTCGAGGACCAGGACTTCGACTTCCCCGCCAACGTCTCCTTCCGCGGCCCGCGCAAACTGCTGGTCGACTGGCCGCAGTAGCCTGCGCCCCCCGCCGCAGGTCCCGGTCGCCGCGCGGCCGGCTCGCCGCGCACCCGCCGCCGGCCCTCCCGCGCCTCCACGGACCGGAAGGGCCGGCGACGAGCTCCCGCAGTCAGCGTTCATCGACCAGCAGCGTCTGCAGCACCCGGCCGCAGTCCCCCACGGCATCGGCCAGCCGCCCCTGGGCCAGACCCGAGCCGTCGGGGCTCGCCTCCGTGGTGGAGCGCAGGCAGAGCCACTCCCCGACGGGATCGCGGTGCAGGAGCAGCGTCACGTCGGTGTTGATGACGAATCGCCCGCGGTGGTCGAGCTCGAAGGCGACGGCCCAGTTGCTGTCCGCCAGCGTCAGCGCGCGGGTCAGCGGCGTGTCCTCGTGACCCGCGAGCAGCGGGACGCGTTGACGCGCCCAGACGGTGCCGGGCCCCATCGTGTCGAAGCCCTTTCCCGGTTCGAACCGCCACTCCATGGCCGCGATGTAGCCGTCCAGGTGGGCGTCGGCCATGGTGTGCGCGGGCTGCGCGTCGGGCAGCGGCGGGGGCTTCGGCCCGGGGGACAGGGACGGGGTGTCCGGCGGGCTCGCGGCCAGCCGCCAGGCCCGGGCCAGCATCACCGTCTGCCCGCCGGAGCTGATCTCCCCCTCGACCAGTTCCGCGCGCCGGCCGGAACGCACGGTCCGTACCTCGACCCGGAGTTCGGCGACCGGGACCGGACGCGGCAGTTCCACCGTGACCCGGGCGATCCGCAGGCCCTCCCGCGGCTCGTGCCGCTCCAGCGCCCGCCCGAGCAGGGCCGACGGGGGGCCGCCGTGCTGGAACTTCGCGCTCCACGGCCCCGCGGTGGCCGGACTGCTGGCGAACCTGCCGGGCCCCAGCTCGCGGTAGAAGGCCTCGGGCAGGTGCGGTGGTACGGACCGCGCCTGCTCGGACGCGTCCTCGGTGTTCATGAACGGGTTCTCCCTTCGGGGCTGCGGAAATCGATCAGGGGCGTCGGCGTCCGGGAGCGCCGCGGGGCCGCCCTCCCGGAGGCCGGCGCTACGCCACCGGCACCGGACTCCAGTCGCCCCGGCCCCGGCCGCGGAACCAGCGCCGGTAGGAGTCCGGCGGCACCCCGACCGTGCGGCTGAAGTGCCGGCGCAGGGTGGCCGCCGTGCCCATGCCGGTCTGCGTGGCGACCTGCTCGATGCTGAGGTGGGTGGTCTCCAGCAGCCGCTGGGCGAGTTGGACGCGCTGGGTGAGGAGCCACTGGAGGGGGGCCATGCCGGTGCCGGCCCGGAACCGGCGGACCAGGGTGCGGCGGCTGACGTTCGCCTGCTGCGCCATGTCCTCGACGGTCACCTGCTGGTCCAGTCGCCCGGCGGCCCAGGACAGCACCTCGGTGAGCACCCGGTCCTCGGCGCCGGGCTCGGACGGGGAGGAGGGCGGCGCCTGCTCGTCGGTGGTCTGGTGGGGCATGACCAGCCGGTGCGCCAGGGCCTTGGCGACGGCGGCCCCGTGGTCCAGCCGCACCAGGTGCAGGAACAGGTCGATGGTGGCCGCTCCGCCGGCGGAGCTGAGGATGTCGCCCTCGTCGACGTAGAGGGCGTCCGTGTCGACCCGCACGCGGGGGTACCGGGCCGCCAGCAGGTCGGCATGGGCCCAGTGGGTGGCGACCCGCCGCCCGTCCAGCAGGCCGGCCGCCGCCAGCACGAAGGCGCCCGTGCCGGCGGAGACGATGCGCGCACCGGCCTCGTGCGCGTCGCGGATCGCGTTCACCAGAGCAGTGGGCGGCGCCTGCGTGACGTCCGGCCAGCCCGGGACGATGACGGTGTGGGCCTTGGCCAGTTCGTCGAGACTGCACAGCCGATCAATACGGCATGCGTCACAACTCTGTACAGGGTCCACGACGTACGCGGCGAAGTCGTACCACGGGTCGACCAGACCGGCGCCGGCGCGATTGACACCGAACATCTCACGCGCGGCCGCAAGGTCGAGGCCTGAGATTCCTGCGGCGAAAACGAGGGCTATCGGGATCGGCATGGCTCATACCGTCACCGTCGAACCGGTCCGGGTCAATGCGGATTTGCCAAAGTATCCGTGAATTGCCGCGACGCGGCGCGGACCCCGGAGAAGAGTTCGACGCCCTGCGGATTCAGCGTAGCACCGGCGCCGGGCCGGGAACGCCAGTTCCTGGTCGGCAACCTGCCCAAGTAGCAGCCGACTTGACGTCCCTTCAGATGCGACCGCGGCCCCGGAAAGGCCGCTTCGACCTGCGGCGACAGCGCTCCGGGACGGCGGAGTCCGGCCGGCGGCCGTCCCCCGTAACGGTGATGTCGTAAAGCCGCCAGCCCGCATCCCGGGGAACCTGCTGGACTTGCCGGGCACCGAAAGGCACTTCAAGGACGGAATTCATGGCCTCAACAACTACCGCCACTTCGCACCCCGGCGGAACCGGCCTCCCGGCCCGATCACCAGTGATCGAATGGCTGGCCGTATTGTCAGTAATGCTGGGGATCTTCTCGATCGTCACCACCGAGATCCTGCCGATCGGCCTGCTCACTTCGATCGGATCCAGTTTCACCATCTCGGACGGGATGGCAGGACTGATGATGACCATGCCCGGATTCCTTGCAGCGATCTCGGCGCCGCTGGTCACGATGGCGACCGCGCGCATCGACCGCCGGAAGATGCTGTGCGCGTTCATGCTGCTGCTGGCCCTGGCGAACGGCCTGGCCGCCGTGGCGCCGGACTACTGGCTGGTCCTGGTGTCGCGGGTCATGGTGGGCATCACCATCGGAGGGTTCTGGTCGATCGGGGCCGGACTCGCCGACCGGCTGGTGCCGGCGGAGAAGGTCGGCCGGGCCGTCTCGGTGATCTTCTCGGCCGTCCCGCTGGGGTCCGTGCTCGGCGTCCCGGTCGGCACGTTCATCGGCGACGTGGCGGGCTGGCGGACGGCGTTCGTCGTCATGGGCGTCCTGACGGTCGGCGTGCTCGTCATGCTGCTGCTCGTCATGCCGCCGCTGCCGCCGATCGAGACCACCCGGATGAGCGTGCTGGGCGGCATGTTCCGCAGCGTGAACACCCGCTTCGCCCTGCTGCTGACCTTCCTCATCGTGCTGGCCCACTTCGGGACCTACACCTACGTGACCCCGTTCCTCGAACAGGTCACGCATGCGGGCCCCAAGCTGATCACCGTTTTCCTGCTGATCTACGGAGTCGCCGGAATCGTCGGCAACTTCGTGGGCAGCTCCCTGGTCGCCCGGCGTCCCCGGGTCGGGTTCGGCGCGGCGGCCGCCCTGCTCGCCGGGGCCACTCTGCTGCTGCCGGTGCTGGGCGGCTCGAACGTCGGGGCGGTGGCGCTGCTGATCGTCTGGGGCGTCGCCTACGGAGCGGTCCCCGTGTCGTCCCAGACCTGGTTCGCCAAGGCGGCGCCCAACGCGCCCGAGGCGGCCTCGGTGCTGTTCACCGCCTCCTTCCAGGCGACGATCTCGATCGGCGCGCTGGTCGGGGGGAGCATCGTGGACCGCACGTCCCCGTCCACGGTCATGACCCTCGGCGGCATCACGGCCGCCCTGATGGTCCTGGTCACCTTGATCCACTTCGCCCGCGGTCTCAGCTGGCCGAGCGCCACGCGCTCCTGAGCGGCTCGTAGACCTGGTTCCTACCGTCACCCCCGGGTCGCCCGGAATCCCGTCCCGCACGGGATTCCGGCGCCCCGCCGCGGCCCGTGCGCCGCGCCCCCGGTGCCACACCTTACGGAGAGGACAACACACACATGTGCGGAATTGTCGGCTGGGTGGACTTCGAGCGTGATCTGACACTCGAGCGCTCCACGATCGACGCCATGACCGAGACCATGGCCTGCCGCGGTCCGGACGCCGGGGGAACCTGGCTCGACCGGCACGCGGCCATCGGTCACCGCAGGCTGTCCGTCATCGACCTAGAGGGCGGCCGGCAGCCGATGGTCGCGGAGGAGGACGGCCGCCCGCTGGCCGTCCTGACCTTCAGCGGCGAGATATACAACTACCGGGAGCTGCGCGCCGAGCTGGTCTCCCGGGGCCACCGCTTCCGTACCGAGAGCGACACCGAGGTCGTCCTGCAGGCCTACCTCGCGTGGGGCCAGGGCATGGTCGACCGGCTCAACGGCATGTTCGCGTTCGCCGTCTGGGACGTCCGCCGCGAGGAACTGCTCCTGGTCCGCGACCGGATGGGCGTCAAGCCGCTCTACTACTTCCCCACCCGCCACGGCGTCCTCTTCGGCTCGGAGCCCAAGGCGATCCTGGCGAACCGGGAGGTTCCCCGGCGGGTGAACGCCGACGGCCTGCGGGAACTGCTGGACATGGTCAAGACCCCGGAGCACGCCATCTTCACCGGCATGTCGGAGGTCCGCCCCGGGCACATCGTCCGGGTGAGCCGCCAGGGTCTGAGCAAGCACCGGTACTGGGCGCTCCAGGCCAAGGAGCACACCGACCCGCTGGACACGACGATCGGCACCGTGCGGGAACTGCTGGAGGACATCGTCTCCCGGCAGCTCATATCGGACGTCCCGCTGTGCAGCCTCCTCTCCGGCGGCCTGGACTCCTCGGCGGTGACCGCGCTCGCCGCCAAGGCCCTCAAGGCCGAGGGCGCCGGCCCCGTGCGGTCCTTCTCCGTCGACTTCGTCGGCGCCGCCGAGAACTTCGTGCCGGACCCCCTGCGCAGCACCCCCGACGCGCCGTTCGTCCGCGACCTCGCCGAACTCGTCAAGGCGGACCACAAGGAGATCCTGCTCGACAGCGACGACCTGAGCGACCCGGCGATCCGCGCCGCCGTCCTGGCCGCCACCGACCTGCCGCCCGTCTGGTACGGGGACCTGTGGCCCTCCCTGTACCTGCTCTTCCGCGCCGTGCGCGAACGGTCCACCGTCGCCCTGTCCGGCGAATCGGCGGACGAACTCTTCGGCGGCTACAGCTGGTTCCACGACCCGGAGGTGCTCACCGCCGAGACCTTCCCCTGGCTCACCACCACGCCCGGCCCCTTCTACGACGGCACCCCGCTGTTCGACCGGAGCCTCCTGGGGCGGCTCGACATCCCCGGGCGCCGGCGCCAGAGCTACCACGAGGCGATAGCCGAAGTCCCGGTGCTCGCCGGGGAGACCGGTCTTGAGAAGAGGATGCGGGAGCTCGGCTACCTCAACCTCACCCGCTTCGTGAACACCCTCCTGGACCGCAAGGACCGGATGAGCATGGCCGTGGGCCTGGAGGTCCGCGTCCCGTTCTGCGACCACCGGCTCGTCGAGTACGTCTTCAACACCCCCTGGGCCATGAAGAAGTTCGACGGCCGGGAGAAGAGCCTGCTGCGCGCGGCCACCCGCGACGTGCTGCCCCAGTCCATCGTGGAGCGCGTCAAGGCCCCATACCCGAGCACCCAGGACTCCGGTTACGAGAAGAAGCTCCGCGACCGGCTGGCGGAGGTCATCGCCGACGGCAAGGCGCCCATCCTGCCGCTCCTGGACCTGGACCGGGTCACGGACCGCCTGAACCGTCCCGTCAGCTCCGAGAGCACCCAGATCACCCGCATCGACCTGGAGGTGCCGCTCTCGATCAACGCGTGGCTGGAGAAGTACGACGTCACCGTGGACCTGTGACCCGGCTCGGCCACCCCGCTCCCCTCGTACGGCCCCCGCGCACCGCACGCCCCGCGTGCCGGCCGTGACCGGCACGCGGGCCTGAGACCGCCCGGCGACCCTGTCGATCTCCCCGGTCAGCAGGGCCGTCGGGCTTTCCCGAGAGGAAGCGTCAGTGTCCTTGCCCACCGTCCCGCCCGAGCCGGCCGCCCCATGGACCCCGCACGCGCCGCACTCGGACCCGCCGCCGGTGGCCGACCGGCTCCTCGCGGCCGTCGCGCTGAGCAGCCGGCTCCACGGCCAGATCGGCACCCTGTGCGAGCTCGACCTCACCGGCGTCGCCCCGGCACCGGTCTTCCACGCCGTCGACGACCCGGCGGCCGCGCCCGGAGGACCCGACGATGCAGCCCTATGAGCTCACCCTCGCCGCCGCCGCCGAGGCCGTCGCGGCGAAGGACCTCTCGCCCGTCGAGCTGACCGAATCGGTGCTGGGACGCCTCGACGAGACCGAGGGCGGCCTCCACGCGTACGCCACCGTCACCGCCGAGGCCGCCAGGGCGGCGGCGGCGCGAGCGGAGCGGGACGTGCTGGCAGGCCGGCACCGCGGCCCCCTCCACGGAATTCCCTTCGCGCTCAAGGACAACATCGACACCGCCGGGGTGCCGACCGAGGCCGGCTCCCGGGTCTGGGCCGGCCGCCTGCCCGCGGCGGACAGCACGGTGGCCGCCCGACTGGCGACCGCGGGCGCCGTGCTGATCGGCAAGACGCACACCCACGAGTTCGCCTACGGCCTGATCACGCCCCGGACGACCAACGCCCGGCACCCCGGCCGCATCGCCGGCGGCTCCAGCGGCGGTTCGGCGGTGGCCGTGGCGGCCGGCTCGGCCGTCTTCGCGCTGGGGACCGACACCGCCGGCTCCATCAGGGTTCCCGCGGCCCTCAACGGCGTCGTGGGACTCAAGCCCACCTACGGCCTGGTCTCCCGGCACGGCGTCGCGCCGCTGTCATGGTCCCTGGACCACGTCGGCCCGATCACCCGGAGCACCCTCGACGCCGCACTCGTCCTCGACGCACTCGCCGGCCGGGATCCGCACGATCCGGCGAGCATCGCCCCGCCCCGCACCCATGGTGCGTACGGCAGCTCGACGGACCTGCGGGGCCTGCGCATCGGCATCCCCCGGAACCACTTCTTCGACCGGGTGACACCGGACGTGGAGGAAGCGGTCCGGGCCTCCGTCGACGTCCTCACCGGCCTCGGCGCGACGGCGG
>NZ_BMRI01000036.1:34349-41407 GCF_014648555.1 Kitasatospora griseola
TCGAGGTGGAGGTTCCGCTGACCGACTACCTGCTGCCCGTCGTGTGGGGCCTGATGGGACCGGAAGCGGCCTCCGCCCACGAACACCACCTGCGGCACAGCCCGGACCTCTTCGGCGAGGACGTGCGCGTGCTGCTCGAAGCCGGAAGCCTCCTCCCGGCCGGCGACTACCTGCGGGCGCAACGCGCCCGCACCGTCGTCCGGCAGGCCTGGCGCGACCTGTTCGGCCGCATCGACGTGATCGCCGCACCGACGGTCGCCTGCACGGCCACCGAGCGCGGACAGTCCGAGGTGCACTGGCCGGACGGCTCGACCGAGACCGTCACCGACGCGTACGTGCGACTCACGGCGCCGGCCAACGTCACCGGTCTGCCCGCCCTGACGCTACCGATCGGGCTGGACGGCGCGGGCCTTCCCATCGGCCTGCAGCTGATCGCGGGGGAACTCGCCGAGCCCGCCCTGCTGCGCGTCGGCACGGCCTACGAAGCGGCCCGCGACACCAGCGCCTCCCAACCGGCCTACAGGAAGGTGTGACCCTCGCCGCGGTAGGTCGGCACGGTCTCCACCACCGCGTCGCCCTCGACCAGGTGCAGCTGTGCGAACCGCTCGCACAGCTCGCCGGCCTTCGCGTGCCGGAACCACACCCGGTCGCCGATCAGCAGGTCGTCCGCCGCCGAACCCAGCAGCGGCGTCTGCACCTCGCCCGCGCCCTCCTGCGGGTCGTAGCGCAGACCGGCCGGCAGGTACGGGACGGGGGAGCGGTCCGCCCCCGCCGGGCCGGACGCCGGGTAGCCGCCACCGAGCACCGTCACCACGCCGACCCCGGGCCGCCGCACCACCGGCTGCGCGAACAGCGCCGCCGGACGGCCCCGGAACGAACGGTAGTTGTCGAACAACCGCGGAACGAACAGGCCCGAACCGGCCGCCACCTCGGTCACCGCGCGCTCCGCCACCGTGGACTCCACGCTGCCGGTGCCGCCGCCGTTCACGAACTCCAGCTCGGCGACCTGCCGCACCCGGCGCACCACCTCGGCCCGCCGGTGCGCCAGCTCGGCCCGCGCCTTCGCCTGCATCAGCCGGATCGCCGCCGACCGCACCGCCCGGCCCGGAACCGCGTCGCCGACACCCGCCACATGGCCCTCGTACGCCATCAGCCCGACCACCTGGAAGCCGCGCCGCCCGTTCACCAGCTCGGCGAACCGGCCCAGCTGCTCGGGCGTGCGCAGCGGCGACCGCCGCGCCCCGACCCGGACCCGGCCGCCCAGCAGGTGCAGCGAGGTGTCCAGCTCCAGGCAGACCCGCACCGTCGCCGAGCCCTCCCGGGCCGCGTCGATCAGATCCAGCTGCGCCACGTCGTCGACGAGCACCGTCACCTGCCGGGCCAGCTCCGGATCCGCGGTCAGCCGCCCGAACCCGGCGCGGTCCGCCGACGGGTACGCCAGCAGCACGTCCGTGAACCCGCTGCGCACCAGCCACAGCGACTCCGCGAGCGTGAAGCTCATGACGCCCGCGAAGCCGTCCCGGGCCAACACCCGTTCCAGCAGCGCCCGGCAGCGCACCGACTTGGACGCCACCCGGACCGGCTTCCCGCCGGCCCGCCGCACCAGGTCCGCCGCATTGGCGTCGAACGCGGCCAGGTCGACGATCGCCAGCGGCGCATCCAGGTGGGCCGTCGCCCGGTCGTACCGGGCGCGCTCGGACACGGTGCCGCCGGGAGCGGTGGTTTCAGCGAGAGCCATGGCCGCAGACTGCCACATCCCCCTACCGGGCGGTAGGCCCCCGTTCCGGGTAGTTCATCAGACTGATTTCCCGACGTACCGTTGTTCGACGAGTGCCCGCCCCCGCCCCGGGGCGGGCACCGTCGTGCTGTTCAGCCGGTGTGCAGCACCCGCCACCGGCCCGGTGCGGCCGGGTCGCGGTCGGCCACCTGGACGGGAGCCCAGGCCCACTGCCGCACGCCGATCCCCGGCACCCGTTCGAACCGGATCGGCCCCCGGCTGCCCGTCACCCGGACGTCGGACCAGTCGGCGGCGCCCGAACTCGCCATCGCCGTCAGCACGGTGACGGTGTCCCAGCCCTCGAACGCGACGAACGACGGCTCCGCGCCCAGGTGTTCGCGCAGTGCCGCCTCGACCCGCGCGCCGAGCGGGTCGAGCCGCTCGGGCAGGTAGCGCAGGAAGGGGACTCCGGCGGCGTCCGCGCCCAACAGGCGCTCCCATTCGGCGAATTCGGGCTGCCCGGCCGGCGCGCCGATCAGCACACCGGCCAGCCGCCGGTCCCGGCGGACGGCCCGGACGATCGGGACCGCCGGGTCGGGGAAGCCCGTCAGCAGCAGGACGGCGCTCGCGCCCGACGCGGCGAGGGCGTCGCCGACCGTGCCGGGATCGGCGTCCAGTTCGACCACGCCGCCGCCGTCCGCCGCGAGGCGCTCGTGCAGGATGCGGGCGCCGGACTCCCAGTACGCGCCGCGCTGGGTCGCCACCGCGACGCGGCGGTGGCCGGCGGCGAGCAGGAACTCCGCGTACACCCGCCAGCCGTGCGACTGGGCGGGCGCCAGCCGGGCCACCAGCTCCGTCGGGCGGTCGGTCAGGGCGTCCAGCACCGCGGACGAGCAGAGGAACGGCACCCCGAGCCGGTCCGCCCGCGTCGCGGCCGCCCGGGCCACCACGCTGTGGAACTCGCCCGCGATCGCGCGCACGCCGAGCGCGGCCAGCTCGTCGACCGCCGCTGCCGCCCGCTGCGGATCGGCCGCCGTGTCCCGCACCAGCAGCTCCACCGGCCGGCCGTCGACGCCGCCCGCCGCCTCGGCCTCCCGGACCGCCAACTCCATTCCGCCCAGCAGCTGCCGACCCGCCTCGACCCAGCCCGGCCGGCTCAACGGAGCCAGCACGCCGATCCGCAACCCACCCATTCCCGCACCACTCCCGCCCGACGATCCGCCCACACCGGGTGGGCCAGTCCGATCATCATGGCGGCACCGGGCGGGGGTCGGCGGCCCGAGTCAGCGGGCGGGGGCCGATGGCCCGGGTCAGCGGACGGAACGCGCCGTGCCACCGGCCTTCCGGATCTGCTCCACCAGCTTCGCGGCGGTGGCCGCCGCCTCCGAGACCAGCTTGGCCGCGTCCCCGGCCTGCGGGTCCGCGGTCAGCCTCGGCAGCGCGTCGGCCTGCTGCCGCAGCAGATCCGCGAGCGCGACGGTCAGCTTCTCCATCTGCTCCAGCGAATTGACGGCGTCCGCCGGCCGGTCCCAGGCGGCGTGCCCGCCGGCCACGTCCTTCGCCGCCTCGGCCACCGCCTCGGCCGCCCCGCGGACCGCGAACATCGGGTCGTACCCCACGATCTCCCCTTCCACCGGCATCATCTGCGCCCAGCGTGCCGTACCGCCGCCGCGCCCGTGGGGCGAACCGCCGGAGCCACGCGCACAGGAGCCGGCCGCACTCCTCCCACGGCGCGCCCGCGCCCCGCACGCGCACCGCCGACCGCCCCGACGTAAACGTGGCATACGCTCGACGGGTGGAGCGCAAGAACATCCCCGATCCCGGGTTCGCCGAGGACGACGGCACCGCCGACCCCGTCCTCGTCGCAGCCCTCGCCGCCTGGCAGCAGGACCCGTCCACCGAGGGCGAGTTGCTGTCCGCGTTGACGCCGAGCCGGCTGATGGTGCCGATCGTGGCCGTGCTCGGGGAGGTGGAGTACGACGAGAACGGGCACAAGCGCGAGAAGACCAGCGACATGGCGGTGCCGGTGCTGGAGGCCGCCGACGGCCGGCGCGCCCTGCCCGCGTTCACCTCGATGGAGACCATGGCCGCCTGGCGCGCGGACGCCCGGCCCGCGCCGGTGGCCGCCCCGCAGGCCGCGATGGTCGCCTTCTCCGAGCGTGCCGAGATCCTGCTGGTCGACCCGGCGGGCCCCGTCACCTACCTGCTGACCGGCGCCCGCCTGCGCGCCGTCGCCGAGAACCGGCCCTACCTCCCGCCGCACGCCGACCCCGAGGTGCACCGGGCGCTGCGCGACCTGCTCGCCCCCGAGCCGGAGATCGCCGCCGCCCACCTCGTCCCCTCCACCGAGGCGGACGCCACCCTCGCCCTGGTCCTCGCCGACCCGGCCGCCGACCCCCGCCCGCTGGCCACCCGCCTCGCCCAGTCCCTGGCCGCCGACGACACCCTGCGCCTCCGGCTGGACCACGGCCTGCAACTGGCGTTCCTGCCCCGGCAACTCGACCAGAAACCGTTCTTCGCCCGTCCCTGACAACCGCCCTGACAAGCGCCCTGCCAAGCGCCCTGACAACTGCCCTGACACGAACGGGTGAAGTCGCGCGAGGGTGGTTCGCGTTCGGAGTGTTGCGGCCGAACGGGGGACCGCCCTCGCTAACTTGAGGGCTCCCGGAGCGGGTGGGCGGCAGCGGGCCGTTCGCCGGCCGGCTTCGTGCGAAGGGGAATCCCGTGTTCTCGAGGACCAAGAGGGTCGTCTGTTCGCTGGCCACGGCGTTCGCGGCGGCGATCGCGTTCACCATCACCGTGCCGAGCGGCCACGCGTTCGCCATCGACCACGTGCAGTGCGTCGGCGGCGAGAACTTCCTGAAGATCTGGTCGCACCTGGACGGCCGGCAGAGCGTCGACTGCTACGCCAACGGCGGCACCACCGACTTCGGCAGCTGGTGGGTGGACCGCATCTCCACCGGCAACAACGACCTGATCTACTACGACGTCAACGGCGACTCGGTGCGGATCGACCGCTGGACGGACATCACCTTCCCCAACAACCCGCCCCGGGTCCGGGCCATCCAGATCGTCTGAACGGCGAGGCCGGGCCCCGCTCCTGACGGTGCATCAGGAGCGGGGCCCGGCCTTCTTCGGCTCAGCCGCTGATCGGTCGGACGTCCAGGCGGACGTGGTCGACGGCCCAGTACCAGTTGTTGCCCGCGTCGTACATGCGGAACTTCAGGGTGACCGTGCCCGCGTTCGGCGGGACGGCGAACCGGCGGGTGACGAAGGCGTTCTCGGCGTCCTTGCCGGCGTTGTCGTTGCCGGTGGCGTCGCTGCTGTAGGTGAGCAGGCGGGTCTCGTCGCCGGTGTCGAAGACGGCGGTGACGGTGGCCTTCTGGGGGGCCTCCTGGCGGTAGTGGGAGTCGAAGGCGAGGTGCAGGGCGGTGGCGCCGGGCGGGATCGGGACGGCGGGGGAGACCAGGGTGGAGTCGAACCTGCCCTTGGCGGACGGGGATCCGGTGTCGTCCCAGTCGTCGGGGTCGGCGACGGCGAGGATGCCGAGGCCGCGGGTGAAGTTGCCGCGGTCCTGGCCGGCGGGGGTGGACCACTCGCGCTTGGTGTGGAAGGTCCAGCCCTGGAGGCGGACGGTGCCCTGCGGCATGCCGGGCGCGTTGACCACCGACCAGCCGGCGGGCGCCTTCGCGGTCCAGCCCAGCACGCCCGCGACGGGCGCGAGTTGCGGGGCCAGCGACTCGAAGTCCTCGCCGAGCAGGTACCCGGCCATCGACGGGGCGGTGCGCGCCGCGAGCTCGCCGTCGGCGACGGCGTACCGGTCGGCGGCGGTGGCGCGGGCGGTGACCAGCAGGCGGCTGACGCCGGTCGCGGGGAGCGCCGCGGGCGGCAGGACCTCCCACTCGGCTTCGACGACGGCGCCGGCGGCGACGGTCGACGGCGGTGCGGTCACCACCCGGGCCGCGGGCCAGCCGTCGGGCAGCAGCGGCGAGGCCTCCAGCGCGGCGAGGTCGGCGGTGGCGGTGAACCGGGCCTTGAGCCGGGCGGGCCGGCCGGGCAGCAGCAGTGGCTCGTCGATGGTGGCGGACGCGGAGCCCAGCGTGACGTCGACGGTCAGCGGGTCGGCCAGGCCGATCGCCGGGTCGGTGAAGCCCACGGCCCGGTTCGGCAGCCGGCCGGCCCGGCGGAACCGGTAGCGGGCGTCGTCCCGGGCGGTGACCACCACGTCGTACCAACCCTCCTTGCCCACCGGCAGGTTGACGACCGCGGACTCGCCCGCGCCGAGCCGCACCTCGCGCTGCCCGCCGCCGTAGGCCAGGTCGCCGATGGTCATCACCCGGCTGACGGAGGTGCGGTTGGCGACCTCGACGGCCAACTGCCAACCGCCGCCGCCGTCCTCGGAGACCGACGCCTCGTAGGAGCCGGCCGCGTCGCCGCGCAGGTGCCACAGCGCGCCGTTCGGGCCGTGCAGGCGCAGGTCGTAGCCGTCCGGGCCGAGCTGCCAGCTGTCGGAGAGCTTGCCCTTCACGTCCACCGTGTAGTGCCGGGGCGCGGCGCCGGGCTCCGGGTAGGCGGCGATCACCGCGCCCTGCCGGCCGGGGTTGGCCAGGTCCAGGGTGAGCACGCCCTTGCGGACCCGCGCCTTGACCTGAAGGTGGTACGGGACGGGCCGGGCGGTGCGGGTGGCGCGCGGCTGCTGCGGGAAGCACTGCGGCTCGGGGACGGTCGGCGCGGGCAGCTTGCCCGTGTCGGTGACCTTCTGCCGGTTGCCGGAGGTGTCGGGCAGCGCAGGCCACGCCGGGTCCTGCCCGGAGAAGTCGAACAGGTTGGTGAGGTCGCCGGTGACCGCCCGCCGCCACGGCGAGATGTTCGGCTCGGCGACGCCGAACCGCTGCTCCAGGAGGCGGATCACCGAGGTGTGGTCGTACACCGTCGAGTCGACCACGCCGCCGCGGGTCCACGGCGAGACCACCACCATCGGCACCCGCACGCCCAGGCCCATCGGGAACGGGCCGGCCACCAGGGTCTCCCCGGCGGGCAGCGCGGTGGACCAACCCAGGCCGCCGTCCGCGTTCCTGACCCGGTAGCGGCCGTCCTGCCCGACCACCCGGTGGTACGTCGAGCCGCCCTTGGACACCCGCACCACCACCTCGCCGTCCACGGGGACGGTGGAGGCGCCGCGCCCGGCGGCCAGCGGCGGCACCGGCGGCAGCTGGTGGTCGAAGAAGCCGCCGTGCTCGTCGTAGTTGAGGATGAACACGGTCTTCGCCCACACGTCCGGGTTGGCGGTCAGCGCCGCCAGCAGCCGGGCCGTCAGGTGCTCGCCGTTCGGCGGGGCGTA
>NZ_BMRI01000036.1:41434-59429 GCF_014648555.1 Kitasatospora griseola
GTTGGCGTGCTCGGACAGCGCGGCGGGCGCGATCAGCCAGGACACCTGCGGCAGCTTGTCGTCGCGCACGTCGGCGGCGAACGCGTCGACCAGGGCGTCGCCCATCGCGAACGGGTCGCCCTTCTTCGCCGGGTCGCCGACCTGCCGCAGGCCCCGCTCGTACAGCGCCGAACCGGGCTTCGCCTTGATGAAGTTGGTGAACCAGGCCAAGGCGTTGTCGTCGAAGTTGTCCAGCGCCTGGTACGTCTGCCAGCTGACCCCGGCGCGCTCCAGGCGCTCCGCGTAGGTGGTCCACTCGAACCCGGCGGCGGGCTCGGAGTTGTCGGTTACCGGGGTGTCGCGGACGGTGCCGCCGCTGGTGCCCGACATCAGGTGCTCGCGGTTGGTGTTGGTGTTGCACTGCACCGAGGCGTAGTACGCGTCGCAGGTGGTGAACACCGAGGCCAGCGCGTGGTAGAAGGGCATGTCGGCGCTCTCGTAGTAGCCCTGGCCGAGCCAGCCGGAGGAGCGCCGGGTCACCGAGCCGTCCGCCCGGCCGTCGTTCCAGGCGCTCATCGAGTCGACGTAGCCGAACGCGGGCGCGCCCTGCTGGTAGGCGCTGGTGTGGGCGGCGTTCATCGGGAAGGGCAGCAGGTGGCCCTCGGGCCGCGACGGGTCGGGCTGGTGGAAGATCGAGCGGCCGTTGACGCCGCGCACCGCGGCGCGGTCGCCGAAGCCGCGGACACCCGGCAGGGTGCCGAAGTAGTGGTCGAACGCCCGGTTCTCCTGCATGAAGACCACCACGTGCTGGATGTCCTCCAGCTTGCCCGGGCGGGCCGGCGCGGCCAGCGCCTGACGGACACTCAGCGGCAGTGCGGACAGCACGGTCGCGGCGGCGGCGCCGCCCAGCAGGGTACGGCGCGACAGTTCGGGACTCATCGGGGGCTCCTCGTGCACGGTTCCGGGCTTCGCTCCGCCCGGCCGCGACCATTCCTAGGCCGCCCAGGTGGACTGGACCAGTGCGGCGGATGGCCGGTGGGTGACGCGCTCCGCAACCTGTACAGACATCTCGGTGCGGCGGGGCGCGCGAGGAAAAGCCCGGGACGGCCCGCACCGTCGGCAGGTAATATCCCCAAGTGCCATTGGACCCTTACCGACCTCAGCTGGATCCTTACCGACCTCGGAGTGTGCCCATGCCCGACGACCCGACCGTCCCCGCCCTCGTCCGGGACTGGCTCAGCGGCTGGACGGTCGCCCGCGGCGCCGCCGACCCGCGGCCCGAACCCTGGGGCTGGAGCATCGACGTCGGCCAACCCCGCCACCCCTGGCGGCACGTGCTGCCCGCCCCCGTCGAGTCGGACGTCCGCACGCTCACCGGGGGCACCACCGTCCCGTGGACCTGGCTCAAGCTGTTCGACGTCGACGAGCGCGCCCTGCCGTGGATCGGACCGGGCTGGCACGTGGACGTCCCCGGCCACCTGATGACCTGTCGGCTGCGCCCCGAGCACCCGGCCGTCCCGGCCGGCTACCGGATCACCACCTGGAGCCGCGGCGGCGTCGTCCGCGCGATGGTGCGCACCGTCGAGGGCGAGTACGCCGCACGGGGGCAGATCGGCATCGCGCCCGACTCCGAGGGTTCGCTGCTCGCCGCCGTCGACCAGGTCGAGACGGCTCCCGAGCACCGCCGCCGCGGCCTCGGCTCACTGCTGATGCGCACCCTGCAGAGCGAGGCGCACGCGGCCGGCGCGCGCACCGGCCTGCTGGTCGGCACCACCGAGGGGCGCGCCCTCTACAGCGCCCTCGACTGGCAGTGGCACGCCCCGATGCTCAGCTTCTGGTACGACCCGTCCACGCCCGCCGATCTCCCGCTCGGCGGATCCTGAAGCGGCCCCCGGGGCGGCTTCCCGACGAAGGGCCGGAAAACGCCGAAGCCCGCCGGGAGGGCGCACTCCGGGCGGGCGACGATCGGCGAAGACAGCTCGAACCGCGTTCAGGCGGCGATCAGCAAGGTGCGGCGCGGGGCGATCACGCGGCCGTCCGGCAGCAGTTCGCCGGTGTCGTCGAACAGCAGCACCCCGTTGCAGAGCAGGCTCCAGCCCTGCTCGGGGTGGCGGGCGACCGGCTCGGCCGCCTCACGGTCCGAGGACTCGGCGGACGGGCAGTCGGTTCGGTGCTGGCACATCGTTGTACCTCGCTTCGCTCGGGATTCGCGCCGTCGCACGGTCACCCCCCGGGGCGCCCGCCCTGTCGACGGAAACTTTCTCACCGCATCAGGTGTGAAACGGCGTCAGCCGGGTAGGACGTGTGGTCTTCCCCCGGCCGACACCAGTGTCCGACTCTCCGGGCGCTCGCGCAGGCATTTGGTGACATGCGCCACAGAAGATCGGGCGAGATCACCCTACCGGGCGTCGGGCGGCCCGGTCCGCGCCCGAACGGGCCATCCCGGAACGATCCGATCGGATCATTACGGCATGGCCCGTTGGGGTGGTACACCGAGCAGTGGCGCCGAGGAACAGGGCCGGGCGGGGCGTCAGCCGATCAGCGCCGTCGGCCGCGCCGCCGGGGCGTTCGCCAGCCGGACGGGCAGTTCGGCGGCGGACAGCACCTGATGGGCCGCCATCCCGAGCGGGGCGGGGGCCAGCGGGATCAGCAGGTCCTCGCCGGGCAGCGCGCTGTGCAGCCACAGCGCGGACGCGTAGTGCTCGGGCAGCGAGAGCAGCCGCGGCTCGTAGTGGGCGGGGGAGGGGTGCACCAGCTGCCAGGCCTGGCGCAGCGCCCGGACGGTGGAGTCCAGGTAGGGGCCGGCGGTCAGGTGCGAGAACACCGGCCCGTCCGCGCCGGCGGCGACCTCGGCGGCGGCCACCACGTGCTCCAGCCCGTCCTCGGTGAACTCGCCCGTGACCAGCGGGCGGTGCTCCGGCCGCCCGTGCGCCGCCCCGCCCGCGCCGTCGCAGTCCCCGTGCGGGCACGGCGGCCCCGCCGCGTCCGGGCGGGCCGCGCACAGCAGGAACCGCCAGCCGATGCAGTCCGCGTCGGCCAGCCGGGGCGCGGGCCCGCGCAGGGCGTGCACGGGCAGCGCGAGCAGCGGCTCGGGGCGGTCGGCGCTATGGCGGAGCACGGCGGCCGCGGACGGCGGCAGGGCCGCCCCGGGTGCGAGGGCCGAGCGGACGGCGTGCAGGGCGCCGGCCGGGGGCTGGGGCAGGTGCAACGTCATGGTGAGTCGCCTCTCCGTTCGAGATCGGCGTACTGCGGCATACCGGCATGGCTTCGACAGCGAGGGGTCTGGCCGTGTCCGGTTGGGCAAGATCGCCGAGGGGGTGGACGGGTCGTCGACGAGTCCCTCGACGGTGGGGGAGTCTCGGACGGCCCTGACCTGGCCTGAGCGGCGTGCGAATTCTACTCGAACAAGTGCGCAGGGTGACCTTCATATCACGTTCCGTGGTGTCACGCAAGTGGGTTTGAGCTGACTGACCGTCAGAAGCGGTGTGGCGTTCGGCTGTTCGGACCGTGGGCTAGAAATCTTCGCGCGGGGCATGATGCACAGGCACTGTCGACCGAGGGGAGGGAAGGCACCCGTGGGCGAGAAGGTCGTGGCGACCCGGGCGGAGCTGGCCGACCGGCAGCTGTACCGCCGCAAGCTCCAGTCCTGTCTGGACGTCCTGGGGCGGATGCTCAAGGAGGAACGGTTCGACCGGCCGAAGGCCATGATGGGCCTGGAGATCGAACTCAATCTGGCCGACGAGCAGGGGCAGCCCATGCTCGGCAACGAAGCGGTGCTGGACGCGATCGCCTCCACCGACTTCCAGACCGAGCTCGGCCGCTTCAACGTCGAGCTCAACATCGCCCCGCGCCGCCTGGGCGGACACGTCTTCGAGGACCTGCGCGAGGAGCTCGGCACCGCCCTGCGCTACGCCGACCGGCGGGCCGGGCAGGCCGGCGGACGGCTCGTCATGGTCGGCATCCTGCCCACCCTGGACCTGGAGCACGCCGGGCTGGAGGCGATGTCCAGCAACGACCGCTACACCCTGCTCAGCGACCAGATCCTGGCCGCCCGCGGCGAGGACATCGCGCTCGACATCGACGGCGTGGAGCGGCTCACCATCGACTCGGTGTCGATGGTCGCCGAGGCCGCCGCCACCTCCCTGCAACTGCACCTCCAGGTCACCCCCGCCCGGTTCGCCTCGGTGTGGAACGCCGCCCAGGCGATCTGCGGCGTCCAGCTCGCGCTCGGCGCGAACTCGCCGTTCCTGTTCGGCCGCGAGCTGTGGCGCGAGACCCGCCCGGTGCTGTTCCAGCAGGCCTGCGACACCCGTACGGCCGAGCTCAAGGCCCAGGGGGTGCGCCCGATCACCTGGTTCGGGGAGCGCTGGGTCGACTCCGCCTACGACCTGTTCGAGGAGAACCTGAAGTACTTCCCGGCGCTGCTGCCGATCTGCGACGACGAGGACCCGGTCAAGGTGCTGGCCTCCGGCGGCGCGCCCCGGCTCGGCGAGATGCGGCTGCACAACGGCACCATCTACCGCTGGAACCGCCCCGTGTACGACGTCGCCGACGGCGTCGCCCACCTGCGGGTGGAGAACCGCTGCCTGCCCGCCGGCCCGACCGTCGCCGACATCCTGGCCAACGCCGCGTTCTACTACGGCCTGGTCCGGATGCTGGCCGAACAGCCCCGCCCGATCTGGACCAGGCTGCCGTACGAGAAGGCCGACCAGAACTTCCTCAACGGCGCCCGGCACGGCATCGACGCCGTCCAGTGGTGGCCCCGCTCCGGGCGCGGCGCCCGGGGCCTGGTCGAACTGCCCGCCACCGACCTGGTGCTGAACGAACTGCTGCCGCTCGCCCACCAGGGGCTGGACCGGTGGGGTATCGCCGCCCGCGACCGCGACCACTACCTCGGGATCATCGAGCAGCGCTGCCTGCGCCGCACCAACGGCGCCGCCTGGCAGGCCGCCACCGTGCACCGGCTGCGCGAACGCCGGGGCCTCGACCCGAACGCCGCGATCGCCGAGATGACCCGGCGCTACATCGAGGGCATGCGCAGCGGCGAGCCCGTGCACACCTGGCCGGTGGACTGACCGCACCGACGCCCCTGAACAGGGTCCAGGAACGTCTCATCGTCCTGTGAAAGGATGATCGGCCCGGAGCCGACCGTGAGCTCCGGGCCGCATCCGCCCTCGGGGAGACCAGTGACCACCGCCTCGGCCGAGCCCGCCACCACCAAGACCCCCTCCCGCCGGCTGCTCGCCGCCGAACTGCTCATCGTGCTCGGGCTCTCGCTCGGCGCGAGCGGCGTC
The DNA here is from genome assembly GCF_014648555.1 of Kitasatospora griseola. Classification (GTDB taxonomy): domain Bacteria; phylum Actinomycetota; class Actinomycetes; order Streptomycetales; family Streptomycetaceae; genus Kitasatospora; species Kitasatospora griseola. Next base: position 46,708 of record NZ_BMRI01000036.1, read on the forward strand.
TCCGCGCTGATCAGCTTCGCCGGCTCGCTCACCGAACCCGTCGGCCTCGGCCAGCAGGTCGCCACCCTCAACGCCTCCCGCGCCCCCGGCCGCCCCTGGCTCGACCTCGCCTGGCAGCTGTACTACGTCGCCCGCGGCCTGATGCCCGTCGTGCTGGTCGGCTACCTGCTGGTCCGCGAAGGCGCCTCGCTGCGCACCATCGGCTTCGACCTGCGCCGCAAACTCTCCGACCTCGGCCGCGGCACGCTCCTCGCCGCGGCCATCGGCGGCTCCGGGCTCGCCCTCTACCTCGGCGCGCAGGCGGCGGGCTTCAACCTGACCGTCGCCCCCTCCGGCCTGCCCGACGTGTGGTGGCGGATCCCGGTGCTGGTCGCCGCCGCCTGGCAGAACGCCATCCTCGAAGAGGTCGTGGTGGTCGGCTACCTGGTGCGCCGCCTGCACCAGATCGGCTGGTCCTGGCCCGCGATCATCACCGCCAGCGCCGTCCTGCGCGGCTCCTACCACCTGTACCAGGGCGTCGGCGGCCTGGTCGGCAACATGGTGATGGGCGTGGTGTTCTGCCTGCTGTACCGCCGCTGGCGCCGGGTCGGCCCGCTGGTCGCCGCGCACGCCCTGATCGACACCGTGGCCTTCGTCGGCTACGCCCTGCTGGCCGGCCACGTCAGCTGGCTGCCGTCCTGAGACGCCCGTTCCTGACGGAAGGTCAGCTGCGAGTAGGGTGACGCCCGGCGGGCGCGCGGCGCGCCCGCCGGGCAGGGGAACGGGAGCGGCATGGGCGGGCAGCAGGGGTGGCACGGCGAGCGGGAGCGGGACCAGGAGCGCGCCCGCCGGATCGCGGACGCGCTGCACAAGCTCACCGGCCGCCGGCCCCTGGTCGAGCACGACCGCAACGGCGGCGCCACCAAGGTCAGCCTCAAGGTCGTCGAACGACCCGACCGCACCCAGACGTTGGCGGTGCTGCGGGTGCTGCGCCACGGCGACCGCTTCGGGCACGCCCGCACCGCCCGCTGGGAGCACGTCTGGGTCGAGGTGGGCGCGCGCCGGGGCGCCGGTTCGGCGCCGGTCAGCCCGCCCACCGGTTGAGCCAGGTCTGCGACGGGGGACGGCGCAGCAGCCGCTCCACGTGCTCGCGCCGCAGGCCCTGCGCCGGGTCGATCGGCATCAGCAGCCGGTCCGGGCGCAGCAGGCTGCGCCGCACCAGCCGCGCGGGGATGCAGTCGTCGATCCAGGCGAACGGGCGGCCCTGGGCGTAGCGCAGCAGCGGCGCCCACTTGAAGGCGGAGAACAGCTCCATCAGCGGCACCCGCGGGTCGCCCGGCTGCGGGACGTAGCCGCTGAACTTGACCACCGGGAGTTCGGGCAGACCCAGCAGCGGGGCGATGTACCGATTCGCCTCGAACTCCCAGGTGGTCGCCCAGACCAGGTCGTAGCGCTCGGCCAGTTCGTGCAGCCACTCGCCGTGGCGCGGTGACAGCAGCACCGAATAGCCCAGCAGGGTATGGGAGTCGAAGTCCTCGTCGGGGTGCGGGAACACCGGGTTCAGCACCCCGTCGACGTCAACGTACAGCAGCGGCTTGCCCATGCGGGTTCCTCACCGGGTTGTGGCCAGTTGCCCGCACGGACGCATTCCGGCCCCCGGGGGTTGCAGACCGGGGCGGCAGTCACCCGGACGTGGCAGGCTCCGGTTGCGGCAGGTTGCCGCGCGCCTCGGGCACCTTGCGCTCCAACTGCCGTACCTCCGGCACCAGCAGCACCGCCGCGGCCAGGCCCAGGCACGTCAACGCGCAGGCCCACAGCGCACCGGAGCGGCCCAGCACGTCCGCCGCCGGACCGGCCAGCGCGGTGCCCGCCGGCATCAGCGCGAACGAGCCGAAGGCGTCGTACGCGGAGATCCGCGACAGCAGCTCCTCGGGGATCTCCTGACGGAGCGCCACCAGCCAGCCCACCACGAACACCGTGACGCCGACGCCGGACAGGAACATCGCCACCACGACGGGGACCAGCGGCAGGCCGAGCGCCAGCGCCAGCGCGGGCAGGCCGAACAGGAACACGCCGCCGTTGCCGACCAGCAGGATCCGGCGCGGCTGCCAACGGGCCATCAGCACCGCGCTCACCACCATGCCGACGCTGAGCGCGGCCATCGCGGTGCCCCACGCCCCGGCGCCGCCCATCCGGTCCTCGGCGATCACCGGCCCGTACACCGTCTCGACGGCCAGCACGCAGGCGTTCATCAGGGAGAACTGCACGACGATCGCCCACAGCCAGCGGCGCGAGACGAACTCCCGCCAGCCGACCCGCAGTTCGTGCACCAGGCTGGGCCCGGCCGTGCGCTGCCCGCCGACCTGCGTCAGGCCGGTGCGCATCAGCGCGGCCACCGCGAAACAGACCGCGTCGCCCGCCAGCACCCAGCCGGGGTCGGTCGCCGCGGCGAGCAGGCCGCCGAGCGCGGCGCCGGCGATCTGCGCGCCGTTCGTGCCCATCTTGAACACCGAGAGCGCCTTCGACGCGTGCTCGGCCGACACCGCCTGGAGGATCACGCCCTCCGCGGCCGGGGTGTAGAACGCCTGCCCGGCGCCGCCCGCCGCGGCCAGCGCCAGCAGCGCCCACAGCGGCGGATGCCCGATCAGCACCAGCGCGGCCAGCGCCGCCTGCGACACCGCGTTGAAGGCGTTGGCGCCCACCATCACCACGTGCCGCGGCCAGCGGTCGGCCACCGCCCCGCCGATCAGCATCAGCACCACCAGCGGCACCGTCCGCGCCGCCGTCACGTAGCCCACCTCGGCGGTGCCCCAGCCCGCGCCCAGCACGGCGAACGCGGTGGCGATCGGCGCGGCGGCGTTGCCCAGGCCGCTCACCACCGTGGCGGCGGTCTGAATCCGGTAGTTGCGGCCGGCCCAGGCCGGGTAGGTCATTCGCACCGCCCGACGATGGCTCGCAGGCGACCGCCCTGTCCACCGAATTTCAGGGCGCCCGGTCCTCCGCGAGCAGCCCCAGCACCACCTCGTCGACGAACCGGCCGGGCACCCGGGCGGCCCCGCGCATCGTCCCCTCGACGCGGAACCCGGCCCGGACCAGGGGATTTCCGTCAACCCAGGTGCGCCCAGAGGAAGGTGAGGGTGCGGCGCCAGGCGATGGCGGCCTGCAGCGGGTCGTAGCTGCTGGGGGTCTTCTCGTCGTTCATGAAGGCGTGGCCGGCCGGGTAGAAGTGGATCTCGGGGCGGCGGTCGGTGGCCTCGCCGATCCGGATCGCGGCCTCGTCGACCACGGCGGCGGGCAGCGAGGCGTCCTGCTCGCCGAAGTGGCCGAGGACGTGCGCGGTCAGGCCACGGTAGTCGTAGTCGGGGTCGCCGGGCAGGCCGTAGAACGGGACGACGGCGGCGACCCGGTCGCCCTCGCGGGCGGCGAGCTGCAGGGCGAGGCCGCCGCCCATGCAGAAGCCGGTCACGCCGATCGCGTCGCCGACCGCCCCGGGGTGCGCCAGCAGGTACGAGACGGCCGCGGCGAGCTCCTCCGCGGCGCGTTCGGGCGGCAGTTCGCGCTTCATCCGGGCGGCCGCGTCCCGGTCGTGGGTGACGGTGCCGCCGTACAGGTCGGGCGCGAGGGCGAGGAAGCCCTCGGCGGCGAGCCGGTCGGTGAGTTCCGCGATGTGCCGGGTCAGGCCCCACCACTCCTGGATCACCAGGACTCCGGGGCCGACCCCGGCGGGCGGCACCGCCAGGTAGCCGTGCACGGTCCGGCCGGAGGGGCCGGCGAAGCTGACGTTCTGGCGGGCAGCGCCCATGGCCTCTCCGTCGGGGTGGCCGCGCGCGGCGGCGGGCAGGAAGGTTCGTCTGGCACTCTAGGCCCGGATCCACCTCCCGCACCGCCACACTGACGGTGTGTCAGCGAGAGTTCAGCCCATCTCTTCCAGCGCTTTGCCCTTGGTCTCCTTGATGCAGAAGGCCACGAACGGGATCGACAGCAGGGCGAAGCAGGCGTAGATGACGTACGTCGCGGACAGGTTCCAGTCCGCCAGGTTCGGGAAGCTGACGGTGATCGCCCAGTTGGCGATCCACTGCGCGGACGCGGCGACCGACAGGGCCAGTGCCCGGATCGTGTTCGGGAACATCTCGCCGAGCAGCACCCACACCACCACGCCCCAGGAGAACGCGAAGCAGAACACGAAGACGTGCGCGGCGACCAGCGCGACGGTGGCGTGCGTGTTGTCCAGGGTGGCGGTGCTGCCGGTGCCGTGCCGGAAGGAGAACGCCCAGGCGGCCAGCGCGAGCGCGATCGCCATGCCGACCGACCCGGCCAGCGCCAGCGGCTTGCGGCCGATCCGGTCGACCAGCGCCATCGCGACCACCGTGCCGATGACGTTGACGATCGAGGTGGACAGCGAGATCAGCAGCGAGTTGGACTCGTTGATGCCGACCGACTGCCACAGGAACGACGAGTAGTAGAAGATCACGTTGATGCCGACGAACTGCTGGAACACCGAGGCGCCGATGCCGACCCAGACGATCGGCAGCAGCCCGAACCGCCCGCCGAGCAGGTCCGTCAGCCGCGGCTTGCGCCGGGTGTCCAGCACCCGGCGGATCTCCGCCACCCGGTTGTCCAGGTCGACGTCCGGGCCCTCCACCTCGACCAGCACCTTGCGGGCCTGCTCCTCGCGCCCGTCGGCGATCAGGTAGCGCGGCGACTCGGGGATGGCCATCGCCATCAGCCCGTAGACCAGGGCGGGCACCGCCTCCACGCCGAGCATCCACTGCCAGGCCTGGATGCCCGCCAGGTGGTTGGTGGACTCGCCGCCCGCGGCCTGGTTGAGCGCCCAGTTGGCGAGCTGCGAGACGGTGATGCCGAGCACGATCGCCATCTGCTGGAACGAGGCCAGGCGGCCCCGGTAGGCGGTCGGCGCGACCTCGGCGATGTAGGTGGGGGCGATCACCGAGGCGATGCCGATCGCGATGCCGCCGAGCACGCGCCACACCCCCAGCACCTCGATGCTGGGCGGGAACATCGACCCGATGCCGCTGATCGCGAACAGCGTCGCGGCCAGCAGCATGGTCCGCACCCGGCCCAGGTGGTCGGCCAGCCAGCCGGCCATCACCGCGCCGGCCGCCGAGCCCAGCAGGGCGATCGCCACCACGAACGCGGTCTCGCCGTTGCCGACGCCGAAGTGCTTCTGGATGCCGGTGACCGCGCCGTTGATCACCGCACTGTCGTAGCCGAACAGGAAGCCGCCCATCGCGGCGGCGGCGGAGATGAACACCACATGGCCGAGGTGCTCGTCCCGGACGGCGGAGTGGGTAGCCAGTGCTCTCTCCCTACGTGATGATCCGTCCGATTACGGGCGGATTTATCCGGAGGTAATTCGACCAGCGGCTACCCCGTGGCGCGGCTTCGACACGCCCGGAACCGATGAGCTGTCAGTCCGATGAACCGCCGAGGGCGGGGCGACGGGTGCGTCGCCGCAGCAGCTGCGCCCGGGCCGCCGCGTCCTGCGGGTTCCCGGTCGCCGCGTACCGCTCGGCCAGCCGCTCGGCGATCTCCAGCTGCACCTCCACCGGCTTCTTGTCGTCGTACTTGAACTTCGCCCGCACCCGGCGCACCGTCAGCCGCAGCCCGCGCAGGCCGGTCAGCTGCGGCCCGTACGGCGCCGCCCCGACCACCACCCGGTCCTCGGGCCACTCGGGCTGGAAGTGCGCCAGCTGCCGGTTGAGGATCTCCGCCTTGCCGACCGGGTCCTCCACCAGCTCGGCGGTGCAGGAGAACTGCACCGAGGCGTAGTAGCTGGTCGGCGTGTACGGCGCGCCGCGCCAGCGGCCCGGTGCGAACGCGTAGTCGTCGGTGACCGCCAGCGTCACCTGCGGGTCGGCCCGCACCGCCGCCAGCAGCGGATTGGGGGCGGCCAGGTGCAGCAGGATCTCGCCCGCCGCGGCGTCCAGCAGGAAGTGCGTGGGCACCAGGACCGGGCCCTCGGGCCCGTTGGCGGCCAGCGTGCCGAAGTCCCGTCCGGCCGCCAGCCACTCCTGCCACTCCTGCTCGGTGCCGCGGTCCCAGCCGCGGATCAGCACGTCGGGCCGGCCAGGTACCCGGGCAGCGGGAGGTCCGAGTGCGGGGAGGCCTGCGGCGTGCCGTAGACGGGGGCGACGGGGACCACGCCCGCCCAGTACGGCAGGTCGAGGTCCGCCTCGTCGTCGACCACGTCGCCCGTGCGGGACTTCGCCGACACCTGGTCCAGCTCCAGCCGGATCACCGCCGTCGCCGCCAGCTCCTTCGCACTGCCCGGCCGGCAGTCCGCGGCCCGCCCCGGCGCCACCTGCTCGACGATCGCGTCCAGCGCGATCCGCAACTCCTCGGGGTCGGTGACCTGGTGGGCGGTGCCGTGCGCCACCACCGAGCGGTAGTTGACGGAGTGGTTGAACGCCGACTTCGCCAGTACCAGGCCGTCCAGGTGCGTCACCGTCACGCACACTGCCAGGCCCTGCTCGTCGCGCGCCCCGCGCAGCGGGCGGCTGCCGGTCGAGCCGTGGATGTACAGCCGCTCGCCGACCCGCGCGTACAGCGTGGGCAGCACCACCGGCGCGCCGTCCCGGACGAAGCCCAGGTGGCACAGGTACCCGGCGTCCAGGACCGCGTGCACCGCGTCCCGGTCCCAGGCGGCCCGCTCCTTGTCCCGGGTGGGGGTGGTGAGATCGTTCCGGGCGTACGTGTCCCGCGGCGTGTCCGACATGACAACCCCCAATGTACTAGTGCATAATTATCTTTGTGCTAGGAGAGTATCGGATCACGGGTCGGCGAGCCAGCGAGATCGCCGCCGACATCGAACGCGCCGTCGCCGACGGGAGGTTGGAGCCGGGAGCCGCCCTGCCGCCGATGCGCGACCTGGCTGCCGAACTCGGCGTCAACCCCAACACCGCCGCCGCCGCCTACCGCCTGCTGCGCGAACGCGGCGTCATCGAGACCGCCGGTCGCCGCGGCAGCCGGATCCGGCCCCGCCCCGCCACCACCCCCCGCGACGAAGCCCGGCTGCCCGTCCCGCCCGGCGCCCGCGACCTGTCGGCCGGCAACCCCGACCCCGCCCTGCTGCCCCCGCTCGGCCCCGCCCTGGCCGCCGCCGCAGCCGGCCCCGCAGTCCTGTACGGCGACCCCGTCGCCGAACCCGAACTCCTCGACGGCTTCCGCGCCGAATTCCGCGCCGACGGCGCCCCCGACGGCGAACTCGCCGTCTGCTCCGGCGCCCTGGACACCATCGGCCGCGTCCTCGCCGCCACCCTGCGCACCGGCGACACCGTCGCCGTCGAAGACCCCGGCTGGGGCAGCGTCCTCGACCTGCTGCCCGCCCTCGGCCTGCGCACCGCCCCCGTCCCCGTCGACGACGAAGGCCCGCTCCCGCACGCCGTCGCCGCCGCCCTCGACGCCGGCGCCCGCGCCCTGATCGTCACCAGCCGCGCCCAGAACCCCACCGGCGCCGCCCTCACCCCCACCCGCGCCGCCGCGCTGCGCACCGTCCTCGCCGCCCGCCCCGGCACCGTCCTGATCGAGGACGACCACGGCCACGGCATGGTCGACCAGCCCTTCCAGTCGCTCGCCGCCGACGGCCGCGGCGGCACCACCGTCACCCACTGGGCACTGGTGCGCTCCGCCGCCAAGGCCCTCGGCCCCGACCTGCGGGTCGCCGTCGTCACCGGCGACGCCGACACCGTCGCCCGGGTCCTCGGCCGCCAACGCCTGGACGCCGGCTGGGTCAGCCACCTGCTGCAACGCGCCGTCGTCGAACTGCGCCGCACCGACGCCGCCCCCGCCGCCCCGATCGCCGCCGCGTACCGGGCCCGCCGCGACGCGCTGCTCACCGCGCTCGCCGCGCAGGGCGTCCGGGCCCACGGCGAGAGCGGCGTCAACGTCTGGGTACCCGTGCCCGACGAGACCGCCGTCGCCGCCGCGCTGCTGCACCGCGGCTGGGTGGTCGCCCCCGGCTCCCGCTTCCGCCTCGCCTCCCCGCCCGCCATCCGGATCGGCATCGCCCCCCTCGACCCCGCCGAAGCCCCCGCCTTGGCCGCCGCCGTCGCCGCCGCCCTGCACGGCCCCGCCCACGGCTCCCGGGTCACCTGAGATGGTGAACTGCCGTTGCCAATAGGTGAGTTCGGTGATGGGCCGGTGTCCGGTGGCGGCATTCTGCGCCCTGTTGTGGCCTGCGCTGCCGCTGGTGCGTTCAAGGCTCTCGAATCCTGGGTCGCCGTTGTGGACGTGTCCGGGGACGGGGTTCATGTCGGTAGTGAACTGCCGTTGCCGATGGGTGTTCGGTGATGGGTCGGTGTCTGGCGGCGGCATTCTGCGCGCCGTTGAGGCCCGCGCTGTCGCTGGTGCGCTCAAGGCTCTCGGGTCCCAGGTTGCCGCTGCTGGCGGCTCCGGGGTTGAACTTCCGTTGCTGCGAGGCGAGTTCGATGACGACTCGGTGCTTGACGGCGGCAGTGTCCCGCACCGTGCCCGGGTCGCCTGAGATGTGGATCCACCTGGACCGCCTGGACCCCGGCTCGCCCGTGCTCGCCGAGGTTCGCACCGCGTACGGCCCGGCCGTCGCCCGCTGGCGCGGCGATCTCGCCGACCCGCCCGGCCGCTACCGGGTGGAGTGGACGATCGACGAGGAGCGCGTCGCCGTCCGGCCTGCCTCCGGGACCGGGCCCGAGATCCGCTGCGAGGGCCAACTGCTCGTGCTGCGGGGCGAGTTCGACGGTGAGGCGGTGCTGCGGGTCGGTGACGCCATCGTGCTGCTTGACCTGGCCGCCCGGCCGCCCGGCCCCCTCGAACTGGCTGTGCCGCGCGAGCACGTGGAGCTGTACCCGTACCGCACGTGACGAAGCCCCCGCCCGGTGCGGGCGGGGGCTCTGCGGTGGCTCAGCCCTTGGCCAGCAGGGCCTGGGCGTGCTCGCGGACCTGGTCGCGGGAGAGGTAGGCGTCGGTGTACTCGAAGTCCCGCAGGCGGGCGGGCTGACGGGCCAGGAAGCCGGTGCGGACGAAGTCGTCGCCGGCGGTGGCGTTCAGCAGCCAGTTCGCGCTGGTGCGGTACTTCGCGGCGTTGGTGCGCATCGCCATCACGTGGTAGCCGCGCGCCACCAACTGGGCGGGCAGGCCGTGCAGTTCCACGCCCATCGGCTTGGACACCGCGTCCTTGCCGCCGAGGTCGACCACCAGGCCCAGGTCCTTGTGGAAGTACGGCTGCAGCGGCTGGTTGCGCACCGCCGCCACCAGGTTGTCGGCGAGCTGCCGGCCTTGCCGCGCCGAGTGCTGCGCGGTCGGCGGGCAGACCGCGCCGTCGCCCTTGGCGAGGTCCGGCACCGCGGCGGCGTCGCCGAGCGCGAACATGCCCTCGAACTGCGGCACCCGCATCTCCGCGGTCACGGCGAGGCGTCCGCGCACCGTCTCCGCGTCCAGCGTGCCGATCAGCGGGGACGCGGCCACGCCCGCCGTCCAGATCAGCGTCCGGCACGGCAGCGTGCGGCCGTCGGTGAACTTCACCGTCTCCGCGCCGACCTCCGCGACCGACACGCCCAGCGACACGTCCACGCCGCGGCCGCGGAGGATCTCCATCGCGGTCTCGCCGAGCTTGTCGCCCAGCTCCGGCATCAACTTCGGCGCGATGTCGATCAGGTGCCACTTGATCAGGTCCGGGTCCAGCCGCGGGTAGCGCCGGATCGCCGCCGTGGTCAGCCGTTGCAGACAGGCCGCCGTCTCGGTGCCCGCGTAGCCGCCGCCGACCACCACGAACTGCAGCCGCGAGGCCCGTTCCTTCTCGTCCATCGACGCGGAGGCCAGGTCGAGCTGCGCGATCACGTGGTCGCGGATGTACGTCGCCTCGGCGAGGGTCTTCATGCCGCGGGCGTAGTCCGGCAGGCCCGGGATGTCGAAGGTCCGGGTGACGCTGCCCGGTGACAGCACCAGGTAGTCGTACTTCTCCGCCACCACCTCGTCGGTGATCTTGCGGACCACCGCCACCCTGGAGCGCGGGTCGATGCCGATCGCCCCGCCGGGGACTATGTGGGTGCGGCGCAATGTACGCCGCAGCGAGATCGCCACCGACTGCGGGGTCAGCACCCCGGCCGCGACGTGCGGCAACAGCGGCAGGTACAGCTGGTAACTGAACGGCGTGACCAGGGAGATCTCCGCCTCGGAAGGGGCGAGCTTGCGCTCCAGGCGGCGCGCGCACTCCAGCCCGGCGAAGCCGCCGCCGACGATCAGGATCCGAGGTCGTTCCATCGTTCATCCCCTACGTTTGCGGGTCCGTGACTGAGTCCGTGACTGACTTAAGGACGACTGTTGGCCACACTCGCACGGGCCCACGGAGGGTGCATCTCCAGCGGCTCCCGGCCGGAGCCGCCGATGAGGGCCGCTAGGCTGTCGGGATGCTCTCCGAGGTGACGGCCGTCCGCTACGCGACGCCGCTGCGCGAAGGCGGTTCGATGCCCGGCCTGATCGAGGCCGACGACCGCCGTCTGTACGTGTTGAAATGGGTCGGCGCGGCCCAGGGCCGCAAGGCGCTGGTCGCCGAGGTGCTGGCCGGTGAACTCGGCCGCGGGCTCGGCCTGCCGGTGCCCGAACTGGCCCTGGTCGACCTCGACCCGGTGCTCGCCCGCAGCGAGCCCGAGGTGCAGATCCAGGACCAGATGCGGGCCAGCGGCGGCGCCAACCTCGGCATGGCGTTCGTGTCCGGGGCGCTCAACTTCGACCCGCTCTGCTTCGACGTCGACGTCGACACCGCCGCCCGGGTGCTCTGGTTCGACGCGCTGATCGGCAACGTCGACCGGTCCTGGCGCAACCCCAACCTGCTGGTCGCCGCCGGCGGCCTGCGGGTCATCGACCACGGCGCCAGCCTGATCTTCCACCACAGTTGGGCGCGCGCCGAAGCCTGGCGGCGCAAACCCTACGACGCCTCCGACCACGCCCTGCGGCACGCCGCCGGCCACCTGTCGAAGGTGGACGCCGAACTCGCCGCGCTGGCCGAGACCGCCCTGCCCGCCGCCGTCGCGGCCGTCCCGGACGTCTGGCTCGCCGACGAGCCCGGCTTCGACGGCCCCGACGCCGTCCGCGCCGCCTACACCGCGCAGCTCACCGCCCGCCTCGCCGGGCCCCGCGACTGGCTCCCGGAGGTGGCCGGCTGATGGATCAGCACCCCAAGGACTACGAGTACGCGCTGATCCGCGCCGTCCCCCGGGTCGAGCGCGGCGAGTGCGTCAACATCGGCGTGCTGCTGTACTGCCGCGACTCCGGCTACCTCGGCGCCCGCACCCATCTCGACCAGGGCCGGCTGCTCGCCCTCGACGCGGTCGCCGACGTGGCCGGGGTGCGGCGCGCCCTGCGCGGCATCGCAGCGGTCTGCGCGGGCGGCGAGGCCGCCGGACCGGCCGCCGCGGACAGCCCCGGGCAGCGCTTCCGCTGGCTCACCGCCCCGCGCAGCGCCGTCGTCCAGCCCGGCCCCGTGCATACCGGCCTGACCGCCGACCCGGAGGCGGAACTCCACCACCTGTTCGACCGTCTGGTGCTGTAACGCCCGCCGTTCCTGGACATTTTGATTACTTGCCTCGCTCAATACTGGAGGCACTGAAACGATGGGCGTACCCTGACCGCCATGGGCAGCACCACAGGCACCGGCACCACCCCCTCCACCACCGAGCTGATGGAGCAGGTCGCGGCCGTCGGCACGGCCTACTTCCAGGACTTCGCCGCCGCCGCGGCCCGCCACGGACTCAACTCCTCGCAGGCCAAAGCACTCAAGGCCGTCCTCGAACCCGTTCCGATGCGCGCCCTCGCCGGACGCCTCGGCTGCGACGCCTCCAACGTCACCGGCATCGTCGACCGCCTCGAAGCACTCGGCTACGCCCACCGCGAAGCCGCCGCCGCCGACCGCCGCGTCAAGATCGTCACCATCACGGACGACGGCCGCACCGTCCTCGACCGGATCCGTGACGACATGACCCGTGCCCGCCAGGCCTTCGACAGCCTCGACGCCGAGCAACGCGCCGCCCTGTCCCGGCTCTGCCAACAGGTCCTGCCGCTGCTCCGCCCCTGATCGGCCGCCGCCCCTCGGGTGCCCGCTGTCGGTCCCATGCCCTACGCTCGCCGGATGCACCAGGCGAACGGATGGACCTCGACCGGACTGCGCTGGCTGGACGGAGCACCCCGCCTCACCGCCACCGACGGCCGCACCCGCCACGACCGGCCGCTCACCGACGGACTCCCCGTCGCCTGGCGGATCGCCGGCCCGCGCCGCTGCACCGGCGCCTCCACCGCCCGCGGCCACCGCCCCTGCCCGCACCACGCCGCCATCGAACCCGACGGCACCACCACCCAGTGCCCCACCTGCCAGAGCGCCGACCGCGGCCTGCAACTCGCCCGCGACCGGATCCTCGACGACGGCCGCAGCTACCGCCTCTACCTCGCCTGGTTCGGCCCCGGCCTGCTCAAGGTCGGCCTCACCGCCGAAGAACGCGGCACCGTCCGCCTGCTCGAACAGGCCGCCCTCACCTGGACGTTCGTCGCCCACGGCCCGCTGCCCGCCGTCCGCCGCGCCGAACTCGCCCTCGCCCACGCCAAACTGGCCCGCGAACGGATCCCCGCCGCCGCCAAGTACCCCGCCTGGTGGACGCTCCCCACCGCCGCCGACCGGCACGCCGAACTCACCGCCGGCCGCACCCGCGCCCTGCAGCTGCTCGCCCGGCAACCGCCCGCGGGGCACCCGCTCACCC
>NZ_BMRI01000036.1:59459-64733 GCF_014648555.1 Kitasatospora griseola
TGCTGCCCGACCACCCCGTCACCGACCAGGTCGAGCTGTACGGCCTGACCGCCGGCGCCCCCGACCAGTACCAGCAGGTCAAGGCCCTCAGCGACGGCGCCCGCCTGACCGGCCGACTGCGCCGACCGATCGGCGGCCACCTCTTCCTCGACCCGCCCGCCGGGCCCCCGCTGCTCCTCGACACCCGCCTGCTCACCGGCTGGACCCTGCACGCCGAACCCGCCGACGCCTGCGACGGCCTCACCCTGCTGCCCCGGGCCCGCCCCGCCGCCGAACAGGACACCCTGTTCTGACCGGCCGTCAGGACTTCCGCCGGGCCTCCTGCTTGCCCCGCGCGCCCACCGCCGCCAGCGACATGTCCTGCGCCTGCGACTTCAGGTTCTTGTAGCCGTACCCGCGGTCCGTCAGCCACAGCTCCGCCGCCGTCTCCGCCCGCACCGACGCCGCCACGACGTCCTCCTCCGCCTCGCCGTACTCCAGGAACCGGAAGGTGAAGAACGGGCGCGCCGACAGGTCGTACGTCAGATGGCCCTCGTCGGTGAACTGCGCTTTCAGCACGTCGTGCTCGGCCGCGGCGGCCGTCAGCTCGGCGTGCTGCTCGGGGGTGAGGGCGTCAAAGGCACCGCGCACCATGATGCGGAACGTACGAGTCGTCATGGCGGGACCCTAACCCGTCCCGCCCGTCCGGATCACCCCATTTTCGCCGACCCTGTCCGGTCGACAGCGGCCCGTTCGACAGCGGCCCGCTCGAATGCCGCCCGCAGCGGCTCCGGCAGCGGGCCGTGGTGGGCGACGGTCAGTCGACGGGTGGCCCGGGTCAGCGCCACGTACAGGTCGTGGCCGCCGCGCGGGGACTGCGCCAGGATCGCCGCCGGATCGGCCACCACCACCGCGTCGAACTCAAGTCCCTTGCTCTGCGCGGCAGTCAGTGCCCCCAGGTGCGCCAACTCCGCCAACCGGCCGTCCGGCACCACCAGGCCCGTGGTGCCCGGCCCGTCCGGCGCCAGCAGCGCGGGCAGCTGCGCCGCGTAGTCCCCGACCGCCACCGCCCGCGGCGCCTCGCCCTCCGCCCGCACCGACTCGGGCGCCCGCGCCGCCGGATCGACGGCCGCCAGCAGCGCCGCCGCCACCGCCATGATCGGCGCCGGGGTGCGGTAGTTGACGGTCAGCCGCTCCTCCCGCCAGCGCGTGCCCAGGTAGCGGCCCAGCATCTCCTGCCAGTCGTGCGCGCCCGCCGCCGACGAGGTCTGCGCCAGATCGCCCACCACCGTCAGCGACCGGGTCGGGATCCGCCGCATCACCATCCGCCAGGCCAGCGCCGACAGCTCCTGCGCCTCGTCGACCACCACATGCCCGAACGTCCACTCCCGGTCCGCTGCCGCCCGCTCGGCCGTCGACCGGTACGGCCCCTCCTCGGCGTGCCGGTCCGCCAGCGAAGCCGCGTCCAACTCGCCCTCCTGGTCGGTCACTTGGAGCACTCCACGGGCGTACTGCTCGGCATCGGCCCGGGCCCGGCCCCGCTCGGCGGCGGCCCGGCGCTGCTCCGCGCCGTCACTGCCCAGTAGTTCGGCGGCCTCGTCCAGCAGCGGGACGTCCTCCACCGTCCACGGTGCGCCGGGCGCGCGGTGCAGCGCGGCGCGTTCGGCGGGGGTCAGGGACGGGGCGAGGCGCTCCGGGTCGGCGAGCAGCGACTCGACGAGCTGCTGCGGCGTCAGGAGCGGCCACAGCGCGTCCAGGGCGGCCCGCACCTCCGGCTCGGCCCACAGCTCGCCCGGCGCGTACCGGGCCTCCTCCTCGTCCCACGGGCGGCCGATCGCGTCCGCGCGGGCCCGGGCCAGGCCGCGCAGGGCGGTGCGCAGGAACTCGGCGCGGGCCGCGTTGTGCGGCAGCCGCAGGCCCCGGGCGCCGTCCCGGGCGGCGGCCAGCAGCCGACGGGGGAGCGGCAGGTCGAGCGCGGTGATCAGGCCGTCCCCGGCGGGCAGCCGCTGGTGCAGGCGCACCGCCTCGGCGAGCACCTCGGCCATCTTCGGCGAACCCTTCAGGAAAGCGGTTTCCGGTCGGTCCGCGTCAACCGCGTGCACGCCCGGGAACAGCTCGCCGAGGGTGCGCAGCAGCACCTCGGTCTCGCCGAGCGAGGGCAGTACCTGCTCGATGTAGCGCAGGAAGGCCGGGTTGGGGCCGATCACCAGCACGCCGCGCCGCTCCAGCACCTCCCGGTGGGTGTACAGCAGGTACGCGGCCCGGTGCAGCGCGGCCACCGTCTTGCCGGTGCCGGGGCCGCCGTGCACCACCACCGCGCCGTGCAGCCCGGAGCGGATCACCCGGTCCTGCTCGGCCTGGATGGTCGCCACCACCTCGCGCATCCGCCCCGTCCGGGCCCGGCGCAGCTCGGCCAGCAGCGCGGCCTCGCCGACCAGGGTGCGGCGGCCGTCGGCGTCCAGCGCGTCCAGGTCGAACGCCTCGTCGTCCAGGCCGACCACCTGTCGGCCCCGGGTGCGCAGGTGGCGGCGGCGCAGCAGACCGGCCGGGTCGGCGGCGCTCGCGGTGTAGAACGGGCGGGCGGCCGGGGCCCGCCAGTCGAGCAGCACCGGTTCGAACTCCTCGTCCAGCAGGCCGATCCGGCCGAGGTGGTGGACGGCGCCGTCGCGGCCGTCGATCCGGCCGAAGCACAGGCCGCGTTCGACGGCGGTCAGCCGGGCCAGCCGGCGGGTGCGCTCGGCGAGCACCACCTCCTGCTCCAGCCGGGCCTGCCGCGTGCCGCCGGGCCGCGCGCTCTCGGCGCCGGCCTGTTCCAGCGCGACGCGGGCCTGTTCGCGGGTGGCGTCCAGTCGGGCGTACAGCTCCGTCAACCGGCGCTGCTCGGTGCGGAGTTCGGCTTCCAGGACGACGTCGCTTGCCATCTCTTCAGTCAACGTGATATCCTTGCCCTGGGGAAGTTCTGCGGTGGCGTGTGAGTGAGTGTTCAACCGGCCATGCTACCCCTCCTCACGGCGGAGGCGCTGCGTTCCCTCCTGACCTCGACTGTTAGGCTTGCGAAGCGTGAGCGCGAAGCCCAAGATCCCCAATGTCCTGGCCTCCCGGTACGCCTCGGCGACCCTGGCCCAGCTGTGGTCCCCCGAGCACAAGGTGGTACTGGAGCGCCACCTGTGGCTGGCCGTCCTGAAGGCCCAGCAGGACCTCGGCATCGAGGTGCCGCCCACCGCGATCGCCGACTACGAGCGCGTCGTCGACCAGGTCGACCTGGCGTCCATCGCCGCCCGCGAGAAGGTCACCCGGCACGACGTGAAGGCCCGCATCGAGGAGTTCTCCGAACTCGCCGGGCACGAGCAGATCCACAAGGGCATGACCTCGCGCGACCTCACCGAGAACGTCGAGCAGCTGCAGATCCGCCAGTCCCTGGAGCACGTCCGCGACCGCACGGTGGCCGTCCTGGTCCGCCTCGGCCGGCTCTCCGCCCAGTACGGCGAGCTCGTCATGGCCGGCCGCTCGCACAACGTCGCCGCCCAGGCCACCACCCTCGGCAAGCGTTTCGCGACCGCCGCCGACGAGGTCCTGGCCGCCTTCGCCCGCCTGGAAGAGCTGATCGCCCGCTACCCGCTGCGCGGCGTCAAGGGCCCGGTCGGCACCTCCCAGGACATGCTCGACCTCCTCGGCGGCGACGCCCAGAAGCTCGCCGAGCTGGAGCGCCGGGTGGCGGGCCACCTCGGCTTCGACAACGTCCTCACCTCGGTCGGCCAGGTCTACCCGCGCTCGCTCGACTACGACGTGGTCTCCACCCTGGTCCAGCTCTCCGCCGGCCCGTCCAGCATCGCCAAGACCATCCGCCTGATGGCCGGCCACGAGCTGGTCACCGAGGGCTTCAAGGCCGGCCAGGTCGGCTCCTCGGCCATGCCGCACAAGATGAACACCCGCTCCTGCGAGCGCGTCAACGGCCTCGCCGTCATCCTGCGCGGCTACGCCTCGATGACCGCCGAGCTCGGCGGCGACCAGTGGAACGAGGGCGACGTCTCCTGCTCCGTGGTCCGCCGGGTCGCGCTGCCGGACGCGTTCTTCGCCTTCGACGGCCTGCTGGAGACCTTCCTCACCGTCCTCGACGAGTTCGGCGCCTTCCCCGCCGTCATCGAGGCCGAGCTCGACCGCTACCTCCCGTTCCTGGCCACCACCAAGGTCCTGATGGCGGCCGTCCGGGCCGGCGTCGGCCGGGAGACCGCGCACGAGGTCATCAAGGAGCACGCGGTGGCCGCCGCGCTGGCCATGCGCGAGGGCGCCCGCGAGAACACCCTGGTCCCGGCGCTCGCCGCCGACACCCGGATCCCGCTCGACCGCGCAGCGATCGACGCCCTGCTCGCCGACCGCCTCTCCTTCACCGGCGCCGCCGCCGCCCAGGTCGGCGAAATCGTCCGCCGCATCGAGGCCGTCGCCGCCGCCCACCCCGAGGCCGCCAAGTACGCCCCGGGCGACATCCTCTGACGCTCGTCACCTTCGCGAAGCCCCGGAAGGCCCTGCACCCGCAGGAGCCCTCCGGGGCTTCGCGCATGCACCGGCCGGAACGGCCGCACCGCCGAGCCGGCCCGCGCACGCCGAACGTGAGCCAGGCGTGAGCGGGGGCTGCGAGCGTGGTGCCTGCTGGCGCCGATCGGCGCCACCAAGCAGGGAAGAGGAGTTCATGAGGGCACGAGCGGCGAAGACCGGAGCGGCTGCGCTGCTGCTCGCCGGCGGCATCACGCTGGCGACGGCCTCGCCCAGCGCCGCCTACGCGGGACGGGCGACGCACTACCCCGTGGGTCTCGGCGCCTGCGGCCAGGCATCCGTGCCGAGCGACCTGGTGGTGGCCCCGAGCCCCGCCGAGTTCGGCAACGGATACTCGGCGCCGCACTGCTTCCAGTCGGTCTGGATCCAGCACGGGGGGACGTCGATCGTCGCGACCGTCCTCGACCGCGGGCCCGCCGGCATGCCGCTCCACGACCTCGATCTGTCGCTCGGGGCTTTCGTGGCGCTCGGCGGTGACCCCAAGGGCGGCCCCATCGACGTCAGCTGGGGGTACGTCGAGACCTCACCGGGCTCGACGACGACGCCCCCGGGGCCGGGACCCATCGGCACCACCATGCCGGCCCCCACCGGCACCACGAAGGCGCCCACCCCCACCGGGACACCGGTCACGCAGCGGCCCGCGCCCACCGGGGTGCCGATCACTCCTCCCGAGCCGGTCCACCCCGCGCCGACGACGACGGCGCCACCGCAGCCGACCGGGGCGCCGACCCCCGGACCGACCGG
>NZ_BMRI01000036.1:64768-82553 GCF_014648555.1 Kitasatospora griseola
GCCCCACACGATGCCGGTTCCCACCGTGACCGTCGTCCTGCAGTAACGGCTCCGGGCGATGCGCCGTCAGGCCTCCTCGTGGTTCGGATGGATCGGCGGGGAGGTCGGCGCGCAGTACCAGTCGCAGTCCGGTTCGGCGACGGGGTGGGGCGGCGCGAGCGAGTCCGCGCGAATGGTCGCGAACGCGATCGCGGCGCCGGCGACGAGCAGCGCGGCGCAGATCAGCATGGACGTACGGAAAGCGCTGTCCACCTCGGACGGGATCCGGTACGCGTCACCGCTCAAGCCCGCCAGCGGCGGGATCGCCGCCACCGCGAACAGCCCCGCGGCGCGGGCGGCGGCATTGTTCACACCGGACGCGATGCCGGCCCGG
Source organism: Kitasatospora griseola (assembly GCF_014648555.1). Taxonomy (GTDB): domain Bacteria; phylum Actinomycetota; class Actinomycetes; order Streptomycetales; family Streptomycetaceae; genus Kitasatospora; species Kitasatospora griseola. The sequence goes on from NZ_BMRI01000036.1 coordinate 65,142, forward strand.
CGGACGTCGACCGCGGCGAGGACGGTCGCGGTCAACGGCGCCACCAGCAGCGTCATGCCCGCGCCCTGGACGGTCACCGCGGGCAGCACGTCCAGCCAGTAGTTCGCGTCCGGGCCGATCCGCAGCATCAGCAGCACCCCCGCCGCCACCAGCAACGGCCCGACCGTCAACGGCAGCCGGGGCCCGACCGTGCGGCCGAACTGGCCGGCCCGCCCCGAGAACAGCAGCATCAGCACCGTGATCGGCACCAGCGCCACCCCCGACAGCAGCGGCGTGAACCCGGCGACGATCTGCAACTGCACCGTCAGCAGCAGGAACACCCCGCTGAACGCCGCGTACACGCACAGCGTCACCAGGTTGACCGAGGTGAACAGCCGCGACCGGAACAGCGACAGCGGCAGCATCGGATTCGGCGACCGGTGCTCGACCAGGATGAACGCGGCCGTCAGCGCCACGCCCGCCAGCCCCGCGACGATCGCGCCCGGCGTCAGCCCGGAACCCGCCTCCGTCAACGCGTACGTGATCCCCGCCAGCGCCAGCGCCGCGAGCAGCGCGCCCAGCACGTCGAAGCGGCCCTGCTCGTCGGGGTCACGGGTCTCCGGGACATGACGGACCGTCACCACCACCACGACCGCCGCCAACGGCAGGTTCAGCAGAAAGATCCACCGCCAGCCCGGACCGTCCACCAGCCAACCCCCGAGGAACGGACCGACCGCCGCCGCGACACCGCCCAGGCCCGACCAGGCGCCCACCGCGCCCGCCCGGTCGTCCTCGTGGAACACCGCCTGCAGCATCGCCAGCGACCCCGGCGTCAACAACGCGCCACCGATGCCCTGCAGCGCCCGCGCCAGAATCAGCACCTCGACGTTCGGCGCCGCCGCGCAGCCCGCCGACGCCACCGCGAACCAGCACACCCCGATCAGGAACACCCGGCGGCGGCCGTACCGGTCACCGAGCGAACCGCCCAGCAGGATCAGCGCGGCGAGAGTCAGCATGTAGGCGTTGATCGTCCACTGCAACGAGGCGAGATTCGCCCCCAGGTCCTCCCCGATCCGCGGCAACGCGACGTTCACCACCGTGCCGTCCAGCATCGCCATCCCGGACCCCAGCGCGGTCGCCGCGACGACCCACCGCCCACGCGCCGTCCCCAGCCGGATCCCGCCGGCCACACCCGCAGCATCACTCACGCAACGAATCCTCCGTCAGAACCCACCCCCGCGCCCAGTCCGCCACGCCCCTCCGGGCAGTCGGCGGCGGAGGGGCACGGGCGGGCGACCGGGTCAGGGGAGGAGCGAGGCGCGTTGCCAGTGGCGGGTGGTGGAGGGGGTGATGATGCCGAGGTCGGTGAAGAAGTCGAGGGCCTTGCGGGACCAGTCGATGCGGGCCTGGCGCCAGTGGGGGTTGGCGGCGGCGGCGCGGGCGGCCTCGGCGGGGTCGAGGCCGGCGAGGGCGTAGACGCGGGGGTTGACGATCTCCGCGACGGACTGGCGGGCCAGGAGCGCGAGGGCGCGGCGGAAGACGGCGCGGCGGACGGGGGTCATCCGGGCCCAGCGGCGTTCGAGTTCGGGCTTGGCGTAGCCGATGTGCCGGGCCTCCTCGATGACGTGGATCCGGGCGACCGAGCGGGCCAGCGGCTGCAGGCTCTCGTCGCGGATCATCTCCCGCTGCATCGCGTCCGTGAACTCCTCGACGAATATCGCCCCGGCGAAGGTCATCGTGGTGTCGTTGAGCAGGAAGTGCAGCCGCCCGAGCCGGTCCGCGCGCTTGGTGGGCCGGGCCGACGGGTACCCGGTGGCGGTGATGTAGCGGGCGAACATGGTGGAGTGCCGGCACTCGTCCGCGACCTCGGTCAGCGCGTACTGGGCGTGCCCGGTGGTGAGGTCGTTCGCGTAGACGTGCCGGATCAGGCCCTCCATCAGGACCAGTTCGAACCAGATGCCGGCCGCCGTGGTGGAGGCGAGTTGATGGACGCTCAGCTGCGCCCGCTGCCGTTCGTCGAGGCGTTCCCAGAGCGGAGTGCCGTACAGGGTGACGCGGTGGGCGGGCAGCGCGTAGTGGTCGGGGTCGACGGGGGCGGTCCAGTCGACCTCGGTGAGCGGGTCGTGGGAGTGCTTGGCGGAGGCGCGCAGCAGGCGGGACGCGTTGAGCTCGCGGTCGGCGTTGCGCTGCTGGGCGATGGTCCCGGTGGGGGCGGCGGTGTCGGGCATGGGCGGGCTCCGGAGGGTGGCGGGGGCAGGGGCTCCAGGAGGAGTAAACCAATGAGACAGACTGTCAACAAGGGTTTGGGGCAGATCAGAGGCCCCGCAGCGCCCGCCACCGCTCCCGTCACGTGCGCCCGTCCGGCCCCACGGCCGTCCGGCGGCAACCCGCATGCGGCCCGGTACCGCCCCGCGCAGACTGGCCGCATGGATCCGGTCACCGCCCTGGAACGCATCGCCTTCCTGCTGGAGCGTGAACTCGCCTCCCCCTACCGGGTCAAGGCGTTCCGCACCGCCGCCGAAGCCGCCACCGGACTGCCCCCGGGGCCGGTCGACGTCGCCGCCGCGGAACGACTGCCGGGCGTCGGCCCCGTCACCGCCCGGGTGATCGCCGACGCCACGGCGGGCCGCACCCCGCAGTACTTGCTGGAGACGGAGGCCCGGGCGGCCGCCGGGCCCGCACCGTCCACCGCCGCGCTCCGGCTGCGCGAGCAACTCCGCGGCGACTGCCACCTGCACTCGGACTGGTCCGACGGCGGGGCCCCGATCGAACTGATGGCCCGTACCGCCCGCGACCTCGGCCACTCGTGGGCCTCGCTCACCGACCACTCGCCGCGCCTGACGGTCGCCAACGGCCTGAGCGCCGAGCGGCTGCGCGACCAGCTCGACGTGATCGAGGACCTGAACGGCCGGCTCACCCCGTTCCGGCTGCTGTCCGGCATCGAGTGCGACATCCTCGACGACGGCTCGCTCGACCAGGACGAGGAACTGCTGGGCCGGCTCGACGTGGTGGTCGCCTCGGTGCACTCCAAGCTGCGGATGGACGGCGCCGCGATGACCCGCCGGATGCTGGCCGCCGTCCGCAACCCGCTGGTCGACGTGCTCGGCCACTGCACCGGGCGGCGGCTCGGCGACAAGCCGCGCCCGCAGTCCGAGTTCGACGCCGAGGCGGTGTTCACCGCCTGCCGGGAGCACGACACCGCCGTCGAGATCAACTGCCGCCCGGACCGCCAGGATCCGCCGGACGACCTGCTCGCCCTCGCCGTCGACCTCGGCTGCCTGTTCGCCGTCGACACCGACGCGCACGCCCCCGGCCAGCTCGACTGGCAGATCGCCGGCTGCGAACGGGCCGTCGCGCTGGGCCTGGACGCCGAGCGGATCATCAACGCCTGGTCGGTCGACCACCTGCTGGCCTGGACCGGGGCCCGCTGACCCGTGCCGGTGATCATTCTGTCGGACTGCGGCGCTACGCTGCCCGGATGACAGAGCTTCAGTCGCAGGGCGAGCAGGGCGAGCAGGTCGGACAGGTCGGACAGCGCGAGCAGGTCGGACAGCGCGAGCAGGTCGGACAGGTCGAGGCGGACGTCAGGATCCGGCCGGCGGCGTTCCACGCCGCGCCCGGCACGGAGGACTGGCGGGTCCTGGGCGAAGGGGCGTGCACGTTCTTCCGCACCGGCTCCTTCGCCGACGGGGCCCGGCTGGTGGCCGCGATCGCCACCGCTGTGGACGGCCTCGGCGCACCGGACGTGGACCTGCGGCCCGACGGCGTCACCGTCCGACTGATCAAGCCGGGCGAGGAGTTCTACGGCCTGATGGAGCGTCACATCGAGCTGGCCCGGCGGATATCCGCCGCCGCCCGCGAGTTCGGCGCCACCGCCGACCCGCACGCCGTGCAGACCGTGCAGGTCACCGTGGACGCGCTGGAACGGCCCGCCGTGGTCGCCTTCTGGCGGGCCCTGCTCGGCTACCGGGACCGCGCCGGCAGCCCCGAGGACCTGCTCGACCCGGCGCGCCGCGGCGCGCCGTTCTACTTCCAGCAGATGGACGAGCCCCGGCCCCAGCGCAACCGCGTGCACGTGGACGTGTGGGTCCCGCACGACATCGCCGCGCAACGGGTCGCCGCCGCCCTCGCCGCCGGCGGCCGCCTGGTCACGGACGCGGACGCCCCCGTCCTCTGGATCCTGGCCGACCCCGAGGGCAACGAGGCCTGCGTCGGAGCGGCCGGCGCGACCGGCTGACGCCGGGGGTGCGTGCGCCAGGGGCGGCCGGAAAACGCTTTCCCGCCGCTGTGCGCACGAGTCGCCGAACCAACGGGAAGGCGCTTTCCGGCCGCCCGCCGACGACCCGTCAGGACGCCTGCACCAGGCGGTTGCGGAGGCTGTCCAGGGTCTCGTCCTTGAGGCCGAGTGCGGCGCGGGCGTAGCTCTCCGGATCGCCCCAGTGGTCGGCCAGAGTGTCGAGGGCGGCGGCCAGGTACTCGGCGCGGACCGAGAGGATCGCGTCGGCGATCTCCGGGTCGCCGCCACCGGAGAGGAAACGTTCCAGCAGGGGCGCGTACCGGATGTGCACCGCCGGGTCCACGGACAGGTACTCGGTGCGGACGGTCTCCTCGTCCGCGCCGAGCAGCAGCAGGATCAGGCCGGCGCCCCAGCCGGTGCGGTCCTTGCCGGCGGTGCAGTGGAACAGCACCGGGCCGCCGCCCTGGTGGGCGAGCGCGGTGAGCAGCTGCTTGTAGGCCTGCCGGGCGGCCGTGGAGGTGACGAAGGCGCGGTAGTCCTCGCGGAGAGCGAGCGCCGCGCGGCCGCGGCCGAGGGTGCGGTTGGCGGTGGCGGGGTCGTCGAGTGCGGCGATCAGCGCGGCGGTGACGCCGTGGCCGGCCCGGTCGGCGAGCACGTCGGCGACCAGCAGGTGGGCCCCGCGGGGCACCCGGTCCGGGTGGGCGGCCCGGTCGGGGCCGCTGCGAAGGTCGATGACGGTGCGCACGCCGAGCGCGTCGAACATCGGGTCGCCGGCCGGGTCGAGCCGGTCCAACTGGCCGGAACGCAACGCCAGTCCGGACCGGACCCGGGCGCCGCCGGGCAGGTCGATGCCGCCGAGATCGCGCAGGTTGGCGACGGTGGCGGAGTCAACGATGTGCGAGTGCTGCATGACGACCTCCCGTGCCGGCGGACTTGTGGTGGCGGCCGGGCCCGGCGGCACCGCGAGCGTCGACCCGAGGCCGGCCCCGTCAGCACGCTAGGCGCGCCCCGGGCGGGTCGCCCCCGGAGTACCCCCGGCCGGGCGGACACTGCATCGAGCGGCGGAGCGCACGCCCCGGCCGTGCGCCGTGCTGCGCGCGCCCCATTGATTTGACGGCGTGTCAGCGGGCAGGGTGGCAGCGTCGGCCCCGTCGGGGGGTGGGCGACGCGCCAGGCGCGAGGAACGGGACGGGAGCCACGAATGGCAGCAAGGATCCTGATCATCACCGGTGACGCGGCCGAGTCGCTGGAGGTGTTCTACCCCTACCAGCGGCTGCTGGAGGAGGGGTACGAGGTGGACATCGCCGCGCCGACCAAGAAGACCCTGCAGTTCGTGGTGCACGACTTCGTCCCCGGGTTCGACACCTACACCGAGAAGGCCGGCTACACCTGGCCCGCCGACCTGGCGTTCGCGGACGTGGACCCGGCGCAGTACGTGGCGCTGGTGCTGCCCGGCGGCCGGGCGCCCGAATACCTGCGCAACGACCCCGAGGTGCAGCGGATCGTGTCGCACTTCGTGGCCGACGACAAGCCGCTCGCGCAGATCTGCCACGGCCCGCTGATCACCCTGCGGACCGGTTCGATGGCCGGCCGCCGCACGGCCGCGTACCCGGCGCTGGAGCCGGACGTGGCCGCCGGCGGGGCGGACTTCGTGGACGGGGACGCGGTGGTGGACGGCGCGGTGGTCTCCGCCCGTGCCTGGCCCGACCACCCGGGGTGGATGCGGGCGTTCGTGCAGCTGCTGCGCGAGAAGGCGCCGGTCGAGTAGCCCGCCGTCGCTGCGGGGTGTCGCTGCGGGGTGTCGCTGCGGGGTGTCGCCTTGCCCGGGCGGCGCGGGCGGGAAAGCGTGGGCCCATGGCGACACACCTCGACGACCAGGACCTGCTCGCGCTGCACGCCGGCGCCCTGGACCACTTCGGCCGGCTGGTCCGCGCCGTCCCCGACGACCGTTGGCAGGCCCGCACGCCGTGCACCGACTGGACGGTCCGCCAACTGGTCGGGCACCTGACCTACGAACAGCTGTGGGTGCCGGACCTGCTCGCCGGTGCGACGGTCGCCGAGGTCGGCGACCGCTACGACGGCGACGTGCTCGGCGACGACCCGGTGGCGGCCTGGACGGCCGCCGCCGACGCCGCCCGGGCCGCGTTCGCCGAGCCGGGCGCGCTGCGGCGGACCGTCCATCTCTCGTACGGGCGGCGGCGGGCGGCCGGGTACTGCCGGGAGATGACGGTGGACGCGGTCGTGCACGGCTGGGACCTGGCCACGGGGATCGGTGCGGACGCCCGGATGGACCCGGCGGCGGCGAGCTTCGCGCTGGCCGAACTCGCCCCGCAGGCCGGTGCGTTGTCGGCCTCGGGCCTGTTCGCGGACGCGGTGCCGGTGCCGGCCGACGCCGATCCGCAGGACCGGCTGCTGGGCCTGGTGGGCCGCGACCCCGCGGACCCGTTCGGCGACAACTGAGGAGACGTCAGGAGCGGGGGAGGGGAGGAGGTTCCGGGGGCGGGCGTCAGGGGCGGGGGCGGATGCCGTCCAGGGCGATGGCAAGGACCTTGGCGCGCTGCGCCTCGTCCGGGAAGGCGACGGAGGCGATGCCGGAGACCATCCGGAGCAGGTCGTCCATGTCCATGTCGGCGCGGACGGCGCCGTCCTGCTGGGCGCGTTCCAGCAGGGGAGTGCCGGCGTCGTACATGGAGCGGCGGCAGGCGAGGAAGACGGCGGTCTCCTCGCCCTGGAGGGCCTCGCGGATGGCGCGCTTGGTCATCGCGTAGTCGACGAAGCGGCTCAGCCAGGCGGTCAGGGCGTCCCAGGAGGGCCGGTCGGCCAGCGCGGCCGCCACCCGGCCGAGGTCGTCGACCTCGTTGGCGTAGACCGCCTCGAAGAGGTGCCGGCGGGTCGGGAAGTTGCGGTAGAGGGTGCCGATGCCGACGCCGGCCCGGCGGGCGATGTCCTCCAGGGAGGCTTCGGCGCCGTGTTCGGCGAAGGCCTCGCGGGCGGCGGTGAGCAGCGCGTCGAAGTTGCGCGCGGCGTCGGCGCGGCGCGGGCGCTGGGCGGCGAGGAACTCGCCGACGGAGATCGGTTCGGACACGGGGACCTCGTTTCGACACATCCGAATTGAACCGGAGGCTCACCTCCGCTAATCTGGAGGCATGCCTCGACTTTAGCATCGGGGCTCGAACTTCGGCCTGCCCCACCATCGGCGGCGGGCCGTCCGCGTCACCCGCGCCGGCACCCCTGTCGTCAACCGGGGTTGACCGGACCTGCACCACTTCCGTCAATCGCGATTGACGGAAGCCGTCTCGTTGTCGTCAATTCCGTTTGACCGTACTGACATTGGCCGTGCCGGTGACGGCCACACCGGCATCGACCGTTCTGCCCCACGGATCACTCCTTCTCCGCACCACCGCCCGTTCGGGCGTCTGCCTGCCATTGCACGCCGCGGCGGCGTTGTCTCCGTGCGCCGCGACCCGAGTCCCGAGAGGGTTCGATGAACCGCCAGTCCCACCGCCTGACCTTCGGCGTGCTCGCCGCCGGAGCGGGCGTGTTCGCGCTGCTCCAGTCGCTGATCACGCCGGCCCTGCCGATCGTCCAAGAGGCGATGCACACGTCGCAGTCCACCGTCACCTGGGTGATGACCGCCTACCTGCTGTCCGCCTCGGTGTTCACCCCGATCCTCGGCCGGGTCGGCGACCTGGTCGGCAAGAAGCGCACCCTGGTGGCCGCGCTGGTCGCCCTGCTGACCGGCTGCCTGGTCGCCGCGCTCGCCCCCAACATCGCGGTGCTGCTGGCCGCCCGGGTGCTCCAGGGCATCGCGGGCGCGCTGTTCCCGCTGTCCTTCGGCATCATCCGCGACGAGTTCCCGCCCGGGCGGGTCCCCACCGGCATCAGCAACCTGTCCGCGGTGATCGCCGTCGGCAGCGGCCTCGGCATGGTGCTGGCCGGCCCGATCGTCGGCGCGCTGGACTACCGCTGGCTGTTCTGGTTGCCCGTCATCGTGGTGGCCGGCACCGTGCTGCTCGCCTGGCGCTACATCCCCGAGTCGCCGACCCGCAGCGAGGGCAGCGTCGACTGGATCTCCGCCCTGCTGCTCTCCGGCTGGCTGGTCGCCCTGCTGCTGCCGGTCAGTCAGGCCGCCCAGTGGGGCTGGGGATCGGCTCGGGTGCTCGGCCTGCTGGCCGCCGCCGTCGCACTGTTCGCGCTCTGGGCGTTCAACGAGGCCCGCTCCCGCAACCCGCTCATCGACCTGCGGGTGATGCGACTGCCCGCCGTGTGGACCACCAACACCGCGGCCCTGCTGTTCGGCGGCGGCATGTACGCCGTGTGGGCGTTCCTTCCCGGATTCGTCCAGACGCCCGCCAGCGCGGGCTACGGCTTCGGCTCCACCGTCACCGGCGCCGGGCTGCTGATGCTGCCGATGGTCGGCGCGATGTTCGTCTCCGGCATCCTAGGCGGACGCCTGGCCGGCCGCTTCCCCGCCAAGGCGCAGCTGGTCACCGGCGCGCTGTTCGGCGCCGTCGCCTGCGCGCTGCTCGCCGCCCGGCACGGCACGCAGGCGGACGTCGCCGTCGCGTCCGGCGTGTTCGGGCTCGGCGTCGGCCTGGCGTTCGCCTCGATGAGCAACCTGATCGTGCAGAGCGTCTCGCCCGCCCAGACCGGCGCCGCCACCGGCATGAACGCCAACATCCGCACCATCGGCGGCTCAATGGGCGCCGCGCTGATGACCTGCCTGGTCACCGGCCGGCTGCAGCCCTCCGGCCGCCCGCTGGAGTCCGGCTACACCGACGGCTTCGCGCTGCTCGCGGCGTTCTGCCTGGCCGCGGCGTTCGCGGCGCTGCTGGTGCCCTCCCGCCGCGGCCGGCCGGTGGCCGCGCCGGTGGAGCCCGCGGCGGCCCAGCGGGACGCCGAAGTCGGCACCGGCTGAGGCGAGTTGGGCGGACGCCTGCCGGGCAGAGTTGGGCGGACGCCTGCCGGAACGCCTGTCGCCCCCGGGCGCTGTGCCGGGGGCGACGGGCGTTCGGGCGTTGCGGCGGTGAGCGGGGTCAGCAGTCCCGCAACTCCGGGGACTGGTTGAGCAGTTGGGCCCGCGGCGAGGTGAACCTCCGGTAGGCGTCCGTCTGTTCGGCGTTCGGGTGGAAGACCGCCAGCCGGTGGCAGTTCTGGAAGGCCAGCTTCACCGAGAAGTGCCGCTCCAGCGCCCCGCGGATCGAGTCGCTGGCCAGCGCGCGCAGCAGCTGGGCCCGCTCGGCGTCCGTCGGGGCGACCGTGTTGTCCGCGAACTCGGCGTCCGTGGTGGCGAGTTCCGCCGTCAGGTCGTTGACCAGCCGGTACGCGAAGGGCAGCGAGGTGCGGACGGTGGCGAGGAAGTCGGCGTCGGCGACCTCGTCGCGTTCGGCCAGCGCCAGCAGGGAGGGGGAGACGTCCAGGGACATGGGGGTAGCGCCTTTCGGAGCGACTGGAAGTGGAAGTCGTTTTCAATAAGCGATCCTGGCAACCCCCTGACGCCCTGTCAATTGCGCTCCCCCGTTCGGGGCAACGCGCCACGCCACGCCGGAACGCCGCCCCGATCCGCCCTGCTGGCGGCCCGCACCCCCGCTACCTACAGTGAGGCGCAGACGACCGCGAGGAGAGCCCCGATGGACGAGCAGAGCACGGGCGGCGCCGACCGCCGCATCCTGGACCGGATCAGCGACATGGTCGAGACGGAACGGAAGCTGCGCGCGGCCCTCGTGGAGGGCCGCATCGACCAGTCCACCGAACAGCGCGAACTCAAGGACCTTGAGGAACAGCTCGACCAGTGCTGGGACCTGCTGCGCCAGCGCCGCGCCCGCACCGACGCCGGCGAGGACCCGAACCAGGCCAGCGTGCGCAGCGTCGAGGAGGTCGAGCGCTACGAGTCCTAGGCTCGCGTCCGTGGAGTGGGTCGGTTGTTGTTCCGTTCGTGGTGCGTCGACCTGAACTGACGGACGAGTCATGGGTGTTGGCGATTCGTCGTCGGCACCGGGCCGCTGCCCTTGAGTCGACGACGGCGCGCACGGACTTCGCGGGACCGTACGCCGGCAGCCGGGAGGGGGCGGGTCGTCGGGCGATCAGGACGGGACCGGGTCGCGCTCCTCGTACCACTGCCGGACGGACCGCACGATGTCCTGGCCGATCCGCTCCAGCAGCGCGGAGGCGTCGTCCATCCGGGCGCCCGCGGGGGTGGTGGGTCCGAGCAACTCGGCGCCGTGGCTGGTGATCCCGGCGAGCATCGCGTTGCGTTCGGCGCTGGCCAGCAGGGCGCGGTACCAGATGTCGGCGCCGATGACGTACCGCTCGCGGCGCTGCCGGTCGTCGCGCTCCCGATGGACCAGCGCCTGCCCCTCCAGGTAGCCGATCGCCTTGGAGACGGCGGCCGGGCTGACCTGCAGCCGCTGCACCAGGTCGCCGGAGGTCAGGCTGCCCTCGTCGGTGACGTAGAGGCAGCCGAGCACCCGGGCCGCCATCCGGGGCATGCCGACGTGCACCAGCAACTCGGCCAGCTGGTCGGCGAATTCGCCGACGGCTGCCGGGTTCCGGTCGCGGCTGATGGCGACCGGGACGGTCCGGCGCGGGACGGGCGCGGTGCGGCTGCGACGGGAGCGTTGGGCGGTCGCGTGCTGGGCGCGCTCGGCCCGGTAGCCGGACGGGCCGCCGTTGCGGCCGATCTCGCGGGTGACGGTCGAGGTCGGCCGACCGAGGCCGCGGGCGATCTCGCCGTAGCCGAGCCCCTCGGCCAGGCCGGTGGCGATCCGGCGGCGGTCCTGCAGAGTCAATCGGCCTCCAGGCATCCGTCCTCGCCCCCTCGTCCTCTCGGGTTCCTTGCGCGGGTCCCTTGTGCGGGTTCCTTGTGCGGGTCCTCGCGATGGTCAGGGGAGTATCCGCCCGGTGCTCGCGTTGTTGCAATGGGAATGCGGAGGTGTTGCATTCATGGGCAGTCCCATTGCGCGGAAATATGCCATCTGACGTGCGGAGATGTGAGCGTGGCGGTGGAGTTTGTGTTGACGGCTTCGTCAACTGACGGGAGCGTTCTCTCCGTCAACGGGAAGCACCGTCGAGGGGGAACACGCCATGAGGACCACCACCCGCGCCACCGTCACCGTCCTGCTTGCCGGGGCCGTGCTCGTCGCCACTGTCACCGCCGCCGCACCGGTGTTCGCCGAGCAGACCGGGCAGCGGGACCGTCACCCGGGCGTGCAGGCCGTGCTCGACCGGGGTGTGACGACCGGTGGACTCCCCGGAGCCGTCGCCGAGGTGAGGGACGGGCGCCACCGTTGGTTCAGCGACGCGGGCGTCGCCGACATCGCCACCGGACGGCCCCGCCAGGAGCAGGACCGGTTCCGGATCGGCAGCACCACCAAGACCTTCGTCTCCACGGTCGTGCTCCAGCTCGCCGCTGAGGGCCGGCTGAGCCTGGACGACAGCATGGAGCACTGGCTGCCCGGCGTCCTCGACGCCCCCGGCTACCAGCCCGACCGGATCACCGTCCGGCAGCTGCTCAACCACACCAGCGGCGTCCCCAACTTCGCCACGGACGACGAGATCGGGAAGGAGTTCTGGCACGAGCCCTTCCTGCAGCACCGCTTCGACCACTTCACCCCCGAGCGGCTCGTCGGCATCGCCCGCGCCCACCGGCCCGACTTCGCCCCCGGCACCGGCTGGACGTACTCAGACACCAACTACGTCCTCGCCGGGATGATCGTCGAACGGGCCTCCGGCAGCACCCTGGCCCAGCAGATCCGACAGCGCATCACCGCCCCGCTGGGCCTCACCAGCACCTACGAGCCCGCCGCCGACGACGTCGCCCTCCACGGGCCGCACGGGCAGGAGTACTCCCACCTCGGGTACACCGACCCGAACACCCCGGACTACGACGTGACCGAGCTGAGCCCGTCCTGGGGCTGGGCGTCCGGCGACATGATCTCCACCACCCGCGACCTCAACACCTTCTTCGCCGCCCTGCTGGCCGGACGACTGCTGCCGCCGGCCCAGCAGCAGGAGATGTTCACCATGGTCCGGACCCCGGCGGACAAGTGGATCAAGGACACCGCCTACGGCCTGGGCGTCAGCTCCGTCGACCTGCCCTGCACCACCGTCTGGGGCATGGGCGGCGCCATCAACGGCTCATGGACCTACACCTACGGCAGCCGCGACGGCCGCCACCTGCTCTCCACCAACGTCAACGGAGACTGGCTGAACGGCGGCAACGGGCCGATCGACCTCTTCACCGCCGAACTGAAGGCGGAGTTCTGCCCGGGCTCCTGACCCCCGTCGACGGACCCGTGAGGGGCCTCCACCGGCGGCGCAACGTCGTCGAGGTGCTGCTTCAGTCGGCTCCAGCGGAACCGGGCCCTGGCCACCCGCGACGACGAACGAGCCGTCCACGGCCACGCCGTGGGCCAGCCTCGCCTGCCTCCGCCTCCGACTCCCACTGGCCCCGCGGGCTCGGGGAGGACGGACACTGGTTGGGCGGTGCCGCGGGCTGGGACGGCCGGCTGACCTCCACGGATGTGGAGAGGACACCTCGCCCTGATTCGGCATCAGGAGAACCGACGGCTGCGGCTGACTCCCGCTCGCGCGGGGACGACGCGTCGGAGACGTGCCGGAAATCAGGCAGGCAGCGGATCGCGTCCACCAGCTGCGGCCGGTGGCAGCAGCCCGTCCCATCCCGCCCATGGAATCAGGCCGGCGCCGGCAGCAACGGCCGGATGGCCGCACACTCCGCGTTCGTCGTGTCCGACGGACACCGGCGTGGTCAACATGCTCAGGCACGTACAACAAGGACAACAGGGCGTCCGGGAACCATTCGGAGTGGGATTGCGCCCCAGAGCTACCTTGACGCCCTGCTGTCACAGCGGAAACCGTCGCAGTCACCCGGTCGAGACCCCCGTTCGATCGACAGCCTTCGAGATCGGTACGGGCAATAACCACTTACCTGTCGGGATGCTCCGGCAGGGCGAGCCAGTCCGACCAGGAGATCTCGTGGCCGAGGAAGCGCGGCTGCTCGAACGGCCAGTCGGTGGCGATCCACTGCGGCACCAGCGCGTCGAGGGCCTGCTCGACCTTGCTGCCCACCAGCTCGTCCACCACCCACCAGGAGATCTCACCGTCCGCGCCGGCCCTCTCCGGTGGGTCGATGTAGACACAGCCGAGCAGGGCTTTCTCCGCCGCGTCGAACAGCGCGTAGTTGAAGGACTGGTGTGCGGCGATCTCCTTCTCGTGTCGCAACAGGTCGGCCCGGTCGGCCTCGTAGGTCATGGTGGCCGCGGGCCAGCCCCAGGCCGGGCCGAAGATGGTCCACAGCCGCTCGCGTGAACCCATCACAGCCGGATAGTCGAGCGGGGTGTCCGCCTCCCGGATCGGCCGCAGGTGATGGCCACCGCCCGGCAGCGGTACCAGGACGGGGTGGACGAAGTCATCAGGAAGCCAGCTCATGGCGCCCGACGGTAGCAGCGCGCGGCCGTCCGCCTCCTGGATTTTCCCCGTGTACCGCCAGGCCTGCTCACACGCCGGGCAGGGCCCGCGATCACCCGATCGAGACTCCCGTTCGATCGACAGACTCCATGATCGGTATGGCAACGGCTTCTCGGACATCAAGGAGTGACGTGCAGGCGCATCGTGTCACGGCAGCACGACGACACCAGGTTCAGGTTTCCTGACCGAGGCACCACTGCAGAACCGGCTCGCCGCCGAGCACCTCGCCGCCCTCCTCGACCCCGTCCCTGGTTCCGCGGCCTCGCCTGAAGGAAGGACTGCGCACCGCCCTGACCCAGATGCGTTACCCCGACGACCACACCTGGATCGCCGACCTGTACTGACACCCCGTCGGCCCAAGCACATCGCACCGGCGGGGGGCTCCAGCCGCCCAGTGATCGCCACTGTGCCAGGAGGGTCCACCCGCCTCGACAGATATCGCGTCCGGATCGAACAGGGATCGGAGACGCTCTGGGAGCAGAAATTGATTTCCCCGAATTGCCACAGCCGTTGAGTGCGGGACCGCTGGAGCGTGTCGCCCCCACACCCCTCAACCGGGCGAGCGGCAGCGTGCTTCGCCAGGTTCCGGAACGGGACATGCCGGAAGGGGCGGCTTCGGGTTCGAGCTGTGCCCTTCTGGGGGTATGTGTCAGTCGGCGAGTGGATCGTTTTTCGGTCAACTCGTCGAGGAGTCGGCATACTTGGCCGTCGAGATCGGGTCGGGCTGCGGCAGCCTGCGGGTCGGGACGGGGCAGTGGAGTTCCGAGGCGCTTGTCGGCCGCTCCGATCGCGGCAACCTCATTCTGGGGGTAGGAGAGATGGACAGAGCACCACATGAGGTCAGGCTCGACCTCAGTGACCCGAGAGGCCCTGAAGCCGCCGACCGGGCAATGGAGTTCCTGGTGGAGGAGGTCCGCCAGTTGCGCGTCCTGCGCCTTGCCCACGCTCGGGGAGGGTCGGCGCCGGCGGGCACCAGGGCCGGGGAGACGGTCGTCTACAGTTCCCTGCTGCTCAGCCTGGCCGGAACGCCCGCGCTGCGAGCGCTCATCCTGCTGGCGCAGGACTGGCTGGCACGCCGCAACAGCGGCACGATCCACATCAAGGTCGGCGTCAACGTACTTGAGATCACCGCCGGAAAGCCGCGACAGACGGCGGCTGCCATCGAAGCGTTCACCAATCTCGTGGCAACGGCTGCGCAGGAGCAGGACGATGAGTAAGCGCGCCCTCATCATCGCCAACCAGTCCCACAACGACCGCAACTTCGCCGAACTCCCGGGCGCGACCGCCGATGCGAGGGAGCTCAGTGCGGTGCTCCGGGACTCCGAGATCGGTGGGTTCTCCGTCACCGTGCTGCGGGACGCGACCGCCACCGAGTGGAAGCGTTCGATCCAGAAGTTCTTCCAACAGGCGGAGCACGACGACGTCCTGCTCCTCCACCTGTCCTGCCACGGGCAGAAGGACAGCCGGAACCGTCTCCACTTCATCGCCCGCGACAGCGACGCGGACCTGGTCGAGGCGACGTCGGTCAGCGCCGAGTTCCTTGCCGACTGCATGGAGAGCAGCTCCAGCCGCAGCATCGTCCTCCTCCTGGACTGCTGCTACAGCGGCGCCTTCAACCGGGCCATGCGCGCACGCGGCGAGGCGATGGACGTCAATGTGAGCGAGACGTTCGAGGGCAGCGGACGCGTCGTCATCACCTCCTCCACCGCGCTCCAGTACGCCTTCGAACGGGACTTGATGGGGAGCCGGCAGGCGGGCACCCCCTCCCTGTTCACGGCCGCCATCGTCCACGGTCTGCGGACCGGCGAAGCCGACCTGGACCAGGACGGTCATGTGACGGTCGACGACCTGTACGGGTTCATCAACAACCGGGTGCGCGAGCAGGAAGCCCGACAGACGCCGACGCTCAGTGTCATCTCGGTCGACGGCCCCATCCGCCTGGCCCGCAACCCGAACCGGGTCGACATGATCGCCCGCGGCGGCTCCGAAGGCCGGCCGGTCGCCAACGAACTGGCCACCGAACTCGCCCAGCGGCTCAAGGCGCGGGAGAAGGAGGTCAACCACTACCGGAAGGCCCACCGCGGCGCGATCCGGGAACTCGCCAGGATCACCCTGTGGTTGCTGTTCGTCTGCGCTTCGGCCGTAGGGCTGTGGACGGCCACCTGGTGGGCCCACGACTTCGTCCTGCCCACGCAGCCGGGGCAGAAGATCCTGGCCCTGCTGCTGCTCGGCGCGGTCCACGGGTTCGTCGGAACCATCCTCACCGTCCTCGGCTTCCTGCCGGTGGTGGGCCTGGGCATCGGGGTGATTTCCTGGCTGAACGCCAAGGAGCCGTTCGACAACTACTCCGGCGCCGGGCGGGTGGCCGCCGGTGCGATCGTCGGAATCGCCATCCTCCTGGGGATCGTCGGAGCGGCGATCGACTTCATCTGGGTGCCCTCGCGCGGCCTCCTCGCAGCAGTGTGGGTGGCCCACAAGGTCGGCCTGCACGTGACCGCGCCCTCCGGCTGGCACGCGGTCCTCACCTCGCTGTCTGCCATCGCGGGAGCGCTTGTCGTCGCCGCCCTCGGATTCGGCAGCGCGATGGCCTCCGACGAGGACGAAGACCGGCAGCGGACCGAAAGCCTGACCTTCAACGGCTTCTGACCCCACCCCACGGGTGGCCCCCGGACACCCGCGGCGGCCACCCGCTCCCACCTCTGAGTTCAAGAAGACCCAGTACCGTCCCGACGTGATCGACGGATGCTTTCGGGGCACCGGGCTCGCCCGGGACCAGCCCGGGGATGACGACGCCGAGCGCGACACTGCCCCCGACTACGCTGCCGGTCATGACAAGACCCGAGTCGCCCCGGCCGATCACCAGCTGCTGGCTGTCCTGGCTGGCAGTTCCCACTCAGGACCGGGCGGCGCTGGTTGACCAGATCGGCCTCACCGGGGTCACCGAGTCGTCATGGTCCGCCGGCGCGGAGCTGATCGACCGCATCGCCCACGATCCCGCCAAGCGCTTCTCGCGCGTCTTGGTCACGCCCGCTCTCGACGGCTGGGTCCTGGTGGTCGGTCCGTGGTGCGGCCTGCCCTACCTGAACCGCACAGCCGATGTCACCCGCCTCTGCCTGGAGCTGAGCACTCGCCACGGTCAGGCCCATGCCTTCTTCTACGGCGAGCGGCGCGACGGAGATGCCTGGTTGATCGCCGAGAAAGGCTCGATCTCCAGGCGCTGGATCAGTGAGTACCCCGAGCTCGCCCTTGGGCAGCCAGTCCAAGCAGAACGCGACAGCCTCGACGCGATCAGCGTCAAAGAACGCCCCGAAGACCTGGATCCGGACGAGGCCTTCGACCTCCTCGCCGACTGGGAGTGCCCCGCCCCGGCCATCGCTCGGACGCTCAGCCTCGACCCCGCCAGTCTCACCGCGACATCCGGACCGGCCAGCACTCTCCTCATCGCCACCCCGTCCGCAGCACACCTCACCGACCCGTTCGCCCACAGCAGCAACCTGCCAAGCTGACCACCCGACATCACGAGTTCAAGTTCAGTAGCTCTCCTGTTGGCCAGCCGGTGCGTTCGGTCGGTGCCATTCGCTCTCCGGGGGCACCCCGTCCGGCCAGGCGAAGCGCAGCTTCCCGTCCATCGCGGCGACCAGCCACTGGCCAAAGGTGATTCCTTGCCGCCAGCAGTCACCGTCTGCGTTGGACCACATCGCGCCGTCCGG
>NZ_BMRI01000037.1:0-37917 GCF_014648555.1 Kitasatospora griseola
AAAGCGAATCCGCCGCAATCTCCGAAAACGCGCACAGCAAATACGAACGGAGACGCGAAAAGGACGCGACCCGTCACAGATCAACTGGGTGGTTCATGAGGATTGGCCGCCCCGGGACCGTCCACACAGATGCGTGTCCGGTGCTCCCTGCCGAGCGACTAGTCAACACTACGCCGATTGGTGGGCAGGCGCAAATGCCTCTGGACGAACCACCCAGTCGCAGGCCGTCCGGGTGGCCTCCACCTGAGCGGCGTTGGGTTGGTCGTTGCCGTCGATCCGGCGGCGCGCGGTGGGATGGTCCTGGCCGCCGGCGGTGTGACGGGCGAGGAGTCGGGCGTCCCGAGTGCTGTGGTCGGCGTCCACGTACCAGAGCTCGCGCAGCAGTGCCCGGGCATTCGTCCAGGGGGTGGCAAGGGACGCGAGGTAGTTGCCTTCGGTGATGACCAGGCGGGTGCAGGGGCGGATCAGGTGGCGGGCGGCGACGGGCTCGTCCAGGGTGCGGTCGAAGTCGGGCACGTAGATGTCGTGGAAGCGGTCGGTGGCAACGCGCTGGACGAGGGCGAGGTAGCCGAAGGCGTCGAAGGTCTCGGGGGCGCCCTTGCGGGAGCGCAGACCGAGACGGTCGAGCTGGGCGTTGGAGAGGTGGAAGCCGTCCAGCGGAAGGTAGGCCGCGGTGTCGGGGCCCTCGCGGCGGTTGACCTCGTCGATCAGCACGCGGGCGAGAGTGGACTTCCCAGCCGCGGGCGGGCCGGCCAGACCGAGGAGTGCTCGGCCGGTTCCGCTGCCTGGGCCGCGCAGCAGGCCGAGCGCCCGGGTCACGGCCGCCGCCGCGAGGGCGGGCATGCGTTCGGCGGCCGGTGCGGTGGGAGACGTTCCTACGGCGGAGGTGCCTTCGACGTGCATGGCCCGCCACCCTACGCGTCGGTGGAGGGGGTGAGAACGGGGGCGTCGAGCGTGAGCGTGGCGGCATCGGCGTCGAGCGTGGCGGGGACGCCGAGCGGGACGGTGATGGCGGACGGCGCGTGACCGAAGCCGAGTTCCCAGACGACCGGGATTCCAAGGTCGCCGAAGTGGTCGAGCATCACGGCGCGTACACCGTCGAGCGGTCCGCAGAGGTCCCAGGAGCCGAGGGCCACGCCGGCCACTCCTTCCAGGGCTCCGCTGCGTCGCAGCTGGGTGAGGATGCGGTCGAGTTGGTAGGGCTGCTCATTGACGTCCTCCAGGAGGAGCAGCCCGCCTGCGAAGGACGGTCGGGCGCCGGGGGTGCCGCGGTCGGCGGCCAGCAGGGAGGCGCAGCCGCCCATCAGGACGCCGTGGGCGCGGCCGGGAACGAGGGTCGCGGCATCGGGTCCGCCGAGGACGGTCGTGGTGGCCGGCTCGAACAGGGTGCGGCGCAGGTGTTCCGCGGTCGGGGCGTCAGTGGTGAACACGCCGGCGGCGGACATTGGCCCGTAGAGAGTGGGGGTGCCCAGCTGCTGCGCGACAGCCTCGTGCAGAACGGTGGTGTCGCTGAAGCCGATCAGCAGCTTGGGCGGGACGGCGCGCATCGCGTCCCAGTCCAGGAGGTCGACCATCCGATGGGCGCCGAAGCCGCCGCGTACACAGAGGACGGCGGCGATGTCGGGGTCCAGCCAGGCGGCTTGCAGGTCGGCAGCGCGGTGGGCGTCGGTGCCGGCGAGGTACGGCAAGGTGGGGTGGGTGTCGTGGACGTGCGGGAGGACGACCACCTCCAGGCCCCAGGACCGGAGGATGTCGGTTCCGAGGGCGAGTCGTGCGGGGTCGACTGCGCCGCTGGGGGCGACGAGGGCGATGCGGTCACCGGGACGGAGCGGGCGCAAGGACATCAGGGAGCTCCTTCATGGTGTGGAGCGCGGGTGGGACCGCGAACGGGGTGCGCATGGTCTGTCTGCAGGACGGGCGGTCTGCCTGCTGACGATATCCCCCGGTCGTGAACTCACCACCCTGATGCGATGACTGCCGGCCCATCACCTCTCCTCATGCTCGGCACCGCGCGGCGCCCCGGCTCGTGATCGACGGGATGCCCGACCGCGCCGGTGTGCGGGTCGTCGCCGGCCGGTGTGCGGGTCGTCGCCGCGTACGACCTGCACACCGGCTGCGGGATCGGTCAGAAGGTGCCCATCGCGGTGCGGACTTCGGCGAGGGTGCGGTCGGCGATGGCGTTGGCGCGGGCGTTCCCGCTGTGCAGGACTTCTCGGAGCAGGGCTCGGTCGGCGGCCAGCTCGGTGCGCCGGGCGCGCAGCGGGCGGAGGTGCTCGTTGACCGCCTCGGTGGCGGTGCGCTTGAGCCGAGCGGCGCCGCCGGAACCGATCTCCTCGGCGACGGCGTGCGGGTCGCGGCCCTGACAGAGGGCGATCAGCAGCACCAGGTTGGAGACGCCGGAACGGGTCGCGGGGTCGTAGCTGATGTGCCGGTCGTTGTCGGTGACCGCGCCGCGCAGCAGCCGCGCGGTCTCGTCCTCGTCGGCGCCGAGGGTGATGGCGTTGCCCCGGCTCTTGCTCATCTTGCCGGCGTCGATGCCGAGGAGCAGTGGAGCCTCGGACAGCAGGGCCTGCGGTTCGGGGAACAGCGGGGTGTAGCGGTCGTTGAAGCGGCGGGCGATGGTGCGGGTGATCTCCAGGTGCGGCAGTTGGTCCTGACCGACCGGGACCAGGTCGGCCTTGCAGAACAACAGGTCGGCGGCCTGATGGACGGGGTAGGTGAACATCAGCCCGCTGACCGCCGCCTGCCGGGAGTGGGTGATCTCGTCCTTGACGGTGGGGTTGCGGGAAAGTTCGGCGACGCTGATCAGGCTGAGAAAGGGCAGCATCAGCTGGTTGAGTGCGGGGACGGCGCTGTGGGTGAAGATCGTGGCCCGGTCCGGGTCGACTCCGGCGGCCAGGTAGTCGAGGACCAGGTTCTCGGCGTGCTCGGCGACCCGGTCGGCCCGGTCCCGATCGGTGATCACCTGGTAGTCGGCGATCACGATCATCAACTCGATGTCCTGGAGCTGGAGTTGGACCCGGTTCTGGAGCGTGCCGAAGTAGTGCCCGAGGTGAAGTGGTCCGGTCGGACGGTCGCCGGTCAGGACGCGGCGGTGGCCTTCGGCGGTGGGGGCGATCAGCGGGTTGGCGGTGCCGGGTGCGGTGTCCGGGACGGTGGTCATGGCGGGACTTCTCCTCCGGTTTGCGGTGGTGACCGCCCGCCGGGGTGGGCCCGTGTCCGTCGGAGATGCTCGTGCCGGGGCCGCCCGTACGGACGGCCCTGGAGTCATGCGAGGGGATCGGCCGTCCTAGGACGGCCACCAGCACAGGCATGACATGAGAGACATGCGTTCACCATAACGCGGTCGCGCAGGTAAGCGGGCGGATTTCGGGCGGGGCGGGAAGGAACCGTCAGGCTGTCCACACACGTCCCTTGGCCCGGCGTGCCCTGGTGGTGCAGGATCGGGCGAGCCGAGAATCCGGAGGGTTTGCAGTCATGACCTCGCTCGACCAGAACGCGCCGAACCGGCCGGCCGCGGATGCCAACAGCCCTGCGGCGAGCGCGGATTCGACAGGCTCCGGTTCGGGGCACGGCTCGACGCCGTCCGGATCGGACCTGAGCGGGCACTCGGACGCCGATACGGACAGCCACAGAGCACCGAACGGCCTCGGCGGAGCTCCCACCGGATTGCCGGCGGTGCCCGGGCCTGCACGGGAAGGCGACGCTCTCGCAGCGGCAGGTGCCGATGGCTTGGTGACAGGCAGAGCCGTGGGCACCCCGAGGTCGCCCGGCTGGTCGTCGGGGGCCTGGGGCGCGGTGGCAGGGCGGGTCCGGCCACCACGACGGCCGACCCCCTCGCGGCGGCTGAGCCAGGTACGGGCCGTTCCGCCCGCGTCGGCACCGTTCGACGGCACGGCGGTGAGCGGGCTGGTCGATGCCGAGCCGGAGAGCGCGCCGATCTCCCCCGTGGGGGTGCCGATGGGCGTGCTGATCGGCGGGTCGCTCGGACCGACCGACAGTGCCGGCCCCGGCGTGGCCCGGACCGCGGAGCGCCGGGTGTCCGCCCAGTTGCTGCGGTTCGGCTCCGGGACCTGCCAGGTGGTGCTGCCTGAGTGGCGGTCGGCCATCGCCGTGTCGGTCCCCACCGAGCAGTTGCAGCGCTCGACCGGGATGAGCCCGGAGGAGTTGCGCTCCGCCCTGCTGTCGGTGGTGATCAACCCGGAGGCCGTGCACGACCGCGAACTGGGGCTGCGCGACTGGCAGGCCGAGGTCCCAGCGGCTCGCGGACGCCGGAGGGGTCGGCGCCAGGTCCGTTGAGCGGTCTCGACCGGCTTCAGCTGCGGGGCAGTTGCGGGTGCAGGTGCGCCGAGGCGGCTGGTGCCGGGTGAAGCGGGTGACGGATGTGGGTGCCCGGGCTGGGCAGCTCCTCTCTGCGGGCTGCCGGAGTTCGGCGCGGCCGGGGTGTGGCGGCTCGCCGGACTGGCGTCAACTGCGCTGATGTGTAGTGGCGTTGGGCACGTAGCCGAGGTGGACGGGGACGATCGGACCGGCATCCGCAGTGCAGAGCCCGGCGACCAGGGCCGCCAGGTTCGGCGGCCAGAGCGGATCGGCGTTCGGCGCGGCCAACTCGTCCGGCGTCCACCAGCGCCATCCGAGGATGCCGTCGACGCGGTGGACCGCCGCCACGTCTCCGGGCTCGCGCCGCGGACCGCGAGCCAGGAATATGTGCTCGTGCTGACGGACAGGCGTGCCGTGCCAGGTGAAGTCGTGCTCCCAGGTGCAGAGGAGTTCACCGGGCCGGAGGTCGGTCCAGCCGGTCTCCTCGCGCAGCTCACGGAGCGCTCCCTCGGCAGGCGTTTCGCCTGGCTCCAGGCCACCGCCCGGAGCGTTCCAGTGCACCCCGACTTCGGAGTTGTCCGATCGGAACAGGAACACCTCACCCTCCGGCGAGAGCACCACCGTTCGCGCCGCTCGACGGGGTAGCCGTTCGCCCTTGGACTTCTGACGTCCTGTGATCCACCGCACACGCGAAGCCTGGCAGTGCAAGTGACGGACTGTCGATCGAGTTTTCGGCCGTTGCGACCAGCCCGGCGCGGGAACGCGGAGCAGAATGCCTGGTCAACGCAGGGTCAAGGACAGCCTGTCAACCGATCGGTGGATCTAATCTGAGCCTCATGGTCGACCCCACCGTCATCCTCCCCTCGGACCCGCTCCTGCCGCGTCGGACCGACCCGCACTTCGCCTGGGAGGCCGAGCTGATTCGGGCCGCCGGCGGCCGTCCGGCGCTGCTCGACCACGACGCTCTGCTGGCCGGGGACGTCGAGGCTGCCGTCCGGCGCGTCCCCGCCGGGTCGGGCGGGCTCTGGTACCGGGGTTGGATGATTCCCGTCGCCCGCTATGCCGCGCTGGCCGAGGCACTGGCCGACCGCGGCTGCAGCCTGCTGACCGGCTCGGGCGAGTACGCCACCGCCCATGAACTGCCCGGCTGGTACCGGACGTTCGAGCCCGTCACACCTGCCAGCAGTTGGCTCCCCGGCCGCTCCTGGGACCGCTACGCCCTGGCTGCCGCCGCCTCGGCCCTGGGCGGGCAGGGCCCCGCGATCGTGAAGGACTACGTCAAGTCCCGCAAGCACGAGTGGCACGAGGCCTGTTACGTGCCCGAGTTGGCCGACCTCGACGCGGTGGAGCGCGTGGCTGCCCGCTTCGCCGAACTGCAGGACGAGTTCCTCGCGGGCGGGCTGGTGCTCCGTCGCTTCGAGGACTTCGCGCGGACGGCGGACGGCCGGGCCGAGGAGGCCCGGGTCTGGTGGTTGGACGGCGAGCCCGTGCTGATCGGACCGCACCCCGACTGCCCGTTGAGTCGGGTCGAGCCCGACCTGTCCGCCGTACGCCCGCTGGTGCGGGAGTTGGGGTGCCGCTTCGTCACCACCGACCTGGCGCGACCGGCCGCGGGCACGGGCGGCCACGACGGCGGCGCCGAAGGCGGATGGCGGGTGGTGGAGGTCGGGGACGGTCAGGTCAGCGAGCTGCCGTCCGGAGTGGATGCCGAGGTGTTGTTCCGGGCGCTGGTGGGTGCTGCGCAGTCCGCGCAGGCCTGAGCAGGCCTGCTCTCGACCGGACGGCTCCCGGACCCGACGAGGTGCCGGGCCCGGGAGCCGCTGTCGGGACGGTCAGCCGAGTACCGGGGCGGGGTGCCCCTCCGCGATGAAGGCCTTCCACAGCTTGGCGTAGGCGCCGTCGCGGTCGATCAGATCGGTGTGGGTGCCGTCCTCCACTATTCGTCCGTGGTCGAGGACGACGATCCGGTCGGCGCGTTCGGCGGTGGTGAGCCGGTGGGCGATGACCAGGGTGGTGCGTCCGCCGCTGAGCCGGTCGGCGGCGTGGTTGACGGCTGCTTCGGTCGCGAGGTCGAGAGCGGCGGTGGCTTCGTCGAGGAGCAGGATGTCGGGGTCGACCAGCTCGGCCCGGGCGAGGGCGATGAGCTGGCGCTGCCCGGCGGAGAGGTTGCGGCCGCGGGCGGCGACGGTGTGCCGGTAGCCGCCGGTGAGCCGGGTGATCATGTCGTGTGCGCCGACCGCCTTGGCGGCAGCTTCGACTTCGGCGTCGCTCGCCCCGGGGCGGCCGTAGGCGATGGCGTCGCGGACCGTCCCGGCGAACAGGTACGCCTCCTGCGGGACGACGCCGAGCCGGTGCCGGTAACCCTCCAGGTCGTACCGCGTCAGATCGGTGCCGTCGACCCGAACGGTGCCGCCGGTGGCGTCGTAGAACCGGGCGACCAGCTTGACCAGGGTGGACTTGCCGGCGCCGGTCTCGCCGACCAGCGCGACGGTCTGGCCGGCGGGTATGTGCAGGTCGATGCCGGCGAGCACCTCGGGGTTGCCCTCGCCTCCGCCGTTGTAGGCGAAGCCGACGTTCTCGAAGGTGATCTCACCGCGCAGCGTCTCGACCGGGATGGGCTGTTCGGCCTGGGGCGTGCTGGTCGGGGTGCGCAGCAGCTCACGGATCCGGCCGAGGCCGACGGCGGCCTGCTGGTAGCCGTCGAAGATCTGTGAGAGCTGGTTGACCGGGGCGAAGAACAGGTCGATGTACAGCAGGTACGCGACCAGGGCGCCGATGGTCAGGGTGCCGTGGTCGACCCGGGAGGCGCCGACGATCAGGACCAGGGTTGCGGCGATGCTGGACAGGAACTGCACGAACGGGAAGTACATCGAGATGTACAGCTGGGCCTTGACCCGGGCGTGCCGGTAGGCGAGGCCGCGCTCGACGAACCGGTCGATGTTGGCGTCCTGGCGACGGAAGGCCTGGACGATCCGCATGCCCGCGACGTTCTCCTGCAGATCGGCGTTGACGGTGCTGATCAGGTCGCGGGAGATCTGGTACTGCTGGGCGGACTTCTTGCGGAACACCAGGGTGGCGATGATCAGCGGCGGCAGCACCGCGAGGACCACCAGGGCGAGACCCGGGTCGATCACGACGAGGGCCACGAAGATCCCGACGAAGGTGAACAGGCTGACGACGGCGGTGACCACGCCGGTCTGCAGGAACGAAGATATGGAGTCCACATCGGTCGTCATGCGGGTCATGATCCGGCCGGCCAGCTCGCGCTCGTAGTAGTCGAGGCCGAGCCGGTTGAGGTGGGCGAAGATCTTCAGCCGCAGGGTGTAGAGGACGCGTTCGCCGGTACGCCCGGAGACCTTGCTCTCGGTGGCCTGCACCAGCCAGTCGAGCAGGACCACGACGAGCGCCAGCAGGGCGGCGATCGCAACGCCCCCGATGGCGGCCTTGCTGACGCCGTCGTCGATGCCGTGCCGGATCAGCACCGGCAACGTCAGACCGGCGGCGGTGTCCAGCGCGACCAGCAGCAGTGCGAGCAGCAGCGGACGACGGAACGGGGCGAGCAGTCGGGCCAGATTGAACTTGGCGTCGGCGGTCTCGGCCAGCTCCACGGGGACGTCGGGGGTGTCGTTCGCCGGCGGCAGGGCGGCGACCTGGGCCAGCAACTCGGTGTCGGCGGCGGGCTTCTCCGCGACCGGTGCGGCCTTCTCGGTCTCCGCGGGTTCCTCGTTCTGCTGGGGCTCGGCGGCGGGGGCAGCCAGGGCGTCCGGGTCGGTGATCAGCGACCGGTAGCGCGGACATCGGGCCGTGAGTTCCTCGTGGGTGCCGATGTCGATCAGCCGACCGGCGTCGAGGACGGCGATGCGGTCGGCGAGCTGCAAGGTGGAACGGCGGTGTGCGATCAGCAGGGTGGTACGGCCGGCCATCACGCTGTGCAACGCGTCGTGGATCTCGGCCTCGATCTGCGGGTCGACCGCGGAGGTGGCGTCGTCGAGCAACAGGATGCGCGGATCGGTGAGGACCGCACGGGCCAGGGCGATACGTTGGCGCTGGCCGCCGGAGAGGGTGAGGCCCTGCTCGCCGACCTTGGTGTCGTAGCCGCCGGGGAGCTCGCGGATGAAACCGTCGGCCTGGGCGATCCGGGCGGCGGCGAGGATCTGCTCCTCGGTGGCCTCGGGGTGGCCGTAGGAGATATTGGTACGGACCGTGTCGGAGAACAGGAAGCTCTCCTCCGGCACGATGCCGATGGCGGCGCGCACCGAATCGACCGTGGCTTCGCGGAGGTCCTGGCCGAACAGCCGGACGGCGCCGGAGGTGGGGTCGTAGAAACGAGGCACCAGCTGGGCGACGGTCGACTTGCCGGAGCCGGACGCACCGACCAGGGCCAGGGTCTCCCCCGGCGCGATCCGCAGGCTGAGACCGTCGAGCACCGGGACGCCGTCGGGAACGCTGCCCGGCTCGGGGTGCTCCTCGGCCCGGTAGTGGAAGGCGACCCGGTCGAGCTCCAGCACGGGCGTGCCGGCCGGGGCCGCATCCGGATCGAGGGGCTGGGCGTCCGGGGTCTCGGCGACCAGCGGGCGCTGGTCGATCAGCTGCATGACGCGTTCCACGCCGGCGCGGGTCTGCTGGGCGACGGTGACCACCACGGCGAGCATCCGGACCGGGCCCGTCATCTGCGCGAGGTAGGTGGAGAAGGCGACGAAGGTACCGAGGGTGACATCGCCCCGGACGGCCAGCCAGCCGCCGATGGCGAGCACTGCGACCTGCCCGAGCGCGGGAACGGCCTGCATCGCGGGGGTGTAGCGGGCATTCAGTCGGATCGAACGGAGCCGAGCGGCGAACAGCCCCCGCGAGACCCGCTCCAGCTTGCCGCGTTCCTGGGCCTCCTGACCGAAGCCCTTGACCACCCGGACGCCACCGACCGCAGCGTCCACCACACCGGCGACCTCCGCGGCCTGCTGCTGAGCTGCCCAGGTCGCCGGGAAGAGGCGCTTACGGCTGAGGGTGGAGATCCACCACAGGGCCGGGGCCATCACCAACGCGATCAGGGTGAGCGGCAGCGACAACCAGAACATGACCACCAACGACATGCCGAACATCAGGGCGTAGCCCGTCATCATCGGCAGCATCGAGAGCAACCCGTTGACCAGTTGCAGGTCCGAGGTGGCGCGCCCGACCACCTGACCGACGTCCAACCGGTCCTGGCGGTGCCCGTCGAGCCTGGTCAGCGAGCGGAACAGGTCGGCGCGCATGTCGTGCTGGACGTCCAGCGCGAGCTGCCCGCCGTAGTAGCGGCGGATCTGTGTGCACAGGAACACCGCGGCGGCCGCGACCAGCAGCAGCACTGCCCAGGGGGTGAGCGGGCGGCGGTGCGTGGTGATCACGTCATCGATGATCACCTTGGTGATGAGCGGGACGATCGCGGTGATCGCCATGCCGACCAGCGACGACCCGAAGGACAGCGACAGGTTGCGACGGTAGCGCCAGCAGTAGCCACCGAGCCGGCGGAGCCAGCCTTGCTCTGGGAAACCATGAGTCTCGGGCATATTTAGTGATGCTAACCATTCGGCCGATTGGGCGTCCATCGGATTCGACGGGCGCATAGGAGGCTGAACGACCCGAGGTCGAGCTTCCTTCCCGTCTACAGCCTGCCCGCGGCACGCGGGGGTGCGCCTCCAACGGTCGGCTACACCTGGGTCAGCCGATCGTCCTAGGCGGGGGTACAGCAGACTTCAGGCCGGACCCTGAACCTGCCTGGAAACCTGCAGGTCAGGCAGCTGGGCTCGGCTCCACGACCGCAGCGGCCGCCGCCACGAACGCACCCTGGGCCAACGCGCGCAGCAGGGCTGCCATCGCTTCACGGCTCAGGCCGGTCCGCTCGGCGGCGAGCTCCGCCGGGGCGGCCTGCGGCGCCGCGCTGTGCGGGGTGGAGTTGAGCAGGCCGAAGACCGCGTGCACGGCGGCGCGGGCGACCGGTTCGGCTTCGGCGACGGCCAGTGCGGTGAAAGCCTCGCGCACCACAGCGACCCACAGTTCGACGTAACCGCGCTGCAGTCGACGGACCCGGCGGCGGTCCTCCTCCTTGAGGTGGAGCAGCTCGCGGTCGTGCAGGATGATCAGGTCCCGGTCGTCCAGGGCGAAGTCGATGTGGCCGTCGATCAGGGAGTCCAATGCGGCCTGCGGCCCGTCGGCCGCTCCGGCCCGTCGGCGCCCCTCTTCCAGCAGGCGCTCGCTGATGCCGACCAGGAGGTCGGCAAGCATCGCGTCCTTGCCCGCGAAATGCCGGTACAGGCCGGGTCCGCTGATGCCGACCGCCTTACCGATCTCGTCCACGCCGACGCCGAGGAAACCGCGGGCGGCGAACAGCCTGGCGGCCTCCTTCCGGATCTGGTCACGGCGTGGGAGCACAGGGGTGGCAGGGCGGTTGGGCATGCTGCCCATCGTAGACAGTCGGGTTATCGCTGGTTAACCTGGCGGCAGAGTTAACGCTCATTAACACGGGCTGGCCGGCTCGCCCTTCGGCCTGCCCGGATCCGAATCCGAGGGCAAGGGAGCTCTTGGGATGGTCCCCTCTTCTTCGGCACCGACCTCATCGTGGTCTCCGGCTCCGTCGCGGAACGCTTCCGCGACGAGGCAGCCGGTATCGCTGTTCGACGCGGCCGCCGCACCGGCACCGCGACTGGAGAGCACGGTCGACCCGGCGTCACCCGCCGGACTCGCCAACGCCCAGGCCCACCGGGCACTGGTCTCCGAGCTACGCGAGAAGCTCGCGGCAGCGGCACTCGGCGGCGGCGAGAAGGCGCGCGCCAAGCACACCGCCCGCGGCAAGCTCCTGCCCCGCGACCGGGTGGACACCCTGCTCGACCCGGGCTCGCCCTTCCTGGAGCTGGCCCCCCTGGCAGCCGACGGCCTGTACGACGGGGCCGCCCCCGCCGCAGGTGTGATCGCCGGCATCGGGCGGGTCGCCGGGCGCGAGGTCCTGGTGGTGGCGAACGACGCCACGGTCAAGGGCGGCACCTACTACCCGATGACGGTGAAGAAGCACCTGCGCGCGCAGGAGGTGGCCCTGGAGAACCGGCTGCCCTGCATCTATCTGGTGGACTCGGGCGGAGCGTTCCTGCCGATGCAGGACGAGGTGTTCCCCGACCGCGACCACTTCGGCCGGATCTTCTACAACCAGGCGCGCCTGTCCGCCGCCGGGATCCCGCAGATCGCGGCGGTGCTCGGCTCGTGCACCGCGGGCGGCGCCTACGTCCCGGCGATGAGCGACCAGGCGGTGATCGTCCGCAACCAGGGCACCATCTTCCTGGGTGGTCCGCCGCTGGTGAAGGCCGCCACCGGAGAGGTGGTGACCGCCGAGGAACTCGGCGGTGGCGACCTCCACTCGCGGACCTCCGGCGTGACGGACCACCTGGCGGAGGACGACGCCCACGCGCTCTCCATCGTCCGCACCATCGTGGCCGGACTCGGCCCGCGCGCCGCGAAGCCCTGGCCGCTCGCCCCGGTCGAGCCGCCCGCGGTCGACCCGGCCGGCCTCTACGGCGTGGTGCCGGTGGACCCGCGCACCCCTTATGACGTGCGCGAGGTGATCGCCCGCCTGGTCGACGGCAGCCGCTTCGCCGAGTTCAAGGCGGAGTACGGCACCACCCTGGTGACCGGGTTCGCCCGCATTCACGGG
This sequence comes from Kitasatospora griseola, assembly GCF_014648555.1. GTDB lineage: Bacteria > Actinomycetota > Actinomycetes > Streptomycetales > Streptomycetaceae > Kitasatospora > Kitasatospora griseola. Next base: position 11,996 of record NZ_BMRI01000037.1, read on the forward strand.
CATCCGGTCGGCATCGTCGCCAACAACGGCGTCCTGTTCGCCGAGTCCGCGCTCAAGGGCGCGCACTTCATCGAGTTGTGCGACCAGCGGGGCATCCCCCTCCTCTTCCTGCAGAACATCACCGGTTTCATGGTGGGTCGCCAGTACGAGGCCGGCGGCATCGCCAAGCACGGCGCCAAGATGGTCACCGCGGTGGCCTGCACCCGCGTGCCGAAGTTGACGGTGGTGATCGGCGGTTCGTACGGCGCGGGCAACTATTCGATGTGCGGCCGGGCCTACTCACCTCGCTTCCTGTGGATGTGGCCGAACGCGAAGATTTCCGTGATGGGTGGCGAGCAGGCCGCCTCAGTGCTTGCCACGGTCCGACGCGACCAGTTCGAGGCCCGAGGCGAGGACTGGCCGGTCGAGGCCGAGGACGAGTTCAAGCGCCCGGTCCGCGAGCAGTACGAGCGGCAGGGCAACGCCTACTACGCCTCCGCGCGACTGTGGGACGACGGCGTGATCGACCCCATGCAGACCCGGACCGCGCTCGGCCTGGCGCTCACTGCGTGCGCCAACGCCCCGCTCCCCGAACCCCGCCCGTTCGGCGTCTTCCGCATGTGACGCCTGGCCGGGGGCCGAGCCACGGACCGGCCACCGCTTCTGATGCATCGTCAATTCGCTCACCCGTTCTCCTCGCAACGGAGGCACACCTCCATGTTCGACACCGTGCTCGTCGCCAACCGCGGCGAGATCGCGCTGCGGGTGATCCGCACCCTGCGACGGCTGGGCGTGCGCTCGGTCGCCGTGCACAGCGACGCGGACGCGGACGCCCCGCACGTCCGGGCCGCCGACCTCGCGGTCCGAATCGGGCCCGCCGACCGGAGCGACAGCTCGGCCGCCGAGACCTACCTGCGCACCGACCTGATCCTCGACGCCGCCCGCCGGACCGGCGCGCAGGCCGTCCACCCCGGCTACGGGTTCCTCGCCGAGAACCCCTCCTTCGCGGAGGCCTGCACGCAGGCCGGGCTGGTCTTCATCGGCCCACCGCCGGCTGCGGTGGAACTGATGGGCGACAAGATCAACGCCAAGGAGGCCGTCCGGGCCGCCGGGGTGCCCGTCGTCCCCGGCAGCGAGGACGGCGCGCCCACCGATGAGCAGCTGATCGAGGCGGCGGCCCGAATCGGCTACCCGGTGCTGCTCAAGCCCTCGGCCGGCGGCGGCGGCAAGGGCATGCGGCTGGTCCGCGACCCGGCCGACCTGCCCGCCGAGCTCGCCGCCGCCCGCCGGGTGGCCCGCACCGCGTTCGGCGACGACACCCTGCTGCTCGAGCGCTGGGTGGACCAACCGCGCCACATCGAGGTGCAGGTCCTGGCCGACACCCACGGCCGGACTGTTCACCTCGGCGAGCGCGAGTGCAGTCTCCAGCGCCGCCATCAGAAACTCATCGAAGAGGCCCCTTCCGTCCTGTTGAACGCCCGGACCCGGGCCGCGATGGGCGCGGCCGCGGTGCGTGCTGCCGAAGCCTGTGGATACACCGGCGCCGGCACGGTCGAGTTCATCGTTCCCGGTGGGGACCCCGCGGGGTCCGGCGCGGACGACGTCCTCGACTTCTTCTTCATGGAGATGAACACCCGCCTCCAGGTGGAACACCCCGTCACTGAGCTGGCCGTCTCCGTCGACGGCCCCGAGGGCCCGCAGCGGCTCGACCTGGTCGAGTGGCAGCTGCGCGTCGCTGCGGGCGAGACGCTGTCGTTCACACAGTCCGACATCTCCTTCCTGGGCCACGCGATCGAGGCCCGCATCTGCGCCGAGGACCCGGAACGGGACTTCCTGCCCACCGGCGGTGAGGTACTGCTGCTGGACGAACCCTCGGGCGAGGGCATCCGGGTGGACTCCGGAATCGCACCCGGCGACCGGATCGGCAGCCTGTACGACCCGATGCTCGCCAAGGTGATCGCGTACGGGCCCGACCGTCCGACCGCGATCCGTCGGCTGCGGGCCGCACTCGCCGAGACCCGCATCCTGGGCGTCACCACCAACACCGGCTACCTGCGCCGACTGCTGGCTCAGCCCGAGGTGACGGCAGGTCGGCTCGACACCGGCCTGGTGGAACGCAGCGCCCAGCAGGACCCCTCCCTGCTCAGCTCTCCGTACACCCGGCCCGAAACGATCGACCTGCTCTACTTCGCCGTCGCGCTGGTGCGGCAGCTCGAACTCGGCCGCGCCGACGCCTCCGACGGCTGGACCGATCCCTTCTCCCTCCCTTCCGGGTGGCGACTCGGTGGCGAAGCCGCATGGACCACGCACCGGCTCCGGCTCGCCGGCCGCGAACCGGTCGCCGTGAGTTGCCGAATGACTACCAGTGGTGAATTCGAGAGCGCTATCGGTTTTTCCGCCGCGAAGACCCCGGAGTGGGACATTCGGCTCGGCGACGGCCCCGTCCGGAAGGCCCGCGCCACCCGGGACGGAAGCCTGCTCCGCCTTGCGGTTGACGGCCTGCAGGCCACTTTCACGGTCGCCGAGGAACGTACGGCAGAGGGCATTGCGCACTGGCTCGGCGCCGACGGAGATGCGTGGCTCGTTCACCCGTTCGACGCAATCGCCGAGCGTGCCGCTGCCGGAACCGTGCACCACGGAACGCTGACTGCTCCGATGCCCGGCACCGTCACCGTGGTGAAGGTCCAGGCCGGCGAACAGGTCAGCCGCGGACAGGCGCTGCTCGTCCTGGAGGCCATGAAGATGGAGCACGTCATCTCCGCGCCGCACGACGGCGTCGTCGAGGACCTGAGGGTCACTGCCGGTGCGACCGTCGCCATGGATGAGCCCCTGGTCGCGGTCGCTCCCGCCGACGAGGAAGCCACCACCAGCGAGGCGGAAGCCGATGTCCGCACCGAAGCGGAGGCCGACGCCACCGCGAAGCTGCAGGAGGCCGCAGGATGACCACCGCTCCCGACCGGGCCGCAGTCGAACCGACCGTGCTGGAACTCGGCCTGCCGGACCCCGTACGTGACCCCGATCTGCCAGCCCGAGTGCGCATCCACGAGGTCGGCGCCCGTGACGGGCTGCAGAACGAGAGCAGCCTCGTCCCCGTCGAGGTCAAGGCGGAGTTCATCGCCCGACTCGCCGACGCCGGGCTGCGCACCGTGGAAGCCACCAGCTTCGTCCACCCCAATTGGGTGCCGCAGTTGGCCGACGCCGAGGAACTGATGCCTCGGCTGGCCGAGCTGCCCGCGCGGTACCCGGGGCTCCGTCTGCCCGTCCTGGTGCCGAACGAGCGTGGACTGGACCGGGCGCTGGCCCACCATGCCGGTGAGGTCGCGGTGTTCGCCAGCGCCACCGACACGTTCGCCCGGCGCAACCTCAACCGCTCGGCGGACGAGGCGATGGCCATGTTCCGGCCCGTGGTCGAACGTGCCACGGCAGCGGGAGTCCCGGTCCGCGGCTACCTGTCGATGTGCTTCGGCGACCCGTGGGAGGGGCCCGTGCCGATCGCCCAGGTGGTCCGGCACGGCCTGACGCTGCTGGAGATGGGCTGCACCGAGCTGAGCCTCGGCGACACCATCGGCGTCGCCACGCCCGGCCAGGTCAAGGCGCTGATCGACGAATTCACTCGTTCCGGCGTTCCGGTCGACCAGCTCGCGGTGCACTTCCACGACACGTACGGGCAGGCGCTGGCCAACACGCTGGCCGCGCTCCGCTCCGGCGTGACGGTGGTGGACGCCTCCGCCGGCGGCCTCGGCGGTTGCCCGTACGCCAAGAGTGCGACCGGCAACCTGGCGACCGAGGACCTGGTCTGGATGCTGCACGGCCTGGGCATCGAAACCGGCGTCGACCTGGCGTCGCTCACCGAAACCAGCGGCTGGATGGCGCGTCAGCTCGGCCGCCCCAGCCCCTCGCGGACCGTCCGCGCCCTGTTCGGGCCCACGGCCTGACCGCTGACTCCAAACCCCCCACCCGGCCCACTAGGCCTCGATCCCGGGAGGATCACCCGTGCTCGACCACCGGCTGAGCAGTGACTACGAGGAACTCCGGCGCACCGTCGCGGAGTTTGCCAACGATGTAGTTGCGCCGAAGATCGGCGAATACTACGAGCAGAATGAATTCCCGTACGAAATCATTCGGGAAATGGGCCGGATGGGCCTGTTCGGCCTGCCCTTCCCCGAGGAGTACGGCGGCATGGGCGGCGACTATTTCGCGCTCTGCCTGGCCCTGGAGGAACTGGCCCGGGTCGACTCCTCGGTGGCGATCACGCTGGAGGCCGCGGTCTCGCTCGGCGCCATGCCGATCCACCTCTTCGGCACCGAGGAGCAGAAGCGCGAGTGGCTGCCGAAGTTGACGTCCGGCCAGATGCTCGGCGCGTTCGGCCTGACCGAGCCCGAGGGCGGCACGGACGCCGGCGGGACTCGCACCACCGCGCGCTACGACGCGGCCACCGACGAGTGGGTGATCAACGGAAGCAAGTGCTTCATCACCAATTCCGGCACCGATATCACCGGGCTGGTGACCGTCACCGCACTGACCGAACCGATCGCACATTCGAGTGACGAGGGCGTAAATCACTCGCCCACGAGGGAAATCTCCTCCATTATCGTCCCCACTGGAACTCCCGGGTTCCAGGTGTCGAAGAAGTACTCGAAGGTCGGGTGGAACGCCTCCGACACCCGCGAACTGTCCTTCACCGACTGCCGAGTGCCCGCGGCCAACCTGCTTGGTCGCCAGGGCCGCGGCTACGCCCAGTTCCTTCGCATCCTCGACGAGGGCCGCATCGCCATCGCGGCCCTGGCCACCGGCCTGGCCCAGGGGTGCGTCGACCAGTCCCTGTCCTACGCCGCCACTCGTCGCGCCTTCGGCCGGCCGATCGGCGCCAACCAGGTCATCCAGTTCAAGCTCGCCGACATGGAGATGCGCGCACACACCTCCCGCCTGGCCTGGCGGGACGCCGCCTCCCGGCTGCTGCACTCCGAGCCCTTCAAGAAGGAGGCAGCCATTGCCAAGCTGTTCGCCTCCGAGGCCGCGGTCGACAACGCGCGCGAAGCGACCCAGATCCACGGTGGCTACGGCTTCATGAACGAGTACCCGGTCGCCAGGTTCTGGCGCGACTGCAAGATTCTGGAGATCGGCGAGGGCACCTCCGAGGTCCAGCGGATGCTGATCGCGCGCGAACTCGGCGTCAACTCCTGAACCACGCGCTGACACAGCCCTGCTGACGGATCACTGCCTGCCGGAGTGTCCGGACCGCCGCGTCCCGGACCACCCGCAGGTCAGTGCGTCGGCCAAGGCTGGAACGGCGGCAGTGCCGGCGTCCTGGCGTCGGTGTCGATCTGGTCGTAGCGCTCCAACGCCAGTTGGAACGCAGTCGGTTCGATCCGCACCGCGCCGGAGAACGGCCCGCTCATCACCGCCACCATGCTCACCCCGAACGCCACGGAGGCACCCACGAAGCACATCAACATCAGATTCCGTGTGTTGGCCATCAGGCCGATCACCGACGGCGTGGCGAGGACGAACACCGCGCCCACGAGCAGGCCACCGATCGCCACCACCGGCACGGACGCACGAATATCACCCAGCCGCGCGTTCCGTTTGGCGTTGACGTCGGACAGGCTGTGCAGCACATCGGTCCGTGCACTCGTCTCCGCCGGAGTCTGCACCGCGGCGTGATCGACCGCGGCCCGCACCTCGTCGGCCGCCTGCCAGGCGGCCTGGCTGCCGGTGTCGTGCTGCATCGTCGCCCACTCGTCGTCGATCACCACCCTGGTGTAGTTCCGCAGCCGATCCCGCACCAGTGACCGGTCGGCGGCCGGCAGACCGCCCGCGTTCCAATAGGCCTCCGCGAGAGCCCGCGACTCCTCGTAGGTGTGCTGACGCGCGGAGTTCAACTGCTGCCAGGTGCCGGCGATGCTGAATCCCAGGAAGAGCGCGAAGAAACCGAGGATCGCCGCCCCGGCAAAGGACAGCGCTTGCGGTGTCGTGGACCCCTCCCGCGCCCGACTGGTCCGCCCAAGCAGTAGACCGATCACCAGCGCGAGCGCCGCACCCGAGACGGCGGCGATCGCGACGATCAGCATCGGCACCACCTGTTCCCGCCGCCGCGGAGGCTCGCCCCCGCGCCGGGCCTCGCACCCAACCGCGTCACCAGCCTCGCGCCGAGCCTGCCGTGGGCCGGTACCAGCAGCCGCAGGCTTCGCGCTCCCGCCCGCGGTTCATCGTTCCTTGACTCGACAACAGTTGCGCCATCGACAACCCCGGACATCATCAGGTCGGTTACGGGTCCATCGCCAGCCGGTCGGATCATCTCTTCGCGCGCGCTCACTGCCTCCACCGACCCCGGACGGAGAACGCCGCCGCCAGCACGCACAGCACAGGAAGGAGGATCGCCAACAGCAGCATCATCACCTCGGTGATGTCCCACGCGTTGTCCTCCCCTTCCTCGGGCGTCCAGTCCTCCGCCCCGGGCTGGGCCTGCGCCTGCCCGCCCGATGACCCACCACCGCCGGACGCCCCCGCTCCGGAACTCGCCCCCTCACTCCGTCCGGCAGTCGCGCTCGAAGTCGGCCCGAGCACCGTCGTCCCACTGCTCGCCAGTCCCCGGCCCGGGCTGGCTGTCCCGACCCCAATCAGGCTGCCGCCAGGCCCGGTTGAAGTGCCGATCACCCCTGGCGCCGCAAAGGGCGAGCCCGGCAGCGCGAAGACCGTCCCACCGGGGACCAACGCTGGTGCTGCCCCCGGCAGGAAGGGCGTCAGCAGCAAGCCTGCGGGAGCCGCTGCTGCGGCCTGCCCGGGAGCCGGGACACCGGGCAGCAGCCCCGGTGCGGCCGCGGCAGCCCCGCCGGCTGGGACGGGTACGGGGAGCAGCCCCGCTGCGGCTGCCGCTCCAACAGCCGCGCCCACGCCCCCGGCGCCAAGGGCGGCAACTCCAGGGGCGGCACCGGGGGCAGCGACTCCAGGGGCCGCAGCTCCGGGAGCGGCAGCACCAGGAGCACCGACCGCGCCCGCACCGACTCCTGCCACCGTCCCGGTGCCGCCTCCGGCACCGGTGCCGGTAGCCGTGCCCGCGCCGGTCCCAGTGCCCGTACCGGCACCGCTGCCTGGGACCGCGCCGGGAGCGACTCCTCCGCCCGTTGTTCCGGGTGGAGGCGTTGCGGCGGCGGGAGGGGTCGGACTGAGTCCGTCATAGGCTCCGGGCGCGTCAGCGAACACGTGGCGCGGCGCTTGGCGGCTGCCGTCCGGTCCGACGGTGGCATCGTCCGCCAAGCCGTCGGCGCGCACCGTACCGGTCTGGTGGCCCGGGAGAGCGGTCCCGGCGGCCTGACAGTCGACCCCCTGTCCGGGGGCGAGGGTGCGGCCGGCATCGGGGCCGGAGCAGGTCACTGCTCCCACATCGGGCAACCCCTCGACCACCGAGATGTCGGTGATCGGGACATCACCGAACGCCTCCAGGTAGTACCAGAGTTCAAGAGTCCCCGCGACTGCGGTCAGCGCTCTCGGCGCAGTGCGACGGGTACCGGCGGGCGGCACCGCCTCCGGGATGGCCCTTCGGGACCGGGACACGCCCGAACCGGTGGGTGATCCCACCCGGGTGAGGCGAAGGCCTGCAGTGATGCCCTGGTAGCCGACGGGTGCATCCACGTGGGCCTGCGGCAGTCGGTTCGGGGCATCGGCGATCGCAGTGGCCTGGGCGGCCTGCGATCCGCCCAGGGCGGTGAAGGAGGCGGTGCAGTCGATGCTGCCACCAGGCGGGATGCTTCGACCGGCGTCACATTGGGCCTGTCCGCCCGGGAGTTGAGGGTCCTTCAGCACGAGATCAGTGAGCTGATAGTCGGCGTGGTTGACGAGATGGTAGGTCCGGCTGGCCACCTCGTCGGCGCGGAGCCGCACGTTGAGGTCGGTGCTGGTGTTGGTGCTGACGCTCAGGGTCAGCACCTCGCCCACTTCCCCACCCCGGGTGGTACCGGGTTCCGACGCCCAGGTCGCGAGGACGGTCGGCACCAGCAGGGCAGCTCCGAGTAAGGGCGGCATGGGGCGACGGGCGGCGGTCGCCGTGCCCGAACACCATCTGGCCGCCAGTAGGCCGATATGACGATGGATCACCTACGAATGGTTCACCATGCTCCGGTTCGGCAGCTGATATGACTCACGCTGCAGCGTTTGAACGACTCGTTCGGCCGCATCCGAGCGCCGAACGGCCCACCTCCGCGCGTCGCCCCGAGCCGCGGGTGGCCGGTTCCTCCCGCCCGCATCCGGCCATGATCCGACCACCGCGCAGGGACGTCGGGCGGGAGCACAGGGGCGGAGGAGGCCGGGAAATAGGCTCGGAAAATGGGTCCGGGAAAGCGGGAACAACGGAGCGGAACCGGGAGATGGCACCGGGACGGACAGCGCAAAGCCGAGGCGAGCACAGGCGCGCGGGCCGGCCGGTCGGCCCGGTCAGGGGATGACGATGACCGGACGGTTCGCGCGGCGGGCGAGGCGGCCGGAGACCGAGCCGAAGATCTTCCCGAGCAGCCCGTGGGTGCTGCCGACCACGATGGCGTCCGCGGCGTACTCGCGGCCGACCTCTTCGATCTCGTGGCAGATGTCCCCGCCGCGTTCGACCAGAATCCAGGGGACGCCGGAGAGGAAGTCCGCGCAGGCGAGTTCGAGGCCGAGGATCTCGGTGCGCTGGTCGGGGAGGTCCACGAAGACGGGCGGTTCGCAACCGGCCCAGACCGTGGCGGGGAGCCGGTTGGCGACGTGGACGATCACCAGTCCGCACTGGGAGCGGCGGGCCATGCCGACGGCGTAGGCCAGGGCGCGTTCGCTGGAGAGCGAGCCGTCGAAGCCGACCACCACACCGTGCTGGAACTGCGGGTCGCATGCGCGGGAGCCGTGCTCCTGGAGCTGTGGTTCGCCATCGCCATCGCGGCGGCCGACGGTCGGACGGGAGCTGTCGGTCATCGCGTCCTCCGCAGTGCCGGGTTGTGGGGCGACGGCAGGATCCGCCGCCGCGCCTGGAGTGGCAGGGGTCGAGTGTCTCGGGTCGTCCGGCTCGGGCCGGTCCGAACCTCGGGGGCGGGCGGGACGTCCGAACATGCCGGCGCGCCCGGTTGGAGCCGCCCGACCCGCCCAAGACGTCCAACTCGCCCAACCAGAACGGCTCGAGTCGCCTGCCCGGTCGGAGTGGCCCGTCCGATCGGAGTGTTCCATGCGGACGGAACAGTCGGGCGCGTCCTCAACGCCATGGCGTCCACCGTCGGGGCCGTCTGCGGAGTCGCACCCGCGTGCGTCTCCACGGTCGCCTCCACGCCCGTTTTCACGGCACTCTCCGCCGCCTCCACGGACAGCTCCGTCCCCGGTGGCGTCGGCGTCGGGGCGGCGTGCCGAGTCGGCTCCCGGCGGGGCGCCGAGGAGCTCGGCAGGGGAACTGTCGTCCCGCGAACTGCCGTGGGCAGAACCGGAAGGATCTCGACCAGCCATGGCTCAAAACTCTTCAACCGGGAGAGGAATGCACAGGGGGACACGGCGGCGGACCGCCCTGGCCCGGGGAAAGGCACGACCGAGGCGGCGGACCGTTCGGAAACGACTACCACCGTTGGCGACCTGTGCCTTTCAGAGTACGGCGCGGAATGGGCCGCACCCAGCGGCGAAGCCCTCGGTACGACAAGGTTCCCGCTTGTGGGGGAATCACACGCCGGCGTGTGCGCCCCTTCTGCGGCGGGTTCCATGGAGCTTGACCGACGATCCGCAGTGCGCGCAACAGGGCAGGCACACAACGTGATCCGACTGTCATCGCCAGAGATCGTCGCTGCCCGAGGACGGTGCGGGTGAACGGTCGGGCCGAGCTGCGAAGGGCAGTTGGCGGGGCGCGAGGGGCGCATTCGGGCGATCATGGCCCGAGTTGGGTGCGTAGCAGATGGATTCGGCCAATTCGTGGGAATTCGATTCGCCTTTGGCAATTGCCACATGCATACGAGGCGCCCACTGGCAGCATGCTCGACATGCCGCTGCTCCTGCTCGACCTCGACAACACCTTGCTGCCCAGGGATGCCGCGTTCAGAGCCTGGGCGGAAGACTTCCTCGCCGAGAACGGCCTGCCTGCAAGCGACCTCGACTGGTTGGTCATGCTCGACGGCAGCGGCTACGTGCCGCGCAGCACCGTACTGGGCGCGGCGAAGCGTCGCTACGGCATCGATCGGTCGATCGATTCGATGCTCGAGCACTACCGCCGCAGCATCAACTCCCATATCGCCTGCCCGGATTCGCATGCGAGCGCGTTACGCGCGGCCCGCGAGGAGGGGTGGACGCTGGGGATCGTCAGCAACGGGGGGACGCTGCCCCAGTTGGAGAAGATCCGACTCACCGGGCTGGCCGCCATGGTGGACGGCTGGGTCATCTCCGAGGAGGCCCGCTGCATCAAGCCGGATCCGTTGATCTTCGAAATCGCCGCCCGTCGCTGCGGGTTCCGCCCGGCGGGAGACTGGACCGCGCAGACCTGGATGGTCGGCGACTACGGCCCGTCCGACATCGCGGGAGCGGAGGCAACGGGGCTCCGCAGTGTCTGGCTGCACCACGGTCGTCCCTGGGCCGAACGGGGCTACCGTCCGACGGTCAGCGCGCCGAGCCTTCCGGACGCGGTGCGCCTCGTCCTCGGCGCGGCCGAACGACCCAACACCGCCCGGCACTTCGCTGCCGCGACGGCGTCCGGTCGCAAGCGCCCGCCCCGCACTCGCATCGCCGTGCCGGCCTCCAGGCTGGCACCCTCGCCCACCGCGAACGGGCCGAGGCCGCCCTTCGCCCAGTCCGCATCGTTCACCCGGGCCGTGCCGCTGACCCGCCTCGGACCGGTCACCGCTCCCGCCGCCCAGCCCGCCACAACGGTCGGCGCATCGATCGGCACATCGTCTGCCACCCAGCCCGTTCGGCCGCCGGCCCTGCCACCCGTCGCCTAGGTCCGCCGGAGCGGCACCCGAAGGCCACCCCGGGGACACCCGAACTTTCGGCAGAGAACGTCGAGTTGTCACGCCGACCAAGCCGCGCCGGCGACGGCCCGCACGTGAGACCGGCGGCGCATTCGCCCGGCATCACACCCTGCGTGCGTTCAACACAGCTCTCCCCTGCGCGAGTTGGACACCCCGCGCCCACGCAGCTCGCACGGCCCTCCCCCACCCTCGGTCGGCGAGGACGGCGCGGGCGGCGAGGGGCCGGCGGCGAGGGCGTGAGCGGCACGTCCGGGAGGGGCCGGATTCGGACGAATGTGCGGCGGCGTGGGGCACCGGACGGGGCGGCTGGCCGATGGTGACGGTGGGACAGGTGGGACTACTGGGGCTGATGTGACAGGAGGGACACAAGGGGTGCGAAGTGACGGATTGTGAGGTGGGAGGCGTTCGGAGATGGCCAGTTCGAGTTGGGCCAAGGGGCTGACGGGGCGCGGGAGTCTTGGCTCAGGTGTGCGCTGTGGCGCGCAGAAGGTATGTTCACGCCCCTGATTTGAACCGCATGTTTTCAGCCAACTTGCGGGCCCGACCCACCCTTCGGACAAAGCCGCAGCACACAGCGGCCGGCGGGTGCGTCGCTGGTGGGTGAATCACGAGCAGGTCGTGCGACAACCAGCCACGGTTGTCCGCGCCCCCTTCACAGCGGGGTCGACGGGTGCCACGCTTCGTGATCGAATGCTTCACGCCAAATTGCCATGTCGACATAGCGTCGGATGGTGAACTTGTCACAACGGCAACGGTCCACCAAGTAGATTCGATCTTGGCTCGCAGAGCGGCAGCCGAGACCACCACACCACCGAGGGGGCTGGAGCGCCTTGAGCAGGGTGAGTAGGAGCGACGCGGGTCCTGAAGGCGGCCGTCAGCCGTCGGGCCTTCCCGGTGGCGGCGCAAGACTCGGCAAGTTCGCTGGCACGTCGGCCGGTTCACTCGGTTCTGGTTCGACGGTCAGTCAGTTTCATGGTGGTAACGCGGCATTGACGTCCGGTCAGTACACCACGACTCCGGCCCCGCAGCCCACGTCCACCGTCGCCGGTCACGGCAACCTCGCCAACGGCCCTTCCAGCTCCTCCGCCATGGGCGCCGGAGTCGGCTCCGACACCCTCACCGCCGCCGGCCCGGGTCTGCTGGGCGCGCCGCGCAAGCTGGCGGGGCGCCGGCGGCGCGAGACGGTGGCGGTGCTGCTGTTCAGCGGGGCGCCGATCTTCGAGAGTTCGATCCCGCTGTCGGTGTTCGGCGTGGACCGCCAGGACGCCGGGGTCCCCCGTTACCGTCTGTTGGTGTGCGCCGGCGAGGAGGGACCGCTGACCACCACCGGCGGCCTCACCCTCACCGCACCTTACGGGCTGGAGGCGCTGTCCCGGGCCGGCACCATCGTGGTGCCCGCCTGGCGGTCGATCTCTCAGCCGCCGCCGGTCGAGGCCATCGCCGCCCTGCGCAAGGCCCACCACGAGGGGGCCCGGATCATCGGCCTCTGCACCGGTGCCTTCGTCCTGGCCGCGGCCGGGCTGCTCGACGGGCGCCCGGCGACCACCCACTGGATGTACGCGCCGACGCTGGCCAAGCGGTACCCGCGGGTCCACGTCGATCCGCGCGAACTGTTCGTGGACGACGGCGACGTGCTGACCTCCGCCGGCACCGCGGCCGGCATCGACCTCTGCCTGCACGTGGTCCGCAGCGACCACGGCGCGGAGGCGGCCAACGCGCTCGCCCGAAGGCTGGTGGTGCCCAACCGGCGCGGTGGCGGAGGTCAGGCCCAGTACATCGATCAGTCTTTACCTGAAGAGATCGGCAACGACCCGCTGGCCGAGGTGGTCACCTGGGCGTTGGAGAACCTCAACCAGCAGTTCGACGTCGAGGTCCTGGCGGCCCGCGCCTACATGTCGCGGCGCACCTTCGACCGCCGGTTCCGCACGCTCACCGGCAGCGCCCCGCTGCAGTGGCTGATCACTCAGCGGGTGCTGCAGGCGCAGCGGCTGCTGGAGACCTCCGACCTGTCGGTGGACGACGTGGCCCGCCGCTGCGGCTTCCGTTCGCCGGTGGCGCTGCGCGGTCACTTCCGCCGCCAGCTCGGTGTCTCCCCGGCCGCGTACCGGACCACCTTCCGGGCCCGCCGTCCGGTGGTCGGCAACTCGGCGATGCCCTCGCCGGGCGTTCCGGCCGAGCGGATCACCGGTGCGCCGGGTGGTCCGGCGACGGGTCAGGGCGGGCACGGGCAGCAGGCCCAGGGCCCGTCCGGGAACATCGGGGTGACGCACGGCCAGACCCCGGCGAGCGGTCCCGGTGCGAGTGGTGCGGCGGGGCGTCCGCGGCAGCGGCCGCTTGTGCCGCCGCAGGCCGGTCCGCAGGCGGGGGCGTTCGGTTCGCGGGTGCCGGAACGTCCGGGCGACCCCCGGTACGGCGTCCGCCCCACCGGTGGCGGCGCGGGTGCGGCGCAGCCGGGCCACCCGGGCGGCGTCCCGAACGGGCAGTCCGGCGTCCCGTACCCGAGTGCCCACCAGGGCCCTCCGCCCGCGCATGCGCACGCGCAGCCGTCGCCCGGCCAGCCGGTGCGGCCCAGTGCGGTGTACCCGGGCGGTCGCGGCTCGACCCCGGCTGACCGTGCCAACGGTCCGGAGCGTGCCGACCGTCCAGTGGAGCACGCGATCGCGGAGGACCCGGACAGCCAACAGCCGAGCGCGCGCGGTCGGCAGTCGGTACGTCCGGAGACCGAGCCGGAGCGCAGGGCGCGCGGGACGGCGGACTTCGGCCCGGACGGGGCGCGTGCGGTGTCGGGGGCGCGTGATCGCGCCGTAGGGTGAGGGGCGTGAATGACCGTTTGGTATGGATCGACTGTGAGATGACCGGCCTCGACCTCGATCGGGACGCCCTGATCGAGGTCGCCGCCCTGGTGACCGACTCCGAGCTGAACGTGCTCGGCGAAGGCGTGGATGTGATCATCCGCCCGCCCGCCGAGGCGCTGGAGAACATGCCCGAGGTGGTGCGGGAGATGCACACCGCCTCGGGTCTGCTCGACGAGCTCGCGGACGGCCTGACCATGGCCGAGGCACAGGAGCAGGTGCTGGCGTACATCCGCAAGCACGTGCCGGAGGCCGGCAAGACGCCGCTGTGCGGCAACTCGGTGGCCACCGACCGCGGCTTCCTGTCCCGGGACATGCCGGAGCTGGAGGGCCACCTGCACTACCGGATCGTGGACGTCTCCTCGATCAAGGAGCTCGCCCGCCGCTGGTACCCGCGCGCCTACTACAACAGCCCGCAGAAGGGCGGCAGCCACCGCGCGCTGGCGGACATCCGCGAATCGATCGCCGAACTCCGGTACTACCGCGAGACGGTGTTCGTCCCGCAGCCCGGTCCGGACACCGACACCGCCCGGGAGATCGCCGCCCGCCACCAGGTGCCCACCACCTGATCAGGGCTCGGGTCCGGACCGCCGGGAAAACCCTGGCACGAGCACCCCTCGGCATCCTGTAGAGTTCTTCCTGTCGGAGCGGGAACGCGGAAGCGGGAAAGCGCCGGACAGATGGTGGGCGTAGCTCAGTTGGTAGAGCACCTGGTTGTGGTCCAGGTGGCCGCGGGTTCGAGTCCCGTCGCTCACCCCATCGAAGAAGGGCCCTGGCCAAGGGAATTGGCCAGGGCTCTTTTTGCGTCTCCGCACGCACCTGCCGCCGCGTCCGCCCCAAACCGGAGCCCCGATTCGAACCGGCTCGCACGCGGAACGCGGAGCCACACACGCGGAGCCACGCACGCAGAGCCGCGTGCGCCGAGCCATGAACACCGAGCCGTGAGCACCGAGCCCGAAGCGTCCACCCGCACACCTGACGGGAGATCAGCGCGAACGACGACCCGTTCCGCCATGGACGTCGAAGCTACCTGTCAGTAACATCGGCCCCATGACCACTACTGCGATCGGCCAGCTGCTCACCGACACCGTCCCGATGGTGAAGACCCTGCAGCTGGAGTACCTGGAGACCACTCCGGAGCGGGCCGTGCTGCGGCTGCCCGACCTGCCGGAGTACCGCAACCACGTGGGCGGACCGCACGCGGGGGCGATGTTCACGCTGGCCGAGTCGGCGAGCGGTGCGATCGTGCTGGCCGCGTTCGGCGACCAGCTGGGCCGCGCGGTGCCGCTGCCCACGGTCGGCGAGATCTCGTTCAAGAAGCTCGCCCGCGGCGTGGTGACGGCCACGGCCACGCTGGGTCGCCCGGTCGCCGAGGTGCTCGCCGAGCTGGACGAGGGCAAGCGCCCCGAGTTCCCGATCACCGTGGAGATCACCCGCGAGGACGGCGCCGTCACCGGCGTGCTGGAGATCGTCTGGACGCTCCGCCCCAACTCCTGACCCACGCCGGAATCTCGGGCCCGGAACCAGCACACCGAGCACGGGCCCGAGCCCAGCACCCCGCGCACCGCACCGCACCGGATCCGCCCGCGCGACAGCCCAGCACCCCGCACCGGACCCGCCCACGCGACAGCCGCACCCCTCATCCCGCACCGGCCCCGCCCGCGCGCAACGACGCAGCACCTCGGCAGCCCTCAGGCCGAATCCCGGACGATCAGCTCCGTCGCCAGCACCACCTGCCGCCGCGCCCGGCCGCGTTCGGCGATCTCGTCCAGCAGCAGCCGCACCATCGTGCGCCCCATCTCCTCGATCGGCTGGCGCACGCTGGTCATCGGCGGATCGGTGTGCCGGGCCACGATCGAGTCGTCGAAGCCGATCACCGCGACGTCGTCGGGGATCCGTCGGCCGGCGGCCCGCAGCACCTGCATGGCGCCGGCCGCCATCACGTCGGACGCGCAGAAGACGCCGTCCAGGTCGGGCCGCCGCTCCAGGAGCTCGCGCATCGCGTTCCGGCCGCCCTCCTCGGTGAAGTCCGCCAGGCCGACCAGTTCCTCGTCGTAGGGGTGCCCGGCCTCCTCCAGGGCCCGGCGGTAGCCGCCGAGGCGGGCCTGGGCGACCTCCATGTCCAGCGGGCCGGTGAGGGTGGCGACCTGGCGGCAGCCGCGACGCAGCAGGTGCCGGACAGCCATCCGGGCGCCGCCGGCGTTGTCGGCGTGGACGTAGCTGAGCGGTTCGAGGTCGCCGCGCCGGCCGGCCAGCACGGACGGGATCTCCAGGCTCTCCAGCAGGGCGGGCAGCGGGTCGTCGCGGTGCACCGACACCACCAGGACGCCGTCGACCCGCTGGGCGGTCAGGTAGGCCGAGAGGCGTTCGCGCTCGCGCTGGTTGCGGACCAGGATCAGCAGCAACTGCAGGTCGGTCTCGGCGAGTTCGGCCGAGACGCCGCTGATGATGTCGGAGAAGTACGGCTCCGAGAACAGCCGGGTCTCGGCCTCGGGGACGACCAGCGCGATGGAGTCGGTGCGCGAGGTGACCAGCGTGCGGGCGGCCCGGTTGGGAACGTAGCCGAGTTCGGCGATGGCGTTCTGGACGGCCTCGCGGGCCTTGGCGCTGACCCGGGGCGAGCCGTTGACGACCCGGGAGACGGTGCCGCGGCCGACGCCGGCCAGCGCGGCCACCTCCTCCAGGGTGGGGCGCGCGGCGGCTCTGCCCCCGGCACCCGGGTGGGGCGCCTCGGGGCGCTGTGCAGTCGGGCTCATCGCTGCACCTCTCGATCTCTGTGACGGATGGGACGGGGCGGACGAAACGAACGGGGCGGGACGGGACGGTCGGCACCGGTTCCGGCCGGGCCTCCCACCCCAGTGCGGAAGGTTCATTGTGGCCGGTCCCGAGCCGCCCACAAGCATCCGGGGCGGACCGCACCCCAAGCCCCGGGCAACCCACGCCCGCCCCCTGGGCAACCCGCGTCCACCCCCCGGGCAGCCCGAATCCCGGCACCGACCCACCGTCGAGAAACCCGCAGCCACCGCCGCAGCCCCGACGCCGACACCGTCACCACCGCGCCGCCCGACGGAGCCCCGACGCCGGAAACACTCCGGCAACGTTTGCGTCACCACGTCTTGACACTCACCCCCGCGACCCAGCAACCTTCCGGCATGCCAATTGTGGGAGCGCTCCCACACTGTAGCCAACATTCGGCGCACAGAGAACATCCCTGAACCTCTCCGCTCCACCCCGGAAGACCCGGATCACCACCCGGACAAAGGAGTTCGCCCCCATGCGCACCACCTCCCACCCCCGCAGAGCCGTCGTCCTCGCCACCGCGGCGGTGGCCACCTCCGCCCTGCTGCTCACGGGCTGCTCGTCCGGCTCGGACAGCGGCGGCAGCGGTTCGAGCGACGCCAACGCGAAGATCACCCTGACCGTCGGCGACTTCGGCACCTTCGGCTACAAGGAGGCCGGCCTGTACGACGAGTACATGGCCGCGCACCCGAACGTCACGATCAAGTACGACACCGTCCAGGACGGCCAGAAGTACTGGGACGCGCTGACCACCCACCTGGCGTCCGGCAGCGGTCTGTCCGACATCCAGGCGGTCGAGGTCGGCTACATCGCGCAGGCCACCGGCACCCTCGGCGACAAGTTCGTGGACCTCGGCAAGGCCGAAGGCGTCAACCCGGGCAACTGGCTGGACTGGAAGACGAAGCAGGCCACCACCGCGAAGGGTGCGCTGATCGGCCTGGGCACCGACATCGGCCCGATGGCGATCTGCTACCGCTCCGACCTGTTCCAGCAGGCCGGCCTGCCCACCGACCGCGCCGAGGTCGGCAAGCTGTGGGCGGGCGACTGGTCGAAGTTCGTCGAGGCGGGCAAGACCTACCAGTCGACGGCCCCGGCGGGCACGTTCTTCACCGACTCCGCCTCCGGCCTGTTCAACGCCGCGCTGTCGGCCGAGCCGGTGCAGTACTCGGACGCCGGCGGCAAGTTGGTCTACAAGGACAGCCCGGGCGTCAAGAAGGCCTGGGACCTGGCGGTCTCCGCCTCGCAGGCCAAGATCAGCGCCGGTCTGCGCCAGTTCCAGGACCCGTGGAACGCCGCCTTCGCGAACGCCAAGTTCGCCACCGTGGTCTGCCCGTCCTGGATGACCGGCATCATCAGCAAGTACTCCGGCGACTCCGGCAAGGGCAAGTGGGACGTCGCGGCCCCGCCGGCCGCCGGCAACTGGGGCGGCGCGTTCCTGACCGTACCGAAGGCCGGCAAGCACACCAAGGAGGCCGCCGCGCTGGCTGCCTGGCTGACCGCCCCGGAGCAGCAGGCGAAGGTCTTCACCAAGGTCGGCAACCTGCCGTCCACCGTGGGCGGCCTGCAGCAGTCCGCCGTCCAGGGCGCCAAGGCGGAGTACCTGAACAACGCCCCGACCGGCCAGATCTTCGCCGCGTCCGCGCAGTCCATCAAGCCGGCGCCGATCGGTGAGCAGGACGGCAACGTGAAGACGATCATCACCGACAACGGCGTCCTCGACATCGAGGAGCACGGCACCGACCCGGCCAAGGCCTGGAGCAACGTCACCAAGCTGGTCGACGACAAGGTCGGCCACTGACCGGAGCCGGCACCCCCGCTGTCAGCCACTGACCGGGGCCCGACGCCCCCGCCGCCGACCGCCCCTGCGGCCGACAGCGCCCCGCCGACCGCCGATGACCAGGGCGGACGCCCCGCCGTCGGCCACCGACCGAGGCGTCGGCGGCCCGCCGTCCGCCGGTGACCGATCCCAACTGCCCGGCCGGGTCCGCCCACCCGGCCGGGCGCCGTTCCGCCGCCCCCTCGCCACCTCCGGGAAGGAAACCCCAAGTGGCCACCAACGTCCGCGCCGAGGCCGCGTCCGTCGCCCCGGCGCGCCCCGCCTGGCGCTCCCGCCTGTACCGGTTCGACCTGAAGGCCTCCCCGTACGCCTTCATCGCCCCGTTCTTCCTCTGCTTCGCCGCCTTCGGCCTGTTCCCGCTGATCTGGACGGGCTGGCTGTCGCTGCACTACGTCGACCTGCTGAAGCCCGACGTGATGGAGTGGAAGGGCCTCGGCAACTACACCCGGCTGTGGTCCAACGACCAGTTCTGGACGGCGCTGCGCAACACCTTCACGATCGGGGTGATCTCCACCGTCCCGCAGCTGCTGATGGCGCTGGGGCTCGCCCACCTGCTGAACTACCGGATGCGGGCCCGCGGTTTCTTCCGGGTCGCGATCCTCGCCCCGTACGCCACCTCGATCGCCGCCGCGACCCTGGTGTTCGTCCAACTGTTCAACCCGGACTACGGGTTCATCAACTGGGCGCTGGACGCGGTCGGCATCCACCACACCAACTGGTACGCCGACACCTGGCCCTCGCAGATCGCCATCTCCGCCATCGTGACCTGGCGCTGGACCGGCTACAACGCGCTGATCTACCTGGCCGCGATGCAGGCGGTGCCGAAGGACCTGTACGAGGCGGCAAGTCTGGACGGGGCCAACCGCTGGCAGCAGTTCACCCGGATCACCGTCCCGTCGATCCGGCCGACCATCCTGTTCACGATCATCGTCTCCAGCATCGGCGCGACCCAGCTGTTCGGCGAGCCGCTGCTGTTCGGCGGCGGGGTGGGGGTCTCCGGCGGCTCCGCCCACCAGTTCCAGACGCTCAGCCTGTACATGTACGAACTGGGTTGGCCGTCACGCCAATTGGGTCGCGCCTCGGCGGTGGCCTGGACGATGCTGCTGCTCCTGCTGCTGGTCGGCCTGGTGCAGTTCCTGATCACCCGTTACCGCAAGCGCCACGAGCTGGGAGGCTGACATGGCCGCCACCCTGTCCACCCCCACCGCCGGCAGCGCCCGGCCCACCGAGCGGGAACGTCCGCGCGGCCTGTTCCGCCGCCGGGCCGGCGAGCACGACAAGGCCGGCCCGGTCGCCTACCTGCTGCTTGCCGTCGCCGCGGTGATCTCGCTGTTCCCGCTGTACTGGACCTTCGTCGCGGCCTCGAACACCGGCGAGCGGGTGGCCCAGTCACCGCCGCCGATGGTGCCCGGAGGTCAGCTGTGGACCAACGTCTCCACCGCCTGGGAGCAGGCCGAGATGGGCACCGCGCTGCTGAACTCCACCGTGGTGGCGGGCTGTGTGGCGCTGTCCACGGTGCTGTTCTCCACGCTGGCCGGCTTCGCCTTCGCCAAGCTGCGCTTCCGCGGCCGGAACGCGCTGCTCACCCTGGTGGTCGCCACCATGACCGTCCCGCCGCAGCTCAGCGTGATCCCGCTGTACCGGATCATCACCGAGCTGGACTGGGGCAACCACCTGCAGTCGGTGATCCTGCCCTCGCTGGTGGCCGCGTTCGGTGTCTTCTTCATGCGTCAATTCCTGTCCGAGGCACTGCCGTTCGAGCTGATCGAGGCGGCCCGGGTGGACGGCGCGCACAGCCTGCGGATCATCTGGCACGTGGTGTTCCCGGTGGCCCGGCCCGCGATGGCGGTGCTCGGCATGCTGGTGTTCGTCCAGTCCTGGAACGACTTCTTCTGGCCCTTCGTGGTCCTCACCCAGCAGAACCCGACCGTGCAGGTCGCGCTCTCGGCGATCGGCGGCGGCTCGGGCCACGACATCAACCAGGCCGTGATCATGACCGGCGCGTTGGTCGGCACCCTGCCGCTGCTACTGATCTTCGCCGTTCTGGGGAAGCACATTGTCGGCGGGATCACGTCCGGCGCCGTCAAGAGCTGACCCTCCGGAAGACCCCGCCCTGTCCACTCCTCAGCCATGGGAGCGCTCCCGTATGACCATGACCGATCCGACCACCGCCTCCCACGCCGCCGCCGCGGCCCCCCGGGTCGCCTTCCCGTCCGGCTTCGCCTGGGGCGCCGCCACCGCGGCCTACCAGATCGAGGGCGCCGTCGCCGAGGACGGCCGCACCCC
Organism: Kitasatospora griseola; assembly: GCF_014648555.1. GTDB lineage: Bacteria > Actinomycetota > Actinomycetes > Streptomycetales > Streptomycetaceae > Kitasatospora > Kitasatospora griseola. The sequence continues at coordinate 32,710 of NZ_BMRI01000037.1, forward strand.
CTCCATCTGGGACACCTTCAGCCGCACCCCCGGGAAGGTCGCGAACGGCGACACCGGCGACATCGCGGTGGACCACTACCACCGCTTCCGCGAGGACGTCCGGCTGATGGCCGACCTCGGCCTCACCTCGTACCGGTTCTCGCTCTCCTGGCCGCGGATCCAGCCGACCGGCCGCGGCCCCGCCGTGGAACGCGGACTCGACTTCTACCGGGCCCTGGTGGACACCCTGCTGGAGCACGGCATCTCCCCCGTCGCCACCCTCTACCACTGGGACCTCCCGGAGGACCTGGAGCAGGCCGGCGGCTGGCCGATCCGCGAGACCGCCCACCGCTTCGCCGAGTACGCGTCGATCGCCGCCCGTGCGCTCGGCGACCGGGTCCCGCTCTGGACCACCCTCAACGAGCCCTGGTGCAGCGCCTTCCTGGGCTACGGCTCCGGCGTGCACGCGCCCGGCCGCACCAGCCCGGCGGACGCCCTCAGGGCCGCCCACCACCTCAACCTCGGCCACGGCCTGGCCGTCGGCGCGCTGCGCGAACTGCTGCCCGCCTCCGCGCAGATCGGCGTCTCGCTCAACCTGCACCTGGTCCGCCCGCTCACCGACCGCCCCGAGGACCTGGAGGCGGCCCGCCGGATCGAGGCCGTCGGCAACCGGATCTGGACCGGCCCCATGTTCGGCGGCGGCTACCCGGCGGACCTGATCGCCGACACCGCCTCGATCGTCGACTGGGACGAACTGGTCCGACCCGGCGACGAGGCCGAGATCGGCCGGCCGATCGACCTGCTCGGCCTCAACTACTACAACCCGACGGTCGTCTCGGCCCCGCAGAAGGCTCCCGTCGAGAATCCCGAGGACACCGGCGGGCCCGCCCGCTTCGACGGCCACGGCGACAGCGCGCACAGCCCCTGGCCCGGCGCCGAGGACGTGGTCTTCCACCTCGCCAACGACGACGTCACCGCGATGGGCTGGCCGATCGACGCCACCGGCCTGTCCGAGTCGCTGATCGGCATGCACCGCGACTTCGGCCTGCCGCTGATGGTCACCGAGAACGGCGCCGCCTTCGAGGACGTGGTCGGCCCGGACGGCCGGGTCGACGACCCGGAGCGGATCCGCTACCTCCGGCTGCACCTGTCGGCGGTGGCCGACGCGATCGCCGCCGGGGCGGACGTCCGCGGCTACTACCTCTGGTCGCTGATGGACAACTTCGAGTGGGCGTACGGCTACGACAAGCGCTTCGGCATCGTGCACGTCGACTACGGGACCCAGCGGCGCACCCCCAAGTCCAGTGCCCACTGGTACACGGGGGTGATCCGGCGCGGGGGGCTCGACTGACCCCCGCCCTCCACCCGATGTGACGGAGTGTGAGCGACGGGCGTGACTGCCGGGGGCCCGGCTCGTTGTCCCCTGGTGTGCGAACCAACCATGCGAAACGGCTGCGACGTTCGGACACCCCTCGGCACCGGTGGGGCCGGCCCGGGGCGCTGGCGGCGAGCGGGATACTCGCCGTCCAGCTGCTGGGCCTGGCCCTCGGCACTTCCGACGCCCAGGCCGCCGAGAGCGGCCGGGCCGGCCCCACCACCCGCGCCCGCACCCTCGGTCCGGGCTCCCCCGCCGACGAGAGCGGGCTGCTCGGCAGCACCGGGCCGACCCTGGACGGTGCGGTCGGCGAACTCGGCACCGTGATTCAGCAGCACCTCGGCACCGGTGAACTCCCGCTCCCCGGCCAGCAGGCCGACGGCCCCGACGCCTTCGCCATCGCCGCCCGCCTGCTCTCCGCCATCCCCTCGCAGGACCGCACCGAGGACCGCGCCTCCCGCTCCGGCCCCGCCGAAGGCCGTCCCGGCAAACCCGCAGCCCGGACCTCGGCCCCCAGCACCCCCGCCGACCCGGCACCCGACCCGGCCACCCCACTCCCGTCCCGCCGGCACGTCGACAACCTCACCACCACCACGCCCGACCGGCTCCCCCCGCCCTCCACCCCCACCCCCGAGGGCGACGCCCCCCTCGCCCTCACCGCAGCCGACCCCGCCGACCCCGACGACGGCGACTCCACCGCCGCCGTCCTGCTCCCCATCGCCGCGGGCCTCCTCCTCACTGCCGCCGCCACCTACAAGCACCGCGGCCTCCCGGGCGGGCACTGACCCCATGCACCCGGCGCTCCCCGCCCGCCCCGGCCCGTGGACGGTCGAAGACCTGCTCGCCCTGCCCGAGGACACCCACCGGCGCATCGAACTGGTCGGCGGATCCCTGCTGCTGACCCCACACCCCGACGTCCCGCACCAGCGGGCCGCCACCCGCCTCGGTGCGCTGCTGGCCTCGGCCCTTACGGCCACCGACGCACCGTTCGAGGCACTGCCGGCGGTCAACGTCCTCGTCCCGGACGGCCTGCTGATCCCCGACCTGGTCGTCGTCGACGCCGCCGCAGCCGCCGAGGCCGGTTCCACCCTGCATGCGGACGACGTCGTCGTGGCCGTCGAGATCGCCTCCCCGTCCACCAGCGTCATCGACCGCAGGACGAAGCCCGGCCTCTACGCGGCGGCGGGCATCCCGCACTACTGGCGTCTCGACCTCGCCCCCGCACCGCGCCTCCACCTCGGACGCCTGTCCGACGGCGACTACGTCGACCGCACCGTCCAGCCCGGCGAGAGCACCGCACTCACCGAACCGTTCCGACTCGAACTCGACCTGGCCGTGCTGCTGCGCTGACCGCTCGTCCCGCAGGTCAGCCGAAGGCCTTCGGGGGCGGAGGCGGGGACTGGACGGCCTGGGCGTCGGGGACGGGGGTTGCGCCGGCGAGGAAGTCGGTGAGGTCGCGGGCATGGAGCAGACGGGCCTGGGCGGGGTCGGCGGCCAGGCGGCGGGTGAGGTCGGTGAGCGGGAGGGGGGTGTGGGCGGCGGCCAGGACGAGGTTGCCGAAGCGCTTGCCGCGCAGGACGGCAGGGTCGGCGATCAGGCAGACCTCGGGGAAGACGGCCAGCAGGGTCGCGGCCTGGGCACGGGCGAAGGCGAGTTGGCCGCCGTCGGTGATGTTGGCGGTGTAGCGGCCGGTGGCCGTGAGGGCCCGCGCGGCAAGCTGGGCGAACTCGACGGTGGCGCAGTGGGCCGGGACCCGGGCTCCGGCGAAGACGTCGGCAATCACCAGGTCGGTGGAGCCCTCGGGGGTGCGTTCCAGGACGGCGCGGGCGTCGCCGCCGCGGACCCGGATCTGCCAGCCGCGGTCGAGCGGCAGTTCGGTGCGGACCAGCTCGGTGAGCGCGGTGTCGATCTCGGCGACCTGCTGCCGGGAGCGCGGCCGGGTGACGGCCGTGTAGCGGGCCAGGGTGAGCGCGCCGCCGCCGAGATGGAGCACCGAGATCGGCTGGCGCGCGGGGGCGGCGAGGTCGATCAGGTGACCGATCCGCCGCTGGTACTCGAACCCGAGGTGGGTCGGGTCGGCGAGGTCGACCAGCGACTGCGGGGCGCCGTCGAGGACGAGCTGCCAGGCGTGCGGCCGGTCGCGGTCGGGGCGCAGTTCGGCGGTGCCGGAGGCGACCGTCGCGGTCAGCGGGCCCTCGGTGTGCATGCGGCCGGGGACGGCGGGGGCGGGGGTGGTACGTGAGCGGCCCATGCGCCCATTATCCGATGATCACCCGAACCCCGCCCGCAGCGACCGCACCCGGCGGCCACACCCAGCGACCGCACACCGCCCACCACCCGCAGACCGCGGCCCGCAGCGCACCAAGCGCCGCGTACCGAACACAGCCCGCCGCCCAAGCACAGCCCACCGGCCCACCGCCCGGGCGGAACCCTCAGGCCCCCGACGCCATCCCAATGATCCGATTGGCCAGCTCGACCACCCCGGGTCCCAGGCTGCGCGCCGTCTCGGCGACCCGCCGCGCGGTCTCCAGCGCCCGGTTCAACCGCGCTCCGCGCTGGTCCGCGGTCTCCCCGTCCGGGGCGCTCGCCGGGTCGAGGTCGGTGAGCGTCTGGTCCAGCTGCTGTCCTTCCGGCCCCGGGACGTGCTGCCGCAGGTCGGCGACCAGAGTGCGGAGCAGGGCGAGCTGCTCGGGCCCCGGCTGCGCGGTGCCGCCGAAGTTGACCGAGCCGATGTTCCCGCTGCCGCTGACGTTGGTGACGTTGCCGAGGTAGAAGTGCTGCTCGCCGCTCACGTGTTGATCCTTCCGACGTTGCCGGTGCCGTGGACGTTGACCGTGTCGCCGAAGTAGTAGTGCGCCGGGTTGATCGACAGGGTGTCCACGTGGAGGGCGAGGGTGGCGGCCCCTGGGTTGTCGATAGCCGCGGCGAGCTGCACGGTCAGGGCCAGCCGGCGCTGGGCGTCGGGTGCCGTGACCAGGGCGACCGAGGTGCCGTTGGTCTCGATGGCAACCGCGTGCTGCGGCTTCTGCAGCACCACCTGGAGCAGGTTGATGACGTGGACGGCCAGGACGATCAGCGAGAACGTCACCACCGTCCCGGTGAGCGAGGAGGAGCTGTCCTGCCTCGACGAGGACGACCCGGTCAGCTGGATGGACAGGTTCCCCATGGCAGCCAGCACGAACGCCACGGTCACGGTGATGGCGACCCGTCGGCCGAAGCGCGCGAAGGCCTCCCCGTACCGGGGGTTCAGGACCACGGGGAACACCCGGGCGATGTTGTCCAACGGATAGGCGGCCTGGCCGATCCACAGCGTCCGGCGGTCGATCCGGAGCTCGATCTGCCCCGGCCGGAAGGCCGGCCTCGGCGGTACCTGAGGCGGTACCGGCGGCGGTGCCGGTGGTGTCGGCGGTGGTGTCTGCGGCACTTGCCCGGGAACGTTCTGAGACACTCGCATCATCCCCCAAGTCGCGCGTGCCGCACACTATATGAGTGCCCGTCAAGCATGGCCAGGCATTTGCACGGACCTGCTCAGAGCGGGCCGAGCCCGCCCGCGGTGAGGGTGGTGGCGGCTTCGCAGAGGGCCGAGCGGAGCACCCAGGCATCGGTGGGGCGGACGCAGTGCTGGGGGCCGCCGGGCGGGATGATCCAGCACGGGTCGGTGGGCGGGAGCAGGTCGGCCCCCGGGGTACAGGTCGAACCGGGCAGGTGCCAGCGCAGCGCGGTGCCGGCCGGGACGAGGAAGGCGATGGCCGAGCCGCCGGAGCTCTGCTGGACGGCCCCGCAGGCACGCCGCAGGCGGAGGATGTCGACCGCTTCGAGCCCGTGCCGGACCTGCACCGTCACGGTGTCGTACT
>NZ_BMRI01000037.1:37946-44789 GCF_014648555.1 Kitasatospora griseola
GGACGACCCGCCCGACCACGCCACCGCCCGGACCGGTACCGGCGCAGGCGGAGACGGTCGATGGGACTGGCGGCACGGCGGAGGTGGGCAGCACGGCCGGGGCAGCCGGGCGGCGGTACTGGGGAACTCCGGTGGCCATGGGGGACCTCCTGTCGCCTGGGGTCGCGCGGACACCGGAGGGTGCTCCGCCGCCCGGTTCGACGACGGGGGCCGGCACGGGAGGGGGCCCGTACCGCCGGTGTCCATGTATCAGGACAACGCGCGACCGGGCCTCCAGGCCACGGCCTTCGATACGGCAAGCCATGGCATTTCATGGCGGAACACGGCAACTGCGTCCGTATTGTCCATAATTGCCCCACCCCCACCAGGCAACTCACTGTGTACGCCGAGTAACTACGGGTACTGTCGTGCCGACGCGACCGCCCCCACCGGAGACCGGCGCGACCTCGCCGGTACGACCTCGGAGTGCAGCATGGCAGCCACGCGGACCGGCGAGCCCCGTCCGGCTCCCGTCCCCAACCGGGCGATGCGGGAACTGCGCGGCGACCTCTCACCGAGGGAGTTCGCCACGCTGGTCCGCCGGGCCGCCCGGGAGATCGGCGAGCACGTGTCGTGCGACGCGCGCTACGTCGGGCGGGTGGAGGCCGGCGAGATCCGCTGCCCCAACTACGCCTACCAGCGGGTGTTCCGGCACATGTGGCCGGAGAAGTCGCTGGCGGACCTCGGGTTCGCCCCGCGCAAGACGGTCCGCCGCCAACTGCCGAACGCCGAAACCGGCACCACCGAACCCCACACCGGCGGGGCCGACCGTCCGGTGCCCGCACCGCCCGCCCGACCTGCCACGCAACCACCCGCCGACCCGGCCACCCCGGCGGGCCCGCCGGACCTGTCGCACCGCTCTGACGAGGAGGAGGACGACGTGCTTCGCCGAACGTTCCTGAACGGCGGCTCCGCCGCGATGGCGACCGCGCTCGGCATGGGCGGATCGCCGCAGCCCGCGGCCCCGCCCCCACCCGCCGCCCCGCCACCACCGCCGGAGCGCCACCGGGTGGGCGCGGCCGAGGTGCGCGGCGTCGAGCAGGCGGTCCGCGACATCCGGCTGCTCGACGACGTGCACGGCGCGGACACCCTGTTCGAGCTGGCCGGCCAGTCGCTGCGCAGTGCCTACGTGCTGCTCAACGACGGCGAGTACAGCACCGAGACCGCGCGCCGCCTGCAGTGCGCCGCCGGCGAACTCGCCATCTCGGTGGGCTGGTTGGCGCACGACTCAAGTCGGCCGATGGACGCCCGTTCGTTCTACTCGGAGGCGTTGGCGACCGCCCGGATGGCCCAGGACCCGCACTTGGAGGCACACGTGTTCAGCAACATCGCCTTCCTGGCCCGGGAGACCGGCCAGGCCCGGGAGTCGCTGCGGGCCGCCCAGGCCGGGCAGGCCGCGGCCCTCGGCCTGGGCTCGGACCGGCTGCGTTCGCTGCTGGCGCTGCGCGAGGCCTGCAGCTGGGCACTGCTCGGCGACAAGGGTGCCTACCAGCGGGCGCTGTCCCGGGCGTACACGCTGTTCGACCGTGGGCCGCAGGACGCCGACCCGGAGTGGATGTCCTTCTTCGGGGAGGCCGAGCTGGCCGGCCAGGAGGCGCAGTGCTGGTCGTTGCTCGGCGACTGGAAGCGGGCGATCGTCCAGGCCGAGCAGGCGGTCGGGCTGCAGCACCCGCACTTCGTCCGCAATCGGGCGCTGTACACCGCCGAGTTGGCGCACGACCGGCTGGGCCGGGGCGATCTGGCGGGCGCGGCCGTGCAGGGGTCGGAGGTGGTGGCGCTGCTCGGCCAGGTCCGTTCGGCGCGGATCCGCGGCATGCTCGCGCACACCGCGGACCGTCTGCGCGAGCACTCCGCCGTGGCGGAGGTGCGGGAGTTCCTGGCGGGCTACGACGACGCCGCGGCCGCCTGACCACGGCCGTCCGGAGCACCGGGGCCCGGCCGGCCGGTCCGGAACGCCGGTCCGGTCGGATCAGTGCGACGGGATCGGCCCCCGGATCGTCAGGCCTTTTCGAGGTGGCTCTGGTCGTTCCAGGTCTCGACCGCGGGCAGCCCGTACTCCCAGGACAGTACGGAGAGCGAGGCGGTGCCGAGCTTGAAGCGCTGCGCGTACTCGGGGGCGAGGCCGAGCCAGCGGGCGGTGAGGATGCGCAGCAGGTGGCCGTGGGCGAACAGCACGACCTCGCAGTCGGCGCAGTGCATGGTGGTGGTGTCGGCGTCGGGGACGCCGTGCCGTCCGTTGAGCTCGGCGAGGAAGGCGTCGACCCGGGCGGCCACCTCGGAGAGCTTCTCACCGCCGGGGACGCCGTCGCGCCAGATCAGCCAGCCGGGCCGGTCGGTGGCGCGGATGTCGGCGCCGGTGCGGCCCTCGTACTGGCCGTAGTCCCATTCCAGCAGCTCGGGGCGGTCGACGGCGCGGTCGCCGAAGCCGGCGAGTTCGGCGGTCTCGCGGGCGCGGGAGAGCGGGCTGGTGTAGACGGCCGCGGTGGGCAGGCCGTGCCAGGGGGCGCGGCGGAGGCGCTCGCCGAGGGCGCGGGCCATGGCGCGGCCCTCGTCGGTGAGCGGGATGTCGGTGCGGCCGGTGTGCTGGCCGGTGACCGACCAGGCGGTCTCGCCGTGGCGGACCAGCACGATGCGGGCGGGCATGGGGGCTACCTCATTCGAAGGGGGTGCGCGGGGAGCGCGAAGGGCTTCGAGGACTGCGGGGCGCGGCCGCGCCGTTGCGGACCACCGGGCCCATGATCCCCCACCGGACCGGCCGGATCGAGTGACCGGCTCCGCTTTGTCGGCGGCGGGTGCGAGACTGGGCCGCACCATGAACGTCTCGCACTTGGGGCAGGCTTCCCCGTCGCTCCGGCGGCTCTCCGAGCTGCGCGGCTCCGCGCCGCAGCGCAGTCTCGACGCCCGGGCCCTCGCCGCTCTCGCCGCCAATCCCGGATGCCGCCGCCGCGCATTGCTGGATGCCGCGGGGGTGGACAAGACCGCGCTGGCGGACCGCCTGGGCCGGCCCGCGCCGTTCGGCCAGTCGCCGTTCGCGATCCGCCGGGGCCTGCAGTTCGAGTCCCGGCTGAAGCGGGACGGCTACGCGGTGCTGTTGGAGCCGCTGCGCCGGATGCTGGGGGTGCCGGAGGAGGAGGTGGCCTCCCTGGCGGTGCCGGATCTGCTGCCGTCGCAGTCCCCCGCGGTGCGCACGGAGCGGACGTTGGCGGCGCTGGCGGAGGCGGCCGCCGACCCTGCGTCCTGGACGCTGCTGGACCATCCGATGCTGCGTCTGCAGGTGGCCGGCAGCCCGGCGTACCTGGAGCCGGACGCGGTGGTGGTGCACGGCGGCCGGTGCACCGTGGTGGAGATCAAGTCCTTCCCGGTGCTGGACGGTTCGGCCGATCCGGCGAAGGTCGGCGCGGCGGCCCGGCAGGCCGCGGTGTACGTGCTGGCCCTGCAGGAGGCGGCGGCCCGGCTGGCCGGTGGTGTGCCGTCCGCGGATCCTTACGCGGTACAGGAGCTGCCGGGCGCGCCGGAGTTGACGGTGCTGCTGGTCTGCCCGCAGGACTTCTCCAACCGCCCGGTCGCGATGCCGGTCGACGTGCGGCGCGAACTGTCCACCACCCGGCGGCAGTTGTCCCGGATGACCGGGGTGGAGCAGCTGCTGGCGGCGCTGCCGGAGGGGGTGACCTTCGACCTGGCGCGGGACGACTCGGGGGCGCCGACCCGTCCGGTCGAGGAGTTGGCGGAGGCGGTGTCGACGGTGCCGGCCGCGTACGGTCCGGAGTGCATCTCGACCTGCGAGTTGGGTTTCCACTGCCGGTCGCAGGCCAGGTGTGCGGGTGCGGTGGAGCAGTTGGGCCGCGGGGTGCGCGGGGAGCTGGGTTCGCTGCGCACCGTGGAGGCGGCTCTGGCGGCGGCCGAGCGGGGTGTGGAGCAGGGCCTGGAGCCCGCGCTGCTGGCGGAGTTGGGGCTGGACGAGGCGTCCGAGCGGTTGGCGTACGCAGCGCGGCTGCGGGCGGAGGCGTTGGCGGTCGGGGGCGCGCGGCTCGGGGGCGTCCGGTGAGTCTGCTGTCCACGCTGGCGCGGTTGGAGGCGGTGCGCGGTCAGCGGGCGGAGCCGTTGGCGACGGTGCGGCACCGGCATCTGTCGGAGCGCCCGATGGTGCTGGTGCCGTTGGCGGCGGCGGGTGAGGCGGGTGCGCCGCTGGCGGTGCTGCTGGGCACGGACCGGGATGCGCCGCGGCTGCATCTGGTGCCGCAGCCGCTGAACCGCACGCAGCGTTCGGAGTTCCTGGCGGCGATGGCGGCGGACGTGGTGCCGTACCTGGAGTCGTTCAACGAGCAGGTGGAGCTGCTGGAGGGTTCGGAGAAGGACCCGGTGAGCGGCGAGAAGCTGCCGGTGGTGCGGGAGTTGTGCGCGGACGCGCCGCAGCTGATCGTGCCGAACGCGGCGGGCGTGGCGCATCTGGCGCTGCTGGGCCGTTCCACCCGGTTCCGTCGTACGGCGGAGGACCCGGATCCGGGCGAGTACCCGGCGCCGACCCGGGTGCCGTTGCTGGGCCGGTGGTTGACGCATCTGACGGACCGGGCGCAGGTGCCGGGCTCGTCGATGCTGCTGGCGATGACGGGCCTGCTGTCGCGGCACTGGGCGACGGGTCAGTCGAATCTGGAGGACCAGCACCTGGCGGCCCGGCTGGCCTGGCACCTGCCGCCGGAGGGCATGGAGCCGGCGGTGACGGGTGCGGTCGCCGCGGAGTGGGTGGAGTCGGCGCGCGACGCGGACGGTCTGCTGCGGTGTCCGCCGGCCGGTCCGGCGACGGATCCGAAGTTCGACGAGCGGGTGCTGGCCCCGGCGATCCTGCGGCACGACGCGGCGGTGGCGGTGTGGGAGCAGGCCGACGCCTCGCGGGACGCGGTGCAGGAGCGCCGGGCGGCGGGGCTGGTCGAGCGGGCCCGGGCGGAGCTGGCCCGGGTGCTGCTGGCGGCGACGCTGCCGACCTGGCACGACGTGTGGCGCGGGGTGGATCTGCTGCGCGGGCTGCCGCCGGCCGGTCATCTGCCGGACCGCTGGGAGGGCGACCGCTGGTCGTTCACCATGCACCGGGACCGGGTGGCGGCGGGCGAGCCGCCGCAGCCGCGCCGGGACGACGCGGTGACGGCGGCCCGCAAGCTGGCGCAGCGCGAGCGGGAGCAGGCGAAGCTGGAGATCCAGGAGGCGCTGGACGATCCGCTGGCGATGGCGGAGCGCCGGCTGGCGGGCGAGGCGTTCGCCGGCGAGGTGGTGGACGTGGTGCCGGAGTGGACGCAGGGCAAGTCGCCGAAGCCGCGTCCGCTGCTGGTGGTGCGGACGGGGGACCGTCCGCACGCCGATCCGGGCCGGGAGGTGTACCGGGCGCACGCGGAGCCGGCGCAGCGGGCGGAGATCGTCTCGGCGGAGCCGGGCGAGGTGGTGGTGCGGCTGCTGTCGGGCATGGGTCGGCGGAAGGATCCGGAGCCGGGCAGTGTGCCGGCGGTGGGCGACCAGGTGGTGTTCACGCTGTTCGAGCTGTCGCCGCGGCAGTCGGCGCCGTTGCCGGAGCCTGCGGACACTCCGTGGACGCACGGTGGTCCGCCGGTGGTCGGCGAGGATTCACCGGCCGGTGCGGACGAGTGGGAATGACGTACGGATGAGCTTCTCTGGAGACCTGGTGATCGACCCTCAGGATGCTGCGGCGACGGGCGCGTTGTCGCCGGGCGAGGCCGCGGACCGGGCCGTGGCGGGGATTCTGGACGCGGTGGTGCGGCCGCGGCCGGGCGCCCCGCGCGGGGTGGTGGTGGATTCCCCGCCGGGTGCGGGCAAGTCGACGCTGGTGGTGCGGGCGGCCCGGGAGCTGGTGGGCGCGGGCGAGCGGCTGATGATCGTCGCGCAGACCAACAGCCAGGTGGACGACCTGGTGGACCGGTTGGCGTCGAAGGCGCCGGACATGTCGATCGGCCGGTTGCACGCGAGCGATTCCAGGCCGGCCCCGGAGGCGTTGCGGCATGTGAACGTCACCGCGAAGGACAAGGTCGCGGATCTGCTGGAGCAGGACGTGGTGATCTCCACGGCGGCGAAGTGGCAGTGGGTGAAGACCGAGCAGCCGTGGCGGCAAGCGATCGTGGACGAGGCGTACCAGATGCGTTCGGACGCGCTGCTGGCGGTGGCCCGGCTGTTCGAGCGGGCGCTGTTCGTGGGTGATCCGGGCCAGTTGGACCCGTTCACGGTGGTGGGCACCGACCAGTGGGCGGGTCTGTCGTACGACCCGTCCAGTTCGGCGGTGGTGACGCTGCTGGCGCACAATCCGGCGATCCGGCCGCACCGGCTGCCGGTGTCGTGGCGGCTGCCGGCCTCGGCGGCGCCGTTGATCTCCTCGGCGTTCTACCCGTACACGCCGTTCCGTTCGGGCACCGGCCCGGGTGAGCGGACGCTGCATCCGGGGGTGCGGGCGGACGGTTCGGCGGTGGACGCGGCGATCGACGAGGCGGCCGACAGCGGCTGGGCGCTGCTGGAGCTGCCGGCCCGGCACACGGTGCGCACCGACGCGCAGGCGGTGGCGGCGGTGGCGCGGACGGTGCAGCGGCTGCTGGAGCGGGAGTTGACGGCGGTCTCGGAGCAGGGTTCGGCGCGGTTGACGGCGGGCCGGGTGGCGGTGGGGACGGCGCACCGGGACCAGGCGGCGGCGGTGCGGGCGGAGCTGGCCCGGCTGGGGGTGCCGGTGGATCCGGCGCTGGGCGAGGCGGTGACGGTGGACACCGCGAACCGGCTGCAGGGTCGGGAGTACGACGTCACGGTGGTGCTGCATCC
>NZ_BMRI01000037.1:44822-54025 GCF_014648555.1 Kitasatospora griseola
GCTGTCGGGCCGCCCGGACGCGACGGCGTTCCACCTGGAGACGGGCCGGCTGTGCGTGCTGGCGTCGCGGCACCGGCACGCGTGCATCGTGGTGGCCCGGGCGGGCATCGCGGAGCTGTTGGACGAGCATCCGTCGACGGAGCCGGTGCAGCTGGGGGTGGCGGTGAAGTTCCCGGACGGCTGGGAGGCTAACCACGCGGTGCTGGCGCGTCTGTCGGAGCACCGGGTGCGCCTGTCCTGATGCGCCCCGGCGCGAGGTGGACGGCGTGCGCCGGTGGTGGGGAATAGCAAACCGGGGGCGCACCGTTCCGCTACCTGCGGTCCGCGCGCGACAATGGACGACGGCCGTCTTCCCGTTCACCACCCCGGAGGTGCCCCGCCATGCCCGACTCGCACCCGCAGACGTCCGACCAGAGCGGTACGCCGGTTCCGGCTGCCGTACCGGCCGTGCCGGGGCTTGGCGATCGGGGGCGTCGGATCCGCCCGGCCCAGTTGATCTTCGAGCCGGAGGGCAGGGAGCCCGAGCCGGAGCGCTTCTTCGACCTGGAGTCGATCGCCGATCCGGCCGAACTGCTCTCCCGCTCCACCGAGTTGACGCTGGCGTTCCGCGCCGCGGCGGAGCGCGCCACGGATTTCCAGGCGATCGCCGCGGCCCAGCTCGCCGACCCGCGCCGCTTCGACGCGCTCTCCGCGGAGCAGATCGCCGAGCGCGCCGAGTGGACGCCCGACTACGCGCTGAAGATGGTCGAGTACGGCCGCAGCCTGCAGCGCCGCACCCCGCAGGACTGACTTCCCCGCCAGGCCACTGGCATATGCGGCGGGCGATAGTACGCCCTCGCCGCCGCCGATGTCCGGTGAACGCGGTTTTCGCCGCGATCCCGGGCGTGTCCGGTCCACGCTGGGCGGGTGGACATCTGGACCTATCAGGCCGTCGAGTACGTCAGCGTCGCCGGAGAGGCGTGGCTGGCCTCCGCCAGCGAGTACCCGAGCAGCATGCGCGCACTGTGGGAGGCCCGCCCGTGGGCGCCGGCCGTCCTGCCGTGCGGCCGGGTCTTCGACGTGATCAGCATGCCCTCGGTGTTCGGCCGCCGGGTGCTCGACGAGCTGTGGGCGTCCGGCCCGGGCTGCGGCCCGGTGGCCGCCTTCCGCGGCCGCACCCTGCTGTTCGCGCAGCCGGGCGCCGCGGCCCGGCTGCGCACCCTGCTGGCCTGGGAGGAGTGGGCCCGGGACGTCCCGCCGCTGCTCTGCCACGGCATCGGCGACGCGGTGACCGTCCCCCCGGTCCAGCGCGCGGCGGACTCCACCGACACCGCCGGCGGACGCTGGATCGTCGCCCCCGACACCCGCGAGCCCTGGCTGCCGGGCGCTCCCGTCCTCCTCTGGGCCTGCGTCCGCGCCGCCCGTGCCCGCACCCCGCGCGAGGCGGGCGACCTGCTGCCGAACACCCGCTGAACCCCGGGTGCCCGGGACGCGGCGCTCCGGCCGGAAACGGATTTGGGCTCCGGCCCCGGCCGCTGCTAAAGTCTTCCACGTCAGCAAGCGCCGCTAGCTCAGTTGGTTAGAGCAGCTGACTCTTAATCAGCGGGTCCGGGGTTCGAGTCCCTGGCGGCGCACAGACGGTCGAAGGCCCCTCGCGAAAGCGAGGGGCCTTCGGCGTTCCCGGCCACGGGCGGCCCGGGTCCGTCGCTCGGCCGGGTGCGCGTAAAGGGCTGCTAATGTCCCGGTCATGGCGTCCGACGACCTGCACTCCGACTGGGCCGCCTGGCTCGACGCCGAGCTCGCCGAGGCCGAGGCGGCGGCGTTGCGCGCCCATCGGCGCGAGGGGCTGCAGCGGCGGCTGCGACAGGTGTCCGTGTGGACGGGGGCTGTGACGCTGGTGGCCGGCCTGGGGTTCGGGCTGGTGTACACGGCGCAGCACGGTCCGGCGCCGCGTCCGGCGGGGCCGACGATCTCCGCGGCGCCGACCCCCGAGGGCTGATCTCAGGGCAGCAGGACCACCGCCAGTCGGCGCGGTCCGTGGACGCCCTTGACCCGGATCATCTCGATGTCGGCGGTGGCGGACGGCCCGCTGATGAAGGTGAGCGGGCGCCCGGGGTCGAGGACGGCGAGCGCGCCGGGCAGCGCGGAGTGCACCTGGGACGCGCGGACCACGCAGACGTGCAGGTCGGGCAGCAGGGTGGCGGCGCGCCGGCCCTGTCCGGGTCCGCCGTCGAGGATCAGGGTCCCGGATTCGGCGACGGCGGCGGTGCAGGCCGTCAGGACGGCGTCGGCGGCGTCGAGTCGGGCGGTCTCCAGCAGCGGCCGGTCGACGAGCACCTCGCCGCTCCAGTCGGCGGTCCACTCGTCGGGCAGCCCGACGGGCGCCACCACGCTGCGTGCGCCGTCGAGGGCCTGCGCCACGGCGGCAGCGGCGGTGTCGGCCCGCAGCACGGTGGCCCCGTACTCGGTCAGCCGTTCGGCGAACAGGGCGAGCACGGTCGGGCGGTCGGTCTCGTCGAGGCCGGGGGCGTGCCGCAGGTAGTGCCGGGGCGGAGCCACCGCGGGCGGGACGGCGGCGGCGCGGATCCGGCGGAGGATCTCGGTGCGGGCGTCGGTCACTTGGCGTCTCCTTCGGTCCGCTTCCACCAGGTGCGGAAGGACTCCCGGGGGATGGCGGGGACGGTGCGGCTGTCGGTCCAGCCGCCGAGCGGGCCGGGCAGTCGGATCTTCCGGGGCAGCAGCAGCGGGCCGACCAGTCCGATGCTCTTCACGGCGGCCTTCCAGGCGGCCTGGTGTTCCATCACTCCGCCGACGGCGCCGAGTGCGGCACGTTCGACGGGGTGCTTCCCGCCGTCGGCGACCTGGGCGCGCAGGTCGAGCAGCACGTCGGTGAAGCGGATCCGCACCGGGCAGACCTCGTTGCAGGCGCCGCACAGGGTGGAGGCGTACGGCAGGGACGCGGTCTGCGGGTCGTCGAGGCCCTTGAGCAGCGGGTTGAGGATCGCGCCGATCGGTCCGGGGTAGACGGAGCCGTAGGCGTGGCCGCCGGTGCGCTCGTACACGGGGCAGATGTTCATGCAGGCGCCGCAGCGGATGCAGCGCAGCGCCTGCCGGCCGGTCGGGTCGGCGAGGGCGCGGGTGCGGCCGTTGTCGACCAGGACCAGGTGGAAGGTCTGCGGGCCGTCGCCGTCGGCCCCCTTCGATGGTCCCAGCCCGGTCCAGGTGCTGGTGTAGGGGGCCATCCGTTCGCCGGTGGCGTTGCGGGCGAGCAGTTGCAGGAAGACCTCCAGGTCCTGCCAGCTCGGGACGGTCTTCTCGATGCCGACGACGGAGATCAGGGTGTCGGCGAGGGTGAGGCACATCCGGCCGTTGCCCTCGGATTCGACGACCACCAGGGTGCCGGTCTCGGCGACCAGGAAGTTGGCGCCGGAGACGGCGACCTTCGCGCCGAGGAACTTCTCCCGCAGGTGCAGCCGGGCCGCTTCGGCGAGTTCGGCGGGCTCGTCGGTGAGCCCTTCGGGCGCGGGGCGGCCGTGCCGGCCCATCTCGCGCACGAAGATGTCGCGGATCTCGGTGCGGTTGCGGTGCAGCGCGGGCACCACCACGTGCGAGGGCAGGTCGTCGCCGAGCTGGACGATGGTAGCGGCGAGGTCGGTCTCCCGGGCGTTGATCCCGGCGGCTTCGAGGGCGGCGTCGAGGCCGATCTCCTCGGTGAGCATCGACTTGACCTTGACGATCTCGCGTTCGCCGGTGGCCCGGACCAGGTCGGTGACAATCCGGTTGGCCTCGGCGGCGTCCCGCGCCCAGTGCACGGTGCCGCCGGCGGCGGTGACCTTCTCCTCGACCTGGAGCAGGTGGCTCTCCAGGTTCGCCAGCACCTGGTCCTTGATTCCGGCGGCGGCGTCCCGCAGCGCCTCCCAGTCGGGGCGTTCGGCGGCCAGCACCGCCCGCTTGCCGCGGATGGTGTGGGTGGCGCGGCGCACGTTCTCCCGCAGCTGCCGGTTGCCGACCTCGCGTTCGGCGGCCTCCGGGAACGCGGGCCAGCCCAGGAACGACCTCGTCATCGTGCACCCTCCACCACGGGGAGGCCGGGCATCGGCCCGTCCTGTTCGGTCCGGGCGAGGATCTCCACCAGGTGCAGGGTGCGCACCGGGTGGCCGTCCCGGTTCAGCCGGCCGCCGATGTTCATCAGGCAGGAGTTGTCGACGGCGGCCAGCACGGACACCCCGGTCTCCAGCACGTGCCGGGCCTTGTCGCCGTTCATCGCGCCGGAGACCGCCGGGTTCTTCACCGAGAAGGTGCCGCCGAAGCCGCAGCACTCGTCCTGCGCGGGCAGCTCCACGAAGTCGATGCCGCTGACGGCGCGCAGCAGCCGGTAGGGCCGCTCCCCCAGCCGGGTGGCGCGCAGGCTGTGGCAGGTCGGGTGGTAGGTGACCCGGTGCGGGAAGTACGCGCCGACCTCCACGACGCCCAGCCGGTCGGTCAGGTACTCCGTCAACTCGACTACGCGGGGCGCGAGTTCGGCGACCTCCCGGGCCAGCCCGGGGTCGCCGACCGCCGCCTGCGGGTACGCCTCGGCGGGCATGCCGGCGCAGGACGCCGAGGGCACCACGATCCGGTCGTAGCCGCCGAAGGTGTCCACGAAGTGCCGGGCCAGCTTGGCGGTCTCCTTGCGGTAGCCGGTGTTGAAGTGCATCTGCCCGCAGCAGCTCTGGGCCGGCGGGAAGTCCACCTCGACGCCGAGGCGGCGCAGCAGGGTGACGGTGGCGCGACCGGTGCCGGGGAACAGGGTGTCGTTCAGGCAGGTCACGAACAGGGCGGTGCGTGGGCCGGGGTCGTTCGGAGGCATGCCAGCATCATAGATGCAAGCATGGATGCAAGAAGGGATCGCGTGGCAGAATGGCGGAGTGACCGACGCGCAGACCGACCCGACCGCCGCGACCGCCGCCGATCCGCAGTCCACCGCGGAGCGGGCCTACCAGCACGTCCGCACCCGGCTGCTCGACGGCTCCTGGCCGGGCGGCACGCTGCTCTCCGAGGGCGTGGTCGCGATCGAGCTGGGCCTGTCCCGCACCCCGGTCCGGGAGGCGTTCCTGCGCCTGCAGTCGGAGGGCTTCCTGCGCCTGTACCCCAAGCGCGGCGCGCAGGTCGTCCCGATCGCCCCGGGCGAGGCCCGGAACGTGCTGGCCGCCCGGGTGCTGTTCGAGCGCGCCGCCGTCGACACCCTGGCCGAGCGCGGCCCGGCCGCGCTGACGGCCGCCGCCGCCGAGCTGCGCGCCGCCTGCGAGCACCGCGACCCGCACCCGGTCGAGGCCGGCCGGCACTTCCACCTGACCCTGCTGCGGGCGGCCGGCAACCCCGTCCTGACCTCCCTGTACGAGACCCTGTGGGACCGTCAGATACGCATCTCGGCCGCCGCCACCGCGACCAGCGAGCACGCCGCCGAGGACCACGCCGAGCACCTGGCGCTCGCCGACGCCCTCGCCGTCCCCGACCCGGAGCTGGCCCGCGCCCTCATCTCGGCGCACGCGGACTCCCTGCTGGCGCGCGTCGGCTGACGCCGCGTACGACGAGGGCCCCGGGGATCGCCCCGGGGCCCTCGTCGTACGGATCGGACTACTTGCGGCCGCGCAGCTCGCGGTAGCGGCCGACCAGGGAGGCGGTGGAGGCGTCCAGCGCCTCGCCGCCCTCACCGGTCAGCAGCACCGGCTCGATCTTCTTGGCCAGCACCTTGCCGAGCTCCACGCCCCACTGGTCGAAGGAGTCGATGTTCCAGACGGCGCCCTGGACGAACACCTTGTGCTCGTAGAGGGCGATCAGCTGGCCGAGCACGTGCGGGGTGAGCTCGTCGGCCAGGATGGTGGTGGTCGGGTGGTTCCCGCGGAAGGTCTTGTGCGGGACCAGCTCGGCGGGCACGCCCTCGGCCGCGACCTCCTCGGCGGTCTTGCCGAACGCCAGCGCCTGGGTCTGCGCGAAGAAGTTGGCCATCAGCAGGTCGTGCTGGGCGACCAGGCCGGCCTGCAGGTCGTCGACCGGGCGGGCGAAGCCCAGGAAGTCGGCCGGGATGACCTTCGTGCCCTGGTGCAGCAGCTGGTAGTAGGCGTGCTGCCCGTTGGTGCCGGGGGTGCCCCACACCACGGGACCGGTCTGCCAGTCGACGGGGCGGCCCTCGCGGTCCACCGACTTGCCGTTGGACTCCATGTCGAGCTGCTGCAGGTACGCGGTGAACTTCGACAGGTAGTGCGAGTACGGCAGCACCGCGTGCGCCTGGGCGTCGAAGAACGCGCCGTACCAGACCCCGAGCAGGCCCAGCAGCAGCGGGGCGTTCTGCTCCGCGGGCGCGGTGCGGAAGTGCTCGTCGACCAGCCGGAAGCCGGCCAGCATCTCCTGGAAGCGCTCCGAGCCGATCGCGATCATCAGCGACAGGCCGATCGCCGAGTCGTACGAGTAGCGGCCGCCCACCCAGTCCCAGAACTCGAACATGTTGGCGGTGTCGATGCCGAAGTCGGCGACGCCCTGGGCGTTGGTGGACAGCGCCACGAAGTGCTTGGCGACGGCCTCCTCGCCCGCGCCGAGCTGCTCCAGCAGCCAACTGCGGGCGGCGACGGCGTTGGTGACGGTCTCGATGGTGGTGAAGGTCTTCGAGGCGACGATGAACAGCGTCTCGGCGGCGTCCAGGTCGCGCACCGCCTCGTGCAGGTCGGCGCCGTCCACGTTGGAGACGAAACGGACCGTCAGGTCGCGGTCGGTGTAGGAGCGCAGCACCTCGTAGGCCATCGCCGGGCCGAGGTCGGAGCCGCCGATGCCGATGTTGACGACGTTGCGGATCCGCTTGCCGGTGTGGCCGGTCCAGACGCCGGAGCGCACCCGCTCGGAGAAGTCGGCCATCTTGTCCAGCACGGCGTGCACGGCCGGGACGACGTTCTCCCCGTCGACCTCGACGACCGCCCCGCGCGGGGCGCGCAGCGCGGTGTGCAGGACGGCGCGGTCCTCGGTGGTGTTGATCTTCTCGCCGCGGAACATCGCGTCGCGCAGCTCGGCGACGCCGGTGGCGGCGGCCAACTGGCGCAGCAGGTCCAGGGTGCGGTCGGTGACCAGGTGCTTCGAGTAGTCGATGAAGAGGTCGCCGACCTGGAGGGTGTAGCGGCTGCCCCGGTCGGGGTCGGCGGCGAACAGCTCGCGCAGGTGCTGGTCGCCGAGCTCGGCCCGGTGCTTGCCCAGCGCGGCCCACTGCGGAGTGCGGTCCAGCGGGGTCCGGCCGTTGGCGGGGGTGTCCGACATCGGTTGCTCCTTGCGTCATGCGGGTGCCGATACCGGCAGGTCCGGCGGGAGGGGTGCGCTGGGGCCGGCCGGTACGGTGCGTCTGCCTCATCCGTCGTCAGCCTTGCCCGCCCCAACCCTATTCCCTGCGGAGCACGCCGCAGGGACATCCGCGGGCCTGCGCACCGGGCGGTCGACGGACCGTCACTTCCTGGCCGACTGGAGGTCGAGCGTCCGCAGCACGTGGTCCGCGATCTCGGGGTCGGCGCCGGCCTCGCCGCGGGCGATCAGCACCTCGCGGCGGGACGCGGCGATCATCTCCTGCTCGACCGTGAACGCCTGCCGCCACTTCTTGCCGCGGCGCTTCGCCTCCAGCGCCTCCTCCTCCTCGTACCGGTCCGGGCAGAGCCGGGCCAGCCGGTCGTGCTGGCGCTCGCGCAGCCGCTCGGTGATCTCCGGCGGCAGCTGGTCCTGCTCCTCCAGCTCGGTCAGCCGGTGCAGCCCGGCCTTGGCGGCCCGCCACCACAGGTCCCGGACGGCCTGCTCGTGCGCGTCGTGGTCGCTGTCGAGGCCGAGCAGCTTCACCACGTAGGGCAGCGTCAGGCCCTGCACCACCAGGGTGAACAGGACGACGCTGAACGCGATGAAGATGATCTCGCTGCGGGCCGGGAACTCCAGCCCGTTGTGCAGGGACAGCGGAATGGCGAGGGCCAGCGCGACGGTGGCGACGCCGCGCATCCCGGACCACCACAGCACCACGGTCTCCCGCCAGCTGATCGGGGTGTCCTCGTCGCCGTGGCTGAGCCGCTTGGACAGCCACGCGGCGGGCAGCAGCCACAGCAGCCGGACCAGGACCACCACGGCGATCACGATCGCGGTGTCGCCGAGCATGGTGTGCCAGGTGTCCTTGACGTCCCGCAGGACGGTGGACAGCTCCAGGCCGATCAGGCCGAACGCGACGCCGGTGATCAGCGTCTCGACGATCTCCCAGAACGCGTTGCCGACCAGCCGGAACGACACGTCGTCGGCGTCGGACGCCCGGTCGGCCAGGTACAGCGCACAGACCACCACGGCGAGCACGCCGGAGCCGTGCGCCTCCTCGGCCAGGGTGTACGCGGCGAACGGCACCAGCAGGTTCAGCGCCACCTGCTGCGTCGGGTCCTGCAGCCGGCCCGCCAGCTTGGCGTTGGCCCAGCCCAGTCCGACGCCGACCAGCACCGCGACCACCGCCGACAGCAGGAACCGCAGCAGCGCGTGCCCGACCGACAGGTCGCCGTCGACCACCGCCTCGATCGCCAGCGAGTACACGACGATCGCAGTGACGTCGTTGAACAGGCCCTCGCTCTCCAGCACCGAGACCAGCCGGCGCGGCAACCCGACCTCGCCCGCCACCGCGACGGCCGCCACCGGGTCGGGCGGCGAGACCAGCGCGCCCAGCGCGACCGCCGCCGCGAGCGGCGCGGCCGGCACCAGCCAGGAGAAGACACCCGCGACGGCCGTGGTCGTGACGATCACCAGCGCGACGGCCAGCAGCAGGATCGACCGGAC
Source organism: Kitasatospora griseola (assembly GCF_014648555.1). Classification (GTDB taxonomy): domain Bacteria; phylum Actinomycetota; class Actinomycetes; order Streptomycetales; family Streptomycetaceae; genus Kitasatospora; species Kitasatospora griseola. The sequence continues at coordinate 53,610 of NZ_BMRI01000037.1, forward strand.
GTTGGCCTTGAAGTACCGCACCGAGGAACGCCGCGCCACCGCGAAGATCAGCGGCGGCAGCACCAGCGGCAGGATGAACTCCGGGTCGATCTCCACGTTGGGAATCTGCGGCACCACGGCGAACACCAGACCCACCATGGTCATCAGCACCGGTTGCGGGATTCTGCTCTTCCGCGCCAGCGGCATCGTCACCACGGAGGCGAGCAGCACCAGGAAGAGCAGGGTCAGCTGGCCCACGACGGTTCCTCTCGCAGAAAGCGGACGGCCGCGTTCAGCATACGTTCCTGCCCCAACCGGACCGATTGTGTGTTTCCGGCGCTGACCAGGTAATGTTCTCTCCGTCAGCAAGCGCCGCTAGCTCAGTTGGTTAGAGCAGCTGACTCTTAATCAGCGGGTCCGGGGTTCGAGTCCCTGGC
>NZ_BMRI01000037.1:54073-73881 GCF_014648555.1 Kitasatospora griseola
AGAAGGCCCCTCGCGGAAGCGAGGGGCCTTCTGTGTTTTTCGCTGTTCCTCGCCCCTCCTCACGCCGCACGCCGCTCGTTCACGCACAGCACGTTGCCGTCCAGGTCCTTGAACCACGCGGCCCGCATGCCGTCGGCCTCGGCGACACCGTTCAGGGTCTTCAGGCCCGGCAGGTCGTACTCCTCGAACACCACGCCACGACCGCGCAGTTCGGTCATCTCGGTGTCCAGGTCGGCGACCTTCCAACTGGCCAGCGTGTGACCGGCCTGCCCCCCGTAGGGCGTCTCGTACAGCGAGAACTCACAGCCCCCGGACCGGAACGTGACATCCTCTGCCCCCTCCGTCACCACCTCCAGCCCGAGCGTCTCCCGGTAGTACTGCTTCGCCCGTCCCATGTCGGTCACCGGAATCACCGCGCACAACGGCGCATCGCCCAGCATCACCACCACCTCCTCCCCTCAGGCTAGGCACCCCGTCCCCACCCCGCACCCGCCTGCGGCGCGCAGGCGCCCTGGCCCGGACCGCCTGCCGGTCGTCAGGCGTCGGCGCCGCACATGAGCCGGGCGGCCTCGCGTCCGCTCTGGCCGGCGGGCTCGGCGCAGTCCACCGTGCCCGCCAGGGGGAAGTCCGCCTGGAAGCTGGTGACGGAGCCGACGGCGTCCGGGCGCCCCGCGCCCGTCCCCGCGCAGTGGCGGACGAAGGAACTCGTGATCACCCAGTTGAACGCGTATCCGAGGAACCGGCCCGGCTTGCCGACGCCCGCGGTCGGGTTCGAATACGGCTTCAGCGGCTTGCCGAACTCCGGCAGCCCCGGGGTGCGCGACTGGCGGACGAACGCGTCGTACGCGTGGCGGGCGTCCGCGCCGCCCGCGCTCGACACCGCCGTCGCGGTGAGCGGCCGGACGGCCAGCGCGTGGGAGAAGTCCACCGGGCCGCCGTCCGGCGCCGTGAGAGTGACGGCCGGGGTGACGTACGTCAGCGTCTCGGTCCTCACGTCCGGGGTGAACTCGTAGCGCGGGTACGCGCAGTCGGCCGCAGCAGAGGCGGTCGGCGCGGTGGCGGTCGGCGCGGGCAGCGCCCGGTCCCGGTGCGGCGTCGTGCAGCCGACCGCCGCCAACACCAGCGCGACGGCTCCCGCCCACCGCACGGATCGTGCTCGTTGCATCTCTCCCCCTCGCCCCCTCGGATCATGGCGCGACACCCGGACGGCGAACGGTCCCCGTGACCGGACCGGTACCGGATGCGAACCGACCTGTCACGAACGACCGGGGCGGCCGGGATCGAGGGGCTCCCCGCCTTGCCCCGACGGACACACCGGCGCACGCGCGGGGGCCGGCCGCCTTCCCGGCGGCCGGCCCCGTGCGTGCGGCCCGGTCAGCCGAAGTAGCTGTGGAAGTTCTTCGAGAACTCGTTCCCGTTGTAGTTGTCCCAGTTGATCGACCAGGTCATCAGCCCGCGGAGGTTCGGCTGCTTGCCGGCGCGCGGGGTGTAGGAGCCGCAGCCGGTGCCCTTGGTGAGGCAGTCCAGGGCCTGGTTGACCACGGCCGGGGCGACGTAGCCGTTGCCCGCGTAGGTGTTGGCGGGCATGCCGACCGCGACCTGGGAGGGCTTGAGGGGCGGGAACATGTTGGCGGTGTTGCCGGCCACCGGGAAGCCGGCGAGGAGCATGTCGGTCATGGCGATGTGGAAGTCCGCGCCGCCCATGTTGTGGTACTGGCCGTCGAGTCCCATGATCGAGCCCGAGTTGTAGTCCTGGACGTGAAGCAGCGTCAGGTCGTCGCGCAGCGCGTAGATGACCGGCAGGAACGCTCCGGCGCGCGGGTCCTGGCCGCCCCAGGGGCCCGAGCCGTAGTACTGGTAGCCGAGCTGGACGAAGAAGGTCTCCGGCGCCATGGTCAGCTGGAACTTGGCCCCGTACTTGGCCTTCAAGGTCTTCACGGCCGAGATCAGGTTGGTGATCACCGGCGTGGTCGGGTTCTTGAAGTCGTTGTCGCCGGTGTTGAGCGACAGCGAGTGTCCTTCGAAGTCGATGTCGAGGCCGTCGAGGCCCCACTTGTCGATGATCGAGGAGACCGAGGAGACGAAGGCGTCGCGTGCGGCGGTGGTGGTGAGCTGCACTTCGCCGTTCTGGCCGCCGATCGACAGCAGCACCTTCTTGCCCTTGGCCTGCTTCGCGGCGATCGCCGCCTTGAAGTCGGCGTCGGACTCGACGCCCGGGCACTGGGCGACCGGGCAGCGGTTGAAGTGGATGTTGCCGGAGGTGATGGAGTCCGGCTCGCCGAAGGCCAGGTCGATGATGTCCCAGCTGTCGGGCACGTCCGACATCTTCAGGTACCCGGCGCCGTTGGCGAAGCTCGCGTGCAGGTACCCCACCAGCGCGTGGCTCCCGGCCGGCGGCGGCGAGGTCGCCGAGCCCGACGGACTGGCGCTGGCCGAAGCGGAAGCAGAGGCCGAGGCGGAGGCGGACGCGGAAGCCGAGGCGGACGCAGAGGCGGACGGGCTCGGCGAGCTGGGCGCCGAGGGCGAGGAGCTCGGTGCGCCCGGCCCGTCCAGCGAGATGTCGTCCGCGTAGTAGGCGCCCTGCCCGTACCAGCCGTGGGTGAAGACGGTGGCGGAGGTCTGGGTGGCGGTGGTGGTGAAGCTGACGGACAGCTTCTGGTAGGCGCCGCCGGTGCCGGGCGTCCAGGTCGAGCTGCCGCCGTTGACGCCGAGGTAGACGTACGCGCCGTTGACGTACGCGCTGAGCGTGTACGTGGTATTGGGGGCGACGGCGACGGTCTGGGTGCACTGGGCGGTGTCGGTGGCGGAGGCCGCGCCGGCGAGTGCGTAGCTGCCGCTGTGCGCGTGGCCGGTGACGACGCTGCCGGTGGCGCCGCTGCAGGTCCAGGGGGCCAGGGCGCCGGACTCCAGGCCGCCGTTGACCAGGAATTCGCCGGCCGAGGCCGACCCGGCCAGTCCGAAGCTGATGGCGACGGCGCCCGCGGCCGCCACCGCCCAGGCCGTTCCGGCGGCGAGCAGCCGCTTCTTCCGGGAAGTGCGCATGTGGGGATGCTCCTGCCTGATGTGTGGGGGACGTCCGTCTCCCGCCCGCCGGACTGTGGGGTTCCCGGCCCGGGGCGTGCCGCCGCACCGGCACGCACCCTGGGAGTTGGACTAGACCACTGAACCGGCTCGGCCCGCCCCTGTCAATGGACCGACGACCGGCGTTCCCTGACGGTGACTCAGCCCGGGGGAACGCGCCCGGACCCGCCCGCGTTGCGGCCCCCGGCGCGGGGTCGAACCATGGAGTGGTGCCCGGATACCTGCGTTTCCCTCATGTACGCGACGGTCTGCTCGCCTTCACCGCCGAGGACGACGTCTGGGTCGCGCCGCTCGCCGCGGACGGCCGCGTCGGACGGGCCTGGCGGGCCAGTGCCGACCGGACCAGGGTCAGCCACCCCAGGCTGTCGCCGGACGGCGCCTCACTGGCCTGGACGAGCTGGTTCGCGCTGACCCCGGAGGTGTTCACCGCCCCGGTGGCGGGCGGCCCGGCGACCCGGTTGACGTACTGGGGCAGCCAGGACACCCGGGTGCGGGGGTGGCTGCCGAACGGGGACGTGCTGGCGGTCAGCTCGTACCACGAGCCGTTCGCCCACTACACCTGGGCGTGGGAGCTGCCGCCGGACGGCTCGCCGGGCCGCCGGATGCCGTGGGGGCCGGTCGCGGACGCCCAGATGGGCGAGGAGCACACGGTGCTGCTGACCGATGCCGCCCCGCACGAGCCGGCCTCCTGGAAGCGGTACCGGGGCGGCGCGAAGGGCCGGCTGTGGGTGGACCACGACCTGCTGCTGCCCGACCTGCCGGGGCACCTGGCCGCGCCGATGCCGGTGGCGACCCCCGCGGGGACCAGGGTGGCGTTCCTGTCCGACCACGAGGGGGTCGGCAACGTGTACTCGGTGCGCCCGGACGGCAGCGACCTGCGCCGGCACACCGACCACGCCACGTACTACGCGCGGGAGGCCGCCACCGACGGGACCCGGATCGTCTACCAGCACGCCGGCGACCTGTGGCTGCTGGACAGCCTCGACGCGCCCGCCCCGCACCGCCTGGAGGTGCCGCTCGGCGGCGCCCGGTCCGGCCGCCGCCCGTACCAGGTGAGCGCCGCGAACAACGTCAAGGACCTGGCCTGCGACGCCACCGGCCGGGCCGGGGTGATCAACGTGCGCGGCTCGCTGTACTGGCTGACCCACCGGGAGGGCCCGGCCCGGGTGCTGGCCGACACGCCGGGGGTACGCTGCCGGCTGCCGCTGGTGCTCGGCTGGGGCGGGCAGGCCGCCTGGGTCACCGACGCGGAGGGCGAGGACGCGATCGAGCTGGCACCGCTGCCCGGCAAGGACGGCCCGGCGGACGGGCGGGCCGTGCACCGGCGGATCGCCGCGGGCCGGATCGGCCGGGTCCAGGAGCTGTCCGCCGCCCCCGACGGCAGTCTGCTGGCGGTGGCCTGCTCGGACGGCCGACTGCTGCTGGTGGACACCGCCGAGGGCGGCGTCACCGAGGTCGCCGCGTCCCGGTTCGGACCGGTCTCCAGCCCGTCGTTCTCCCCGGACTCGCAGTGGCTGACCTGGTCCCAGCCGGTCGCGGGCCGCTCGCTGCGCGCCGTCCGGCTGGCCCGGGTGGACCGGCCGGAGCGCATCGTCGACGTCACCGGCGGCCGGTTCGAGGACGAGCATCCGGTGTTCACCCGGGACGGCCGGTTCCTGGTGTTCCTGTCCTGGCGGGGCTTCGACCCGGTGCACGACGTGCACACCGGCGACCTGTCGTTCCCGCTCGGCTGCCGCCCGTACCTGGTACCGCTGGCCGCCGACACCCCGTCGCCGTTCGCCTCCCCGGCCGAGGGCCGCCCGCCGGTCGGCCTGGACCCGGAGGAGGCCACCGGCGACGGCACCGTGCGGGTGGACGAGGAGGGGCTGAGCAAGCGCCTGGTGCCGTTCCCGGTGATCGCCTCCAAGTACTCGGCGACGGCGGCGGTGCGCGGCGGGGTGATCTGGCTGCGCTGGCCGATCTCCGGCGCGCTCGGCCAGACCTTCGCCAACCCGGAGGACACCTCCGGCCGCCCCGCGCTGGAGTTCTTCGACCTGGCCCGGGGCCGCCGCAGCACGCTGGTGGACCAGTTGGACGGCTTCGCGGTGTCCGCCGACGGCTCCGCGGTCTCGGTGTTCTCGGGCGGCGCGCTCAAGCTGTACCCGATGGCCGCGCCCACCGCCCCGCTCGCCGTCGACCTGCGCCGGATCACCCACACCGTGCACCCGGCCGCCGAGTGGCGGCAGTCCTACTTCGAGGCCGCCCGGATCGTCGCCGACCAGTTCTGGGACGCCGGCATGTGCGGCCTCGACTGGCCCGAACTCACCGACCAGTACGCCCCGTTGCTGGACCGGGTGGCCTCCCCCGACGACTTCGCCGACCTGCTGCGCGAACTGCTCGGCGAGCTCGGCACCTCGCACGCCTACGTCACCCCGTCCCGGCGCGGCGAGGGCCCGGCGATCGCCCAGCTGCCGCTCGGCCTGCTCGGCGCCAACGCGCACCGCGACCCGGACGGCCGCTGGCTGGTCGACCGGATCCTGCCCGGCGAGTCCTCCGACCCCAAGGCCCGTGCGCCGCTCGCCGGTTACGGCGTGCAGGACGGCGACGAGCTGGTCGCCGTGGACGGCCGTCCGCCCGACCCGGTGCGCGGCCCCGCGCCGCTGCTGGCCGGCACCGGCGGCACCACGGTGGAGCTGACGGTCCGCCACGGCGAGCGGCTGCGCCGGATCGCCGTCACCCCGCTCACCGACGAGCGGCCCATCCGCTACCAGGACTGGGTGGCCAAACGCCGCCACCTGGTACGGGAGTTCAGCAACGGCGTGTGCGGCTACCTGCACATCCCGGACCTCGGCGGCTCCGGCTGGGCCCAGTTCAACCGCGACCTGCGCTCCGAACTCGCCCACCCCGCACTGGTGTTGGACGTCCGCGGGAACGCCGGCGGGAACGTCTCCGAGCTGGTCCTGGAGAAGCTCCGCCGCCGCGTCCTCGCCTGGGACTTCACCCGCGGCCGGCAGCCCGTCCGCTGGCCCCGGGACGCGCCGCGCGGCCCCGTGGTCGCGCTCGCCGACCACGCCACCAGCTCCGACGGCGACGTCATCATCGCCGCCATCAAGGCCCTCGACCTCGGCCCGGTGGTCGGCACCCGCACCTGGGGCGGCGTGGTCGGCATGACCGGCCGGCACGCGCTCGGCGACGGCACCCAGATCTCCGTCCCGAAGAACGCCTCCTGGTTCACCGGCGGCATCGGCTTCTCCATCGAGAACCACGGCGTCGCCCCCGACATCGAGGTCGTCCGCACCCCGCGCGACTGGGCCCGCGGCGAACACACCGACCTCGCCGCCGCCGTCACCCTCGCCCTCGACCTCCTCACCACCACCCCCGCCGCCGCACCCCCGCCCCCGACCGTCGCCCGGCCCGACCTCCGCCGCCCGCCGCTGCCACCGCGAGAGCCCTGAGGGCGGGGCCCAGAACGCCGTGTGGCCGGCCCCCGGAAGGGGCCGGCCACACGGGGGAACGACGCTGTTACTTGGTGCCGCGGGAACGACGGCGGGTGTTGAGGAAGAACACGCCGCCCGCGGCGGCGAGGGCGAGGGCCCCGGCGGCCAGCGGCGCGGACTTGTCGCTGCTGTTGCCGGCGGCGGCGACCTGCTCGGTGTTCACGTTGGTGGGAACCGACGCGGACAGCACGTTGGTGCCGGTGCCCGAGGACGGCGACACCCACGAGGAGGGCGACACCCACGGGGACGGCGACGTCCAGGGGGTCTGCGACGGCGACGCGGACGGCGACGTCCAGGAGGACGGCGAGGCCGACGGGGACGTCCAGGAGGACGGGGAGGCGGACGGGGACGGCGACGTCCAGGAGGACGGGGAGGCCGACGGGGAGGGCGACACCCACGGGGACGGCGAGACCGGCCCGGTGTTCGAGTCCACCCGCGGCATGGGCTGGTGGTTGCTCTCCAGGCTGCGGTCGCCGTCCGCCGCGCCGCGGGCGAACACCGTGCCCCCGGTGATCTGCGACGCGACCGACTTCGGCGCGGTGATCGTCAGCTCGAAGCGGACCGTCTCGCCGTTCGCCAGCGGCGTGTCCAGCGCGCCGGAGGCGCCCCAGATCGACGGGTCGCAGCCCATCCGGGTGGGCAGCTCGACCGTGCCGCTGTCCTTCACCCAGTTCACCTTGGTGTTGCTGGTGTTCATCACGCCGAGCTGGGTGAAGATCACCGGCACCACAGAGACGTGCTGGTACGCGGCCCCGGTGTTGTTCTTCGCCCAGAGCCACACCCGGTAGACCGCCGTGTCGCCGTCGAGGGCCGGGGCCATGTTGGAGCTGGTCGTCAGCTCGACGTGCCCGTTGTGGGCGGGCGCGTTCTCGACCGCGTTCTCGCCCGGCAGGTGGACCGAACCGTCGGCGCACGGCACCACCGGCGTGTTGTCGTCCGCCCAGGCGGTCCCGCCGGCCACACCGGTGGCGGCGAGCATGATCGCGGCGACCGCGGTGGCCTTCTTCACGGAAGCGATGGACGGTGCGAACCGACGAGCGGTCATGGTGGTCCCCCCCAAGGGATCGAATCTGGCCGAGCTGCAAGAGACAGCGCTCCTGCCAGGCCATCTTCCCCTCGGCCCGGTCCGTCGCGCAAGAACAATCTATCCCTCCCAACGTCCTTGGGGCGTATGCCTCCTGTCACTGAACTGTCACAGGACCCTCACCCGAGCCACCGGCCCCGGACAGGCGGACGCCGGCGCCGTTCGGCACCGGCGTTCACGAGTGGGTGTCATCAGCCCCAGGGGTCGCCCTCGGCCGTCATGTTCTCGGCGGCCTCGCGGTCCTCGCGTTCCTGCTGGACGCGGCGCTCCGCCTCGTCGCGGGTGCGTTCCACGGTGTCGCCGAAGGCGTCGGCGGCCTCGTCGTGGGCGAGGGCGGCCCGCTCGGCGGAGTCCTCGGCCGGGGCAGCGGGCTGGGCGGGCTGATGGCGGAACCTGTCGAAGATGCCCATGTCTCCTCCTCGGGTGGGCGTCCCCCCTGCTTCGGTGCCTCTCCTGTCACGGTACGCCGCCGGGGATCGGTCACACGTACCCGTGCGGGCTCCGCCCACCCTCGCACCGCCCTCCCGGCGTCGCACCCCGGCGGCCTGCGACTCACCCGCCCGGCGGACACCGCCGCCGCGCCGGGGGCATCCCGAACTCCCGTACGGCGCAACGGAGAAGGCCGATGGTCCCGGTGGATCGCGCCCATCGGCCGTAGCCGCGACAGGGTCCGCCGCCCGACGCTGAGGGGGTCAACCGGTCCCGGCAGTGCCGCCGGGGCGCCCCGCAGCCGCACCCCGAGAGGTGAGCCGCGCCATGTCCGGTCAGAACTCCCCCACCGTGAACGCCGAGCACGTCGAGATCACCGAGCACGTCGACGCCCTGGTCCGCAACGGGCACAAGGCCCTCCAGGAGTACGCGGGTCTCACCCAGGAACGGGTGGACCGGATCGTCAAGAAGGCCTCGCTGGCCGCGCTGGCCGCGCACACCCGGCTGGCGGTGCTGGCCGTGGAGGAGACCGGGCGCGGGGTGTTCGAGGACAAGGCGGTGAAGAACGTCTTCGCCTGCGAGCACGTCACGCACTCGATGGCCGGGATGCGGACGGTCGGGGTGATCTCCCGGGACGACCTCGACGGGATCGTGGAGATCGCCGAGCCGGTGGGCGTGGTCGCCGCCCTCACCCCGGTGACCAATCCGACGTCCACCACCGTCTTCAAGGCGCTGATCGCGCTGAAGACCCGCAACCCGATCGTGTTCGCCTTCCATCCTTCGGCGCAGCGCTGTTCGGCGGAGGCGGCCCGGATCGTCCGGGACGCGGCGATCGCGGCGGGCGCCCCGGCGCACTGCGTGCAGTGGGTCGACCGTCCGTCGATGGCGGCGACGGACGCGCTGATGCGGCACGAAGGGGTGGCGACGATCCTCGCCACCGGCGGCAACTCGATGGTGCGGGCGGCCTATTCGTGCGGGAAGCCGGCACTGGGCGTGGGCGCGGGGAACGTCCCGGCGTACGTGGAGCGGAGCGCGGACCTGAAGCGCGCGGTGAACGACATCGTGCTGTCGAAGTCCTTCGACAACGGGATGATCTGCGCCTCCGAGCAGGCGGTGATCCTGGACGACGAGGTGTACGAGCCGGCGCTGGCGGAGTTCCGGACGCTGAAGGCACACCTGGCGGGCCCGGAGGAGAAGGCTCTGCTGGAGCGCCACCTGTTCGACGGGAAAGGGAAGTTGAACCCGGCGGTGGTCGGGCAGTCGGCGCAGGCGGTCGCGCAGGGGGCGGGCTTCGAGGTGCCGGAGGACACCTCGGTGATCCTGGCGGAGGTCGCCGGGGTGGGCGCACAGGAGCCGTTGACCCGGGAGAAGCTCTGCCCGGTGCTGGCGGTGCTGCGCGCCCGGTCGCGTGCGCAGGGCGTCCAACTCGCCGCCCGCATGGTGGAGTTCAACGGCCTGGGGCACTCGGCGGCGGTGCACACCGAGGATGCGGCGTTCGCCGAGGAGTTCGGCGCCGGGGTGCAGGCGTGCCGGATCATCTGGAACGCGCCGAGTTCGCAGGGCGGCATCGGCGACGTGTACAACGCGTTCCTGCCCTCGCTGACGCTGGGCTGCGGCTCCTGGGGGCACACCTCGGTGTCGGGGAACGTCTCGGCCCTGCACCTGATCAACGTCAAGCGGATCGGGCGGCGCAACACCAACATGCAGTGGTTCAAGGTCCCGCCGAAGATCTTCTTCGAGCGCAACTCGCTCGGCTACCTGGCGGACATGCGCGGCGCGCACCGGGTGGTGGTGGTCACCGACCGCACGATGGTGGAGATCGGCCACCTGGAGCGGGTCCGGGAGGTGCTGCGGCGGCGCCCGGAGCCGGTGGAGGTGCGGGTGGTGGACTTCGTGGAGCCGAACCCGAGCATCGCGACGGTGGAGCGGGGCGCGGAGCTGATGCGCGACTTCCGGCCGGACACCATCGTGGCGCTGGGCGGCGGCTCGCCGATGGACGCGGCCAAGGTGATGTGGCTGATGTACGAGCACCCGGAGGTGGAGTTCGCGGACCTGAAGGAGAAGTTCTTCGACATCCGCAAGCGCGCCTTCACCTTCCCCGACCTGGGCGAGAAGGCGAAGCTGGTGTGCGTCCCGACCACCTCGGGCACCGGCAGCGAGGTCACTCCGTTCGCGGTGATCACCGACCCGGAGACCGGTCAGAAGTATCCGCTGGCGGACTACGCGCTCACCCCGACGGTGGCGATCGTGGACCCGGCGCTGACGACCGACCTCCCGGCGGCGGTGACGGCCGACTCCGGGTTCGACGCGCTGACGCACTGCATCGAGGCGTACGTGTCGGTGTACGCCAACGACTTCACCGACGGCCTGGCGCTGCAGGGCATCCGGCTGGTCTTCGAGAACCTGGCGGCGGCGGTCCACGACGGCCCGAACGACCCGGTGGCGCGGGAGCGGATGCACAACGCCGGGACGATCGCGGGCATGGCGTTCGGCTCGGCGTTCCTGGGCGCGGTGCACGCGATGGCGCACACCCTGGGCGCAACCTTCCACGTGGCGCACGGGCGGACCAACGCGCTGCTGCTGCCGCACGTGATCCGCTGGAACGGCTCGGCGCCGGCCAAGGTGACCGGCTGGCCGAAGTACCGCAGCTACGTGGCCCCGGAGCGGTACCGGCAGATCGCCCGGATGCTGGGCCTGCCCGCCGACACCCCCGAGCAGGGCGTGGAGTCGCTGGCGCTCGCGGTCGAGGAGCTGCGCGAGCGGGTCGGCATTCCGCGCTCGTTCAAGGAGGCCGGGGTGGACGAGGCGGCGTTCCTGGCGGGGCTGGACCGGCAGGCGATGAACGCATACGAGGACCAGTGCGCGCCGGCCAATCCGCGGCTGCCGATGCTGCGGGACATGCGGCGGCTGATGACCCTGGCGTACTACGGCGACGACCGGGCGGTGTGAGGCCCCGCCTCGGACTCGGGAAGCGATCCGGGGACCAAGGTCCCCGCTGATCAGGACTTTTCGATCCCATGTGAGTTCGTGAATCGTTTCACAATAGTGCGCGTAGGCGAGAGGCGGGAGCGAGGCAATGAGCACGCAGCACGCGGAGCGCATCCACAGCGGTGCGTGGGACGGCTTCAAGGGCGGCCTGTGGCGGGACGCCGTCGACGTCCGCGACTTCATCCAGCAGAACTACACCCCGTACGAGGGCGACGCCGCCTTCCTGGCCGGGCCGACCGCGCGGACCGCGGCGATCTGGCGGCGGATCACCGACCTGTTCCCCGAGGAGCGGGCCAAGGGTGTCCTGGACGTCTCCTGGGACACGCCGTCCACCATCACCGCGCACGCCCCCGGGTACATCGACCGGGACAACGAGCTGATCGTCGGCCTGCAGACCGACGCCCCGCTGAAGCGGGCGATCATGCCGAACGGCGGCTGGCGGATGGTCGCGGGCGCGCTGGAGACGTACGGCTACCCGGTGGACCCGCAGTGGGAGAAGGTCTTCACCGTCCATCGCAAGACCCACAACGCGGGCGTGTTCGACGCCTATACGCCCGAGATCCGGGCCGCCCGCAAGGCCGGCATCGTCACCGGTCTGCCGGACGCGTACGGGCGGGGCCGGATCATCGGCGACTACCGGCGGGTGGCGCTGTACGGCGTGGACCGGCTGATCGCCGCCAAGCGCGAGGAGAAGACCGGCCTGGACGCCGCGCCGCGCGACCCGCGCGCGGTGGAGGACACCATCCGGGAGCGCGAGGAACTGGCCGAGCAGATCCGCGCGCTGGAGGAGCTCAAGGCGATGGCCGCGAGCTACGGCCAGGACATCTCCGGGCCGGCCGCCACCGCCCAACAGGCGATCCAGTGGCTGTACTTCGCCTACCTGGCGGCCGTGAAGGAGCAGAACGGCGCGGCCATGTCGCTCGGCCGCACCTCGACCTTCCTGGACGTCTACCTGGAACGCGACCTGGCCGAGGGCCGGCTGACGGAGAGCCGGGCGCAGGAGCTGATCGACGACTTCATCGTCAAGCTGCGGATCGTCCGCTTCCTGCGCACCCCCGAGTACGACGAGCTGTTCTCCGGCGACCCGACCTGGGTCACCGAGTCGATCGGCGGCATCGGCGCCGACGGCCGCCCGCTGGTCACCCGCACCTCGTTCCGCTACCTGCAGACCCTGTACAACCTGGGCCCGGCCCCCGAGCCCAACATGACGGTGTTCTGGTCGCCGAAACTCCCGCAGGGCTTCAAGGAGTTCTGCGCGCAGGTGTCCATCGACACCTCCAGCGTGCAGTACGAGTCGGACGAGCTGATGCGCCCGCGCTTCGGCGACGACACCGCGATCGCCTGCTGCGTCTCCGCGATGGAGGTCGGCAAGCAGATGCAGTTCTTCGGCGCCCGGGTCAACCTCGCCAAGACACTGCTCTACGCGATCAACGGCGGGCGGGACGAGATCACCGGCGAGCAGGTCGGCCCCGGGACCGGCCCGATCGAGGCCGAGGTCCTGGACTACGACGAGGTGGTGGAGCGCTTCGACCGGCAGCTGGAGTGGCTGGCCGAGACGTACGTGCACGCGCTGAACGTCATCCACTACATGCACGACAAGTACGCGTACGAGCGCCTGGAGATGGCCCTGCACGACCGCGCCGTGCGGCGCACCATGGCCTGCGGCATCGCCGGGCTCGCGGTGGCGGCGGACTCGCTGTCGGCGATCAGGTACGCCACGGTGCGGCCGGTGCGCGACGCGTCCGGGCTCGCGGTCGACTACACCGTGGAGGGCGAGTACCCGGCGTACGGCAACAACGACGACCGGGCGGACGGGCTCGCGGTGCGGCTGGTCGAGGAGTTCATGCACAAGATCCGCAAGCACCCCACCTACCGGGACGCCGAGCACACCCAGTCGGTGCTGACCATCACCTCGAACGTGGTCTACGGCAAGAAGACCGGCTCCACCCCCGACGGCCGCCGGGCCGGCGAACCGTTCTCCCCGGGCGCCAATCCGATGAACGGCCGCGACACCCACGGCTACGTGGCCAGCTCCATGTCGGTGGCGAAACTCCCCTACGCCGCCGCCGAGGACGGCATCTCGCTGACCAACACCGTCACACCCGACGCGCTCGGCCGCACCCGCGAGGAGCGGGTGCGCAACCTGGCGGGCGTGCTCGACGGGTACACGGCCGTCGGCGGGTTCCACATGAACGTCAACGTGCTGAACCGGGACACCCTGCTGGACGCCATGGAGCACCCCGAGAAGTACCCGCAGCTGACCATCCGGGTCAGCGGCTACGCGGTCAACTTCGTCCGGCTGACCAGGGAACAGCAGCTGGATGTCGTCAACCGCACCTTCCACGGCTCGCTCTGAGCCACCGTCGACGGGTCCCAGGAGGCACCGGCATGCTCACCACCGTTCTGAAGCCGAGCGGCTCGGTGCACTCCTGGGACCTGTCGACCGGCGTGGACGGCCCCGGCACCCGGTTCGTGGTCTTCCTCGCCGGGTGCCCGCTGAACTGCCTGTACTGCCACAACCCCGACACCATGCGGATGGCGAGCGGCCACCGGACCACGGCCGACGAGGTGGTCGCCGAGGCCGCCAAGTACACCGCCTTCATCCACGCCTCCGGCAGCGGCGGCGCCACCCTCTCCGGCGGCGAACCCCTGCTCCAGCCGGCCTTCACCGGCGAGCTGCTCCACCGCTTCAAGCACGAGCTGGGCCTGCACACCGCCCTCGACACCTCGGGCTTCCTCGGCGCCCGGGCGGACGACGCCCTGCTCGCCGACACCGACCTCGTCCTGCTCGACATCAAGTCCTGGGACCGCGCCCTCTACCGCCGCCTGACCGGCCAACGGCTCGAACCCACCCTCGACTTCGCCCGCCGGCTCGCCGACCTCGGCAAGGACGTCCACCTGCGCTTCGTCCTGGTCCCCGGCCTCACCGACCCGCCCGAGAACGTCGCGGGCGTCGCCGCCTTCGCCGCCTCCCTCGGCAACGTCTCCCGGGTCGACGTCCTCCCGTTCCACAAGCTCGGCCAGTCCAAGTGGGCCGCGCTGGGCCGGGAGTTCACCCTCGCCGACACGCCCGCCCCGACCGCGGAACAGGTGCAGGCCGCGCGCGACGCCTTCGCCGCGCACGGCCTGCGTGCGGTGTGACGTCGCGTCAGCCGGAGATCGAGGCGGCGCCGGTCTCCAGGTGGCCGGTGAAGCGCTGCGACCAGCTCGCGTCGCCGCTGACCGTCACCGTGAAGTCGTACCAACCGTTGGTGTAGGCCGCCGCGTTGAACCAGTCGCTGGTGGTGGCCCCGGCGGCGACCTGGTAGGTCCAGGGGCCGTCGGTGCGGTAGTTGGTGGAGGTGACGGTGAACGTCACGGGGGCGGTGCCGGTGTTGGCGAGCTTGAACCAGAGGGCGAGCTTGCCGGTGTCGGGGGCGGGCGCGTAGGTCGCGGTGACGGCCGCGTTCTTGCCGGCGGCGGTGGCGTCGCCGGTGAAGCGGCGCAGGAAGCGGTTCGGGCCGACCACCGTCAGGTCGTACTTGCCCGCGCCGTAGCCGGTGCCGCAGTTGAAGAAGTCGCTGGTCGCCGCGCCCGGGTCGACGGTGTACTGCCAGGGGCCGCCGGAGCGGTAGGCGTTGGCGTAGGCCGCGAAGTGGCTGGTGGCGCTCCCCGCGTTGGACATCGCGATCCAGACCTTCATCACCCCGCCGGAGCCGAACTCCAGGTGGTCCAGGTTCGCCACCGGCTGGTACGGCAGCGCCCGGGCCGGACGGGTGCCGGCCTCCTGCGCGGGCAGCTGGTTGTTGACGGGCGCCGGGTTCGGCAGCGGGCCGCAGGCGGCCAGACCGATGGTCCCCGAGGTGTCGGGCAGCGCGGGCATCCCGTACACCGGGTTCGCGAAGTCGAACAGTCCGGTCAGGTCGCCGCACACCCGGCGACGCCAGTCCGAGATGTTCACGCACGTCGCGGGCCGGCCCTGGGCGGCCGTCCACTTCTCCAGGAAGCGCAGCACCGAGGTGTGGTCGAAGGTCTCCGAGGACACCCAGCCGCCGCGGCTCCACGGCGAGACGGCGAGCATCGGGACGCGGAAGCCCAGACCGATGTTGGTGCCGCTGTAGAACTCCCCGGCGGTGCCGGCGGGTGCGGCCGGCGGCGGGACGTGGTCGAAGAAGCCGTCGTTCTCGTCGTAATTGACGAACAGGATCGAGGAGTTGAAGACGTTCGGGTCGGCGTTCAGGGCGTCCATCACGTTGTGCACGAAGTGCGCGCCGTCGGCCGGCGTGGCGTACGGGTGCTCCGAGGACGCCTGGTCCGGCACGATCCACGACACCTGCGGCAGGGTGCCCGCCAGCACGTCCGCCTTGATCGCCGCCACGATGTCGTCCGGCGTCCGGTTGGTGACCTTCGGGACGGAGCCCATGCCCTTCACCGCGAGGGCGCTGCCCGCCGGGGCCGAGGAGAACTGGGTGAAGTACGCCAGCGCGTTGTCGCCGTAGTTGTCCGACGCGTTCTGGTAGACCTTCCAGCTCACCCCCGCGTTCTCCAGCGCCTCCGCGTACGTCTGCCAGCGCAGCCCCGACTCGTCGCCGCCGTCGTACGCCGGACCGCCCGCCGCGCCGGACGGGTCGATCTGGCCGGACCAGTGGTACGTGCGGTTCGGGCCCGTCGCGCTCAGCACCGAGCAGTGGTAGGCGTCGCAGACCGTCCAGTTGTCGGCCAGCGCGTAGTGGAACGGGATGTCCGCCCTGGTCAGGTAGCCCATCGTGCGGACGTTGCCCTTGGCCGCCACCCAGGAGTCCAACTTGCCGCCGTTCCACGCCTTGTGCTGATCGGACCAGGCGTGGCTCAGGTCGCCGTTGCACTGCGCCAGCCGCTCCGGGTCCGCACCGCCGGCCGGCTTGGTGGCGCTGAACTGCCACGGGTACTGACGGCCCAGCAGGTTCGGCTGGTTGAAGACGCTGTAGCCGCCGGATATCTGGATCGCCGAGCGGTCCGCGAAGCCGCGCACGCCCTTGAGCATCCCGAAGTAGTGATCGAAACTCCGGTTCTCCTGCATCAGGACGACGATGTGCTTGGCGTCCGTGATGGTCCCCGTGGTCCCCGTCGGCGCCGCGACCGCCGGGACCGTCCCGCCCGCCACGCCCGACCCGGCGACCGCCGCACCGGCCGCCGCACTCGCCGACAGTGCGATGAACTTCCTACGACTCAGCTCTGCCACTTTGACCCGCCCGTCCCTTCGGCTGCTGCTGATGATGTTGTTCAGACACCTCGTGCCGAACGCCGAGCATCCTCACGCAGCCGGGGCGACATGGCCATGACTTTCCCCGAAGGATTGTTGGACTGTTCACCAGATGAACGGCGGGTACCCAAAAGGCCGTTGACGGCGCCCCGGCCCGAGGACCCCCACCAGCGCCCGCATCCTCGGCACCATCGCCCTCGCCATCGGCCTGACCGCCACCACCATCGGCACGATCACCGCCCTCCGGCAGTAGGCCCCCGGGGCAAGACCGACCGCGAAGCGGAACCCTCCCTCTTTACTCCTTGACGACGATCCCCAACGCCTGCGCGAACTGCGGCGCGAGGTCCAGCAGTTGGTGCGTCGAGATGATCGCGCCGCGCAGCCCCTGGTGGCCGTCGGGCAGGTCGAGGCTGGCGGCTCGGCGGAGGTCCACGCCCTTGAGGGTCGCGCCGCGCAGGCGGACGTCGTTCAGGGTGGAGCCGGGGAACGTCACGTTGGTGAGCTTCGCGTCGGCGAGGTCGACGTCGCGCAGGAGGCAGTCCTCGAAGACGACGTCGCGCAGTGTCGCCCCGCGCAGGTTGACCGCTTCGAGCTTGCACTGCCGGAAGACGGTGCGGCGGATCGCGGAGCTGTGCGCGGAGATGCCGGCCAGCACGGTGGAGTCGATCTCGGTGTCCTGCCACTCGCTCTCGGCGAGGTCGACCCCGACCAGTCGCCCGCCGTGCAGCCACGCGTCGTTGAAGCCGGCCCGGCGCAGCTTCGCGTTCTCCGCGCGGATGCCGGTGAACGCGCATTCCAGGAAGTGCGCGCCGCCGAGCTGCCCGGTCAGGTCGAGGTCGTCGAAGTGGACGGTGTCGTAGCGGGTGTCGGCCCGCAGCGGCCCGGTGTGGCGTTGCAGCAGGTGGGCGTAGGGGAGGTCTTCCAAGCGCACGGTTTCGTCAGCTCCGTTTCACGGTCTGCGTGGTCAGGGCGATGCCGATGGCGACGGCGAACGCCACCAGGAGGCCGGCGATGGGCACGGCGGCGTCCCCGGTCAGCGTCGCAGCCAGCACCGACAGCGCGGCGAGCGGCAGGATCGGCTGGGCGGCGCCGCGCTTGTGGTGGCGCACGTGCAGGGCCCAGACGGTGAACAGGAACAGCGCGGTCGGGACGGTGACGGCGGCGGCCGCGGCCCGGTCGGTCAGCTGGGTGGCACCGACCGCGTGCTGGACGGCGACCACCAGCCCGGCGCCGACGGCGGCCGCGGAGGCGAAGACGACGTAGTGGCCGTAGCCCCAGGGCAGCGCCTGGCGGGCGGAGTTCAGGTAGGGGTGGGCGTCGTCGGCGAAGTAGATCCACCAGGCGCCGAAGCAGATCAGCAGTCCGCCGCCGGCGATCGGCAGCAGTTCGGCGACGGCCTTGTGCTCGTCCAGCGCGGTCTGGATGGCGACGGTGGCGGCGGCGACCGTCTCGCCGAGCACGATGATGGTGAACAGTCCGTACCGCTCGGCGATGTGGTGCCGGTGCCACGGGGTCCGGTTGTGGGTCTCGGCCCAGACGGGGACGGCGAGTTCGGCGATCACGCCGACCGCGAACAGCACCGGGCGGGTCGCGTCCGGGACGAACAGCAGCACCACCCAGAACGCCTGGACGACCGTGATGCCGAGGGCGTAGCGCCGCGCGGCGGTCCGGGCAGGCCCGCTCTCGCTGCGGGCGGCGCGCAGCCACTGGGTGACCATGGCGAGGCGCATCAGCAGGTAGCCGACCACCACGAGGTCGAGGTTCTGGTCCCCGAAGAGGCGTGGCACGCCCGCGGCGAGCACCAGCACGCCGGTGATCTGGACGAGCGTGGTGAGCCGGTAGGGGACGTCGTCCACGTCGTACGCGGAGGCGAACCAGGTGAAGTTCATCCACGCCCACCAGATGGCGAAGAAGGACATCAGGTATCCCGGCAGGGCGACCGAGAGGCGTCCGGCGGCCAGCGCGTGGGCGAGTTCGTGGCCGGCCTGGGCGATGGCCACCACGAAGCACAGGTCGAAGAACAGTTCCAGCGGGGTGGAGACGCGATGGGACTCGCCCCGGTCGCGGGCCAGCATCCGGCGGACCGGACGGTAGCGGTCGGGGGCGGCGGTCATCGGCCTGCTTTCACGGCGGGGCCGCGCGGCTGGGAGCGCGCGCGGCCGGGGAGTTGCTCTCCCCACGATCCTTGCATCCGGGGCGCGAGGCCGCACGGACCGTCCGCGAACCGCCGATTGGCCCGGTTCGTCCGATTCGCCCGTCCGTCAGGCAGAGTTGACGCCGCAGTGCGCGATCCGGGTGACAGCTGGGGCCGTCCGGGGCGTGTGATGCGCAGCTTGTCCCGTCCGCCCCGTTTGGCCCGATAGATTCCTCTGCGGATGGACGGGCGGACGGCCGCTTCACGGGCAACGCGGAAGGTCAAGGAGGAAGGCGCGGACTCTGGGGGCGGACATGCCGCTGCGTCCCTGTTTCCGCCCGCCGGCACTCCTCGCGATCACCGCGCTGTCCGGCGGCGACTGACGGCCGGTCGGACCGTCCCCGTTCGCCGGGCCCGGCTCCTCCGCGGCCTGATGGCGGTGTCCGCACAGGTGTCCACCGAGGTCAGTGGGGGTCGTCGTGAACTGGGTCGATGGCGCGATCCTGGTCGGCATGCTGGTGGGCACGGCGGCCTGCATGCTCCTGGTGCAGCGCTACGCCTCCGTCCCGTCCCGGGTGAACTGCAACGACGTGGCGGGCTTCATCTTCGCCGCGGTCGGCGCGTTCTACGCGGTGCTGGTGGCCTTCGTGGTGATCGTGGTGTGGGAGAACACCTCGACCGCGCGGGCGACGACCTTCGAGGAGGCGGACGAGCTCGCCGGGGTCTACTGGATGTCCCGGCAGATGCCGCTGCCGGAGGGCGCCCAGCTGGAGGGGCTGACGCTCAGCTACGCGCACGCGGTGGTGAACACCGAGTGGCAGCAGATGACCGGGCACCACAGCGACCCGGCGGCGACCGCGTTGATGTACCAGGTCCGCGACACCGCGCTGGCCTTCCAGCCCAACGACAACCACGAGTCGACGATCTACCAGAACCTGGTGCAGCACGTGGACGGCCTGGCCAGCAAGCGCCGCGCCCGGCTGAACCTGATCGCGGACTGCGTACCGCCGCTGCTGTGGGCGGCGCTGATCGCCGGCGCGGTCGTCACCATCGCCTTCACCTTCCTGTTCGGCCTGTCCAACACCTGGGTGCACCTGATGATGGTGCTGTCGCTGGCCGGCCTGATCGGGCTGTCGCTGATCGCGATCAAGGAGATGAACTATCCGTTCGACGGCGCGAACTCGGTGAAGTCGACCGCGTTCGAGGTGTTCCTGGCCCGGCTCCCGCCCCCGCGCTGAGCCGTGGGCGACACTGCGTGGCGGCGGCGTCACGATTCGGTGGAACGGCGCCGGGCGTGTAATGTTCTCCAGGTCAGCAGGCGCCGCTAGCTCAGTTGGTTAGAGCAGCTGACTCTTAATCAGCGGGTCCGGGGTTCGAGTCCCTGGCGGCGCACAG
>NZ_BMRI01000037.1:73938-76371 GCF_014648555.1 Kitasatospora griseola
AAGCGGGGGGCCTTCGGCGTTCCCGAGGCCCTGGGCGGCCGCGGGGAACCCGGTTTCACCGCAGGTCGGGAAGCGTGTACTGTTCTCTTCGTCAGCAAGCGCCGCTAGCTCAGTTGGTTAGAGCAGCTGACTCTTAATCAGCGGGTCCGGGGTTCGAGTCCCTGGCGGCGCACAGACAGCCGAAGGCCCCTCGCGAGAGCGAGGGGCCTTCGGCGTTTTCCGTTCGGCCTGCCGCGGCGCGACTCGATCGTGTGATCGGGCCGACCATGTCCCCGCCCGGGGCCCACTCGTTGTGTGTGAGACGAAGGACACGCAACTAAGAGGGATTTAAAGATCGTCTTAGGAGAAATAGGACATAGGTCCCTAACATCTGACAAGTCGATCGATCAAGCTGGCGAGGTTCATGCCATCGCCCGAGCGAGCAGCCCGTCCGGGGCCTGCGGGAAGGTCTCCGTTGCCTCGAAAGCCCCGTGAACGCACGAAACGAACCGGCTGGCGCCGACTGATACCCACCTGGCGGACCGCACTGGTCGGCCTGGCCGCCTCGATGCTGCTCGGGGTCGGCCTGTTCGCACTGGGCGTCGCCCTGGTCAAGGTGCCGGACGCGCACGCCGCGGCCACCGCCCAGTCCAACACCTGGCTGTACTCCGACGGGTCGCTGCTGGCCCGCACCGGGCAGACCAACCGGCAGAACGTCCCCCTGGACAAGGTCTCCGCGGACGCGCAGCACGCCGCGCTGGCCGCCGAGGACCGCAACTTCTACTCGGAGGGCGCGGTCAACTTCAAGGGCATGGCCCGCGCCGCCTTCAACACCGCCTCCGGCGGCGCCACCCAGGGCGGCTCGACGATCACCCAGCAGTACGTGAAGAACGCGTACCTGAACCAGAAGCAGACCGTCAGCCGCAAGGTCAAGGAAGTCTTCATCGCGTTCAAGGTGGACGCCACCCAGAGCAAGGACGAGATCCTCTCCTCCTACCTGAACACCTCGTACTACGGGCGCGGCGCGTACGGCATCCAGGCCGCCTCGCAGGCCTACTTCGGGATCGACGCCAGCCAGTTGAACGCCGCCCAGGGCGCGTACCTGGCGACCCTGCTGAACGCGCCCAGCGCGTACGACGTGTCCTCGGCGACCGAGGCCGGCAAGGAGAAGGCGGTGGCGCGCTGGAACTACGTGCTCGACGGCATGGTGGCGGAGAAGTGGCTGGGCGCCGACGAGCGCAAGCAGCTGGCCTTCCCCGAGGTGCAGTCGCCGAAGTCCGCGCCGGGCCTGTCCGGGCAGGCCGGCTACCTGGTGGCCGCCGCCACCTCGTACCTGACCGACAACCACATCGTCAGCGACGCCCAGCTCGCCCAGGGCGGCTACACCATCACGCTGACCGTGGACTCCAAGAAGCAGCAGCAGCTCCAGGACGCGGTGCAGACCCAGCTGACCGACAACCTGAAGCCGGACGCCCGCAAGGTGGACGCGGCGGCGCAGGCCGGCGCGGTGTCGGTCGACCCGAAGACCGGCCAGGTGCTGGCGCTGTACGGCGGCGCCGACGCCACCAAGCACTGGATCGACAACGCCACCCGCACCGACTACCAGGCCGGCTCCACCTTCAAGGCGATCGCGCTGGCCGCCGCCCTCGACTCCGGGGCGCGCACCCAGTACGGCGACCGGATCAGCGCCGACACCGTCTACGACGGCACCAACCGGCGGGCCGTGCGCGGCGCCAAGGGCGTCCCCTACGCACCGCCGAACGAGGGCGAGCGCTCGTACGGTCAGATAAGCCTCCAGCAGGCCACCGACTGGTCGGTGAACTCGGTGTTCGCGCAGCTCGCCCAGGACACCGGGCTGGAGAAGGTCCGCTCCACCGCGGTCGCGCTCGGCCTGCCCGCCGACACCCCGGGCCTGAAGGCCGTCCCGTCGATCCCGCTGGGCTCGGCCTCGCCGAGCGTGCTGGAACTCGCCGGTGTGTACGCCACGCTGGACAACGACGGCCAGCAGATCACCCCGTGGCTGGTGAAGTCGCTGGAGTCCGGCGGCGAGCAGGTCGCGCTGCCCGAGCACAAGGCCACCCAGGCGGTCTCCAAGGACGCCGCCCGCGCCACCACCTCGATCCTCCGCGGCGTCATCGACGACCAGGGCGGCACCGGCTACCGGGCCGCCTCGCTGAACCGCCCGGCGGCCGGCAAGACCGGCACCACCGACGACTCCAAGTCGGTGTGGTTCGCCGGCTACACCCCCGAACTGGTCACCGTGGTCGGCCTGTTCGGTCAGGATCCGGCCACCGGCAAGCAGGTCACGCTGGACGGCGTCGGCGGCATGGGCAGCGCGGCGGGCGGCCGGTTCCCGGCGCAGATCTGGACGGCCTACATGAAGTCGGCGCTGGCCGGTCAGCCGGTCAGCTCCTTCTCCGGCGCGAGCCGGACGCCGGCCACCACCGTGCCGTC
>NZ_BMRI01000037.1:76395-78082 GCF_014648555.1 Kitasatospora griseola
CGCGCCCACCGAGCCCGCCGCGCCGACCCAGAGCCCGTCCGCGACGGACGGCGCGACCTCCGCGCCGTCCCCGACCGCCGGCAACGGCGGCCGTCCGAGCTCGCGGCCCACCGGCGACGCGGGCAACGGCAACGGCAACGGGAACGGCAACAGCAACGGGAACGGCGGTGACGGCGGGCAGACCCGGCCCACCCGCACCCCGTCGGCCACGCCCACCGGGGGCGCCACCACCACGCCGGCGCCGACCCCCACCGCGGGAACCGGCACCGGCGGCGGGCTGCTCGGCACTCAGGACCAATCAGCGGGATAGCGCCTTACGACGGAGGGGTCCGAGCTGACACAATGCGCCGATGCACAGCAGCTCGGACCCCTCCGCCATGTCGCTCGACCCGCGCCCGGCGCCCGATCTCCCCCTGACGCCCCACCATTCCTCCCCCACCCCGACCCGCCGCACCGCCAAGCTGGGGCTGCTGCTGGCACTGGCCTCCGCGGTCGCCTTCGGCGGGTCCGGGACGGCCGCGAAACCGCTGATCGAAGCCGGGCTCTCCCCCACCCACACCGTCTGGCTGCGGGTGGCCGGCGCGGCGCTGGTGCTGCTGCCGGTCGCCTGGAAGCACCGCGACGCGGTCCTGCGCCGGCCCGGCCTGCTGATCGGCTTCGGGCTGCTCGCCGTCGCCGGCGTCCAGGCCTGCTACTTCGCGGCGATCTCCCGCATCCCGGTCGGCGTCGCCCTGCTCATCGAGTACCTCGGCCCGCCGCTGCTGCTCGCCTACGTCCGCCTCGTCCAGCGCCGCCCCGTCTCCCGCCGGGCGATGGCCGGCGCGGGCGTCGCGGTGACCGGCCTCGCCCTCGTCGTCGAGGTCTGGCACGGCCTGTCCTTCGACCCGATCGGCGTCCTGTTCGCCCTCGGCGCGGCCTGCTGCCAGGTCGGCTACTTCGTCCTCGCCGACGCCGGCCGCGAGGGCGAACGCCCCGTCGACCCGCTGGCGGTCTCCGCGTACGGCCTGCTGATCGGCGCGATCCTGCTCACCGCCTTCGCCCGCCCGTGGAACGCCGACTGGTCACTGCTCGCCCACTCCGTCACCATGAACGGCCACCACCTCCCCGCCCTGGTCCCCGCCCTGTGGATGGTCCTGGTCGCCACCGTCCTCGCCTACCTCACCGGCGTCGTCTCGGTCCAGTACCTCTCCCCACCGGTCGCCGGCGTCGTCGCCAACCTCGAAGCCGTCGTCGCCACCGTCCTCGCCTGGATCCTCCTCGGCGAACACCTCGGCACCCCCCAACTCGCCGGCGGAGCCCTCGTCCTCGCCGGCGCATTCGCGGCCCAGTCGGCCGCTGCCACCAAGCACTGAGCCCGAACCGCCCCACAGGCCCCGCCGACGGACCGTCAGCCGGGGGGAGCCGTGCGACGGGGGGCAAGGTCGGGACCCCCGAACCGCCGGAGGCGACCTGCGGACGGCCGAGGAGCACCTCAAGCTCCGCAGAGACGCCGCGAGTTGTCAGGCCAGGAGCCCTGCCGGCAAGGGGCAAGGTCAAGGCCCTCACACCTCACCCCCGAACCGCCGGAGGCGACCTGCGGATCGCCGAGGAGCACCTCAAGCTCCGCAGGAACGCCGCGAGTTGTCAGGCCAGGAGCCCTGCCGGCAAGGGGCAAGGTCAAGGCCCTCACACCTCACCCCCGAACCGC
>NZ_BMRI01000038.1:0-13132 GCF_014648555.1 Kitasatospora griseola
CAACGACCACACCGGCCAACCCGTCAAGCGCTCGCTGACCGCCTACGACCACTAACCCTTGGCATCAATCATCTAGGAGCCCCCACCGCCATGCGCCGAGCCGTCATCACCGCCTCCGCGACCGCCGCCGGGGTCGTCCTGCTGCTCTCCCTGAAGCCGCACGACCCGTCCACCGCGGCCGCCATCTCCTCGTCCCCGGTCGCCGGCGCCCCGAAGAGCAGCGCCGGCCCGACGCCCTCCCCGTCCGCTTCCTCGACGGCCGCTTCCGGCGGCACCCGGACCGTCACCGGCAATGCCGTCAACACCCGGTACGGGCCGGTGCAGGTCCGGGTGACGTTCGACGGCAGCACGATCAGCAGGATCGACGTGATCCAGTACCCCAACCGGGACCGCCGCGACCAGGAGATCAACAGCTACGCCGTCCCGGAGCTCAACCAGGAGGCGATGGCCGCGCAGAACGCGCACATCGACGTGGTCTCCGGCGCCACCTACACCAGCGACGGCTACACCCGGTCGCTGCAGAGCGCGCTCGACCGGGCGGCGAAGAAGTGACCGCCGGTCACGTCGAACACGTGATGGGGACGGTCTTCTCCTTCACCGTCCGCGACCCCGGCCCGGGCACCGCCGACGCCCTCGCCCGGATCGTCGCCCGCCTGCACCGGATCGACGAGGTGTTCTCGCCGTACCGGCCGGAGAGCGAGATCAGCCGGCTGGGACGCGGCGAGCTCGAACTCGCCGCCTGCGACCCCGAGGTCCGGTGGGTGCTGGAGCGCTGCGCGGAGCTCGCCGCCGAGACCGACGGCTACTTCACCGCGACACCCGGCGGACGCCTCGACCCGAGCGGCTGGGTCAAGGGCTGGGCCGTCGAGGAGGCCTCCCGGGCGCTGCGCGACGCCGGCTCCGTCCAGCACTGCGTCAGCGGCGGCGGCGACGTCCAGACCGCCGGCGGCCCCTGGCGCATCGGCATCGCCGACCCGCACCGCCCCGGCGCGGTCGCCCACGTCGTCACCGGCCACGACCTCGCCGTCGCCACCTCCGGCACCGCCGAACGGGGCCCCCACATCCTCGACCCCCACACCGGCCGCCCCGCCACCGCCCTCGCCTCCCTCACCCTGGTCGGCCCCCGCCTGGCCCGCCTCGACGCCCTCGCCACCGCGGCCTTCGCCAGGCCCGATCCCCTGCCCTGGCTCACCGCCCGCGGCATCCCGGCCCTCGCCGTCCACCCCGACGGGACCCGCGAGCGGACGCCGGACTTCCCCTGACGGACCGTCCGCCCTCGCCGTCCGGCGCGCGGACCGCCCCGGTAGCGTGGCGCCGTTCATGGTGCACGAGGGGTCGGGGGCGCAGCGGTGATCGTCGGTTACGGGGCGGACGGCAGGCTCATGGACGTCCACCGGCCCGCGGGCACGTCGGGACCGGCGCCGGCGGTGCTGCTCTGGCACGGCCGGGGCCCCGACGAGCGGGACGTCCTCGCGCCGGTGGCCCGCGCGGCGGCGGAGCTGGGCGTCGTGGTGCTGGTGCCGGACTGGCGTCCGGACGCTCCGGACGGCGGGCGGGCGCAGCTGTGGGAGTCGGTCGTCTTCGCACGGCGGAACGTGGCCGACTTCGGCGGGGATCCCGGGCGGATCGTGCTCGCCGGCTGGTCGCTGGGCGGCAAGGCCGCGGTGGGTGCGGCGCTGAATCCGGCGGCGTTCGGCGGTTGGCGGCCGCATGCCGCGGTGGGGATCGCCGGCGCGTACGGGTCGTCGGCGCCGTCCACCGGCACCGTGCCGATCGACGACGTCCGCCGGGACGACCCGCTGCCGCCGGTGCCGGTGTGGCTGGTGCACGGCACCGCCGATCCGGTGGTGCCGGTCGCGCGTTCGCGCGAGTTGCACACGGCGCTGCGGGAGCGCGGGCGGCCGGTGTCGCTCGACGAGGTCGACACGGATCACGCCGGTGTCGTGCTGACCGAGTTCGTCCCCGAGCGCGCCCGCTGTCTGCCGAGCACCGCCCGTCATGCCGTCGAGGCGGGGTCGCGGACCGCCGAGGTGCTGGCGCTCGCGGCGCGGCATTCCGGCGACCGGTGAGCGGCGCTGCGGGGAAGAAACGACGGCGACTGCCGGGGTGGCCGAAAACGGTGGGTTTCGGCTGCCCCGGCAGTCGCCGTTCGGGTCCGGGGACCCGGAGGGTTACTTCTTCCGACCCGGGATCATGCAGAGGCCCGCGATCACCAGGAAGGAGACGATCGGGAGGGCGACAAACAGGCCCAGGGTCTGGCCGACGCTCAGGCCGGCGCCCGGGTCGTCGCCGTCGTCGCGTACGAGCGCCATGGCGGGCGACGACATCAGCATCATCAGCGTGGCCGCCGCGGTGACCGCACCGGCGCGCATTGCGTTCCTCTTGTCCACGTTTCCCAAGGTACCGGCCCCCTACAGCGGCTCGCCCGGCGGGGTGCGCCTGTCGGCGTGTCCCGCCGTCAGAGTGCTGAGCGGGGCGAGGGTTGCGGCGAGCGCGGCGGTGCCGGGGGCGGTGGCGATGCGGTCGAGGGTGCGGGGGGTTCCGGTGGCGTCGGCGACCGGGAGGCGCCAGTTGGGGTACTGGTCCCAGGTGCCGGGGAGGTTCTGCGGGCGGGGGTCGCGGACGGTGTCGGGCAGCCAGACGCCGACCAGGCGGGCGGGGGTGGCGAGCAGGTAGGCGTACAGGGCCTCGGGGGTGACGGGCGCGCCGTCGGGGAGCAGGCCGAGGCGGACGAGTTCGCGCTGCCAGTCGGCGAGTTCGGCGGCGGCGGCCTGCTGCTCCTCGGCGAGGGGGCGGGCCAGCAGGCCGAGCTGGTGGCGGAGGGCGACGTGGTCGCCGGTGAGGCGGGCGGCGGTGCTCGGCAGGTCGTGGGTGGTGAGGGTGGCGAGGCAGCCGGCCCGCCAGCGTTCGGGGGGCAGGACGGCGCCGTCGGCGTGCCAGTCGCGTTCGAACCAGAGCACGGAGGTGCCGAGCACGCCGTGTTCGGCGAGCCGTTCGCGGACGCCGGGTTCGACGGTGCCGAGGTCCTCGCCGATGACGGCGGTGCCGGCCCGGTGGGCTTCCAGGGCGAGGACGGCGAGCATCGCCTCGGCGTCGTAGCGGACGTAGGCGCCTTCGGTGGGTCGTGCGCCGACGGGCACCCACCAGAGCCGGAACAGGCCCATCACGTGGTCGATCCGGATCGCGCCGGCGTGCCGGGCGGCGGCCCGCAGCAGTTCGGCGTAGGGGGCGTAGCCGGTCTCGGCGAGGGCGTCGGGGCGCCACGGGGGCAGGCCCCAGTCCTGGCCGTGGGCGTTGAAGGCGTCGGGCGGGGCGCCGGTGGAGATGCCGGTGGCGAGGACGTCCTGCAGGATCCAGGCGTCCGCGCCGTCGGGGTGGACGCCGACGGCGAGGTCGTGGATCAGGCCGAGCGGCATGCCGGCGTCGGCGGCGGCCCGCTGGGCGGCGTGCAGTTGGTCGTCGACCAGCCAGGCCAGCCAGCGGTGGAACTCGATCCGGTCCGTCAACACGGCTTTCTCGGCCGCCACTTGGGGGTTGGACGGGTGGCGCAGGCCCTTCGGCCAGGAGTGCCAGGCGGCGCCGTGCACCTCCGCCAGCGCGTTCCACACCGCGTACCGTTCCAGCCACTGTCCCTCCCGGCGGACGAACGCCCGGTACGCGGCTTCCCGGCCGACGCCGCGCGGCACGGTGTGCAGCAGTTCCAGCGCCTGCCGCTTGAGCGACCAGACCGCGTCGCGGTCGATCAGCGCGTCGTGTTCCAGCACTTCCTCGCGCAGCAGCCGGGCCCGGCGGGCCAGGTCGCGGACCTCCTCGCGCCGGGTGTACTCGGGGATCGCCTCGATCCGCAGGTGCACCGGGTCGGCGAAGCGGCGGGAGGACGGGCGGTAGGGGGACGGGTCGGAGGGCGCGCCGGGCATGCCCGCGTGCAGCGGGTTGATCTGCAGGAAGCCGGCGCCGAGTTCGGCGCCCGCCCACTGGGCGAGTTCGGCGAGGTCGGCGAGGTCGCCCATGCCCCAGGACCGGTCGCTCAGCACCGAGTACAGCTGGGCGAGGAAGCCCCAACTGCGCTGCCGCGGTTCGGGGATGCGCGGCGGGGCGACGATCAGCGCGGCGCGGCCGGTCCGTTCGCCCGCCGTCACGTGCAGGGCGTGCCGGCCGAGCGGGACGTCCTCCGGCAGCCACCAGGAGTGGTCGTGGGCGAGCTCCCAGGAGCCGCCGTCCTCCAGTTCCAGCCGCACTTCGGCGTCCGCCGGCAGGTCGAGCGCGGTGCGTCGGCCCTGCCAGGCGACCACGGTGGGCGGCAGCAGCCGCCGGGCCTGTTCGGCGCGGTGCCGCTCCAGCGCTTCGGCGGCGAGCTCGGGCGTCCCCGCGTCCACGCCCAGTGCGGCGAGCACGGCGCCGAGGGTCCGCGGCGAGACCTGGACCGGCCCGGCCCCGGCGTCGTACTCGGTGTCCACCCCGTACGCGTGGGCCAGCGCCAGCAGTTCCGGTGGCGCGGGCGGGTTGTCCTCCGCCGGCACCTGCTCGGTCCCCATCTGCTCACGGTCAAGGTATGCGGCCACTCAGCGCACTCCGTCCTCGGACTCCCGAACGCCAACAGCCACAGTCCTACCCGCGCACCTGTCCGCCGACCCCGATCGACACGGCCCCGGGCCCGCGCCGGACGGGTGAACGTCCCGTCGCCGGGTTGCCGGGCGCCCCGGCGCGGCAGGACCGGCTCGGCCACGCGGGCCCTCGGCCCCCAGGTGTCGCCCCGTCATCCGCGCGGTGTCGTCCGGACGTTCGAAAGCGCAGCAATATCGTGCGATAACGGACATAGCTGCCAGGGGCGTTGACAGGGACGCGGAGAGCTGATGGGCTGGTCGGGCCGGATGGCCGCGGGGGGCCGGGGCGGGCCGGGGGGCCGGTGAACTGGGCGTTCAGGGCGAGGAGGCTCCGGTGCAGGCGCGGGTGTCGGTGGCGGCAGGACGTCGACTGCGGCAGCAGTTGGAGCAGAGCACGGCGCTGCGCGAGGTGCTGTACCACCCGGCGGCGCTGACGGCGCGCCGGACGGCGGCCCGGACGGCCCGTCAACTCGCACCGCGCGCCGCGGACCGGTTCATCGCCGACATCAAGGGCACGGACCCGCTGCTGGCCTCGGTGCGCGCCGAACGGCGGGCGGGGCGGCGCGGCAGCGCGCTGCGGCTGGCGGCGACGCTGTCGGCGGCGGCCGTGGTCGGCGGGCTGCTGATCCCCGCGCAGAGCTTCGCGGCGGAGCCGGGCGACCGCCGGGCGGTGTCCGCGGAGGCGGACGTCCCGGGCGCGGCGGAGGCGTCGCTGCCGCTGGGCTCGCTGGCGGACCCGCAGGTGTTCCCGCGCCCGCAGCAGCTGCGGCCGGGCGGCCGGCCGGTGGCGGTGCCCCGGCAGGTGACGGTGGTGCTGGCGGACGGCGCGGACGGCCCGGCGGTGGACGCGGTGCGCACGCTGCTGCACCGGGCCGGCGCGACCGAGGTGGCGACCGTGCCGGAGGCCCCCGCGACGCCGGCGGCGGGGTCGCTGGTGGTGTTCGTGGGCGGCCCGCACGAAGGCGCGGGCGGCGCGACCGACCGGGCGCTGCGCGCCCTCGCGGTGGCGGCCGGCCTGAAGGACACCGAGGTGCCGCCGCTGGCGGGCCTGCCGTCCGGCGGCCACCTGCTGGCGACGGGTCAGCTGCCCACCGCGGGCGGCGCGTACGGCGCGGTGGTGCTGGCGGGCGTCGACGGCGAGGGCACGTTCTACGCGACGCAGAGCCTGGCGCAGCTGCTGTCCCCGATCGGTCCGGGCCAGGGCCAGGGCGCGGTGGGCGACAAGGGCTTCCCGGGCGTGCTGGTACGGGACTGGCCGAGCGGCGCGCCGGTGCGCGGCACCGCCGAGTCGTTCTACGGGGAGCCGTGGAGCGCCGCGCAGCGGCTGGCGGCGATGGACTTCCTGGGCCGCACCAAGCAGAACTTCTTCCTGTACGCGCCGGGCGGCGACCCGTACCGCTCCAGGCGCTGGCGCGAGCCCTACCCGGCCGATCAGGTACGGGAGTTGACGGATCTGGCGGGCCGGGCCCGGGACAACCACGTGACGCTGGCGTACGCGGTGAACCCGGGGCAGTCGTTCTGCTTCTCCTCGGGCAAGGACCTGGACGCGCTGGTCGCCAAGCTCGACGGGCTGCGCCAGCTGGGCTTCCGGGCTTTCCAGCTGGACTTCGCGAACGTCTCCTACGACGAGTGGCACTGCGGCGCGGACCGCCGGAAGTTCGGCACCGGCCCGGCGGCGGCGGCGAAGGCGCAGGCCGCGGTGGCGGCCGCGGTGCAGAAGCGGCTGGTGGCGCCGCACCCGGAGCTGGCGCCGCTGGCGGTGATGCCGACGGAGTTCCAGAAGCAGGGCGCGACGCCGTACCGGTCGGCGCTGGCGGCGGCGCTGCCCGCCGAGGTGCAGGTGGTGTGGAGCGGCGGCGCGGCGATCGCCAAGCAGGTGACGGCCGGCCAACTCGCCGACACCGCAGGCCTGTTCCACCGCCCGCTGGTGACGCTGGACAACTACCCGGTGAACGACTCGGCGCCGGACCGGCTGTTCCTGGGCGGCTACGGCGGCCGGGACGCCGAGGTGGCGCAGCGCTCCGCGGTGCTGCTGACCTCGGCGATGAGCCAGCCGGTGGCGTCCCGGATCCCGCTGGCCACCGCCGCGGACTTCGGCTGGCAGCCGGCCGGGTACCAGCCGGAGCAGTCGCTGTCCTCGGCGCTGCGGCTGCTGACCGCCGGCCCGGCGCAGCAGGCCGCGGTGGCCGCGCTGGCCGGCAACAGCGCGTCCTCGGCGCTCGGCGGCAAGGAGTCGGCGTACCTGGCGCCACTGGTGGAACGGTTCTGGGCGGCCGCGGAGCCGGCCTCGGGCGGGGCGGTCGACCAGGGGAAGCTGCGGGAGGCGGCGCAGCCGCTGCGCGACGCGTTCACGGTGATGGCGGACGCCCCGAGGGCGCTGGCCGCCGACCCGCTGGGCGCGGACGCCGCGCCGTGGCTGGCCCGGCTCTCGGCGTACGGCAGGGCCGGCCGGGCCGCGCTGGACATGCTGACCGCGCAGCACGCCGGCGACGGCGCGGCGGCCTGGCAGGCCCGGCTGGAGCTGGGCCGGCAGCGGTCGGTGCTGGAGCAGAACCCGGTGACGGTCGGCAAGGGCGTGCTGGACCCGTTCCTGGACCGGGCGGTGAAGGCCGCCGACACCTGGGCGGGCATCACCGCCGGCGCCTCCCCGACCACCACCATGGGCACCGCGCACGACCACGGCCCGGCGCTGATGGCGGACGGCTCCGCGCAGACCTTCTACTGGTCGGCGGCGCCGCCGCAGGTCGGCGACAGCTTCGGCCTGGACCTCGGCACCGCGAAGCCGTTGGGCACCGTGACGGTGCTGATGGGCGGGCGGGGCGACGACCCCGACGCGGCGTCGGCCACCGACGACTACCTGCGCGACGGGGTGCTGGAGTACTTCAGCGGCTCGGGCGGCTGGCAGCAGCTGGCGACGGTGCACGACCAGCGGGTGGTGATCGCGAACGCCCCGGCGGGCGCGGTCGCCAAGGCGGTGCGGCTGCGCGCCACCGGCGGGCAGAAGACCGCGGTCGCGGTGCGCGAGTTCACCGCCGGCGCCCCGGGCGTGGTGGACGCCGAGGTGAGCGGCCCGCCCGCGGTGCCCGGCTCCTCGCCGGGCGCGGTGCTGTCGGGCGACCCGGACTCGGCGTTCCGGGCGGCGGCCCCGCCCGCCGCGGGCGGCGCCCCGCTGACCGTGGAGCTGGGCGCGGCCCGCCCGCTGGACCGGCTGACGGTGCTGACCGACCCGACGGTGCGCGCCGAGGCGACCGCGCAGGTGCGCCACCCGGACGGCGCCTGGGTCGACCTCGGGCCGGTCCACCCCGGCTACAACGAGCTGCGCGCCGACGGCGCCCCGGTGGACTCGATCCGCCTGGTGTGGCGTCCCGGCGGCGAGGCCCCGGTGGTCAACCAGGTGATCCCCTGGTACGCGGACGTCCCCGCGGCCCGGGTGACGCTGGCCGATCCGACGCTGGACGTGGTGGCGGGCGCCGCCGCCCCGGCGCAGACCCGGGCCACCGTGGAGTCGGGCCGGGCGGACGCGCTGACCGGCCGGCTGACGGCGGAGGTCCCGGCGGTCGCCAAGGGCCTGACGGTGACACCGGCCCCGACCGTGACGGTGCCGCGCGGCGGCCGGGCCACCGCCCCGGTGCAGGTCTCGGCGGCCGCCGACACCCCGTCCGGCACCTACCGGGTGCCGGTGGTGTTCACGGCGGGCGGCCTGACGGTCCGCCAGGAGCTCCAGGTGCACGTGGTCCCGCCGACCGGCGGCCCGGACCTGGCCCGTTCCGCCACCGCCTCCTCCTCGGGCGACGACAGCGGGAAGACCCCGGCGGCGGCGATCGCCGACGGCGACCCGAAGACCTCCTGGACGGCCCCCGCGAAGGACGACGCCTGGGTGCAGCTGCGGCTGCCGCAGACCGCCCGGCTGGGCACGGCGGTGCTGCGCTGGGGCGACGCGTACGCCTCCCGGTACCGGCTGGAGACCTCGTCCGACGGGGTGTCGTGGACCACCGCGGCGGTGGTGGAGAACGGGCAGGGCGGCACCGAGACGGTCCGCTTCGACGCCCAGGACGCGCAGTACCTGCGGGTGCAGGGCGTCAGCCGGGCCGGCCGCTACGGGTACACGCTGTCCGCCGTCGAGCTGTACGGCGTCCAGGCCCCCTGACACGCGGCGGGCCGCCGACGCTCCCGCTGCGGGGTGCGCCGGCGGCCCATGAGGCGTACCGAATGTCGTGTCGGGCAGGCCCTTGTCTGGTCAGGCGGAGAGCGGAGCGTGCTGCTCGCCGCGGCGGACGGAACGGGTGCGGACCGGGGACGGAACGGCGGGCGGCAGCTCCGTATGGTCGTGGTGTTCGAAGTCCCGGAACTGGTCGAGGCCGCCGTACGGCTCCAGGTAGGGCCGCCAGCGGGGGTCCTTGATCCCGGTGCCGATGACCCGCCAGGCCAGGCCGCTGGGCGCGGCCGGGGGGCGCTTCATCCGCCAGCCGAGGTCGGCGAGGTGCCGGTCGGCCTTGGTGTGGTTGCAGCGGCGGCAGGCCGCCACCACGTTGTCCCAGCGGTGCTGACCGCCCCGACTGCGCGGGATCACGTGGTCGACGCTGGTGGCGGCGGCCCCGCAGTACACGCATCGCCCGTGGTCGCGGGCGAACAGCGCGCGCCGGGTGAGCGGCACGGGGCCTCGGTAGGGAACCCGCACGAAACGGGTCAGTTTGACGACGGACGGCGCCGGAACGGCGCTGGTGGCGCTGTGCAGAGTGGTTCCCGCGTCCTCCAAGGCGATCGCCTTGTGATTGAGGACCAGGATGAGTGCGCGTCGCATCGAGACGACACCGAGTGGCTCGTACGACGCGTTGAGGACAAGGACATGCGGCACGGGGCCTCCTTGGACGCCTGCGGCGCGTGGCTCGCGCCGAGTCGAGCGGGCGATCGTGCCCCTTGCGGGACGCGATCTCCCTCAGTGTCGCCTTACGCCCTCGTACGACGCCACCATTTCTCTGTGAACGGGCCACCGGCGCAGGGTGGATCTTGCGCGACCGCCCATAGGCGGTATGCCCAGCTCGGGACCCTCCTGCACCCACCGTGGCCGGGGCGGTGCGGACGGTGGCCGGAACCGGTCCGACCGGCCGTCCGGGCGGGTGAACGAGGTCGCGGGGCCCCGATGGCCAGGCCCTAGAGTGGGGCGATGCTCGCCGACGACACTCCCCCCGACGCCGCCACGCCGACCTTCAACCTGCCCACCAGCGCCGCCGAGGTGACCGACTCCACCCGGCAGGCCGCCAGCTGGCTCGACGACAACTGGCAGGGCTGGCTGATCGACGGGCTGCGGATCGTCTTCATCATGCTGCTCGCGCTGATACTGCGGGCGGTGGTCCGCAAGGTCATCGACAAGCTGGTCGCCCGGATGGGCCGCCCCGCCGAGGCCGACAACGACCACGGCGTGATCGGCGGGCTGCTGGCCAACAGCGGCGTCGTCAACACCGAGCGCCGCCAGCAGCGTTCCGAGGCGATCGGCTCGGTGCTGCGCTCGGTGGCGTCCTTCAGCATCCTCGGCACCGCCTCGCTGATGGCCCTGTCGGTGCTCGGCGTGGACCTGGCCCCGCTGCTGGCCTCCGCCGGTGTCGCCGGTGTGGCGATCGGTTTCGGCGCCCGCAACCTGGTCACCGACTTCCTCTCCGGCGTCTTCATGATCATGGAGGACCAGTACGGCGTCGGCGACGAGATCGACACCGGCGTCGCCACCGGCACCGTGCTGGAGGTCGGCCTGCGGGTCACCAAGCTGCGCGGCTCCGGCGGCGAGATCTGGTACATCCGCAACGGCGAGGTCAAGCGGATCGCCAACATGAGCCAGGGCTGGGGCACCGCCTCGGTGGACGTCCAGGTCGGCTACAAGGAGGACCTGGAGCGGGTCGAGCTGCTGATCACCGAGGCCGCCGAGCAGCTCTCCAAGGAAGCCCCCTACGACGAGCTGATCTGGGGCCGGGTCAAGGTCCTCGGCGTCGAGTCGGTGGCCGTCGACTCGTTGGAGCTGCGGATCGAGGCCCGCTGCACGCCCGGCAAGTCCGCGCAGGTCTCCCGCGCGCTGCGGCTGCGCATCAAGGCCGCGTTCGACCTGGCCGGCGTCAAGCTCAAGGAGGAGGCCCCGGCCGCCGTCCCCGCGCAGGCCGCCGCGCCCGAGATCCTGCCGCCGTCCGCGCTGTCCGACCCCAGCTCGGCGCGCTCGCTGGCGGCCAAGCCGATACCGACCCAGCCGTAACGCGACGCACCGACGGCCGGGGCCCCGGGAGTTCGAACTCCCGGGGCCCCGGCCGTCGCTGTCACGGCGTCAGGCTCGACCGGCGTCAGGCGCGACGCCTCCGCACGGCGATCAGCACGCCGGCGCCGGCCGCCAGCAGCGCCACTCCGCCGACCAGGGTGTACCTGAGGGCGGTGTCGTCCGTGCCGGTGAAGGCCAGGCTGCCGCCCGACGGCTGCGTCGGGGCCTGGGTGGGCCTCGGCGTCGCCGGCGGGGTGGGTGCCGGGGTGGTGGGCGGCGGGGGGAGCAGCTTGTTGACGGCGGTGGTGGTGACACCGTCCGCCAGGTGCTCGTCGTCCAACACGACCGGGCCGAGGACCGGCTGCTCAGGGGTCTGGTAGCCCTTGGGCGGGGTGACCTCCTGCCAGTAGTACGTGCCCTGGTCGACGGTCGCGGCGCAGGTGCCGTCCCCACCGGTGGTGCAGGGCTCGCCGACCTTGGTGTCCTTGTCCTGCTGCAGCCCCTCGGTGCCGTTCGACTCCCGCCACAGCTGGAAAACGGCCCCCGGCAGCGGCTTGCCGTCCTGGTCGTTCTTCACCAGGCGCAACTCGCCCTGCTGGGGCGTGAACCCGAAGTCGAAGCCGTGGTCGTTCTGCCCCGGACCGCCGGTGGTCAACGCCCGCTCCGCGAACTGCCCGTGGGCGTCGGCCTTGGCCGGCAGCCAGTGGTACAGCGGGCCGCCCTTCGCGTAGTCGGCCGGGTTGTCGAGGCGGACGGTGTAGGCGGTGTTCGGCTTCAGACCGCCGGTGACGTTGGTGTCGTCGAAGTAGTACTCACCGCGCTCGGTGGTCTTCGCCGTGCCGACCTTCTTGCCGTCCGCGTCGTACAGGTTGACGGTCACTCCGGCGGCCGACTTCTGCTGCGGGAGCTGCTGACCGGAGCGCTCCGGGTCGTACCAGACGCGGTTGCCGATCTGCAGCGGGGCACGGTCGCAGAGCACTTCGAGGTCGCCCATCGAGGTGCCCTTGCCGAAGGCCGCACGCTGGTTGAGCGGGTTCAGGCGCACCCCCGCACCGGGGTCCACGGTGCCGTCGCGCAGGGTGAAGAGCGGGCCGTAGCCGTAGGTGGTGTCGTCCGGGTCGACGCCGGCGGCGGCGATGGAGGTCTCCACCTTGGAGAGCGCCAGGCCCGCGTAGGCGGCGTTCGGGTGGTAGGTGACGCCGTTGAGGGTGACCCGGTGGGAGTCGAAGAACTTGGTGCCGCGCGGGCCGAGGCCGCAGCCGCCGTTGACGTCCATCACGTACGTGCCACCGGACTTGCAGGCCTTGTCCAGGTCACCGTTGGCCCAGACCGGGGCCGTCAGGTTCGCGCCGGAGACACGGTCGGCGGCCCGGTCGCGGAAGGCCAGCAGCATCGAACCGTCGGTCTCGAAGCCGATCTCGCCGAGCACCGGTTCGGGCTTGGCGAACCCGGCCCCGCCGCACGGCTTCCCGCCTTCGCCGGCCGGCCAGACGTCGGTCCACGGATACCAGCCCGCACCCCGGCAGAGCGGGTCGGCGGCCCGGAAGTAGGACGGCTGGCGCGGGTAGTCGAGCGGCTGGTCGAGCACAGCTGTACCGAACTTCCCGGTGGCCGGGTCGAACGGCAGCACGATCGCCCGCAGGTCCTCGGTCTTCTGGGTGGACTGGCCGGAGCAGACGCCGCCGACGTACCCGACACCGTCCTGCATGCCGAGGCCGAACGGCCGCCAGTCGTCCGCCGACGGGCAGTCCGGCGTCCGAACGGCGTACACGGCCTTGGGCTTCTCCACCGTCTTCGCCGTGGCGTCGTACCGGTACAGCTTCCGGTCGTGGAGGTTGACCACGTACAGGTCACGGCCGTCCTCGCTGAGCTTCAGCCCGCCGAGACTCTCCTTGCCCGGCGCCGCGATGAAGCCTGCATCGTCGCCCGCGTGCGCGGTGGCGCCGGCGCCGGGGACGGTGGTGAACAGTGCGGTCGCCTTCGTCTCCGGGTCGGTGACGTAGATCGCGCCCGGCCCGCCCGGGCCGTAACCGGTACCGGACTTGGCCTGCGCGGAACTGAACAGCCGCCGGTCGTCCCGGTTCCAGGCCAGACCGAACACCGTGCCGGTCTGCGCGCCGGTCGCCAGGTCGGTCACCTGCCCGGAGGCGTCGGCCGACTTACGGGTCCGGTACGGGAGGCTCACCAGGGTGTGCCGGTCGGCCGGTTCTCTGGTGGCGGGCTGGCAGGCGGTGGCCAGCGGGGCGTTCTGCTGGCAGTAGTCGGCCGGGTTCCACAGACCGGTCGTCAGCGT
>NZ_BMRI01000038.1:13172-13391 GCF_014648555.1 Kitasatospora griseola
GCCGGACAGGTCGACGAACTCCGTGCTGCTGCTCAGCCCGTCCGGCGCGGCCAGGCCCTCGCGGGACGCGAACGCCGGGTACAGCAGGCCGGGTTGGGGATTGACCACGTCCACCCGGTACTTGCCGCTCGCCGTCGCTTTCGCGGGCTTCAGCGTCACCGTGCCGTCGGCCGCCGTCACCGCCGTCCGCACCGCACCGTCCTCGCCGGTCAACGTCAC
>NZ_BMRI01000038.1:13438-16045 GCF_014648555.1 Kitasatospora griseola
CCCCGGCTCCAGCGCCGGGCTGTACGTCCCGCTCTCGTCCACCGCGCGGACCACCCGCACCGTCACCGAACCGTCCGCCGTGGCGGCCGGCGCGGAGACGGCCGGGCCGGTCGCTATCCCGGCCGCCAGCAGAGCGGCCAGCGCGGCAGAACGCCGGTAACCGCTTCTCTTGAGTTGCACGTTCCTCCTTCGTTCCGACGCGCCCCTCCCCCCGGGAGGGGCGCGCCTGTTGGGACGGAGGCTAGCGGGTCCCGGAGGGCGCTCGGAACCTTGGATTCCGTTTTCGCCGGATTAGGACAACGGCACGACTGCATAACGGAGATGACGCTTACTCAGTTACGAATGCCGACAGGGGCCCCGGGGTGGTCCCGGAGCCCCTGCGCCACTGCTGTCACTGCGTCAGGCGCGACGCCTCCGCACGGCGATCAGCACGCCGGCGCCGGCCACCAGCAGCGCCACTCCGCCGACCAGGGTGTACCTGAGGGCGGTGTCGTCCGTGCCGGTGAAGGCCAGGCTGCCGCCCGACGGCTGCGTCGGGGCCTGGGTGGGCCTCGGCGTCGCCGGCGGGGTCGGGGCCGGGGTGGTGGGCGGCGGCGGGATCAGCTTGTTGACGGCGGTGGTGGTGACACCGTCCGCCAGGTGCTCGTCGTCCAGGACCACCGGGCCGAGGACCGGCTGCTCCGGCACCTGGTAGCCCTTGGGCGGGGTGACCTCCTGCCAGTAGTACGTGCCCTGGTCGGCGACGGTGCGGCAGGTGCCGTCGTCGCCGGTGGTGCAGGGCTCGCCGACCTTGGTGTCCTTGTCCTGCTGCAGCCCCTCGGTGTCGTTCGACTCCCGCCACAGCTGGAAGACCGCGCCGGGCAGCGGCTTGCCGTCCTGGTCGTGCTTGACCAGGCGCAACTCGCCCTGCTGCTGGCTGAACCCGAAGTCGAAGCTGTGGTCGTTCTGACCCGGGCCGCCGGTCTTCAGTGCCCGCTCGACGTACGTGCCGCCCTTGGGGATCGTCCCGTCCGAGTCGATCGTCCGATTGTCGCCGACGTTCGCCTTGGTCGGGACCCAGTGGTACAACGGACCGCCCTTGGCGTAGTCGGCCGGGTTGTCGAGCTTGACGGTGTACGCCGTGTTGGGCTTCAGACCACCGGTGACGTTGGTGTTGTCGAAGTAGTACTCACCGCGCGCGGTGGTCTTCGCCGTGCCGACCTTCCTGCCGTCGGCGTCGTACAGGTTGACCGTCGCGCCCACGACCGGCTTCTGCTGCGGCAGTTGCAGACCGGAGCGCTCCGGGTCGTACCAGACCCGGTTGCCGATCTGCAGCGGCGCCTTGTCGCAGAGCACCTCCAGGTCGCCCATCGCGGAGCCCTTGCCGAAGCTGGAGCGGCCGTCGGAGAGTTCCTGCCCCATGCCCGGGTCCTTCGCGCCGGTGCGCAGGGTGAACATGGTGCCGGCGGTGACGATGTGGTCGAGCACGTCGTAGCCGGAGGTGGCGATGGAGTTCTCCACCTTGGACAGCGCCATGCCCGCGTACGTGGCGTAGGTGTGCGAGTCGTAGTAGCGGCGGACGTCGTAGAAGCCCTTGCCGCGAGTGGTGATCCCGCAGCCGAGGTTGACGTCCATCACGTAGGCGTCGCCGGACTTGCAGGCCTTGTTCAGGTCACCGGACGCGAGCGCCCTCACACCACCCGGAGGAGCCGGCTGCCCGGCGCTAGGGTAGGCGTTGGCCTGGTCGGGGTAGCGGTCGCGGAAGGACAGCAGCATGGAGCCGTCCGTCTCGAACCCGATCTCGCCGAGCTCGGGCTGCCCGTAGAAGTTGCAGCGGTCGGCCGGCTTGACGTCCGTCCACGGGTACCAGTTGTAGGTGTTGCAGGGGACGGTGGGCGTGCCTCGGTGGTCCATCGGCTGGTTCAGCACGGCCGAGCCGAACTTCCCGGTGGCCGGGTCGAACGGCAGCACGATCGCCCGCAGGTCGCCGATCTTCTGCGTCGACTGGCCGGAGCAGACGCCGCCGACGTAGCCGACGCCGTCCTGCATGCCGAGGCCGTAGGGCCGCCAGTCGTCCGCCGACGGGCAGTTCGGCGTCGGGATGGTGTAGACGGCCTTGGGCTTCTCCACCGTCTTCGCCGTGGCGTCGTAGCGGTACAGCTTCCGGTTGTTGAGGTTGACCACGTACAGGTCGCGGCCGTCCTCGCTGAGCTTCAGCCCACCCAGGCTCTCCTTGCCGACCGCCGCCATGAACGCCGGGTCGAGGAGGCCTTCGTGCACACTGCTGCCCGCGTCGGGGACGGTGGTGAACAGCTTGGTGGTCTTCGTCGCCGGGTCGGTGACGTAGATTCCGCCCGCCCCGCCCGGGCCGTAGTTCGTGTCGCGCTTCGCCTGGGCCGAGCTGAACAGCCGTCGGCCGTCCCGGTCCCAGGCCAGGCCGAACACGTTGCCGGTGCCGGCGGAGGTGCTGAGGTCGGTGACGTCCTGGTTCACGCCACGGGCCTGGTACGGGAAGCTCAGTACCGTCCGCTTGGTCGCCGGGTCGGTCACCGCGGGCTGGCAGGCGGTGGCCAGCGGGGCGTTCTGCTGGCAGTAGTCGGCCGGGTTCCACAGACCGGTCGTCAGCGT
>NZ_BMRI01000038.1:16321-21891 GCF_014648555.1 Kitasatospora griseola
GCCGTCCTCGCCGGTCAGCGTGACGGTCACCCCGGCCATCCCCGGATTCAGGACCAGGTTGTACGTCCCGCTCTCGTCCACGGCGCGAACCACCCGCACCGTCACCGAGCCGTCCGCCGTGGCAGCCGGCGCCGAGACCGCCGGGCCGGTGGCGATCCCTGCCGCCAGCAGAGCGGCCAGCGCGGCAGGACGCCGGTAACCGCTTCTCTTGTGTTGCACGTTCTCCCCTCCTGTGGTCGGCGCCCACTCCCCCGAGGAGACGCACGATGTGACGGAAGGTTAGCGGCACCCGGGCGGACCACGGAACTTGGTCCTCCACTTCCGCAACGGCCTTACGAACTTTCGCGACTGACGCTTACTCAGCAGCCTGGGCGCCATGCCGGAAAGCTACCGCTCGTAGGCCCACGAACAGCACGCTCGCCACCGCCGACCCGACGAAAGGGCCCCGGGAAATTGCCCCGGGGCCCCTCGGCCGTACGTCGGTGCTCGGGCGTCAGTCGGTGCGGCGCTTCCGGGCGACGATCAGGATTCCGGTGCCGACCACCAGCAGGACCGCTCCGCCGACCACGGTCCAGGTCAGCGCGGTGTCGTCCATGCCGGTGAAGGCCAGGCCGCCCGACGGCTGCGTCGGGGCCTGGGTGGGCCTCGGCGTGGCCGGCGAGGTCGGGGCCGGGGTGGTGGGCGGCGGCGGGATCAGCTTGTTGACGGCGGTCGTGGTGACGCCGTCCTCCAAGTGCTCGTCGTCCAGCACGACCGGTCCCAGGACGGGCTGTTCGGGGGTCTGGTAGCCCTTGGGCTGGGTGACCTCCTGCCAGTAGTACGTGCCCTTGTCG
Source organism: Kitasatospora griseola (assembly GCF_014648555.1). Taxonomy (GTDB): domain Bacteria; phylum Actinomycetota; class Actinomycetes; order Streptomycetales; family Streptomycetaceae; genus Kitasatospora; species Kitasatospora griseola. The sequence continues at coordinate 17,155 of NZ_BMRI01000038.1, forward strand.
ACGGCGGGGGCGGTGCAGGTGCCGTCGTCGGCCGTGGTGCAGGGCTCGCCGACCTTGGTGTCCGCCTTGTCGCCGTCGGTCTGGAGGCCGTCGGTCTTGCTTGTCTCGCGCCACAGCTGGAAGACCGCGCCCGGCAGCGGCTTGCCGTCCTGGTCGTGCTTGACCAGGCGCAGCGCGCCCTGCTGCTGGCTGAACCCGAAGTCGAAGCTGTGGTCGTTCTGACCCGGGCCGCCCGTGGTGAGCGCCCGTTCGACGTAGGTGCCGCCCTTCGGGACGGTGCCGTCGGAGTCGATCAGACGGTCGTCGCCGACGTTCGCCTTCGTCGGGACCCAGTGGTACAGCGGGCCGCCCTTCGCGTAGTCCGCCGGGTTGTCCAGGCGGATCGTGTACGCGGTCTTCGGCTTGAGCCCACCAGTGACGTTGGTGTCGTCGAAGTAGTACTCACCGCGCGCGGTGGTCTTCGCCGTGCCGACCTTCTTGCCGTCGGCGTCATACAGGTTGACCGTCGCGCCCACGACCGGCTTCTGCTGCGGCAGTTGGAGGCCGGAGTGCTCCGGGTCGTACCAGACCCGGTTGCCGATCTGCAGCGGCGCCTTGTCGCAGAGCACTTCGAGGTCGGCCATCGCCGCGCCCTTGCCGAACCGCGAGTTCTCGGTGGACAGTTCGTTGCCGAAGCCCGGGTCCTGCGCACCGTTGCGGAGGGTGAACATGGTGCCGGCCGTGTACGCGTGGTTGAACACGTCGTAGCCGGAGGTGGCGATGGACGACTCCACCTTGGACAGGGCCAGGCCCGCGTAGGTGGCGTAGGCGTGCACGTCGCCGACGCGGCGGGTGTCGAAGAAGCCCTTGCCGCGGGTGGTGATCCCGCAGCCGAGGTTGACGTCCATCACGTAGGCGTCGCCGGACTTGCAGGCCTTGTTGAGATCGGCGGAGGCGATCGCGAACACGTAGTCGGCGCCCATGGTGCCGCTGGCCTGGTCGCTATAGCGGTCGCGGAAGGACAGCAGCATGGAGCCGTCCGTCTCGAAGCCGACCTCGCCGAGCTCGGGCTGGCCGTAGAACCAGCAGGCGCCGTCGGTCGGCTTGCTGTCCTTCCACGGGTACCAGTAGTAGCCGCTGCAGGTGCTCGGGGCCGCACCGCGGTAGTCCAGCGGCTGGTCGAGCACGGCGGCACTGAACTTGCCGGTGGCCGGGTCGAACGGCAGGACGATCGCCCGCAGGTCGCCGAGCTTCTGGGTGGACTGGCCGGAGCAGACGCCGCCGACGTACCCGACGCCGTCCTGCATGCCGAGGCCGAACGGCCGCCAGTCGTCCGCAGACGGACAGTTCGGCGTCGGGATCGGGTAGACGGCCTTGGGCTTCTCCACCGTCTTCGCCGTCGCGTCGTAGCGGTACAGCTTGCGGTTGTTGAGGTTGACCACGTACATGTCGCGGCTGTCCTCGGAGAGCTTCAGACCGCCCAGGCTCTCCTTGCCCGCTGCGGCAAAGAAGCCGACGTCACCGCCGGGAGTGTGGGCCGTGCTGCCCGCGTCCGGCACGGTAACGAACAGTGAAGTCGCCTTCGTCGTCGGGTCGGTGACGTAGATCGCGCCCGGTCCGCCGGGGCCGTACGGCGCGTCGCGCTTGGCCTGGGCCGAGCTGAACAGCCGCCGGTCCTCGCGGTTCCAGGCGATGCCGAAGACGTTGCCGGTGTCACCGGCGGTGCCGACGTCGGTGACGTCCTGGTTCACGCCACGGGCCTGGTACGGGAAGGTGAGCAGCGTCCGCTTGGTCGCCGGGTCGGTGACCGAGGGCTGGCAGGCCGTCGCCAGCGGGGCGTTCTGCTGGCAGTAGTCGGCCGGGTTCCACAGGCCGGTGGTGAGCGTGGCCTGCTTGCCCGCCGACAGGTCGACGAACTCCGTGCTGCTGCTCAGCTTGTCCGGCGCACCGGCCAGGCCCTCACGGGCGGCGAAGGCCGGGAACAGCACGCCCGGCTTCGGATTCACCACGTCGACGCGGTACTTGCCGCTCGCGGTCGCCTTGGCGGGCTTCAGCGTCACCGTGCCGTCGGCCGCCGTCACCGCCGTCCGCACCGCACCGTCCTCGCCGGTCAACGTCACCGTCACCCCGGCCATGCCGGGATTCAGCACCGGGCTGTACGTCCCGCTCTCGTCCACCGCGCGGACCACCCGCACCGTCACCGAACCGTCCGCCGTGGCGGCCGGCGCGGAGACGGCCGGGCCGGTGGCGATCCCTGCCGCGAGTAACGCCGCCAGCGCGGCGGAGCGTCGACAACCGCTCTTCCTGAGTTGCACGTTCCTCCCCTCCTTCTTGTCGGCGCCCGCTCCCCCCGGAGTGGGCACACGATGAGTCGGAGGTTAGCGGCGGCGGCCGGGCTTCGGAACAGCACCCTCCACTTTCCCCACAAAGGAGTAACGCGCTTTGTTGACAAGCTGACTGACGCTCCGTCAGATACCGGTTTCCACGGTTGCTCCGCGCACCTCTGCCGACACTCCGGTAACGAACACGCATCCGACCGTTGACATCGCGCCCCGGCGATTGGAAACTTTCCTAACAGTTGGCCGCGTCGGTGTCACCGGATGGAGGATGATCGGGCCCGTGACCACCCAGAAGAGTCCCCGTTCCCCGCAGGCCGGCACGCCCAGTCTGCTCCGGGCCATAAACGACCGTGCCGCGCTGGAACTGCTGCTCGCCAACGGCCCATTGTCCCGCACCCAGATCGGGAGTCTGACCGGGCTGTCGAAGCCGACCGCGTCCCAGCTGCTGGCCCGGCTGGAAGCCGCGGGCCTGGTGGTGCCGGTGGGGACGACCGCGGGCGGGCCGGGGCCCAACGCGCAGCTGTACCAGGTGAATCCGGCCGCCGGGTACGTCGCGGGGCTGGACGTGACCAGCACGACGGTGCGGGTCGCGGTGGCCGACATCACCGGGGTGACGCTGGCCGAGCACCAGGTGTCCTGCAAGGGGTGGCCGGCGGCGACGACGGTGGAGCGGGTCGCGGAGGCGGTCGCCGAGACGGTGCGCCGCGCGCAGCTCCCGGCGGGTTCGCTGCGCGAGGCGGTGATAGGGATCGGCGGCGCGCCGGACCCGGTGACCGGCAAGCTGCGGTACGCCTCGCACCTGCCGGGCTGGCACTCGCCTCGCCTGCTGGAGGAGTTGGCGACGGCGATCGGCGCGCCGGTGTCGATCGAGAACGACGTGAACCTGGCCGCGGTGGCGGAGCAGTCCGTGGGCGCGGCGGCCGGGTGCGAGGACTTCGTGCTGCTGTGGGCCGAGGAGGGCATCGGCGCGGCGATCGTGCTGGCCGGCCGGCTGCACCGCGGCTTCACCGGCGGCGCGGGCGAGGTCGGCTACATGCCGGTGCCGGGCGCGCCGGTGTCGTTGAACTCCCGCCGGAAGCACTCCGGCGGGTTCCAGGACCTGGCCGGCGAGCCGGCGGTGCTGGCGCTGGCCCGGGCGCACGGGCTGCGCGGCGCCGACGCGGCGCAGGCGGTGGCCGCGGCCCTGGACGCCCCCGAGGGGGAGGCCTTCCTGGCGGAGCTGGCCGAGCGGCTGGCGGTCGGGCTGGCGGTGATCGCCTCGGTGGTCGACCCGGAACTGGTGGTGCTCTCCGGGGGCACGCCGACCGCCGGCGGCGAGCGCCTGCGGGAGCTGGTCCAGCAGGCGCTGGGCCGGATGTCGATCCCCCGGCCGGAGGTCCGGCTGTCCGCCCTCCCCGGTTCGCCCGTCCTGGCCGGTGCGCTGCAGCGCGCGCTGGCCAGCAGCCGGGACGCCCTGTTCAGCACCCGCTGAACCGGGCAGCACACCGGCCCGACCCGTCCGAGCGGGTCCGAGCCGCACGCACGTCCGATCCGCACGTTCCCGCTCTCCCCTCACCCCGCACGGGCGCCGGGCCCCACCGGCCTGCGTCCGTACCCCCGTCAGGAGTGCCATCCGTGGACACCACCCGCAGCTCCCCACTCGTCCGCCGCCCGCTGGCCGCGCTCGCCGCCGCGCTCTGCACGGCCGTCCTGGCCTCCGCCTGCACCGGCACCAACTCCGACGGCGCGGAGGACGGTTCGGCGGCCGGACAGGACGTGACGATCACCTTCTGGCACGGCTGGAACCAGGACTCCGAGATGAAGGCGATCAACGACAACGTCGCCGCCTTCGAGAAGCTGCACCCGAACATCCACGTCAAGGTGCGGGAGAACATCTCCGACGAGAAGAGCGAGCAGGCGCTGCGGGCCGGCGGCCCGGACGCGCCGGACGTGGTGTCCTCGTTCAGCACCGACAACGTCGGCAAGTTCTGCTCCTCGCAGGTGTTCGCGGACCTCGGGCCGCTGATGAAGAAGGACAACATCGACCCGGCGAAGACCTTCCCGCAGGCGATGCTCCAGTACAGCCAGTACCAGGGCAACCAGTGCACGCTGCCGCTGCTCGGCGACGCCTACGGCCTGTACTGGAACAAGACCGCGTTCGCCCGGGCCGGGATCAGCGGCCCGCCGAAGACGTTCAGCGAATTCGCCGAGGACGCCGTCAAGTTGACGGTCCCGGACGGCGACTCGTTCAAGCAGCTCGGCTTCATGCCGAACTACCACGGCTACGAGACGCCGATCGCGCACTACCTGGGCCAGTACGGCTCCGGCTACTTCGGCCCGGACGGCCGGTCCAGCGTGGCCACCGACCCGACCGTGGCTGCCGCGCTGACCTGGCAGAAGCAACTCGTCGACCGGCTCGGCGGGTTCGAGAAGCTGGAGA
>NZ_BMRI01000038.1:21925-44172 GCF_014648555.1 Kitasatospora griseola
AGTACCGGACGACCTTCGGCGACGAGTTCAGCTCGAAGAACCCGTTCGCCACCGGGCAGGTCGCGATGAGCATGGACGGCGAGTGGCGGGCCGCCGCACTGGCCGACGACAAGCCGTCCTTCGAGTGGGCGACCGCGCCGTTCCCGGTGCCGGACGAGCTGGCCGCCACCTACGGCCGCGGCTACCAGACCGGCACCATCATCGGCGTCGCCAACGGCTCCAAGAAGCGCACCGCGGCCTGGGAGTTCGTCAAGTACCTGACCACCGACACCGATGCGGTGGTGTCCTTCGCCAACGCGATCCACAACGTGCCGAGCACGCTGGCCGCACTGGACTCGCCAAAGCTGCAGGCCGACGCCAACGCCAGGACCTTCCTGGACATCGCCCGCAACCCGAACTCCTCGACCACCCCGGCCAGCGTCAACGGCGGCGCCTACCAGATCTCGCTGCAGAACTTCAGCTTCGAGGTCGAGTCCGGCCGGCAGACCGACCTGAAGGCGGGCCTCACGGCCACCGCCAAGGAGATCGACGCCGCGGTCGACCAGGCGAAGAAGTGACGGGCGCGCCATGGCACTCGTGAGCTCCCCCGTCCCGCCGGCGCTGCGGGCCAAGCGCCGGCGGGAGGCGGCCAGGACGCTGGCGTTCCTGTCCCCGTGGCTGATCGGGTTCGGGGTCTTCTTCCTGTACCCGCTGGTCTCGACGGCCTACTTCTCGTTCATGCACTACGACGGGTTCCGCGCGCCGACCTTCTCCGGCCTGCGGAACTGGGAGTACGTCCTCACCACGTACCCGTCGTTCTGGACCGGCCTCGGCAACACCCTGTGGCTGGTCGTGGTGATGGTCGGCCTGCGGGTGGTGTTCGGCCTCGGCATCGGGATGCTGATCACCAAGGTGAAGTCCGGCGCGGGGTTCTTCCGCACCGCCTTCTACCTGCCGTACCTGGCCCCGCCGGTGGCCGCCACCATGGCGTTCGCGTTCCTGCTGAACCCGGGCACCGGCCCGGTCAACCACCTGCTGGGCGAACTTGGCCTGCCGCAGCCGGGCTGGTTCAACGACCCCGCCTGGTCGAAGCCGGCGCTGACGCTGCTGGCCGTGTGGGGCATCGGCGACCTGATGGTGATCTTCATGGCGGCGCTGCTGGACGTCCCCAAGGAGCAGTACGAGGCGGCCCAGCTCGACGGCGCGAGCGCCTTCCAGCGGTTCCGGTACGTCACCCTGCCGAACATCTCGCCGATCGTGATGTTCGCGGTGGTCACCGGGGTGATCCAGACCATGCAGTACTACACGCAGGCGATCGTCGCCGGGAAGGTCGCCTCCGGCGTGATCGGCGGCTCCGGGCAGCAGTTCGAGCCCGGCTACCCGTCCGGCTCCACCTGGACGCTGCCGCAGATGGTCTACAACCTCGCCTTCCACCAGTCCGACTACGGCTCGGCCTGCGTCGTCGCGGTCGTCCTGTTCGCCCTGTCGATGGCGTTCACCTCGCTCCTGCTGCGCCGCAGGTCCGGCTTCCTGGCGGAGGACTGATCCCCGATGACCCTCGCCCCCGCCCTGCCGCGCGAGGCCGCCGCCCCGGCCCCCGCCGCCGCCCGCACCGCCCGCCGCCGGGCCGCCCTGCACTGGGTGGCCGTGCACGCGCTGGCGATCGCCGCCGCGCTGTTCTTCCTGCTGCCGTTCGTGTTCCTGTTCCTCACCTCGGTGATGACGGACCACCAGGCGCTCACCTCCGACCTGTGGCCGACCCACTGGCAGTGGTCGAACTTCTCGAAGGTGTGGCACACCCCCGGCTTCCTCACCTGGTGGCGCAACACCCTGCTGTACGCGGCGGCCGGCACCGCGCTGACCGTCGTCTCCAGCCTGCCGGTGGCGTACGCGCTCGCCAAGTTCCGCTTCCGGGGCCGCAACCTGGCCCTGATGGCGGTGGTGTCGATGATGATGCTGCCGCCGCAGGTCACGATCATCCCGATGTACCTGTTCTGGGCCAAGCAGCTGCACCTGACCGGATCGCTGTGGCCGCTGATCGTCCCGATGGCGTTCGGCGACGCGTTCTCGATCTTCCTGCTGCGGCAGTTCCTGCTGACCATTCCCCGGGAGTACCTGGAGGCCGCCCGGATCGACGGCTGCGGCGAACTGCGCACCCTGCTGCGGGTGGTGCTGCCGATGGCGAGACCCGCCGTCGCCGCCGTCGCGCTGTTCCAGTTCTTCTACTGCTGGAACGACTACTTCGGCCCGCAGATCTACGCCAGCGAGAACCCCGGTGCCTGGACGCTGAGTTACGGCCTGGAGTCCTTCAAGAGCGCCCACCACACCAACTGGAACCTCACCATGGCGGCCACGCTGCTGGTGATGGCGCCGGTGATCGTTCTGTTCTTCTTCGCGCAACGCGCCTTCATCGAAGGCGTCACACTGACAGGGGTCAAGGGCTGATGTCCGCACTGAAGTTGGCAATCGTCGGCGGCGGTTCCACCTACACGCCGGAGTTGATCGACGGGTTCGCGCGGCTGCGCGACACCCTGCCGATCGGCGAACTCGTGCTGATAGACCCGGCCGTGGACCGCCTGGAGCTGATCGCCGGCCTGGCCCGCCGGATCTTCGCCAAGCAGGGCCACGACGCCGTCGTCTCCACCGCCACCGACGTCACCGCCGGCGTGCAGGGCGCCGACGCGGTACTGCTGCAGCTGCGGGTCGGCGGGCAGGCGGCCCGCAACCAGGACGAGACCTGGCCGCTGGAGTGCGGCTGCGTCGGCCAGGAGACCACCGGCGCCGGCGGCCTCGCCAAGGCGCTGCGCACCGTCCCCGTGGTGCTGGACATCGCCGAGCAGGTCCGCCGCACCAACCCGGACGCCTGGATCGTCGACTTCACCAACCCGGTCGGCATCGTCACCCGCGCCCTGCAGACCGCCGGCCACAAGGCCGTCGGCCTGTGCAACGTGGCGATCGGCTTCCAGCGGAAGTTCGCCGCCCACCTGGGCGTCGACCCGGAGCTGGTCCGCCTGGACCACGTCGGCCTGAACCACCTCACCTGGGAGCGCGGCGTCACCCTGCTCGACGCCCCGAACGCCGCCGGCGGCCGCGAGGTGCTGCCGCAGCTGCTCGCCGAGCACGGCGCGGCGATCGCCGCCGACCTGCACCTGCCCGAGCCGGTGATCCGGCGGCTCGGCGTCGTCCCGTCCTACTACCTGCGCTACTTCTACCAGCACGACCTGGTGGTGGAGGAGCTCAAGGTCAAGGGCTCGCGGGCCGCCGAGGTCGCCGCCATCGAGGCGCAGCTGCTGGAGATGTACGCCGACCCGGCGCTCGACACCAAGCCCGAGCTGCTCGGCAAGCGCGGCGGCGCGTTCTACTCGGAGGCCGCCGTCCAACTGATCGCCTCGCTGCTCGGCACCGACGGCCGCACCACCGTGCAGGTGGTCAACACCCGCAACGACGGGGTGCTGCCGTTCCTGCCCGACGACGCGGTGATCGAGGTCCCGGCCGAGGTCGACGCCGCCGGCGTGCGCCCGCTGCCGCAGCGTCCCGTCGAGCCGCTGTACGCCGGCCTGATCGCCAACGTCACGGCGTACGAGCACCTGGCGCTGGACGCCGCCCTGCGCGGCGGCCGCGACCGGGTCTTCGACGCGCTGCTCGCCCACCCGCTGGTCGGCCAGCTGGAACTCGCCGAGCAGCTCACCGACCGGCTGCTCGCGCACAACCGCGACCACCTGAGCTGGGCGTGACCGCCGGCATGAGAACGACCAGTACCGACAGGCACCACCACGGGGAGACCGGCCGATGAGCCACGTCGCACACCTGCCCGGCGTCCTCGCGATAGACGCCGGCAACAGCAAGACCGACCTCGCCCTGGTCGGCGCCGACGGGCAGATCCTCGGCACCGCCCGCGGCGGCGGCTTCCAGCCGCAGCACACCGGCTTCGAGGCCGCGGTCGCCGCGCTCGCCCCGTTGGTCGAGGACGTCGCCCGGCAGGCCGGCGTCCCGCTGCGGCCCGGCGGGCGGCCGCTGACCAGCCACGTCAGCGCCTGCCTGGCCAACGCCGACCTGCCCGTCGAGGAGCAGCGGCTGCACGAGGCGATCACCGCGCACGGCTGGGCGCCGTCCGTGCACGTCGCCAACGACACCTTCGGCCTGCTGCGGGCCGGCACCGACGGGCCGCTCGGCGTGGCCGTGGTGTGCGGGGCCGGCATCAACTGCGTCGGCCTGCGGCCCGACGGGCGCACCGCCCGCTGGCCCGCGCTCGGCAAGCTCACCGGCGACTGGGGCGGCGGCGGCGGACTCGCCGACGCCGCGATGTGGTACGCCGCCCGGGCCGAGGACGGGCGGGGCGAGCCCACCCTGCTCTCCCCGATGATCGGCGCGCACTTCGGCCTGGCCGGGGCCAACGCCGTCGCCGAGGCCGTGCACCTCGGGCAGCTCGCCCTGCCCCGGCTGCACGAGGTCTCCCAGGTGCTGTTCCGGGCCGCCGAGGCCGGCGACCCGATCGCGCTGTCGCTGGTCGACCGGCAGGCCGACGAGATCGTCCGGTTCGCCACCATCGCGCTGACCCGGCTCGACCTGCTCGACCGGCCCGTCCCGGTGGTCCTCGGCGGCGGTGTGCTCGCCTCCCGGCACCCGCTGCTGATCGACAACCTGACGGCCCGGCTGGCCGCCGCCGCCCCGCTCGCCGAACCGCGGATCGTGGTCGCCCCGCCGGTCCTCGGCGCGGCCCTGCTCGGCCTCGACCACCTCGACGCCGACCCGGCCGCCCACCACCGGCTGCGCGCCGCCTACCCCACCGTCCACCCGGTGGCGGTCTGACGCGCCGTCGACCGCCGGTGGGAGCAGGAAGCTTTCTGCTCCCACCGGCGGCGTTCTGCGTCCCGGGATCCGGGGCTTGACCTTCACCTTCGGGGAAGGCCCAGCATCGGGGGTGCCGGACACCGGTCCGGCACGAGGAGGCGGGGATGGAGCTGCTGACCATCGGAGCGTTCGCCCGGGCGGCCCGGCTGTCGCCGAAGGCGCTGCGCCTGTACGACGAACTGGGGCTGCTGCGGCCCGCCCACGTGGACCCGGTGACTGGCTACCGGCGCTACGAGCCGGGACAGTTGGAGCAGGCCCGGCTGGTGCTGTGGCTGCGCCGACTCGGCCTGCCGCTGGCCCGGATCCGGCTGGTGCTCGGCCTGGAGCCCGCCCGGGCGGCCGAGGAGGTCGCCCGGTACTGGCAGTCGGTGCTGGCCGAGACCGAGGCCCGCCGGGAGCTCGCCGCCCTCCTCGTCGACCACCTCTCGGGGAAGGCCACCACCATGACGAACCATCCGACGACGGGCGCCCTGCGCATCCGGTACGCGGCACGGACGGACGCGGGCCTGGTCCGTGCACGCAACGACGACACGGCCTACGCCGACGCCGGGCTGATCGCCGTCGCCGACGGCATGGGCCCGCAGGGGGGCGGCGGCCCGGCCGGCGCCGCCGCGATCGAGGCGCTGAAGGAACTCCGGCTGCCCGCCGGTGAGTTGCTGAACGTCCTGGAGGAGGCGGTGGCCCGGATCGACGCCAGGGTCGGCGAGGCCTCGGACCTCCCGGAGGTGGGGACCACGCTGACCGCGATGCTGTGGTCGGAGCCGCAGCTCGCCCTGGTGCACATCGGCGACTCCCGCGCGTACCTGCTGCGCGGCGGCGAACTGTTCCAGATCACCCACGACCACACCCTGGTGCAGTCGATGGTCGACGACGGCCGCCTGACCCTGGCGGAGGCCGACTCGCACCCGCAACGCGCCCTGCTGGTCCGGGCGTTGACGGGCTCGGGCGACAACCGGCCCGACGTGTCGCTGCACACCGCCCGCGCGGGCGACCGCTACCTGCTCTGCTCGGACGGCCTGTCCCGGTGGGTCGCCGACGACGCCCTGCACACCGTGCTGAGCACCGTCGCCGCGCCGGAGCAGGCGGTGCAGCAGCTGATCGCGGCGGCCAACCGGGCGGGCGGGCCGGACAACATCGCCTGCGCGGTCGCGGACGTCGTGATCGACGAGTGACCGGCCGATCCGCGCGGGCGGATGCGGCTCCGCGCAGCTGACGGCACGTCATGACAGGGACGGGTTCCGGTACGTGTCTCGATTGGGGAAAATCTCGACGACCTGCGCAGGATGCCCCGTTCTGTCCGTTGAACGGCACCGCGCGGGGCCGCTAGCGTCGCGCACTCACAGCGTGTCCGACGGGGGTGCGCGGGGAGACCGGGAGCCGACGCCAGATGGCGATCCGTAAGTCCACCATGCAGGAGCAGGTCGCCGCGGCGATCGCCGCCATCGAGCCGAACGACCGCCCGGTGGTGACCTTCCACACCATTTCGGGCCCGAGCCCGTGGCTGATGAGCCAGCTCGGCCTGATCGGCCAGCTGTTCGTGAAGTACTACTTCGTCACCCTGACCCACCGGGTCGTCACCGTGCACCGCGCCTCCCGGATGAGCAACCGTCCGCAGGAGCTGGTGCACGTGATCCCGCTGGACCAGGCCCGCGCGGCGATCACCGACGTCAACCGCGCCACCCTGTGGAGCTCGCTGAAGTTCCAGTTCCCGGGCGAGCCGAAGCCGACCCGCCTGAACATCGGCCGCTACTGGCGCAACGAGCTGGACACCTTCGTCAACGGCCTGTTCGGCGGCGGCCCGGCCGTCCCGCCGCAGGGCCAGCCGGCCTACAACCCGTACCAGGCCTGATCCGACGCCGAAGCGCCCGCCCGGAGATCCGGACGGGCGCTTCGCGTTCGACGGTCCGTCAGCGCAGGTGCGCGGCGGCCCACTCGGCGAGCAGCCGGGCGCAGCCGTCCACGGACTCCTGCCAGCTGAACTCGGCGCCGTCGCCGGCCTCGTCGCTGACGTGCTTGACCAGGCGGACGGGCAGCTCGGCGCGGCGGGCGACGGTGGCGAGCGCGTAGCCCTCCATGTCCACCAGGTCGGCGGTGCGGGCGAGCCGGTCGCGGTCGGCGTCGGAGGAGACGAACCGGTCGCCGGTGGCGAGCACCGGCCCGTCGGCGGCGAGGTCGATCGGGCCGTCCAGCGGGCGGCCGACGAGCTGCTCCAGCAGCGGGGTGTCCAGGTCGTGCTGGAGCACCCGGCCGATCTCGTGGGTGCCGGCCAGGCCGGGCCGCAGCGCCCCGGCGGTGCCCAGGTTGACCACCTCGGACGGCCGCGCGCCGCCCGCCAGCACGGTGGCCAGCGCAGCCGCCGCGTTGACCTTCCCCATGCCGGTCAGCAGCACCGGCAGTCCGGCGTCCAGGTGCGCGGCCTCCTCGGGCAGCGCGAGGACGAGCAGGGGGCGGTCGGGGGTCACGGTTCCGATCAGGCGCATGGCGTCCAGCTTACGAGGGGCGGAACCGCCCGATGCCGAACGGGCGTCGCAGCGGGCGCGGACCGCACGCCGTCCGGACGGACACGAAGAGATCAACTCCCGCTCAACTCGGGTGTGGTGGCGGCCGCGGACCGCCATACTGCGGGATGACGGGGGACGTCGGACGGGGAGGTCGGACGGTGGCAGCACCGGCAGTGGCACAGCAGCAGGCGGGCGCGGTCGCACCGCCCGCGGCCCGGGGACCGGGGCCGGTGGCGCGGCTGCGCCGGGCGGCGGCCACCCCGCCGGGGCGGCTGCGCGCGGCGGGCGCGGTACTGGCCGCACTGGTGCTGCTGTTCGGCGCGGTCGCGGTGTGGCAGTCCGCACACCGCTCCCGGGCGGCCGGGCAGGTGGTGTCGGTCGGCGGCCCGCTCAGCCAGGACGCCGCCGAGATCTACCGCCGGCTGGCGGACGCCGACGCGACCGCCGCCGCCGGATTCCTGCTGGCCGGCAACGAGCCCGCCGAGGTCCGCGCCCGCTACCAGGACGACCTGGCGACCGCCGCCCGGCTGCTGGCCGAGGCCGCGGGCCGCAGCGGCGACTCGGCCGAGTCGCAGTCCGCGCTGGCCGAGCTCAACCGGCAACTGCCGCGCTACGCGGGCCTGGTGGAGACCGCCCGGGCGGTCGACCGGCAGGGCCTGCCGCTCGGCGGGGCCTACCTGCGGTACGCCTCCGACCTGATGCAGGGCACCGTCCTGCCGCAGGCGCAGCGCCTGGCCGACGCCGAATCGGCCGGCCTGGACGCCGACTACCGCACCGCCGGGGCCGTCCCGTGGACGGCGCTGGCGCTCGGCGCACTGGCCCTGGCCGCGCTGGTCCGCCAGCAGGTGCTGCTGTTCCGGCGCACCAACCGGGTGTTCAACCTCGGGCTGCTCGGCGGTTCGCTGGCGGTGCTGGCCGCGCTGGGGTGGCTGCTGGCGGGCACCCTGACGGCGGGCGACGACCTGGCGGGCAGCCGCACGTACGGCACCCGGCCGCTGCGGGAGCTGGACCAGGTGCGGATCAAGGCGCTCCAGGCGCACACCGCGGAGAACCTCGACCTGGTGGCCCGCGGCGCCAGCGACAAGTACACCAAGCAGTGGGACGGCCTGGTCGCCGCGCTCGACGCCGACGTGCGCACCCCCGGTTCGGTCACCCGGCTGGTGGCCGGCGCGGATCCTGCGACGACCGGCCCGCTGACCGACGCCGACAGCGCGTACCGGCAGTGGCAGGACCGGCACAAGGACGCCGCCGCGAAGAACTCGGCCGGCGACTACGAGGCCGCGCTGCAACGGACGTTGACCGCGGGCGGCGCCGACACCGCGGACGCCGCGTTCCGGGCCGCCGACGCGAAGTGGGCGGCCGCCGCGCAGACCGAGCAGGACGCGTTCGCCCGCGAGGCGGGCGGCGTGGACGGCGTGCTGGCCGGGCAGGCGGTGGCCGCCGGCGTGCTGTCCGTGCTGGGCGCGGCCGCCGTGCTGCGCGGCATCGGCCGCCGACTGGCCGAGTACCGATAGGAGGGGACGAGGGATGCGCACGGCAAGGTCACGTTTCCTGGTGGCGGCGGCAGTGCTCGCGGCCGGGGTGCTCGGCACCGGCAGCGCCGACGGCGCGGGCGGGCCCGCCCCGCGGGCCGCGCTCGAAGCACCGGCAGCCCCCGCGGCGCCCGCCGACACCTGTGACCCGACGGATTCGCTGCCGCCCCGGCAGACCGTCGGGGCGAAGATCGCCAAGATCCGCGAGCGCGGCACGCTGATCGTCGGCGTCGACCAGAACAGCTATCACTGGGGGTTCCGCAACCCGCAGACCGGCCGGATCGAGGGCTTCGACCTCGACCTGGCGCACGCCCTCGCCAAGTCGCTGCTCGGCGACCCCGACCGGATCACCCTGAAGACCGTGCCGACCCCCCGCCGGGTCGAGGCGGTGAAGAACGGCGAGGTCGACCTGATCGCCCGCACCATGACCATCACCTGCGAGCGCAAGAAGGACATCGCCTTCTCCGTCCCGTACTTCCGGGTCGCCCAGCGGGCGGTGGTGCCGAAGGCCGCGCACGCGACGACGCTGGACGGCGCGCTGAAGGGCAAGCGGGCGTGCGTGGCGCAGACCTCCTCCTCGGAGGCCGAGCTGAAGCGCAACCCGCACGGCACCGTCTCGGTGCTCGCCCTGGAGAGCCAGCTGGACTGCCTGGTGCGGATGCAACTCGGCGAGGTGGACGCCACTTTGACGGACATCGAGCTGGCCGCCGCCCAGGTCGCCCAGGACCCGATGGTGGAGATGGTCGGCGAGCCGTTCCTGCCCGCGTACATGGGGGTGGCGATGAACCAGAACGACACCGACCTGATCGCCTGGGTCAACCAGGTGCTGGCCGACCGGCAGGCCGACGGCAGCTGGCGGGCGTCCTACGACCACTGGCTGCGCGACACCATGGGGGCCCCGGACCCGTACCTGCCGTGACCCGCCCGGCGCGACGTCGGGGGACCGCCGTCCGCACCGCACCGGGCGTCGGGGAGACTTGCCGCCGACGGGCCGACGCCCCGTCACCGCATGCGTGGCCGAGAGGAGGAACCGCGATGGCCGGAGGGACCCGCCCGGTGATGAACCGTGAGCAGGTGGACCGGGCGCTGGCGCAGCTGGGCGCCGAGCGCGACGCGGTCGAGGCGGCACTGCTGGCGCTCCAGGACCACCCCGGGCTGCGGCTGCTGACCGGCGCCGAACTGTCCGGGCGCACCCGGGAGCGCTGGGCGGTCGCCGAGGGCGGCATGGCCCTGCTGTGGGCGCTGTTCGACCGGTACGCGGAGGCGCTCGCCTCGGCCCGCGCGGTCCGCTCGCGCCGCACCCGGCCCACCGCCGCCGAACTCGCCGAGCTCGGCGAACTGCTCTCCGGCCGCGCGGTCGCCGTCTCCGGCGGCCGGCTCCCCGAGGCGGCCGGTCAACTCGGCGTGCCCGCCCGACTGGTGGAGCGCGTCACGCTGACCGAGCTGCTGGAGCGGATGAACGGCTGGTACGCCGTGGTGGTCGAAGTGGTCAGCGCGGTCGACGCGGTGTGGTCGGCGCTGCCCGCCCGGATCGACCTGCTGCTCGCCGAACTCGGCCGGGTGCAGATGCTCGCGCTCTCCGTCGGCGTGCGCTCCGGCGCGCACCCGCTGGCCGACGATCTCGACCAGCTGGCCGGGCAGTTGACGGCGCTCCGGGCCGAGGTGGTGGCCGACCCGCTGTCCCTGTGGCGGCCGAGCCGGGTCCCCGCACAGCGCGGCCGGGGCGCCGAGAACGCCGCCTGGGCCTCCCCCACCGGCGCGGTCGACACCGCCGACTTCGACCGGCTGGGCCGCGCCCTGGACGACGTCCGGGTCGAGCTGGAAGGGCTGCTGCGGCTGCGCGACGAGTCCCACGAACGCCTCCAGCAGGTCGCCGACCTGCTCCAGCGCGCCGACCTGACGCTCGCCGAGGCCCGGCGGGCCCGCGGCGAGGTGCTGGCGAAGATCGCCGCCACCGAGGTGCCCGCCGTGCCCGGCCCGGCGTCCGCGCTGCGCGAGGCGATCGGGCAGGCCGTCGACTACCAGCAGACCGGCCAGTGGCACCGGCTCGGCCCGCTGCTGGACGCCCTGGAGAACGCCGCCGCCAAGGAGCTCGGCCGGGCCCGGCAGGCGCTCACCGAGGTCGCCCAGCCGCTCGCCGTCCGGGCCGAGCTGCGCGGCCGGCTGGAGGCGTACAAGGCGATGGCCGCCCGGCTCGGCCTGGCCGAGGACCCCGAGGTGGTC
This sequence comes from Kitasatospora griseola, assembly GCF_014648555.1. Taxonomy (GTDB): domain Bacteria; phylum Actinomycetota; class Actinomycetes; order Streptomycetales; family Streptomycetaceae; genus Kitasatospora; species Kitasatospora griseola. Next base: position 33,012 of record NZ_BMRI01000038.1, read on the forward strand.
GAACGCTTCGAGAAGGCCCGCTGGCTGCTCTGGAGCGCCCCCTGCGACCTGCGGGCCGGCGCCGAGGCCGTCGCCCGCTTCCAGCAGGCGCTGCGCGCACCGGAACGGCAGCCCGCACCGCAGACCGAGGACAGTGCCGAGGGGGAGGAAACCGATGGCTGAGGCGTGCGCCCGTCCGGGCTGCGACGGCGAGATCGACGGCGACGGCTACTGCACCGAGTGCGGGCTGGCCCCGGCCGCCACGGGCACCGCGGCGTCGTCGGCGTCCGTGGCCTCGGCGGCATCCGTGACATCCGTCGCGTCCACGGCGTCCGCAGCCTGCGGCCGGGCCGGCTGCGACGGCGAGATCGACGCCGACGGCTACTGCACCGAGTGCGGACTCGCCCGCACCACCGCCGCCGCGCCCGTCCCCGTCCCCGCCCCGCGCGCGGCCCCCGCCGTCGGCGGGCCGTGCGGCCGCCCCGACTGCCCCGGCGAGATCGACGCCGACGGCTTCTGCACCGAGTGCGGCCTGGCCCCCGCCACCACCGCCGGCACCGCCACGGCCCCGGCCCCGGCGTCCACGGCGTCCGCCTCCTCGCCGCGCACCTCCTCCGGCCGCTCCGTCTCGGTGCGCGGCTCCCGGAGCGGCACCGGCGCCAGTGGCCGGCGCGGCAACCTCGGCGCGGGCCTGGTCACGGTGCCGCCGGTGCCGACCGCCGACCCGTCGAAGGCCGTGCTGACGGACCCGCAGGTCCCCGAGAACCGTCGGTTCTGCTCGCGCTGCGACCACCCGGTGGGCCGGGAGAAGAACGGCGTCCCCGGCCGCCCCGAGGGCTTCTGCACCAAGTGCGGCACCCCGTACTCGTTCACCCCGAAGCTGGTGCGCGGCGACCTGGTCGGCGGCCAGTACGAGGTGATGGGCTGCCTGGCGCACGGCGGGCTCGGCTGGATCTACCTGGCGGTCGACCGCCGGGTCAACGACCGCTGGGTCGTGCTCAAGGGCCTGCTGGACAGTGGCGACGAGGACGCGCTGGCGGTGGCGATCGCCGAGCGCCGCTTCCTGGCCGAGGTCGACCACCCGAACATCGTCCGGATCATCAACTTCGTCGAGCACCCCGACGCCCGCACGGCCGCCGCCGACGGCTACATCGTGATGGAGTACGTCGGCGGCAAGTCGCTCAAGGACATCGCCGCCGAACGCCGCACCCCGGACGGCCGGCGGGCGCCGCTGCCGGTCGAGCAGGCCGTCGCGTACGCGCTGGAGGCGCTGCCCGCGCTCGGCCACCTGCACGCCCGCGGGCTGGTGTACTGCGACTTCAAGCCCGACAACGTGATCCAGTCGGACGACACCCTGAAGCTGATCGACCTGGGCGCGGTGCGCCGGCACGACGACGACGGGCCGATCTACGGCACGGTCGGCTACCAGGCCCCGGAGATCGCCACCGACGGGCCCTCCCCGGCCTCCGACCTGTACACCGTGGGCCGCACGCTGGCCGTGCTGACCCTCGACTTCCCCGGCTGGACCGACCGCCGGCGGCACGAACTGCCGGGCCCGGACGAGGCCGAGCTGCTCGCCCGCCACGAGTCCTTCCACCGCTTCCTGCTGCGCGCCACCGACCCGGACCCGGCCCGCCGGTTCGCCTCCGCCGAGGAGATGGCCGGCCAGCTCACCGGCGTGCTGCGCGAGGTGCTGAGCCTCCAGGACGGTCGGCCCCGGCCCGCCGTCTCCACCCTGTTCGGCCCGGAACTGCGGGTCGTGGACCCCGAGTTCGGCGAGCAGCCGACGGACGCCCGGGCCGCCGCGCTGGCCCTGCCCGCGCCACTGGTCGACCCGGCCGACCCCAACGCCGGCTTCCTGTCCGCGCTGCCCGCCGCCGACCCCGCCGAGGCTCTCACCGCACTGCGCGCGGCCGGCGCCGACTCCCCCGAGCTGCGACTACGGGTCGTGCGCGCCTACCTGGAACTCGCCGACGACGACACCGCCGGCCAGGCGCTGGCCGCCCTGGAGACCGAACACCCCGGCGACTGGCGGGTGGTGTGGTACCGCGGGCTGGCCGCGCTCGCCGCCGGCCGGGCCGAGGCCGCCGCGGAGGCCTTCGACGCCGTGTACGACGCCTTCCCGGGCGAGGCCGCGCCCAAGCTGGCGCTCGCGGTCTGCGCCGAACTGCTCGACGACACCGGGCGGGCCGCCGCCCACTACGGGCTGGTCGGCGGCGCCGACCGGTCGTTCGTCGGCGCCGCGTTCGGACTGGCCCGGGTCCGGCTGCGGGCCGGCGACCGGCCGGGCGCGGTCGCCGCGCTGGAGTCGGTGCCGGAGAGCTCCACGCACCACACCGCGGCCCGGATCGGCGCGGTCCGCGCCCGGCTGCGCGGCCGCGCCGCGACCGAGGCGCTGGCCGCCGAACTCGCCGACAGTTCCGCCCAGCTGACGGCCCTCGCGCTGGACGCCCGACGACGTGCGGAACTCGCCGCCGAGGTGCTGGAGACGGCCCTCGACTGGGTGCTCGCCGGGGCCGCGGGGAAGCCCGCCACGCTGACCGTGCTGGGACATCCCGCCGCGGAACGGGAACTGCGGCTCGCCCTGGAACACTCCTACCGGGTGTTGGCTCGGTTGACCGACCGTGCCGAGAAAAGGATCGAGTGGGTGGAACGGGCCAACCGGGCCCGCCCCCGGACGTGGGTGTGAACATGCCGCAGCAGACCGAGTGCCCGACCTGTGCCGAACCGCTGGGGCCCCAGGACGCCTTCTGCGGGGCCTGCGGCACTGCCCTGACCGGGCCGCCGACCCTCCGCGACCTGCCGGTGGTGCCCAGCTGCCCGAACTGCGGCTCCACCGAGCTCGCCGACGGCTGGTGCCAGGGCTGCGGGCACGCCCAGCCCCGCGCCCGCGACCACCAGGAACGCGAGGTGACGGGCGTCGCCGCGGTCTCCGACCGCGGCCTGCGCCACCACCGCAACGAGGACGCGTTCGGCGTCGCCACCGCCGAGGCCCCGGACGGCACGCCCGCCGTGGTCGCCGTGGTCTGCGACGGCGTCTCCTCCTCCGCCCGCCCCGACGAGGCGTCCGCCACCGCCGTCACCGCCGCCACCGACTCGCTGCTCGCCGCACTGCAGGCCGGCCGCGACCCCGGCCAGGCCATGCGGGAGGCGATCGGCGCCGCCAACCGGGCCGTCACCGCGCTCGCCCACGACGGCACCCCCGCCGAACCTGGCCGCCACAACAACGCGCCCGCCTGCACCTACGTCAGCGCGGTCAGCGCCGCCGGCCTGGTCACCATCGGCTGGGTCGGCGACACCCGTGCCTACTGGATCCCCGACGACCGGGAGTCCGCCGAGCCGTACCGCCTCACCGAGGACGACTCCTGGGCGGCCCGGATGGTCGCCGCCCGGCTGATGGACGAGGCCGAGGCGTACGCCGACCCGCGCGCCCACGCCATCACCGGCTGGCTCGGCGCCGACGCCGAGGACCTCGACCCGCACACCGTCAGCTTCACCCCGCACGTCCCCGGGGTGCTGCTGATCTGCACCGACGGCCTGTGGAACTACGCCGAGGCCGCCACCGACCTGGCGTTCTTCGTCCGCGCCGACGCCCGCACCGAACCGCTGGCCGCCGCCCGGGCGCTGGTCGGCTTCGCCGTCGAACGCGGCGGGCACGACAACATCACCGTCGCCGTGCTGCCGATCGACCCGCCGGTCGCCGCCGCCGCCCACGACGCCACCCTGCTCGACGTCCCGCTGCCGCGCGCCGCCGAGGAGGACGCCACCGTGCCGCTGCGCCGGGCCGCCGAACCGGCCGCGAACTGACCCTCCCGCCGGTCGGCTCCCGATCTCCCGCCGATCTCCCCACCACCGTCCGATTCCGGACCGTCCGACTTCTGATCGTCCGACTTTCCGACTTCCGACCGTCCGACAGGAGCCCACCGCATGGCCTCGTTGTCCAAGCCCGGCACGCCGAGATTCGACGTCGACGTCTTCCAGAACGAGTACCTGGCCCAGGGATCCCGGGAGGTCAACGCGATCGTCACGGTGACCGCGACCGGCGGCGGCACCTCGGGCGGCCGGCCGCTCGGCGCGGCCGCCGGGACGGACGCCGCCGTGGTGCTGGTGATCGACTGCTCCGGCTCGATGGAGCACCCGAACACCAAGATGCGGCACGCCCGGGAGGCCACCGCCGCCGCCATCGACACGCTGCGCGACGGCGTCGCGTTCGCCGTGGTGGCCGGTACCCACGAGGCCGTCGACGTCTTCCCCGGCAACGGCCGGCTCGCCGTCGTCGACCAGTACACCCGCGGCCACGCCAAGGAGGCGCTGCGCCGCCTCAAGCCGTCCGGCGGCACCGCGATCGGCACCTGGATCAGCAAGGCCCGGCAGCTGTTCGACTCGCGCCCGCAGGCGTCGATCCGGCACGCCGTCCTGCTCACCGACGGCCGCAACGAGCACGAGAAGCCCGCCGACCTGCAGCGCGCCCTGGACGCGGCGACCGGCGCCTTCACCGCCGACTGCCGGGGCGTCGGCACCGATTGGGACGTCGCCGAACTGCGGAAGATATCCTCCGCGCTGCTCGGCACCGTCGACATCGTCGCCGAACCCTCCGGCCTCGCCGAGGCCTTCCGCGCCATGATGGCCGACGCCATGGACAAGCAGGTCGCCGACGTGGCGCTGCGGGTGTGGACGCCCGCCAACGCGCAGGTGAAGTTCGTCAAGCAGGTCGCACCCGCCGTCGAGGACCTCACCGCGCGCCGCGCCGCGGCCGGGCCGCGGGCCGGGGACTACCCGACCGGGTCGTGGGGCGACGAGTCCCGCGACTACCACGTGTGCGTGGAGGTCCCGGCCGCCGCCGTCGGCAACGAGATGCTGGCCGCCCGGGTCAGCCTGGTGCTGCCGCAGCCCGACGGCACCGCCGAGGTGCTCGGCCAGGGCCTGGTGCGCGCCGTGTGGACCGACGACCTGGCCTCCTCGACCCGGATCAACTCCCAGGTCGCGCACTACACCGGCCAGGCCGAACTCGCCGAGTCGATCCGCGACGGCATGGAGGCCCACCGGGCCGGTGACCTGGACCGCGCCACCGCCAAACTCGGCGCCGCCGTCCGCCTCGCCCACGCGGGCGGCAACGAGGGCACGCTCAAGCTGCTGCAGAAGGTGGTGGACGTGGTCGACGCCAGGGAGGGTACCGTTCGGTTCCGTAAGAACGTGAGCGAGGCCGACTCGATGACACTCGAGACCCGATCGACCAAGACCGTACGCGTGAAGAAGTGAGCCGGACACCCGCCGGACCCGAACCTGCTGGAGTGTGGGGGACCTGATGCCGATCTGCCCTAGGGGACACGAGTCTCAGGCCGAGGACTGGTGCGACTACTGCGGATTCCCGATGACCCCGCCGCCCGGACTGGCGATCCCCGGATTCCCGTCCGCGCCGGCCCAGCCCGGCGGCCCCGGCGCGCCTGCCGCGCCGCAGGCCCCGTACGGCGGCGGGTATCCGCCGGCCGGCCCGGGCGGCACCCCGCCGTCCGGCACCCCGGCCGGGGGCGGCGGCTACTTCGAGCCGCGCCGCCCCGCCACCCCGGCGGGCGGCACCCCGATCGCCCCGGCCCCCGCCCCCGGCCCCGGCGCACCCGCGACGCCCGGACCGTACGGCGCACCGTCGGCGGCCCCCGCCGCGGCGGCGGCCACCTGCCCGATCTGCCGCAGCCCGCAGACCGGCCGGTACTGCGAGGAGTGCGGGTACGACTACAACCTGGCCACCTCGGCCCGCCCGCCGGGCGGCCCCGCCCCGGCCGGGCACCAGCCGCCGCCCGCTCCGCAGCCCGTCGGCGGCCCGCACGGCCGCCCCGAGCCGGGCCGGGCCCCGCAGGCCCCACCGGCCGCGCAGCACGGCTACGGCTTCCCGCCGCCGGCCGCGCCCGCCGGGTTCGAGCCGTCCGGATTCGAGCCGTCCGCGTTCGAACCGGCCGCACCCGCGCCGGCCGGCTTCGAGCGGCCGACGCCGTTCGAGCGGCCGCAGCAGCCGTTCGAGCCGCAGTCCCCGTACGAGCGGCCGGGCTACCAGCAGCCCGCGCCCGGCTACCCGGCCGCCCCGGGCGGACCGGGCGGACCGGCCGCGCCGTCGTTCGACAAGCAGCCGCCGGCGGCCTTCCCGGACGGCGACTACGAGCGCCCCGGCCCGGTCTACGCCGAGCCGTCCGGCCCGCAGCAGGGGCACCAGCAGGGGCACCAGCAGCGTCCCCCGCAGCAGAGCGACGACGACTTCGGCACCTCGTTCCGGCTGACCCCGCCCGGGCAGCAGGGGCACGGCCGGCCGCCGGCCGCCGCTCCGCAGCGCACCAGCTGGTTCGCCGTGGTGGCCGCCGACCACGACTACTTCGCCGACATGATGGCGCGCAGCGGCCCGGAGGCGGCCGGGCTGGCCTTCCCGCCGTACACCCCGGAGCGGCGGATCCCGCTGACCGGCCGGGGCCAGCTGCGGATCGGCCGGCGCAGCCAGCAGCGCGGCACCGTGCCGGAGATCGACCTGTCGGTCTCCCCGGAGGACCCGGGCGCCTCGCACCAGCACGCCCTGCTGGCCGAGCAGCCGGACGGCGGCTGGGTGGTGGTCGACCAGGACTCCACCAACGGCACCACCCTCAACGGCGGCCCGGACACCCTTCCGCCGCACACCGCGATCCCGCTGAACGACGGCGACCGCATCCACATCGGCGCCTGGACCACCATCACGGTGCACCGGGCCTGACCGCACGTCAGCAGGGCCTCGGCCCTGACGGCATGTCATCGCCGCTCCGGCGGCGGGGCGTTCACCGCTCCCGCCGCCGGTCGCCGGTGTGCGCGACCCATCACCGAACGATCAAAAATTCACACCAAAGTGTTCGTCGGCGCCTCGCGCACCCCCTACGCTTCGCCCCATGACTGAAGCAATAACCGCGGACGGGATCCGGAAGCGGTACGGGGACGTCCAGGCTGTCGACGGAGTGTCGCTCTCCGTCAGCACTGGCGAGTTCTACGGCCTGCTCGGGCCGAACGGGGCCGGCAAGACCACCACACTGGAGATCCTGGAGGGCATCCGGGAGGCCGACGAGGGCCGGGTCGAGCTGCTCGGCATGTCGCCGTGGCCGCGCAACGCCAAGCTGCTGCCGCGCATCGGCGTGCAGTTCCAGGCGTCGGCGTTCTTCAACAAGCTGAGCGCGCGCGAGACCATCCGCACCTTCGCCTCCTTCTACGGCATCGGCCCGAAGGCCGCCGACGCGATGCTGGAGCGGGTCGGCCTGACCGAATCCGCCGGCGTGCTGACCGACAAGATGTCCGGCGGCCAGGCCCAGCGCCTGTCCATCGCCTGTGCCTTGGTGCACGACCCGGAGCTGGTGTTCCTCGACGAGCCGACCACCGGCCTCGACCCGCAGGCCCGCCGCAACCTGTGGGACCTGCTGCGCGACATCAACGCCGAGGGCCGCACGGTCGTCCTCACCACCCACTACCTGGACGAGGCGGAGATCCTCTGCGACCGCGTCTCGGTGATGGACCACGGCAAGGTGCTGAAGACCGGCGCACCCGCCGCCCTGGTCCGCGAGATCGACGACACCGTCCGGATCCGGGTGGAATCCGGAATGCTGACCGTCGACCGGGCCCGTGACCTGCTCACCGCCGCGGGCGCCGCGTTCAGCAACCTGGAGGACGACGGCACCACCCTGGCCCTGTCGACCCACGCGCCCGGGCCGGTGCTCTCCATGCTGGCCGAGGAGAACGCGCTGCGCGGCCTCGAGGTCCGCGGCGCCACCCTGGAGGACGTCTTCCTCCAGCTGACCGGACGGGAGTACCGGGCATGACCGCCACCGACCAGGCCCGCACCTCCCCCGCCGTCGACGGCGGACGGGAGAAGGCCAACGCCTTCGTCGGACTGTCCCGGGTCATGCTGCTCGGCTTCGTCCGCGACAAGGGCACCCTGTTCTTCACGCTGGCGCTGCCGCTGATGTTCCTGGTGCTGTTCGGCGTCCTCTACAAGGGCGGCGGCACCTCGCACGTCAAGGTCGCCGAAGTCGGCCAGGTCAAGCTGCTCGACCAGCTGAAGGACCAGAAGGACGGCCCGCTGTCCGTCCTGGAGATCACCACCTTCACCGACGAGAACGCCGCGCTCGCCAAGGTCAAGAAGGGCGAGCTCGACGGCCTGGTGTCCGAGGGCCCCGACGGCAAGGTGGTGCTCCGCTTCAGCCAGGCCGACCAGGTCAAGGCCGGCACCGTGCAGGGCATCGTGAACTCCCTGGTGCAGACCGCCAACCAGCTGTCCTCGCACGCCACCCCGGCGTACACCCTGGACGCCTCCAAGGTCGAGGACGACTCCACAAAGCCGATCCAGTACCTGACGCCCGGCCTGCTCGCCTACGCGGTCTCCATGGGCGCCGTCTACGGCGCCTCGTTCACCCTGGTGACCTGGCGCAAGAAGCGGGTGCTGCGCCGCCTGCGGCTGGCGCCCATCTCGGCGGGCACCATCGTCGCCGCCCGGGTGGTGGTCAGCGTGATCGTGGCGCTCGCCCAGACCGCGCTGTTCCTCGCGGTCGCGCAGCTCGACTTCTTCGGCCTCAAGCTCACCGGCAACTGGTGGCTGGTGATCCCACTGGTGATCTGCGCCACCCTGGCCTTCATGTCGATCGGCCTGCTCACCGGCTCGCTGGCGAAGTCCGAGGAATCGGCGAACGGCATGAACCAGCTGATCATCCTGCCGATGTCCTTCCTCGGCGGCGCGTTCATCCCGCTGGACTTCGCGCCGAGCTGGCTGCAGGACGTCTCCAGGGCCCTGCCGCTGCGCTACCTGATCAACCCCGCCAAGTCGGTGCTCAGCCAGGGCGGCGGCATCGCCGATGCGCTGCCCGGCATGGGCATCCTGCTGGGCTTCACGGTGGTGCTGAGCGCCATCGCCTGGCGCTTCTTCAACTGGGACGACGCGTAGCCGTCCGTACCCTCCCCGCGACAGGGGTCGTACACCGAAAGTCCCGGTGTACGGCCCCTGTCGGCGTCTGCGACCATGGACGGGTGACTGACACCGGGCGCGACACCGCACACGAGGAGACCGTGCAGACGACGGCGGCGGAGGAGGAGCGGAGCTTCTACGACCGCGTCGGCGGCGAGCAGACCTTCCGCCGGCTGGTCCACTTCTTCTACCAGGGCGTCGCCCAGGACGAGTTGCTGCGCCCGATGTACCCGGAGGAGGACCTCGGCCCCGCCGAGGAGCGCTTCGCGCTGTTCCTGATGCAGTACTGGGGCGGCCCGCGCACCTACAGCGATCGCCGCGGCCACCCGCGCCTGCGGATGCGGCACGTCCCGTTCCAGGTCGACCGGGCCGCCCACGACGCCTGGCTGCGGCACATGCGCACCGCCCTCGACCGGCTCGCGCTGCCCGCCGAGGACGACCGCGAGCTGTGGAACTACATGACGTACGCCGCCGCCGCGATGATCAACACGGCGGGCTGAGACCTTCCCGTGCCTAGCGCAGCGGGCTGAGGCCCAGGCCCGCGCCCGGTGCGCCGCCGGCCCGCAGCGCGACCGAGCCGGCGGGGGCGTCCAGCCGCAGCCAGGGGCCGGCCCGGTGCGCCTGCAGCGGGGCGCCGGGCCGCAGGAAGCCGATCGCGTGGGCGGCGTGCGCGACCCGCAGCGGCAGGCCCTCGACGGCGCCCAGCGGCCGGGACCAGATCTCGTCCGCCAGCGCGTCCACCACCTCCCGGCTCCGGTGGTGCTCCGGCACCTCGGCGGTGCGCCGCTTGAACTCGGCGACGGCGGCGCGCACTTCGTCCATCACCAGGTCGACCGGCGGCTGCCCGAGCGGCTGCCAGCCGGAGCGCGGCGGCAGCAGGCCCGCCCAGGACGGGCCGGTGACCGGGGCGGGCAGCGCCAGGCGGGCGCCAGGCTCGTCCACGGACTCCAGCAACTGCCCGGCGGAGACGGTCAGATCGGCCGCCGCCACCTCGCCGGCCAGCCGGACGGTGCGCAGCGCGAGCACCGCGGACCCGCCCAGCGGCAGCCGCCCGAACACGGCCAGCACCCCGCCGCCGTCCGCGCCCGGCACCGCCTGCAGCCGGACCGCGGCGGCCCGGTCGAAGCGGAGCAGCCGGCCCAGGAAGGCTGCCAGGTCGGCGGCCTCGCCCTGGTCGGCGAGGTCGAGGCGGGGGTTCGCGGTCACCGGGGTTCAGCTCGATTCGTCAGTGCGGCGGTCTCGGTGCGACGTCGGCAGAGGCCGGTCAGACGGCGGCGGGCTGCTCGTCCATGAAGCGGGCGAGGAACTCGCGCTCCACCGGGCTGATCCGGCGCGGGCGGCCCTCGGCCAGGTTGTAGGGGACGACCACGGTCGAGGCGGTGACGTAGACCGTCTCGGTGCCGTCCTCGGCGACGTCCTTGATCTCGTAGGAGACGGTCAGCGAGGCTCCGCCGATCTTCGTCACCCAGGTCTCGATGGTGACCGGCTCGGGGCGGTGCACCAGCGGGCGCTTGTAGTCGATCTCGTGGCGCGCCACCACGGACCCGCCCGCGAACTCCCCGGCGCCGGCCTCGGCGGCCTGGGTGAACATGAAGTCGATCCGGGCCTCCTCCAGGTAGCGCAGGAAGACCACGTTGTTGACGTGACCGAAGGCGTCCATGTCCGACCACCGCAGGGGGCAGGCGTAGATGTGACGTGCCACGGTGTTCTCCTCAGATCAGGTGTGCCCGCAGGAAGCCTACGGGCCGCGGCCCGGCAGTCCGCCCCGAGGGGGTGGGCTGCCGGGCCGCCGGTGCGTCCGCGGATCAGCCGCGGGTGAGCTTCTTGTAGGTCGCGCGGTGCGGGCGGGCCGCATCGGCGCCCAGGCGCTCGATCTTGTTCTTCTCGTAGGACTCGAAGTTGCCCTCGAACCAGAACCACTTGCTGTCGCCCTCGTAGGCGAGGATGTGGGTGGCCACTCGGTCCAGGAACCAGCGGTCGTGGGAGATGACCACGGCGCAGCCGGGGAACTCCAGCAGCGCGTTCTCCAGCGAGGACAGCGTCTCGACGTCGAGGTCGTTGGTCGGCTCGTCGAGGAGCAGCAGGTTGCCGCCCTGCTTGAGGGTCAGCGCCAGGTTCAGGCGGTTGCGCTCGCCGCCGGACAGCACGCCGGCCGGCTTCTGCTGGTCCGGGCCCTTGAAGCCGAACGCGGAGACGTAGGCGCGGGACGGCATCTCGACCTGGCCG
>NZ_BMRI01000038.1:44213-53106 GCF_014648555.1 Kitasatospora griseola
ACGTTGATCCAGTCGAGGCCGTCGGAGACGACCTCCCACAGGGTCTTCTTCGGGTCGATGTTGGAGCGGGTCTGGTCGACGTAGCTGATCTTGACGGTCTCGCCGACCTTGACCGTGCCGCTGTCCGGGGTCTCCAGGTCCTGGAGCATCTTGAACAGGGTGGTCTTGCCCGCGCCGTTCGGGCCGATGATGCCGACGATGCCGTTGCGCGGCAGGGTGAAGCTCAGGTCGTCGATCAGGACCTTCTCGCCGAAGGCCTTGTTGAGGTGGTCGACCTCGATGACGACGCTGCCCAGACGCGGGCCCGGCGGGATCTGGATCTCCTCGAAGTCCAGCTTCCGCATCTTGTCGGCCTCGGCCGCCATCTCCTCGTAACGGGCGAGGCGGGCCTTGGACTTGGCCTGGCGGCCCTTGGCGTTGGAGCGGACCCACTCCAGCTCTTCCTTGAGCCGCTTGGCGCGCTTGGCGTCCTTCTGGCCCTCGACCTTGAGACGGGTCTGCTTGGTCTCCAGGTAGGTGGAGTAGTTGCCCTCGTACGGGTAGGCGCGGCCGCGGTCGAGTTCGAGGATCCACTCGGCGACGTTGTCCAGGAAGTACCGGTCGTGGGTGACGGCGACGACGGTGCCGGGGTACTTCTCCAGGTGCTGCTCCAGCCAGTTCACCGACTCGGCGTCCAGGTGGTTGGTGGGCTCGTCGAGCAGCAGCAGGTCGGGCTGCTCCAGCAGCAGCTTGCACAGCGCCACGCGGCGCTTCTCGCCACCGGACAGCTTGGTGACCGGCCAGTCGCCGGGCGGGCAGCCCAGCGCGTCCATGGCCTGCTCCAGCTGGGCGTCCAGGTCCCAGGCGTTGGCGTGGTCCAGGTCCTCCTGGAGCTTGCCCATCTCCTCGAGCAGCGCGTCCGAGTAGTCGGTCGCCATCAGCTCGGCGATCTCGTTGAACCGGTCGAGCTTGCCCTTGGTCTCCTTGACGCCGTCCTGGACGTTCTCCAGCACGGTCTTCGTCTCGTCCAGCGGCGGCTCCTGCTGGAGCATGCCGACGGTGAAGCCCGGCGAGAGGAAGGCGTCGCCGTTGGAGGGCTGGTCCAGGCCGGCCATCATGCGCAGCACGGTGGACTTGCCGGCGCCGTTGGGGCCGACGACGCCGATCTTCGCCCCGGGGAGGAAGGAGAGCGTCACGTCGTCAAGGATGACCTTGTCGCCGTGTGCCTTGCGCACCTTGCGCATGGTGTAGATGTATTCCGCCACGTGAGATCGCTCCGGCGTCGTCGTCGAGTAATCGGCTTGCAGCCTTCCATTGTGCCGTAAGGCCGATGCCGCCCCGAACGCCCTTCGGGCCGGGCGGCGACCGGCCGGGCCGCAGGCTGCGGCGGCCCGGCACGCGAACGGCCCCGCCCCCACAGTGCGGGGGCGGGGCCGCCCCTCCCCGGCGGGCGGCCGGGGAGGGTCAGCGTGCGGGTCAGGCGCGGCTGTGGCGGCCGCGGCGGCGCAGGCCGTAGACCGCGGCGCCACCGGCGACGACCAGGACGCCGGCGATCGCGGCGGTGACGCCGGTGCCCATGCCGCCACCGGTGGAGGCCAGCTCAGGGCCGGTGGGGGTGGGCGACGGGGTCGGGGTGACCGGCGGCAGGGTGTTGCTGTCGGTCTTGCAGTTCAGCACGCCGCTGAAGGTCTGCGAGAAGCCACCGGGGCCGGTGACGGTGAAGTTGTAGGCGGTGTCCTCGGCGACCGGCAGGACGACGTCCTGGGTGGCGCCGGGCTTCACGGTGACGTTCTTGCCGCCGACGGTGAAGTTCCAGTCCCGGTCGCCCTTGTTGGAGACGGTGAGGACCAGCGCGCCCTGCGTGCAGTCGACCTTGCCGGTGGCGGTCGGGATCGGGCCGGCGGGCGCCCAGGCGACGGTGGCGAGGGCGTTGACCTTGACCTTGTTGCTGCCGGCCAGGATCAGCGTCTGGCTGTGCTTGCCGTTGTCGTCGCCGACGAACGCCCGGCCGAGCTTGACGGTGGCGGTGGCGTCCGCGGTGATGGTGGCGGTGCCCGCGTCCGCACCGGCCGGGACCTTCGCGAACAGCTGGTCGCCGTTCTTGGCGGTCTTCACCGGGGCGCCGCTCTTGTCGACCAGGCTGACGCCCGCGTCGGTGCCCTTCTTGTCCAGCGCGACGGTGACGTCGGCGGCGCCGCCGCCGGTGGTGACGGTGATCGGGCCGACCAGCTCGCCGCTCTTGCCCGCGACCGAGCCCGGGTTGAGCGCCAGCGAGGGCTTGGGCTCCTCGGCGCCGCCCTTGGCCTCGGCCTGGGCGATCAGCCACGCGATGAGCTTCTCGGTCTTCGGGTAGTCACCCGCCATCCGGACCGGGATGTTCGGGTCGGAGAAGTGCCAGATCGCGACCTGGGTGCCCGCGGCGGCGTCGCTCTTGGTCAGGCCGTCGATCCCGGACGACTTGGAGAGCGCGACCTCGTCGATGTTCGGGAACGAGTTCTCGAGTATCCACTGGATCTTCGGGCCGGCCTTGGCCTTGACCTTCTCCGGCTGCGAGAGCGAGGTGGAGGCCCAGTCGGTCTCGTGGTAGGTGGCGGTCTTGATCGTGTCGTTGAGCAGGTCGATGCAGTAGACGGCCAGGGTGGACTCGGTGCCGGTCACCCCGAGGGTGAGCTGCCCCGCGGTGACGGGCAGCCAGTGGCCCGGGCGGGTCTCGGACTCGGTCTTCTGCCCGTAGAGGACGTTGCCCTGCAGCTTCCCGGTCACGCCCGAGGACGGGCCGTCGGCGGCGGCGGCCGTGCCGGTGGCGAGCAGCCCCGACCCGACGACCAGCCCCGACGCGAGCATGACAGCGACGACGCGGGAGACAGCCCGCCTCTGCTTGTGGAACATGTGCGATCCCTCCGGGCGGCGACGTGCCAGTGGCAACCCGCCCCCTGCAAAGCGGCACCCCCTGTGGCGCCGCTGCACGTGTGTGGACCAGACGCATCCTATTGACGCGGCCCGAGCGCCTGGGGGCCGTAGCAAATCAGGACGATATCGTGGCTGTTTCGTTATCAAAGAGCAGGCTGTCAACGGGAGTTGATGAGTCGACATAAAGTCACGGGGCGGCCGCCGCGACAATCAGGATTGCACCGATCGGTGCCTCAGGTGCCCAGAATCCGTCAGTTCAGAACCTCCTCCGCCACATCCGAACCTTCCGGCCCCGCAGGCCCGCCGCCCCCACCGGCCGGGCCGCCCGCCGACCCACCCGCCGCGCCCGCCGCGGCCTCGGCCTCCCGGCGGGCCGCCACCGCCTTGACGATCCACTCCGGCACCGCCTCCTCCACCAGTCGCACCGCCCGCGACCCGCCCCGCGCCGGGCCGGTCGGCCAGTCGGCCGCCGAACTCCCCTGCACCGCCGCCGCCTTGGCCTCCACCGCGCGCTTGAAGAGGGAGGTGCCGCGAGTGAGGTCGTGACCCACCGCGCGGGCGTCGATCTCCACCTCGGTGCGCCGGCTGCCCTCCTCCCCCCACTCGCGCACCCGCAGCCGACCGCTCACCAGCACCGGGTCCCCCTTGCTGACCGAGCCGACCAGGTTGACCGCGAGCCGCCGCCAGGCCACCACCGTCACCCAGGTGGTCTCGCCGTCCGACCAGTCGCCGCGCTCCCGGTCGTAGCGCCGCTCGGTGGCGGCCAGCCGGAACGTGGCGACGGCCACCCCGCCGGCCGTCTCCCGGTACGTCACATTCGAGGCCGCATTGCCGACCATCGTCACCAGCACGCCGTCCATTTCCCTGTCTCCGTTCTCCGGCCGCCGCACCGGCCGGTCCGCTATTCGCCGACGGGATTTTCCGCCGCGGACAGATCCTCCACCTGCCGGTGAATTCGGACCGGCGACTTCCCTTCCCCTGTGGAAAACTCGGCCCTGTGGAAAACCGGGGTAACTCGCAGGAGTGAAATATCGGTAATTTCCTGTTCGGAATCGATCACGCGACGTGACGACCATGGGGCGTGTCCACGACAAAGAGGGCCGTGCACCTGCAGGACACCTGAACGCCACCGCCGAAACCCCGAACGAGTGGGCGTCAACTCGCCCCGTCCATGTCATCCACCTGAACGAACCCCAAAACATGCCCCCACCCGCGGGCCCGCCCGGGGGATTGCCGCGCCGAATGCATAACGGGTGGGGCGGCAGCCCCGTAACGACTGCACAACGTCCGGCTCCGGGACGCCGCAGAACGCTGCGCACCAGAGCACTACCTGCGATTATCGGACCGCCCCGTGGAGGCCGACACACCCCGGTCCGGTCTTCGAAGTCCAGGTGGCAGAACTGAACACCCGTATCCTGTCCCGGAACATCCCGTCCCGGTGCCCAGGCCCGGCACGCGGGCCGACGTCACACCCGGCCCCCATAGCTCAGCGGATAGAGCACCCGCCTTCTAAGCGGTAGGTCGCAGGTTCGAATCCTGCTGGGGGCACACCAGGCTCCGACCCGGCACCCGCCGAGGAGCCCCACCCCCGCCCCGGTCAGCTTCCGACCGGGTCCGGCCGCTCCCCCGTCACCAGGGCGGCCAGGAAGCCGTCCAGCAGGGCGCGTTGACGCTCCGGCGGGAATTCGGCGGGCGCGAACAAGGCCTGCACCACCAGTCCGAGCGCGAAGGACTGCGCCAGCGCGGCGAGGTCCGCGGCCGGCCGGTCGGCGGGGAGCTCCCCCCGTTCCTGGGCCTCGGCGCACAGCTCGGTCATCCGCCGCCGCGCCCGGCGGTAGCGCTCGGCGTGTTCGGCGGTCAGCCCGGGGTCGGTGAGCGCCGCGTCCCAGGAGCCGACCCAGATCCGGTTGCCGGCCGCGCCCGCGCCGTCCAGCGGCAGGATGTCCAGCAGGGCGGCGCGCAGCACGGCCAGGCCGCGCGCGGTGGCGGCCTCCTCGGTGGCGGGGCGGCGGCGTTCGGCGGCCTGCCGGTCGAGGACGTCCAGCGCGTGGGCGACCAGCGCCCGCTTGTTCGGGAAGTAGTGGGTGAGCAGCCCGGTGGAGGCGCCGAGTTCGGCGGCCACCGCGCGCAGGGTGAGTCCGCCGAAGCCGCGGGCGGCGAGCACCCGCCAGACCGCCTCGGAGACGTCCCGGCGGCGTGCTTCGTGGTCTCCGCGGGCGGGTGGTGTCATGCGCGCTAGGGTACCTACCAAACGTTTGTTATGTATGTCGGACCGCCGGAGGGGCTGCCCATGTACACCGTCGCACTGGCCGAGGACGCCGAGCTGCGCCCGCTGGAGCCCTGGCAGGCCGAGGAGTTCCTGGCGCACATCGATCGCGCCCGGGCCACCGTCGACCCGTTCATCCCGTGGGCGACCTTCAGCACCGACCTGGAGTCGGCCCGCGCGACCCTGCAGCGCTACGCCGACCGGCAGAGCAGCGACTCCGGCCGGATCTACGGGATCTGGCTCGGCGGCGCCCTGGTCGGCGGGGTGATGTTCGTCCGCTTCGAGACCGGGACCGGGGTGTGCGAGATCGGGGCGTGGACGGAGCCGGCCGGTCGTGGCCGCGGCCTGGTCACCGCCGCGGTCCGGCGCCTGCTGGACTACGCGTTCCTGGAGCGCGGCCTGCACCGCGCCGAGTGGTGGAACTCCACGGTGAACCCGGCCAGCCGCGCGGTCGCCCAGCGCCTCGGCATGACGCTGGACGGGACGATGCGCCAGTCCACCGAGCACCTCGGCGAGCGCCTCGACCTGGAGGTCTGGTCGATGCTGGCCCCGGAGTGGCGGGCGCAGGACGCCTCCGCTTGATCCTGATCACCTGGTGAACGCCCGGCGTGCTGTGGAAGGCTGACGACCCGTCCCCTTCTCCACCTTCCCGGAGGCCGTGATGTCCGCGCGCACCGTTCCGCTCGACCGCCCCGGCCCCGGGGACACCGAGCTGCCGACCGGCGTGGACGGCCTGCGCTGCTGGGTGGGCGCGGACCGGGTGGCGACGGTGCTGCTGGACCGGCCCGAGCGCCGCAACGCGGTGACCGGCGCCATGTGGCGGGCGCTGCCGGGCCTGCTGGCCGAGCTCGGCGCGCGCGCCGACGTCCGGGCGCTGCTGCTGACCGGCGCGGCGGGAACCTTCTCGGCGGGCGCGGACATCGCCGAACTCGCCGACGTGTACGCCGATCCGGCCGCCGCGGACGCCTACCACGCGCTGAACGTGGCGGCCGAGGAGGCGCTGGCGGCGTTCCCCCGGCCGACCCTGGCGGTGATCCACGGCGCCTGTGTGGGCGGCGGCTGCCAGCTGGCGGTCGCCTGCGACCTGCGGTTCGCCGCCGAGGACGCCCGCCTCGGCATCACCCCGGCCAAGCTGGGCGTGGTGTACCCGGCGGTGCCGACGCTCCGCCTGGCCGCCCTGGTCGGCCCGGCCCGCGCCAAGTACCTGCTGTTCTCCGGCGCCCTCGTCCCGGCCGCCCGCGCGGAACTCCTCGGCCTGCTCGACGAAGTCCTCCCACCCGCCGAACTGGACGCCCGCGCCCGCGAGTTCGCCCGCCTGCTGACCCACCGCTCGCCCCAGACCATCGGCGCGGCCAAAGCCGCCCTGGCCGCCGCCCCGGAGACCGCCGCAGCCGCGCTGGAGCCCTGGGAACGCGCCTCCCGCACCGCACCGGACGTCCACGAGGGCCTGGCGGCGTTCCTGGAACGACGCGAGCCGGAGTTCTGAGCGACTGGTGGGGGTTGCCGCCGCCGGGCCGGCCTTCTGGTCCGCCCGCTGACCGGCGGGCGGCGGGTCGTCAGCGGATCGGGGCGCCGGAGATGGCTCGGGCGATGACCAGGCGCTGGATTTCGCTGGTGCCCTCGAAGACGGTGTAGATGGCGCTGTCGCGGTGCATGCGCTCGACCGGGTACTCGCGGGTGAAGCCGTTTCCGCCGAGGATCTGCATGGCCTGGGCGGTGACGAACTTGGCGGTCTCGCCGGCGTACAGCTTGGACATCGAGCCTTCGGCGTTGGTGAAGGGCCGGTTGTTGACGGCCATCCAGGAGGCGCGCCAGACCAGCAGGCGGGCGGCGTCGATCCGGGTCTTCATGTCGGCCAGCTGGAAGGCGACGCCCTGGTTCTCGATGATCGGCCTGCCGAACTGGACCCGGGTCTTCGCGTAGTCGAGCGCGACCTCGTACGCGGCCCGGGCGATCCCGATGGCCTGCGCGCCGACGGCCGGGCGGGAGGCCTCGAAGGTGGCCATCGCGGCGTTCTTGCCGCCGCCCTTGGCGCCCTCGCGGGCACGGGCGAGGCGGGCGTCCAGCTTCTCCTTGCCGCCGAGCAGGCAGTGGCCGGGGATCCGGACGTCGTCGAGGACGACCTCGGCGGTGTGCGAGGCGCGGATGCCGTGCTTCTTGAACTTCTGGCCCTGGCTCAGGCCCTTGGCGCCGGGCGGGATCAGGAAGGACGCCTGGCCGCGCGCGCCGAGCTCGGGGTCGACGGTGGCGACCACCACGTGGACGTGCGCGATGCCGCCGTTGGTGGCCCAGGTCTTGGTGCCGTTGATCACCCACTCGTCCTTGGCCCCGTCGTGGACGGCCCGGGTGCGCAGCGCGGAGACGTCGGAGCCGGCGTCGGGCTCGGAGGAGCAGAACGCGGCGACCTTGACGTCGTCGGGGGTGCCGAACATCTGCGGCGCCCAGGTGCCGATCTGCTCGTCGGTGCCGTTGGCGAGCACCGCGACGGCGGCCAGGGTGGTGCCGGTGATGGCCAGGCCGATGCCGGCGTCGCCCCAGAACAGTTCCTCCATGGCGATCGGGATGCCGACGCCGGACGGGTCGAAGAACTGCTGGGCGTAGAAGTCGAGCGAGTAGATGCCGATCTTCGCGGCCTCCTGGATGATCGGCCAGGGCGTCTCCTCGCGCTCGTCCCACTCGGCCGCGGCCGGGCGGATGACGTCGGCGGCGAAGCCGTGCAGCCAGTCGCGGACGGCGATCTGGTCCGGCCCCGGGTCGAGCGAGAAGGTGGTCATGGTCGGCCTCCAGGAGACGGGGGTTGCGGGTCGGAGTGTCCGCGCCACTGCGCTGTTACCTCCGGTAACATGGCGGCGAGTCTGCTACCGATAGGTAACCGGTGTCAACGCCCGTTCAGGCCCCACCCGCACGAGGAGCAGCGCATGACCTCCGAACCCCGCCGCGAACAACTGCTCAACGCCGCCGACCGGGTCGTCCAGCGCGAGGGCCCGGGCGCCAGCATGAACGCCATCGCCGCCGAGGCGGGCATCACCAAGCCCATCCTGTACCGGCACTTCGGCGACCGGAACGGCCTGATCGGCGCGTTGACGGCACGTCACACGGCCGGCCTGCTGGCCGCCGTCCGGGCCGCCCTGAACGAGCCGCTGGAGCGCCGCGACCGGGTCGAGCACGTGCTGGACGTCTACCTGGCCGCGATCGAGTCCCGCCCGCAGGTGTACCGGCTGCTCACCCACCCCGAACCCGGCGACCCCACCGGCGCGGGCAACGCGCTGGCGCCCGCGCTGCGGCAGATCGCCGAGGAGATCACCCGCGCCATCCAGCAGCAGATCGACCTCGGCCAGGACGGGCCGCTGCTCTCCGAGACCTGGGGCCGCTCGATCACCGGCATGGTGCTGGCGGCCGGCGACTGGTGGCTGGAGACCCGCCCCTGCCCGCGCGCCCGGATGGTGCAGGCGCTCGCCGACCTGCTGTGGGGCCGGCTGTCCGCCGCCGCCGACCTGCCGCCGATGCTCGCCGCCCCGGAGGCCTGACCGTCCATCAAACATGAGCATGTCTCACCTCTTGTGCGGCGGGAGCGGCTCCGGCAGGATCGGCGCACCCCACCCCTCACCCACCCCGCCGCGAGGTGCCCCGTGCGCGTCCGCCGCTCCGCCGCCGCCCTGCTGCTCTCCGCCGTCGCCGTCCTCGGCACCGTCTCGGCCGGCCCGCCCGCCGACCACGCCGACCGGTTCGACGCCCGCA
>NZ_BMRI01000038.1:53143-73753 GCF_014648555.1 Kitasatospora griseola
AGGTCTCCGCGACCACCCTCGCCGACGGCCGCACCGCCTTCACCGACCGGCACGGCCGCGTCCTCGACCTGCGCGGGTTCAACCTCGACAAGTACGACGAGACCACCGAGGCCGACCTGCGCGACCTCGCCGCGCACGGCTTCCGGCTGATCCGCGTCGCCGTCTCCTGGGCCCGCCTCGAACCCGCCCCCGGCCGCTACGACCGAGCCCAACTCGCCCGGCTGCACCGCATCCTGGACTGGGCCGAGAAGTACCGCCTGTACGCCGTCGTCGACTTCCACCAGGACGTCTACGGGCAGTACTTCGGCGGCGGCGACGGCGGCGCCCCCTCCTGGGCCACCCGCGACGACGGCCTGCCGTTCACGCCCGACCCGAACGACTGGTTCGCCGGCTACTTCCAGCCCGCCGTCCAGGCTGCCTTCCGCCACCTCTACGACGACCGCGACCTGCAGCGCGCCCAGGCCGACCTGTACGCCACCGTCGCCCGCGAACTGCGCGGCCACCGCGCCCTGCTGGGCTACGACCTGTTCAACGAGCCGTTCGGCCCGGTGGACGGCGACCCCACCGACCCGGCCGTCCTCGCCGCCTCCGCCGCCGCCCTCGAACAGGGTCGGCTCCCCGCCATGTACCGCCGCCTGATCTCGGCGGTCCGCCAGGTCGACCGCGACGCCTGGCTGTTCGTCGAACCCACCGTGCTGGTCGGCCAGGGCGTCCCCACCCGGCTCCCCGCCTTCGCCGACCCCCGCCCCGGCGCCGACCGGATCGGCTACGCCCCGCACTTCTACGACACCGCCGTCGAAGCCGGCCGGGACTGGGACCCCGCCGGTGGCTTCATCGACGCCTACACCGACGCGATCGCCGCCTACCCCCGCACCCACCGTCTCCCCGTGCTGGTCGGCGAATGGGGCCCGCCCAGCGCCGCCACCCCCGGCAACGCCGAACTGATCCGCCGTCAGGTCACCGCGATGAACGGCTTCGCCGCCGCCTGGACCATGTGGTACTGGTGCCGCGGCACCGGCGGCTACTGCGCCCTCACCCCCACCGGCCTTCCGGCCCCCGGCTACGAACCGGTCTTCGGCGGAAAGCGGTAGGACGCGCAGCCCCGCTGACCGCGCAGGTCCCCGCGCCCCGGACGGGGCGCGGGGACCTGC
The DNA here is from genome assembly GCF_014648555.1 of Kitasatospora griseola. GTDB lineage: Bacteria > Actinomycetota > Actinomycetes > Streptomycetales > Streptomycetaceae > Kitasatospora > Kitasatospora griseola. Next base: position 54,295 of record NZ_BMRI01000038.1, read on the forward strand.
GCGAAGCGGGAGTGCGTCGTCGGCCGGGGCCGCCCGACTCGCAGCGGCCCCGCGACGGACGGCCTACTTCAGCCCGCGCCGAGCGAGCAGCGGCTCGATCGAGGGCTCCCGCTCCAGCACCGCCCGCACGGAGTCCATCGCGTCCCGGCTGCCGCCCCGCGACAGCAGCTCGGCCCGGAACAGCTCGCCGCTCTCCCGCACCGGTCGCCCGTTGCCGCCGAACCACTCCACCGTGTCGGCGTCCAGCACCTCCGACCAGATGTACGCGTAGTACCCGGCGCTGTAGCCGTTCGAGAACACGTGGTTGAAGTACCCGGTGCGGTACCGCGGCGGCACCGTCGCCATCGCGACGCCCGCCTCGGCCAGCGCCTGCGCCTCGAACGCCTCCGCGTCCTCGACGGTCGCCCCGGCGGGCAGCGAGTGCCACGCCCAGTCGAGCAGGGCGGCGGCCAGGTACTCGACCGTCCGGAAGCCCTGTCCGTAGTTCTCGGCGGCCAGCATCCGCTGCACCGTCTCGGCGGGCAGCGGCTCACCGGTGACGTGGTGCCGGGCGTAGTTGGCCAGCACCTCGGGGCGGGTCATCCACATCTCGTTGACCTGGGACGGGAATTCGACGAAGTCCCGCGGCACCTCGGTGCCCGCGAACAGCGGGTACTGCACGTCCGAGAACAGGCCGTGCAGCGCGTGCCCGAACTCGTGGAACAGCGTCCGCACCTCGTCCCAGCTGAGCAGCGCCGGCTCCCCGGCGGCGGGGCGGGCGATGTTGAGGTTGTTGACCACCACCGGCTTCTGGCCCAGCAGCCGGGACTGCGAGACCAGTTCGTTCATCCACGCGCCGCCGCGCTTGGACTCGCGGGCGTAGAAGTCGCCGATGAACAGTCCGAGGGCGAACCCGTCGGCGTCCGTCACCTCGAAGACCCGGGCGTCGGGGTGGTAGGCCGTCAGTTCGGGCCGCTCGGTGAACCGCAGGCCGTAGGCCAGGCCGGCCGCGAAGAACACGCCGTCCTGGAGCACCCGCTCCAGCTCGAAGTAGGGGCGCAGCGCCGCGGTGTCCACGTCGTAGCGCTCGGCGCGCACCTTCTCGGCGTAGAACGCCCAGTCGTGGGCGCCGAGTTCGGCGACCCCGTCGGCGGCCGCGGCGGCCGCCAGCTCGGCGGCCTCGCGCTGCGCGTTGGCGACGGCGGGCCCGACCAGTCGGCCGAGCATCGCGCCGACCGCCTCGACGGTGCCGGCGGTCTCGTCGGCGACCACGTACGCGGCGTGGCTGGCGTGGCCGAGCAGCGCGGCGCGTTCGGCGCGCAGTGCGGCCATCCGGGCGGCCAGCGGGCCGTTGGTGTCCAGGCCGCGCCGCAGCGAGGCGGTGAGCAGCCGCTCGCGCAGCGTCCGGTCGGTGAGCTGGTCGAGTTCGGTCTGGTTGGAGAAGTTCTTCAGGCTGAGCACCCAGCGGCCGTCGTGGCCGAGCGCGCGGGCGTTCTCGGCGGCGGAGGCGATCGCGCCGGCGGGCAGCCCGTCGAGCGCGTCGGCGCTGTCCACGACGATCGCGCCGGCCAGCGAGGCCTCGTGGGTGTTCCTGCGGAACGCGGCGGCGTCGGCGGCGAGTTGGGTGTTGATCTCGCGCAGTCGCTGCTGGCCGTCCTGGTCGAGGCGGGCGCCGGCCCGGACGAACGCGGTGTGGCGGCGCTCCAGCAGGCGCAACGACTCGGCGTCCAGGCCGAGTTCGTGGCGGTCGCGGTGCAGGGCGTCGAGGCGGGCGAACAGCGCCGCGTCCAGGTGGATCGCGTCGTGGTGCGCGGCCAGCCGGGGGCTGATCTCGGCGTCGAGTTCCTGGACGACGGGGGTGGTGTCGGAGGCGTCCTGGTTCTCGAACACCACCCTCACCCGGCGCAGCACCGCACCGGAACGCTCCAGCGCCACCACGGTGTTGTCGAAGGTCGGCGGCTCCGGGTCGGCGACGATCGCGGCGATCTCGGCGAGCTGGTCGGCCATGCCGCGCTCGAATGCCGGACGGTAGTGCTCTTCCCGGATCTCGGCGAAGGGCGGAAGCTCGAACACCAGGGTGCTGGGCGAGAAGAAGGGGTTGTCGCTCATGTCCGCCGACCCTACGGGTCTCCGGGCCCGGGCGGAACACCGAACCCCCACCTGCGGGCCGCGTGCCGACTGTCACCGGCACCGGCTACCGTCGACGGGTCCCCCACCGCACGACCCCGAACGACCCCCGCCCCGAACCGGAAGGAGCCCCCGCCCGTGCGATACGCCCTGGTGCCCGACCCGCACGGCCCGGGCGGGCGGCTGCGCCCGCTGGCCGAGGACGGCGCCCCGCTCGGGCCCGCCGTGCAGGTGCCGAGGCTGGCCGAGGCGGTGGCCGCCGTGGAGGCCGAACACGCGCCCCGCTGGGTGTGGCCGACGGCCGACACCGCGTACGGCCCGCTGCTGGCCGAGCTGCCGGAGCGGGTGGCGCGCTGCCACGACCTGCGGCTGACCGAGACGCTGCTGCTCGGCCACGAGGGCCGGTTCGGCGCGCCGCGTTCGCTCGGCGCGGCCTGGGCGCGGCTGCGCGGGCTGCCGGTGCCGGCCGACCTGCCGGAGGGCGCGCTGCCCGACGAGGACGGCCTGTTCGCCCCGGACCGGCTCCAACTCCCGCCCGGCACCGACGCGTTGGAGGCCACGGTGGCCGTCCACGCGGAGCAGCTGCGGCGGCTCGCGGCGATCGCCGACCCGGCGGCCCGGTCCCGGTTCCGGCTGCTGGCAGCGGCCGAGTCGGCGGGGGCACTGCTGGCCTGCGAGATGGCGTACGACGGGCTGCCGTGGCGGGCCGACGTGCACGACGCGCTGCTGACCGAGCTGCTCGGCCCGCGCCCGACCGTGCCGGGCACCCTGCCCGGGCGGCTGTCCGAGCTCGCCGTGGAGGTCCAGCAGGCGCTCGGCGCCCGGCCGTTCAACCTGGACTCGCACACCCAGGTGATCAAGGCGTTCGCCGACCGCGGCATCCAGCTGTCCTCCACCCGCTCCCGGGAGCTGAAGGCGATCGACCACCCGGCGGCCGCCCTGATGGCCCGCTACAAGGAGCTGTCGCGGCTGCACACCGCGCACGGCTGGGCCTGGCAGGCGGCGTGGGCGCGCGGCGGCCGGTTCCGCCCCGAGTACGTGGTGGGCGGCGTGGTCACCGGCCGCTGGGCGTCCCGCGGCGGCGGCGCGCTGCAGATCCCGCGCACCCTGCGCCGCGCCGTGGTCGCCGACCCGGGCTGGCTGCTGGTGGTCGCGGACGCCGCGCAGCTGGAGCCGCGGGTGCTGGCCGCGATGTCCGGCGACCGCGGCCTGGCCCGCACCGCCGCCGGCGGCGACCTGTACGCGGCGCTCGCCGCCAGCGCCTTCCAGGGCGACCGGGAGAAGGCCAAGCTGGGCCTGCTGGGCGCGATGTACGGCCAGACGGGCGGCGGCATCGGCCCGCTGCTGAACACGCTGCGCCGCCGCTACCCGGCCGCGATGGGCTACGTGGAGGCCGCCGCCCGCACCGGCGAGGACGGCGGCGTGGTCTCCTCCCGCCTCGGCCGGGTCTGCCCGCCGCCCTCGGCGGACTGGCTGGACCTCACCGAGGCCCCGGAGCCCGGCGAGGCGGCCGGCCGCTCGGCCCGCGCCCGCGGCCGCTTCACCCGCAACTTCGTCATCCAGGGCAGTGGCGCCGACTGGGCGCTGGCCCTGCTGGCGGCGCTGCGCCGCCGCCTGTCCTCGCTGCACTCCGGCCCGGACCGCCCGCACCTGGTGTTCTTCCAGCACGACGAGGTGGTGGTGCACACCCCCGCCGACCTGGCCGACGCGGTGTCCGCCGAGGTCACCGCGGCCGCCGAGGAGGCCGCCGCCCTGGTCTTCGGCGACACCCCGGTCCGCTTCCCGCTCAGCACCGCCGTGGTCGACTGCTACGGCGACGCCAAGTGACCGCCGCCGCGCTCACCGCGCGGCCGGGGCGGGCCGGGTGATCAGCAGCAGCAGCGCGTCGTCGCCGAGTCCGCCGCCGGTGTGCGCCAGCAGGTCGGCGTACAGGCGGGCGACGGCGGTGTCCAGGTCGGTGAGCGAGCGCCAGCCGTCCTTGACCAGCGGGCCGACGCGTTCGGTCAGCGGGTAGAAGGCGCCGGAGCGCCGGCCCTTGGCCTCGATCACGCCGTCGGTGCACAGCACCAGGACCTCCTGCGGGCCGAACGGGACGGCGGTGGAGCAGGGCGCGCCGTCGGTGGCGAGGTCGCCGAGGCCGAGCGGCAGCCACGGGTCGGCGGCCTCCAGCTCCTCGACGCGGCCGTCGGCGCAGACCCGGATCGGCGGGACGTGGCCGAGGTGCACCAGGTCGACGGGGCCGGAGGCGTGGAACTCGGCGAACAGCGCGGTGGTGAACTCCCCGTCGGCGACGTGCCGGTGCATGCTGGCCTCGATCCGGGCGGCGACGTCCGGCAGCCGTTCCTCGTCGTAGGCGGCCTCGCGGAACGCGCCGAGCACCACGGCGGCGGTCTGCACCGCGCCGAGGCCCTTGCCGCGGACGTCGCCGACCAGCACCCGGGTGCCGTGCGGGGTGTCCAGGACGGAGTACAGGTCGCCGCCGATCCGGGCGGCGTCCGCGGCGGAGACGTAGCGCACGGACAGCCGCAGCGGCCCGACGACCGGATCGGGCTGGCTCAGCAGCGCCCGTTGGGCGGCCTCCGCGACCGAGCTGACGGCGGCGAAGGCCGCGGCTCTTCGCATCCGCAGCTCGGCGACAAAGGCGCTGAACGCGCTCAGCACGATGTAGCTGATCGTCGCGCCGAACAGGAAGCGGCTGTCGGACGGCGCGGTGACCCGGTCGTAGTAGCGGTTGAGGGCGAACATCACCAGCAGGCCGAGCAGGCAGGTCATGAGCAGCTCACGCGGTCTGAGGGTGAGTGCGGCGACGGACGGCACGACGACCATCAGCGGCGCGAGATAGGTGCTCGGCCCGGCCAGCAGGTCGGCCAGCGTCACCAGGCCGATGGCCGCCAGCGCGGGCGCGGCCCGCAGCAGCGGGGAGACGTCCTGCAGGTCGGCGGCGAGCAGCGCGTCCCGACGCCGGGTGGACGGCACGTCGTCGCTCCCGGTGGCCGCCGCGCGATCCCGGCGTCGAATGGGCACGTTTCGAACATATCGGACCTTCGTCCGCCCTGCCCCGCCCCACGGAGCGGGCGACGGCCCGGGCGGCCCGACCGTTCGGCCCGACCGTTCGGAGCAGCGGAGCGGGGGCCGGCCGGGCGGCGGGCCGCCGGTCGTTGCGGGCGGGCGGCCCGTGCGGACTAGGCTCAAAGGCGGGCCGGGCCCCGCCGGTCGAAAATGTCGTCCACCCCTGGACGGAATACCCCTGGGGGGTATGCTGTTGTCGTCGGTACAAGCAGCGAGCGTCCGGAGGCCACCATGTCCAGCACCGTCACCTACACCGTCAGCGGCATGAGCTGCGGCCACTGCGAGAAGGCCATCAACGGCGAGGTCTCCGGACTGCCGGGCGTCACCGCCGTCGCCTCCGACGCCAAGGCCGGCACCGTCACCGTGACCGCCGAGTCCCCGCTCAGCGACGAGCAGATCGCCGCCGCCGTGGACGAGGCGGGCTACGAGCTGGTCGGCCGGGCCGCCTGACCGCCCGCGGGGACGGTCCGGGCCGTCCGGGCCGCCCCCCGCACCGCCGAGAGAGAACGAGCCGATGAGCACCACCACCGATCCCGCCGCCCCGGCCGGTCCCCGGGAGCGCGTCGAACTGGCGATCGGCGGCATGACCTGCGCCTCCTGCGCCGCCCGGATCGAGAAGAAGCTGAACCGGATCGACGGCGTCGAGGCCAGCGTCAACTTCGCGACCGAGAAGGCCCGGGTGGACTTCGGCCCCGGCGTCACCGTCGCCGACCTGATCGCCGGCGTGGAGAAGACCGGCTACACCGCCGAACTCCCGCCCCCGCCGGCCCCCGAACCCGAGACCCCCGCGTCGGAGGCCCCCCGGGATCCGCTGCGGGACCGGCTGCTGATCAGCGCCGTGCTCAGCCTGCCGGTGGTGCTGCTCTCGATGGTCCCGGCCCTGCAGTTCGACAACTGGCAGTGGCTGGCCTTCGCCCTCACCGGCCCCGTCGTGGTGTACGGCGGCCTGCCGTTCCACCGGGCCGCCTGGACCAACGCCCGGCACGGCGCCGCCACCATGGACACCCTGGTCTCGCTCGGCACCCTGGCCGCCTTCGGCTGGTCCGTGTGGGCCCTGTTCTGGGGCCAGGCCGGGATGCCCGGCATGCGGCACTCCTTCAGCTTCACCGTCGACCGCACCGGCGCCTCCTCCACCCTGTACCTGGAGACCGCGGCCGCCGTCACCACCCTGATCCTGCTCGGCCGCTGGCTGGAGGCCCGCTCCAAGCGCCGCGCGGGCGCCGCCCTGCACGCCCTGCTGGACCTCGGCGCCAAGGACGTGGCGGTGCTGCGCGACGGCCGGGAGACCCGCGTCCCGGTCGATCGACTCGCCGTCGGCGACCGGTTCGTGGTCCGTCCCGGCGAGAAGATCGCCACCGACGGCACGGTCGTCGAGGGAAGCTCCGCCGTGGATGCCTCGATGCTGACCGGCGAGTCGGTGCCGGTCGAGGTCGCCGTCGGCGACCCCGTCACCGGCGCCACCGTCAACGCGGGCGGCCGGCTGGTGGTCGAGGCCACCCGGGTCGGCGCGGACACCCGGCTGGCCCGGATGGCGAAGCTGGTCGAGGACGCCCAGAACGGCAAGGCCGCCGCCCAGCGCCTCGCCGACCGGATCTCCGCGGTCTTCGTGCCCGCCGTCATCCTGATCGCCCTCGGCACCCTGGTCGTCTGGCTGTTGGCCACCGAGAGCCCCACCGAGGCGTTCACCGCCGCCGTCGCGGTGCTGATCATCGCCTGCCCCTGCGCGCTGGGCCTGGCCACCCCGACCGCCCTGATGGTCGGCACCGGCCGCGGCGCCCAGCTGGGCATCCTGATCAAGGGCCCCGAGGTCCTGGAGAACACCCGCCGGGCCGACACCGTCCTCCTCGACAAGACCGGCACCGTGACCACTGGCCGGATGACCCTGGTCGGCGTGCACACCGCCGAGAACGCCACCGAGGACGAGGCGCTGCGGCTGGCCGGCGCGCTGGAGCACGCCTCCGAGCACCGATCGCCCAGGCCGTGGCCACCGCCGCACAGGAGAGGCTCGGCACGCTGCCCGCCGTCGACGGCTTCGAGAACGTCCCGGGCCTGGGCGTCCGCGGCACCGTCGACGGCCACGCGGTGGCCGCCGGACGCGCCGCGCTGCTCGTCGGCACGCCCCTTCCGCCCGCCCTCGCCGAGGCCGGGGCCGCCGCCGAACGGGCCGGCCGGACCGCGATCGCGGTCGGCTGGGACGGCGCGGCGCGGGCCGTGCTGGAGGTCGCCGACGCGGTGAAGCCCACCAGCGCGGAGGCGATCGCCGAGCTGCGGGCGCTGGGTCTGCGCCCGGTGCTGCTGACCGGTGACAACCGGCTGGTGGCGGAATCGGTGGCGGCCGAGGTAGGCATCCCCGCCGAGGACGTGATCGCCGAGGTGCTGCCCGAGGACAAGGTCGCCACCGTGCAGCGGCTGCAGGCCGAGGGCCGCACCGTCGCAATGGTCGGCGACGGCGTCAACGACGCCGCCGCCCTCGCCCAGGCCGACCTGGGCCTGGCCATCGGCACCGGAACCGACGCCGCCATCGAAGCCGCCGACCTCACCCTCGTACGCGGCGACCTGCGCTCGGCCGCCGACGCGATCCGCCTCTCCCGCCGCACCCTCGCCACCATCAAGGGCAACCTGTTCTGGGCCTTCGCCTACAACGTGGCGGCCCTGCCGCTCGCCGCGACCGGCCTGCTCAACCCGATGATCGCCGGAGCGGCCATGGCCTTCTCCTCGGTCTTCGTGGTCACCAACAGCCTGCGGCTGCGCAAGTTCCGACCGTCCTGACCGACGGCCGGGGGGCCTCAACGGCCGAGCAGCTCGCCGCCGTTGCAGTGCAGGATCTCGCCGGTGATGAAGCCGGCCTCCTCGGAGGCGAGGAAGCACACCGCGGCGGCGACCTCCCCGGACTCGCCGATCCGGCCGAGCAGGGTGCGCGCCGAGCGGCGGGCGACCTCCGCCTCGTCCAGGCGCGGCCCGAAGAACTCGGTGCCCGCCACCGTGCCGGGCGCCACGATGTTGGCGGTGATGCCGGACGGACCGAGCTGGGCGGCCAGGAAGTTGTTCCAGGCGTGCAGCGAGGCCTTCGCCGCCCCGTACGAGCCGGCGCCGCGCAGCGCGGCGATCGAGGAGACGGTGACGACCCGGCCGGAGCCGGGGGTGAGCCGGTCGCGGATGGACTCGGTGAGCAGCACGACGGTGAGCACGTTGCGTTCGAAGTCGCCGCGCCAGCGGGCCAGCACGGCGTGCGGGCCCGCGCCGAACACGGTCTCCCGGCTGCCGGCGTTGTTGACCAGCACGTCGATCCGGGCGGGCAGCGCGGCCAGCGCGGCCTCCACGGCGTCCGGGTCGGCCAGGTCGCACACCAGCGGGGTGACGTTGGGGCCGAGTTCCGCGGCGGCGTGGTCGAGGACCCCGGGGCGGCGGCCGACGATCACCACCCGCTCGCCGGCCTCTGCGAAACGCCGGGCCACCTCAAAGCCGATGCCGGTGCCTCCACCGGTGACAACAACGTTCCTGGCCATGGCGCACTCCCTCCCTGACCGTTCACCGCTCCGTGGATGACAGGCGGTCCGTACCGGATTGCCACGATTCCTATCACGCTGGGTTGCGGTGTCTGCGGGGTGGGTGACGCCGCGCGCTCACCGTGCGGTGTGATATGCGCTCCGCCGTACGGGTGCGCGGATGCACACGGAGAGTGGAGAGAGGCAACTCACACCCCCCTGGCGTAACTCTGCGCCCCCTGTTACGTCTTACCTTTTGTAGAGCGGGGCTCCGGCGGGCCCCGGACGGTCGTCGATTCGTCGACGGCCCTCGCGCACGGCGCCGGGCCGGATCCGGGAGCCCGGGGATTGCTTTGAGCGGCCGTTCCCCACCCGGGGTCGTCCCGGGCGCCGTGCGCCCCACTCCCACAGACGCGAAAAAGGGGCCCGGCCCCCCGCCACCCTCATCGGGTGGCAGGGGGCCGGGCCCCTTTGCGTGGGTGCGACTCGCTCAGCGCGCGTCGAGCGGCACGTAGTCGCGGATCTCGACGCCGGTGTAGATCTGCCGCGGGCGGCCGATCCGGCTGGTCGGGTCCTTGATCATCTCGTGCCAGTGGGCGATCCAGCCGGGCAGCCGGCCGAGCGCGAACAGCACGGTGAACATGCTGGTCGGGAAGCCCATGGCGCGGTAGATCAGGCCCGTGTAGAAGTCCACGTTCGGGTAGAGCTTGCGCGAGACGAAGAAGTCGTCCTTGAGCGCGTGCTCCTCCAGCTTGAGGGCGATGTCCAGCAGCTCGTCGGACTTGCCGAGCTGGGCCAGCACCTCGTGGGCGAGCACCTTGACCTGCGCGGCGCGCGGGTCGAACGCCTTGTAGACGCGGTGGCCGAAGCCCATCAGCTTGACGCCGTCCTCGCGGTTCTTCACCTTGCGGATGAAGGCGTCGACGTCGCCGCCGTCGTTCTTGATCTGCTCCAGCATCTCCAGCACGGCCTGGTTGGCGCCGCCGTGCAGCGGGCCCCAGAGCGCCGAGATGCCCGCCGAGATCGAGGCGAACAGGTTGGCGTGCGAGGAGCCGACCAGGCGCACCGTCGAGGTGGAGCAGTTCTGCTCGTGGTCGGCGTGCAGGATGAGCAGCTTGTCCAGGGCGTTGACCACGACCGGGTTCAGCTCGTAGTCCTCGGCCGGGACGGCGAAGGTCATCCGCAGGAAGTTCTCGACGTAGCCGAGGTCGTTGCGCGGGTAGACGAAGGGCTGGCCCACCGCCTTCTTGTACGCGTACGCCGCGATCGTCGGCAGCTTCGCCAGCAGGCGCACCGTCGACAGGTGGCGCTGGTCCGCGTCGAACGGGTTGTGGCTCTCCGGGTAGAAGGTGGAGAGCGCGCCGACCACCGAGGACAGCATCGCCATCGGGTGGGCGTCCCGCGGGAAGCCCTGGAAGAAGCGCTTGACGTCCTCGTGCAGCAGGGTGTGCTGGGTGATCTCGTTGTTGAACGTGGCCAGCTGGCCGGCGTTCGGCAGTTCACCGTTGATCAGCAGATAGGCGGTCTCGATGAAGTTGGCCTCGCCGGCCAGCTGCTCGATCGGGTACCCGCGGTAACGCAGGATGCCGGCGTCACCGTCAATGAAGGTGATGGCGGACTTGTTGGCGGCGGTGTTGCCGAAACCGTTGTCCAGGGTGACCAGGCCGGTCTGCGGAAGCAGCTTCGAGATGTCGAAGCCGGCGTTGCCCGCAGTGCTCTCGACGACGGGGTACTCGTACTCGCCGTCCTGGTACCGCAGTACTACCGATTTGTCGCTCACGTCTTCCTCACCGACGAAATTTGATCCTCATCCGACTGCCCTGACTGTCTCAACGATCCCCCACCCGAAGGACGGCCGCGCACCGGGGGTGACCCCGGAAAGGACCAGGGCCTACAAACTCTGCTGCCGCAGCCGGTGCGAACCGGACAAGATCGGCACCAGACCAGGTTCCGCCCTAAATCTCTTCACGTCAAGACAACCTCTGGACGTACCGTACCCCCTGACCCGTGCCCCGCAGCCAATCTGTGGTCCAGCGCGGAGTGCCGCCGACCCGCGCTCACCGCCCGCACCGCCTGCCCGATCGCCTTCCGGGACCCCACCAGCACCACCAGCCTCTTCGCTCGCGTCACCGCGGTGTACAGCAGGTTGCGCTGGAGCATCGTCCACGCCGACGTCGTGACGGGAATCACCACCGCCGGGTACTCGCTGCCCTGCGAGCGGTGGATCGTCACCGCGTACGCGTGCGCCAACTCGTCCAGCTCGTCGAAGTCGTACGGCACCTCCTCGTCCTCGTCGGTCATCACCGTCAGCTTCTGGTCGTCCACACTGAGCGAGGTCACGACGCCCACTGTGCCGTTGAAGACGCCGCTGCGCCCCTTCTCGTAGTTGTTGCGGATCTGCGTGACCTTGTCGCCGACCCGGAACGTCCGCCCGCCGAAACGCCGTTCGGGCAGACCCTCGCGGGCCGGGGTGACCGCCGACTGGAGCAGCGTGTTCAACGCGCCCGCCCCCGCCGGGCCGCGGTGCATCGGCGCCAGCACCTGGACGTCGCGCCGCGGATCCAGCCCGAACCGCTGCGGGATGCGCCGGGCCACCACGTCCACCGTCAGGCCGGCCGCGCGCTCCGCGTCGTCCTCCGCGAACAGGAAGAAGTCCGGCAGGCCCTCGGTCAGCGGCGGCAGACCCTCGTTGATCCGGTGCGCGTTCACCACCACGCCCGACTGCTGGGCCTGCCGGAAGATCCGGGTCAGCCGCACCGACGGGATCGGGCTGCCGGCCGACAGCAGGTCGCGCAGCACCTCGCCCGCGCCCACCGACGGCAGCTGGTCCACGTCCCCCACGAACAGCAGGTGCGCACCCGGCGCGACCGCCTTGACCAGCTTGTTCGCCAGGATCAGATCCAGCATCGACGCCTCGTCCACCACCACCAGGTCCGCGTCCAACGGCCGGTCCCGGTCGTACGCGGCGTCCCCGCCCGGCTTCAGCTCCAACAGCCGGTGCACCGTGGACGCCTCCGCGCCGGTCAGCTCCGCCAGCCGTTTCGCCGCCCGCCCGGTCGGCGCCGCCAGCACCACCTTCGCCCGCTTCGCCAACGCCAACTGCACGATCGACTTCACCGTGAACGACTTGCCGCAGCCCGGGCCGCCGGTCAGCACCGCGACCTTCTCGGTCAGCGCCAGCCGCACCGACTGCTCCTGCTCCGGGGCGAGTTCCGCACCCGTCCGCTTCGCCAACCAGCCCAGCGCGGCCAGCCAGTCCACGTCGCGGAACCACGGCATCCGGTCCTCGCCCGTCCGCAGCAGCCGCAGCAACTGGCCCGCCAGCGAGATCTCCGCCCGGTGGAACGGCACCAGGTACACCGCCGTGATCTCCAGGCCGTCCCCGCCCGGCAGCCGCTCGCGCACCACGCCCTCCGCCGCGACCAGCTCCGCCAGGCAGTCGATCACCAGCCCGACGTCCACCTGCAGCAGCTTCACGCCGTCCGCGATCAGCCGCTCCTCCGGCAGGTAGCAGTGCCCCTGATCGGTCGACTGCGACAGCGCGTACTGCAGGCCCGCCTTCACCCGCTCCGGCGAATCGTGCGGAATCCCCACCGCCTGCGCGATCCGGTCCGCCGTCAGGAACCCGATGCCCCACACGTCCGCCGCCAGCCGGTACGGCTGGTTCTTCACCACCCCGATCGACGCGTCCGCGTACTGCTTGTAGATCCGCACCGCCAACGACGTCGACACCCCGACGCTCTGCAGGAAGACCATCACCTCCTTGATGGACTTCTGCTCCTCCCACGCCTTGGCGATCATCTTCGTCCGCTTCGGCCCCAGGCCCGGCACCTCGATCAGCCGCTTCGGCTCGTTCTCGATCACCTCCAGGGTCTCCACCCCGAACCGCTCGACGATCCGCTCCGCGAACCGCGGCCCGATGCCCTTGATCAACCCCGAGCCCAAGTACCGCTGAATGCCCTGCACGGTGGCCGGCAGCACCGTCGTGTAGTTCTCCACCGTGAACTGCCGCCCGTACTGCGGATGCGACCCCCACCGCCCGAACAACCGCAGGCTCTCCCCCACCTGCGCCCCGAGCAGCGCCCCCACCACCGTCAGCAGGTCGTTCGCCCCCCGCCCGGTGTCCACCCGCGCGACCGTGTACCCCGTCTCCTCATTGGCGTACGTGATCCGCTCCAGGACCCCCTCCACCTGCGCAAGCTGCAACGGACACCTCACACCCAATCAGGACACATCGCACCGACGAACCTACCGCGCGCCACCGACACGCCTGCCCCGGGCGGAGGAACCGCCGCGACCGAGCACGACGGGGCCGTGCGCCGACGACGCGCGGCCCTGTTGCACTGTTCGGCCGACTACTGCGCCCCTTCGCCGAGCCGCAGCAGCTGCGGGACCCGCCGACGCCCCGCCACCCCCTCCAACGCCGCCGCGCACGGCACCAGCACCAGCAGGGCGAGGGCCGCGACGGCGATGGCCGCCCAGTCGGGCGCGAACGCCGGCGCCCCCGGGCCGGAGGTGAAGGCGCGCAGGTCCAGGGCCGGGCCGAGCAGCCACGGCAGGCCCAGGCCGAGCAGGGTGCCGCCGATCACGGCCGCGGCCATCACCGGGAGCAGCTGGACCAGTTGGACGCCCGCTGCGGCCCTGGCGCCCAGGCCCAGCGTTCGCAGGTACGCGAGCATCCGGCCGCGCTCCGCGGAGCCGAGCAGCAGTTCCAGGACCACCGCCGCCAGTCCGAGCAGCAGGCCGATCGCCGCCGCCGACCGGAACGCCAGCTCCAGCGCGGACACCAGACCGTCGTCCGCCGACTCCCTCAACTGCCCCGCCAGGTCGCGCACTTCGACCGGCGCGCCGCGCAGCACCGCGCCGCCGGCCGCACCGGCGCCGCCCGCGCCCGCGGTCGCCGCCGAAGCCGCCACCACCGACCGCAGCCGGGCCCCGTCGATCCGCTGCGCGCCGGCCGGCGAACCCGCGCGGCCGGGCTCGGCGAACAGCACCGCCGCGTTGCGCTGACCGGTCTGCCGGGGGAGGCGTTCCGCGGCGGGCCCGCCGAACACCAGCAGCGGGCCGCCGCCGACCTCGCCGACCACCGGCCCGATCGCCCGGTCCCGGTCCGCCCCGGCGGGCAGCACGCCGACGATCCGGACCCGGAACCTGCTCGCCCCCGCGTCCGCGTCGAACGACCCGTCGGGGAACCGCGCCGCCGTCCCCGCGTCGGCCAGCGCGGGCAGTTCCGCGCCCGCGACGAGCGGCGCGGACAGGCCCGCCGCGGCCAGCGCCGCCGCCACCGGGGAGCCCGGCTCCAGCCCCGCCAGGGCCGCCTGGTCGACCCCGACCAGACCCACGCCCTTGACCACCGAACCGTCCTCGTCGGCCGTCAGCGCGGCCACCCCGCCGCGCACCGGCAGCACCCCGCCGACGCCCGGCACCTTCGCCAACTCCTCCAGCGGCAACGGGCGTTGCGACGGCCCGAGGACCACCGCGTCCCCGCCGGTGCGCCACTGCGCGGCCTCCACCCGGCCGTGCCGCACCGTCCCGGACACCAGCGCGCCGAACACCGCGCAGGCCAGCGCCGGCACCAGGACCAGCAGCGCGGTCGCCGCCGCCGCGGAACGCCGCCCGGCCTGCGACAGGCCGACCAGCGCGACCGTGCCGCGCCGCCGCCGCGCCCAACCGGTCAGCACCCGCAGCGGCACCGGATACACCCGCAGCACCACGACGACCGCCGCCAGACCCAGCACCACCGGCACCAGGGCCAGTTGGGGATCCGGATCGGCCGTCCCCGGGGCCAGCGCGCCACGCAGCCGCAACTGCAGCACGCCCATCGCCGCCAGCGCCAGCACCGCGCCCTCCAGCACCAGCCGGCCGGACAGCCCCAACGCCCGCTTCACACCCCGCCGTTGCACCGGCTCCCGACCCGCGCGGCGCACCGCCCGGCCCTGCCACCACACCGCCGCCGCGGGCGCGCCCGCGACCAGCACGGCCGCCGCCACCGCCGGCCACCAGGCGCCGAGCGGCCGCTCCCCGGCCAACGGACCGGACACCGCCCGACCCGCCAACACCCCCACCAGGACCGCCGGAACGGCCTCCAGCAGCCTTACCGCCGCCAACGCGGGCTCCCCCGCCCCGCGCGCCCGCTGGAGCGCCAGCACCCCCTCCCTGCGCCGCGCCCCCAGCCGGGCCGCCGCCACCGCCGTGGACACCCCGATCGCCAACAGCCCCGCCAGCGCGAACGACTGCAGCGACACCGTCCGGGCCCGCTGCTCCGCGAACCGGTCCACCAGCGCCGACAGCCGCTCCTGCACCTGCGGCGGCGTCACCGTCCGCACGCCCGCCGAACACGGCGCCGCGTCCGAGACGATCTCGCCGCACACCCGGTCGACCGCCGACCGCTTGAACACCTTGGCCCCGGAGGCCAGTTCACGCACGCCCGCGGCCGTGCCACCGTTCCCCCAGGGCTGCTGCGCCACCCCGAACGCCCAGGTCGCCGACAGCGACAACGACCCGCGCGCCTCCATCGCCTCCAACCCCGCCGGAGCCACCAGCGCCTGCCCGTACCGGATGTACCCCTCCGGCACCGCCGCGTCCAACGGCTCGTTCAGCAGCGGGAGTTCGCGCCACAGGTCGTCCGCGCCGTCGAGCGGCTCGAACTCGCCGACCACCACCGCCTCGGTGGCCCCGGTCTGCCCGGACAACTGCACACGCTGTCCGACCGCCAGCCCGAACTGCGCCAGCCCCTTGCGGGACATGCCCAGTTCGATCGGCGCCTGCTTCGCCCCGTCCGGCTGCCCCGGCGCCCGGCCGGCCACCCAGCGCACCCGGTCGACCGCGTCCTGCGCGTACGCCAGCGACACCGACGCGGCCCTGCCGTGCGGCCGGGCCACGCCCGCCCCCGACAGGTCCATGCCGTCGCTCTGCGCCCAGCCCGACACCCGCACCAGGGTGTGCGCCAACTCCCCCGACGACCCCTGCCGCATGCCCTCCCCGACCCGCGTCAGGTCGCTGTCCAACGAGCCGAACTGCGGTGCTGTGGACTGGCCGTAGAAGTTCCGCGGCGCGTGCACCGTCGCCCGCGCCGTCACCAGCAGCCCGTCCACCTGCGCCGCCGCCAGCCGCCGGTTCAACTCCTTCGTCGACAGACCGTCGAACACCGGCGGCCACAGCAGCGACACCACCGCCAGCACCGCCGACACCACCGCCAGCACCACCAGCACCGGCCACCCCGTCCGGGCCTCCCGAAGCGCCGGACGCCACCCCCCGAACCCGCCGAGCCCGCTCATCCGTTCTCCCCCGCCCGCAGCTCACGCGCCAGATCGACCCGCGCCAACATCCGCGACAGCACCAGCACCACCGTGCCGACCCCCAGGCCGGTCGCCAGCACCACCATCGCCGTCCAACCCCAGCCCACCGTCAACTCCAGCGACGGGAACACCGCCCGGCCACTGCCGTCGACCACGATCAACGGCAGCACCACCGCCGCCAGCGCCACCCCCAGCGCCCCGCCCAGCAGCACGGAGAAGCCCACCACCGCCAGCTGCTCCAGCCGCAGCACACCGGCCAACTGCCGACGTCGCACCCCGATCGCCCGCAGCACCGCGAACTCCCGCCGCCGCGACCGCGCCGAACCCACCGCGTGCACCGTGAACCCGGCCACCGCGAACACCGGCGACAGCACCAACGACAGCACCAGCGCACTGCGCCGGCCCGACCGGAACGGATCCGCCGCCATCGCCGCCGCCCGCGACCGGACGCTCTCCACCCGGCCCAGCCGCGGATCCGCCGCGACCGCCCGCTCCGCCCGGTCCATCCCCGCCTTCGACTGCGCCGCCAGCCACCACGCCGTGTCCGTCACCGGCGGCAGCCCCAACCCCGACCGGGCCGCCGACAGCGCCGGCAGATCCACCAGCACCTGCGGCTGGTCCCGGTCCCCGCCACCCGGGAACTCCGGCAGCACCCCGACGACCCGCAGCCCGAACAGGTCCTCCGAGGTGTCCATCAGCCGCACCTCGCCGCCCATCCCGAACCGGACCTTCCGCACGAACGCCTCGTTCACCAGCGCCGGCACCAGGTACCCCGCCACCGGCATCCCCGCCACCCGCTTCGGCGTCCCCGCCGGCACCAGCCCGAACGACACCCCGTCCGCACCGTCGCCCTGCAACGGATCCGACCCGCGCACCACCGCCGACAGCAACCCGCCGTCGACCTTCGACACCTCGCACACCCCCGCATCGGCACGCTGCGGCCCGTCGTCCGGCACACCCGGACACCCGAGACCGGCCACCCTGATCTCCCCGCGCGTGACGTTCACCCAGCTCGCACCGGACGGCACACCCGCCCCCTCGATCCCCGACACCGTCAGCCGGAAGGTCGCCCGCGGAAAACCCCGCGCCGCACTCCGCAACCCCAACTGCGTCACCTGGAGCGGATAGTTCAACGACCCCGACGCCAACGGCAGCGACACCGTCCGCGCCACCCCGTCCGCCGTCAACTCCGCCTGCACCTGCGTCACCAGGCCGCTCGCGTCCTCCACCTGGGCCACCAGCCACACCCGGCCCACCCGGTCCGCGGCCGACACCGACACCCGCGCCCTCAGCTCCGACGGACGCCCCTCCAGCGGCATCCCGTGCACCGGCAGGTCCTTCCGCAACAACGCCAACTGCCCGTCCAGCGAGCCCGGTTCGAGATCCGACCGAACCGCCGGCACCGTGTGCGTCCAGGCCCCCGACGCCATCCGCTCCGACGTCGCCACCGGCCGCACCGCCGACGTGTCCAGCGCCAGCACCGAGACCTGCGAGCCCTGGATCCGGCCCGCCACCTCGCCCACCGGCGTCACCGCCGCCACCCCCGGCACCGCCGACAACGCCGCCCGCCGCGCCCCCGCCGGCAACTCCCCGCCCGTCACCCGCAGATCCGCCCCCAAGTCGAACGCCGCCCGATCCCGGTCGCTCGGCCCCTCACCCGCGATCGCCGTCGTCGTCAACGCCCCCACGGCCAACGCCAACGCCATCAACAGCACCGGCGCCGCCTGACCCGCCCGGCCCCGGCTCACCTGCCAACCACTCAACGGAGCCACCAGACCCCGCCCCCGCCGCGCCAACGACTCCAAGGCCCGCCCCAGCGGCGGCAACAGGCGCAACAGCAGCAACGCCGCCGCCACCGTCATCACCACCGGCGCCGCCACCAGCACCGGATCGAACCCCACCGCACTCGACGCCGGGCTCAACAACCCCTCGTACTGCCGCAGTTGCAGATACGCCAGCACCGCCACCGCCGCCAGCACCAGGTCCGCCCCGGCCCGCTGCGCCACCGCCCGCCGCGCACCGCGCGACGACACCTCCCGCTCACCGCCGTCCGCCGTCCACGCCACCGGCAGCAACGCCGCACAGCCGTGCAGCACCAACGCCACCCCGGCCACCGCCCACGCCGCCGCACCCGACGCCTCCGCGGCCGCCCCGTCCACCGGCAGCCCCAGCCGCTCCAGCAGCCGCAGCAACGGCCCCGCCACCCACACACCCAGCAGCGCCGCCGGCACCGTGCACAGCGCCCACTCCGCCGCCGCGACGCCCAGCAGCCGGGCCCGCCCCGCACCCCGCGCCAGCTGCAACAGCAGCTCCGCCCGCCGGAACTCGGTCAATTGACGGGCGGTCAGCACCATCGTCACCGCCGACAGCACCGCCAGCATCGTCACCGGCACCAGCATCCCCGACCGCGCCACCATCATCGGCGACCGCAGATCGTCCAACGCGGCCGGCAGGTCGCTCAACGCCCGCAACCCCTGCACCGAAGGCTCCGTACCCCGGAACACCGCCCGGACCACGTCACCCCCCGTCAGCCGCTCCACCCGCTCCCGCAGCAGTTCCAGGCCCTCCGGCCGCAACTGCCCCGGCTCCGGCAGGGCCGTCCACTCCACGTCCACCTGGTCGTGCAGCAGCGGATGCGTCCGCAGCAACTCCTGCGACGCCAACAGCAACCCCGCCGAGGACTCCACCGGCGACGTCACCCGCCACGCCCGCCACAACCGCTCGGCCTCCGGCAGCTCCCGGTACACCCCGCTCACCGTGACCGCCAACGTCCCACCGCCCGGCAGCGCCAACGGCACCTCCGCCCCCGTCGACACCCCCAGCCAACGCGCCGCCGACTCCGACACCGCCACCTGCGACAACCCCGCCGGCCAGGCGCCCTGCGCCAGCTCCGCCACCCGCTGCGGCTCCGTCACCGCCAACGGCACCATCGCCAGCCCCGACGACGTCCCCGGCGCGGTCGCCTTCGGCAGCGGCGTCCGCAACGGCATCGACCCGCGCAGCACCCGATCGATCTCCGCCGGCATCCCAGGCAACGCCCGGTGCAGCGCCGCCCGCACCGGTGCATCCGCCGCCGTGTCCCCGCCCTCGACGTACCGCCCCGACAACGAGACCGAAAGTCGCGGATCCCCCGCCAACCGGTGCCGCATCCCCTGCGTCACCGAACTCCCGGCCAGTGCCGTCAGCGCGGTCAACACCGCCACCGCCACCAGCACCGTCACCGCAGCCGCACCCAGCACCACCCCGTGCTGCCCCGCCCGCCGAACCCCCGCAGGCGAACCCCACCCGTCCGCTCCCATGTCCCCCGAAGCCCTCCCGTCCACCGATGGTCTGGACCAATCTCAATGCCGGGCAGTCTGCCGCCAACCTCGCGCCCAGACAACAACCCGCCGATCACAGACCGGACTCGTTCCACACCGATGCTCGGGAACGCGAAAAAGCCCCCCGCCGTAAAGGCGAGGGGCTTTCCCTGAAAAATTGTTCGGCGGCGTCCTACTCTCC
>NZ_BMRI01000039.1:0-21056 GCF_014648555.1 Kitasatospora griseola
TCAGAGTTTCTCGGCCTGTTTTCCCCGCCCCATTCGAATGAATTCGAATCCGGAGCGAAGCCGCACGACCGTGGGGCAACCCGGAGAACGTTACGCACCGGGCTGCCCCAGGTCAAATCAGGTCGGTCAGACCTCGACGACGACCGGGAGGATCATCGGACGGCGCCGGTAGTTGTCGGCGACCCACTTGCCGACGGTCCGGCGGACCAGCTGCTGGACCTGGCGAACCTCCAGGACGCCTTCCCCGGCGGAGCGGACGAGGGCTTCCTCCAGCTTGCCGGCGATGGACGCGAACGCGCTGTCGTCGATGCCGGAGCCGCGGGCCTGGATGGTGGGGCCGCTGACCATCTTGCCGTTCGCGGAGTCGACCACCACGAAGACCGAGATGAAGCCCTCTTCGCCGAGGATCCGGCGGTCCTTGAGCGACGCCTCGGTGATGTCGCCGACAGAGGAGCCGTCCACGTAGACGTAGCCGGCCTGGACCTTGCCCGCGATCCGGGCGACGCCCTTCTCCAGGTCGACGCAGACGCCGTCCTCGGCGATGACCACGCGGTTGCGCGGGACGCCGGTGGCGATGCCGAGGTCGGCGGCGGCGCGCAGGTGGCGCCATTCGCCGTGGACCGGCATCAGGTTCTTCGGCTTGCAGATGTTGAAGAAGTACAGCAGTTCGCCGGCCGAGGCGTGGCCGGAGACGTGCACCTTGGCGTTGCCCTTGTGGACGACCTTGGCGCCCCAGCGGGTGAGGCCGTTGATGACCCGGTAGACGGCGTTCTCGTTGCCGGGGATCAGCGAGGAGGCGAGGACGACGGTGTCGCCCTCGACGATGCGGATCTGGTGGTCGCGGTTGGCCATCCGGGACAGCGCGGCCATCGGCTCGCCCTGGGAGCCGGTGCAGATCAGCACCACCTCCTTGTCGGGGAGGTCGTCGAGGGTCTTGACGTCGACGATCAGGTTGCCGGGGACCTTGAGGTATCCGAGGTCCCGGGCGATGCCCATGTTGCGGACCATCGAGCGGCCGACGAAGGCGACCTTGCGCTTGTACTCGTGCGCGGCGTCCAGCACCTGCTGGATGCGGTGCACGTGGCTGGCGAAGGAGGCGACGATGATGCGCTTATCCGCGTTGGCGAAGACGTTGCGCAGCGCGGCGGAGATGTCGCGCTCGTGCGGGATGAAGCCGGGGACCTCGGCGTTGGTGGAGTCCACCAGGAGGAGGTCCATGCCCTCTTCGGCCAGCTTGGCGAAGGTCGGCAGGTCGGTGAGGCGGCCGTCCAGCGGGAGCTGGTCCATCTTGAAGTCACCGGTGGCGACGACCATGCCCGCGGGGGTGCGGACCGCGACGGCCAGCGCGTCGGGGATGGAGTGGTTGACCGCGATGAACTGGCAGTCGAAGGGGCCGATCCGCTCGCGGTCGCCCTCGGCGACCTCCAGGACGTAGGGGCGGATGCGGTGCTCGGCGAGCTTGGCCTCGATCAGGGCGAGGGTGAGCTTGGAGCCGATCAGCGGGATGTCCGGGTTCTCCCGGAGGAGGTAGGGGACGGCGCCGATGTGGTCCTCGTGGCCGTGGGTCAGGACGATGCCGTCGATCTTGTCGAGGCGGTCCCGGATGTAGCTGAAGTCGGGGAGGATCAGGTCGACGCCGGGCTGCTCGTCCTCGGGGAAGAGCACGCCGCAGTCGATGATCAGGATGCGGTCGCCGTACTCGAGGACCGTCATGTTGCGGCCGATCTCGCCGAGACCGCCCAGCGGAGTGATGCGGAGGGCGCCCTCCTTGAGAGCGGGGGGAGCGCCGAGTTCGGGGTGCGGGTGGCTCAAAAGACTCTCCTCACGACGCACGCCATATGCCCGAGGGGTTCCTCCCCCGGCGACATATGGCGTGCGTCCATCGTGGTTACCTGACTGCCGATTGCCGCGCGCCGTCGGTCCCGGTCCAGCGGCGGACCCGGTGGGGTCCGGCGAGCCGGGGGCGCGCACGTCTGTTGTTGGTCACAGGTGTACCCCGCCGGCGGCGAGATCCTCCTTCAACCGGGTGATCTCCGCGTCCGTGGCGGAGACCAGGGGCAGCCGGAGCGGGCCGGCCGGGTGTCCCTGCAGGTTCAACGCCGCCTTGGAGAGGATCACTCCCTGGGTGCGGAAGATTCCGGTGAACACCGGCAGCAGGGACTGGTGGACGGCGAGCGCCTTGGCGTGGTCGCCGGCGACGAACGCCTCGATCATGGCACGCATCTCGGCGGCGACGACGTGGCCGACCACGCTGACCACGCCGACGGCTCCGACCGAGAGCAGCGGCAGGGTCAGGTTGTCGTCGCCGGAGTACCAGGCGAGGCCGGAGTCGGCGATGGCCCGGGAGGCGGCGGCGACGTCGCCCTTGGCGTCCTTGTTGGCGACGATCCGCGGGTGCTCGCCGAGGCGGACCAGGGTGTCGTGTTCGAGGGCGACGGCGGCGCGGCCGGGGATGTCGTACAGCATCACCGGCAGGTCGGTGGCGTCGGCGATCGCGACGGTGTGCCGGTACAGGCCCTCCTGCGGCGGCTTGCTGTAGTACGGGGTGACCGCGAGCAGGCCGTGGGCGCCGGCGGACTGCGCCTGGCGGGCGAGTTCGACGCTGTGGTGGGTGTTGTTGGTGCCGACGCCGGTGATGACGTGGGCGCGGTCTCCGACCGCCTCGACCACGGCCCGGACCAGCTGGGCCTTCTCCGCGTCGGTGGTGGTGGGCGACTCGCCGGTGGTGCCGTTGAGCACCAGGCCGTCGTTCCCGGAGTCCACCAGGTGGGCGGCGAGGCGCTGCGCGCCGTCGAGGTCGAGCCCGCCGTCGGCGGTGAACGGGGTGACCATCGCGGTCAGGACCCGGCCGAAGGGGGTCTGCGGTGTGGAGGTCGGAGCCATGGGTCCAAAACTACTCGTAGGGCGGTGGTCGATAGCCACGCAGGTCCAGGGTTTGGACAGTCCTGAGGGCCTTGGGCCGGGCCCGACATGGGATTCCGGTGCTGCGCGCTCGGGGGTTCACGCAGCACCGGAATCCGTGTCCTGAGCGTATGGAGCGGCCGAGAATGCCGCAATCCGGACATCTCCCGCGGTCCGTCCATCTGCCCGTCGGCGCAGGTCAGTGGCCGGATCGGGGCCGCCGGCGGGAACGCCGCACGAGTGAGCGGACCGGGCCGGGATCCGACGGTCCGTCAGATCCCGGTCGGGGGCTCCGGAGGTCAGACCTTGCGCCAGCCGGGGACCCAGGCGCCGTCCTCGACGGTGTAGTCGCCGAACAGCGACGGGGCCTCCTTGACCATCAGCTCGCCGATCTTGCCGAACAGCAGCCGGATCTCCTCCTCGGCGCCCGGCGCGGTGCGGTTCTCGATGACGTGGCGCAGGGTGCGCACGTTCGCCGTCCAGACCAGGCCGGTGGCCAGGCCCTCGGGGGCGAAGCGGCGCATGAAGGAGGTCTTCTCCTTCTTCTCGTGGAACTTGACGCCCTCCTCGTCCAGCCCGAAGTGGTCGGCCATCCAGTGCTGGAACTCCTCGATCTGCTGCATCAGGCCGGTGGCGCGGCCCATCAGCTCCTCGTCCTGCTGGGCCCACTCGGGGAACCAGAACGGGATGTCGTCGAGGCGGACGAAGCGCAGCGACTCCTGGGAGACCGCGACGCCGGCCCGGTGGCGGACCAGCTCGTGGGTGACCACGCGGCTGACGTTGTGCAGCACGAAGGTGAAGGAGACGTGCTCCAGCACCGAGCCGTGCGCGCTGGCCAGGATGTTCTTCAGGTAGACGTCCTGGTCGGTGCGGACCTTGGTGACGTTCGGGTTGAGGCCCGGCTTCCACGAGCGGTAGCAGATCCGGCCGGCGAACTCGGCGAGGTTCTGGGCGTCGTCCAGGTCGCCGCGGTCGACCCGCTCCAGCCAGCTCTCGCCGCCGACGTCCTGCAGGTAGGCCGCGACCTCGTCGTAGTCGAGCTCGGGGCGGGCGATCAGGTGGACCTGGGGTTCGACTGCGCGCATGGGTGATGTTCCTGGCTGTTGGGGGCGGTACGAGTCAGTTTACGGCGGTGGCCGCGGCGTCCCGGCCATGCAGCTTGATCGCGTGCTGCATGGCCTTGCGGGCGCGCGGGACGTCGCCGGCGTCCGCGTAGGCGACGGCGAGCCGGAAGAAGTTCCGCCAGTCGGTGGGGTCGGCCTCGGCCTCGGCCTTGCGCCGGGTGAACACGGCGTCCGCGGAGGCCCGGTCGATCCGGCCTCCCTGGGTGCGCCTGAGCTCGTCCACGGGCAGACCGCCCTCGGCCTCCAGCTGGCGGGCGAGCCGCTCGCTGGCCCGGCCGAAGCGGACGGTCTGGCGGAGGAACCAGACGCCGATCAGCGGGATGACGAAGGCGCACACGCCGATGCCGATGCCGAGCGGCTTGCCGGTGGCGACGAGCTGGACGCCCTCGCCTATGCAGACCACGCTGACCAGCAGCAGGATGCCGGAGAGGACGAAGAAGCCGATGCGTGAGGTCATGTCACAGGTCCAGGAAGTGTTCCAGGCCGAAGGTCAGGCCCGGGTGGTCGGCGATCTTCCGCACGCCGAGCAGGATGCCGGGCATGAAGCTGCTGTGGTGCATGGAGTCGTGACGGATCGTCAGGGTCTCGCCGGTGTCGCCGAACATCACCTGCTGGTGGGCGAGCAGGCCGCGCAGCCGCACCGAGTGCACCGGGACGCCGTCCACGTCGGCGCCGCGGGCGCCGGGCAGGCCGTGCGTGGTCGGGTCCTGCTGCGGGGGCAGGCCGGCCTCGGCACGGGCGGCGGCGATCAGCTGCGCGGTGCGGGCGGCGGTGCCGGACGGGGCGTCGGCCTTGCGGTCGTGGTGGAGTTCGAGCACCTCGACGGACTCGAAGTACTTGGCCGCCAGCTGGGAGAACTTCATCCCGAGGATCGCGCCGATGGAGAAGTTCGGGGCGATCAGCAAGCCGAGCCCGGGTGCTTCGGCGAGCAGGCCGCGGACGGTCTCCAGGCGCTCCTCGGTCCAGCCGGTGGTGCCGGTGACCACGTGGATGCCGTTGCGCAGGCAGAAGTCGAGGTTGCCCATCACCGAGTCGGGGTGGGTGAGTTCGACGACGACGTCGACCCCGGCGTCGGTGAGTTCGGTGAGCTTCGAGTCCCGGCCGAGGGCGGCCACCAGCTCCAGGCCGTCGGCGGCCTGCACGGCCTTGACTGCCTCGGAGCCGATCCGGCCCTTGGCGCCGATCACGGCGACGCGCAGCGTCATGTCTGTTGTCCTCTCAGACGGGTCAGGCGAGCAGGTCGGCCAACCGGGCGGCCCGGCGGTCGTTGATCGGGCCGATCAGCGCGAGCGAGGGCCGGTGCGCCCCCAGCACATCACGGGCGACGGCGTGCACGTCGTCCAGGGTGACCTCGGCCATCTTCTGCAGCATCTCGTCCACCGACAGGTGGTGGCCGTAGGAGAGCTCGGCCTTGCCGATGCGGTTCATCAGGGAGCCGGTGTCCTCCATGCCGAGCACGGTGGAGCCGGAGATCTGGCCGATCGCGCGGCGCAGCTCCTCCTCGGTGATGCCTTCCTCGACGACCCGGGCGAGTTCCTCGCGGCAGATCTTCAGCACTTCCTCGACCCGCTTGGGCTGGCAGCCGGCGTAGATGCCGAACAGACCGGTGTCGGCGTACGAGGAGGAGTAGGAGTACACCGAGTAGGCCAGGCCGCGCTTCTCCCGGACCTCCTGGAACAGCCGGGAGCTCATGCCGCCGCCGAGGGCGGCGTTGAGCACGCCCAGCGCCCAGCGGCGCTCGTCGTGGCGCGGGATGCCGGGGACGCCGAGGACCAGGTGGGCCTGCTCGGTGGGCCGGTTGAGGACCGCGGCCTTCCCGGAGGTGCGGACCGCCTTGACGCCCTGGCGGACCTCGGCGGGGTGGCCCTTGGACTTGGCCAGCATCGGCGCGAACGCCTTCTGCACCAGCTTGACCACCTTGGCGTGGTCGAGGTTGCCGGCCGCCGAGACCACCAGGTTCTCCGGCTTGTAGCGGCGGTGGTAGAAGCCGGCGATCTGGTCGCGGCTCAGCCCGGAGACGGTCTCCTGGGTGCCCAGGATCGGGCGGCCGAGCGGGCCGGTACCGAAGATCACCTTGGCGAACAGGTCGTGCACCACGTCGCCCGGGTCGTCCTCGGCCATCGCCATCTCCTCAAGGATGACGCCGCGCTCGGACTCCACGTCCTCGGGGCGGATCAGCGAGCCGGTGAGCATGTCGCACACCACGTCGATGGCCAGCGGCAGGTCGGTGTCCAGGACCCGCGCGTAGTAGCAGGTGTTCTCCTTGGCGGTGAACGCGTTCATCTCGCCGCCGACCGCGTCCAGCGCGGCGGAGATCTCCAGCGCGTCGCGCCGGGCGGTGCCCTTGAAGAGCAAGTGCTCCAGGTAGTGCGTGGCGCCGTTCAGGACCGGGGTCTCGTCCCGGGAGCCGACGCCGACCCAGATGCCGAAGGTGGCGCTGCGCACCGTCGGGAGAGTCTCGGTGACGACCCGCAGGCCGCCGGGGAGCACGGTGCGGCGGACGGTGCCCGCGCCGCCTTCGGTGCCCTTGAGCAGGGTCCGGGTGGTGCCGGGGCGCTGCTTCGCCGCCGAGGCCTGGGCCACGGGTGTTCCTTCCAGCTACTGCTTCACGAGGGGAGCTACACGAACCGCACGAGCTGCATCTACTGCATGAACTGCACGGACTTCACGAACAGGGCGCGGCCCGCACGCGCCGGATGGGGCGTGCGGGCCGCAGGGTGTTACCGGGGTGTCACTCGGAGGCGGCGGCGTCGCCGCCCTCCTCGCCCTCGATGACGGGGATCAGCGACAGCTTGCCGCGCGGGTCGATCTCGGCGATCTCGACCTGCACCTTGGCGCCGACACCGAGCACGTCCTCGACGTTCTCGACGCGCTTGCCGCCGGCCAGCTTGCGGATCTGCGAGATGTGCAGCAGACCGTCCTTGCCCGGCATGAGCGAGACGAAGGCGCCGAAGGTGGTGGTCTTCACCACGGTGCCCAGGTAGCGCTCGCCGACCTCCGGCATGGTCGGGTTGGCGATCTGGTTGATCGTCGAGCGGGCGGCCTCGGCGGCCGGGCCGTCGGCGGCACCGATGTAGATGGTGCCGTCGTCCTCGATGGTGATCTCGGCGCCGGTGTCCTCCTGGATCTGGTTGATCATCTTGCCCTTGGGGCCGATGACCTCGCCGATCTTGTCCACCGGGATCTTGATGGTGATGATCCGCGGCGCGTTCGGGGACATCTCGTCGGGCGAGTCGATGGCCTCGTTCATGACGTCGAGGATGTGCAGGCGGGCGTCCCGGGCCTGCTTCAGCGCGGCGGCCAGCACGGAGGCCGGGATGCCGTCGAGCTTGGTGTCCAGCTGCAGGGCGGTGATGAAGTTGCGGGTACCGGCGACCTTGAAGTCCATGTCGCCGTACGCGTCCTCGGCGCCGAGGATGTCGGTGAGCGTCACGTAGTGGGTCTCACCGTCGATCTCCTGCGAGATCAGGCCCATGGCGATACCGGCGACGGCGGCCTTCAGCGGCACACCGGCGTTCAGCAGCGACATGGTGGACGCGCAGACCGAGCCCATCGAGGTGGAGCCGTTGGAGCCCAGCGCCTCGGAGACCTGGCGGATCGCGTAGGGGAACTCCTCGCGGGTCGGCAGGACCGGGAGGATCGCGCGCTCGGCGAGGGCGCCGTGGCCGATCTCGCGGCGCTTCGGCGAACCGACGCGACCGGTCTCGCCCACCGAGTACGGCGGGAAGTTGTAGTTGTGCATGTAGCGACGACGGGTCTCCGGGGAGAGCGTGTCGAGCTGCTGCTCCATGCGGAGCATGTTCAGCGTGGTGACGCCCAGGATCTGGGTCTCGCCGCGCTCGAACAGGGCCGAGCCGTGCACCCGCGGGATGGCCTCGACCTCGGCGGCCAGGGTGCGGATGTCGGTGACGCCGCGGCCGTCGATGCGGACCTTGTCCTTGATGACGCGCTCGCGGACGATCTTCTTGGTCAGCGCGTTGTAGGCGCCGCTGATCTCCTTCTCGCGGCCCTCGAACTCCGGGAGCAGCTTGTCGGCGGCGACGGCCTTGATGCGGTCCAGCTCGTTCTGGCGCTCCTGCTTGCCGGCGATGGTCAGCGCCTTGGCCAGCTCGTCCTTGACGGCGGCGGTCAGCGCGGCCAGCACGTCGTCCTGGTAGTCCAGGAAGCGCGGGAACTCGCCGGTCGGCTTGGCGGCCTGCTTGGCGAGCTGGGCCTGCGCGGCGCACAGCACCTTGATGAACGGCTTCGCGGCCTCCAGGCCGGAGGCGACGACCTCCTCGGTCGGCGCGTCGGCGCCGCCCTCGACCAGCTTGATGGTCTTGTCGGTGGCCTCGGCCTCGACCATCATGATCGCGACGTCGCCGTCCGGCAGGACGCGACCGGCGACGACCATGTCGAAGACGGCCGACTCCAGCTCGGAGTGGGTCGGGAAGGCCACCCACTGGCCGTTGATCAGCGCGACGCGGACGCCGCCGATCGGGCCGGAGAACGGCAGGCCGGCCAGCTGGGTGGAGGCGGAGGCCGCGTTGATGGCCACCACGTCGTACAGGTGGTCGGGGTTCAGCGCCATGACGGTGACGACGACCTGGACCTCGTTGCGCAGGCCCTTGACGAAGGACGGGCGCAGCGGGCGGTCGATCAGGCGGCAGGTGAGGATCGCGTCCTCGGACGGCCGGCCCTCACGGCGGAAGAACGAGCCGGGGATGCGGCCGGCGGCGTACATCCGCTCCTCGACGTCCACCGTCAGCGGGAAGAAGTCGAAGTGCTCCTTGGGCTGCTTCGAGGCGCTGGTGGCCGACAGCACCATGGTGTCGTCGTCCAGGTAGGCCACGGCGGAGCCGGCGGCCTGACGGGCCAGACGGCCGGTCTCGAAGCGGATGGTGCGGGTGCCGAAGCTGCCGTTGTCGATGACGGCCTCGGCGTAGAAAACGTTCTCTTCCACCTGGAAGATCTCCTCTTTTGTACGTCTCCCCAGGAGCGCCCCTGCGCTTGCCTGCCGTGGCCCGGGCAGTTGGGCCGGTCTTCGATCGAAGCCACCGGGTCCGTCCCCGCGTGTCGGGGGTTCCGGCGGCCACTACCGAGGACCGGCGCCTTTCGGCGTGCGGCGGTCGGCGTGTGGACGCTCCTGCGGTGCGGGCGGCTTCCGTTTGAAGCCTTGTCGGCCCGCAAGGGCGGGCATGCCCTTTACCTTACAAATTCACACCCTATCGAGCGCGGCTTTAAAGCCGGGCCGTTCGCGGGGCGTGGTCGCGGGGTGGCGCGGAAAGCGCCGAGGGGCGGCTCCCCCGGTGAGGGGAGCCGCCCCTACGAGCGGTGTCAGCGGGCGCCGCCGGCGGCACCGCGGCGGATGCCGAGGCGGTCCACCAGGGTACGGAAGCGCTCGATGTCCTTCTTGGCCAGGTACTGCAGCAGGCGGCGACGCTGGCCGACCAGGATCAGCAGGCCACGACGCGAGTGGTGGTCGTGCTTGTGGAACTTCAGGTGCTCGGTCAGGTCCGAGATGCGGCGGGAGAGCATGGCCACCTGAACCTCGGGAGAGCCGGTGTCGCCCTCCTTCTGGCCGAACTCGGCGATGATCTGCTTCTTGACGTCAGCGGCGAGGGCCACGGGCATCTCCTTCGGTGTTGGCCGAGCGGCCCTGGTCGAAAGCACAGGACCTGACAAGACTCGGACGGATCAACGATACCAGCGCGGCTCAGCCGGTCGCGCCGCGCACCACGTTGTAGATGTTGAGCACGGCCAGCGCCAGCGGCACCAGGGCGATCAGCATCAGGCTGTCGACCATGTCCAGGATGCGGCCCCAGAACGGGGACACTCCGGAGCGGGGGACGATCAGCGCGATCGCGATCATGATCGCCGCGCCCGCCGCGATGGACGTGGACAGCCACACCGTGCGCAGGTCGCCGCCGCCGTTCCCGCCGGTGGCCGCGGCCATCGCCAGGTGCAGCGGGGTGTGCAGGGCCAGGCCCAGGATCAGCAGCGCCAGGCCGACCAGGCCGGCGATGGTGAGCGCGAACACCTGCGCGGTGTAGCGGAACAGCCGGGCGCGCAGCATGGTCGAGACGCCGATGGCCAGGGCCAGCAGTTCGGCCCAGGAGCGGTCGCTGAAGCCCAGCACGGTGCAGGCGCCGACGATGGTGGTGGCGGCGCCGCCGACCAGGCCGACCAGCACCTCGTGGCCGCGGCGGGCCTGGGCGGCGATCCGCTCGTACTGGACGGTCTCGGCGCTGCTGTTCTCCTCGCCGTACGCGGTGCCGCGGGTGCGGGCCTGGCCGGGGGCGCTGAAGCCGACGGGCAGGCGGGCGAAGCGGGCGGACAGCGCGGGCAGGAAGCCCACCGCGGCGACCGCGGCGACGCCGGTGACGGCGGCGATGTCGGTGATCGCGGTGCCGGACATCAGCACCGCGGCGAAGGTGGCCAGGGTGCCGGCGGCCGCGACGAACGCGGCGGCG
Organism: Kitasatospora griseola; assembly: GCF_014648555.1. Taxonomy (GTDB): domain Bacteria; phylum Actinomycetota; class Actinomycetes; order Streptomycetales; family Streptomycetaceae; genus Kitasatospora; species Kitasatospora griseola. The sequence continues at coordinate 10,478 of NZ_BMRI01000039.1, forward strand.
ACGAACACCGAGTCCTTCTCCGGCAGCAGGCCGACCAGCAGGACGGAGACCACCAGCACGGTGACGCAGCCGACCAGGAACTGGAGCCGGCCGGGGCCGTCGCCGACGTGCGGGACGTCGATGATGCCGGAGCCCGCCAGCATGGCGTGCGGCAGCGCGCCGAGGCCGAGCGCGACGGCGGCGACGTGGTCGTCGTAGACCCGGGCGCGGACGGCGGCGTAGGCCACCAGCACGACGGCGGTGACGCCGGACAGGATGCCCGGCAGGCCGAACATGTTGTGCCGCAGGTCGGAGAACCACAGCGCGAACGCCAGCAGGGTGAGCAGCACCGTGCCGGCGATCAGGCCGAAGGCCCGCATCAGGTCGGGGCTCCAGAACCGGCGGTCGGCCTCGACCGCGGAGGCGATGGCGTCGGCGACGTCGTCGTAGACGGCCGGCGGCAGCGACTCGGAGAACGGGCGCAGGCTCAGCAGGTCGCCGTCGCGCACCTGCTGGGCCACCAGCGGAAGCCCGCTGTCGAGCACGGTGCCGTCCCGCCGCACCAGATGGAAGCCGGTCGGTGTTCCGTCCACCTGGGTCTGCCCGGAGAGCCGCAGCACTTCCGGGTAGATGTCGGCGAGCGGGACGTCCTCCGGCAGGGCGACGTCGATCCGGCTGTCCGGTGCCACCACGGTGACCCGGCAGAAACCGGTCGTAGCGTTTGTGCTCACCGGCCCTCTCCCCCTCGTTGGCTGTGTCGGCAAGTCTGCTGACCACTCGTCGACCGGCTCCGGAACTGTCACGGCCCGAACGAGAGTTGGCGCGGCGTCACCCTACCCCCTCGGCGCAAGTGCGCACTGCGGCGGGGGCGTGGAGGCCGCTTGGGCGGCGCGCGGCGATGAAGGCGGTGTACAGGTGCGCCGGGGGTTGTGTGTTGACGCCAGGTCAGTACTCTGCGGGTGGCCGACCCCGTGGACGAACGGCTTGGCTCGCGCAGTAGGATCGGCCCCTGCGCACGGCGTACGGGGGCGGCGATCGAAGACGCGACAGCCCCGCGCGCCTGCGGTTCGGCGGAGCGGGGGCGGCGTCATCACACGGGGCGCCCTCACCGTACGTATCCAGATGCGTGAGGGCGGATTGTGAGCGAGCGATGGGGGTGCCCCCGACCCTGTGCCCGGGGAGGGCGCACCGTTGACGACGGGGAGTCGCGCGCTGCGGCTGTCGACGGGGGCGGGGTGATCTCGTGAGTTCGGTGACGGTCAAGCGCCCGCCGCGGGCGTTCCCGCCTCCGGTGTCGGAGGAGCCGGTCGAGCTGGTTCCGCCGCCGGAGCTGCCGCGGGGCGGTGGCGAGGACTGGATGATGTCGCTGCTGCCGCTGCTCGGCATGGGCGGCTCGGCGGCGTTCTTCTTCTCTCCGGGCGCACAGGGCCCGATGAAGATGATGGGTGTCCTGATGGTCGCGTCGACCGCCGCGATGGCGGTGGCGCAGATCGTCAAGGCGCGCAAGGGCGGTAGTGCGGCGACCTCGGACGAGCGCCGGGACTACCTGAAGTACCTGCAGCAGAAGCGCCGCGAGGTGCGTCGCACGGCCGAACGTCAGCGCGGGGCGCTGCTGTTCACCCACCCGGAGCCCGACCAGCTGTGGTCGATCGTGGCCGAGGGCCGCCGGCTGTGGGAGCGCCGGCCGACCGATCCGGACTTCGCACAGATCCGGGTGGGCCTGGGCCCGCTGCAGCTGTCGACGCCGCTGGTGGCGCCGCAGACCGCGCCGATGGACGAGTTGGAGCCGCTCGCCGCCGAGGCGATGGGCACCTTCATCAAGACCCACGGCACCCTGCAGGACCTGCCGCTGGCGGTGTCGCTGCGCGCCTTCTACCACATCACCGTGTGCGGCGACCCGGACTCGGTGTACGGCAACGTGCGCGCGATGGTGGCCCAGTTGGCGACCCTGCACTCCCCCGAGGACCTGATGATCGGGGTGGCCGCCGCGCCCGGCGCGGTGGAGGAGTGGGAGTGGGCGAAGTGGCTGCCGCACACCCAGCACCGCAAGGAGAACGACGGCGCCGGTTCGCGGCGCCTGATCGCCAACGGGCTGGGCGAGTTGGAGGAGCTGCTGGCCAACGAGCTGGCCGGCCGCAAGGGCTTCTCCCGTGACAGCACGCCGAGTTCGGACCAGCCGCACCTGGTGGTCATCATGGACGGCGCCTCGGTGCCGGTCGACTCGCTGATCGCCGGTCCGGAGGGCGTCCAGGGCGTCACCGTGATCGAGGTCGTCCCGGGTGACCTGGACGAGCCGAACGGCCACCTGGTGATCACCGTCGGCAAGCACGAGCTGCTGCTGGAGGCCGCCTCCGGCGCCAGCTACCCGGGCAAGCCGGACACCCTGTCGAGCTGGCAGGCCGAGGCGCTGTCGCGTCAGCTGGCGCCGTTCCGGGCGTCCGCGGGCGGCGACGACAGCGACCCGTCGCTGGTCTCGATGGACTTCACCGAGATGATGCACACCGGCGACCCGGGTTCCTTCGACCCGGCCCGGCACTGGCGTCCCAAGCCGATCCGGGAGAAGCTGCGCGTCCCGCTGGGCGTCGGCAGCAACGGCGAGTACGTCTGGCTGGACATCAAGGAAGCCTCGCTGGAGGGCATGGGCCCGCACGGCATGTGCGTCGGCGCGACCGGTTCCGGCAAGTCCGAGGTGCTGCGCACCATCGTGCTGGCGCTGGCGGTCACCCACTCCTCCGAGGTGCTGAACCTGGTCCTCGCGGACTTCAAGGGTGGTGCGACCTTCGCCGGCATGGCGGAGATGCCGCACACCGCGGCCGTGATCACCAACCTCGAGGGCGAAGCCACCCTGATCGACCGCATGCGCGACGCGATCGAGGGCGAGATGAACCGCCGCCAGGAGCTGCTGCGCGCGGCGGGCAACTACGCGAACATCAACGAGTACGAGCGGGCCCGCACCGCGGGCGCCCCGCTCGACCCGCTGCCCTCGCTGCTGATGATCATCGACGAGTTCTCCGAGCTGCTCACCGCAAAGCCGGACTTCATCGACCTGTTCATCCAGATCGGCCGCATCGGCCGTTCGCTCGGTATGCACATGCTGCTCGCCTCGCAGCGACTGGAGGAGGGCAAGCTCCGCGGTCTGGACACCTTCCTGTCCTACCGACTGGGTCTGCGCACCTTCTCGGCCGCCGAGTCGCGGGCCGCGATCGGCGTGCCGGACGCCTACCACCTGCCGCCGATCCCCGGCGTGGGCTACCTCAAGTTCGGCTCCGACGTGATGGAGCGCTTCCGGGCCGCGTACGTGTCCGGCAAGTACCGTCCGCCGGGCCAGCAGCGTGCGGTCGGCGGCCGGGTGGTCACCGCCCAGCCGGTGCTGTTCACCGCCGCCGAGGTCGAGATCATCGAGCCCGAGGTGGAGGAGGTCCTCCCCGACCCGACCGAGGAGGAGGAGAAGGACGACGCGCTGCTGGACACCATGCTCGACGTGTTCGTCCAGCGCATGATCGGCCAGGGCCCGCCGGCCCACCAGGTGTGGCTGCCCCCGCTGGAGGCTCCGCCTTCGGTGGACAGCCTGTTGGAGCCGCTGCTGGTCAGCCCGGAGCGCGGTCTGACCCCGGCCTCGATCCGCCAGGGCAACCTGGTCGTCCCGGTCGGCATCGTCGACAAGCCGCGCGACCAGCGCCGCGACGTGATGTACCTGGACTACTCGGGCGCGGCCGGCCACGGCATGATCGTCGGCGGTCCGCGGTCCGGGAAGTCGACCATGGTGCGCACCATCGTGACGGGCTTCTCGGTCACCCACACGCCGGTGGAGGCGCAGTTCTACCTGCTCGACTTCGGCGGTGGCGGTTTCGGCTCGCTGGCCGACCTGCCGCACGTCGGCGGCGTGGCGGGCCGACTGGACGTCGAGAAGGTCCGCCGCATGGTCAGCGAGGTGCACGGGGTGCTCAACCGCCGTGAGGAGCTCTTCCGCTCCGCCGGCATCGACACCATCGCCACCTACCGCACCCGTCGGGCCAACGGGCAGCTGCCGGACGAGCAGTTCGGCGACGTTTTCCTGTTCATCGACGGCTGGCTGACCTTCAAGCAGGAGTTCGAGGTCCTGGAGCCGGTCATCGCCGACATCGCGCAGCGCGGTCTCGGTTACGGCGTCCACGTGGTGATCACCGCGGCCCGTTACGCCGAGGTCCGCCCGGCGCTGAAGGACCAGCTGCAGAACCGCGTCGAGCTGAAGCTCGGTGACTCGATGGAGTCGGAGATCGCCCGCAAGGTCGCCGCGAACGTGCCGGCGATCCCGGGTCGCGGTCTGACCCACGAGCAGCTGCACTTCCTGTCCGGTCTGCCGCGCATCGACGGCTCCAGCGAGACCCAGGACCTGGTGGACGGCGTCGCCGACATGGTCGCCCAGATCAACTCGGCCTGGACCGGCCCGCGCGCCCCGCAGGTGCGCATGCTGCCGCCGGTGCTCGACGGCAACTCGCTGCCCAAGGGCTTCGAGCACCCCGAGCTGGGTGTCGCGTTCGGCGTCGACGAGGTCGAGCTGGCGCCGGTGTTCATCAACTTCGACAGCGACCCGCTGTTCGTGGTCTTCGGTGAGAGCGAGTCCGGCAAGTCGGCGATGCTGCGCATGCTGATCAAGCAGATCACCGAGCGGTACACCCCGGACCAGGCCGGCATCGTGATCGGCGACTTCCGCCGCTCGCTGCTGGGCGTGGTTCCGCCGGAGTACCTGGTGGAGTACGCGGCCGCCGCGCCCGCCATGTCGGCGATCGTGGAGATGCTGCGCGGCGCCTGCTCGCGCCGTCTGCCCGGTCCGGACGTCACGCCGGAGCAGCTGCGCAACCGCAGCTGGTACAGCGGCAAGGACATGTTCGTGATCGTGGACGACTACGAGCTGGTCGCCACCCAGTCGGGCAACCCGATGGCGCCGCTGGCGGAGTTCCTGCCGTTCGCGCGTGACATCGGTCTGCGTCTGATCATCGCCCGTAACGCGGGTGGCGCCGGCCGCTCGCTGTTCGAGCCGGTGATGCAGCGCATGCGCGAGCTGGGCGGTCAGGGTCTGATCATGTCCGGTGACAAGGGCGAGGGCGCGCTGCTGGGCACGGTCAAGCCGCAGCCGCTGCCGCCGGGCCGTGGTGTGTTCGTCTCCCGCCGGATCCAGGCGGGCCAGACGGTGCAGACCGGTTGGCTGCCGATCCAGCAGTAGTCGGGGCAGACGTCACGCACCGTGACCAATGGGGCCGGGTTCCGAACGGGACCCGGCCCTCTGGCATCCCAGGGGCCGAACGGTGCCATAACGTTATCTTTCGATTTCCGGCCCCCTCCTTCGGTTCCCGTACCCGGACGGCCGGTCGGCCTGGGTTTTCAGGCCTCCGGCCGGGTCGGCACAATGCCTTTGAATCAGAGTTGCGCAGATCACTTCACCTTCGATTCAACTGCAGTTCACCGGAGTTGCCACGGTGGAAACATGCGCCCGGCCCGCCGGGATCTGCGTTCCGTAGGAAAACCCGGGTTTCGGCAACGGATTCCGCAGCTGCTGGCGCGTTGACGGAGCCTTTTCACCCAGGCAACCTGGCGCATCGGGAGCGATGGAGAACCAGACCCGCGATTACGTGTTTCGGAGGCGATACCGCTCCCACCCCCAGTCACACCGCCGAACAGCCGATCGGATGCCCCATGACCGACACGCTCCCCCCGCAGGCAGCGGCCCCCGCCCCGGGCGCCGCCACCGGCGCGGACGCCCCGAAGAAGCTCGCCCGATCGCTCGGCGTCGTGGGCGGCACGCTGCTCACGCTCTCCTGCGTGACCCCGGCTTCCTCCCTCTTCGTGCTCGTCCCCGAGCTGTTCCAGGGCCTCGGCACCTACACCATGATGGCCATCGCCATCGGTTCGGTGATCTGCATCGCGGTGGCGTTCTGCTACTCCGAGCTCGGCACCCTGGTGCCCTCCGCGGGTGGCGAGTACGCCATGGTCGGCACCCTGGCGGGCAAGTTCGCGGGCTGGCTGGTCTTCATCCAGTCGCTGATCGTGGTGATGATCGTGCCGTCCATCATCGCGATGGGCACCGCCGAGTACCTGGAACCGATCATCCACGTCGACCCGAAGCTCGCCGGCGCCGTGGTGATGATCGCGGCCACCGTCGCCGGTCTGCTCGACCTGCGGGCCAACGCCTGGATCACCGGCATCTTCCTGGTGCTGGAGGTCATCGCCTGCGCCGTGGTGTCCTTCCTCGGCTTCACCCACACCGAGCGCGGCGCGGACACCATGCTGCACGGCACCGTCGCCGATGCGGCGGGCGCCACCTCCGGCGTGGGCTTCGCGGGGATCCTGGCCATGATGGGGACCGCGCTGTTCGTCACCCAGGGCTTCTCCACCGCGATCTACCTCTCCGAGGAGCTGGAGAACCCGCGCAAGAACGTCGCCCGCACCGTGCTGTGGACGCTGGGCCTGTCGGTCGCCATCATCGTCATCCCGGTCGCCGCCATCACCATGGGCGCGCCGGACCTGGCCGCGCTGACCGACGGCAACATCTCGCAGCTGGTGATCGGCTGGAGCAACACCGGCGTCGGCACCTTCATCAGCCTCTGCATCGCGCTGGCGATCATCAACGCCGGCATCGTGATGGTCATCCAGAACTCCCGGGTGCTGTTCGCCTCCGGCCGCGACAAGGCCTGGCCGGAGCCGGTGAACCACGCCTTCGGCACCCTCAACAAGTTCAGCGCCCCGTGGGTCTCCACCCTGGCCGTCGGCATCCCCGGCGCGGTGCTCTGCTTCGTGCCGCAGTCCCTGCTGATCGACATCACCGGTGTCGCGGTCGCCGCGCTGTACCTGCTGGTCGCCGTCGGCTCGCTGTTCTCCCGCCGCGGCGAGCACAAGCATGCCCCGGCCTGGCGCCAGCCGCTGTGGCCCGCGCTGCCGATCCTGGTGATCGCGGCCCTCGGCTACACGCTCTTCGAGCTCCGCGGCCCCGGCCTGTACTGGACCCTGGGCATCACCGCCGCCGCCGGCCTGTACTGGGCGTTCTACCTGCGGCCCCGTCAGGAGACCCGCTGGGTGATCACCCTTCCCGAGGACGAGCGGGTCTGACCCCCCCTGCAGGCCGCTCCCTCTCGGCCCCGCCGGTTCCCCCCGACCGGCGGGGCCGACCCGTTTCCGGAGTCGGCCCCTCGGACGGGTTCCGAGCGGTCAGCTGCGGCGGCGACGGCCCAGGTCGCGGGCGACGATCGCACCGCCGGCCAGGCAGGCCACCAGCAGCACACCGGCGCCCAGCACGTAGGTGCCGGTCCGCCGGTCCCGGTCGGCCTGGGTCTCCTCCAGGCCGGCGGGCTGCGCGATCAGCTGGTTGGAGTCCAGCTTGGTCGGCGGGTCCGGGTGCGGGGACGCCTCGGGCGTGCCCGAGAACGAGACCGCCTTGACCGGGTCGACCACGCCCCAGCCGATCCACTTGTTGCGGCCGTGCTCGGTCCGCTGGGCGGTCTGCTCGATCACGGTGCGGATCTGCTGGGCGGTCCAGCCCTGGTGCTCGCTCTTGAGCACCGCGGCCAGGCCGGAGACGTACGGCGCGGAGAAGCTGGTGCCGTTGTCGGTGCACTGGCCCGCGCCGGGCACGGTGGAGAGCATGTCGACACCCGGCGCGACCACGTCGACGAAGTCGCCGTACTGCGAGAAGGTGGCCCGCTCGTTGTTCCGGTCGGACGCGCCGACGGCCAGCACGGTCTCGTACTTGGCCGGGTAGGTGGGGCCCTCGGCGCCGTCGTTGCCGGAGGACGCGACCACCACGATCCCCTTCGACTCGGCCTTGTCCAGCACCCGCTTCAGATCGGGCTCCTCCTGGAACGGCGAGTCGAGGGGCTTGTTCGGGTCGATCTCGACCCGGACGTCCTGCGAGATGTTGATGACGCCGGCGCCCGCCTCGATCGCCTTGTCGATGGCCTTGATCAGCGTGTTGACGCTGCCGTGGCCCTCGGCGTCGTTCTGCCGGATGGAGAGGATCTTCGCGTCCTTGGCCAGGCCGACGAAGCCGACCTTGTCCCGCTGCGCGGCCGCGATGATGCCCGCCACCTTGGTGCCGTGCCCGACCGGGTCGGTCGTGCTGGTGCCGGCCGGTCGCTGCGTGCCGCCCGACGCCATCGACTCGCCGAGCAGGTCCGGGCCGTCGATCACCTTGCCGGTCAACTGCGGGTTGGCGGTGTCGACGCCGGTGTCGATGACGGCGACCGTGACGTCCTTGCCGGAGTGCGTGGCCAGGCCGTTCTTGTCGATGCCCCACAGCTCGTTCAGGACGACCCGCTGCAGCGCCCACGGCACGGCCTCGACGTCCTTGTTGGCGCAGTCGCCGGAGGCCGCGATGGTCACCGGCGGCCGGTACGTGGATCCCCCGGAGGCCGAGGGAGAAGGCTCGGCGTAGGCGGGGCCCCCGGCGGCAGTGCCGACCACCCCGAGCACCAGCAGCACCGCGCCGGCCCGGCGCAACGATCCTGACGACACCTGAAGTCCACCCCTCATTGCTTCCACCCGTGTTGGGCGCGTGCCCCGTGCCACGCGCGAAGGGCGGGCGCCCCGTGGGACGCCCGCCCTTGAAAGAGAGCGCTTACGCGCAGAGTCCCGAGAGGGATACTCAGGCCCAGAGCTGCGCGTTCTGGTTCTCGGTCTGCTGGTAGCTCTGCGCCGCGTTGTCCAGCGCGGAGGCGATCTGCGAGAGCACCTGCTGCAGGTCGGCAGCCTTGGCGTCCCACTGCGCCTGGCGGGCCTGGTAGCCCTCCTGGGCCGAGCCCTGCCACGAAGAAGCAATGCGCTGCACGCCCGCCTTCAGGTCATCCAGCTGGCCCTGGACGCGCGCCGCAGTCTGGCGCACCTCCGAGCCCGCGTTCTGGATGGTCTGGAAATTGACGAGAATTCCGCCGTCGGACATTGATGTCTCCTTGTCGATGGATGCACGGCGCGCCCCCGCGAGGGCGCGGAATGACGATTACCGGGCCCGGCGTCAGCCGGAGATGCCACCGACGGCAGCGCGCTGCTCTTCCTCGGTCATCGAGTAGAGCTTGGTGGTCGCCTCGATCGCCTGACGGATCTCGTCGAGGATCTTGTTCAGCGCCGAAGCGTCCTCGGTGACTCGCGACTGCATCTGCTGGTACGCGGTCGCCGCCGCGCCCTTCCAGCCGGAAGCGATCTCGGAAACCAGGTTGTTCAGGCGGTTGATCTCGCCCTGGACCTGCTGGTTGACCTCGCTGATGCGGTTAGCGAACGCGGTCATTTCTTCCGCGGTCGTCGTGAACTGACCTGCCATGATCCACCGTCCCCCATGAGACAGACTTCGTCCGGGCACCCCTGTGGCGAGCACCCGCACGGGCACCACATGGCGTGGTGCTCTGTAGCACTGTAACGGCCAAGCGCGCTCGACCCAACACCGGGTAGCGGGTAGTTACCAGACCATGACACTGAACTCCCGCACCGGCATTGACGATCCGTCAGGCGTTCTGGGCCTGAAGTGCAGTGTTGGTGTTGAGCACCGGACCGGCCGGCACCAGCTGCGACCACTTGTCGGGCACGAACTGTGGGTTGACGGACTTGTAACCCAGCCGCGCCTGGGCCTCGTTGGTGCTCTTCTTGTCGCCGCCCTGCGGGTTCGGGCTGGCCCCCGCCGTGGCGTTGCCGCCGTCGTTGTTGGCGGGCAGCGAGTAGCGCAGGCCGGAGTCGGTGATCAGGAAGCCGCTGCCGGTACCGCCGTCGGCGGGCTTGCTCTGGCCGTCCAGCGAGCGGTACAGCAGGCCGTGACCGGGCGTCACGTGCGCACTGGCCGAGTCCGAGGTGATGTCCGCCGGGTAGGTCGTGCCGGCCCACACCGTGCGCTTGATCTGGTCGTTCTCGTAGCCGTTGAAGGTCGAGCAGATCACCGTGCGGGGGTCCTTCTCGCCGACGTTGACCGCCGGGGAGTTGTGCGTGGGCCAGTCCTTGGGCTGTCCCGGGAGCTCCGCGACGATCTTGCTGTCGAGCTTGCTCAGGTCGCCCGCGCCGAGCGGTCCGTAGGCCGGCGGCTTGCCGTCGTACGCCGTCGCCTGCGTGTTGGGGTCGTTGAACATCAGGTTCGCCTGGAAGTCGGTGATCTTGTACAACTGCTTCGTCCCGACCGCGTAGTACTGGTCCTGGAACTTCATCAGCCGCCCGACCTTCTTCTCCGAGGCCTGCGACAGCTCCAGCGAGGAGGCGCCCGACGAGTTGCCGGGGATGTTCTGGATCCGGGGGAACACGATCGGGTCGCCGAACGCCATGGTGTCGAACCACTCCTTGGTGACCCGCTGCGGCGTCGCGTTCGGGCCGAACAGGGCGGTCACCAGGTCGCTCTTCTCCTTGGGGCCGGTCTCCTCGACGCCGATCGCGTGGATCACCCCGTGGTTGTCCACCAGGTACTTCGACCCCGGCGTGTCCGGCCCCGACTGGTTCGTCACGTCGGGCACCTGGATGAACAGGGACTGGCCGTCCTGGAGCATCCGGTCGCCCTGGAGCGTCTTGGCGTCCGCCCCGGCCGCGACGAACACCGACTGGCCGACCGAGGACGGCTTGTTGTCCTTGCCCTGCTTGTCGCAGACCGACCACAGCTTGGCGT
>NZ_BMRI01000039.1:21088-53509 GCF_014648555.1 Kitasatospora griseola
TGCCCGCGTCGTCGCCCTTGGGCAGCTTGTCCGGCGCGTAGGGGATGCCGATGGCGGGGCCGCGCCGCGGGTACTTGTCCAGCACGTCGTCGGCGACCGTCTGCACGGTGGCGCCCTCGGACAGCACCAGGCGGGCCGAGGACATGTTCAGCACCTGGTGCAGAGTCGGCTGGTTGGTCTTCGGGTCGGGCAGGATCACGTAGCGGGTGGTCGAGGACTTGCCCTGCAGGATGAACTTGCCGTTGTCCCAGTTCGGCGGCGCGCTGGGCTTGATGACACCCCACATGCCGAAGCCGGCCACCACCACGGCGCCGATCACGAAGCTCGGCAGCACCGCGCGAATCGGACGCGGCGCGTCCTCGTCGTTGCCGCCGCCCCCCGGCTGCAGGAAGGCCCCGACCATCCGCTTGCGGGCGAAGGTGTAGGCGTTCAGCTCGTCCCGGCGTGATGCCATGCTCGTCCCCGTCTCCCCTGTGTGACCCGACCTGCGGGTGTCAACGCGCTTGTGCTGTGCGTGAGTCTGCCACCCGACGGGCGTCCGGAGCGGTCAACCCTCTACGATGCGGCAGCAGACGGTGAGTACGGTAACGGGTAGGCTCCGACGGTCCGCCATCCGGGCCGTCGACCCGGCCCGCGGTCGGTGGCCCTGATGGCCGCAGCCGCACGGGGATCTGACGGCACATCTGAAGCAGAGAGGGCAATTCGGGGGATGCCAAGCCAGTCCGCTCCAGCACGACGACGCTCCACCTCGCAGGGTCGGAGGCCGGACGCCCAGGGCGGGCGGCGGGCCCGTACCGCCCCGGTCGCGGCGCCCACCGGGCCGGTCGGCCTGCGGCTGCTGCCCAGGCCCGGGCTGCTCGCCCGCCGCCTGGAGCTCAAGCAAATCGTCCAACTAGAGGTCGCCGTCGCCCTGGTGGCGGTCGGCTGGTCGATCGACAAGCTGGTGGCCGCGATCCTCGCGGTGCCCGCGGTGATCCTCGTGGTGGTGGCCCTGCTGCGCCTCGGCGGCCGCACCATGGGCGAGGCGATGGGGGTGCGCTCCGCGTACAACTCCCGCCGCCGGGAGGCCAAGTACAACGTCCCGCCGCCCGGCACCGACCCGGCGCTGGCGCCGGTGATGGAGCTGGAGCCGGCGCTGAGCACCTGCACCCACGCGATCGAGACCGACCTCGGCGACGGGCGGCCGCTGCGCCGCGAGACCGGCATGGTCGGCGACGGCACGTTCTTCACCTCGGTGCTGCTGGTGCAGTCCAAGGACCAGCCGCTGCGCCCGGGCCGCGCCAACTCCTCGCTGCCGCTGGACCTGATCTGCTCGGTCCTGCACGTCGACGACATTCCGCTGGAGTCGGTGCAGCTGATCCAGCACACCCAGCCGGCGCCCGCGCCGCACCTGCCGGAGCACTCGCTGGCCGCGCGCGCCTACCAGCAGGCACCCGGAGGAGTGAACACTCCTGCGCTGCGGTTGACGTGGGTCGCCGTCAAGCTCGACCCGGAGCGCGCCTCCACCGCCGTGCTGGCCCGCGGCGGCGGCGAGGAGGGCGCCCGCAAGGCCCTCCAGCGGGTCACCGACCAGCTGGCCGGCCGGCTGAACAGCGCCGGCTTCACCGCGACCGTGCTCGACGAGCGGGAGCTGATCGCGGCGCTGGCCATCTCGGTGTGCGCCAACCCGGTGGCGGTGGCGGGCCGTCAGGGCTCCGGCGGCGGCGGGGTCGGCGTGCGCCGGGCCCAGGAGTCCGCGAAGTTCTGCCGGATCGACGACCGCTGGCACGCCACCTACTGGATCTCCAAGTGGCCGGAGCTGACCCGGCCGGGCGCCGGCGGCGGCCGGGTCGCCGCGCCGGAGCTGGTCAACCAGCTCACCAGCACCCCGGCGGCGTTCGCCTCCACCTTCTCGGTCACCGCGACCCGCGCGATGGGCGGCTCGGTGGCGCTCAGCGGGCACGTCCGGCTGACCGCGCGCAGCGAGAGCGAGATCGCCCAGGTGGGCCGCCTGGTGGAGTCCCGCGCCCAGCACAGCGGCACGGCGCTGACCCGCCTCGACCAGGAGCACGGCCCGGGCCTGCTCGCCACGCTGCCCCTGGGAGGGACGTCCTGATGGCCTACCAGACCTACTCCGGCCAGGCTCCGCAGCCCGCCGAACTGCCCCGGGTGCGGGTCCGTCCCGGCTTCGGCCTGCGCGGTCCGCGCCGGGAGAAGCACGTGCTGACCGTCGACGACCTGGCGGCGCTGGCCTTCCCGGTCGGCGACGACGGCGTGGTGATCGGCCTGGACCAGCAGCAGCAGCCCGCCGTGATAGGCCTGTTCCGGCCGACGCAGTACGAGGTGGTGCTGGTCGGCGGCATGTGGACGGCGCAGCTGATCGCGCTGCGCGCCGCCGCCACCGGCGCCCGGATCGCGGTGGAGACCGGCCGTCCGCAGGCGTGGGCGCCGATGGCGCAGGCCGCGGGCGGCGGGCAGCCGTGCGTGACGATCCATCAGGTGGGCCGCCTGGGCGCGCAGGGCGCGTCGGTGGCGTCACCCGTCCTGGTGGTCCGCGACCTGGGTGCCCGGCCGTCGCGCAGCCGGCTGTCGGCGGCGCCGTGGCAGACCACGCTGACGGTGCTGCCCTACCTGGGTCCGAACGCCAGTCGGGTGCTGAACGCCGCCGACCTGGTCGGCCTGCAGCGGGTGTCGCCGCAGGAGTCGGAGCTGGTGGGCCGGCTGCTGTCGCTGTCGCCCGGCGACGTGAACACGCTGCCGACGATGCCCGACCACATCACCCTGTGGGCGACCCGGATGCGCCGTCAGTACGTGATGACCAATCCGGGCGAGGCCGAGACCCAGGTGCTGGGCGGCCCGCGCCGCATGGACTGACGCGGTGCGGCCGGGCGGGCCGCGTCGCGCGGGCCGGCCGGCCGGTGCGTCCCGTGGGGCCGGTGTTCCCCGAGGGACGGACCGGTCGGCCGACCCGCTCCGATCCGCCGTCAGGTCGTGCTCCGCCTTCAGCGGATGCGCCTGCACGGCCTAGTCTTGTTGCCCGAAGGCAACCGCCGACGCGTCGTCGGCGAGAACGAGGGAGCCCCAGTGAGCAGCGATCGGGACGGCGTCTACGTCGGCGACAACGCGGCCGAGGACGACGATGACTGGTCCGATGCCCCGGACTACACCGCTCCGTCCTGGTACACCCAGAGCGCCGCTCCCGGCCCGGCCCAGCAGCCGCCCGTCCAGCAGCAGCCCCCGGTGCAGCAACCGCCGGTCCAGCAGCAGCCGGTGCAGCAACCCCCGGTGCAGCAGCAACAGCAGCCGGTGCAGCCGGAGGTCCAGCAGCCGGCGCCCGCGCCGGAGCCGCACCAGCCTCAGCCCCAGCCCGTGCAGGCGCAGGTTCCGCCGACCGCCGCACCGGTGACGGGCGCGCCGGACGCGGCCCCGCAGCCTCCGGTCGCGCCGGGCCCCGAGCAGCAGCCCGGGCCGGCCACCCACGGGCAGGGCGTGCCCCTCGCGCCGCCGGTGGAGCTCGCTGCCGCGCCGCAGCCGGTGCAGGAGGTCCCGCAGCAGCAGCCCCCGATGCAGCAGCAGCCGCCGCCGGTGTACCCGCAGCAGGGCCAGCACCCGCCGATGCAGCAGCCGCCGGTGCAGCAGCAGCCGTGGCCCAACCAGCCGCAGCCGCCGGTGTATCCGCAGCAGGGCCAGCAGCCGCCCGTGCAGCAGCAGCCGTACCCGCCGCAGCAGGGCCAGCAGCAGTGGGGCGGGCAGCCGCCGGTGGATCCGCGGGCGGGCGGCTGGCCGCAGGCCGGGCCGGGCCCGGCGTACCAGCAGCACTCGGGCCCGCAGAACGCGCCGCAGGCCCCGGCCCAGTTCCAGCAGCCCGGTCCGCAGGCGGCGGCGCACGGCGCCGCGCTGGGGTACACGGCCGCGGTCGAGCTCTCCTCCGACCGGCTGCTGCGGGGGCAGCCGAAGGTGCAGAAGCAGTCGCGGTTCCAGTTCGGCGGCAAGTCGGCGCAGGCCGGCAAGCAGCAGAAGCTGGAGCTGATCCGGCACCCGGTGATGACCTGCTACCGGATCGCGGTGATCAGCCTCAAGGGCGGCGTCGGCAAGACCACGACCACCACCTCGCTGGGCGCGACGCTGGCCAGCGAGCGGCAGGACAAGGTCATCGCGATCGACGCGAACCCGGACGCGGGCACCCTGGGCCGCCGCATCAAGCGGCAGACCGGGGCGACCATCCGCGACCTGGTGACGGCGATCCCGCACGTGCGCAGCTACATGGACGTCCGCCAGTTCACCTCGCAGGACCCGAACTCGGGCCTGGAGATCGTCGCCAACGACGTGGACCCGGCGGTCTCCACCACCTTCGACGACTCGGACTACCGCCAGGTCATCCAGGTGCTCGGGCAGCACTACCCGATCATCCTGACCGACTCCGGCACCGGTCTGCTCTACTCGGCGATGCGCGGCGTGCTGGACCTGGCGGACCAGCTGATCGTGGTGGCGACGCCCAGTGTGGACGGTGCGTCCAGCGCCTCCACCACGCTGGACTGGCTGTCCGCGCACGGCTACGCGGACCTGGTGC
The DNA here is from genome assembly GCF_014648555.1 of Kitasatospora griseola. GTDB lineage: Bacteria > Actinomycetota > Actinomycetes > Streptomycetales > Streptomycetaceae > Kitasatospora > Kitasatospora griseola. The sequence goes on from NZ_BMRI01000039.1 coordinate 25,638, forward strand.
AGCGGTCGATCACGGTGGTCTCCGGAGTGCGCGAGACCAGCAAGATGATCAAGATCGAGGACATCGTGGCGCACTTCCAGACCCGCTGCCGCGGCGTCGTGGTGGTGCCGTTCGACGAGAGCCTGGCGGCCGGCGCCGAGGTCAACCTGGCGATGATGCGGCCGAAGGTCCGGGACGCCTACTTCGAGCTGGCGGCGCTGGTCGGCGAGGACATCGCCCGGGCCCAGCAGCAGAGCGGCTGGCAGGCGCAGCAGCAGGGCGGCTGGCAGGCCCAGCAGCAGGGCGTCCCGCCGCAGCAGCAGCCGCAGCAGCCGTACCCGCCGCAGTACCCGCAGCAGGGCGGCTACCCGGCGGCCGGGCAGCCGTGGCAGCAGCCGCCGCAGCAGTATCCGCCGCAGCAGCCGGGCGGCTACCCGCCGCAGGGTCCGCCGCAGCCCGGCTACGGCTACCCGCCGCCGCACGAGGCCCCGCCGCCCGGCTACGGCTACCCGCCGCAGCACGGCTGAGCGCAGGCACGACCGAGCACAGGCACGACCGAGCGCAGCCACAACCGGGCGCACGCGCTGCTGAGCGCACATCAGGAAGCCCCCCGCGAGAGGTTCTTCGCGGGGGGCTTCCTGATGCCGGGCGGGTCAGGGGCGCTCGGTGAGGTCCCGGGCGCGCTTGACGTCCTCGGCCATCCGCTCCAGCAGGGCGTCGATGCTGTCGAACTTCTCCATGCCGCGCAGCCAGGCGAGGAAGTCGACGGCGACGTGCTTGCCGTACAGGTCGAGGCCGACCCGGTCGATGGCGTACGCCTCGACGGTGCGGTGGGTGCCGTCGAAGGTCGGGTTGGTGCCGACCGAGATCGCGGCGGGCATGGTCTCGCCGTCGGCGGTCAGCCAGCCCGCGTACACGCCGTCGGTGGGGATCGCCGAGTACGGCACGGTGTCCACGTTGGCCGTGGGGTAGCCGAGTTCGCGGCCGCGCTGGGCGCCCCGGACGACCACGCCCTCGACCCGGTGCGGGCGGCCCAGGACCTCGGCGACGCCCGCCATGTCGCCGGCCGCGACCAGGCGGCGGCACAGGCTGGAGGAGAACGGCTCGCCGTCGCCGGCGGCGCCGCGCACCTGCAGGTCGAGCACCTCGACCGCGAAGTCGTCGGCCCGGCCGAGCTCGGCGAGCAGCTCGACGTTGCCCGCCGCGCGGTGCCCGAAGCGGAAGTTGGGGCCCTCCACCACGGCCTTCGCGTGCAGCGCGTCGACCAGCACCGACTGCACGAAGTACTCCGGCGACTCCTTCGAGAACTCGGCGGTGAACGGCAGCACCAGCACGGCGTCCACGCCGAGCTGCTCGACCAGTTCGGCCCGCCTCGGCTGCGGGGCGAGCAGCGGCGGGTGGCTGCCCGGGCGGACCACCTCGCTGGGGTGCGGGTCGAAGGTGACGACGACCGACCTCGCCCCCAGCTCCCCGGCCAGCTCGACCACCCGATTGATGATCAACTGGTGTCCGCGGTGGACCCCGTCGAACGATCCGATGGTGACGACGCTGCGCCCCCAGTCCCCGGGGATCTCCTCCAGGCCGTGCCAGCGCTGCACCTGACCGCTCCTTGTTCCTACGGTGTGCACACCCGGTGCACTCGAAAGACCGAAACCGAACCCCTATAGCGTGCCATGCGACCGCCCCTGTCCAGGTACCGGAAGGCCCCCGGTGTGACCGGTCAGACGGCCGCCGGGCCGGTCCACCTGCCGTTCGGCCTCCGCGGCGGCGTACTGCGGGTCGCGGCCGGCCGCCGTGAGCGTCCGCATTCTGGTCAGCCGGGGCCCGGCAGGCGGTGGCGCGGCGTCCGCGGGCCAGTCCGCCAGCAGCCGGGCGAACCCCGCCCAGCGGCCCGCGCAGCGCACCAGGACGGCGTCCGCCCCGGGCCAGCCGCCGGCGATCCGGCGCAGCAACTCGCGCACCCGGGACGGCGGGTGACCGGCGTGCCGGGCCGCCAGCGCCTCCACGACGGCGCCCAGCACCTTCGGATCCCGCTCGGCCGCCAACAGGGCGTCCAGCAGCCCTCCACGGCCCGTGCCGGGGGCGGCCAGCACCGGCGCGAAGCGGGCCCGGGCCGCGGGCCCGGCGGCGAGCACCGCGGGCAGCAGCGGGCGGCCGTCCCGCCCGGCGTCCAGCAGCCGGTCCAGGTGGTCGGCGATCTGCCCGGCCCGCTCCGGCCGCTCGCGCAGCAACTCGGCCGCCAGCAGCACCCCGGAGCGCACCACCGCCGGGTCCGCCGCCCGGTCGAACGCCCGCAGCCCGTCGCCGGCCCGCGCCCCGGGCAGCCGCGACCGGTCGCGGACCGCTGCCACCACTTCTTCCGGGTACTCCTCGACCAGGTCGCCCAGCACCTCCTCGGTGAGGAACGGGTCGCCCGCCCGGTACCCGGCCAGCGCCGCCGGCAGGTGTTCGGCCCGGGTCTGCGGGTCGCGCACCAGCAGCGCCAGCGCCGCGCCGTGCAGCGCCGGTTCGTCGTCCCTGGCGAGCAGCGTGCCGGCGGCCAGCCGCAGCAACTGCGCGCCCGAGCCGCCCGCGTGCGGGGCGGTGCGCAGCGCGTGCACGGCGGCCGCGACGTGCCGCTCGGGGCGCGGGTCGTGGCTCCACCGGTCGACGGCCCGGCACAGCGCGGACGGCTCCCGCTCGGCGAGCCGTCCGAGCAGCGCGTCGGCCCGCGGGTGCGCGGCCGCGACCAGAGCCTCCGTCAACTCGTCCAGGGCCAGTGCCCGGTGCTCGAACAGCAGGGCGTCGGCGAGGTCGGCGGTGGCCGGCCCGGCGTGCTCGTACCAGCCGCACAGCAGCGGCAGCACGGTGTGCGGATCGGCGGCCAGCAGTTCCGCGACGGCCTCCCGCACCGCCTCCGCCCGGCCACCCCGGCCGCTCGGGCTGCCCGGGCCACCCGAGCCGCTCGGGTCGCCGCCCGGGCTGCTCGGGTCGCCGCCCGGGCTGCTCGGGTCGCCGGCGAGCCGCCCGAGCAGCGCGACCCGGTCGGCGGCGGGCAGCGGCAGGGCGACCCAGAACGCCGGGCCGAAGCGCTCGTCCCGCCCGGCCCGGGCCGCCAGCGACTCCAGCAGCTCCCGGTGGGCGCCGGGCTCGGGGCTGCCGGCGATCCCGGCCGCCAGCAGCCGGCCCGCCCACCAGTCGGGGTCGCCGCCCGGCTCGGCCCGCTCCAGCGCCAGCCGGATCCGGTGCAGCCAGCCGTCCAGCGCCCCCGCGCCGCGCGCCGCCCCCACCCGGCGCAGCGCCCCCGCCACCACGCCCACCCGGGCCCGGCCGACCGCGCCCTGACGGCCCTTCACCCCGCCCGCCGCGGGCGGGAGGACGTTCCGGGCCGTCGGGTCGCCGGGGGCGTCGGCCGTCGCGTCCTCCTCCGCGAGCAGCAGGCGCAGCGCCGCGTCCAGGTCCAGGTGCAGGCTCTGCAGCCACTCCCCCCACTCCTCGTGGGCGGCCCGGTGTCCGGCGCCCGCCGGGACCAGCAGGTGCTCCTCGCGGACGGCCCGCGCCCAGCCGCCCGCGGCCGGGAACAGCCGGTCGAACTCCGCGGCGGGCAGCGCCCCGTCGCCCGCGCCGAGCATCAGCCGGGCGGCCTCGTGCAGGCGGCCGGCCACCACGACGGCCAGTCGGCGGAGCTGCTTGGCGTCCTCGCCGGGCGGGACGGGGCCGCCGCGCCGGTGGCGGCGCTGGCCGCCGGGGACGGGGGCGATCCGGCGGGCGACGGTCAGGCAGGCCAGGTCCAGCCAGCCGTCGAAGAGCTCGCCGCGGTCGGCGACCGGCCCGTGCACGCCCGCGCCGCGCAGGTCGCCGGCCAGCCGCAGCGCCAGCGGGTGGCCGCGGTCGGCGGGGCCGAGGAAGGGCTCGGGCAGCCCGTAGCGCCGCCCGGCCCGGGCCGCGGCGTCGTCGGTGAGCGGGCCCAGCCAGAGCGCCCGGGCGGCGGACCGCCAGGGGCCGAGCTGCTGCCAGCCGTCGGGGCGGCAGGCGACCAGGGCGCGGGCGCGGTGGGCGCCCAACCACTCCAGGGCGCCGGTCAGCCAGCGCGCGGAGAGCGCCAGCGGGGCCTCCTCGGGCCCGTCCAGGACCACCAGCAGCGGGCGGCCGCCGTCCGCGCACCGTTCGGCGAGCTCCGCCGGGCCCACCTCGGGGACGCCCAACTGCCGTGCCGCCGCGACGAGTCGGCGGTGCAGGGTGTCGCCGAGGGCGCGGTCGCCCAGGGCCAGGTCGGCGCCGCGCAGCCAGAGCGTGGGCAGCGGTTCGGCGGCGCCGGCCCGGCGGACGACGAGCGCGGCCAGTTCGGTGGTGCGCCCGCTGCCGGCCTCGCCGAGCAGCACCGTCAGGGTGTCCTGCGGCTCCTCGCCGCTGAGGCCGTCGGGCCGGTCGACCCGGTCGGCGGCGAGCTCGGTGATCCGGCCGGGGCCTGCGGTGGCGGCGTCCAGCTGGGCGGCCGTCAGGCGCAGCCCGCCGGCCAGGTTGAGGGCGCGGCCGAACGCGGGCACGCCGGAGGCGTTGCGGGCCAGCAGCAGCCCGAGCGGGCCGTCCCCCGCCGGGACGTCGACGGACAGCGGGACGGCCGCCACCCCGGACCCGCCGGCGGTACGCACCCGGGGTGCGACGACGGCCAGCACGGCCCCGGTGTCCGGGTCGAGGACGGGCGCGCCGGCCACCGGCGCCGCGGGGAGGTCGAGCAGCAGCACGCCCGGGACCGTCCGGGTCTGCGCGCCGTCCCCGCAGCGGCCGTTCTCCCGGCCGAGCAGGCCGCCGCGGGCCAGCGCGGGCGTGCCGTCCTCGCGGCGCTGGTGCGGCACCACGACGGGGCCGCCGACCTCGCCGCGCCCGATCGGCAGCGCACGGCCCGGCACGCCGCCGACCGCCGTGGTCCGCAGCAGCGCCAGGCCGCGCTCCGGCAGCAGGTCGACGCTCTCCGGCCCGAGCACCCTGGACTGGCCGCCCGGGGTGTGCAGTACCAGCCTGGGCAGGCCCGCCACCGCCTCGTGCGCGGTCACCACCGTGCCATGCCGGTCGGCGACGAACCCGAGCCCGCACAGCCGGCCCTGCACGTCCCGGATGCGCAGCAGCCCGTGCGCCGGGTCTCCCGCGAAGCCGGCGCTCGCGCCCTCGCCCATCCCGCCGGTCCTCCCTCCGCTCTGCGGCCGCTGTTCCGGCCGCCGGTCAGCCTGCCCCCCACCAGCCCCACAGCACCCCGCGCGCCCCGCTCACCACACCCGTTCACCTCGCGCGCCCCCGGCGACACGCCGCGCACCGCCCCGGCCGCCCCCGGAAAACCGGTGGGCCGGGCGGGCGGCGGTCTGCCAGCATCCGGGCATGGACGTCCGCCTCGATCCCTGGTCCGACTCCCGCTTCGCCCTGCTGGAGCGCATCAACACCCCGCTGATGCGCCGTCATGTCGGCGGCCCGGAGACCCCGGAGCAGCTGCTGCACCGCCACCGCCGCTACCTCGAACTCCCGGCGCTGGGCGGCGTCATGTACGCGGTGCTGGCCGACGGCGCCCCCGCCGGTTCGATCGCCTACCACCGGCGCGACTGGCAGGGCGAGGAGATCTACGAGACCGGCTGGAACGTCCTGCCCGAGTTCCAGGGCCGCGGCCTGGCGCTCGCCGCCGGCCGCCTGATGCTCACCGCCCTGCGCGAGGCGACCGCCGCGGACCGCACCGCCCCCGGCGCCCTGCACGCCTTCCCGGCCACCGACAACGCCCCCTCCAACGCCCTGTGCGCCCGCCTCGGCTTCACCGACGCGGGCCCGTGCGAGTTCGAGTACCCCCGGGGTTCGGGGCGGTTCCTGCACAGCAACGACTGGCGCCTCGCCCTGCGCTGAGACGCCGAACGGCCCCGGCGGAGAAGCTCTCCACCGGGGCCGTTCACCGACTGTCGGAACTCCGCGCGGGCCGGCCTTCCGCCGCCGCGACGCCACCACCAGCCCACCGCCGAGCGCCACCGCAGCCACCCCGACCGGGCGACCACAAACGCCTCGTCACCCCCATCGGTCGACAGAATCGCGCACGCGTTCCGACCGTCGGTCAGCCCACGAACACCGCGACCGGCTTGGCCTTCCCGGCGTGCTCCTCCACCAGCGCCAGGAACCGTCCGTCCGGGTCGAAGACCGCGATCGGGCCGTCCACGCCGAGGCCGGGAGCGGGCAGTCGCATGCCGTTGGAGAGCAGCTTGGCCTGCTCGGCGTCGATGTCCCAGCGCGGGAACGCGGCCGCGGCGGCGTCGGCGATCGGCAGGACGTCGAGCTTCTCCTCCAACTGCTCCAGGGTGTGCGCGGATTCGACCGAGTAGGGGCCGACCTTGGTGCGGCGCAGCATGGTCAGGTGGCCGCCGACGCCGAGCGCGGCGCCCAGGTCGCGGGCGAGTGCGCGGATGTAGGTGCCGGAGGAGCACTCCACGGTCACGTCGAGGTCGAGCACCGGCGTGCCGTCCTCGGCGACCGCCGGGCGCACCTGGTGCACCGTGAAGGAGTGCACGGTGGTCGGCCGGGCGGCGAGTTCGAAGTCCTCGCCCTCGCGGACCCGGGCGTACGAGCGCTTGCCGTCGATCTTGATGGCGCTGACCTTGGACGGCACCTGCATGATCTCGCCGGTGAGCTTCGCGATCTCGGCGTCGATCGCCTCCCGCGCCACCGCGTCGGCCGGGGCGGAGGTGGTGATCTCGCCCTCCCGGTCGTCGGTGACGGTGGTCTGGCCGAGCCGGATGGTGGCGTCGTACGTCTTCGCGGTGAGCATCAGGTGCCCGAGCAGCCGGGTGGCCCGCTCGACGCCGATCACCAGCACGCCGGTGGCCATCGGGTCGAGGGTGCCGGCGTGCCCGACCTTGCGGGTGCCGGCCAGCCAGCGGAGCTTGGCCACCACGCCGTGCGAGGTGATGCCTTCCGGCTTGTCCACGATGACCAGCCCGTCGGGGCCCGTCCCTTTACGCTTCATCGCTCTATCGTTTCATTCCCTGCGTCGCCGCTGCCGCGGCCGTCCACCGAACCGGACGAGCCTAGCGCGCGCTTTCTTCCGCCAACGCCACCCGGAACCGCTCGACGGTCTCCGGCACCCCGGCCCGGGCGGAGAACCCGGCCGCGAAGACGTGCCCGCCGCCGTCCAGCCGGGCGCACGCCGCGGCCACGTCGACCGCGCCCCGGGAGCGGCAGGAGCCGCGCAGGGTGCCGTCCGGGTCCTGCTTGAGCACCAGCGCGACGTCCGCCTCGGCGGGCTTGCGCAGCACGTCGATCAGGCCCTCGATCTCCTCCACGGTGACGCCGAACAGCGCCAGGTCCTGGTACGGCACCCAGGTCCACACCAGCCCGTGCCCGCCGGCCTGCTCGGGCTCGAACACGGCGCGTTCCAGCGCCCCGGCGAGCACCTTCAGGTAGCCGAACGAGGTGGTGTCCCACAGTTGACGGGAGATCAGGTCGTGCCGGATCCCGGTGGCCAGCATCCGCCCGGCCATCTCGTGGGTGGCGGGCGTGGTGGCCCGGTACTTGAACGAGCCGGTGTCGGTGGCGATCCCGGTGTACAGGCAGGTCGCGATCGGCTGGTCCAGCGGAATGCGCAGCCGGCGCAGCAGTTCGTCGACCAGCACGGCGGTGGCGGGCGCGGACGGGTCGATCAGCCGGACGTCGCCGAAGCCCGGGTTGGAGGCGTGGTGGTCGAAGACCACCAGCGCGCCGGCCGCGAAGGCCTTGTCGCGCAGCAGGCCGAGCCGTTCCTCGGAGGCGGCGTCGAAGGCCAGCACCAGCGCGGGCGCGGCGGGCACCGCGGCGGCCGGGACGATCAGGTCCTGCCCGGGCAGGAAGGACAGCGATTCGGGGATGATCTGCGGGTCCTCGCCGAAGGACACCCGCACCCGTTTTCCGAGACCGCGCAGCGCCTGCCCGGCGGCCAGCGCGGAGCCCAGCGCGTCGCCGTCCGGGCAGATGTGGCAGATCAGGTCGATCTCGTCGGCGCCCGCGATCAGTTCGAGGGCGCGTTCCCACGCGGCCTCGAACCGGTCGTCGCCCTGCGCCCCTGGTTCGGGCGACGACCCGCTGCGCGGGCCCGGAAGCACCGCGAGGGCGGTCTCCACCTCAACAGTGGAGACCGCCCCCGCGGCGCCGGACTCGGCCGGCTTCCCGGCCGTGGTCACTCGTCCTCGTCGTCGTCGCGGGCCGCCTTGTACGGGTCGGCCTCGCCGGCGTAGGCGGCCCCGGCGGCCGCGGTGCGGACCGCGGCATCGGAGACCCGGGCCTTGTCCAGCAGGTCGTCGATGTTCCGGGCGTTGTCCGGAAGCGCGTCGGCGACGAAGGTCAGGGTCGGCGTGAACCGCACCCCGGTCTGCTTGCCGACCTCGGAGCGCAGGATGCCCTTGGCGCTCTCCAGCGCGGCCGCGCTGGACTCGCGTTCGGTCTCGTCGCCGTAGACGGTGTAGAAGACGGTGGCCTCGCGCAGGTCACCCGTCACCCGGGCGTCCGTGATGGTGACGTACCCGAGTCGCGGGTCCTTGATCCGGCGCTGCAGGGTCTCCGCCACGACCACCTGAATGCGGTCGGCGAGCTTGCGCGCCCTTGCGGTGTCGGTCACGTTGCCTTGCCTCCTCGTGCAGTAGGCGCGGTACCCGGGTCATGACCTCGACCCGGTGGGGCCCTCTCCCCAACGTACCCGCCCGCGCCCAGCCTTGTGGGCGCTCTCGGTTCGGTGCGGGTGTGACGGTGGTGACGCCCGCAGGTCATTCGTCGTCGTCGTGGTGGTGCCGTCTCCTCGCGGAGAGCAGCATCACCTCGGGGCGGCCGGCGACGAGCCGCTCACAGCTGTCCAGGATCTCGTTGACGTACCCGGCGTCGCCGGACACCACCGCACAGCCGATCTCGGCCCTGCGGTGCAGATCCTGGTTCCCGACCTCTGCGGCGCACACGCTGTACTTGCGCTGCAGTTCGGCCACGATGGGCCGAACGATCGACCGTTTCTCCTTCAGTGAGTGCACGTCGCCGAGGAGCAGGTCGAAAGTGAGAGTTCCTACATACATGCAGTGACAGGCCTGGCCGGCCTGAGGGCCTCGAAGGATTCCCGACAGCCAGGACCCTAACAGCGCGGCCGGGGTCGGTCGACGGGATAACTGCACCCCGTCGACCGACCCCGGTCAGCAGCCGTTACGCGCGCGGCTTCTCGCGCATCTCGTAGGTCTCGATGACATCGTCGACCTTGATGTCGTTGAACGAGCCCAGCGTGACACCGGCCTCGAAGCCCTCGCGGACCTCGGTCGCGTCGTCCTTGAAGCGGCGCAGACCCTCGATGTTGAGGTTCTCCGCCACGACCTTGCCGTCGCGCAGCAGGCGAGCCTTGGTGTTGCGGCGGATGATGCCCTCGCGAACGATGACACCGGCGATGTTGCCGAACTTGGAGGAGCGGAACACCTCGCGGATCTCCGCGGAGCCGAGGCGCACCTCCTCGTACTCGGGCTTGAGCAGGCCCTTGAGCGCGGCCTCGATCTCCTCGATCGCCTGGTAGATGACCGAGTAGTACCGGATGTCGACGCCTTCGCGCTCGGCCGCGGTACGGGCACGCCCCTCGGCGCGCACGTTGAAGCCGATGATGATGGCGTCCGAGCCCATCGCCAGGTCCACGTCGGACTCGGTGATGGCACCCACACCGCGGTGCAGGATCCGCAGCTCGACCTCTTCGCCCACGTCCAGCTTGACGAGCGCGTCCTCAAGGGCTTCGACGGAACCGGAGACGTCACCCTTGATGATGAGGTTGAGCTTCTCGATGTTGCCGGCGGCCAGCGCGGCCTCGAAGCCCTCCAGCGAGACGCGGACGCGGCGCTGGGCCATCGAGGCGTTGCGGTCGCGGGCGGAGCGCTTCTCGGCGATCTGGCGGGCGGTGCGGTCCTCGTCGACGACGATGAAGCTGTCGCCGGCGCGGGGCACCGAGGTCAGACCGAGCAGCATGACCGGACGGGACGGGCCGGCCTCGGAGAGGCTGTTGCCGTTCTCGTCCAGCATCGCGCGGACGCGGCCGTAGGAGTCGCCGACCACGATCGAGTCGCCGACCCGCAGGGTGCCGCGCTGGATGAGCAGCGTCGCCATGGCGCCGCGGCCCTTGTCCAGGTGGGCTTCGATCGCGATGCCCTGGGCGTCCTGCTCCGGGTTGGCGCGCAGGTCGAGGGAGGCGTCCGCGGTCAGGACCACGGCCTCCAGCAGCTCCTCGATGTTGAGGCCCTGGCGCGCGGAGATGTCGACGAACATGGTGTCGCCGCCGTACTCCTCGGCCACCAGACCGAACTCGGTCAGCTGACCACGGACCTTGGTCGGGTCCGCGCCCTCGACGTCGATCTTGTTGACCGCGACCACGATCGGCACACCGGCGGCCTTGGCGTGGTTGAGCGCCTCGACCGTCTGCGGCATGACGCCGTCGTTGGCCGCGACCACCAGGATCGCGATGTCGGTGGACTTGGCACCACGGGCACGCATGGCGGAGAACGCCTCGTGACCCGGGGTGTCGAGGAAGGTGATCCGGCGCTCCTCGCCGTTCACCTCGGTCGCCACCTGGTACGCACCGATGTGCTGGGTGATGCCGCCGGCCTCGCCCGCGACCACGTTGGTCTTGCGGATCGCGTCCAGCAGTCGGGTCTTACCGTGGTCGACGTGACCCATGACGGTCACCACCGGCGGACGCGGAGCCAGCTGCTCCTCGTCGCCCTCGTCGACACCGAAGTCGATGTCGAACGACTCCAGCAGCTCACGGTCCTCGTCGTCCCGGCTGACGATCTCCAGCACGAAGCCCATCTCGTCCGCCAGCAGCTGCAGCGTGGCGTCGGAGACCGACTGGGTGGCGGTGACCATCTCACCGAGGTTGAACATGACGGAGACGAGCGCGGCCGGGTTGGCGTTGATCTTCTCCGCGAAGTCCGTCAGCGACGCACCGCGCGACAGGCGAACGGTCGAACCGTTGCCGCGCGGCAGCATCACACCGCCGACGGACGGGGCCTGCATGGCCTCGTACTCCTGGCGCTTCGCGCGCTTCGACTTCCGGCCACGCGCCGGACGGCCACCGGGGCCGCGACCGAACGCACCCTGCGTGCCACCACGGGCACCCGGGCCACCGGGACGACCGCCGAAGCCGCCGGGACGGGCGCCGCCGCCACCGAAGCCGCCGCCGCCACCGGCGCCACCCGGACGGGGACCGCCGAAGCCGCCACCGGCCGGACGCGAGCCCGGACCGGCCGGACGGCCCTGGAAGCCCGGACGGGCGCCACCCGGAGCACCCGGACGCGCACCGGGACCACCGGGACGCGCACCGGCACCCGGACCCGGGCGCGGGCCCGGACGCTGCGGCATCATGCCGGGGTTCGGACGGGGCATGCCGGACGGGCTCGGCGCACCGGGGCGCGGACCGGCCGGACGGGGCATGCCGTCGGGACGCGGGGCGCCACCGGCACCCGGAGCGCCACCGGGACGCGGGGCGCCACCGGGACGGGGACCGCGCTCGCCGGCCGGGGCACCGCCCGGACGCGGCGCACCGGCACCCGGACCGCCCGGACGCGGAGCGCCACCGGGACGGGGACCGCGCTCGCCGGCCGGGGCACCGCCCGGACGCGGCGCACCGGCACCGGGAGCACCGGGACGCTGGCCGCGCTCGCCGCCACCCGGGCGGGGAGCGGACGGACGGGCCATGCCCGACGCGCCACCGGAGGTGAAGGGGTTGTTGCCCGGACGCGGACCGGCCGGACGCGGGCCCGGACGGGCCGCGGGGTTGGCCTGAGCCGGCCGCGGGGCGGCCGGACGCGCCGGAGCCTCACCGGCCGGAGCCGGGGAGGAGAACTCGGCCGCCGGGGCGGGCGCGGCCGGAGCGGCCGGCGAAGCCGGACGGGCAGCCGGGCGCGGACCCGGGGTCGGCGCCCCGGCGGGCTTCGGCGCGGCCGAGCCCGCGGCGGGCGCGGGAGTGGGACGGGGGCCCGGCGTCACGGTGGGACGCGGGCCGGGGGTGGGGGCACCCGGCTTGGGTGCAGCCGAACCGGCGCCGCCGGACGGCTGGGGCGCCGCGGGCTTCCGCGGGCCAGGCTTCGCGGAGGACGCACCGCCGGACGGCGGGGTCGCTCCCAAAGCGTCAGTCAGCTTGCGCACGACCGGCGCCTCGATCGTCGAGGACGCCGAACGCACGAACTCACCCAGCTCGGTGAGCTTGGCCATGACGGCCTTGCTCTCCAAACCAAGTTCCTTGGCGAGCTCGTATACCCGGACCTTAGCCACTTCGCTCCTGTCTATACGTCCGGGGTGTCGTCCGCCGGACTGTCGCTACTTCATGGGCGTACTCATCGCGTACTCATCGAGTGCTCATCGCAATCTCGACCTACTTCCATCTCGCGAGGTACCTGACTGTGGCGCACGGCGATGTACCCACTGCCGTGCGCTGGTGCGTGTTGCCGGGCACGAGGCCCGTCAGCGGGCCGACTGACCGTCGGCCGGACTTGCTCCTGCCCCGACGTACTCCCGCAGGGCGCCGGGTTCGAGCGTGCCCTGGACCCGGAGGGCCCTCGGGAACGCCCGGCGGCGGACCGCGAGGTCGAGGCAGTTCGGTACGGGGTGCAGATACGCGCCCCGGCCCGGCAGTGTGCCGCGAGGATCGGGGACGCACTCGCCCTCGCCCGCCACGACACGCAGCAGCTCGTGCTTGGCCGCCCGCTTGCGGCAGCCCACGCAGGTGCGTTCAGGGCATGCACGGGCATGCGTCCGGCCAGACACGCTCAAGTCTACCCCTCCGAAGGGACTCGCCGCCGCCGAGTAGATCTCCGGAGGCTTGGGACAGCGCCCACTGCTGGGCGACGCTCGATTACTGACCCTCGACCGGGGCCTCGGTGTCCGGGCGGATGTCGATCCGCCAGCCCGTCAGACGGGCGGCCAGGCGGGCGTTCTGACCCTCCTTGCCGATCGCCAGCGACAGCTGGTAGTCCGGCACGATCACCCGGGCCGACCGCTGGGCCAGGTCGACGATCTCCACCTTGGTCACCCGCGCGGGCGACAGGGCGGCGGCGACCATCTCGGCCGGGTCCTCGGACCAGTCGACGATGTCGATCTTCTCGCCGTGCAGCTCGGCCATCACGCCGCGCACCCGCATGCCGTTCGGGCCGATGCAGGCGCCCTTGGCGTTCAGGCCCTGGCGGCGCGACCACACCGCGATCTTGGTGCGGTGGCCGGCCTCGCGGGCGATCGCCGCGATCTCCACCGAACCGTCCGCGATCTCCGGGACCTCCAGCGCGAACAGGCGCTTCACCAGGTTCGGGTGGGTCCGCGACAGGGTGACCGACGGGCCGCGCACACCGCGCCGCACGCCCACCACGTAGCACTTCAGCCGGGTGCCGTGCCGGTAGTCCTCGCCCGGGACCTGCTCCTGCGGCGGCAGGATGGCCTCCAGCTTGCCGATGTCGACCAGGATGTTCTTCGGGTCGTTGCCCTGCTGGACGACACCGGTGACGATGTCGCCCTCCTTGCCGGCGTACTCGCCGAAGGTCTGGTCGTCCGCGGCGTCCCGCAGCCGCTGCAGGATGACCTGCTTGGCGGTGGACGCGGCGATCCGGCCGAACCCGCTCGGGGTGTCGTCGAACTCCTTGGGCTCCACGCCCTCGTCCAGCTCGGCCGCGTCCTCCAGGGCCCACACCGTCACGTGGCCGCTCTTGCGGTTCAGCTCCACCCGCGCCCGGCGGCGCGAGCCCTCGGTGCGGTGGTACGCGATGAGGAGGGCCGACTCGATCGACTCGACCAGCAGGTCGAACGGCACGCCCTTCTCGGTGACCAGCCCGCGCAGGGCACTCATGTCGATGTCCACGATTACGCCTCCTCTTCCTCTTCGTCCGTGTCCGCGATGTCGGCGGCGGCGTCGAGCAGTTCCTCGTCCTTGCGGTTGAACTCGACCTGCACCCGGGCCCGCGCGATCTCCGCGAACTCCAGTCGGCGCTCCTTGGGGCGGCCGCGCCCCTTCACCGGCTGCACCTCGACCAGCGCGCCGTCCTCGTCGCTCTCCAGCACCCGCGCGGTCAGTTCCGCGCCGTCCACCAGCTTGATCGCGGCCAGCCGACCGGTCGCCCGACGCCAGTGCCGCGGCTCGCTCAGCGGGCGCTCGGCGCCCGGCGAACCGACCTCCAGCAGATACGGGGCGTCGCCCATCAGGTTCGACTCGTCCAGCGCCTGGCCGACCAGGCGGGAGAACTCCGCGATCGCGTCCAGGTCGACGCCGCCGTCGGCGTCCACGTCGATCTGCACCTGGCGGCGGCTGCCGGCCTGGGTCACCTTGACCTCTTCGAGATCCAGCCCTGCCTCGGCGGCCAGCGGCTCCAGCAATGTGCGCAGCCGGTCAGTGGGGGTGGTGCTCATCCGGGTGACTCCTCGGCCGCGTCTGCTGTTGTCGGAGGTGCTAACTCTTCGCGAAGCCTATCCGGTCAACCCCCGAACCGCCGATTCCGACCCTCCTTCCAGCCCCCAGGGGGCCGGGCGGTACCCCCGGCCGGGCCACCCCGATGCGACCAACGTCACAGCCACCCGGTACCGTCCAAGCTCCCGCCGGGAGCGCCCGGCTCCGGTCATGATTCTCCCGATGGCGGCCGCCCGGCCCCCACGAACACGCTGGAGTGCCGATGCCCGCGCCCACCCGGCGGTCCTTCCTGGCGCTCGGCGCGCTCGGCGGACTGCTGTCCGTCTGCGGCTGCACCGACGACCACGACAAGAACGCGCGCCCGACCGCCGAGGACGCCGACCGGCCGCTGCGGCAGCGCCAACTCGCCGCCACCGACGCGCTGCTCGCCGACTACGACGCGGTGATCGCGGCGAGCCCCGCCGACGCCGCCCGGCTCGGCGACCTGCGCGACGACGTGTTCCAGCACCGCGAGGCGCTCGCCCAGTCGCTGCCCGCCTCCTCGCCCGCCGCGAGCGCGGGTGCGGCTGCCGCCCGCACCGTCGCCGAACTGGCCGCGTCCGAGCGCCGCACCGCGGGCCGGCGGCTCGCCGACCTGGCCGACGCCTCCCCCGCATTGGCCAGGACGCTCGCCTCGGTCGCCGCCTCCGGCGCCGCGCACGCCGCCGCCCTCGGCGACACCGGGCCGATCGCCGACGACGGCCCGCCGCCCTCCCCCTCCCCCACCGCCTCCGCCGCCCCCTCCGGCTCGGCCTCGCCCGCGGCGATGCGCGCCGCCGACGTCGAAGCCCTCCAGGCGGCGCTCGCCGCCGAGCACGCCGCCGTCTACGGGTACGGCGTGGTGGGCGCGTTCCTGCCGGTCGGCCCGCAGCGCGAGGACGGGCGCGCCGCGTACGCCGCCCACCAGACCCGCCGGGACGCCTGGCAGCGGCTGCTCGCCGCCGGCGGCACCTCCCCGACCGCCGCCGCGCCCGGCTACCGGCTGCCGTTCCAGGTCAAGGACGCGGCCGCCGCCGGCCGGCTCGCCGCCCACCTGGAGACCCAGCTCACCGCCGCCTACGCCGACCTGTGCGCCACCACCGCCCTGCGCGCCCAGGCCGCCGCCGCCCTGCGCGAATGCGCCCTGCGGGCCGCCCACTGGGGCGCCGACCTGCCCGCCCTCCCCGGCCTCGCCGCCGCCGACCCCGCGCCGTCCGCGAGCGCGACGTAACACCGTCCCCGGCGTCCGCTGCGCGATGATGGGCGGCATGTCCGCACAGCCCGCGCAGTTCACCGTCCCCGAGCGCCTCGCCGAGTCGGTCCGGGCGGGGGGTGATCCGGGCGAGGCGGAGTGGTCGGCCGCGCTGCCGGCCCGGTTCGCGGCGCGGCTGGCCGACTGGGGGCTGGTGCTGGAGCGGGTGGCCGAGCCCGGCGGGCGCAGCGCAGTGGTCGGTTACGCGTACCGCGCCGAGGACCGCACGCCGGTGGCGGTGAAGGCGCTGCGCCCGGGCGCCGACCCGGTGGGCGAGGCGGCCGCGCTGCGGGTCTGGGCCGGGCGCGGGGCCGTGCTGCTGCTGGCGGAGGCGGACCGGACGCTGCTGCTGGAGCGGCTGCACGGCGAGATCCCGCTGCGTTCGCTGGCGGAGGCCAAGGCCACGCTGGAGGCGACCAGCCTGCTGCGCCGGCTGTGGGTGGAGCCGCCCGCCGGGCATGCGTTCCCCACGCTCGTCGAGCGCGCCGGGGAGCTGGAGCGGCGGATCGCCGAGCGGCGGGCGCTGCCGGGTGCGGCGGACGCGGGGCCGCTGGTGGACGAGGCGCTGGAGGCGGTGGCGCTGGCCGCGGACGGCGGCGGGTGGCTGCTGCACGGGGACTTCCACCACGGGCGGGTGCTGGCCGCCGACCGGGCGCCGTGGCTGGCGGTCGGGCCGCGGCCGGTGGTGGGCGACCGGGCGTACGACCTGGCCCGGCTGGTGCTGGACCGGGCGGAGACCCTGGCGGCCGCGCCGGGCCCGCGCGGCGCGGTCCGGCGGCGCCTCGCGCAGCTGTCGGAGGCGGTGGAGCTGCCCGCCGACCGGGTGCGGGCCTGGGCGCTGCTGCGGGCGGTGGACATCGCGCTGGCGTCGCTGGCCAGGGGCGACGCGGCGGGCGCGGAGCTCCATCTGGAGTTCGCGGCCTGGCTGTGAGGACGGGCCACGCGGACGCCCGGGACGGCAGGTAGTAACGTCCCGCTTCATGGAGCAGCTCACCGGGGTGACGATCGAGGCCATCGACCTGGCGGCGTGGGCGCCTGCCGTGCTGGAGGTCCAGGCGGTCGCGTTCGGGCTGGGTCCGCAGGAGGTGGCGGTGCGGCTGCCGATCGTCGGCCGGCACGCGCTGCAGCCGGGGGTGATCGCGCTGGGGGCGATGGCGCAGGGCCGGCTGGTCGGGTTCGGCTACGGGATGCCCAACCAGCGCACCCACTGGTGGTCGACGGTGATCGAGCCGTACCTGGCGGCGCGCGGCCACGAGAGCTGGCTGGACGGGGTGTTCGCGGTGACCGAGCTGCACGTGCTGCCGGAGCTCCAGGGCCAGGGGGTGGGCACCCGGCTGATCCGCACCCTGTGCGAGCGCTCCGGTCTGGACCGTTCGATCCTGTCGGCGATCGACGCGGAGACCCCGGCCCGCCGGCTGTACCGCTCGCTCGGCTACCGGGACCTGGCCCCGGCGGTGCGCTTCCCGAACACGGCGCGGCCGTACGCGGTGATGGGCGCCCACCTGCCGCTGCGCGACCCGGCCCGCTCCTGACGCTCCGTCAGAACAGCACGCTCATGAACGCGCCGACCTCGCGGAAGCCGACCCGGCGGTAGGCGGCGCGGGCCCGCAGGTTGAAGTCGTTGACGTACAGCGACACCACGGGGGCGACCTCGGCGAGAGCGGTGTTCACGACCGCCGCCATGCCGCTCTCGGACAGCCGCTTGCCGCGGTGCTCGGGGGCCACCCAGACGCCCTGGATCTGGCAGGCGCCGGCGGTGACGGCGCCGATCTCGGCCTTGAAGACGACCTTGCCGTCCTCGTCGAAGCGGGCGAACGACCGTCCGGAGGAGACCAGTTCGGCGACCCGGGCCTGGTAGAGCAGGCCGCCGTCGCCGGCCAGCGGGGAGATCCCGACCTCCTCGGTGAACATCGCGACGCAGGCGGGGATCAGCGCCTCGATCTCGCCCCGGTGCACCCGGCGCACCAGCGGGTCCGGGGCGACGTCGGCGACGGGCGTGGCGGTGGCCATCAGCGGCTGGTGGCCGCGCACCTCGCGGGCCGGGCCCCAGGAGCGCTCCAGCAGCGCCCACAGGGCGGCGGTGGCCTCGGCCGGGCCGACGATCGAGGAGCAGCGGCGGCCCTGCCGGCGGGCGCGTTCGGCGAACGCCCGGACGGCCTCCGGGCCGGCGTTGACCGGGACCAGGTTGGCGCCCGCGTAGCAGAGCGCGTCGAGCCGCCCGTCGGCGTCGTGCCAGCCCCACATCTCGCCGCCGAGCCGCCACGGGTCGAGGCCGACGGCCTCCACCCGGGTGGCGACGAAGGCATTGGCGACGGGGTCGCGGTGCAGGACCTCCAGCGCCTCGTCGAGGTCGGGCGTCTCCAGCACGCGGGTTGCGGCCAGCGCCCGGGCGACCCGGAACGGGCCGGGCAGCATCACACCTCGATCGAGCACGGGAGTCACCTCTCGCAGGGGCGGGACCGCCGAACTCAGCGGCCCCGCCGGGGAGTTCAGACCGTCACTCGGCGGCCACGACGACGGGGGCGCCGGATTCGACACCCTCCTCCTGCATCTGCTCGGCCAGCTTCATGGCCTCCTCGATCAGGGTCTCGACGATCTTCGACTCGGGCACGGTCTTGATCACCTCGCCCTTGACGAAGATCTGGCCCTTGCCGTTGCCGGAGGCGACGCCCAGGTCGGCCTCGCGGGCCTCGCCGGGGCCGTTGACGACGCAGCCCATGACGGCCACCCGCAGCGGCACCTCCATGCCCTCCAGGCCGGCGGTGACCTCCTCGGCGAGCTTGTAGACGTCCACCTGGGCGCGGCCGCAGGACGGGCAGGAGACGATCTCCAGGCCGCGCTCGCGCAGGCCCAGCGACTCCAGGATCTGGTTGCCGACCTTGATCTCCTCGGCCGGCGGGGCGGACAGCGAGACCCGGATGGTGTCGCCGATGCCCTCGGCGAGCAGCGCGCCGAACGCCACGGCGGACTTGATGGTGCCCTGGAAGGCCGGGCCGGCCTCGGTGACGCCCAGGTGCAGCGGGTAGTCGCAGGCAGCGGCGAGCTGCCGGTAGGCGTTGATCATCACGACCGGGTCGTTGTGCTTGACCGAGATCTTGATGTCGCGGAAGTCGTGCTCCTCGAACAGCGAGCACTCCCACAGCGCGGACTCCACCAGCGCCTCGGGGGTGGCCCGGCCATACTTCTCCAGCAGGCGCTTGTCGAGCGAGCCGGCGTTGACGCCGATCCGGATCGGCACGCCCGCGTCCTTGGCGGCCTTGGCGATCTCGCCGACCTTGTCGTCGAACGCCTTGATGTTGCCGGGGTTGACGCGCACCGCGGCGCAGCCGGCGTCGATCGCGGCGAACACGTACTTGGGCTGGAAGTGGATGTCGGCGATCACCGGGATCTGCGACTTCTTCGCGATGATCGGCAGCGCGTCGGCGTCGTCCTGCGAGGGGACCGCGACCCGGACGATCTGGCAGCCCGAGGCGGTCAGCTGGGCGATCTGCTGGAGCGTCGCGTTGACGTCGGAGGTCAGCGTGGTGGTCATCGACTGCACCGAGACCGGCGCGTCACCGCCCACCGGTACGTTGCCGACCATGATCTGCCGCGAGTACCGGCGCTTGGCCAGCGGCTTGAGCGGCAGGGAGGGGATACCGAGCGAGATCGCGGTCATGTGCGCAGTGTTTCCTCTGCAGAAATTCGATGAGCCGACGCGCACTGCAACCGGCGCGCCCGGCGTCCAACGGTACGGCACGGCCGGGTGGCGGAGCACACCCGGCCGTGGGTGGCGTGCGGCTAGTTCAGGCGCACCGGGTTGACGATGTCGGCGGCCATCACGAGGCCGGTGAAGCAGATGAAGATGCCGGCGACCACGTACGCCACCGGCATCAGCCGGGCCACGTCGAACGGCCCGGGGTCGGGGCGGCGCAGCACCTTGGCGAGGCCGCGGCGGAGCGACTCCCACAGGGCGCCGGCGATGTGGCCGCCGTCCAGCGGGAGCAGCGGCAGCATGTTGAACAGGAACAGCATGAAGTTCAGGTAGGCGAGCATCTGCACGAAGACGGTCAGCTGCACGCTGAGCGGCAGGTCCGCGGCGAACACGTCGCCGCCGAGCCGGGCCGCGCCGATCATGCCGACCGGGGAGTCCTGGTCGCGGGGGGCGCCGTCCACGACGGCGTGCCACAGGCCGGGGATCTTGCCGGGCAGCTGGGCCAGCGACTCGACGCCGTGGCCGGCCAGCCGGGCCATCTCGTCGGTGCTCTCGCCGAGCGACATGTGGTGCACGCCCATCGCCGGCGTGATGCCGAGGAAGCCGGCGGTGACGGTCTTGCCCTTGATCGGGTAGCCGTCCTTGTCGATCGCGGCGAGGGTGTTGGCCTTGATGTCGGCGGGCAGCGTGGCGAGGGTGCCGTCCTGGTGCCGGACGTCGATCTCCACGTGCTTGCCGGCCGAGTCGCGGATCAGGCCCTGCAGCTGCGTGTAGTCGTGGATCTTCACCCCGCCGAAGGCCAGCACGGTGTCGCCGGCCCGCAGGCCGGCCGCGTTGGCCGGGGACTTCTCGGCGTCCGGCTTGCAGGTGTCGGTCTTCTCGCCGACCGGGACGACGCACTCGTTGACCGTCGCGATGGTGGGCGTGGTCCGGGTGACGCCGATCCCCATGAACAGGGTGAGGAACAGCCCGATCGCCAGGATCAGGTTCATGCCCGGGCCGGCGAACATCACGATGACGCGCTTCCACGGGGCCCGGGTGTAGAACATCCGGGTCTCGTCGCCGGGCTGGAGCTCCTCGTACGAGGCGGACCGGGCGTCCTCGATCATGGTGCGCCACGGCGAGCTGGAACGTTTCGTTATCCGGCCGTCCGCCCCGGGCGGGAACATCCCGATCATCCGGATGTAGCCGCCGAACGGGATCGCCTTCAGGCCGTACTCGGTCTCGCCCCGCCTGGTCGACCAGACGGCCTTCCCGAAGCCGACCATGTACTGCGGCACCCGGATCCCGAACAGCTTCGCGGTGGAGAGGTGGCCGAGCTCGTGCCAGGCGATCGAGAACAGCAGCCCGACCACGAAGATCAGGACGCCCAGCACCCACATCAGCATTTCCACCGCGTCGCCTCCGTCGTCCTACTGCCTCGGCCGGCCGCCAGCTCACGGGCCCGGGCCCGGGCCCAGCTCTCCGCGTGGAGTACGTCCTCCACCGTGAGCGAAGTTCCCGATTGCGGTGTGCCGTGTTCGGCGACCACCTTCGCCACAGTGTCCACGATTCCGGTGAAGGGCAGTGCGCCCTTCAGGAAAGCGTCCACACATTCCTCGTTGGCGGCGTTGAAGACCGCCGGGGCGGTCCCGCCGAGCGTACCCACCTCGCGGGCCAGCTCGACCGCGGGGAAGGCCTCGTTGTCCAGCGGGAAGAACTCCCAGGTCGCGGCCTTGGTCCAGTCGCAGCCGGGGGCGGCGTCCGGCACCCGGTCCGGCCAGCCGAGGCCCAGCGCGATCGGCATTCGCATGTCCGGCGGGCTGGCCTGGGCCAGCGTCGAACCGTCCACGAATTCCACCATCGAATGAACGACCGACTGCGGATGGACCACCACCTCGATCCGGTCGAACGGCACGTCGTACAGCAGGTGCGCCTCGATCACCTCCAGGCCCTTGTTCACCAGGGTCGCCGAGTTGATCGTCACCACCGGGCCCATCGCCCAGGTCGGGTGCGCCAGCGCGTCGGCCGGCGTGACGCCGGCCAGCTGCTCACGGGTGCGGTTGCGGAACGGGCCGCCGCTGGCGGTCACCACCAGCTTGCGGACCTCCGCGCGGGTGCCGCCGGCCAGCGCCTGGAACAGCGCGGCGTGCTCGGAGTCCACCGGCACGATCTGGCCGGGCTGCGCCACCGCCTTCACCAGCGGACCGCCGACGATCAGCGACTCCTTGTTCGCCAGCACCAGCACCCGGCCGGCCCGCAGCGCGGCCAGCGTCGGCGCCAGGCCGATCGAACCGGTGATGCCGTTCAGCACCGAGTGGCACTCCGCCGCGGCCAGCTCGGTCGCCGCGTCCGGGCCCGCCAGCACCCGCGGCAGCGGGGCGCCCTGCGCCTTGGCCGCCAGGGCCTCGCGCAGCGGCTTCTCGGCGGCCGGGTCGGCCACCGCGACGGTGTGCACGCCCAGCGCCACGGCCTGCTCGGCGAGCAGCTCCACCCGGCCGCCGGCCGCGGACAGCGCGACCACCTTGAACCGGCCGGGGTTGCGGAGCACCACGTCGATGGCCTGGGTGCCGATCGAGCCGGTCGAGCCGAGAATGACCAACTCCCGCGGCCCGTCCGGGTCGGCGACGGTCGGAGTGAAGCGCAGCTGCGGATGGGCGAACGAATTCATGCCCCCCATTGTGGCCTGTGCTACCCGGTGGTCACCGCCATGCCCAGAGCTTCCCGGCGACCTCGCCGTCCGCCGAGTTCTCCCACTCGAACACGCCTGCGACGCCGCGCAGCCCGGCGAACTCCGGCGAGTCGGTCTCGTAGACGACCGAGCCGCGGAAGCTGTTGCCACCGCTCTCGGTGAACGTGCCGACGCCGTGGCCGCGCCAGCTCGCGTGCGCGCCGCCCGGGCCCATCAGCACGCCCTGGCCGTTGCCCTCCAGCGTGCCGTCGTCGCGCAGCCGCGCCGTGTAGGTGCCCATGTCCTGGACCGGGACGCCCAGCAGTGTGCCGCTCGCCGCGTACGAGGTCTCCACCGTGGGCGGCAGCCCGTGCTCCCCCGGCAGCACCCGCCGACCGGTGATCCGGCCCTGTTCCTCGGCAATGAGGTCGCCCAGCATGACGGGCCTCCTTCCTTCCTGCCTCCCGGCCTACGCCCGGTACCGGAGCGCGTCAAGGCAGGCCGACGCCCCGCCGCCGCTGCTGCGGTGACGGGGCGTCGGAGGGGGTTGCTCAGAGGTCGAGGCCGGTCAGCACCATGACCTTCTCGACGGTGTAGTCGTCCATCGCGTAGCGGACGCCCTCGCGGCCCACGCCGGAGTCCTTCACGCCGCCGTACGGCATCTGGTCGGCGCGGTAGGACGGCGCGTCGCCGATCACCACGCCGCCGACCTCCAGCTCGCGGTGCGCGCGGAAGGCGGTCTGCACGTCGTGCGTGAAGACGCCCGCCTGCAGGCCGAAGTCGGAGTCGTTGACCATGGCGAAGGCCTCGTCGGTGGAGGACGCCTTGTGCAGCGACATCACCGGGCCGAACACCTCGGACTTCGCCAGGATGGCGTCCGCCGGCATCTCGGCGAGCACGGTCGGCGCGTAGGCGGCGCCGTCCCGCTTGCCGCCGGTGAGCAGCTTGGCGCCCTTGGCGACGGCGTCGTCGACCCAGGACTCGACGCGCTTGGCGGCGTTCTCGTCCACCAGCGGGCCGACGTCGGTGGCCTCGTCGCGCGGGTCGCCGGTGACCTGCGCCTGCACCTTGGCGACGACCTTCTCGACCAGGCGGTCGTAGACGGTCGCGTCGGCGATCACCCGCTGCACCGAGATGCAGGACTGGCCGCCCTGGTAGTTCGCGAACAGCGCGATCCGGCTCGCGGCCCAGTCCAGGTCCGCCTCGGAGCTCCAGTCCGCCAGCACCACGGCCGCGGCGTTGCCGCCGAGCTCCAGGGTGACGTGCTTGCGCGGCACCGAGTCCATGATCTGGTAGCCGACCTTGTCCGAACCGGTGAACGAGATCACCGGCAGGCGCTTGTCCTGCACCAGCGCGGGCATCTTGGCGTTCTCCACCGGCAGGATGCTCCAGGAGCCCGCCGGCAGGTCCGTCTCGGCCAGGATCTCGCCCAGCACCATGGCGGACAGCGGGGTCGCCGGGGCGGGCTTCAGGATGATCGGCGCGCCCACCGCGATCGCCGGGGCCAGCTTGTGGGCCACCAGGTTCAGCGGGAAGTTGAACGGCGCGATGCCCAGCACCACGCCGCGCGGGAAGCGGCGCACCAGCGCGTAGCGGCCGGTGCCGCCCGGGTCGGTGTCCAGGCGCATGGTCTCGCCGTTGGTCCGGCGGGCCTCCTCGGCGGCCCAGCGGAACACCGACACGGCACGGCCCATCTCGCCGCGCGCCCACTTGATCGGCTTGCCGTTCTCGGCGGTGATCAGCTGGGCGATCTCCTCGGTGCGCTCCGTCAGCCGCTTGGCGACGTGGTCCAGCGCGGCCGCGCGCACGTGCGCCGGGGTCGCGGCGAACACCGGAACAGCGGCGGCGGCGGCCGCGACGGCCTCCTCGACCTGCGCGTCGGTCGGCACACTGACCTTCGCCACCAGGCTGTTGTCGTGCGGGTGACGGACCTCGAAGTCCGCCTCGCCGCTCGCCCGCTGCCCGGCCAACCAGAACTCGTACGTGGTGGTCACGGTCGCACCGGCCCCTTCCCTCGAAGACTTCGCTTTCCCGTTCACGGTAGGCGGAGGGGGACGGCTTTCCGATTGGACGGACGGGTGGAAAGCAGCCGGTCGATTTCTACGGACAGGACAGGCCCGTCCGGGGCGGGGCTCAGTCCTCGCCCGCCCGCAGCGCCAGCCACAGCTCCATCCGGACGTCCGTGTCGTCCAGCGAGCGGCCCAGCAGCTCCTCGACCCGGCGCATCCGATAGCGCAGGGTGTGCCGGTGCACGCCGAGATCGGCGGCCGCCGCGTCCCACTGGCCGTGCCGGGACAGCCAGGCCCGCAGCGAGGCCACCAGGTCGCCGCGGGCGGTGCGGTCGTGTTCGCGCAGCGGGCGCAGCAGGCCCTCGGCGAACGCGGTGACGGCCTCCTCGCCGAGCAGCGGGAGCAGCGAGCCGGCGCCGACCTCCTCGTGGTCGACGGTGCGGCGGCCGCCGCGCTGGGCGACCGCCAGCGCCCGCTCGGCCTGGGCGTGCGCGGTGCCGGCCTCCTCCAGGGCGGCCGGGGCGGAGACGCCGAGCGCCAGGCCCTCGTGCTCCTCGACGGCGCCCAGGCAGGCCCGGTGCACCGAGCCGTTGTCGATGGCGAGCACCATCAGGCGCGGCCCGTGCGCGCCGTCCTCGCGGGCCACCAGCAGCTTCTCGCCGACCTTGCCGCCGGCCTGCTCGGCGCGGTCGCCGAGCTCGCCGAGCGCCTCCGCGGCCTCCGGGCCGGGCCCGGCGGCGGCCACCAGCACCCGGACGGTGCCCTCGGGCAGGCCGCCGAACAGCCCCGCGGCGATCTGGCGGGCGGTGCCGACCTCACCGGCCAGCACCATCCGCAGCAGCGCCGCGCCCATCTTCTCCTCGGCCTGCCGCAGCTCCCGGGAGCGCTCCAGGGTGAGGGTGAGCAGCGCGACGGCGGCGTTCAGCACGTACCGCTCGGTCGGGGTGATGCGGTCCTCGGTGCCGACCGCGAGGAAGCCGCGCGGGC
This sequence comes from Kitasatospora griseola, assembly GCF_014648555.1. GTDB lineage: Bacteria > Actinomycetota > Actinomycetes > Streptomycetales > Streptomycetaceae > Kitasatospora > Kitasatospora griseola. Next base: position 50,601 of record NZ_BMRI01000039.1, read on the forward strand.
GGCGGTCCGCGCCGAGCGACTGGACCACCACGTAGTCCTCGTCGGCGGTGTCGATGGTGCCGGCCCGGCCCTGCAGCGCGGCGCTCGACGGCGCGGGGCGGCGGCGCAGCCGGTCCACCTCGGCGGCCAGCCGGCCGGCCCGGCGGGCGGCCCAGTCCGGGGCGACCGCGGACAGCGCGCCGGAGCCGTCGTACAGCGCGGCCCACCCGCCCAGGCGGGCGGCCAGCCGGCGGACGATCGCGGTGGTGCCGTCCTTGCCGAGCGCGGCCCGGGTCAGCTCCTCCTGCGCCTCGAAGCTGGTGGTGACGGCCTCGTACTGCTCGGCGGCCAGCGCGGCGGACACGGTCTTGGAGATCGCGATGAACGGCGTCGCCTCGGGCACCCGCAGCAGCGGCAGCCCGCGCTGCGCGGCGGCGTCCACCAGCGCCTGCGGCACCTCGGTGTGCGAGAGGCCGACCCCCAGCCCGAGCCCGACCACGCCGGCGTCCGCCAACCGGTGCACGTAGGCCTGCAGACCGGCGGCGCTCTTGCCCAGCTTGATGCCGGTGGTGAGGAGCAGCTCACCGCCCTCCAGGAACGGAGTGGGGTCGTCCAGCTCGCTGGTGTGCACCCAGCGGACCGGGCGTTCCAGGTGGTCCGCGCCTGCCAGCACCGTCAGGTGGAGCGTGCTGGTGCGGACGACGGAGGCGAGTGTGGGGGGCATGGCACCTTCGATGGTTCGACCCGGTCGCGTCGTTGCGACCGGGCGAGTGAGGGTTCTTCTCTCATTATGGACGCTCCGGACAAGCCGGAGTGCCGAAATCCGCCGGTCCGTACCTTCCGTGACCCAATGCTGACCACCCCGCGACCGCCCCCGGGGCGATCAGTGCCGGAGGTCGACCAGCAACGGCGGCACCTGCTCCCCCGTCACCGAGGTCAGCGAGACCACCGCGTGCCCGGACGGCAGCGCGTGCGCCAGGTCGGACGGCGACCAGCGGTGCCGCTCGACGTCCCGGGTGGTCACCGACTCGGTCTGCGCGGTGGTGCCCGACAGCGCCTTGCGCACCAGCCGGCCGGCCCGCCGCATCGTGCCGCCCGAGGTGTCCGGGGTGTGCGTCACGGCGGTCTCCCGGACCAGGTGGGTGCCCCAGGCCTCGGAGAACAGCCGACCGTCCCAGGGCGCTATGCCGGGGAAGGCCATCCGGTTGCCGACCGCGCCGAACAGCGGCGCGCGCAGCGCCTCCGGCAGGTCCGACAGCGTCCGCAGCAGCAGCACCACGCCGGCGTTGGCGCCGCGCAGTCGCTGGATCCCGCGGATCGTCTGCGCGTCCACGGCGGCGGTGGCGTCGTCCAGCACCAGCCCCGCGAACAGCTCCCGGTCACCGCGGTCGGCGGCGGCCTGGGTGAACTGGCCGAGCAGCAGCCGCGACAGCATCCGGGCGGCCTCCGGGTGGCTGCGCTCGGGCAGCTTCACCCGCACCCGCAGCGGATGCTCCAGCGCGCGCATCGCGAACGCCGGCTTGGCGTCCGGGCCGCCGGAGAACCCGGGGGCGAGCGCCGGACGGTCCAGCAGCGCCAGCCGGTCGGCGAGCAGCGCACCCGGGTCGTCCACCCGGCCGTGCATCCGCTCGCGCTGCTGCAGGTCCGCCTCGAACTCCGGGCGCCGACCCGACTTCTGCAACTGCTCCGCGAGCTCCGCCCACCCGTCCTGGTCACCGGCCAGCAGCCCGCGCAGCTCCCGCACCCCCGGGTAGCGGCCGTACGCCGCCCGGAACGGCCCCACCACCTGCTGCATCGAGGTCCGGGCGCTCTCCGCCCGCGGAGCCAGCTCGTCCGGCAGCAGCGCGTCGGCCAACCGGGCCGCCGCCTCGTCCGGGTTCGGCGCGGCCCCGTACAGGTCCAGCCCGTACGGCGCGGACGGGTCGCCGGGGGCGATCACCACGTCGTACCAGTCGTCCGGGCCGAGGTCCGCGTCGGACGCCCCGACCACCACCGCGCAGGCCGCGCCCGCCAGCGCCTGCAGACACAGCGCCTCCGCCACCGGGCGGGCCAGCGCCGCCGTCTTCCCCGTCCCGGCCGGGCCGACCGCGAGCAGCGAGGTGCCGAGCAGCGCGGGCTCCAGCGCGAAGCCCGCGCTCCGGTGCGTCGCCGGGTTCTTCGGCACGTCCTGCGCGGTGCCCAACCGGACCTGACGCACCATCAGGTCGTGCCGCGCCCGCCGCCCGCCCGGCAGGTCGCGCTGCTCGGACGGGTGCGCGCAGGCGGCCGCACCGCGACTGCCCACCTGCGCGGCGAACTCCTGCCGGCCGGCCGCGTCCGCACCGACGCTCCGCCACGCCTGGTGCAGCCGCACATAGTCCACATCCCCCACCTGCTCGCCCTCCAGCCGCCGCACTGCCTCCCCGGCCGGCCGCAACTCCGCCCACACGTCCACCGCGGGCACGTCCTCGGGCTCGGGCGGGACGTCGGTGACGGTGTGCGAGACCAGCGGGAGCAGGAAGCGGCGGCCGACTTCGCGCCAGCGGCCCATCCGGCCGAAGATTCGTATGACCGCCGCAAGGACCAGGAGATTCACCAGCAGGGCGAGCACGATGGTGGGTGTCGCCGGAAGGTCACCGAGGCCGAGCATGCCGAGACCGGAGAGCGCGAAGCCGCGGCCGTAGATGAACACCAGCCACGCCACCACCAGGTTCAGCGCCGCCCGCAACAGCAGCGGCCCCGCCGCCGTCTCCCCGTCCCCCGCCGCCCTCGGGTCGTACGGGGTGTGGTGCTGGCGGTAGATGCCGGGCGGGGCCTGGGGGCGGGGGGCGGTGGCCCAGGTGGGGAGGTGGAAGGGGGCGCGGGGTGGCGGGAGGGGGGTGTGCTGGGTTCGCGCGTCGTTCAGTTCCACTTCGGGGCCCCTCCTACGTTGCCGGCGGTGCCAGACCCGC